>JAIYCV010000042.1 GCA_027487845.1 Flammeovirgaceae bacterium
ATATATAGTGCTTGTTGCAGGATTGCCAGTTGCCACCCCGTTGACATCATCAAGGGGAGAGCCGTCATAGAAATAATGATGCCTTACTGTATATCCTGCGTCATAATTGGTCGAAACGCCTATTGCCACCCGTTGCCCACAGCTGGTAACGATGTCCTCGTTTGAAGGTGTAGGCACTAGTTTCAAAGAAGTCACTTCTACCCTAGCCTCTGCATAAACTGTTGTTGAGCACGGGTTTCCAACAGCAATACGATAATCAGTAGTTGTATTAGGTGAAATACCCAAAAGAATATTTGTATTATTTGGAATGCTTGTTGCCTCGCTCCAGGTTTGACTTGGCAACTTCTTCTCCCACCTCAATACATTGCCATTAACCCCGTTTGCAGTTAAACTTGTCGTACCACCCGAGCAAATTGAACTATTCTGAATTGTACCCGCAGAAACACTCGTCCCTTCAACGGTAACCGTCTGAGTCCTATTTGAACTCTCGCAGGGACATTTATACTCAATGTAGTGAGGTCCATTTGTTAACCACTTGACTGAAACAGAAGTTGTACTACTTGTTATACTTGTTTGTAATTGTGCACTCGCAGACGAGTTTGTACTGCCATCCACATTCTTGACCGTGCAACGAGTTACAAAGTTATCCTGAAAAATCCCATAGTCCTTAAAACTTGTACTTGGACATTCAGTTATAGGATTTGAATTTGGAGAACACTGGGAATAACCAACGTGTGTCGTCAAAAATATCACGGAGATAATGACAAGAAATATTTTTTTCATTGGGGAAATCTTTATCAACATCAATTTTGATCCTTATAATTATACAGATACTTTTTAAGAATATTCCCTTTATCGTCTTTTATGTAAGTCAATCGACCAAGGCTATCATAAAAGTAAAATGAGGAAACACTATTGGGATCGGTTGAAGACGTCAGCCCAATCCCGGGATCATACGTGTAGCTGGTCATTTGCGCGCCCTTCGGATAAATTCGTACATCATCAATTAGCGAGTTTGATTCTCCAATAGTAACATTGGATGAAACATTACTTTGCTCGTAGTAACCCCACGCATTGCTACCTGATTTTTTCCAGTAACTTAGAATAAAACTTCCACTTGCGGGCAAAACAATACTATACTCGCCAGAATGACTCTTTCTTCCAGTTCTAGCTTCATTTGAAAAATTGCTTAGATCTTCCTCAAAGCCACTATAAAAAACCTGAGACGAAGTGGCATTTTTTATTTGCGCAATTGGAAGGCTTTTATTGTATCCCCATATATAAGATACCGCGACATCATTCTCTTTTTCGTAATCTTTTATATTACCTATGTTATCATAAAAAGCATCGGCTAACTTTGGCCATACTTGCATTTTATTGTCGTAGTAAAAAAATTCAGTGGGTAATAAAATGTTATTTTGAAAATCATAACTAGTTCTAGCGCCCGCGACCTGAATTCCATCGACTTTGCTTACCTCTTCAAATGAAACGTTTAGATTGCCCCTCAACATCTTTGCTAGTGACCTATCTGTAGTACTTAACGAATTTAGCGAAGTGGTAACGCAGTCATCGTAGGCTTGGATTGAAGATTGCCTACAGGCAAGGTAGGTTTGCTGAGCCTGCCTAATTCCATCATTGTAGATTTGTAAAAACCCACTTGTTTCTATGCATTCGTTTGTTTGTCTTACCACGCAGTTTGGCTCGCATTCTTTGTTGAAATTTCTTAAAATTGAAGATGGTCTGGTCAGCCATGCCCAATCAAAATTTGAAAAACGACCTGACCCCGTCCGACAATCATCATCGTTCCAATTTCTGAAATCTGAACACGAACTCTTAGCTGCAGCCTCACAATTTCCTATCGCAATTCTCAGGTTACTTCTAAGTGTACTCAAGGTAGCCTGATAAACGGTAGAGCATTCACTATCATTAATGGTGCATGAAGGAACGTACTTATCCTTGGTGAAATAGCTACTGGTCTCATTAATTTTTCCATCACTTTTAGCCATTTCAGTTCTTATCGGTTGGTTGTGATTAGGAGAATAATAGAAAGTAGTCGAGGTGGTCGCTCCATCTTTATAGTCCGATTTCATAGCAAGCAATCTTCGCCCAGTGCCGATAGTGTAGTTCTTAACCAATACATACTGGTTAGTGTACATTAATCCATTATCCGTAGCACAACCATCCACGCAATTAAGAGAAACTACTCTTTTTGCGTTTATGGATTTCTCCAAATCTGTAATAAAATAGCTTCTGGAAGACTGAACCAACAATCCATTTGCGTCTTCGTGCATTTCTTCAAATAGTTCCCCTGTCCCAATTTCGTATTGCGCTGGCGGAGGAGGGTAACTATAACTATGCCCCGGAGTGGAATTGAAATAGCGATATGTACTTTTGCCATTCCCGGGCTCTTCTACCCAAATGACTGAGTAGCCAATGTGATATCCTTGCGTAGTTTTAAGTGAACTTCGAATATTGGAAGAAATTATGAAACCTAAGTCTGGAAGTGAAGCTGAGGTATACTCATGGTATGCCGTACTCTCTACATATTGAGGTTGTCCTGCATATAACCTACCGTAGTCATATGTGTAATTCTTGATTTTAGGAGTTGATGCCGAACTCTCTTGTATAAGTATCTGTTTAATCCTAAGCCCTCCAACAATACTAGTTGCACTCTCTCGGTGCGCTTCAAAAACAAATTTCGTGCTTCCACCAGTTGGGTACTGAACCTCCTTTAAAATTCCGGCTTTCATCTTATCTTCATTTGGGGTTCTATTTGTTAGATTTGGATATTCATGACTAACAATTGAGATGGTGGGTATTAACCCTTTATTACCATCTGCTCCGTTATAATAGCCCCAATGATCTCGCGCTAATGAAAGCCTTCTGGCCAACGGAATAGAAGTCTCATAAAAAAAACGATATGGCTGTTTAGAATTTTCTCCCGCAATTTCCTGAACAAAATCCAATTTGAGCCTTTTTAGATCAAAAAGCGTTTCGGCAAAAGCAGGATAAGAGCTTGTTTGTATGCTGTTGAAATGACTATAGTTAAAAACAAATTTGCGCGAGAAACCTGAAGCCGTTATTTCTATTTTATCAAGCCTTTTTGCCTCAATATTGTCTAATCCCTCCCATTTAAATTTTGAAACGTCTTCTCGCAGATTCTCCGCTACAAACTCAATAATCTCAGCACTAGAACTCATACTTATTTTACTTAATCTAACCCCATTTATCGAAACTAAATTGACATATAAGGGAGCTTCCTGTAGACCTTGAGCTCCAGAACCATTCGATTTTGCCACTGAAGAGTGGGATGGCCGAACAGTATAACTGTAACTCTCAGGAACATATTCCAAATCAATAGATCTAGTTTTATTAAAATTCTCAATTTTTTTTAAATACCAACTAGTGGATGACATCTGTTCATTAGTACAACACCCACCGGCTGCGCCACCAGAAAAATAACTATCCTCTCGAGCTGATCCTCCGAATGTATAAATAGTTCCGTCTGGAGTAACAATTGTCCAGGTAGTAAAATCAGCTGAAGGTACTATTTTTAGATCTTGCAACGGTTGGAGGACTGGTTGACGATGATCGAAGAAAAATTTGCCACTAAACCCGTTAAAATTGAATGAATAAATATCAGGTTCGGTATCTGCCACTCCCTTTGCAGCATCTTGATATTTGTACATACAACTTTGCTCCAACGGGCTATTTGCATTATTAGGATTAATTTCACACAACGGATCTGAAAACCCTGGATGTAAACCTCCGTCTAAATACCACCCGCTACTTTTTACATCAGAATAACCTCCAGCCCTAGTATTTCCTTCATCGGGTGCGCCCACTACAGTTCTAGTAATAACTCCTCCGGCATTTAAACTCCACCCTAAACCTACCCAGCTAGCCAATTCTTCAACTTTTATTCCTGAGGAATGGTAATTCAAACTTATTGGAAGTGATAAATCTCCCTCCTTTAATGTATGTATAGGGATTGAAATTTGCGGCACGCCAGTATGGTAACTTACTGGGATATCACCGTATTTACCCAACGCTGCAGCATTCGGTGATGCTGGGACAACCTCTTTAAATCTATTATCTTGTGCTACTGAAACACGCAAACATTTAAATATGCTAACTAGCAATAGCAAAAAAAATAAGTTGCTACTTTTTTTCTCTATCATTTTACTTACTTTTTATTTCTAAATCAAAATAGCTTTACTCAAGCTAGTTGTTTCCAGTATTTTTACCGTCAACAAAATAAACCTACGTTTTAAGTTTTAAAAAGTCAAGCTGCTGGCAAGTTAATTTATTGTGAGTAGGTTAGTTCCTATTTGGCTTTGCGACAGCCGAACCGCTTTGGTGGCCGTGGAGTGAAGGGGGGTTAGTTTCCTTTGATCTAACACCATTTCTGCTAACTACTCTTTTTTGGTGTTTGGTTTCCACTCCATACAACGCTGCTAAGTCCAAGTCTAGCATTACTTTGTACCCGCGGATCAAGTAAATTTTGTTCATTGCCACTTCATCAGGAACTATCAATTTTTTCTCTTTGCTCACGGGCATAAAGCCAACCTATTATTTTTTGAGACCCTGCAAGCACTACTCCTTGGTGTTGCCGCTGGTGCCGAAGATGTAGCCTAAAATAGCAGTTAAAATGGGCAGTAATAAATTCAGCAAAATCATTTGCAAAAACTGTACAATAAAGTCGCGGTAGTTTTTAGCTTCTTCCTGAGCCAGTTTATACAGTTGCAATTTACGTTCTAAGGTGGCATCGTCTGTGGCAGGGAGCCTAGATAGTTCGCCAAAAGCACTGTCGGCAGAAAACTGCTTAACAACAATAAAAACCATGGCAAAGAGGATAACACCCGAAATAATAAGCAAGGTGATTTTGGCTAATTTGAACCCGGCTTGCGACAAGAAGGTGGGTGCTTTTGAAAAGGAGTTGTCGTACTCTTCCGGTTTCGCTTCCTTCGCTTTGGTTAAATCTATTGCGTTCATAGTTTTTTCTTCAACTATAAAGTTAATTAACCAACAGCATTTGGGAAAATAAAAGCAACTAAGCTAGTCGCTTTTCGGCAAGGTAAGCCCTGACGCGCGCCCATGGGGGCGGGGATTTCGGGGCAGGAACTTTCGGCTGGCTCTAATCTTCCTTCGATTGCTTGAACCCGATCTTGCGCATGGGTTCGCTCGGTGGGTTCAATAACTCCTTCAGGTAGTCGAACACTATTTTAAAGTTCTCATCGTGCTTGGTCGTCTTCCTCTCTAACTTCTCCAGTTTTAATAAAATATCCTTGTGGGTCAATAGCATCCCCTTAAGTTTTGTGTAAACCCGCATGATCTGGATATTCACTTGGATAGCACGCTCACTGTTCAAAACACTTGACAACATCAACACCCCATGTTCGGTAAATGCAAAAGGCGCATACCTTCTGCCACCCTTGCCTTTCTTTGAGATCGCAATTTGCGATCTCAAAGATTCCCACTCCTCATTGGTCAGCTGAAACATAAAGTCCTCAGGAAACCTATCCACGTTCCGTTTTACCTGTTCGTTGAGCCTCCCAGTTTCCACTTGGTAAAGTTCCGCCAAGTCAATATCCAACATTACTTTGTGGTTTCTGATCAGGTAAATTTTACTGATCATCACTTCATCGGGTACTACTAAACTCTTCTTGTCATTGCCCATGCTGTAAAAATAGTTACTCCCAGAACTGGTTCATTTTAATCAACGAGGTGGGTCGTACTCTTCAGGTTTTTGCCCCTCTGGCGGTGGTTAAATCTATTGTGTCCACAATGGTTTGTTTCAACTACAAGTTAATTAACCAACGGAGCTTAGGAAAATAGAGGCAACGAGGCAAGTAGATTTTCGACAAGGTAAACCTCTAGCGTTTAATGGGGCGTATTTACCAACAACCAATAACGTTGTCTACTTATCCTGCTTTATCTTATCAAATATAGACATCACCACTTTTACTGGTTCGCCACCATCTTTGTTGGTGGTCAACAGCACTCTCCCTTTTTTTATCTCAGTGGCCGCCCACTTTAATAACGAAAGGGCGTCACCTCCCAACACGTAGTTTTTGGTGGTGCCTGTTAATTCTTGTAAGCTTTTAAGAAAATCATCGTCAACTTCAAACCTAACTTGTGCCATGGTATTTTTATTTTAATTCGCCTTTTTTCCGAGTACAAAAAGTGCGTGTCATTGCGAGCCTAGCGAAGCAATCTCCAATTTTTACCTTTCTTTTTGCCGTTTTTATAACAGTAAATGTACAAAAAAGATCATTTTTTGTACAGTATTTTTACATTTTTAGTACGAAAAGATGACGCTTTCTTGTCGCGAGTTAGTGAAAATAGAATGCTAAACCTCCACTCTTAGGTTTTCGCATTTACCCTCAGTGCCTTTTTAAACACTTGAACAATTGCTTGTTGCAGTGCTTTTGGCTTAAGCACTTTTACTTCGGCACCATATCGCAAAAGCAGCTGCGTCAGTTCGGGGTTGGGTATCAATTGCACCGTTATTGTTAACCCTGTTCCATCTTCGCTTACCGTTTTTTGTGTGTGGTGCAGGTGCTGTGTTTTGATGTAAGGGGCTTGGGCCGTGCTAAACCATAGTTCAATCTCTTCTACCGGTCCTTTTCCCACGGTGATGCCGAGGGTATGCTGAAAATATTCCTGCGGCTGTAGGGTCGTGTTTTCTCTAAACGCTACGGAGGCAGCCTGCATTTTCTCGATGCGATCGAGCGCCAGCGTAATGATGTTTTTCCGCGCTTCGCTAAAGCCCAACACATACCAACGGCCGAGGTATTCTTTCAAAAAATAAGGATGAAATACGTGCTCATCGCTTTTAGTGTCTGCAAATTTGTGGTAGGTAACGCAAAGGGGTTGCTTATCGGCAATGGCCTTTAAAATTTCTTCGATGAACTGTCGGCCTTTATAAAACGGCATAGGTTCAAATGCCATTACGTGCTGGCTATGTTGGCTACCTAATTGCATAACTACATTTGTGAGCTTGTCAACTACCCCCTCCACTTGCTTTACCAGTGGCAACTCGCGGTATTGTTGTAAAATATTGGTGGCAGTGGCCAAGGCGCGCAAATCGTCTGCAGTGAGTGGCAAATGGTCGATCTTAAACGCCTCGTTGGTATAGTGGTAACCTTTTTCCTTCCTACTGTATGCAATGGGCGCGAAGAAGCCCAAGAGTGAATCGTGCCGCATCATCTCCAAATCATGTTCAACGCTTCGTTTCTCCACCATTAAATCATGTGCTGCGAGCTTTTCTATGAGCTGCGCGATGCTCCAATAGCGCTGGCTCTTGCAGCTAAAGCAAGAGTGGATGATTCGATACCGCAAGTAAGGGTTTTTGCCCGCTCCCATACACGAATTTCAGTTTTTCATTCTGAAATTTCAAATCAAGAATCCTCGATTTCCCCTCAAAAAAATCTAGGAAACAGTTGATCGAAGCTTACCCGAAGGATACTTAGAGGATACCCGAGGAAACCTTTCAGGAATGCAACGTGTTCGATAAATTACCGTAAAATGCCCATTTTTTAAATCCATTAAGGGATTTTTCTTAACCACTAAAAAGTGACCTATAGACTTCGGAAAATACGCAGAAAATATTTTGCTAAATTTTTTAGTAAAAAATTTTGCCCGCAGACTGGCTGCGGAGTGCCCCATTACTTTTGACCTATTCTTTCGAGATGCGCATCAGACGGAATAAAGTTAAAAAAGTAGTTAAACCATTTAAACAAAAAACAACATGGCAGACGTGAAATTAAATGCCCTCATTGACGGGCTCAGCGGTAAAATTGGTAAAAACGTAGTCATGCGGCAACGCGAAGGCCGCACGTTTCTCACCAGCAGAGCCAAAGGTTCTGGCACGGTGTCGGAAAAGCAACGAACACAACGCGAACGCTTTCAAAAAGCGGTAGATTTTGGAAAATCGGTTATCCAAACGCCCGCCTTAAAAGCGGAGTACGAGGCGATTGCAAAAAAGCAGTCCTTTATATCGCCATACACGGCTGCAGTAACCGACTACCTAACGGCTCCTAAAATTGCGAAAGTAGATACCACCGATTACCAAGGGCTTGCAGGAAACAAGGTGGTAGTATTTGGCACCAGCGATTACAAGTTTATCGCGGTGAATATTGCTATCCAACTGGCAGATGGCACCATCGTAGAAAGTGGGGAAGCCACTTCAACTGGCACTCGTTTGCAATGGACGTATGTGGCAACCCAAAATGCACCTGTGCTTGAGGGCTTAAAAGTGATAGTAACTGCTACCGATCGCCCGGGCAATAGTACGAAGAGCGAACAGCTGCTATAGTGGTATGATCAAAAAATGCGGGAGCGAGCCGTAACCGCTTTTATACATTGACTTCAAAAAAATAAAGCCGCCTATTGAGGCGGCTTTTTCCTTTTTTGGCGTAACTACAAATGCTGATGTATCAATTGCCTTGCAATAGAGATCAACTAACGTATCGAGATTTAATAGGCCGGAGTGATACTTGACCCGTATTGCCCTTCTTGCTAAGCCTATTTCATTTTTCCGGCACAGCGCCCTGTGTTTTTGGAAAAAGTTTTATATATGTGAGTGTATACGTGACCACCGAGTTGCCATTATTCTCGGTGCGGACTCCTTCCAACAAATCTTTTGACTCGTCATACGTAAAAGTATAATTCAATACTTTTTGTCTTGGTTCAAAGTGTTTATACACTAAAATATTTCCTTCACTTGCTTTGCTAAACTCACCACGTATGGAGTAAGATAACTGTCTATTGCCAGAAAGCGGAACCTCAAAATAATCGCGTGCCGATGTTCCTTCATCACTAAAAATAACAACCGTTCCATAATTTTCCTTTCGGTTAATCACTTTTTCTCTTTCTACCGATGACAAAAAGCCTTTGCCTTTTTTTACGATAAGGTGCGAGACAGAGTAAATTCCTTCGATGCTCTTCTCGGTTGTAGTCTTCTTCATGTAAAGTTTGGCCAAATCATCAAAATCGAATTGGTCGAACTCCGCCTTCTTTTTTGATTGCGTCATCTGATAGAGTTTATCAAAAGAACACGAAGACATTATGAAACATAACACAAGCAAGCAGGCTGTTCTCATAGTGATACCAGTAGAATAAGTTTCCTTTCGGTTAAGACGAGGTCGGTCTTATATTTAAAACGGATCTTCATATTGACCTTTTACGTATCGTCTTTATTAAATCGACAAACTTGATTAAATCTCCTATTAAAAACGGCTGGTTGTTTTCTATTGGGTTAACTCGGTGAGCAGTTGTTGAAGCACAGCGGTAGTTAACCTTGGTCCCCATTGTCCAACCACTTTGGAAGAAGCTAGCGAAGCTAACTTACCTGCTTCAGCAAAACTATGTCCGTGCGTTATTGCATACATAAATGCCCCGGCAAACATATCGCCTGCACCATTTGAGTCTATTGCCGTAACTTTATACGGTTCTATTTGAATAAATGTATCGCCATCAAAAACCAGCGCTCCGTTTTTCCCAAGTGTCATCACAAAACGCTTGGCCACTTGCTTTAGTTTTTCGCGCGCTTCTAAAATATCATTGGTGCCTGTAAAGATCATGGCTTCTTCTTCATTGCAAAATAGCAAGTCAACACTGGCGCCCACAATTTCTTCCATTTGCGTGGAGAAATATTTCACCATGCTGGGGTCAGAGAAAGTTAAGGCAGTAGAAACTTTATGATGCTCGGCCAATTTCTTCGCTGCTTTCATAGCTTCTAGGCCTTTTGGGCTAGGAACCAAGTAGCCTTCCATATATAAATACTTGGAAGCCTTCAAGGCCTCTTCGTCCAGAAATTCAGGCGAGAAAAAGGAATTCACGCCCAAAAAAGTATTCATGGTTCGTTCCGCGTCAGGGCTGGTCATCACCAAACAGCGACCGGTATGATCGAACGGAAGTTGGTCATACACCAAATTTGTTTCAACGCCATTGCTTCTCAAATCATCGATAAAAAATTTACCGAGTTCATCTTTGGCAACAGCACACGAATAAAATCCCTTACCTCCAAATTGACTGATGGCAGTAATGGTATTACCAGCAGAACCGCCACCTGTAAGCTTGCTCCTTTCCATATCAATGGCCTTCATCAACTGCTGCTGGCGCTTTTCATCTACCAACGTCATCACGCCTTTCTCTACCTCGTTCTTTTGGAAGAAATCGTATTCAACTTCAGTAACAATATCTACAATTGCATTGCCGATGGCATAAACGTCATATTTCATAACAAATCAGGTATTTTGGTTGAAATGGCAAAAGTAAATAAAACAAAAGGAAAGCCGACCGTTCATCCCTAATAATTGGTTGAGGGCACTGAAAATAACTACCTAGTGTTTTAAATTCGACCGAAATGAAACACTTCAGTATTGTTGTTTTAATGTCAATAGCCACGTTTGCCGTGGCTCAACCCACTGTCTTAAAATGTGGTAATCTAATAGACGGAAAATCTGCCAATGCGCTTGGTAAAAAAGCAATTGTGATAGAAGGGAATTTGATAAAAGACATTATCGGTTGGGATAAAATTCCAGCCAACGCAACTTTGATTGATTTATCGACTAAAACGGTTTTACCAGGATTGATTGACTGCCACACACACGTACTTTTGCAAGGCGATATTACCAGCGAAGAGTACGATGCACAATTATTAAAAGAAAGCATCCCCTACCGCGCTATACGCGCAAGCGTGGCCGCCAAGATTGCTCTAATGAGCGGGTTCACTACCATTCGCGATGTGGAAACAGAGGGCGCCATGTATGCCGATGTGGATGTCAAAAAGGCCATCAACAATGGCGTTATACCTGGCCCCCGAATGTTTGTTTCAACTCGTGCCATAAACACCACAGGGCATTACCCCACTGGCAATGGTGAGTACAGTTGGGAACTGCACATGCCGAAGGGAATACAAGAGATTACAGGAGCAGACGAAGCGAGGAAAGCGGTGCGTGAACAAATAAGCTACGGTGCTGACTGGATTAAAATCTATGCCGACAGAGGTTACTTTCAAAAACCCGATGGCAGCTTTGGCAGCATACCCAATTTTACTAAAGAAGAAATTGAGGCTGTGGCAGATGAGACCGTTAAGTCGAAAAGAATGTTAGCCGCCCACGCCATGACACCCGATGGTATAATCTACGCTTTAAAAGCAGGTGCGCGCACCATCGAACACGGCTCGGCCTTAAATGAGGAGTGCATGGATTTGTTTATTGCAAAAAATGCTTTTTGGGTACCCACAATAACGGTAATGGATTATGTTGCCGAAGGCAGAGCGAAACTCGGTGCGGTGAGTTATCTCCAAATGTACAAAGGGGTAAAGCCTCTGTTCAAAAAAGCGCTGGAGAAGGGTGTGAAGATTGCCTTTGGCACAGATGCTGGTGGTTTTGATTGGATCAAGTTACCACAGGCACGTGAATTTAGTTTTTATGTGAATTATGGCATGACGCCCATGCAGGCCATACAAACTGCCACTACAGTAGCCGCTGATCTACTCAATAAGAAAGGGCAGTTGGGAGAAATAACGGTTGGCGCTTTCGCAGATGTGATTGCTGTTGATGACGACCCACTCCAAAAAATCGAGGCATTAGAAAAGGTAACTTTTGTAATGAAGAACGGCAAAGTGGAAAAGCGGTAACTAGTTTTTAGCGGGTTGAATATTCAACGTCATCTTATACTCTTTGGCGCGATTAGGATAGTCTGTTATAAAACCGTCAACATTCCACGCCTTCAACTCTAGCATTTCTGTTTTATCATTTACTGTCCACGGAATGACTTTCATCCCCAACTCGTGACAATGCTTTATCTCAGATTTTGAGAGCAATTTATAATCGGGGCTATAGATAGCTGGCACGAAGCCCAACTCTTTCAAGTTCTCGTCTATTGTTTTAAGGTTTTCTACTAAGGCTGCCAACCGCACGTGAGGATATTTTGCATGCCAGTATTTCAACACCCTGAAGTCAAAAGATTGAATGATAACTCTATCGAGTGGCAAATACTGGTCTACCAAATTGTAAACAAGGTCAGAAAAAACTTCTGGCGTGGGATGAAATTTAGTGTCGCCTTCAGGCATCGACTTAATTTCCATATTATAGTCGACTTCGTAGCGTGTATAGTTCTTAATATAGTTTTCTGTTGCTACCATTACATCGCTCAGCAACGGTTTGGTTACTTTCATTTTCTGTTGCTCCGGAAAACGCGCGTTCACTTTTGAACCGCAATCCCATCGCTTTACCTCATCATAATTCATTTTATAGATGTTGTACTTCATCTCCTCCTTCTCGTCAATAACTTTTCCTGTCGGATCTGAGCAGTAGGCGGCACTCATCCACGGTTCGTGAGAAACAACTACTTTGTTGTCGCTGGTAACGGCCAAATCCATCTCTAACGTTGTGACACCCAACTCTAGTGCGGTAATAAAAGCAGGAATTGTGTTTTCAGGTTTTAGACCGCGCGCCCCACGATGCCCTTGTACATCAAAGGAGGGAAGTTTCTGTGAATAGGCTACCTGAATTGTCACCATGCTTACCGCTAAAAGAAAAAATGCTCTTCTCATAATCTGCTTTAACGCAACCACCCTTCTACTTCCGCCATGGTAGGATTCTGCACATTCTCAAGCTTCATTTTCTTGCGCATGCCACACACATCGTTAAAAAGCTTCGATGCTTTGGCTTCCTTAAGTTGCGCAAATGTACTAATGCCAATTTTTTGAAAAACTGGGATCAGGTCTTCTCGTATTCCTAAAGCAGCATAGTCTAACTCTTCAGCTATTGCAGAAGCTACCTCTGGTTTCATTTGTGGGAAGAAAATCACTTCTTGAATAGAAGGCGAATTGGTCATGATCATGGACAAGCGATCGATACCAATCCCTAGTCCGGCTGTTGGGGGCATCCCATATTCAAGCGCTCTTAAAAAATCTTCATCGAGCGTCATCGCCTCATCATCGCCACGCTTACCTAATTCCAATTGCTCTTCAAAACGCTTGCGCTGATCGATGGGGTCGTTCAATTCGGTGAACGAATTACAAATCTCCTTTCGGTTACAAATAGCTTCAAACCGTTCTACCAAACCAGGTTTGCTTCTATGTTTCTTAGCCAACGGTGACATTTCCACAGGGTAATCGGTAATAAAAGTAGGCTGGATTAAATTGAGCTCACACTTCTCCCCAAAAATCTGATCGATCAATTTGCCTTTGCCCATGGTAGCATCGGCAGGCACATCTAATTGTTTGCAGGCATCGCGCAACGCGTTTTCGTCCATGGCCGAAATATCCACGCCCGTAAAGTGTTCTATTGCCTCGCTCATAGTATAACGCTTCCAAGGCCGCTTGAAATCAATCAGGTTTTCGCCCACTTGAATTTGAGTGGTGCCGTGAAGGTTGATGGCCGCTTTCTCCAACATTTCCTCTACCAAACTCATCATCCAATTATAATCCTTATAGGCCACGTACAATTCCACCTGCGTGAACTCGGGGTTGTGAAAACGCGACATGCCCTCGTTTCTAAAATCTTTAGAAAATTCATACACGCCATTAAACCCCCCTACAATCAAACGCTTTAAATACAGCTCATTGGCAATGCGCAAATAGAGCGTCATGTCTAGCGTATTATGATGCGTAGTAAATGGCCTAGCGGCAGCACCTCCGTAAAGCGGTTGTAGTATGGGAGTTTCTACTTCCAAATACCCTTTCTGGTTTAAATACTCGCGCATGGAGTTTACCAGCTTTGTGCGTTTTATAAAAGTCTCGCGCACGTGGGGGTTTACTACCAAATCCACATACCGTTGGCGATATCGTTGCTCCGGGTCAGTAAACGCATCGTGCAGGGTTACATTACCTTGTTCATCGGTGGTTTCTTTCACAATTGGCAACGGCTTTAGCGACTTAGAAAGAAGCTTAAATTCGGTGGCATGAATGGACACTTCGTCCGTTTGTGTAGTAAACACAAACCCTTTTACGCCCACTATATCGCCAATGTCCAACAGTTTTTTAAAAACAGAATTGTAAAAAGTCTTGTCTTCGCCGGGGCAGAGGTCGTCTCTGCGCAAATAAATCTGAATGCGCCCCGCTTCGTCTTGCAGTTCAGCAAACGAGGCGTTGCCCATAATTCTGCGGTTCATTAGCCGCCCAGCAATTGAAACATCTTTAAACTCCTTGGCGGGATAATTCTCCAGAATATGCTTGGTGGTAACATTTACTTCAAATAAATCAGCGGGATAAGGGTTAATGCCGAGTTTATTCAGTTCGTCTAAACTTTTTCTGCGGAGCAGTTCTTGTTCGCTAAGCGCCATGTTAATTAAAAATTGAACGGCAAAAGTAGGGATACGGGGGGTGAGTTACAAGTTGGTTGTCACCGCCAACAAAGACGATTTATTTTTCTTTTCAAATAATATATCAGCAATAGCAAATATCGGCACATTTTTAAATCCATAAAAGATTACGGAAAGCCCAAAACACTCAAACCTCCGAATTTATGACAGATAAGATTATCTTTGAAAAATTGACCTAAGATATCATCGCAGACTCTAAATGCCCAACAAAAGTAAAAGCAATGGAGGAGACACAACTTATTGAAAAGAAATCACTTCGAATAATAACGGGTAACAGCCACAATTGGAAAGAACTAGCCAAGGATTGCGTATGCTTCGCCAATGCGAGGGGCGGCACCATTTTTATTGGAATCGAAAATGATGATACCATGCCTCCAACTACACAAAAAATAGACCATGAGCTTCCTGCGGTTGTCCGCAAACGAATTTCTGAAAGTACTGTAAATGTTGCTACTCATGCAGAATTGGTAATTTCTGAAAATGGAGGCGAGTACATCCAGCTAAAAATTTTGCCTAGCGCATCTACAATTGCCAGCACTACCGATGGTCGTTATTACATTCGTATCTCAGATGAATGCAAGCCCGTATTACCAGATGAATTGAGCAGGCTTTATACTGACAAGTCGGCCTTCCAGTGGGAAACCAAAGTAGCACGAAACGTACCAAAGTCAGAAGCCGATGCAGAGAAAATAAACCAGTTCGTTTTAGATGTTCGCGTTAGCGATAGGGTATCCGACTTTGTAAAGCAAAAATCACTAGAAGAATTATTAGATCATTATTTGATGTGCGAAGGTAATTATCTTACTAACCTTGGAGTGCTTTGGATAGGAAAGCGAAGCGACAGAGCTAAGCTTCTATACGCGCCTGTTATTCAGTTTTTAAAATTTGATGAAAGCGGATCACGTGTGAACAAAATAGTATGGGACGATTTTTCATTGAACCCGAAAGAAATGATTGAGGCCGTCTGGTCACAAATTCCTGATTGGAAGGAAGGCGTAGAAGTATCGGACGGTATATTTAGAAAGTTTATCGCCAATTACGAGCAAGAAGTTATTCGAGAGCTTGTCGCCAATTCTTTAGTGCATCGCCCCTACACCACAAGAGGCGACATCTTCATTAATTTATATGCAGATAGGTTGGAAGTTCATAATCCAGGACTTCTTCCGTTGGGTGTTACCCCTAAAAATATGCTCCATAAAACAGTACGAAGGAATGAACATCTAGCCAAAGTCTTCTATGATTTAAAATTGATGGAACGTGAGGGGTCAGGATTTGATAAAATATATGAGATCCTTCTCTCTAACGGTAAGCAGGTTCCTATACCTTCCGAAGGAGAAGATCGAGTTACTATTACCGTGCGAAAAAGGATTCTAAAAAATGAAGTTGTAAAATTGGTAAGCCGTGCCAACGAAGAATTTCAATTACGGCAGCGAGAAATTATTTGTTTAGGTCTTATTGCACAGCATACCTCACTTTCTGCGATTGAGTTTTCCAATGTATTGAGTTTACCACAGCAAAACGCTATTCGTGATTGGCTTGGAAGATTGCTTGATCTAAAACTTATTCAATTTAAAGGAAAGACAAAGGGTGTAGAATATTTTGTTAATCCAGAATTTTTAAATCGGATAGATTTTAGAGGAAAAACCAATCTTAAAAAAATTGAAGAACATCGGTTAAAAGAATTAATTCACCAAGACGTACAAACATATCCAAATAGCTCGGTTGCAGACATCCATCAGCGTATCGGGCCAGAAATTGCCTTAAGAAAAGTTAAAGCAACTATTTATCAAATGGTAGATGCCAAAAAACTGGTGTTCAACGGGGAACGTAAGTGGAGGCGTTATTCTATATACAAAATGTCGTGAAAAAACAGCATAAAATGTGCATAAAATGTGCATAAAATGTGTTTATACCATTCCAACATATTGATTTTCAGCTAATTTTAATTGAATCGAAAGCAGCTAAAAAGATATTCATCTGGAAGTCCTATCTGTATAAAATGGCTTCCAAACGACTATGAACCATGGAGGTAATCCGTCAGGCGGTCGTCCTATCTAACATGCTTAGAACTGATAAACATCTCTGCTCAGAAATAGTATAAAGTCAATTAGATATTAATTTTTTCCTCCTCCCCAGTTCCTTTCTTATCAACACCAGCTCCCTGCTGCTTTGGCCGGCCACTGAAGTATTCTCTGAAGCTCTTCGTAGCAAGTAGGGCATAACAGCCTCCACCGGCCCATAAGGCACATACTTGGCCACGTTGTAGCCTTCTTTCGCGAGGTTAAAAGAAATGTTATCGCTCATGCCGAGCAACTGCGCAAACCAAATGCGGGCATCATCATGTTTAATACCTTGCTTGACCATCAATTCGCAAAGCAATCGGTTAGAGTATTCGTTGTGCGAGCCACAAACAATGCTTATCAAATCGAGGTGATGAACACAAAAAAGTAGTGCGCTATTAAATAAATCGTCAGTTGCCTGCTTGGATACGTTAATCGGGTCGGGATAATTCATTTTCAACGCGCGCTCCCTTTCCTTTTCCATGTAAGCACCTCGCACCAACTTAAACCCAAGAAAGTA
Source organism: Flammeovirgaceae bacterium (assembly GCA_027487845.1). Lineage (GTDB taxonomy): Bacteria > Bacteroidota > Bacteroidia > Cytophagales > Cyclobacteriaceae > ELB16-189. The sequence goes on from JAIYCV010000042.1 coordinate 16,921, forward strand.
GTTTTGCTCGTTAGCTATTTCGTGCGCCTTTTTCAAATTGTCTAACATATCGGCACGGTATAACTGGAGTGTATTGAAAACAATCGCCTTTTTACCGTTGAATTTTTGCATCATGGTGTACGCAATCTCGTCAATAACGTTTTGTATCCAGCTGTCTTCGGCATCTATCAGCACGGGCACGTCAAAATCAAACGCCTTTTGGCAGATTTTTTCAATGCGTTCTTTTACCCGATCAAACGCCTTCACCTCTTGGTCACTTAAACTTTCCTTTGCTTGTACTTTCTCAAGCAGTGTCATTTCGGCAATGCCAGTAACTTTAAACACACAAAACGGAATAGCAGGGTTGCCCTTTGCCTTGTCAAGCGTTAACAACAATTCCCGTAAGGTGTCATCAAAACCCGCCTCGGTTTTGGCGCCCTCCACGGAGTAATCCAAAATAGCACCTACTTTATGCTTGTAAATTTTGGCAATGGTTTGCTCGCATTGGTTAATGGTTTCGCCTCCACAAAAGTGGTCGAACACCGTAGCACGTATCATTCCCTTTATGGGAAGGTGGAGCGACAAAGCTGTCTTTACTGCCGAAGTAGCGAGGCTAGAAACCAAGGGGTTATTTACCAAGGTAAAAATGAAATTGGCCTTGCGTAATTCCTTATCCGTTTTGTACGAAAAAGCATTGGCGGTATTGTCAAACGAAATGGTAGGGTCGGTTGTCATGAGAAAAATTAAGCCCACAAATATAAATGGAACAAGAATCAAACCGCCTTGGTTTTAAAAAGCTTCGAGGTTTTGTAATGATAATTCCACATTTTTGACCAAAATTTGAAACTTGTTTCAACTTATGTTTTCAGATAAAGTACGTGTCGGGCCGGCCTCCCATCTGGTTCAGTCTTTCCTAAAAGACAAGGACTATTCGCAAGTAGGCGTTTTGGTGGACGAGCACACCACCTCGCTCTGCTACCCAAAAATTAAGGAGTTACTTCCCAATCATGCATTGTTTCAAGTTCCTTCGGGCGAGGAATACAAAACACTGGCTACGTGCGAACTTATCTGGCAGCAGTTAACAGACCATCGCTTCGACAGGCACTCGGTGTTGATCATTTTAGGAGGCGGGGTGCTGGGCGACATGGGCGGCTTCTGCGCTGCCACCTATAAGCGCGGCATTGATTTCGTGCTCATGCCCACCACGCTGCTCAGCCAAGTAGATGCTAGCGTAGGCGGTAAGCTAGGCATCGATTTTCATCATTTCAAAAACCACATTGGTGTATTTCAAGAACCCGTTTGCACCCTCATAGCCACCGAATTTTTATCTACCTTATCCAACCGCGAGTTGCGTTCGGGTTTTGCCGAAATTGTAAAGCATTGCCTTATTGCCGATAAAGAAATGTGGGGGGTAATACAAACAGAACCTTTAGAAAACCAAAACTGGGAAGCCTTGGTTACTCATTCCGTAAAGATCAAATACCAAATAATTACCGAAGATCCGCGTGAAAAAGGTTTGCGTAAGATTCTAAACTTTGGGCACACCATTGGCCACGCGTTAGAAACCTATTTTCTTAAAACTCAAAACAAATTGTTTCATGGCGAGGCCATTGCAATGGGCATGATTGCCGAAGCGTTTATCGCAGCAAAAAAAGAATTGTTAACTCAAAGCGAATTAAGTCAAATAAGCAGTTACCTAATTCACCTATTTGGGAAAGAAAAGTTACCAGAGGCGTTTGATGAAATTATTAACCTTGCAGGGCAAGACAAAAAGAACAGAGGGGCAAAAATAAAATTAGCCTTACCCAATTCAATTGGGAAGGCAGTTTGGGATGTAGAAGTCACCCAAGAAGAGATTGCTGAATCGCTAACGTATTATCAATCCATTTAAACATAATGAATGTCAGAAGGATCAGTTGGTGCTTTATCTTCTTTATTCAAGGTGTTTTTGATTGTTTGCGCGCCTTTGGCAATAAACTCTTTGGTTTTCTTCTTACGTGTACCTGTTAAAAGCCAAGCAGCCAATGCAGCACCGCCCGCTATCCCAAGTCCAATTGCTATTTTTCGTGTTGTATTCATGTAATATTTAACCGCAAATTAGAAGAAAATGTTCCATTTTTAAAATATTATTAATAACGCTATTCGCCTTAAATTATTTTATCCTTTGAATTCATCTATCCGCATCCAAAAAACAAGCAAAATCAGTGGCACTCCTTTTCAGCTACCTTCCTCAAAAAGTATCAGCAACCGTGCATTGGTGTTGAATGCTCTTTCTGGTAATAGCACCCCTTCGGTGCTTCGAAATTTGTCAGAGGCACGCGATACAAAACTAATGCAAGCGTTAATCAATAGCCCCGAAACAACAATCAATGTGTTAGACGCTGGCACCACCATGCGTTTTCTTACGGCCTTTTTTGCTATTACCAACCAACACAAAATCCTTACGGGAACAGATAGAATGAAACAGCGACCCATTAAATTGCTCGTTGACGCCTTGCGGGAAATTGGGGCAGCTATCGATTATCTTGAAATCGAAGGGTTTCCCTCCATTGAGGTAAAAGGTTTTGCAGGTCAAAAGGCCAAAAGTGTTCAAATACCTGGAAATGTGAGCAGCCAGTATATCTCCGCGTTGATGATGATAGCACCCAAATTGGCTGAGGGCTTAACCATTGAGCTTGCTGGTAACGTAGGCAGTTGGCCCTACATTAAAATGACAGGTTCGTTAATGGCGCAATTTGGTGTGGCTTGCGAATTCGAGTCGGACAGTATAAAAATCCCAACTGGAAGTTTTACCTCAACCGAGTTAACTATTGAAGCCGACTGGTCGGCAGCGAGCTATTGGTTTGCTTTTGTGGCATTGGCCAAAGAAGCACGTATCACGCTAAAAAACGTTTCGATGCAATCTTTGCAGGGTGATCGGGTAATTGTAGAGGCGATGGAAAAACTAGGTGTGCAGTCAGCCTATGAAAACAACTCGCTAATTCTAACCAAGAAATCAAGTGCATCGTCCATTGAATGGGATTTTAAAGACTGCCCTGATTTAGCGCAAACAATACTGCCCGTTTGTGCAGCCAAAAACATCAGAGGCGTTTTTACAGGGCTCGAGAGTTTAAGGATAAAAGAAACAGACCGAATTGCGGCTTTGCAAAATGAGCTGGCAAAAATTGGCGCGGCCGTTATCGAAAAAGAAAACACGTGGGTGCTAATCCCTAGTGTTGATAACATTCTTCCTGCAAAAGCAGATTTCGCCACCTACCACGACCACAGAATGGCAATGGGCTTGGCTCCGCTAGCAACTTTAATGGATGTGACGTTTGATGATGCTACGGTTATCAACAAATCCTATCCTGGTTTTTGGCAAGATTGCGAATCAGTGGGCATAAAAACCGAGCAATAAAAAAAGCCCTCCGGAAATCCGGAAGGCTTACCCACACAAAACAACAACCATTATTGTATTACAATTGCCCAGGACGTTAATGAACCTGAAACTAGTAAGTTAAATTCTTTCATGGCGTGCTATTCAATTCAAATTTATGCTTGTCACCAACTGTCTAAAAGTTGATGCTGCATCTTTGCTTGTTCTTTCTTTTGCTATTTTCTCTAATGCTTTTTTAACGCTTAAATGTAGACAGTATTCAATACTTCCAGTTTTCTGGTTGTAGTCAATACTTTCTAGTGTAATATTTTCGCGAATTTTTGAGATGATCTACGCAAAAATAGTTCTAAACCCTCGAAGCAAGCTGCTTGAAATAGGCTGGGGCATAAACCATTCGGCTTCCAAACCACGAAAAATACTCCCCGTCTACCAAACTTACATCCGATGTGGAGTTAATAGCCGATACCTCTTTGACATGATTTTGTTTAAAAGGATACGGTTCTGAAGATAAAAAGATGATGTCAGGGTTTAATCGCCCTATTAGTTCTTCAGAAATTATGGGATAGCGCGGCTCAGAAATACAGTTTACAAACCCTATTTTTTCAAGCATCGAATTGATAAATGTGTTTGTTCCTGCGGCCATCCAGGGGTTTTTCCAAATCAAATAGAGCACGCGTTTGTTATTCTTTGGAAGAATATCCAAAAAATTAGATTGGATCTTATTTGATAAAGAAGTACTTATTTCTTCTCTATTGGTAATCTTACCAATGGACAGAATCATTTCTAAAGCTTCTTCAAATTTAGTTATATCGCTTAACCAAACTGGGTATTTTTCACACAATAAGTCGATCCCTTCCTTATAGTTTTCTTCTTTATTTCCAATAATCAAATCAGGATTAAGTTTCGATACGCTATCAAACCAAAAGTTTTTTGTTCCGCCAACAATGCTTTTGTGCCGAAGCCAATGAGGTGGATGAACGCAGAATTTTGTAATACCAATTACCTCTTGTTCTAATCCTAAGTCAAAAAGCAATTCGGTTTGCGAAGGAACTAATGAGATTATTCGCTTTGGAGGGAAAAGAAATTCTACCTGGCGCCCTAACTGATCGAGGATACAAGTCTTTATTCTGCTGCGTTCACTCACAGCACGATCGCCACACCAAGAAGCGAGGAAGAAACCTTCAAAGAAGCGGCTGTAATTGACGCTTGATTGATTTCAAACTTTAATTTCCCGTCAACTTCTTTGAAATTCACACAGCTTCCTTTTTTACCTAAATTGTTATTATCGGTAATTGTTAAAATCGACTTTCCGGCAGTGGCAGCCTTAAGTGCGTCAAAGTCTTTGCTTTTCCCCCTTCCGAGGTAAACCACAGCACAAGAAGTGGCTTCCGCGATGGCACTCATTTTCTGGATTACGTATTTTTTGCTCCCTTTTGGTTTTCCATCGTATCGGGCTTTCAACGTGTTGTACACATCATCAGCCCCAAATACGCCAATCACAAAATCACCCGGCTCAGACTCCGTTGGCCACTGTATGTACTTTACGAAATTATACATCATGGCAGGGTGAAGCTCCTTCGCTTCCTGCACATCCTGGGCGGAGGCACTATTTATTAACCCAAAAAAGATTGTAAATGCCAGTATAGGAGAGATTTTCATTTAATCGCGCTATGTTGGGTTAAAGATTGACCAATGAATCAAAAATTAAAAACCGATTCAACACTATTTCAAACGTTTGTAATAAATGCTACTTTATGTATCTAAAATCTTGACCTGCTTTTACTTGAAGTAGAACTTCGTAAATAAGGCCAATTACGTTTTCAACATCCGCTTTGTGAACTGTTTCAACGGTTGTATGCATATACTTTAACGGAAGTGAAATTAGGGCAGAGGCAACTCCTTCGGCAGAATAAGCAAATGAATCGGTGTCGGTGCCTGTGGATCGAGAAACAGCCTGGCGTTGAAAAGCAATTTTCTTCTTATTGGCCGTATCAATGATCATTTTCAACACATTATTTTGTACTGCTGGTCCATAGCACAAAACGGGCCCTGCACCGCATTTCAAATTGCCACTCTCCTTTTTATTGTACATGGGCGATTGCGTGTCATGAGTTACGTCTGTGCAAATAGCCAAGTCAGGTTTTATTTTTCTAGAAATCATTTCAGCACCGCGTAAACCGATTTCTTCTTGCACAGCATTAACTATATACAATCCGAACGGAAGTTTTTTCTTGTTTTCACTCAATCTCCGTGCAACTTCCGCGATCATAAAACCACCCATCCTGTTATCCAACGCCCTTCCGGTCAGGTAATTTTTGTTGAGTTCCATCAAACCATCTTCAAAGGTGATTACGCAACCCACATGAACACCCATTTCGTCAACTTCTTTCTTTGATTCAGCTCCAATGTCAATAAAGATATTTTTCAGCGTGGGTGTTTCCTCTTTGCCCGAGTCTCTTACGTGAATTGCCGGCCAGCCGAAAACTCCCTTTACAATGCCTTTATCGGTATGAATATTTACACGCATAGACGGAGCAATTTGGTGGTCAGAGCCACCATTTCTTCGAACATAGATGTAGCCCTCGTCAGTGATGTAATTTACAAACCATGAGATTTCATCTGCATGAGCCTCAATTACCACTTTGTAAGGGGCTTTTGGGTTTATCACACCTACAACAGTACCATACACGTCAGAGATATAGTCATTGATATATGGTTTTAGGTATTCTAACCAGATTTTTTGGCCGGATGATTCAAAGCCTGTTGGCGATGCATTATTGAGATATTCGAAAAGGAATTTTTTGCTGATTTTGTCCATGGATAGATTTGTTAATTTTCAAATTTATAGAAATTTGAGATGTTCCAAGCAATTTGATTTTATGATGTTTTGACTTAAGCTAGCAGGTTACTTTATAAATCAATTGCTTTTTAATTTATAACTAGTACTCCTTCCTCCACCTTCTTCTTTCTCCAATATATTTTGGTCTATCAGAAGCTGGATATCGCGCAAAGCAGTGTCTGGCGAACACTTGGCTATCTTAGCCCATTTTGAAGTTGTAAGTTTACCCTCAAACTCATCCAACAATTTAACCAGCATTTTTCGTTGTCGCTCGTTCAGGCTAGCAGTCCTGTGTGTTTCCCAAAAGGTGGCTTTGTTCAATACGTTGAACAGCGTGCTTTCGGATGCCGCGAGCGCACGATCAAAACAAGCGAGAAACCATAACAGCCATTGGGTAATGTCAAGTGTGCCTTTCTGTGTTTGCTCTAATGTATCATAGTACACATTGCGCTCCTTTTTTATTTGTGCCGACATGCTGTAAAAACGTTGCGTGGTTTGGTCAGACCGCGAAAACTGCATGTCTGCAATAGCTCGGGCTATTCTTCCATTACCATCGTCAAACGGGTGAATGGTTACAAACCAGAGGTGCGCTATGGCCGCCTTTAGTATCGAATCCATATCAGTGACTTGATTAAACCACGATAGAAACGTTTGCATTTCATTTTCTAATCGCGCGGATTCAGGTGCTTCGAAATGCACTCGCTCTTTCCCCATTGGCCCCGATACCACCTGCATAGCACCGCTTGTTTCATCGCGCCAAGCACCTACTTGTATTTTGTGCAAGCCACTTCTGCCCGTTGGAAATAATGCCGCGTGCCACCCAAACAATCGCTCGCTGCTAAGTGGTGAGTTGTATTGTTGCGTTGCATCTAACATCATTTCTACAACATCATCAACATGCCGATCTACCGAAACCAAACCACCCACTTCCATCCCCAATCTGCGGGCAATGGATGAACGTACTTGATCAAACGGTAGCTTCTCTCCCTCTATTTCACTGGACCGTATCACATCTTGGATTAGATTTGTTAAGGTGGCTTCCTCCCTTAGCTTGAACCCAAATGACTCCAGTTTGCCCAGCAACCTGCCTTGCTTGTGCCGCACTGCAGCCAACGGATGGACAAGCTCATTGTGTTGCCAAGTTAAATTTGGCCAATTTTTCAATAAGTGAATATATATTCCTGCTATTCTCCGCATAATGTGCGGTAAATATATGAATATCTGCGGAGATTAAGATATTATTCTCCGCATTTTTTGCGGAGAATATAAAGCTATTCTCCGCAAAACAAACTAAAGAGGAATATTTCCATGCTTTTTCTTTGGAAGTTTTGCTACCTTGTTTTCCAGCATCTTAAAGGCTTTGATCAATTTCTCTCGGGTTTGGTCTGGAAAGATCACTTCATCCACAAACCCTCGGTTTGCAGCGCGATAAGGATTCGCAAATTTGGTGGTATAATCTTCTACTTTCTCGGCTAATTTTTCTTCTGGATTTACCGCTTCCGCAATCTCTTTTTTGAAAATAATTTCGGAAGCACCTTTTGCACCCATCACGGCAATCTCTGCCGATGGCCACGCATAATTAAGATCTGCGCCAATATGCTTGCTGTTCATCACATCGTATGCACCACCATACGCCTTTCGCGTAATCACGGTAATGCGCGGAACTGTTGCTTCACTAAACGCATACAACAACTTTGCTCCATTTGTAATAATCGCATTCCATTCTTGGTCGGTGCCTGGTAAAAATCCTGGCACATCTTCAAATACTAGCAATGGAATATTAAAACAATCGCAGAAGCGGACAAAACGTGCCGCTTTTACACTCGAATCGATATCTAGCACTCCCGCCAGCGAGGCAGGCTGATTGCCTACAATACCAATACTCCTGCCAGCCAATCGGGCAAAGCCCACCACAATGTTTTCAGCAAAATTCTTATGCACTTCAAAAAAACTCGCGTCATCCATCACTCCATTGATCACCTCCCTCATATCATAGGGTTGGTTTGGATTAGCGGGAATTAAATCATTCAACACGGGCCTACTTTCGTTGCCTTCGGCATAAGCGACTCTTGGCGCATCGTCTTCACAATTCTGCGGCATGTAACTCAGCAATGTCTTTATCCCAGCAATGCACTCTACCTCATTCGCGCTGGCAAAATGCGTGACTCCGCTTTTGGTGCTATGAGTAGTTGCACCCCCCAATTCTTCCGCAGTTACGTTTTCATGAGTTACTGTTTTGACCACGTTGGGCCCAGTAACGAACATAAATGAAGTTCCTTCCACCATAAAAATAAAATCAGTCATGGCAGGAGAATAAACGGCACCTCCCGCGCAAGGACCCATAATCGCTGAGATTTGTGGGATAACGCCCGAAGCCATAACATTCCTATAAAAAATATCGGCATAGCCTCCCAATGAAACAACACCTTCTTGAATGCGCGCACCACCCGAATCGTTTAACCCAATTAAGGGGGCACCGTTCTTCATTGCCAAATCCATTACTTTCACAATTTTCTCGGCATGGGTTTCGGACAGCGAGCCACCAAACACGGTGAAGTCTTGCGAAAAAACATAAACCAATCTCCCATTAACTGTGCCATAACCCGTAACTACACCATCGCCTAAATAAGATTCCTTATCTAATCCAAAATCAGTACTTCTGTGCACAACAAATTTTCCCAGCTCTTCAAACGACCCTTCATCTAACAAAATAAGTACACGCTCTCTGGCCGTAAGTTTACCACGAGCATGCTGCTGTTCTAATCGTTTCACACCCCCACCTAATTCCGCCTCGTCATTTCTTCGAGCCAACTCATCAAATTTCTGCTGAAGCAATTCTGAACTTACTTTTCTTTTCGACATATTTATTTTCTCAAGATGCGGCATGAAGGTATTAAATTGCTTGCAATATTTTTATACGATGAACAACCGAGTGGCAGTTATTGATTTAGGAACCAACACGTTCCATTTGTTGATCGCTGAGAGAAAAGATAATCGGCTGATTAGCATCCGTCAGGAAAGAATTGCCGTCAAACTTGGAGCGGGGGGAATCAACCAAAATGTAATTACCGAAGCAGGAATAGTGAGGGCTTTAAACGCACTTACCGAGTTTAAATTGAAAATGGATTCGTTTGCTGTAAATCACATATTTTGCTTTGGCACAAGTGCTATTCGGAGTGCAACCAATAAAAGCGAGCTAATTGCACGAATAAAATCAAAAACGGGCATTGAGGTAAAAGTAATTTCGGGTGACGAAGAGGCTGAACTTATTTACAAAGGCGTTTCCACAGCCATAAAACTTGGTCAGGAGCCTAACCTAATCGTTGATATTGGTGGTGGCAGCGTTGAATTTATTATCGCCAATGGAAATGGTCTTCTGTGGAAGCAAAGTATTGAGATGGGCGGGCAGCGTTTGATAGAAAAATTCAAACCGCATGATCCTATTACCAGTGAAGAAATCAATTCTTTGGAAGCATATTTTAAAGAACAACTTACAGGATTAATGGAGCAACTTACCATCCACAAACCTATTTGTTTAGTGGGGTCATCCGGATCATTTGATACGTTGAGCGAAATCTACTGTGCCAATGAAGAACTTCCTTATAATCCGGAAAGTCCCGAGACACTCTTCTCGATAGGAGCCTTCTATTCCATTCACCAGTTACTGATCACAAAAAACAGAGACGAACGGATGCAGATTTCTGGCATGATAGAATTACGAGTAGATATGATTGTAGTGGGGAGTTGCTTGATAAAGTTTTTGTTGGATAGCTACGATTTTCAATCCATTCGCGTTTCCACTTATTCATTGAAGGAAGGTGTGCTTCAGTCGATGATCAATAGACCATAGTCGATAGCTACTTATACCGACTATGGTCCAATGTCAAATGCGCGATCGACTACAACCCACTCACTTGCTTATCTTTCGGATACTTCACTTCAAATTTGTAGGTCAACTTTCGGGTTTCATTGGGCTTCAGTTCCATTTCCCAACTAAGCTTACCGCTGTCTTTGTTGAATTTCGCTCCGACATATTCCAGCATGTTCACTTCAATTTGCGAATTTTGGGAAACAGGAATTTGATCTTCTAAAACTATTTTTATCGATTCTGATTTTGTGTTTCTAACTGTTACCTCGTAAGCGAAGGTTTCCTTCTTGGTCGAACCCATAAAATTACGCGAAGTCAAATCTTTTAATTTTTCACGTTTCACAACAATTCTTTTATCGCGCCCCAGCGAAACCGATAACGTGTCTTTCACACTGCTTGGATCGATGTATGATTTACCTACGAAAGTGCCTTCAAAGAAAATATTCGCCTCGCCTGGCAAGAGATTGTATTCTTCCCAGCCTGTAACTTTTGCTAAGAGAAAAGCATCGTTATCCAGCTTAGGTGCCGATGCATAAAGGTAGTCGGCCTTTACATCGTACTTGCGAATATCTACCACGGTTGGTTTTGAAGAGGAAGCAACAGTATACGGGAGAGAAATGTCAAACTCGGTAGCAATGGAGGTTTGAATCGTGGAGACGTAACCATCAATGCCAAAAGATAATGGCACAGCTGCAACTTCCGCTTCAACCATGCTAATGCCATCTTCCATTTTTGTTTTGGCCAATGGCATTGAGGCCTTATATCTTGGCGTTCTAACCACTCTTTCATAAAAATTCAAATACCAAGGGTTCAATTCTGGTTTCAATCCACCTAAGCTTGGGTTGGTGGTAGATAATTTCAGGTGTACATTTTTCCAATCTTCTCCTGTGCTCTGTTGCACGTTAGCTTTGTAATTCAATTGAATGGGTTGCTTGGTGTTAACGGCACGTAAATCATAGACAGGAAACCAATTGGCATTGGCAACCACATAGCTAACTTCAAGCTCCACCGCGGTTATTTTTTCTGCGCTAACGCTTATCACAATCTCACTGGTGTTTCTATTGAACAATTCATTTTGACTATTGAGCTGAAGCTGAAGTTTTTGCTGACGATCATTTAGCTTGCTAATTTTCTCATCATACTTGGTTCGCAATACTGCAATTTCATTTAACCTGGTTCGAAAGAAATCGGCCATCGCCTTCAACTCCGCAGCGGTTAAATTCTGGTTGGCTCCACCAATTTTCTGGTTACTCAACATCATTTGTTCTTCCTTGTTTAAAATTTCCTTTTGAACACTGATCGAACCAATTTCTTTCTGAAAGAAAGCCAACGAATCTTTTAAAGCCTTTATCGCTTTTGGCTGATTCAACTCGTTTAAAAAATTTTGCTGGTGGCTTGTGCCAAGCAAAACAAAACTTCCACGGCCGGTTACTTGTATGCTTTGTGGATCGAGATTGGAGGTAAGGCCTCCCAGAATCAAGGTTGTTTTGCCGGCTTCTATTCTCGTTTTTGCCTCTCTGGTTACTTGAGCTCGGTTGAGAAAAACTGTAACGTTGGCAATCCTTGATTCTACCTGCTTTTCGGATTGCGCGTGGCAAACAACGGCAATTATCAAAAGCACAAATACTAAATGGTGTTTGTTCATAAATTTGTTTTTCTTTCAAGATGCTTTAAAGGTCAAAATTCCATAAACTTTGCTCGAATGTTACGAAAAGATAAGAAATTGCAAGCTCTTAATTTATTTGACTGATTCAATCACAAAAATGAGCGACCAACTATTTCCATACCAGCAACTTTGGGATTTTTCTAATACTGTTTTTTTAAAGATTGGCTGCCCACCTGACCAAGCGAAACAAGCAACGGATGTTTTGTTGAGTGCCGACCTCCGCGGTGTTGATTCGCATGGATTGGCGCGATTAAGTGGGTATGTTCGGTTGTGGGAAGCAAAACGGATCAATGCTACGCCCAGCATGAAAATTGTGCATGAGTCGCCAAGCACTGCGGTGGTTGATGGCGATCAAGGATTGGGATTGGTGATTGCACCCTACGCAATGGACATAGCGATTAGCAAAGCGCAGCTGTGCGGTACTGGCTGGGTGGCGGTTAAAAATTCAAACCACTTTGGCATTGCCGGGTATCATTCCATGAAAGCACTAAGCCATGATATGATAGGCATCTCGATGACAAATGCGAGCCCGTTAGTGGCACCTACTTTTTCTGTCGAGCGGTTGCTGGGCACAAATCCTATTTGCGTGGCAATTCCAGCTGGCAGCCAACCCCCTTTTGTAGCCGACTTCGCCACCACCACTGCCGCCAATGGAAAACTTGAAATTTTACAGCGAAAGAATTTGGATGCTCCCGAAGGGTGGATTCAAAATAAGCAAGGCGGAGTATCCACTAATGCAAACGAATTGAAAGAGGGTGGTGCTCTTTTGCCGCTCGGCAGCGATCGGGAGCATGGCAGTCATAAAGGGTTTTGTTTAGGAGCATGGGTTGATATTTTCTCAGCAGTATTGTCTGGAGCAAATTATGGCCCTTGGGTTCCGCCTTTCGTGAGCTTTCTTGCTCCACCGACTGACCCCGTTGGTGAGGGTATCGGTCATTTCTTTGGAGCTATGCGAGTAGATGCGTTTAGACCTGTAGAAGATTTCAAACACCACATGGACAATTGGATTTCGCGCTTTCGCGAGGCGAAGACAATGGAAGGATATGATAAATTAATCATACCGGGTGATCCGGAAAGGGAATTTGAAGCTACAAGACGGAGGGATGGAATTCCGCTAAATGAAAAAGTAGTAACTGATTTAAGTGAACTTGGGCAAAAGCTAGGAGTAATTTTCTAATACGTAAAAAAAACTCTGATTACCCAAGGCGATTGAAAAATGGTACTGTTGTTATTTTTGTAAATCAAATCGTAAAGAGCGATGGCATTAAGACCACCTCTTTGATTTCCGGTCGAAAAAACATAGCCTAAACCCACTGGCAAACGAGTGTAAATCGCCCTCTCGCTGGTAGCTGAAATAAAACTCGGGGCACTTAGAATGCTATACTCTCCATACAAGAAAAGTTCTTGACTAATTTTGTATCGTGCAAACGGACTTATCCCGTATTGCTGGATTGAGGTACTCGGGTTCGTGAAAGAGTAGATATAGTTTTGATAATTTATCACGCCACCTGTTGAAAATCGGGAGTTAACCATATAACCAACTAACGGATTTAACGAGAACTGTGTATACCCTGTACCGGTTGAAAAACCCAGTCCCCCACCAAAATAAATCCGCTCTTTAAAAGGTGAGCGCTCGTCTACTTCACGCTGAGCGAGAGAAGACAGAGAGCATAAAAGAAAAAGGATTGTGACTATCTTACCCATAATAATTTAGCTTTTAAGGTTAACGTTCTTCCTGAATAACAAATACATCTTCTGCTTCCTTTTTCATAAGATATTTTTCACGCGCATATTTTTCTAAAAGCTCTTTATTGGTAGTAAGTTCTTGGCGTTCCTTTTCAACCTGGGCAATCCTCTCTTTATAAAACTCTTTTTCTCGTTCAAGCGAACGAAGTTTAGCTCCCATCTTGTAGCGAGTAATTAAATCGTTCTCATCCAAAAAGGTCATCCAAACCAGAAAGCAAATTCCCGTTACAAAATAGAAATTGCGAAAAAGGGGAGGCAATTTTTTCAACATAGCTTAAAAAATTTATACGAAGTTAAATAAAAAAAACAGAAAGTTGCGGAAGGGCAAAAACGCATCAATAAAAAAAGCCGAAGATATCTCCTCGGCTTTCTTCTAAAAAATAAAACAAATTACATGTTCTTTCCAGGGAAATAGGCAACTTCGCCTAGCTCCTCTTCAATACGCAGCAACTGATTGTATTTTGCCATTCTATCAGAACGAGATGCTGAACCTGTTTTAATCTGCCCACAATTTAATGCCACCGCCAAGTCAGCGATGGTAGAGTCTTCCGTCTCACCACTACGATGACTCATAATGCTCTTGTAGGAATTTTTCTTAGCAAGATTAACAGCGTTAATAGTTTCTGTTAACGATCCAATTTGGTTTACTTTTATAAGAATTGCATTGGCGATGCCTTTGTCAATCCCTTCTTGCAGGCGTGTCACATTGGTAACAAACAAATCATCTCCAACCAATTGAACTTTAGATCCAATGCTATCGGTAACCGCTTTCCATCCTGTCCAGTCATCTTCCGCCAAACCATCTTCCAAGGAAATGATAGGGTATTTCTTAGACCAATTTGTCCAATATTCAGCCATTTCTAGTGGGCTAAGTTTTATGCCTGATGATTTTTTGAAAGTGTATAATTTTGTCTCGCTATCATAAAACTCAGTAGCTGCAGGATCTAGAGCGATAAAAACATCAACACCAGGCTTGTAACCCGCCTTCTCAATGGCCTTCAATACAATTTCGATTGCCTCTTCATTCGATTTTATGTTAGGCGCAAAACCACCTTCGTCACCAACGTTTGTTGAAAGGCCTTGGTCATGCAAAACTTTCTTAAGGGTATGAAAAATCTCAGCGCCCATTTGCAGTGCTTGTGAGAATGTTTCAGCACCTACCGGCATCACCATAAATTCTTGAAAGTCAATCGAGTTATCTGCGTGACTTCCACCGTTCAAAATATTCATCATCGGCACAGGTAAAGTAGTTGCATTTACCCCACCAATGTATCTGTATAAAGACTGGCCCGATTCCATTGCAGCTGCCTTTGCTATCGCTAAAGACGTTCCTAAAATAGCATTCGCGCCAAGATTGCCTTTATTGTAGGTACCATCCAGCTCGTTCATTACTTTGTCGATCAACGTCTGGTCGAACACGTCAAAGCCTACAATTTCAGAGGCAATTTTTGTGTTGACGTTGGCAACAGCCTTCAAAACGCCCTTGCCCATATAGGTTTTCTTGTCACCATCGCGAAGCTCAACTGCTTCATGACTTCCCGTAGATGCGCCTGATGGAACAGCCGCTCTGCCAAATGCACCGGCTTCGGTATACACATCAACTTCCACTGTTGGATTACCACGGCTGTCAAGTATTTGACGGGCGTGAATGCTTTCGATTAAACTCATAATTTGATTTTAGATTTAAGATTTTAGGATTTGTGATTTATTTGATTTTGTAGCCAAGACTTAATTGAAATGATCGATTGTAGAGATCAATAAGAGGAACATTTACATTGATCAATGGATCTGGATTATTATTGTAATCAATCGTTTTTATTGAACTTAAACCATGAAAATATCTAGAAACAAACATAATTCTTTCATTTAATCTAAAGGTTAGACCGCTACATAATCCGAAATCAAATCCCCTGTAAGTATCGATATAATCCGTTGTTGATAAGATTTTAATAGCGATGTTACCTCCGAAATCCAAATCCAAAGATTTTATCGGGGTAAATGAAAATAATATTGGAATCTCTAAATAGTTCAAATCCACATCTTTTGATCCTCTTTTTGTGAAAACAAGCTCCGTCTTAACTGATGTATTATTTGAAGTGGGGATTTTAGCGTAAACTCCGAAATGATATCCCACAGAGATTGAATTGATATAGGAACGAGTAGAGTTCTTTATTCCATTAGTATTCGTTCCTCCCCTTATCCCAAAAGATGGTTGGCAGAAAGATACCAAAGAATGGAGACTGAATAACAAAAATATGATAGCCTTAAATCTCATCGTCATTCTCTAATCATCTCAATAAACTGATCGAACAAATACCTTGAATCATGCGGGCCTGGCGATGACTCCGGATGGTATTGAACCGAAAAAGCTTTCCCGTTTTTCAATCGAATACCCATGATCGTGTTATCATTCAAATGAAGATGAGTGATTTCAATGTTTTCATTATTTGCAATATCTTTTTCACTCACAGCAAAGCCGTGATTTTGGGAAGTCATTTCGCCCAAACCTGTCACAAGATTTTTAACAGGGTGGTTTAGTCCTCTATGGCCGTGATGCATTTTATAGGTTGAAACCCCACAAGCCAAAGCCAGTATTTGATGGC
Source organism: Flammeovirgaceae bacterium (assembly GCA_027487845.1). Taxonomy (GTDB): domain Bacteria; phylum Bacteroidota; class Bacteroidia; order Cytophagales; family Cyclobacteriaceae; genus ELB16-189. The sequence continues at coordinate 32,998 of JAIYCV010000042.1, forward strand.
CAAGGCATATTCCAAACAATGGCTGATCCGCTGTTAAAATATCTTTCACCGTTTTTATCGCATAGTCCATAACCGAAGGATCTCCAGGACCATTTGAAATAAAATAACCATGCGGATTCCACTTGGCCATTTCAGCAAAGCTAGTTTTCGCAGGAAACACCTGAATATAGCAGTCGCGTTCTGCCAGACATCTCGTTATATTCGATTTAATACCAAGATCGAGTGCAGCAACTTTGATTGAGGAAGATGGATCGCCTACGAAATAAGGCTGCTTGGTACTTACTTTCGAGGAAAGTTCGAGGCCGTCCATTGATGGCACCTTGGCTAACTCAACTTTCATCTCTTCGGGTGATAAAACTGAGGAAATAAGTGCATTCATTGCCCCTTTACTGCGAATGTGTCGAACAAGTTTTCTGGTATCTACATCTGCAATTCCCACCACTCCATGTTTCTCCAAATAGCCTTGAAGGCCCTCAACTGAAGCCTTCCGACTGAAAATAGTTGAGAACTCATTCACCACCAACCCATTGATTTTAGGGCTACTGGACTCTTGCTCGCTATCAAGCGTTCCGTAATTACCAATATGAGCATTGGTATTTACCACAATCTGGCCTGTATAAGAGGGATCTGTGTAAATCTCCTGATACCCCGTCATGCCTGTGTTGAAACAAATTTCTCCACCGGTAGTGCCTAATTTCCCTATCGCTTGGCCTTCCATTTGGAGGCCATCGGCCAAAAGTATGTATGCTTTGCTCAATTTGCTTGTCCGTTACGGTTACAAAAATACACTTCTTTGAACGACTCTTTTGTTACGTCAAAATTTTTTAATCAATAAAAAAGGGATTGAACTTTCGGTCAATCCCCCTATATATTTCCACCTGCCGTCAATTTACTCTTTGGCCTTCTTTGGTGCTTTTTTTGCAGCCTTTTTAGGCTTCTCGTCAGCAATGACTTCGGTAGCTTCTACCACTGCATCGGTAATCGCTGCATCTGTATTTTCCTTCTTGCCACCCCTTCTGCTTCTTCTCGTCTTACCCTTTTTCTCAGCGTCTTGCTTTTTGTAGATGTCGTTAAAATCAACCAACTCCATCATACACATATCGGCATTGTCACCAAGACGAACTTCGCCCAACTTAATAATCCGAGTATATCCGCCTGGACGGTCGGCTATTCGAGACGCAACTTCGCCAAACAATGTTTGAACAGACTCCTTATTTTGAAGGTAAGAAAATACTGTCCTTCTAGAATGAGTAGTGTTATCTTTAGCCTTTGTAAGCAACGGCTCTACGTATTTTCTTAACGCCTTGGCCTTTGCCAATGTCGTTGTAATTCTCTTGTTGAGAATCAATGACGATGCCATGTTAGAAAGCAACGCGCTTCTATGGCTAGCCGTACGGCCTAAATGGTTTATTTTCTTTCCGTGTCTCATTAGTCTTCTTCTAATTTATATTTTGCGAGATCCATTCCAAAGGTCAGGTTCTTCTCAGCAACAAGTTGCTCTAATTCAGCTAGCGACTTCTTACCGAAGTTTCTAAACTTCATCATGTCCGAAATCTCAAGTCTTACCAATTCACCCAATGTTTTTACATCAGCAGCTTTTAAACAGTTATATGCGCGGACAGAAAGATCCAAATCGTGCAACTGCGTTTTCAATAACTTGCGCATATGTAGCATCTCTTCGTCTACTTGCTCCACCTCGCTATCATGGGCACTTTCAAGTTCGATCGACTTGTCGGAGAACAAACGGAAGTGCTGGATCAAAATAAAAGCCGCTCCTTCCAATGCCTTTTCAGGATGGATAGAACCATCTGTTTCAATTTCCACCAATAATTTTTCGTAGTCAGTCTTTTGTTCCACGCGGGTGTTCTCAACACTGTACTTTACATTCTTAACAGGCGTGAAAATGGCGTCAATAGGAATAAATCCAAAAACCTGTTCGTTTGGCTTATTTTCTTCCGCTGGCAAATAACCCCTACCCTTCTCTAGCGTAAGCTCTATTTCAAAATGTGAAGTCTCATCGACATTACAAATAACGTGCTCAGGGTTCAACACCTCAAATGAAGTGGTTACTTTCGCAATATCACTTGCTTTGAATTGTTTTTGTTTTTTGATATGTATCGTGATCTTGCTATCAAAATTATCCGATACTTTTCTAAACCGAACTTGCTTCAAGTTCAAGATAATCTCAGAAACATCTTCCACAACCCCTTCGATGGTAGAAAACTCATGCAAAACCCCTGGTATTTTGATACCGGTGATAGCATACCCCTCTAACGAAGAAAGTAAAATTCTCCTAAGTGCATTACCTATGGTAACTCCGTATCCTTTTTCTAACGGCTTGAATGTGAAAAAACCATGGAAGTCATCCGACTTTTCCATGACCACCTTCTCGGGCATTTGAAATGCTAATATTGACATACGCAGTTTAAATTTTAAGAGTTATGATTACTTAGAGTACAATTCGACAATCAACTGTTCATTGATGTTTTCCGGAATATCCTGACGAATTGGTAAGTTAATTAGTTTTCCGGTAAATTCTCGGGCATCCCACTCTAACCAGTTGTACTTCTGGGCTGATTTAAGAGCCAAACTATTAGAAATTGCTTCTAACGACTTAGATTTCTCACGCACTTCAATCACATCTCCTGGCTTTAGGGTATAAGATGGAATATTAACCACCTCTCCGTTTACCACTATATGCTTGTGAACAACTAACTGACGGGCAGCTCTACGAGTAATTGCTATACCCAATCGATATACCACATTGTCTAAACGAGCTTCTAGCATCTGCAACAACACTTGACCAGTTACCCCTTTCTTGCGGGTTGCTTTGTCGAATGTATGGGCAAATTGGCGTTCCAAAACACCATATATAAATTTGGCCTTCTGCTTTTCAGCTAACTGAATAGCATACTCCGACTGTTTTCTTTTCTTCCCTTTACCATGCATACCAGGTGCATAGTTCTTCTTTTGAAGAGCCTTGTTATCGCCCAAAATAGGTTCATTGAACCTTCTTGAAATCCTAACCTTGGGGCCTGTATATCTTGCCATATATTAAATATTCTACTTGTTCAATTAAACTCTTCTTTTCTTCGGAGGACGGCAGCCGTTATGTGGAAGCGGAGTCATGTCCTTGATAACAGTAACCTCGATGCCAGCGCCTTGTATGGTTCGGATCGCAGACTCTCTTCCGGCTCCAGGTCCTTTTACAAACACTTCCACCTTGCGCAATCCAAGCTCGTAGGCCTTCGAAGCACATTCCTGAGCTGCTGTAAGCGCAGCATAAGGCGTGTTTTTTTTCGACCCTTTGAAACCCATTTTACCCGCAGAAGCCCACGAAATAACTTGTCCCGTAGAGTTAGTGATCGAGATGATGATGTTATTAAAAGTAGCTTGTATGTGAGCTTGGCCAGACGCCTCTACGTTCACAACGCGCTTTTTACTCTTATCTTTCTTTTTTTCAACTGGAGCTGCCATACGAAATAAATTTCTTTAATTTTTAACCTTTAGTTGCTTTCTTTTTGTTGGCAACCGTTTTGCGTTTTCCTTTGCGAGTACGCGAGTTATTTTTGGTATGCTGACCACGAACAGGAAGACCCTTTCTGTGGCGAAGACCTCTATAACAACCAATATCCATCAAGCGCTTCACGCTCAATTGAATTTCAGATTTCAGCGCACCTTCAATTTTAAATTGTTCAGCAATGATGGATCGGATGAGATTTGATTCCTCATCATTCCATTCCTTTACTTTCTTATCCAAATTCACACCTGCCGTAGAAAGGATATACTGCGCCCTTCTTCGGCCAATGCCAAATATGTAGGTAAGACCAATTTCACCCCTTTTATTATCCGGAATATCAACACCAGCGATACGTGCCATAATTAACCTTGTCTTTGTTTATATCTAGGATTCTTTTTATTAATCACATATAATTTGCCTTTGCGCCTTATGATTTTGCAATCGGCACTGCGCTTTTTTATGGATGCTCTTACTTTCATATCATTTATATCTAAACGTTATTCTACCTTTTGTCAAATCATAAGGAGACATTTCAAGCCTTACCTTATCTCCAGGCAAAATTCGAATATAATTCATTCTCATTTTACCAGAAATATGGGCCAACAGTTCATGCCCATTTTCTAACTGAACTCTAAACATTGCGTTTGACAATGCTTCTTGTATTATTCCATCCTGTTCTATTGCCTTCTGTTTCGCCACTGATAAGAATAATTTTGTTCTATATACTCGTGTGTTGTCAAAATTTCAGTCCTGTCCTTATAAATCGCCACCATGTGTTCAAAATGAGCTGACGGCTTTCTGTCTTTCGTTCTGATCGTCCAGCCATCTTGCTCTTGAATCACATTCTTGGTTCCCATATTGATCATCGGCTCAATTGCGAAAACCATCCCTGCAGTAAGTTTCACACCCTTCCCTCGCTTACCAAAATTTGGCACCTCAGGGTCTTCGTGAAGCTCTCGCCCAACACCATGACCAACTAGTTCTCGCACTACACCGTATCCAAATTTCTCGACAAACGTCTGAATCGCAAAACCAACATCGCCCATCCGGTTGCCCGATTTCGCCTGCTGAATTCCTATGAACAAAGATTCATACGTCCTCTCTAGCAGCAATAGTACTTCAGGCTTTGCGCCAACCAAGGGATACGTGTAAGCCGAATCACTGTGAAATCCTTTGAATTGAACACCACAATCAACAGACAACACATCACCTTCTCTTAGCTCGTACTTCCCCGGAAAACCATGAACCACAACTTCATTCACTGATATACACAGTGACGAAGGAAATCCATGATAATCTTTGAAGGACGGTATTCCTCCATGGTCCTTTATAAATTCTTCAGCTATCCTATCCAATTCCTGAGTAGTAACTCCGGGTTTAATTCGCTTGGCTACTTCGCCATGCGCACGACCAAGAATCTGAGCACTCTCCCGAATTATCTGAATCTCTTCTTCCGATTTATAAACGACCATTCAAAATTAAGCCGCAGCAAACTGAGAACGTCCTTTAACTCTTCCAGATTTCATCATCCCCTCATAATGCCTCATGAGCAAATAACTTTCTATCTGTTGCAAAGTATCCAACACTACCCCGACCAAAATAAGCAGGGAAGTTCCACCATAAAATTGGGCGAAATTTTGTGTTATTCCCACCCTTACCGCAAAAGCAGGAAGGACAGCAACAATCACCAAAAACAACGCCCCAGGCAAAGTAATTTTCGACAATATATTATCTATGAATTCGGCCGTTTGCTTACCAGGTTTAATTCCGGGAACAAAACCACCATTCCTTTTCAAATTTTCTGCAATGTCGTTTGAAGGAACTGTGATAGCCGTGTAAAAAAACGTAAAAACCAAAATTAGAGTCCCAAATAACACATTATACTGCCAAGAGGTAAAGTCAGCAAAGGTAGAACCCATATAAGCCCCAAAATCGCTATCCCTAAACATGCTTGCCACGAGCGGGGGAATAAACATCAACGCCTGTGCGAAAATAATCGGCATTACACCAGCTGAATTAAGCTTTAGCGGTATAAAGTCCCTTTTACCTCCATATAACTTATTGCCCACAACTTGCTTGGCATACTGAACAGGAATTCTTCTAGTTGCTTGAGTAAGCGCGATAACACCCACGACAATGAAAAAGAGAGCGATGGCTTCGACAATAAAAATCAGCAATCCCCCACTCGTGCTTCTTGAAGAAATCTCTTGATAGATAGCTAACGGAAATCTTGACACAATGCCGATCATAATGAGCATGCTTATCCCATTTCCTATCCCCTTATCAGTAATTTTCTCACCTAACCACATACAAAACATCGTTCCAGATACTAGTATGACAATTGAAGATACTGTAAAAAAGATGCCTGGATTATAAATAGCATCTGGGCTAAGAATTGATTTTAAATATCCAAACGATTGTGCCGCTGTAATTACAATCGTTAATACCCTCGTAAACTGATTCAACTTCTTTCTACCGCTATCTCCTTCTTTCTGCATCTTAGCAAACTTGGGAACTGCAACGGTTAACAATTGCACCACGATTGATGCAGAGATGTAAGGCATGATACCCAATGCAAATATCGACACCCTAGTGAATGAACCTCCAACTAAAGTATCCAGCAAGCCAAAAACACCACCACTTCCAGGATTTACAATACTCGCATGGGTAGGATTAACACCAGGTAATACTATATAAGATCCAATTCTAAAAATAATCAGATATCCAATCGTATTAAGAATCCTAACACGGAGATCTTCGATTGAGAATATATTCTTTAATGTAGTAAAGAATCTTTTCATTAGTCAATTTTAGTGGCCGATCCACCAGCCTGTTCAATAGCTTTAGCAGCAACTTCAGAGAATGAATGAGCAGAAACATTAATTTTTGCTTTCAATTCCCCTCTTCCGAGAATTTTAACTTTATCATTCTTACCCACGATTCCGTTTGCCACCATCAAATCAAAATCTATCGTAGCGTTGTTGGTCTTTTGAGCCAATTCCTCCAGCGCATCCAAGTTGATTGGCTTGAAGTAGATTTTGTTATTGTTCTTGAATCCAAATTTTGGCACTCGTCTCTGAAGAGGCATCTGTCCACCTTCAAAACCAATTTTTTTCGAATATCCCGATCTAGATTGAGCCCCCTTGTGTCCACGGCCAGCAGTACTTCCCCCAGAACCCTGACCTCTACCAAGGCGTTTATTATTTTTGGTAGCGCCATCGGCAGCTTTTAATTCGTGTAGTTTCATTTTATAAAGCTTTAACGCTTACTAAGTGACTTACTTTCTTAACCATACCTTCTATCTGCGGAGTATATTCTACTTCAACAGATTTATTAACCTTCCCTAACCCAAGAGATTGCACTGTCTTCTGTTGCGTCTCAGGTCTCTTAATCATGCTACGGGTCTGCGTAATTATTACTCTTGCCATGTTGCTTAACCGTTAAATACTTTAGATAAAGAAATACCCCTGTTTCTGGCAATTGTCTGTGCATCCCTCATACTTGTTAATGCCTTAAAGGTTGCCTTCACCACGTTATGTGGATTCGATGAACCTTTTGATTTAGCAAGCACGTTGTGAACACCCGCACTTTCTAATACTGCGCGCATCGCACCACCAGCTATTACACCAGTTCCGTTAGAAGCCGGTTTCAACAATACCAAACCTCCTCCGAATTTTCCTATTGATTCATGTGGCACAGTTCCTTTAATAATGGGCACCTTAACGAGATGCTTCTTTGCATCGTCTATGCCCTTAGTAATAGCATCTGTAACTTCATTCGCTTTTCCAAGCCCGTAGCCAACCACTCCATTTCCATCTCCAACCACTACGATAGCGGCAAAACTAAATCTCCTTCCACCTTTTACCACCTTCGCAACACGTTGGATGGCAACGACCTTTTCTTTAAGATCGATTTCACTTGCTTTTACTGTACTGACGTTGCTTTGTGTCATAAGTTAGAATTTTAAACCAGCCTCTCTAGCGCCATCCGCCAACGCCTTAATATTTCCGTGATACAAATACCCATTTCTGTCAAACACAATTTTATCAACACCCGAAGCGAGTGCCTTCTCGGCTAATTTCGCCCCAACAGTCTTAGAAATTGTAAGATTAACTCCGCCCTTTTTATCCAAATCTATAGAGGACGAGGAAGCCAATGTATGGCCTTTGGTGTCATCAATAATCTGAGCATAAATAACTTTGTTGCTTTTAAAAACTGACAAGCGAGGTCTTTCGGAAGTTCCCTCAACTCTTTTTCTAACACCCAATTTGATGCGGGTTCGTCTTTCTGCCTTTACTTTTACGTTCGCCATAACTATATTTTATTTAGAAGCAGCTTTACCAGCTTTTCTACGTATAAATTCACCTGTGTAACGAATACCCTTCCCTTTGTAAGGCTCAACCTTCCTTAGAGATTTTATTTTAGCAGCAATCTGACCGAGCAACTGTTTGTCGATACCCTCTAAAATAATTGTTGGGTTTGCCCCCTTCTCGGTTATCGCCTGAACTTTCAACTCCGTAGGAATAGCCAAAAATATGCTATGAGAATACCCAAGACTTAATTCTAGGACATTGCTTTGAGCTGTCACTTTATAACCTACACCTACTAATTCCAACTGCTCTTTATAGCCGGCACTCACTCCAGTAATCATGTTTGCAATAAGCGCACGATATAGCCCATGCATCGCCTTATGTCGCTTTTGCTCAGTTGGTCTATGGAGTAGCACCTCTCCGTTTTCTTGGGTAATTTTGAAATCAGCATCAATCACTTGATGCAACTCACCTTTAGGCCCTTTTACAGAAACCTTATGATTATTTTCCACAAAAGTGAATGTTACACCCTTTGGAATTTCTATTGGTAACCTACCTATCCTTGACATCTTCTTTCAATTAATAGATGAAACACAATACCTCTCCTCCAACATTCATCGCTTTTGCTTCCTTATCGGTAATAACTCCTCTAGAAGTCGACAGGATGGCGATACCCAATCCGTTCAATACTTTTGGAAGCTCATCTGCTGGCCTATATTGCCTTAGACCTGGCGAACTAACTCGCTGTAATTTTGTGATCGCAGACTCTTTAGTGTCGGGGTTATACTTTAAGGCAATCTTTATGTTACCTTGCTTGTTCGATGTATCCTCAAACTTGTAGTTTAGAATATACCCTTTATCAAAAAGAACCTTAGTAACTTCCTTTTTTAGATTGGAAGCAGGAACTTCTACAACACGATGGCGTGCCTTAATGGCATTTCGCAACCTTGTTAAATAATCTGCTATTGGATCTGTTGTTTTCATTTTACACTTATAAAAGCAAACCCGTTATTTAAACGGGGCTGCAAAGATAATAATTGTTTTTATTATTCAAACTGTTATCTGGTTTCGATTTTCAATCGACCTAGACACTCAGCACCATATGTTTTGAGTTTTTGGTCTTACCAACTCGCCTTGGTTATCCCTGGAATCTTCCCATCTGAAGCCATTTGGCGGAACTGATTTCGGCAAATTCCGAATTTTCTCATGTAGCCCCTTGGTCTTCCGGTCAGCTTGCATCGGTTATGAATGCGCACAGCAGACGAACTTCTTGGCAGTTTATCCAACGCCTCCCAGTTTCCTGCTGCCTTAAGTGCTCGTCTCTTCTCTTTGTAGCGATCTACCAGACCTGCCTTTTTCTTGTCTCTCGCGATTACTGCTAGTTTTGCCATTACTTTTAGTTTTTATTTACAAAGGGCATTCCTAATGCTTTTAATAATTCGAAACTTTCTTCGTCAGTGGATGCAGAGGTGACAAAGGTGATATCCATTCCGTTAATCTTAGTTACTTTATCGATGGAAATTTCAGGAAAGATAATTTGCTCTTTTACACCGAGTGTATAATTACCTCTTCCATCAAACCCTTTATCGTTAACGCCTTTAAAATCTCTAACGCGTGGTAGCGCTACATTTACCAAACGATCTAAAAATTCATACATTCTATCACCTCGAAGAGTAACTTTAACTCCTATTGCAACATTCACGCGCAATTTGAAGTTAGAAATATCCTTCTTCGACCTTGTAGGAACAGCCTTTTGGCCAGTGATTGTTGTAATCTCTTCCAGTGCGATATCTACAATTTTTTTATCTGCAACCGCAGCGCCTACACCTTTGTTGATACAAATCTTTTCGATTTTAGGTACCTGCATTACCGAACCATATTGAAACTTCTGTTTCAAATTAGGTACTACCTCTTTAAGGTATTTGTCTTTTAGTCTTGGAGTTGCCATTATTTTATGAAGTCTCCTGTTTTTTTAGAATAACGTTGAAGTTTTGCCTTCTCGTTTAATTTTCTTCCAGTGCGAGTAGTTTTTCCGGTAGCAGGATCAATCAATGCAACATTGCTGATATGAATAGTTCCTTCTACTTTTTTTATACCACCTTCAGGTTTCCCCGCGGATGGCTTTTGATGTTTTGTGATAAGGTTCAAACCTTCTACAATTACTCTATTTTTTTCAGTAAGTATCTCAAGTACCTTACCACTCTTGCCTTTGCTTTCGCCAGCTATGACTTGCACTGTGTCGCCTTTGCGCACGTGAAGTTTGGGTTGCATATTAAAAGTCCTTTCCATATTATAACACCTCAGGGGCCAATGAAACAATTTTCATAAACTGCTTTTCTCTAAGCTCCCGAGCGACTGGCCCGAAAATACGAGTGCCTCTCGGTTCATTCTGAGCATTCAATAAAACGGCAGCATTATCTTCAAAACGAATATAAGATCCGTCCTTTCTTCTCACTTCTTTCTTTGTACGAACAACCACCGCTTTTGATACGGTTCCTTTTTTTACTTGGCTTGTCGGGATCGCAGATTTAACTGTAACTACAATAGTATCCCCAACACTCGCGTACCTTCTATGTGTTCCACCGAGTACGTGAACTACCAGAACCTCTTTAGCTCCACTATTATCCGCAACGGTAAGCCTGCTTTCGTTTTGTATCATGATTACTTAGCTTTTTCTACGATTTCAACCAATCTCCATCTCTTATTCTTACTGAGCGGGCGAGTCTCAGAAATCCTGACTGTGTCACCAATACCAGCGGCATTAAGCTCATCATGAACCATCAACTTCGTGGTCTTCTTCATAAACTTGCCATAAATCGGGTGTTTTACTTTACGTTCAATGGCAATCGTAATACTCTTGGTCATCTTATTACTTACTACCTTACCCACTCTTTCCTTCCGAAGGTTTCTTTCAATTTCTTCCATAGCCTTATTACTTTTGAGATTCTTTAACCGCTAACTCTGTCTTTAACCGGGCAATTAGCTTTCTCGTTTCTCTAATTTTCATGGGATTTTCGATTGACGATATTTGATGAGCAAACTCTATCTTTCGTAAAGTTTCCCTTTCAGTTCCTATTTTTTCTAGGATTTCATTTTTTGATAATCCTCTTATCTCTACGCTTTTCATGTTTTTATTTATTCAACGTAATCTCTTCTGATCGTGAACTTAGTCTTCAATGGCAACTTCCCTTCCGCCAACCCAAGCGCCTCTTTAGCGGTAGCTATGTTTACTCCGCCTGCTTCAAAAAGTATAGTCCCTGGTTTTACGCACGCTACCCAGTATTCAGGTGCTCCCTTACCCTTACCCATACGCACTTCCGCTGGTTTGCGTGTGATGGGCTTATCAGGGAATATTCGAATCCAAACTTGGCCTTCGCGCTTCATTGCCCTTGTAACTGCGACACGAGCTGCCTCAAGTTGGCGCGCTGTTATCCAACCTCCTTCCATAGATTTCAAGGCGAAAGATCCAAACGCAATTGAATGACCTCTAGTGGCCAGCCCTTTAACGCGACCTTTCTGCATTTTTCTAAACTTGGTTCTCTTAGGCTGTAACATGATTTTTTATACGTTTCAATAAATATTACCTAACCAATTAATTTCTCGGGCCTCTGCCAGCTCCTCCACTTGGTCTTCCAGCTCCACCACCTGCAGGGCGATTGCCGCCACGCTCGTTTCCACCACTTCTTCTATCGCCACCACGATCTCCACCTCTCTCGTTTCGTGAGCCTCCAGGCCTTCTATCTTGCCCACCTTGTCCAGGCCCTTTGTTTTCGCCAGTGGCGTTACTTACCATTCCAACGTTAGGTGATAAATCACGTTTCCCGTAAATCTCGCCTTTGAAAATCCACACCTTAATTCCAATCTTTCCATAAACCGTCTGCGCTTCCGATATTGCATAATCAATATCCGCACGAAGTGTATGAAGAGGAATTCTTCCCTCTTTATATTGCTCCGCGCGTGCCATATCGGCACCAGCCAAACGACCAGATAACTTAACTTTTATCCCTTCGGCACCCACTCTCATAGTAGACGCTATGGCTTGCTTCATTGCTCTTCTGTATGAAATACGAGCCTCTAATTGTTGCGCAATTGACTCACCAACCAACTTGGCGTCCATTTCGGGACGCTTTATTTCAAAAATGTTGATTTGAACGTCTTTGCCAGTCAGTTTCTTTAATTCCTCTTTTATTTTATCAACCTCTGTTCCACCTTTTCCAATAACAACGCCAGGGCGAGCAGTATGGATGGTAAGAGTAACTCGTTTTAAGGTTCGCTCGATCACAACTTTGGCGATACCACCTTTTTGAATACGAGCGTCTACATACTTTCTAATCTTTTGGTCTTCAACTAGTTTATCGGAAAAATTTTTTCCCCCAAACCAACTAGAATCCCATCCACGGACGATTCCCAATCTAAATCCAACTGGATTAATTTTCTGTCCCATTATTCCTTTGTTTCTTTAGGTGCTATTGTTTCCTTTGCTGGCATTCTATCTACCACCAACGTTACGTGGTTTGATCGCTTTCTTACACGATGTGCGCGTCCTTGAGGAGCAGGCTTTAATCTTTTCAAAATTCTGCCCCCGTCTACAAAAACCTCACTCACATATAAATCAGCTTCTTCCAATTTAATTTCTGAATTTTTTGCTTCCCAATTGCTGATTGCAGAAAGTAACAACTTTTCTAGTTTAGCAGCAGGGTGCATAGCTTCGTATTTCAAAATACTAAGCGCATGGCTAACGCGCTGGCCTCTAATAAGATCCACAACTAGTCTCATCTTACGAGGTGACGTTGGAACATTCTTCAGATAAGCAGTGGCTGGGCCTTTCTTCGCAGCCTCTTTGATGGCAGCCAGTTTAGCTCTTTTTACTACCGATCTTTTTAATTTCTTTTCTACGGTTTCCATAGTGGAATTCCTATTAGTTAGTATTACCCTTTATTGTTTCCTGAGTGACCTTTAAAAATGCGTGTTGGCGCAAATTCACCCAACTTATGCCCCACCATGTTTTCAGTTACATAGACAGGAATAAATTTATTTCCGTTGTGAACAGCGAACGTATATCCAATCAAATCAGGAGTGATAGTTGATCTTCTTGACCAAGTTTTAATTACTGACTTTTTACCAGATAACTCTTGCGTTGTTACTTTCTTGGCAAGCCGAGCATCTAAATACGGACCTTTTTTAATTGACCTTCCCATTATTTCTTTTTCCTAGCAATGATTAAACCATCAGAATACTTATTCGGGTGTCTTGTTTTCTTACCCTTTGATAACAATCCTTTCCTTGATCTTGGGTGACCACCAGATGCACGACCTTCGCCACCTCCCATTGGATGATCAACAGGGTTCATCGCTACTGGTCTTGTACGAGGACGAATACCTCTCCATCTGCTTCTTCCAGCCTTACCAACACTCTCCGTCATGTGCTCAGGATTAGAAACAGCGCCTACCGTTGCAATACAACGCGAAAGAACATTTCTCATCTCACCAGAAGGCATTTTCAACGTTGCATAGGCGTTCTCGCGAGCAACCAATTGAACAAATGAACCAGCACTCCTAGAGATAGATGCACCTTTGCCAGGTTTAATTTCAACCCCGTGGACAATTGTACCAATTGGAATCTTCGAAAGGGGCAATGCATTTCCTACTTCAGGAGCTACATCGTCACCGGAAATAACAGTTTGCCCAACTTTAATTCCTTGCGGAGCTAAGATGTATGACTTAACTCCATCGGCATAATACAGCTTCGCAATGCGAGCGGTGCGAGAAGGATCGTACTCGATCGATTTAACTACTGCCGGAACGCCAAACTTGTCGCGTTTGAAGTCGATTAATCTAAGTTTTTGCTTGTGACCGCCACCAATGTAACGCATTGTCATCCGGCCTTCGCTGTTACGCCCGCCTGTTTTCTTGAGCGTGACCAACAACGATTTCTCTGGAGTCGACTCCGTCACGTCATCGAAACCGGGAGCCAATCTGTGTCTTGTTCCTGCGGTTATCGGTCTAAGTTTTTTCAACGCCATTGTTTATATTATTATACGTTGCTATAAAAATCTATTACTTCTCCAGCGGCTAATGTAACAATAGCCTTTTTCACGTGTGGTCTGCGACCAGATAAAGTTCCTGCCTTTGTAAAGCGCACCTTTTTCTTTCCCATCATCGTGATGGTATTCACGCTTACTACATTCACATTATACAATTTCTCAACTGCAACTTTGATTTCCACTTTATTGGCATCAAAATCTACTTCGAATCCGTATTTCCCTTTTTCGTTAAGTGCAGATACTTTTTCAGTAACCAACGGTCTTTTTAGAATACTCATGGCTTTACTGTTTATTTAAAATGTTATCGATTTTTCCGATCGCACTCTCCACTAAAATGACATGTTCGGCATTTACCAAATCAAAGGTGTTGATTTGATTTACTGTTATTATTTTAGTGTTTTGAATATTTCTGCCCGATTTTACGAGATTCTCATTCAGATCAGGAAGGACTAAAAGAGTTTTCTTATCACTTAAAGAAAGTGCATTAAGCAGATTTACATATTGTTTTGTTTTTGGAACATCTAAACTGAAGTCTTCCAAAACAGCAATTGAATTGCCCGTTGCTTTATATGACAAAGCTGATTTTCTAGCGAGGTCTTTAACCTTCTTATTCAACTTGAAAGAATAGTCGCGGGGTTGTGGACCAAAAATACGTCCACCGCCTTTAAACTGTGGGTTCTTTATATTACCTGCGCGAGCACCACCAGTTCCTTTTTGTTTCTTTAACTTCTTTGAAGATCCAGAAATTTCATTTCTCTGCTTAGCTTTACTAGTTCCTTGACGTTGATTTGCCAAGTAACTCTTCACATCTAACCAGATAGCATGATCGTTTGGTTCTATGCCAAAAACATCAGCCGATAGCGATACGCTTCTGCCTGCACTTTGACCATTTTGTTTTACAACTGCTAAGTCCATCACTTTTGGAGAATTATCGTTGAGTTCTTTGCTCCAGGAACAGAGCCACTGACTAAGATTAAATTTTGTTCAGCCATAATCTTAACTATAGTAAGATTGGCAAGTTTTACGCGGTCACCACCCATGCGGCCGGGAAGGCGCTTTCCTTTAATAACACGCGATGCGAAAGAGGCGTTACCCATAGAACCAGGCGCGCGGAGTCTGTTATGCTGGCCGTGAGTTTGACCACCTACACCCGCAAATCCATAACGTTTTACAACGCCCTGAAATCCTTTTCCTTTTGAAGTTCCAACGGCATCGATCACATCACCCTCAACAAACACATCCGATATCTTCACTTCCTTACCAAGTTCAGCGATTGAATCAAACTGCGTTTCAAAATCTCTAAACTCAACAAGATGTCTTTTAGAAGAAGTACCTGCTTTTTTAAAATGCCCTTGAAGAGCCTTAGGAGTATTTTTATCTTTTTTCTCACCAAATGCTAACTGCAGTGCTTTGTAACCGTCAGTCTCTTTGCTCTTCACCTGCGTAACCACGCATGGTCCTGCCTCAATGACAGTAACAGCTATGCTTTGGCCTTCTGCGCCAAAGATGCTTGTCATTCCTATTTTACGTCCTATTATTCCGGGCATGATTGAAAGCTTTTTGCTTGTTTTTACTACTGATTACAGGGTTTCTCCCGTAAAAAGGACTGCAAAGATAGGAACAGTTATTTAGTTACCAAGCATGCCTTTCAAAAAAATTGTTGATTTCCTGTTCGTGCAAAAAAATAGAATTTTCATGCGTTATTAATAACTGATTGCCAGTTAGTTACAAAATAAAAGAAAAATAAAAATAAAGTCTTATTGTTTTACTTTTGGCATTTGACGGCTCTGAAAACGCGATGAATAGAAGTTTAAGCACCTTAAATATAAAAGCTGGGCTTCCTTATGGACTAGGCTTCTTAGTGTTCTTTTTTCTTGTATGCTTCCTTATTAATGTAGCGATTGGATCGGTGGATATTCCATTCTTAGCGATTGTTTCTTCTCTTTTTAGAGATGCATCACAGGGCATTTACGAGCAAATAATTTGGGATTTCAGATTACCAAAAGCCTTCACTTGCGTTTTGGCCGGAGCGGGATTGGGAACTGGCGGATTGATGATGCAGACCTTTTTTAGGAATCCGTTAGCAGGCCCCGATGTGTTAGGACTCAGTTCTGGCGCAAGCCTGATGGTGGCATTCGCTGTCTTAGCTCAAGGCGTCCTGCCTTTTGGGCTAGGCAGTTTTCAGCCCTGGGGAGTTGCTCTTGCTGCAACAAGTGGAGCAACAGCTATTTTTCTAATTGTCGTTGCCGCTTCCCGAAAGGTAAAAGAAAATAGCTCGTTGTTAATAATTGGTATGATGGTAGCAGCCTTTACAAGTTCGCTTGTAAGTGTGTTACAATTTCTAAGTAAAGCGGACGATCTGCAAGCTTTTCTGATTTGGAGTCTAGGAAATGTTGGCAGCACCAATTGGAACGAACTCAACGTAATGGCTGTGATAATTGGAATCGGATTGCTAATCGCATTAGGATGTGTAAAGCCGCTGAACGTTTGGTTTATGGGAGAAAATTATGCTATTAGCATTGGGGTAAACGTAAAGAGAGCAAGGGTTTGGATAGTGCTTGCTGCCAGCCTAATGGTAGGCACAATAACAGCTTTTTGTGGCCCCATTGCATTCGTTGGTCTTGCAGTTCCACATTTGGTAAAACTATTGATGCCGCAATCGGATCATAAAATTCTTTTGCCTGCGGTGGCGTTGGGTGGTGCCATTCTTTTATTGCTTTGCGATACTCTGTCGCAATTACCTGGAAGTACTCAAATTCTGCCATTAAATGCTGTTACCTCTTTTATTGGAGCCCCCGTTTTGATCTGGGTGGTGATTAAAAGCAAACAAAGGAATTGATATGCAAAGGGAAGCCGCGGATACATGTATAAAGACTGAAAAGCTGACCCTTGGCTATTCCAACCAAGAAAAGGATTTGTTGTTTTATGAGCTGAATCTTTGCTTGAATGGTGGAGAGCTTGTTTGCTTTATGGGCAGCAATGGCATTGGCAAATCAACTTTGATACGCACGCTTGCGGGGCTTCAGAAACCGCTTTCTGGGGGCATTTCATTTCCTGCAAATAAGTCGGGCATTGAACTTGAGAAATGGATCTCTTTGGTATTGACTGACAGGATCATTACCTCTTCGATGACTGTTTATGAGCTGATTAGTTTCGGGCGATATCCATTTCTTAACTGGAAGCTTGCGCTAGCTAACGATGACAAGCGCATCATTGAAGAAGCTATCCAAGCAACGCGCACTGAATCATTGATCCACAAAAGTGTGAATGAATTAAGTGACGGACAGATGCAATTGGTGATGATTGCTCGAGCACTGGCACAAGATACGCCTGTGATTTTACTAGACGAGCCAACAGCTCACCTTGACCTAAACAATCGAGTTGAAATTATGCGGGTGTTGAGAAACGTGGCAAAAACCATGAATAAGGCTATTTTAGTTGCCACGCACGAGCTCGACTTAGCGTTACAAATGGCAGATATACTTTGGCTTGCAACACCCGATAAACAGATAGAGGTTGGCACTCCGGAAGATTTGGTACTTAATGAAACACTAGATAAAATTTTCAGATTAAAGGGTTTTGATTTAAAAACTGGAAAAGTAAACCATGCGCCTTTTCGCAATAGGGAGATTAATTTGATAGGAACGGGTTATGAATTTCTATGGACGAAAAACGCGTTGGATCGGGAAGGGTATTCAATTGACGTGCTTGCGCAGATAATGATTGAGATCGTTTATGACCAAAACAAATTGGAGTGGCGTATCACCTCGTCAAGTTTTACAAAAAATGCTTTATCTATTGCCGAGATGCTAGATTTTCTAGCTAAGCTACCCTATGAACCTAAACCCTTTCCACCCCCAGGCCAGGTTTATCTGAGCAAGTCATAATTCCGTCTTTTAACACGAAGCCACCCTTTACAATATCTTTGGCAAGGTCAAGGCTTCCATCTAAGTCGATATATTTTGTGTTGCTGCACGCAAATGCAACGTGAAGCGCAGCGGTAATGCTAATGATACTTTCATCATTACAGCCCCAGAAAAGATCGATGCCTTCCGTCAAGCCGATGTCGGCTATTTTCAAGCCTTGGTTTATACCCCCACACTTCATTAACTTGATATTAAAAATCCCGACTGCTCGTGTTGGCTTAATTAACCGAAGGGTATCGTGCGAATTCAGTAAAGATTCATCAGCCGCCACAATTGCTTTTACTTCGTCTGGCAGCATGCGCAACTCGTCAATTGCTTTGGCAGGAAGGGGTTGTTCGATTAGCTCAATATTGAGATCTTTTGTTTTATGATAGAATTCAACCGTTTTTTCAACGGTATACCCCTGATTCGCATCAATGCGGATCATAAACTGATTCCCGAATTTCTCACGAAGTTTTACAAGCCTTTCAATGTCTTCATCTATATTTATTCCGATTTTGATTTTGAGGGCTCTGAAACCCAGCTTCCCATATTCTTCTGCCTCTTTCAATGTCTCCTCCACATTCTTAATGCCAATGGTGTTTGAGGTTGCCATTGATTTGATCTTATGGCCTAGGTACTTTACAAGTGGTATACCCAGGTGTTTTGTTAATGCATCGTGCAAAGCAATATCTAGCGCAGCTCGGGCGGCAGGTGTTGTTGGGAATTTTTGCCATATTTCAAACAACAGTTGGTTGAGTTCTAAAATATCTCTGCCTATTAGAAACTCGAGATTTGCCTCGGTAAGCGAAGAGAGCGTTTGGTTTAGGTGCTCACCCGTAACGTATTCGCTTGGGTTAGCTGCACCAATTCCAGTTACCCCGTTTTCGAGCGTAACTTCAACGAAGGCATTTATCACTTCATCAATTGTTTTGAATGCAATTGTATACGGCTTTTTATTTCCAAGGTCAGCTGACCACGTTTTGATGGATTTAATTTTCATAGTCAACAATTAGTTATAAGATGGTAAGTCAAAAAGTCTATTTTTTCTTTATCATTTTCTTAAAAACCTCCACCAATCTTTCTACCCCATCTTCCAGCGGAAGTAAAACAGGAATACCTAATTCCCTTTCTTGCTCGGCTGCATAGGTGCGTGCGTCAGCTTCTTTCATTTTCATGGTATTCACCGTTAATGCAACAGTGGGTGCACCATATTGTTTAATTAAGTCTATTTCGTCTTTAATGGCTGGAATAGTAGCTGGATAATCTTCCAACCCCTTGTATTTTTTCCTTGCGGGATTATGCTGAAGCACTGCTGCATTGGCAGCGGCCGAAATAATCCATTCTGCGCCCGCTGGGCCACTAGGATTACGTAATGACGATTGACCTTCAATGAAAATGATATCCGGTTTTTCTTCTCGCCAGCATTGAACGATAGCGTGTTCCATCTCACCTGAAATAAAATCGTTTAGCGTGCTATCGAAAATAAATCCATATTTCGCTCCCTGCATCCAACCGGTTTGGCCAGTATAAATCATCTCGGCCTTATAGCCAGCCGCTTTCATGGCTTCGGTCAAGAACCTGGTAGTAGTTCGTTTACCCAACGCACAGTCGGTGCCAAGTACCGCTATTTTTGGGCATTTCACTTCTTTAATATCTCCCGACCAGAAATGCAGATCTTTAAATTTCTTCGGCTTTCTGACATCGATAATTTTAACTTTTTTCTTTTTTGCGAGTGCCACTAAATCGGCATGATCGGAAACATAATCGTGCAACCCATTTACAATGCTGTAGCCATTTGTAATTGCTTCGCGCAGCATCACTTGAAGTTCTTTCGGCAAAACGCCTCCTTTTGTTGCAACCCCGATGATGCAAAACGTGGCTTTCTTTTTAGATTTTTTTGCAAACTCTTTCAAGGACGCATAAACAGGTATACCTCTGTTTTTTCCATCCAACACCTCGCCAGCATCCTTGCCTGCTTTCTTTTGGTCTATCACGCCAAGTATATTGAAACGCTCGGTACCGCGTATTAAACCATGGGCTGTTTTTCCGTTGTCGGAATCTAAGTAACCTGCGGTGATTATAATTGCATTACTTTTTTTCATTTATTGATGTTGTTGCTATTTAAAGTCTTGGTGTCTACAATTGGGTAGTCAAATTTAACGGAAGACAAATCGGGTTTGTATTTCTTCTTTCTTTTCAATTCGTAATTATACACCAATTGGCCAAGATTTTTCATAAACGGATATCCCAATTTTTTGTATTCATATTTCCCATCATTATAAATACCATCGGTGTTGGTAGCAATAACTGCTGAAAGCATAAACTCCACTCCATTTTTAAAATCTACGATGTAGGCATTGTCTATCAAATAGCCATAGGCATCACCCACTTTATTGAAAATTCTAATGTTAGCAGGAATAGGTTCTTTGTCTTCACCATACATTAGAAACTTACAATAAGCATCATAATAGGTAGAATCGAGCGCGTAGTTTGGGTAGCGTGTTTCTGTAGGTAGCTGCGACATATGCTTTAATACAAACTGCCGATCATCTTCGGTTAAGTCAAATCGATTGATTACTGGAACGGTCTCTGGAAATATTATTGACCTTAAAATTTTTTGTTGGTCAACAAGCGAATAAAAATTCTTGTAACTGAAATCGAAAGGCTGATTTACCAGCGAATCTTTCTTGATGAAACCTATACCTTTCAATACTTTCGAATGCATCGGGATTGAATCATTTGACAGCATGGGTTGCTGAAAAAGGAGCGTATCATTTCTAACAAAGTGCAACGCTTCTGTGTGCCGATTTTGGTCTGGAGAAAGAGCTCTCTCAAGGCGATGCAGTAATCGGAGATGGTAGCCTTTATTGGCTAAGATTTCGTTAGCGGATCTCTGACCTAAAAATTCATACAATCTATTGTGGGCATCGTTGTCGCTAACAATCAAAATTTTCTTTGCGTAATGGGCTATCGAAGGCAACCCCGATTCTGCCGTTGTATCTTTCTTTACTGAAAGCTGACCCGAATAAACACTGTCATGAAAAATAGGCGTATACTTATCAATGCCTGTTTCTTTGAGGTGATTTAATTTCTCAAGTGCCAGCAAAACCATTGGAAGTTTTACGGTGGAGGCAGGATAAAAATATCGGTTGGAGTCTACGTTGAAGTAAAAAGATTTAAAGGTTGGTTTGTTAGTGGCATCGCGGATGATGCGAGTGTAAATAATTTGTATCTCAAGTGTATCTTTCTTATTCAAATATTCTCGAAACTGGTTCGGCTGCCGCTTCATCAAGTTAACTAAGAGGTTTTTATCTTCCCTTAGCTGGGGCTGGCAAGCGGAGAGGATCGAACTTAAAATAAGTGACATTACCGTTACTACCCGCACGTTCATTCTATTTAAAATTAAAAAAATAATTGCTTAAGAAATTCCAAAACATAGTACCCAAGATGGCCAAAAATTTCGCTTTATAGAAACTAACTTTCAACTTAGTCTCAAAAAAATACAACAATGTGGTATTAATAAGTAAGCCAACAGAAGCCAATGCTAAAAAGGTGAGGTATTCATGCAAGATGTCGGGGTTTTGGCTTTGGAAAGTCCAAATTCGATTGAAAATATAATTTGAACTTGCCCCTGCCAAAAAACCAAAACCATTAGCAGCATATTTATGAACCTTTATTCTTTCTTTGAACAAGTAAGTGACAGAGAAATCAACCACTGTTCCGCTTGCCCCAACAATCCCAAATCGTATGATTTTTACAAGTAGTTCTGAAAACATTTGATATAAAAAGCTGGTAATTTCTGCTTTGAGACCATCCCAAAAAATCAAATATAAAAACTTTAAATAGCCTACCTTTGCCCGATGGAAGAAAGTGTGCCAAAAACTTCAGAAAATGAGCTAAACGCCTCACCCTTAACGATACAAAAAAAGGATGTCAGAAGACTAACGTTGGAAGAATTGAAGACCTTTTTTGTGGCAAAGGGCGATAAGGCGTTTCGCGCCACTCAAGTTCACGAATGGCTGTGGAAAAGATCCGTCACTGATTTTGATGACATGACTAACATTTCGTTAACAACACGCGAATTGCTTAAGCACCATTTCATTATCAATAGCATTCAGGTGGATAATATGCAGCAAAGTGCTGACGGCACTATCAAAAATGCGGTAAAGCTTCACGATGGCCTTATAGTAGAATCTGTGCTCATCCCCACAGAGAAAAGAATTACCGCTTGTGTGAGCAGCCAAGTTGGGTGCAGCTTGGCCTGTAAATTTTGCGCTACCGCACGGCTTAAACGCATGCGCAACTTGAACCCCGATGAAATCTACGACCAAGTAGCAACCATCAAACACCAAAGCGAACTGTATTTTGGCCGACCGCTCACCAACATTGTTTTTATGGGCATGGGCGAACCGCTGCTTAACTATAACAACGTTCTTGCTGCCATTGAAAAGATCACTTCCCCCCTTGGATTAAACATGGCGGCTAAACGATTAACTGTTTCAACGGTGGGCATTGCCAAAATGATTGTGAAGATGGCAGACGATGAAGTAAAATTTAACTTGGCTGTCTCGCTGCACTCCGCCATCAACGCCACGCGTTCGTCCATTATGCCTATCAATGACACCAACACGCTGGAAGAATTGGGCGAAGCCTTGAAATATTGGTACAAAAAGCGAAAGAAAAAGGTCACCTACGAGTATGTTGTCTGGGAAGGTGTGAATGACACTGAGAAAGATGCGCGTGCTCTGCTTGAATTCTGTAAACTAATTCCCTGTAAAGTAAATATTATAGAGTATAATAAAATTGAGGAAGACGGCTACCGTCAGGCAAAAGAAGAAATATTGCTGATGTATCAAAACCTTTTAGAGAGCCACGGCATCACGACACGGATCCGTAAAAGTAGAGGCAAGGACATTGATGCCGCCTGCGGGCAACTGGCCAATAAAAGCTAACCGAAACGTTGAAGAGAGCATTCACACTGATATTGATTTTAGTTTTAGCAGAATGCACCGCCATTGCCCAAAAAAAAATAATTGGAAATGTGGTCGATTCAGCTTCGCTTGCACCTATACCGGGCGTAAACATTCATATCAAAAACAAATATCAAGGAACCGCCACTGATGCGAAAGGCTTCTTCAAAATTGTTGTTTTGCCCACAGACACACTTATTTTTTCATATATCGGCTATAAAATGGAGGCTTTCACGCCAGCGGAGTTGAGCAACGAATCGGTAGTGGTGCGATTAACTCAGCAGCCGAAAGTACTCGAAGCAGTAACTATTATGGCTAAATCGCTGCAAGGCCAAAACTCATCCACACCCGTTCAATTGCGATCCAAATCAAAACTTATGAATTATGGCCCTTACGGAGCTGGGTTTTCGTTATCTTACTTCTCGAAAGAAGAAAAGGAAAAGCGAAAACTAGCACGGGTGGTGGCAGAACAGGAGCGGGTGAAAAATTATCTCCTCGTTGTCTGCTCGCCCGATGTGAGACAACGGATGATGGAAGAATACGCTATCAGTGAAGAAGATTATTATTCGATTTTGATTAAATTCAACGAACAAAGCACCAGTAGCTTATATGATCTTACGCCCGAAGAATTAATTGTGGTATTTTCAAATTTTTACCACCGCCATGTGTTCAAAAAGTAAGTGCCTTATGCGTGTGAAAAAATCGCCTTATCTTGGGGCATATTTTTCGTTGTTTATGAAGAAGAGGTTCTTTTTTGCATTAATCGGACTAAGTTCAATTCTGAGTAGTGCTGTTGCGCAAGATGGCGAGCGTGTGCTGAAAGGCAAGGTAATTGATTCTATTTCTGTGGAGTCCTTGCCGTATGTAAATGTTCGAATTAAAAATACCGAACGAGGCGTTTCATCTAACATACAAGGCCAGTTTGAGATAAACGTTTTTCCGCATGACACACTGGTGTTTTCGTTTGTAGGCTATTATGCAAGAGAGCGAATTGTACCCCTCACCGGAGATTTTTTATTGGTACACATGCGCGAACAACCTAGGATGTTAACCCCTGTAAACGTGTATAGTTCGGTGAAGCTAAAAGGAGTTCCTAGCGCCCCTTATAATCCTTACAAACTATCATTTAAGGATTTGAATCCAAACAGCACTGTGTATGGCGTTGTTCCTACATTCGGCCCCAACCTACAGCTGCCATTGAGCTTTGGAAGCAAAGAATCAAAGGAGTTCAGAAAGCTTCAAACAGATACCGAAAAGAAAGGAAAAGCCAAAGTCTACCTCGAACTAATTAACGACCCTACTACAAAACAAACCATACTGGAGCAATACCCTATGTCGGATAAAGAGTATTACGATATATTGGTGAAATTCAATCAATCTAAATCGGCCATTATCTCAGGTATGGATGCCAAAGAGATTATGAACGTATTGTTGTATTTCTATCGCGATCAAACCAAGGCAAAACAAAAGAAATGAGTGACGAAAAGCATTTCCGTTCATCCGAAAAAATAAGGGATTTTGTAATCGGGATGAGCGATGGGTTAACCGTTCCCTTCGCGTTGGCCGCAGGCTTAAGTGCAGTAGCCACTCCTTCGCTGGTTATTACCGCTGGCCTAGCAGAAATTGCTGCCGGTTCCATTGCCATGGGTTTGGGCGGCTATTTAGCCGGACGAACTGAAATTGAGCATTACGATGCGGAAGAACAACGCGAATATGAAGAGGTAAAGCACAAACACGAAGTAGAAATACGTGAGACAAAGGAAATATTTGCCCAATACGGATTGAGTGATGAACTGCAAGAACAGATTGCCCGTGAAATGGCTAAGAAACCGAAGGAATGGGTCGATTTTATGATGCGCTTCGAGCTGGGTCTTGAACGCCCCGATAAAAACAGAGCCCACCACAGTGCACTTATTATAGCCATTAGTTACATCATCGGAGGGCTGATTCCATTGAGTGCCTACTTCTTCACCTCCACTGCGGAAGAAGGTTTGATCTACTCAAGCATTATTACGTTGCTTTGCCTAATTGTTTTTGGTTTAGTGAAGAGTAAACTAACCGGTCAGCCGTTATTGAAAGGAGCGTTGCGCGTTACCCTTATTGGGGCTGCTGCCGCAGCAGCAGCTTTTACTATTGCCAAGATGATTGCTTAACGAACAATTGATTAAATTATTCTAACCTCCTGCAAGGTGCTTATTCAAAAACTCCTTTTGTTCAACTGTCAAAAGTAAGTCGTCTAAAGATATCTTATACAAAACAGCGAGTTTGACGAGGTAACGTGTGCGTATCTCCGATTTGCCACTCTCCAGCTTGTGATAGTTTGACTGCGACATGCCCAGTTGCTCAGCCACAAATTCTTGAGAGTAACCCATTTTATCTCGATGTTTCCTTAAGCAATGCCCGAATTTCATTCTTCAGGATTTAGACCGATTCGATGACCTATTGTGCATGTAAATGATATTATTATTACCAATAGTAATAACAAAAAAGTAATTTCAGAATCAACTTTGCAACTTTAGTCACCTCCTAAAACACCGCATCTTTAGGATGCTGACCCTAATTTTGATAAGAGAACTTTATCCGAGCAACAATAAAGTGTTCTAAAAAATATGAAAAATAAAGAAATTCCCTTGAAATCGCTAGTAGATGATTTAAACACAATAGAATGATAATCACGGCAATTCCATACAGCAACTAAAAAAGATTATCCGTAGATGAAAAAATTAGCACTTGTACTGTTATTAACCACTTGCCATTTTTTAAGCCTTTTTGCACAACGTAAAATGGCCATTACTCCCCGCTTTTTAAGTGTAGCAGTAGGGAAGTATGATTTTGTAAATAAAGAGACAAATACCCACTGGATAAATACCTACAGCACAACTATTGGGGCTGGCTGGGAACATAATATTTCTAAAAAAATTCAGCTAAATCCCAATCTTGAATTAGGCATAAGAACATCTGAATCTGCCTTTAACGGATCTGGCGCGGACGGCTACCGATTTTTCATGCGTACACCCATTACAGTGAAATATCTTTTCTCCTCAAAATTTAGTGTGGGCATGGGTGTGTATTTTCAAAAAGACTTTTATTCGGAGGACGAAGTGACTGGCCGAAAGAATTATCATATGAGTGAGTTACAGGCCGTAAACAGTAGTTTCTTAGGGCTAACTGGCAATATGGGTTATTCCATTTCGCGCCATTCTAGAGTGGGGTTACACGTTTTTTACATTCCAACAGTAAAGGTTTCAGAGCGTTCTTTCATGGGGGGCGAGCCGTTTAGGCATCAGAGTTTTCAACTAAGTTACTCCTATATTTTAAACTGATTGGCTATGGATTTTTATTTTTTGTTTGTTCTTTCTCAATTACGTCAATAAAAAACTAGTGCGTTATGAATAAAATCTCTTTTCTCTTCATTTTAGTAGCAACCCACTCTGCGCTATTTGCGCAAGCGCAAGAACAACCAAAGCACACTGGCTCGATTCAGCATATGACGCTTGGGTTTGGCGTTGATCTTATAAACGCCAACAACATTCGTTTAAACAATCCGGCTTTTTACATTGATTGGCTATACCGTTCCAAATCAAAATCATTTATGGGTGGCCTCGAATTAGAATCAAGTTTTTTTTATAACGGTGCAGATAAAAAACGTGCTTCAAATACACCAGATTACATAAACAAAAGTGCCGCGGGTATTGTGGGTTGGTTTAGGGTGATTAAGAAAGAAAAGGCTGGACTTTTTGGTGATCAAATTTATTTGGGCGGGGGTGCATCAGTATCTCCCGGTGAAAACACGTTTGATTATACCAAATGGATGGCAGGCATACGCTGCGATTATGGACAGCAATACCTTAGGCTTGGCTACCGCCATTATAATTTTATTGGAACAGAAAATCAAAACATGGTATTTTTTACTATCGGCACTACGTTTTAAGCGGCAAAAAACTAGGGGCGTTGGACATTTATTGAAAGTAAAGGTTGTTTAAGCAAAGCAACCTTTACTTCTTACTTGCATTAAAAAGCTTTTCCTTCTCTTCTTTGGAAAGGCTTTCGTAACCCTTTTCAGAAATTTTATCTAGAATAGTATCGATTTCGTCTTGAGATGCTTTGCTAAAACTAGCGGCTTTCTTGTTAGTCTCTTCCTTGCGGTAAGTGACTTTTACCTTTGGCGTTGGTTGTGCTAACCCTCTAAACCAATCTAAAATAGAGGTGATCCAACCGCCCCAGTTTACCCCTGCCTGAAGTTGCTTTATGTACACAAAGCCCATCAATGCCCCGCCAAGGTGAGCTATGTTTCCGCCAGAGTTGCTACCCACAGAACCCAAAAACGAAAGGACAATATAAAAACCAACTAGGTACTTGATCTTAACAGGCCCCAAAAACATTAAATAAAAAGTGTAATTAGGGAGCAGCGTGGCAGCTGCGACCATGATGGCATAAATGGCACCCGATGCCCCCACCATTCCATCGAAACTAGACGACTGTCCGATAAAGAAAGGAATTGTATTGAAAACAATTAAGTAAATGACGCCCGCTGCAAAAGCACCCAAAACATAAATACCAACTAACTTGTCGCTGCCTAAATATTCGATAAAAAGTTTACCGAACCAGTACAAAGCCAACATGTTGAACAAAATATGAAAGATGTCGGTCAAACTATGAGCGAATGCATAGGTAAGAATTGTCCAAGGGCGAGTGATGTAAATCCAAAATTGTGGTGGAATGGCGAATTGGTCGTGAACTAGTTTAAAAACGACTTCGAATCCGGCTATTTTTGAAAACACGTAAACCAACGCCATCACCAAAAAAACAGTCACATTGATTACGATCAACTGAACGTGTGAGTTGTTGGGTTTTTGAAAAGCGTTTTTGAATTCTTCAAGCATAATTGAAATTGCAAGTTACAGATTACAAATTACAGATTTCGAGACATTATGTGTGATTTGAAATTTGTAATTTGAATTACTTCCCTTGACTTTTCCAATACATAATTATTAAAAAAGCGGCAAAAGCACCGCCAAAGTGTGCCAAGTGAGCAACGGTTCCACTTCTATCAAGGGCGTAGGTAATAAAACCCATCACAAACACCATGTACTTTGCCTTGATGGGTATTGGCGGGAAAAGCAACATCAATTCCAGGTTTGGAAAAAGAAGACCAAAAGCCATCAAAATGCCATAGATAGCGCCAGAGGCACCCAACATTACGCCTCCAGTTCCTGTAAACACAAAATAATTAAGCACGCCATAAATTATACCTGCCCCAATGCCGGTGGCGATATAAAAAAATAAGAATTTCTTGTCGCCCCAATAGCTTTCTAAAATAGGCGCAAAGGATGCGAAAGCCAGCATGTTGAAAAAAATATGCCCAAAACTGCCGTGGGCAAACATGTAGGTAAAAAACTGAAAGGGTTTAAAGTAAGGTGACTGAAGCGGTGACAACGCCATAATTTCACTCAAACCAAATTGGCCTGCCAAATTCTGCAACAGGAAAATAACGACATTGACAATAATAATATTTCGGACTAGCGGGGTAATGTTGAACATGGATAGCTTTTAAAATAAGTATTTAACGCGCAAAGTAACTTTCAATCTTAGACGTTTCAAAAATAAAAAATGTTGGCGTTCCTTCCGGGGAAAAATTGGGGTTGGAACTGGCGAATAGACCCTCCACTAGTCGTCTTTGTTCCTCCGACTCCAATCGCTGGCCTGATTTTATGCTGGCTCTTTTAGACAGCGACCTCGCTAAATTTTCAGGAACTGGCAAGCTAAGCTCTGCCTGGTTTTTCTTGAATTGTTCAATCAACGCTTCAAAGAGTTGCTTTTCATTCCCCGAAAGGTCGGCCGGAATACCCGAAATAAGCAGTGTGTTCTTTCCAAATACTTCAAAAACAAAACCTAAGGCTTTTATTTCGACTTCCATTTCCATTACTAAGGCAAAATCGACCAGACTCAAATCGATGGATTGAGGGAAGAGACTTTGTTGACTGCTGCCCGAATTGCCTTTTAAATTCAATAAATATTTATCGTACAAGATGCGCTCGTGCGCCAACTGCTGGTCGATAATCATTAACCCGTTTCGTACACTGCGCACAATGTAACGGCTGTGAAGTTGAAAGAAAGCGCTCTCAACAGGCGCACTTTCGTGGTGCTGGTTGATGGCACTTTCAAACCGCAGCGTTGTTTTCTCATCCCGCGAAAGCGGCATTGTGCTTGTGTTAAAAAGCTGCGATTCGTTTTCGCGTCCATCAAAAAGCTTTTCCCAGTTCTGTAAATTGGATCGTTGCAAACTGCTGCCAAACTGCTCTTCATAAATCCGTTCGCTGCTCTCCACCCGTGTTTGGCTTAGCTTTCCCATCATGTTTACATCGGCATGGAAGTCGATGGTAGGCGTCAAGTTGTGGGAACCGAGTGCTTGCCGCACAGCAGATCGCACCACAGCATACACCGCGCGCTCATCGTCAAACTTTATTTCGGTTTTAGTGGGGTGCACGTTTACATCGATGTGTTTTGGATCAATTTCAATGAAGAGCACATAGAACGGGAAGCTTGCATCTTGTAGCAAACCCTCATACGCACTGATGACGGCATGTGCCAAGTAATTATTTTTTATAAATCGATTATTAACAAAAATAAATTGTTCGCCACGTGTTTTTTTTGCCGATGCTGGCTTGCCCACATAACCCGAAATTTTTACGAGCGAAGTTTCTTCTTGGCAACTTGCCAACTGCTCTTGATAGGTTTTGCCAAACAAAGCAACAATGCGTTGGTTCAATTTTGCCAGTGGCAAATTATAGATCGCATCGTCTTCTTGAATCATTTCGAAGGCTACGTCTGGTCGCGCCAGCGCAAGCCGCTGAAATTCGTCAATAATATGTTTCAACTCTACTGGGTTCGATTTCAAAAAATTCCGCCTTGCGGGAATGTTAAAAAATAAGTTGCGGATAGAAATGTTCGACCCTTTTGGAGTGGCCACGGGCTCCTGCTTCTTAACCGATGAGCCTTCTACCAACAACAAAGTTCCTAACTCGGTATTTTCCTTTCGTGTTCTCAATTCTAATTGACTAACCGCTGCGATGGAAGCGAGCGCCTCTCCGCGGAAGCCCATGGTGTGAAGCGTAAACAAATCCTCCGCCTTTCGGATTTTAGAAGTAGCGTGGCGTTCTAAGCTCATGCGGGCATCGGTTTCACTCATGCCGCTACCATCGTCTATTACCTGAATTAGTGTTTTACCAGCGTCTTTGATAATCAGCTTGATGGATGTGGCACCTGCGTCAATAGAATTTTCAATCAGTTCTTTTACTGCCGAAGCCGGTCGTTGAACTACTTCACCAGCCGCAATTTGGTTGGCAATTGAATCGGGAAGAAGTTGGATAATGTCGGGCATTTTTTTTAAAAGCTAAAAGCTACCGGCTTCACGCTCCAAGCAAGGTAACTGGCACTTTTGATAGTTTAGTCGCACTGGTATAAATTAAATCAATCAGCTTTAAGCTGGTGGCTTGTGGCTTGGAGCTTTTTCCGTAAAATTGCCTTTATTCGTTTTCAATAACAAAACCCTAACTATTATATCGTGAAAAAAGTTTGGCTTCTAAGTTTTGCCATTGTATTGCTACAAACTAGTTGGGCCCAAAATCATAAGAGTAGATGGGTAGATAGTGTTTATCAGACACTTAAACCACAGGACAAAGTATCGCAACTTTTCATGATCCCGCTATCCGCTAACGCAAAACCAGCAGAAGTGGAAGCCATTAAACGCCAGTTAAGCGAGTTTAAGGTGGGTGGCTTATATGTAACAAGGGGTGGCTTAACAAACTATGCGAAATTAATTAACCAACTGCAAGCCCATTCGGCCACTCCCCTTTTGGTAGGCATTAATGCCGAGTGGGGAGTAGGACAAACATTAGACAGCACAATGAGTTTTCAAAAACCGTTAGTTTTAGGGGCCATTAAAAGCGATAGTCTTGTTTATGCGGTCGGTTCAGAAATTGCCAATCAAATGAAATTGCTTGGCCTGCATATCAATTTTGCACCCCATGCCGACTTGCAGATAAACAAACAAAATCCAGAAATCGCGCTGCGTTATTTTGGTGACAGTAAATTTAATGTTACTAAAAAATCGCTAGCACTCATGAAGGGGCTGCAAGACAACGGCATAATCGCTTGCGCGAAACATTTGCCTTCGGGTGAAGGCGACAATCAAAAAGAAAATAAAGACAATGTTTCTCTATATGATATAAATCGTCTGGATACGTTAGAATTTTATCCTTACCAAAAAATGATTGAGGGCGGATTAAAAGGGTTGCTTACTTCGCATCTCCATTTTTCCATACAGGGAAAGAAAGGATCATTGCCAGCATCTGTTTCTGAACTATTTATAAGCGAAGTGTTGAAGAAAAAAATTGGCTTTAACGGATTAACCTTTTCTGAAATACCCTACCTACAAAGTGTCGCAAGCAAGAAAAGAAATGGAGATACCGAGCTTCTTGCCTTTTCTGTGGGCAACGATGTGTTGATTGCTCCGCTAAATATAAAGGCCGCTCGAAGAAAAATTCTAAGAGCAATAAAAAAAGACGCTTCATTAAAAAAGCAATTAGAAGGAAGTGTAAAAAAGATATTAGAGGCTAAATACGATGCTGGATTGCCTCGAAGAATTCCCATTAAACTTGAAGGCCTATATGATTCCCTAAATAATGGGCATGGCTTGTATCTAAAGCAGTTAGTTGCTGAAGCTTCTGTTACCCTTGTTAGAAATGACAAACAGTTATTACCCATCCAAACGTTAGACAATAAAAAGTTTCTTTCCATTTCCATTGGAGAAGAAGGGAACAATGAGTTTAATCATTATTTGAGCAAGTATGCTGAGTTTGAGTTTTTCCATATCAAAAAAGCTGCTGATACCATAAGCGTAAAACAAAAGATCGCGCAAGCAGATATAATTGTAGTTAGCATTTTGCCTTCTGCTTATCTAATAGAAAAAGAATTAGTTCGTTTTGTTAGAAATCTGGCAACAAAAAAAGAAGTTGTGCTTGCGCATTTCTCTAGTCCCTATTCGTTAAAAGATTTTGAAAGTATATCCACATTAATTGCTGGATATACAGACGAAGACCTAATGCCGAAGGTGGCGGCTGAAATCATTTTCGGTGGAATAAGATCGAAAGGTGCATTGCCCGTTTCTGTTTCCCAAGTTCTTCCTTTCGGGAGAAGTATTGAGTCAAACACTTGCAATCGTTTTTCATATACTCAGCCAGAAGCCGTTGGCATGAGCGCCAAAACGTTAAAACAAATTGAAACCATAGCCAAGGAAGCGATTGCTTCAGGTGCTACGCCTGGTTGTCACGTTTTCGTTGCTCGCCATGGTAAAGTGGTGTACGAAAAATCGTTTGGGTCATTGATGTACGATAAAAAATTGCCTGTTACCGATGAGACCATTTACGATTTGGCTTCCGTAACAAAGGTATCAGCCACGCTACAAGCAGTTATGTTTATGTATGAGCGCGGCCTTATCGATATCAATAAAAAGGCATCGGTGTACCTGCCTGAATTAAAAAATTCAAACAAGAAAGATTTTATCATTAAGGATATTCTTACACACCAAGCTGGTTTATGGCCGTTCCTACCCTTTTGGGCGCAAACCATAAAAGATTCACTGCATTTGCCTCAATACTATAACAAACAGCAAACGAAAGAATATCCGTTTCCTGTGTCAGAAAATTTATTTGCCAAAAAGTCCATGAAGGATAGTCTTTGGCATTGGATCGTAAACTCTAAAATTGTTGAGAAAACTCCGCGGACTCCATATACTTACAAGTACAGCGACATGGGCTTTTACATTATGCAGCACTTAGCTGAAAAAATGCTGAACCAACCGCAAGAAGATTTTTTAGATCAAAACCTCTATCATCCGCTTGGCGCTTACACCACTGGGTATCTTCCGTTGCGAAAATTTCCAGCTGAACGAATTGCGCCTACGGAAGACGATAAAACGTTTAGAAGGTCGTTGTTAAGGGGTTATGTGCACGACCAAGGCGCTGCCATGCATGGCGGCATTGCAGGGCACGCAGGCCTTTTTAGCGATGCCAATGATTTAGGTAAGCTTGCGCAGATGTGGCTTAATAAGGGCAGCTATGGTGGTGTTCAATTTTTTAAGCCCGAAACCATTGAGCTTTTCACCAACAAACAATTTGAAAATAGCCGAAGAGGACTTGGTTGGGATAAGCCTACTCCTGGCGACCCAAGCGGCCCTACCTCTTTACTTGCTTCGACAAAAACGTTTGGCCATACGGGCTTTACCGGCACGTGTGTTTGGGTAGATCCTGAATATGATTTGGTCTATATTTTCCTCTCTAATCGCGTGTATCCAGACATGAACAATAATAAGCTATTAAATGCCAATGTTCGTCCTCGTATTCAAGATGTGATTTATAAATCCATCACCTCTTTTAAAAGCAATTCACAATTAATTAATGAAACCAAATAGCCTACTTATTGGTTAACACTTAACGATGGCATCAAAAAAAATTAAAATAGGAATTGTTTGCTACCCAACTTTTGGAGGCAGCGGGGTGGTAGCCACTGAATTGGGCAAAGCCTTAGCAAAGCATGACCATAAAGTTCATTTCATAACCTACTCCCAACCCAGCAGATTAGACTTTCTTAACGAAAATCTTTTTTATCACGAAGTTGACTTTCGGTCTTACCCTCTTTTTGAATATCCACCCTATGAACTCGCGCTCGCAAGCAAAATGGTAAGTGTGGTAAAAAACGAAGGGCTCGATTTGCTCCATGTGCATTATGCAATTCCTCATGCTTCTGCTGCATACATGGCAAAACAGATCTTAAAAAGTCAGGGTATTACTATTCCGGTTGTAACCACACTTCATGGAACCGACATCACCCTTGTGGGAAAAGATGCATCTTACGAACCTGTTGTTACCTTCAGCATAAATCAATCGGATGGAGTTACTGCCGTTTCTCACGATCTGAAAAAACAGACCTACGAATTTTTTAACATTACCAATGAAATTGAAGTAATACCTAATTTCATAGACCTTAAAAAATTCAAAAAACAAAAGAAAGACCATTTCAAAAAAGCAATTTGCCCGAATGGCGAAATGCTGATTGTGCATACCTCCAACTTCCGTAAGGTGAAGCGTATTGGAGATATCATTCAAATTTTTAATAACATTCACCAACAAATGCCTTCTAAACTTTTGATGATTGGCGATGGCCCTGAGCGCGCCAAAGCAGAGAAGTTAAGCAAGGAGTTGGGCATTGAACACGATATACGCTTCCTCGGCAAGTTGGAAGCGGTAGAAGAAGTGTTGTCAGTGGCCGACCTGTTTTTGATGCCATCAGAAAAAGAAAGTTTCGGATTGGCAGCACTGGAAGCCATGGCGTGTGAGGTACCTGTAATTTCTTCTAACACGGGGGGCATTCCAGAGTTGAACATTCACGGTGTTACAGGGTTTTTAAGCAATGTTGGAGATGTAGAAGACATGACCAAAAATGCCTTGTACATTTTGGATAAAGATAATTTGCCAACATTTAAAGCAAACGCGCTAAGTCAGGCAAAGAAATTTGACATCGCTAACATTCTTCCTTTGTACGAAAATTATTATCAGAAAGTAATTGATTTGAAAATGTGACGATTTGAAAATTAGCAAATTAGATGACTCAAAAATGGATAACCGCCAAATTTGCCGAGCCGATTGAAAAAATTGGAACTAGTTTTCAAACCATCAACTGAACTTATTTTAAATTTTCAAATCACCAAATTTTCAAATTAACTCATCAAAAAATCAACATGCTAGGACACCGATTTACAAAATACGTTCCCCCGCAAGATGAGTCGAAAAGCGACTTCGAAAAACTGCTTAACATCTTCATGCAACTGTTGCTGATTACTTCGGGCAATGTAGATGAAGCACTGCAATGGTTAACGGAGGTAGATAAGCAGTATAAACTATCCAATCCTAATTACGGCATTGGTGATTTTATTGAAGACCTAAAGAAGAACGGATACATTACCGATAAAACCCCCGATGGAAAGTTTAAAGTCAATGCGAAGGGTGAACAAAAAATAAGGCAGTCTGCGCTGGAAGAAATTTTCGGCAAACTTAAAAAAGGCAAAGGAGGTGAGCACAAAACTCCGCATAGTGGCCGTGGCGATGAAGTTACCACCGACAGGCGCGATTACGAATTTGGCGATACGCTCGAAAACATTGCCATGACTGACTCTATCAAAAACGCTCAGATCAATCATGGCTATGAAAATTTCTTCATGACCGAAGAAGACCTGGAGGTAGTGGAGAGCGAATTTAAAACGCAAACCTCCACCGTGTTGATGATCGACATCAGTCACAGTATGATTTTATACGGTGAAGATCGCATCACCCCTGCAAAGAAAGTAGCGATGGCACTGGCAGAACTTATCACAAAAAAATATCCGAAGGACACACTGGACATTTTAGTGTTTGGTGACGATGCCTGGCAAATAGAAATAAAAGATTTGCCTTACTTAAATGTTGGCCCGTATCATACCAATACCGTTGCCGGACTTGAACTTGCTATGGACATTCTGCGCAGAAGAAAGAATGCCAACAAGCAAGTGTTCATGATTACCGATGGCAAGCCTACGTGTATCAAACAGGGCATTAAATATTATAAAAATAGCTTTGGCCTTGATGAAAAGATCTTATCGAAAACGTTAAACCTCGCAGGGCAATTGAGGAAACTTAAAATACCAGTTACTACTTTTATGATTGCCACCGATCCTTACTTAAAATCATTTGTGCGCGAATTCACCAAAGCCAATAACGGTAACGCTTACTACAGCAGCTTACAAGGCTTAGGCAATCTTGTATTTGAAGACTTTAAACGCAACCGAGCTAAAAATCTTTGATCAGTTGACTTGATGATTCGGCAGCGGGGCAGGTGTCAGACCGCTTGGAGCGGTCTGACACCTAACGGAAAAAACAATTACAGGCAGTCTAACAAATCATTAATTTATCAAATCAACAAATTATCGAATCAACAAATCAACTATGAATCATAAAAACATTAAAACACTCGGTAAATTAAAAGCAGCAGGTTATTTCCACAAGAGTATAAAGGAAGAATTAAGGAGTAACCTGATTGCCAAACTTCAAAAGAAAGAAAATGTGTTTGAAGGTATTTGGGGTTATGAAGAAACCGTTATCCCTGACCTTGAGCGCGCCATCCTCGCAGGGCACGATATAAACTTGCTTGGACTTCGCGGACAAGCCAAAACACGTCTTGCACGGTTGATGGTTAATTTGCTGGATGAATACATTCCGGTTGTTGAAGGTTCTGAATTGAATGACGATCCACTCCACCCTATCACTACGTTCGGTGTGGAGAAAATAAAACTAAATGGCGATGAAACACCCATTACCTGGTTGCATCGCGATGAACGCTATACTGAAAAGCTTTCTACGCCCGATGTATCAATTGCCGATTTGATTGGCGATGTGGATCCGATCAAAGCAGCTTCGTTGAAACTTCCGTATTCCGATGAGCGGGTGATTCATTTCGGATTAATTCCACGTTCGCATCGTTGCATTTTTGTATTGAACGAGTTGCCCGATTTACAAGCGCGCATACAAGTGGCGCTGTTCAACATATTACAAGAAGGCGATATTCAAATTCGCGGATTTAAACTGCGCTTGCCTTTAGAAATTCAATTTGTGTTCACTGCCAATCCGGAAGATTATACCAATCGTGGTAGCATTGTAACACCTTTGAAAGATCGCATCGACAGTCAGATCATTACACACTATCCTAAAACACTAGACATTGGAAAGAAGATAACGCAACAAGAAGCGCGCATAAACGACATACAACGGAAAACAATTACCAGCAACGAAATCGCAAAAGACTTAGTGGAGCAAATTGCATTTGAAGCGCGCAAGAGCGAGTATGTCGATGCCAAGAGTGGTGTCTCTGCACGCTTAACAATTTCTGCTTATGAAAACCTGATGGCTGCTGCCGAGCGCAGAAGCATTATCAACAGCGAGAAGAACACCACTGTACGTGTGTCCGATTTTATTGGCGTGATCCCTTCCATCACCGGCAAGGTAGAATTGGTATATGAGGGCGAGCAAGAAGGGCCAGGCATTGTAGCACAGAACTTAGTGGGCAAAGCGTTGCGCACTCAGTTTATCAACTACTTCCCCGACCCGGAGAAATACCGCAAGCAAAAGGAAAAAAGCCCCTATAAAAAAATTGCTGATTGGTTTGGCGATGGCAACACCATTGATTTATTAAACGACTTAACCAATCAAGAATACGAAACCACACTGAAGAAAGTGCCGGGCTTGCTCGACTTAGTAAACGAATTCCACAAAGGCCAGGACAGCAGCTTGAAGTTATTTTTGATGGAGTTTGCCCTTCACGGGCTGGCAGAGTACAGCTTAATAAGCAAACACAACCTAAGTGCCGGCTTGCAGTTTAAAGATTTACTAAGCAGTATGTTTACACTTCCAAAACCAGGCGCGGATGACGATGAGGAAGAAGAAGGCGATGAATTGTTTGGTAAGGGGAAGAGGTGATTTTTTAATCCAACTTTTTTTAATATTAAATAATGATTTAAAAAATTTAGAGAGAAGCTATATAAAAAATGAAGTTTGACATTAAAAATGGCATCCTTGAAATAGGACACTTTTCATTTGACTCAAATTTCACAGAGGAAAAAGTTGAAACTCAGTTTTTCGAAAAAATTTTTTCAAAGACCAATTTTACCAGTTATCTAAATTCAAACATCGACAATGGAGAGTCCAGTGTTTTGTTACATTTCGAAAGCCAAAAATTGAAATGTATTGAAATCCGTGCTGGCAAAAATTATAAAACTTCACCTTTCATGATTGAAAATAAAGAGAGGAAGTTGCTAGATAATTATTTTCAACTGCTAGGAAGAGGCCAAAATTATAAGTGGGGTAGCAGTAGATTGGTAGATGATCAAAAGGGAGGTTCTTTGAGTATACTAGTAAAATATGAATCGCTTAGGACTTGAAGGTCATTTTTATGTCCAGCATCGTCCCTTGTAGAACGACATAAGTAGATTCTGATACTTTTTAAATTACCAATTTTTGGCAATTTCGAGTAAACTGTAAAACATGGGCCGCAATACATCTATATCACTTGGAAACCATTTTGAAGAGTTTGTTGATGATAAAGTAACAACAGGTTTAAAAATGCAAGCGAAGTGATACGTTCCGGGCTGCGTTTGTTAAAAGAAGAAAACAAGGTGATAGCATTAAAAAGAGCTATTGAGGAAGGTTTTGAAAGTGGAATAGCTAAAAATTTTAATTCAAAAAAATACCTGGAAAAACTAAAAACTGGCTGATGATAAAGTAAATGGCAAAAAATATCCTGATGTGTCTGGCCGATATTCTAAGTTTAAAAGTAGGAGTCTATATTATCTTTTACCAAAAATTAAAAAGGCAGTAAAATAGAGATCTCCAGAATACTTCACAGTAGAATGGATTTAAAGAATAGGATGGAAGAATAAAACTCGCTGTCGTTCATCATTTGCAATGTAGTATTAAAGATTATGAGGATTTAAAATCCTTGCTTATCTGGATGTCTCGCCAAAAAGGTAGCTTTTGCAATTCAAAAAACCGTTGTAAGTTGGAGAATGAACATTAACTATCCTCTTTTGCTAGATGGCGGTCTTTCTAACGAATTGGAAAGACAAGGGTGCGATTTGAATCAAAAACTTTGGAGTGCGAAGTTGTTGGAGGCAAATCCGGAAGCCATCGTACTTGCTCATCTAGCCTATCTTGAATCCGGTGCTCAATGCATTACTACTTCCAGTTATCAGGCCACCTTGCCGGGGTTTATGGCAATCGGTTATGATGAAGGTGCCGCCAGCGCATTGATCTTGAAATCTGTTATGTTGGCCGAGGAAGCCAGAAGTCGTTTCGTCTTATCCCATCCGCATTCATTCAAGCCATTGATTGCTGCTAGCGTTGGCCCTTATGGCGCTTATCTGGCAGATGGCTCGGAATACCATGGCGATTATGATATTTCGGATCAGGAGCTTATTGACTTTCATCTGCCAAGAATCAAGTTGTTGGAAAATTCAACAGCAGATGTTCTAGCCTGCGAAACCATTCCAAGTTTTCAGGAAGCCAGAGTTTTATCTGAAATTCTCAGGCATTGTAAAAAATCGGCCTGGATATCTTTTTCCTGTAAAGACGGTAAACATATTAGTGATGGAACGCCTATCGAAAAATGTGCAGCCTTTCTCGCTCATCATCCTACCCTATTTGCAGTTGGCGTAAACTGCACATCTCCAAAATACATTTCTGAATTGATACAATCCATCAAAACAAAATCAGGAGACAAAAAGATAATTGTATACCCCAATTCGGGTGCTGTCTACCATGCTGGCAGCAAAACATGGTCGGGCCTGTCAGACCTCTCCTCTTGTGAATTAATGATGAAAGAGTGGCTCGATTTGGGTGCTGACATGATTGGAGGTTGTTGTGGAATAGGGCCGGAGCAAATCAACGCAATGAGTAAAATTATTTATCAATAGTTCGTTTGATTTCCAAAAGTTAAAGTCAGGCAGGATGGTTTTTCACGAGCTTAAAAGGCCTGTTACTCGAGATGAAGAAAACTAGTTTTCAACTGCCCCGTCTTCCACCCAGCAGGCAATCAACTGTATTTGGTTATCGGATAACTTGCTATCGAATGGCATCGATTTATTTCAGGCGGTAATCATGGCATTTTACTAGCCTGACGTACGAAACAATAGAACGTGCATTATGGATTTTTAATTTTATGACAGTTAACTTGTGCCATGAACTTATCGGAAACAGCACGAGTAAACGCGCAACAGCTTAACGAGCTGAAACGGCTTGTTGCACAAGGCGAAGGGTTGCACCTGGAGTTTAAAAGAAAGGCAGCACACCCCGAGAAACTGGTGCGTGAAATGATTGCCTTTGCAAACACCAACGGTGGTTCGCTTTTGATTGGTGTTAGCGATGATAAGAGCATACCAGGCATTAAATACCCAGAAGAAGAAATACTGGTTGTAAAACAGGCGATCGAAAAATTTTGCCGCCCCCAGTTAGTGTATCAAGAACGGATAATACCCATCACTGACAATAAATTTGTCGTGGAATTGATCATCCCGCAAGGCGAAAGGAGACCTTATTTTTTTAAATACTCAGCAGAAGAAAAGGAAAGTTTTGTTCGCGAAAGCGATAAAAGCATAAAAGCCAGCAAAGAAATGGTGGAAATTGTGCGCAGGGCCAAAACCAAAAAAGACATACGCTTTACTTTTGGCGAAGCCGAGAAAAAACTAATGGAGTACCTGGAGTTAAATGATAACATAACCCTTACAGAGTATAGGAAAGTGGCCAAACTGAAGCGGTTTCTGGCGGCAAAAAAGCTAATCTTGCTAGTACTCGCCAACGTACTAAGAATTACGCCCACCGAAAAGGGCGATGTATATTCAAGGGTTTAGTTAACGAATTGATAATATCTTCTTTAAAAGTTTAACAGTAAAGTATTGCGGTTTTTATATTCCTTTTATTAGTTTTATCAAAATAATGAGGAGATACGAATTTTTCTTACACGTTTTTTTACAACTGTAGGAATTCGCATCTCCTCTTTTTTTTTAACCTAACGCCCAATCAATGAGTAAGACCAAAAAAGAGAGAAAGATTTTCGTGTTAGACACTTCTGTTATTATTTTCGAACACAACAGCATCTTAAATTTTGATGAGCATGACATCGGCATACCCATCACCGTATTAGAAGAACTCGACAACTTTAAAAAGGGCAATGACACCAAAAATTTTGAGGCTCGAGAGTTTATCCGACTGATCGACAAACTGGCCAAAGACCAGATGCTGCACCAGTGGAATCCAATCAACGGCAAAGGGAAAGGGAACTTCAAAGTGTTGATGGATACGGGCGGCACAGGGTTGGTAGACGCAAACAAAATCTTTGGAGAAGACAAAGCAGACCACCGAATACTAAACGCTGCTCTGTTATTGCAAAAGCAAGAGAAAGGCAGAAAGATTATACTTGTTTCGAAGGATATAAACTTGCGACTAAAAGCCAAAGCATTGGGCTTAACAGCGGAAGATTATACCACCGGCAAAATCCAAAATATTAGTTCATTACATACTGGCCGCACGGTATTAGACAATGCCACTTCCGAGGCCATCGACTTGATTTATGAGAAAGGGTATTGCCCACCTGCCGATGTTCTGGGAAAGCAAAAGCCGTTGAAAAACCATTATTATATTTTACGAAATGGTAAAAAATCGGTGCTAGCATTTTATAACTCCGCGAACGGAATGGTGGAGCAAGTGGAAAAGCGCAGCGCCTACGGCATAAAGCCACGCAATGCCGAGCAAGCTTTCGCGATTCATGCAGTGTTAAAACCCGAGATCAAGCTGGTATCTATGCAAGGAGTGGCGGGTACTGGTAAAACATTGATCGCTCTTGCAGCAGCGTTGGAACAAAAGCGCGAATACAAACAGATTTATTTAGCACGACCAATTGTTCCGTTGAGCAACAAAGACATTGGTTACCTTCCTGGCGATATTAAATCGAAGCTGAATCCATACATGGAGCCTTTGTGGGACAATTTGAAGTTTATTCAAAATCAATACAGCGAAAGCGATAAAGAATATTCTAAGATCACAGAAATGGTGCAAAACGAGAAGTTGGTGATCACTCCACTTGCATACATACGTGGTAGAAGTTTATCGAATATAATCTTTATTGTCGATGAAGCGCAGAATCTAACTCCCCACGAGGTAAAGACCATTATAACACGTGCCGGTGAAAACACGAAAATTATCTTCACGGGAGATATTCATCAAATCGACACGCCTTATCTGGATTCGCAATCAAATGGGTTGTCTTATATCATTGATCGGCTAAAGGATCATGAATTATATGCCCATGTTACGTTGGAGAAAGGAGAGCGATCAGAACTAGCGAATTTAGCAAACGAGTTATTGTAAGATCTACTTGCCTAACGCTCTAAGCATGGTTTCACCAATCAATGCGGGCGAATCGACAACGAAAATTCCACATTCGCGCATTATTTTCATTTTGGCTTCAGCCGTATCCTCCGCTCCGCCAATAATAGCTCCAGCATGGCCCATCCTTCTACCTGCCGGAGCGGTTTGTCCTGCAATAAACCCTACAACAGGTTTTTTATTACCGTTTTCTTTGATCCAACGAGCGGCCATTGGTTCGTAATTTCCACCAATTTCTCCAATCATCACGATGGCCTCAGTTTCTGGGTCATTCATCAACATTTCAACAGCATCTTTGGTGGGCGTGCCTATTATTGGATCGCCTCCTATCCCAATTGCCGTTGTTATTCCTAACCCTGCTTTCACAATTTGATCGGCAGCTTCATAGGTAAGTGTTCCTGATTTAGATACAATTCCTATCGTCCCTTTCTTGAAAACGAAGCCCGGCATAATGCCAACCTTTGCTTCGCCTGGAGTGATTACGCCAGGGCAATTAGGGCCTATTAGTACTACTCCTTTTTCTTTCACGTATTGTTTGGCAATCATCATGTCCTTTACGGGAATACCTTCTGTTATTGCTACAATTACCTTAATTCCGGCTTGAGCTGCTTCCATAATTGAATCTGCTGCAAAGGCGGGCGGTACAAAAATGATGGAAACATCGGCTCCTGTCTTATTTACAGCATCTTGCACAGTATTAAATACGGGCCTACCGAGGTGCTCCTGCCCACCCTTTCCAGGCGTTACCCCTCCCACCACATTTGTTCCATACTCAATCATTTGGCCTGCATGAAAAGAGCCTTCAGATCCTGTAAAACCTTGAACAATCACGCGGGAATTCTTATTGACAAGTACACTCATAAAAAGTAAAATTAGGTTTGTCTACAAAAATAGGATAATAAAGTTGGTTGGCAAATGGAATGGATGAGTCCAAAAAAATAAAGCCCCGCCATCAGAAGACAGCCGGGCTTTTAACCTGTAAACCTGTGAAACTATTTAGAAGCCTTCAACCGATTTCTCAGCAGAAATTCGTCATAATCTTCTTTGTAAGACGGAACGTCTGGAGACAACTTTATCGCCTTTTCGTAGCAGCTAATGGCATCAATCAACAACCCTTTTTGCTCATAAAAACCCGCCATCAAAAGTTGTTTGAAAGAGGATTCCTCCACAAATTCTTTTTCTATGTCTGCCAAACTTAGTTTTATCTCCTCCGACTCTTTAGCCGAAAGCTTTTTAACAATCCGTTGCTCTGATTTGCTTTTCGAATCAGTTTTTGACCTTACCTCAATCAAGATTGGAGACTCCTTGGTAAGTTTTCCATCTTTCAAGTTGACAGACAGTGCAGAAGAAGCAACCTCTTTTTTAAATAACTCTTCATCGAACATATTTTTAAGTGTTACAATGAAAGGCCCAGCGGATTTAGTTTCCCAATTAATAGAAACTGTATCCTTATAAACTCCATTCTTACTCTCCGGCAACATTAACTTGATGTCCTCTAACCCTCTGTGGACAGCACCAGTAGCGCTTAATCTGTTTTTCTTTGCTTCCGCAGAATTGCTCGACAAAATGAAATCAGTGTACTTCGAAAGAACGCTAGTTCCCGCACCTATTTTCTTTGCCAGATCTTCCACTTTATAATTTCCTGATTTCCTCAATTCAATTGGCTTCCCTGTTGAATGAACTAAGCCAATGTAAGCGTTATCAGCCACTATAATCTCGTCAGTAGATTTCAACTTAGCTCCTGTTTTAACTGGCTGCGTGACCTCCCCTGACTTCACCTGATTGCTCCCCTTGTTTGCCAAAACCTTGAAAGAGTAGTCTTGGGCGAACGCTTGAGCCGAAAAGGCTAGCAATCCTGCTATTAGATAAAGTCTATTCTTTTTCATTTTGATAATAATTTACAAGCAATTTAACTAAAATTATGCCAAATAGTGACAGTCCAAATCGTTAATACGCAATTTTAAGCTTTGGTAAACCGTTTGAGCAGTTCATTTTGAATACTTTTGAAAATATCGTAGCACGGACCTACCAACGCAGTTGCTGCCAACGTCAAATTTAAGTCGAGTTTAAAATTGTAAATAGCAAAGACTTGGACGATCAAT
Organism: Flammeovirgaceae bacterium; assembly: GCA_027487845.1. Classification (GTDB taxonomy): domain Bacteria; phylum Bacteroidota; class Bacteroidia; order Cytophagales; family Cyclobacteriaceae; genus ELB16-189. The sequence continues at coordinate 76,873 of JAIYCV010000042.1, forward strand.
AACATAATCAGCGCTATTTCAACTAACTGGATAACCACAGAAAGAGCATCATACCAAGTGGGAAGTTTTTCATCCACCACAATAAACAACGCCACGGTCAATAAACACACCAAAAAAGCAATTATATATTGCTGCATTTCAGCCAGTTCATCAATAAAATCTTGATTGAGAATCATCGCGACAATATTGGCGTGGACAACCAATCCAAACATATCAGGATTGGCTCGACCACCTATTTTCTTGTTCAACGGAGTATAGAACTTATCCTCCCAACTTGGCGCTCCAAGGTACTTGCCCAAAAAACCGATCATAACAATCTTGTCCTTAAAAAAAAGACTATCGAAGTTTTCACTGAATACATCTTCATAGTCTATTACGCTGAACATGGTTGCGAAATTGGAAGTGCCTGTTTCATCGCTTTTCAAATCATGGACACGAAGCTGTAAGACTTCAATGTTGCCGCGAAAATTAATGATCTCCTCTTCCTTTTTTCGGGCGAGGTATTGCTCGGCTTTTAATGAATCATAGCTCATGGCCACTCTTGTGGAAAATGCTAGTTCTCTTTTTCCGTTAACAATCATCTGTGGGATTATGGTACGTGCTATCTTCACATCTTCTTGATAGGCAGCATCGGTTGGTATCGTTACAAATCCTTGTTCTGAAAAGTCTTTAAACATCGGATCGGGCAATTCTAAGGAATCAATTTCGCTATTGTCGGTCTTTCCCAGCAATTTTGTTTGCATTAGTTTTTCACCCATTACGAAACGATTTGACTCTTTGATTGCTTCACTGAGCATTAGGTTTCCTAAGGTATCTAAAAGTTGTGGACAGTTAACGGTATCCCGCAATCCTCCCTCACAGTCGTAAAGCGCATCGGTAGCTACTAAGCGCGGCTTATATTTGTTGATAATTTGAATCATGGTAGCTACCTCTCTTCTGCCCAATTCTCCGAAATTGACCAGCACAATTCGCTCGTCTACGGTTGGATCTGGACGTAATTTAGCGAACACGAAATCAGTTAGTTCGGTATCGGAAAGAGCTTTGGCAATCGTATCAAATTCGCTGAATATTTTAAGATCGGTAAGCCCAGAAAAAGCCCACATCATAGCAAATACAAACACAGTAACGGCAGCACTTTGAACCCAAATATTTTTCATAGTATGCGAATTGAATCTTAAATTTAGAGATTTGATTTGAATAACTCTACAACCGAAAGAATGCGATCGCAAAAAATGTTGCCAGTTAATGAACTTGCGGAGGGCATTCTAGCCAAAAAAAGAGTGGTTCTGGGGCAAGCAATCACTCGCATCGAGAGCCGAAAAACGGAAGACCAGGAAGATGCCAAACTTCTTATCGAGAAGCTATTGCCCTTCACCGGAAACTCCATTCGCATTGGCATAACAGGGGCACCGGGTGTTGGCAAAAGCACGTTTATAGAAACCTTTGGCAAATACGTAACCGATAACGGAAAGAAAATAGCAGTGCTGGCAATTGACCCTAGCAGTCCCAAAAGTAAGGGAAGCATTTTGGGCGATAAAACCCGAATGGAAAATCTCTCGCGCAACCCGAATGCCTTTATACGCCCAACCCCGGCTGGCGACCTACTTGGTGGCGTTGCAAATAATACCCGCGAAACAATTTTGCTTTGCGAGGCCGCAGGCTTCGATGTGATCATTGTGGAAACCGTGGGCGTTGGGCAAAGTGAAGTAACGGTGCGGAGTATGGTAGATTTCTTTTTGTTGCTTATGCTTGCCGGAGCGGGCGATGAATTGCAAGGCATTAAAAAAGGCATTATGGAAATGGCCGATGCCATTGTGATTACAAAAGCCGACCATGACAATATTTTACCAGCACAAAAAGCAAAAAGCGAATATCAAAACGCACTTCATTTATTTGAAGCCGCTCCTTCTGGATGGATTCCAAAAGTTATTACTTCATCTGCGATTACTAGCAGTGGGATTGACGAGGTTTGGTCAATGATTGAAAACTATCGGGAAAAGACGCTAACAAATGGTTATTTAAATAAAAATAGAGAAGAGCAAGATGTGGAATGGTTTCGTTCACAGTTAAAATATTTAATTGAAAGCCTACTCTTTGGATCATTTATAAGTATAGAAGAAATTAACTTATTGGAGAATAGGGTAAAGCAAAAAGATATTTCACCCATCCAGGCAACTCAAGAAGTAATGAGTAAATTAAAAAAACGGCTAAACTTAAGTTTTGCCCTGTGAGGTGTTTTTTACCTCACAGAATTTGTAGTGTATATAATAGTTCTTATTCTTTTGGCGTCAGGTGATAACACGGTGATAACACCTGACGCGGCAGAAAAGAAAGACTCCGTCTTTATCATTTTCTAAAAACCGAAAAAAGTTCTGCGCGTTGTAGCTAAAAAAGTGCGTGCCTTTTTTAAATCGCACTTTACACCAAAGACAATATTTCTACCAATTGAAGAAGAGAACTGGCTTGAGCCTGAAACGATCGTGCTGCCTTGTCCTGATGGGGTAAGGGGGCTCATGTAACGATCTAATAAATTGTTAGCTGAAAAGTATAATAGCAAACCCGTTTCCGGTAATTCATAAGTGGTAGAAAAGTCAACAACATCAAACTTTGCATAGTCGATAAGGCTTTGATAGTACCTGCCATTTGATTCATAAAAAACATTGCCTGATTGCTCTGTTCGGGCATCTGTATAATGATACCCTATCGAAATCTTTGTGTTTTTTATGCGAGAAACGGTCAATGATGTTCCAAACTTTATAGCTGGATAAATACCGTCCGCGATATCAGTATTTGAAGTTAAATAGGTAAAATCAGCGTTTGCCGAAACTGCCATGGACAGTTCTTTTGTAATGTCCAGTGAAAATCCGTCAACAGCTATTTGGCGTTTCGTGTTTCTACTTTCGAAAACTGGGATCGAATTGATCTCGTTGCGGTTAAACTTGACAGCGGTAATGGTTAGTTTCCTTTCCACATTAAGTGAAAGCCCATACTCATAACTAGTATTCTGTTCTGGCTTTAAAGGGAGATCTGGATATGCAGTTGAAAATTGAAAGTTTGTCGGTGATACAAACGAGGTTGAAATCGAACCAAACAACTTTAAGTTGATCCGGCTATTTATTGCGATATTCCGCGAAGGATTGATATTGTAGAGCACCAAAGAATTGTATCTGGAATGAGTAGAGATTCTTACACCGGCTTGAATATCAATTCCTAAAGGGCCTGCAATAAACAAGCTCGTAAAAGGATCAATGATGGTATAATCATTTTTCTTAAATATGCTGCTGTAGTTCAAGTGCTGAAAACTGACACCGCTCAAAACTCTTGCAAAGGAATTAATCTGCAGATTGTATGCTATTTCTGAAAAGGTATTAGTGCCAGTGAAATCATAAAAGTCAGGGGCGATGGTATTTTTCGAATGATGTAGAATCGTTTCCAATGTACCCTTAGAAAGCTTATAGATCCCTTTTGCGCCAAGCCTCAATTGTTGCGAACCTACGCTGCTGCCAGAAAACTGATCTATCATGCTATAATCACCAAACACGTCCAAGTTAAAGTTAGCATTAAACTGGTAAGAAGCTCGCAGACTAAAACCTCTTTTGCCAAAACTGGTATTATCATTTCTTGGAGAAGGTACAAAGCTATTGAGACTATTCGCTGCACTTACCATAAACGAAAATCTCTCATAATTGCCGTTAAGAATTACACTCTGAGCATAGCTGCTCCAAGTCCCAGCGTTTAAATTGACTTCACCATTTATTCCCTTAACAGTTGATCTTTTGGTTTGAATTGCTATAATCCCAGTGCTCGCCCCAGATCCATACAACGTACTAAGTCCACCTAGTAAAACTTCAATAGCTTCGATGGTTTCTATAGAAATATTACGTAAATCATAAAAAGCTTGGTTGAATAGTGGGTTGTTGATTGGTATACCGTCAATCAGAATGAGTGTTTGATTTACATGGCCTCCTCTGCTGCTATAATTACAAGAACTATTTGGCGAGTTGAAGACGCCATCTATTTGCATTCCGGGTATCTCATTCAATATATCTGCAAGCCTTCGACCATATTGTCTTTCTAACTGCTCCCGTGTTATTTTGTATATTACCTTGCCAGACCTGTTAACATGTATGTCGAATCTAGTACCCACCTTAACTGAATCTTTTACCCATCGAGTCTTCAGTGAGTCCTGTCCAAATACCAAACAACTAGCCAAGAATAGGATTATGCCTATACCGTGCTTCAATAACATATAGACAATATTTATCTAAAAATGGCAAAAATTATTTAATCGTCCTACTAAGCGTTCTTAGTCCTAAACCGATACGGGCAATGGCGACAGCCGCTCTTGCAACAACTGCCGCGCGTTAAATGATATTTCTCCGTAAAGACAACAAAACCCTCTTCAAAATAGAAATCTTCTTTTTCCTTCAAGGGCTGATTAATTGATTTTTTATCGTTCTCTTTCTGTTTCATTTAGCTCATTTCAATAAACCAATAATTTCCATGATGAAGCGTGGCGCCAAACGTTACCTCTATTGCTTGTCGGAACAATGGCGTATTAACAACCAATGTGTGAAACTCCCCGTTTTCACCGCATGCATCCACGCCAATCGCTTCAAGTTCATCAACTAGCGCTGGCGTTATCTTTTTGCCTAAGTAGCTTGGCCCCATCAGTTCGTTGCAAGAGACAATGTAGGTTTCAATCCCAGCTCCAATCATTTGAAGTACCAACTTCTTTCTGTCTTGCTGCCAAAGTGGAAGCCAAGCTTTTAGCCCAACAAACTCGCAGACGTTCTCTTCCCAATCGCGATGCGCTTGTAAATCGATATCGCCAAACACAGCCGAGTCGATTTTATAGTACTCTTTCAATTGCACTAATGCCGAAACAAAAGTTGTTTCATAGTTTGCCCAACTGGTTGATTTTGCCAGCAATGGCAAGCCAATCATCGCAGCCTGGCTTTCCAATATTGCTTTTGGAATTCCATGGCTGCGACTAATGTTTCCGCTTTCATTCATCATGTTAAGCAGCGCTACTGGTTTCAATTCAGCGTTCATTGCAAGCATCATAGCAAAGCAACTATCCTTTCCTCCACTCCAACTAGTAACAAATGAATTCATGCCTTATAATCTAGCTGACACCCCAACGTTCGCATTGAAGCGAAGTGTGTTGTACCCATACACCTCGTAATACTCTTGATTAAGAATATTTTTTGCGTCTATAAAAAAAGCGAGCTTCCCTTTCAAAATCTTGTATTCGCCATAAACATCCAGCAATTGATAATCAGATAAATCAACAGCTTTTGTTTTGAATTCGGTCAAATCAAAAAATGAATCTTTACGCGCATCAAACGCTTTGAAATTGGCACTTACAAAAAGCTTAGATGTTGCTTGATAGGCAACATTAGCTCCGAAAGTATTTTTTGGCTTTCGAATCAAATTATCCCCATCAACAAAGGCGTAAAAACCTCGGATCGATAGTGCTTTGTTGATTTGGACAGTAGGCTCAATCTCAATACCTTGATTGTTTTGTTCGCTCAGATTAACATAGCCTTTAGTTCCGTAGATGATGATGTTAGCAATCTGTCTGTTAAAGTAGTTTACTCTTAGATTAAACCGTTTATCGGTCGAAAAATAATGTGCACCTGTTTGTACGTTCGCGCTTGTTTCTGGCTTCAATTGATCGTTGGCTCCAAATTGGCCGTAGAGTTCATTTAGTGTTGGCGCTTTAAAACCAGTTGAGTAATTGGCAAACAGCTTAATGTTTTGATTAACGAAATAGGATGGATTTATACTAAACGTGAGCGCATCGCCAAACTGTGAATGATTGTTGTACCTACCGCCCACCTCGGCCGAAAATCCATTGACATTTTTTAGAAAGATAGATGCATACGGGCTAATAATTTTGATGGATGGGTTTGCCTTTTTAGCCTTCTCATCATCCATTTTTTGATTCTGGAAATTGACTCCGTACAATAACTGGAATGTGCTGGAGAGATCACTGGTAAGAAAAAGTTCTGCATTATCAAAATACCCTTTATACTCAAATGTGCCATACTGATTGCCGTAACTTCGCCTAGTATCAATACGTCCATACTGCCAATTCAACGTAGTTTTTTTAAGATCTTGATTACCCGTCACTCCGTAGTTGGTAATTTTCGATGTGAATGCTGCCGTGGGATCATCCGCAAATCCTCCTGCATCATATTTCCCATTATAGTCGGCAAACCTAAAAAATGGATTAAGTGACAAGCCCTTTGATGGATTGATTGTAAAATTTGCATTTACCGAATTTTGCTTCACTCCATCTTTGTCAAAGTTGCCGTTCCCTATCGCATCTTTTGCTTCGCTAACGCCATCTGTAGAGTAGCGGGTATATCCAACATTATAATTAACAATGCCATCAGAGCCACCCACTCCAATGGTGCCTTTGAATGTGTTATAGCTGCCATAGCTCAGTGTTCCGAATCCGGCCAACGGTTTATTTCCTTTCTTTTTGGTAATAATGTTTATTACTCCAGCTATGGCATCGGTTCCATAGAGAGTAGATTGACTGCCCTTCAAAATCTCAATGCGCTCCACCTGATCGATAGGCAACAAGCGCAAATCAAATGCACCGCCCACACTGCTCGGATCATTGACCGCAATGCCATCAACCAAAATCAACGTGTACTTGGTAGAAGCTCCCTGAAGAAAAACTGATTTATCCTTTCCGGGATTACTGTTAGCCCCGTTAACAACGACACCCGCTTGTTCATTTAACAGTTGCGAAATGTCTTTACCAGAGCTTCGCTTTAATTGCTCTTCGTCAATTACTACCAGCACTTTGCCAGTTTCGGATTGATTCTTTGCGAATTTCGTGGCTGTAACTACAACCTCTGATAGAACCTTTGTTGAGTCTTGCGTTTGCTGAGCACTTGTTTTACTTGGAGCCAGCCCCCAAAGGACAATTAAAGTTATTGTCCAGACTTTTTTCTCTCTTTTCATTTTAAAAGATTTAATGGTTTTGAAAAAAGAGTAAAAGGCTGAAAATGAAACGATGATAACGCTATGAAAGGAACCTGCAGAATCCTGACAAAACATTAATCAAATGAATCACAGTCGCTTTTTACCCGAAGCACTGATGTATGTTGTATTTCGGCAGGTCTCCTGGCTCTCCACATTCGCTAACGCCTTCCCATCTTGTTAAAGACAGTGGCTTTGGTTGTTAGTTCATTAAGTGGATTACAGTTGCGGGAACAGCCCCCGATTTAAACGGGGTTCCCTTTTAATTTTCTGTTGATGTAACTCAACAAGAAAAACCGCAATACAGGTGCAAACATAATAAATTCCGTAAACTTGTGAATGATTAATATTTCAAGATTCAAATTTCAAAATTTAAAACCCCATGTTTCGGCCTTTAGCCTGTGGCTTGTAGCCTGCTGCTTATTTGTATCCTGCGAAAGCAAAAAAACAACAAGTAGATATAAGCAAGGCGACTCTCTAAAATATGCTGTTGGGTTTAGTATTAGTAATCAAGGGAACTCAAAACTTGTTGAAGTAAAATACCCTTATCAAAATGCTACTTCAGGTTATAAATATCTTTTAGTACCTAAAGGAGAAACTATTCCCGCGCACGATGATCAAACAAAGGTAATAGCCGTCCCCCTAGAAAACATTGTATGCACTTCCACTACCCATATTCCACTTCTTGACTATTTAAACCTAACTAATAAACTCGTTGGCTTCCCAACAACTGACTACATCAGCTCTGCAAAAATGAGAGCCCGAATTGACTCTGGAAAAATTGTTGATCTGGGGATTGATAAAGGAATGAACATGGAACGCCTAATTGTTCTTAAGCCATCGGCAGTAATGGGCTATGCGTTGAGTAACGATTTAGGGCAGTTAAAAAAAATTCAAGAGCTGGGCTTGGCTGTTATCATCAATGCGGAATACTTGGAGAAGCATCCGTTGGGTCGGGCCGAGTGGATCAAGTTTATGGCGTTGTTCTTTAATAAAGAAAAAGAAGCTGATTCCGTTTTTAATTTTATTGAAAAGGAATATCTACTGACAAAACAGCTTGCGGAGCAAACAAAGACAAGACCGACCACAATGAGCGGTATTGTCTATGGCGATACGTGGTATTTGCCAGGTGGAAAAAACTATGCAAGCACTTTATTAGCAGATGCGGGATGTAATTACCTATGGAAAGAGGATGGATCGAATGGATTTCTTGAATTGAGTTTTGAATCGGTCTACAAGAAAGCCCATGCAGCGAACCTTTGGATTGGGGTTGGTGGTTTTTTATCCTTGGACGAAATGAAAGCTTCAGAACAACGTTACTCGAAATTCAACGCGTTTAAGGAGAGAACCATCTTCACCTACAATGCACGTAAAGGAGCGAAAGGTGGAAGCGAATTTTTAGAACTCGGGTATTTGAGGCCTGATTTGATTTTGAAAGATTTAGTTAAGATTGCGCATCCCGAGGTATTAGAAAACCACCAGCTCTATTTCTATAAGCAGTTAAAATAGCAATTTGCGAGAGATTGACAGAGCCTTTACCTTTCAATTCGAGAACATTGTCATTCAACCAAAAAATTAATTTTCGAGTTTTGTGATTTTTTGACTTTAATCTGCGATTAGTGTAGAAAGGATATCTTATTGTGAGATCAGCAACCGATACAGATGAGTTCGTTCAACTAATACGTGATTACAAGGGAGTAATTTACAAAATCCTATATTCCTATTGCAAAGACGCAGATGACAGAAAAGATCTTCAGCAAGAGATACTAATACAACTATGGAGATCATTTGAAAGTAATAAGCCAAATGTTAATCTTTCAGGCTGGGTTTATCGTGTTGCGCTCAATGTAGCCATTTCTCATTATCGCAAAGAGATAAAAAGAAAAGAAAGTAAGACCCCAATAGATGATATCGTCTTTAACATCCACTCCGTTAATTACCTGGACGAACTCGACACCAACCTGAGTCAATTGTATCGATTTATACATCAGCTCGATCCTTTTAACAAAGCACTGATAATGCTTTATTTGGAAGAGAAAAGTCATCGAGATATTGCGGAGATTCTCGGGATAAGCGAAACAAATGTCGGCACAAAAATCAGTCGCATTAAAAAAGAACTTAAAGATCAAGCAACTAATAAATAATGTTATGGAACTAGACGAACTGAAAGACTACTGGAAATTAGAGAACGAAAAATTAAAAGAACGAATCCAACTTAACGAAAGCCTTATTAAAAAAGGTTACCTGAAAAAAAACGTAAGTGAAGTTGATCTGCTAATTAAAACATCAATACTGGGAAGAAACCTTGCATTAGTTTATGCTTTGATATCTTTTATTTTTACAATCATTTTAATAAAACAAATTGAATTTAGTATCCCTTGTTTTCTAGGCGGACTAGCTATGTTGTGGTCATTTAAAGATCATTTAGTAATTACTCGTCCAAAGTATTTTGAGTTGCCAATAGTAGAACTGCAAAAAGCACTTCACAAATTCAGAATACATACCTCTTCAAGAAGTATTTACGATTTATTAATTGTTTTTGTATGGTTTGTTACAATTATACCAGCGTGGATAAATATAAGGCATAACACTTCCGTTTACCAAAACAAAGAATTTGGAACTACGTACTTCCTCAGCTTGATGGGAATTACCCTTCTGCTAATCATACCCTTTCGATATATCTACAAAAGTTTTGAAAACAAATTGAAGACTGCAGAAAATTCATTAAATGAAATTCTGGCGTTTGAAAAAGCATGATCGAAGGGAACAGCAACAAGCATAAATATAACCATCATCAAAAAATTATTTGATCTGATACGAGAATTCGTTAACGATCAACCTCAACGAGAGAAATCAAAAAATTATTTTCATCCACTTCAAAATGCTCCTCTTGCATGTTGGCAATAGAAGTTGATTTCCATTCCGTTGTGGGGAAAATGAATTCAAAATGATCAATTGCGGTAGTTACCTTAATTGGCATACAGAATTTTGGCACGTCACATTCCCATCGGTAGTCAATTACTAAATCGGATCCGGATTTCCTTTTCCTAATTTTTAGTTTAGGTAAAGCCCGGTGATGTAAATACTGATCAAAAAAATAAGTGTAATCAGTTTGTGTCTTTTCATTGATGAAAGAAATCAACTGAGTAGAAGAAATTGTTTTATACCGAAAATGAGTTTGGATTGCCCGAAGCAGACTAAACCAGATTGAATCATTATTCAACACATTTCGGAATGTATTTAAAACCAAACTGCCCTTGCTATACATGTCTTCGATATCATAAAAAATATCATTCACATCATACGCACCTACTATTGGATCGAGATTGAGAACGCGATCTTTAGAATCTATCAAATACTGCTGCCCCAGTTTCTTTCCAAACTTGTCTTCAATTACCAATGCTTCAGCATACGTGGCAAATGCCTCGTGCATCCACATGTCAGCCAAATCGGAACAACTTACCGAATTGCCCCACCACTCATGCGCGGATTCGTGCCATATCAACGGATTGTTTCCCTTTGCATTCTCTTCTGTTATTTTTCCTACACAAACTCCACTTTGATGTTCCATGGGATAAATACTTTCTACCAAAGTAAAGCCATCGCGACTAAATGGATATTTACCAAAATACTTTTCAAAAGTTGTGATCATAGGCTTTACCTCGCTAAAAAACTTTTTCGATCTTTCTAGGTTATAAGGCATCACATAATAATCTAACGTAAGTGTGTCATTTGTGATGAAGTGATCGCGGTAGTGTACATACTTACCTATGTTAAACGTTACGTTGTAGTTATTGATAGGATAACTCACATTCCATTCATAACGTGTTTGATTATTTGGCATTGGTGTTTCTTTATTTAATCTACCATTGGATATTTCCGCATACGCACTTGGCACAGTGATCCAGATTTTCATACTGTCTGGCTCATCTGATAAGTGATCTTTGTTGGGCCACCATAAACTTGCGCCAGAGCCTTGGCAAACCATTTGCGCCCATGGGTTACCTTGTTCATCTTTATCCCAAAGCACGCCACCATTCATAGGAATAGACCAATCTGGTGTTTTTGGAGTTCCTTCATAATAAATTTTTATTTCTTCTTTCGATTCGTTCGCAAGCATGCCAGGAAAATCTATGAAGATTGCGTCATATTCTCGTTTGAATGCAAGTGCAGTACCCTTGTACAAAATTCTATCCACTTTCATATTGGCGAACAAGTCAACTTGCATTGTCTTAAAAGATTTCATCACCTTAAACCTGATAAGATTAGAGCCTTCTATAGAATGTGAATCCATATCCACTGCCACGTCCAAATGATAAAACAACACATCGTAACCTGTGCGCAAAGGAGAAAGTTTGCCTCTCAACATATCGGCCCGCGTAAATCCTTTTTGGTGATTGCTTTGTTGAGTTGAACTACTCTTTTTAGGATCAATGTTTTTTTGTTCTTCTTTTTCGATTGGCTGAATTTTGTTCTTCAGCGAATCAGGAATCACTGGCTTTATAATGTTAAAGTTTTCCCAAAAGGCCTCATCGTAGTCCTTGCCAATGATGGAAGTAATAGAAGCCTGATTATTACCAATGTTTCCCTGATCGATCGGTTGCCTGTCATTCGTATTAATGTCTGTGATTTGCAAGTTTCCATCCACGAACCACTTCCGGTTTTTTATTTTTCTTTTTCTGCTATTTACCAAAAGTTCAAAATAACGATTGACTGAATTGAGATACCATTTCCCATTGTACATTTTATAATCAGCATCCGCAGAAAATTTATCGTAGTTGGTATTATACCCCATATAAAGCGAGGCTAAGCTGTAGACAACTCCCTTGTCTGCGCGCTCTACAAAGTCAACTCCTTCTTTTGTTAGTTCTGCCTCTATCCGTTTGAAAGCCATGGTTTCCTGATCAATGAATAATTTCATGGTCATTAGTCCTTTGCGGGATCTCTTTTTGGGTCGCATATTTACCACCTGCGTTGGTTTGCTTCCATCTTGAACAATGTCCCCAAATTCAATCTGGTAATATTTAAAGTTGGACTTATTTAACGGATGGTAGTCATCGGTAATGTTCTTTACAAAATCGCTACCCAAATTACCTCTGGCCCCGTTAGAAAGACTGAGCGAATAGTACAGCATGTCAGCAGGGAGTTTGATTTGTTTTTTGCGCCCCTTGAGAATCCGCAATTGGTCGTTAAACTTTTTTCGTGTGTTTGGTTTAAATGTTTTGTAGATATCCAGCACGGCTTCACTATTCACCATTTCAAAATCTCCCAACCAAGCATTTTCTTTGTAATAAGCGTTCATGTGGAAACCAGATGTGTCATAATTTTGAGGGATTTTCTCAATGGCGCGTTTCACAAAAGATGAGGCAGTTTCGCTGTTTACAGTAATTTCTTTCAGTTGGATGATCGATGGCGTTAACCAAATCTCTTTAGGCAACTTATTGGTCCAAATGGTTGACTTGGCCGTATTATACCCAATGCTTGAAATCATCAATGTATCGGCTGTCCAATCGATGGGAATCTTAAAAACAAACTCGCCTTCGGCATTGGCAGCGGTTCCTATTCCATGTGCTTTCAGGTATATGTTAGCATAGGGAACTGGCTTTCTAGATTGCAGCTCCCCAATTTTACCAGATATGAAAATGAATGATTGTGCAACTACCGGAAAGTAGCCTGATAAAGTTAACACAGCAACCACACACTGAAATTTGAGGCTACGCATACTTGATTTCTTAATAAATATGCCGAAATAACTGACTTTTAGCTTTTAAATTCATCTCAAATCGTGATTTGAGAAAAACTAGACTACTTTTTTGTGTGTAGGGCAATGTATTCTTTGGGGGTCATGTGCAACTTGGATTTAAATGCTCGCTGAAAAGTTGCTTGCGAGTTAAATCCGCACTCTAACGCAATGGCCGAAATAGTTAAATGTTGGTGCAATGGATCTGTTAGCCTATGTTGCGCTTCAGCAATCCGATAGCCGTTCACAAAATCGTTGAATGTGCTATCGTGATATTGGTTTAATGTAGTTGAAATCACTTTGCCGTTGATCCCTGTGTGTTGCGCCAGTTTATTCAAATTCAATTCGGGATCTAGAAAAAGCCGCTCTCCCTCCATACATTTCTTCAACTTCCCAAACTCCTCTGCTAACTCATTCTCATCATACTCTCCTGAGCGCAATGCTTTGAGTTGAATCTGCCTCGATTGATAATATCCGGCAAACGCAATCCAGTAAATAAATGCAACCAACAACAATTCTACCGGATAATACTTTACGGCTTCCGGAAGACCGAAAACGTAAGGGGCAAAAAGCGTTACAGGCCAAAGTGTTGACAAAATGCCCATAGCGACAAGCAGTGAGCTAATCCACTTATTCATTCTTTCTTGGTTTTCCTTCGAAAACAAACGGCTTGGTCGTGTTAACTTGTGTTTTTGATATTCCAGAATCGAGGCCATGAAAAATCCGATAAAAACCGCGGCACTAAAATATTCCGAATAACCAAAATACAATTTATTGAGTTGCTCAGGGTGCGTTTCAGTTTGAATATAGTCATTCATCCATAGGATATGATAGGCTATACTTGCGGTACGAATAGCAAACTGGGCTATGGGGGAAAAGTAAATTAATACAATGCTTTTACCACTAAATTTCCTTTCTGGATACATTAATGAAAGGAGATATAAATAAAGGCTCGGACCGAGCAAATAGATAAAGACGAATGGGTACAATTCAGTTAAAAAGCTATTGAGTCCCGAACTCCAATTAAACGTTTCAAAACTATTATAGGCTAGTGTTAACATGAAGACGCTTAGAAACACCGCCCCCGGATGCTTTCGATTGAATAACAAAATCAAGCCAAAGATCAAGCCTTGTAAAGCTCCGAAAAGAATTAAGATATTAACCAAGGATAAATCGGCATTCATATGTCCTGTCGCATAATTTTAACTAAAGGTGACTCAGATCGCGCTTGAATTGCTAATTCCATTAGTACGCTTTCTAAAAAAAACAGACCTGCCAAAAACAAAAAAACCCAGCTTATTAAAACAAGCTGGGTTCAATAAAATGTTTCGGTTGAAACTAGACCTTTATCTCCACATCAACTCCACTAGGCAATTCCAGCTTCATTAACGCATCAACGGTTTTAGCACTATTAGAATAAATATCAACTAACCTTTTATAAGTACAAAGTTGAAATTGTTCACGTGCTTTTTTGTTTACGTGTGGTGAACGAAGTACTGTAAATTTCTCCTTTTCTGTTGGCAAAGGAATAGGTCCGCTAACAACAGCACCTGTTGCTTTCACAGCGCGCACAATCTTCTCAGATGATTTATCAACGAGAGTATGATCGTACGACTTCAACTTAATTCTAATTTTCTGATTCATGTCTTTATATTAAAGGTCTCTCTAGTCGATTAATTTTTTCCTCCCTTGGCATCTTCAATTACCTTCTCTGCCAAGTTTCTCGGCACAGGAGAATAATGTGAGAATGTCAATGAGGCGGCTGCACGTCCAGAAGTAATCGTTCTTAGGTCAGTGATGTATCCAAAGAGTTCTGATAAAGGAACATCCGCTTTAATAACCTGAGCACCATTACGTGTATCCATTCCTTTCATCACACCCCTTCTTCTGTTCAAGTCACCTGTTACCGAACCTGTGTATTCATCGGGGCTAACTACTTCAACACCCATAATTGGTTCTAATATTTGAGGAGCACACTTTTTAGCTGCCTCTTTGAAGCCAATTCTAGCTGCCAGTTCAAATGATAACGCATCAGAGTCAACATCGTGGAATGAGCCATGGAACAAACGAACTTTCATATTGTCGATTGGATAAGAAGCCAACGGACCATTTGACATTGCGTTTGTAAATCCTTTTTGAATAGCTGGAATAAATTCGCGAGGGATAACACCACCCACAATGTCATTCACAAACTCCAATCCTGGCTTATCTTCCGGTCCAAGTTCACGTGGACCGATTTCGAACACGATATCGGCAAACTTACCACGACCACCTGTTTGCTTCTTATAAACCTCCTTATGTTCAACGTTCTTAGTTAGAGCTTCTTTATAAGCCACTTGCGGTGCGCCTTGGTTGATCTCTACTTTGAATTCGCGCTTTAGACGGTCGATGATAATTTCCAAGTGAAGTTCACCCATACCCCTCAAGATAACCTGACCAGTTTCCTGGTCGGTATTAACGCGAAGTGTAGGATCTTCTTCCACCAATTTAGAAATAGCCATGCCAAGTTTATCGGCATCAGCTTGCTTCTTCGGCTCAATAGCATACCCAATAACTGGCTCAGGGAACACCATAGATTCTAGAATTACTTTTCGCTTTTCATCGCAAAGCGTATCGCCTGTTCTAATATCCTTAAAACCAACCACAGCTCCAATATCACCCACCGGCAATCTTTCGATTTGATTTTGCTTGTTTGCGTGCATTTGAAACACGCGAGAAATCCTTTCTTTCTGCTGCGTGCGAGTATTATACACATACGAGCCCGACTCAAGTACACCAGAATAAGCGCGAATAAAACACAACCGACCTACGAATGGATCTGTCGCAATCTTAAAAGCCAAAGCAACGAAAGGCTCCTTTTCAGTAGGGGTAATTGAAACTGGGAGATCTGTATCTGGATCCGTTCCTATAATTTCATCCTTATCCAGCGGAGACGGAAGTAACTCCATCACGTAGTCTAACATGGTCTGAACACCTTTGTTTTTAAAGGATGATCCACACACCATCGGAACTATTTTCATTTGAATCGTTGCTTCACGCAACGCTTTCAAAATTTCTGCAGTTGTAATTGACTCAGGGTCTGCAAAATATTTTTCAATCAATGTCTCGTCAACTTCAGCAACCGCCTCTAACAATTTCTCGCGATATTCTTTGGCTTCTTCTACCATGTCGGCAGGAATTGGAATTTCTTGGAAAGTCATCCCCTTGTCAGACTCATTCCATATAATCCCTTTGTTTCCAACCAAGTCCACAACACCTTTAAAGTTCTCTTCTGCGCCAATTGGCAATTGAAGTGCTACCGCCTTGCTTCCAAGCCTTTCCTTTACTTGTGCAACTACGCCTAAGAAATCGGCACCCGACCGATCCATTTTGTTAACGAATCCGATGCGAGCAACTTTGTAATTATCTGCTAAGCGCCAGTTGGTTTCAGATTGAGGTTCAACACCATCAACAGAGCTAAACAAGAAAACCAACCCATCTAGCACACGTAATGAACGATTCACTTCCACAGTAAAATCAACGTGACCAGGAGTGTCAATAATATTTACGTGGTAATCGTTAGCTTTATATTTCCAATAAACAGTAGTGGCAGCCGAAGTAATGGTAATACCTCTTTCCTGTTCCTGCGCCATCCAGTCCATAGTGGCTGCACCATCATGGACTTCGCCTATTTTGTGGTTAACACCCGCATAATAAAGAATGCGTTCGGTTGTTGTTGTTTTACCAGCATCAATGTGAGCCGCAATACCAATATTTCTTGTGTATTTTAAATCCCGTGCCATTTAGAATAATAGAATTAGAATTGTTTTTGGGATTTATTAAAATCTAAAATGAGAGAACGCTTTATTCGCTTCTGCCATTCTATGTGTATCGTCTTTTTTCTTAATCGCAGCGCCTTCACCCTTTGAAGCAGCCAAAATTTCACCAGCTAGTTTATCCATCATGGTTTTTTCGCCACGTGAACGCGAATAATCAATCAACCATTTAATGCTAAGATTGATTTTTCTTTCGGGTCTTATCTCTACTGGTACTTGGAATGTTGCTCCACCTACCCTACGGCTCTTTACTTCGACAGCGGGCATCACGTTGTTCATCGCTCTTTTCCAAACTTCTAAGCCAGGCTCTCCGCCTGCTTTCTTCTCCACCATAGCAATTGCATCGTAGAATATGCCGTAAGCAACACTCTTTTTGCCTTCTTCCATCATGTAATTCACAAACTTTGTCACCAAAGTGTCGTTGAACTTTGGATCTGGAAGTAAATATCTTTTCTTAGGTTTTGTCTTTCTCATCGTACGTATCGATTATTTTTTACCTTTTCCTTTAGCCGCAGGAGCGCCCTTTCCGGCAGGAGCAGCAGCGCCAGCCTTAGGTCTCTTTGCACCGTATTTAGATCTGCTTTGCTGCCTTCCACCAACACCTGAAGTATCTAACGCACCACGTACAATGTGATAGCGCACACCTGGAAGGTCTTTTACCCTACCACCCCGAATCAACACAATAGAGTGTTCCTGAAGATTGTGACCCTCGCCCGGGATATAGGCATTTACTTCCTTTCCGTTAGTTAAACGCACCCTTGCAACCTTTCTCATAGCTGAGTTTGGCTTTTTAGGAGTGGTAGTATACACTCTTGTGCATACACCTCTGCGTTGAGGGGAGGAATCTAAGGCAGGAGACTTTGACTTAAAGGTCAATTTAGTCCGTCCTTTTCTTACAAGTTGTTGAATGGTAGGCATTTATTTTTATTGTTAAAACCCTTCAAAAAAATAGGACTGCAAAGGTATCTAAAGAAAAATAGGATGCAAAACCTTGTGTAAAGAAATTTCGCATCCTACTTTAATTTTATGTGAACTTTTACGCTTCTCCGATGGTACCACCAAAATTCATGGGAAATCTTGGTGCTTCATCAGTGCGCTTTATCGTTCCAAACGAGGCCTCATATTTCTCAATATTGTCTTTCAAAGCAAAAAGAAGACGTTTGGCGTGTTCAGGTGTCACCACGATTCGTGATTTTACCTTTGCTTTTGGCACACCCGGCATCAATCTTATAAAATCGATAACAAATTCACTGTTGGAATGCGCAATCATGGCCAAATTCGAGTAAACGCCTTCTGCAATCTCCTCCGAGAGCTCAATGTTTATCTGGTTTTGCTGAACTTCCTCCTTTTCGTTTGCCATCGTATTCACTAGGGCGTCCGGTTTTTACGGACGCCTTCTAATTGCCTAGTTCTGAAATTGCTTTTCTCTCGCTTTAGTAGCCGCAGTAACCTCCATTAGGTCTTCGTATTCGTCCTCAGAACCAACAATCATATCGTTAAAGATACGTTGTCCAGTTCCTGCAGGTATCAGATGACCAACAATCACGTTTTCTTTTAATCCCATCAACTTATCTGCTTTGCCGCGGATGGCAGCTTCGCTCAATACTTTGGTAGTCTCTTGGAAAGAAGCCGCAGAGAGCCAGCTTTCAGTTTTCAATGAGGCCTGTGTGATACCTTGCAACGTTGGCCTTGAAACGGCAGACAAAGCATCTCTCACCTCAACTGGTTTCAAATCCTTGCGCTTCAACGATGAGTTTTCATCTCGTAGCTCGCGAGGAGAAACAATCTGCCCTACCTTGAATCTGTTCGAATCGCCTGCTTCCAACACTACTTTCTTATCAAGAACTAGATCATTCTCTTCACGAAATTCAAACTTGTCAACATATTCGCCAGGCAAGAATGTAGTATCACCAGAGTCTATAATTTCTACTTTTTGCATCATCTGACTTACAATACACTCAATGTGCTTGTCATTGATCTTCACGCCCTGCAGTCTATATACCTCTTGAATTTCATTCACTAAATACTCTTGAACAGCGGTTGGTCCTTTGATCGATAAAATATCGGAAGGAGTGATCGCTCCGTCTGATAATGGCTGACCTGCTTTCACGAAGTCATTGTCTTGAACAAGAATGTGTTTAGAAAGTGGCACCATGTATCTCTTTTGAACACCATCACGTGATTCAATAAAGATTTCACGGTTTCCTCGCTTTATACCTCCGTAAGTAACAACACCGTCAATCTCGCTCACTACTGCAGGATTTGAAGGATTTCTCGCTTCAAACAATTCAGTTACCCGAGGAAGACCACCCGTAATATCTCTTGACTTGCCCATGGTTCTAGGGATTTTAGCAAGCACCTGACCCGCTTTAATCTTCTCTCCCTCTTCCACTGCTAAGTGAGCACCTACTGGAATGTTGTAGCCTTTAGAATCATTCTTGCCATTTACGATAATCGAAGGGTTTTTCGTTTTATCTCGGGTATCAATGATCACTTTTTCACGGTGGCCTGTTTGCTCATCTGATTCTTCTTTAAAGGTAACCCCTTCAATGATCGCCTCAAATCCTATTTGGCCGTCAAACTCAGAAAGAATAACTGCATTGTAAGGATCCCAATAACATAATTGATCCCCTTTTTCTACTTTCTGACCATCCTTCACTTGCAAGAAAGCCCCGTAAGGAACGTTATTCGAAATCAATACCCTAGACTTAGTTTCGTCCAAGATTCTAATTTCACCTGTTCTTCCCATTACAACATGTACGTTGTTCCCCTCTTTATCGGCTGTTTCTACGGTTCTGATTGTCTCAAATTCCACATAGCCCGGAAACTTCGCTTTAATGTTTGCATCAACAGCAATGTTGGATGCCGTACCACCTACGTGGAAAGTACGTAGTGTTAGCTGGGTGCCCGGCTCACCGATTGACTGAGCAGCAATAACGCCCACAGCCTCGCCCGTTTGCACGCTTCTTCCTGTTGCTAAATTCCTTCCATAACATTTAGCACATCCTCCAATTTTTGTTTCACATGTAAGTATTGAGCGAATCTCCACCTCCTCAATGTTTGTCTCTTCAATTAGTTTAGCGATGTCATCGGTGATGTGCTCGTTTGCCAAGCAAATCAATTTTTCCGTCAACGGATCATAAATATCATGAACCGTAACCCGGCCAACAATTCGTTCAGACAAAGGCTCAACTATATCTTCATTGTCCTTTAACGCGGTTACTTTTAGACCCCTCAATGTACCACAATCTTCCTCTGTGATAACTAAATCTTGCGCCACGTCAACTAATCTTCTCGTCAAATAACCGGCATCAGCTGTTTTCAACGCAGTATCCGCCAAGCCTTTTCGAGCACCATGTGTAGAAATAAAGTATTCCAATACATCAAGCCCTTCTTTAAAGTTTGATAAGATTGGATTCTCGATGATAGACCCAACTGACCCTGCCAAATTCTTTTGTGGCTTCGCCATAAGACCTCTCATTCCGCCTAACTGACGAATTTGTTCTCTAGAACCACGAGCTCCAGAGTGCATCATCATATAAATTGAGTTAAATCCTTGCTGATCTTCCTCCAACTGCTTCATCAGCGTGTTGGTAAGCATGGTATTCGTGCGTGTCCAAATATCGATAACCTGGTTGTAACGCTCGTTATCGGTAATTAGTCCCATCATATAGTTACTCCAAACGGAGTCAACCTCCTTCTGAGCTTCCGCTACTAATTTCTCCTTTTCAGCAGGCACCTTTACATCGTTAAGCCCCATTGAGAGACCACCTTTATATGCCATCTGGAAACCAATCTCCTTGATATCATCCAAGAATTTTGCTGTCTTAGCTTGACCAGCATACTTGTAAACATCAGCGATAATTGTTTGTAGTTTTTTCTTAGTCAACAGTTCGTCTACAAAGCCAACTTCTTCGGGCATTACCGCATTGAATATAACACGGCCTGCAACAGTTTCAGTAAGTTTGTATTCTATTTTTCCAGTCTTCTTATCCTTAACGTTAACGCGAACTTTAATAATTGCATGTTTAGAAAGCTTGCCTTCGTTAAAGGCCACGATAACTTCTTCAGCCGAATAAAATCTTTTCCCTTCGCCTTTTTCACCTTTGCGGCCTTTCGTCAAATAATAAAGACCCAACACCATGTCCTGAGAAGGAACAGTAATAGGAGCACCGTTTGCCGGGTTAAGAATATTGTGTGAGGAAAGCATCAATAAGGAGGCCTCAAGCACGGCTTCTTGCCCTAGAGGAACGTGAACCGCCATTTGGTCACCGTCAAAGTCAGCGTTAAACGCAGTACATACCAACGGATGTAACTGTATTGCCTTTCCTTCAATCAATTTTGGTTGGAAGGCTTGTATACCTAGTCTGTGAAGAGTCGGAGCTCGGTTCAAAAGAACGGGATGCCCTTTCAATACGTTTTCTAAAATATCCCAAACAACCGGATCTTTACGATCAACAATCTTTTTAGCTGATTTTACAGTCTTTACAATTCCTCTTTCAATAAGCTTGCGGATAATAAACGGCTTGAACAATTCAGCAGCCATATCTTTAGGAAGACCGCACTCATGAAGTTTCAACTCTGGACCCACCACAATAACCGAGCGGCCTGAATAGTCAACACGTTTACCCAATAAATTTTGACGGAATCGCCCTTGTTTGCCTTTGAGCATATCACTCAAAGACTTCAAAGCACGGTTTCCATCAGAACGAACAGCATTCACTTTACGTGAATTATCGAACAACGAGTCCACAGCTTCTTGAAGCATACGTTTTTCATTACGTAAGATCACTTCAGGAGCTTTTATATCAATTAATCTTTTTAAACGATTGTTACGGATTATAACGCGCCTGTAAAGATCATTCAAATCAGATGTCGCAAAACGTCCGCCATCTAGCGGCACAAGAGGACGCAACTCGGGAGGAATAACAGGAACCATTTTAATGGTCATCCACTCTGGTCTGTTCTCGATACGAGTATTTGCATCGCGGAAAGCTTCCACAACTTTCAAACGCTTCAAAGCCTCTGCCTTACGTTGCTGCGAAGTATCGGTGGCTGCTTGATGGCGCAATTCAAAAGAAAGCTCATCTAACTTTAAGCGCGATAATAACATTTCAAGGGCATCGGCACCCATGCGCGCTAAGAATTTCTTAGGATCACTATCATCCAACAATTGATTTTCGCGAGGAAGTTTGTCAAGTATATCCAGGTACTCTTCTTCGGTCAGGAAGTCTAACCTATTGACACCGTCTTCTTCTTTAATACCAGCTTGAATTACTACATACCTTTCGTAATAGATGATTTGATCTAGTTTTTTTGTTGGAAGACCCAACAGGTAACCGATTTTATTCGGCAACGAGCGAAAGTACCAAATATGAGCTACAGGCACCACCAATTCGATGTGCCCCATGCGCTCTCTGCGCACTTTCTTTTCGGTCACTTCAACACCGCAACGATCGCATATAATGCCCTTATATCGAATGCGTTTATATTTTCCACAATGACATTCCCAGTCCTTTACCGGACCGAATATCCGTTCGCAAAACAATCCCCCCATTTCTGGTTTGTATGTTCTGTAGTTGATCGTCTCGGGTTGGGTAACCTCACCATGCGAGCTTTCCAAAATTGATTCAGGAGAAGCTAGACTGATGGTGATCTTAGAAAAATCGCTATTGAATTTTTTATTCTTTCTGAAAGACATATTGTTACGTTTCAGTTTACTAAATAATTATAAATCCGTCTAAGTCTGAAAGTCCGAAAGTCTGAAAGTCTTTATTGACTCTCGGACTTCCCGACTATCCAGCTTTATTAATCCATTGTAATCTCTAAAGCGAGTCCTCTTAATTCGTGAACAAGCACATTGAATGACTCTGGAATATTTGGCTTTCGCATCGTCTCGCCTTTCACAATCGATTCGTATGCTTTGGCCCTTCCAATTACATCATCCGACTTGATGGTGAGGATTTCCTGCAGAATATGAGCCGCTCCGAATGCCTCAATCGCCCAAACCTCCATTTCTCCAAAACGCTGACCACCAAATTGTGCTTTACCACCAAGAGGTTGTTGCGTGATAAGTGAATATGGTCCGATTGAACGGGCATGCATCTTATCATCAACTAAGTGTCCAAGTTTCAACATGTAGGCAATCCCCACCGTTACTGGTTGATCAAAGATGTCACCTGTAAGTCCGTCATAAAGATAAGTTCTTCCAAAATCAGGTAAACCTGCTTCTTTTAGTTCAGCCGAAACTTGCTCTAACGTAGCACCATCAAAAATAGGCGTAGCATAACGTCTACCTAACTTTTTACCTGCCCACGCAAGAACGGTTTCGTAGATCTGACCCAAGTTCATACGAGAAGGAACACCAAGCGGGTTCAAACATATATCTACTGGAGTTCCGTCTTGTAAGAAAGGCATGTCTTCGTCACGAACAATCCGTGCAACAACGCCTTTGTTACCGTGGCGCCCTGCCATTTTATCTCCCACTTTTAGCTTTCGTTTTTTAGCAACATATACTTTAGCAAGCTGCACTATGCCCGCGGGAAGTTCATCGCCAACTTCAAGAGTGAATCGCTCGCGCTTAAACTCTCCAGCAATCACGTTACGCTTGTTTAGGTAATTTTTAACTAGCTCAGAGATCAAATCATTTGTATGATCCTCCGCTGTCCATCCCTCTAAACTGATATCAACTATCAAGTTTACTTCCTCAGGAACATTGTAGTTACTTTCATCGCGATAGATGTTCTTATCGGGGAATAAATTACTTTCAATGACTTTACTCGAGAATTTAACTCCTTTGGTTATCAGCTCATCGCCAAATTTGTGTTTAACACCTTGGCTAGTCTTACCATTCAAGAGGTTCGAAAGTTTCTTGATCATTTCGTTGCGCAAATCAGTAAGACTTTTACTGTAGCGATTTTTCAACGCATCAAGTTCCTTTTTCGATTTTGTGCGAATATCCTTATCTCTTTTTGGTCTCGAAAAAAGCTTAGTTTCAATAACAACACCTTTTAGCGATGGAGGTGCTTTCATCGAAGCATCTTTCACGTCACCAGCTTTGTCGCCAAAAATTGCTCGAAGCAATTTTTCTTCTGGTGTTGGATCTGTTTCGCCTTTTGGTGTAATTTTCCCAATCAGAATATCTCCTTCCTTCACTTCAGCACCAATCCTGATTACTCCATTTCCATCAAGATGTTTAACTGCTTCTTCGCTAACGTTTGGTATCTCTGAGGTGAGTTCTTCCTCGCCTCTTTTAGTATCGCGCACCTCCAACTCAAATTCCTCCACGTGAATTGACGTATAAACGTCATCACGAACTACACGTTCAGATATTACAATCGCATCCTCAAAATTATAGCCTTGCCATGGCATGTACGCTACCAAAAGATTTCTTCCGAGCGCAAGCTCGCCATTAGCAGTTCCGTAACCTTGACATAACGCTTGCCCTTTTGTTACCTTATCGCCCTTCTTAACAAGGGGAGTAAGATTAATACAAGTATCTTGATTCGTTCTTCTGAACTTAATAAGATTGTAACTTTTATACTCGTCATCAAATCTTACGAGCGATTGCTCTTCAGAAACTTCATACTTGATTGTAATCTTTTTCGCATCAACAAATTCTACTACCCCGTTTGCTTCCGCTAATACCAAGGCGCGGGAGTCAAGGGCAATCCGTCTTTCTAATCCGGTGCCAACCACCGGAGCTTCCGGCCGTACTAGCGGCACGGCTTGGCGTTGCATGTTTGAACCCATCAAAGCCCTGTTAGCATCATCGTGTTCCAAGAATGGGATCAACGAGGCCGCGATAGACACAATTTGATTGGGAGCGATGTCCATATACCGAACGTCCTTCGGTTCAACGATTGGAAAATCTCCTTCAAAACGAGCCTTAATTTTTTCATCGGTAATTTCGCCCGATGTGGTAATATGAACGTTTGCCTGCGCTATATTAAATGTGTCTTCTTCTTCAGCCGTTAAAAAAACAACATCTTCTTTAACCTTTACCTTCCCTTCCTCAACTTTTCTGTAAGGTGTTTCTATAAAACCCATTTTATTCACTTTCGCATGAACGCAAAGCGAAGAAATCAACCCAATGTTTGGTCCTTCAGGAGTTTCAATCGTACACAAACGACCATAGTGTGTATAGTGAACATCACGCACCTCAAAACCAGCTCTTTCTCTTGACAGACCTCCAGGGCCAAGTGCAGACATCCTACGCTTGTGCGTGATCTCTGCAAGTGGGTTGGTTTGATCCATAAATTGAGAAAGCTGATTCGTTCCAAAGAATGAATTGATTACTGAAGATAAGGTTCGCGCGTTGATCAAGTCAACAGGCTTGAAGTCTTCGTTATCGCGTACATTCATTCTTTCTTTAATTGTTCTTGCCATACGCGCAAGACCAACACCAAATTGAGTATACAGTTGCTCACCTACAGTCCGAACTCTCCTGTTGCTCAAGTGGTCAATATCGTCAACAACGGCTTTAGAATTGATTAATCCAATCAAATATTTAACAATCAAGATGATGTCTTGAGTAGTTAAAACTCGTTGGTCTGAATTAATGTCTAAACCAAGTTTCTTATTAATTCTATAACGGCCAACCTCTCCTAAATCATATCGCTTTTCACTAAAGAATAAGCTTTGGATCACATCGCGGGCAGTTTGTTCATCTGGCGCTTCCGTATTTCTTAACTGTCGATAAATTTGCTCAACAGCCTCCTTTTCGGAGTTCGAGTTGTCTTTGGCTAAGGTGTTAAATATGATATGAAAATCTGTCACATTAACGTCATCTCTATGTAGAATAATTGACTTAACGCCCGACTCTACGATGATATCAACATCTTCAGATTCTATTACATGGTCGCGCTCCAATAACACTTCATTCCTGTCGATCGATACTACCTCTCCGGTATCCTCATCCACGAAGTCTTCAGTCCAAGTTTTCAACACCCGAGCTGCTAACTTACGACCGACATATTTTTTAAGTGTATTTTTGTTCGCATCAACCTCTTCTGATAATCCGAATAAATCAAGAATATCTTTGTCTGTGCCATAGCCAATTGCCCTTAGCAACGTAGTAATTGGAAATTTCTTTTTCCGATCTATGTAAGCATACATGACAGCATTAACATCTGTAGCAAATTCGATCCAAGAACCTTTGAAAGGGATAATCCTAGCAGAATAGAGCTTCGTTCCATTTGTATGCTTGCTCATCGCAAAGAACACGCCTGGCGACCGATGCAACTGAGACACAATAACACGTTCGGCCCCATTGATCACAAAAGATCCCTTCTCAGTCATGTATGGAATATTTCCCAAAAAGACTTCTTGTTCTATTGTTTCAAAATCTTCATTGTCCTCATCGTTACACGTGAGGCGAAGTTTTGCTTTTAAAGGCACCGAGTAAGTCAGCCCGCGATCAATGCACTCATCAACCGAATATTTTGGCGGATCGATCGTATAATCAACAAACTCGAGCACAAAGTTTTCGCGTGAGTCTGAGATCGGGAAATTCTCAGCAAACACTTTGAATAGCCCCTCGTTTTGTCTCTTCTCTGCAGCTGTTTCTATCTGCAAAAAATCTTTGAAAGACTGCAATTGCAGGTCTAAGAAGTCCGGGTATTCTAGGACTTTCTCTATGGAAGAAAAATCAATTCTTCCGGTGATGGTCTTTTTCGTCAAGGTACTTCGAGTTTAAAATTTCCTAAACAGAACAAAACATTAATATGGGTACAAATAAAGAAACCCCATCCTGAATTTGACAGGAATGGGGGCCCAACTTTGACGTTAGACGGTACCCTTCGCCTTCAATTACTTCAACTCAACTTCAGCACCAGCTTCAGTAAGTTGCTTCTTGAGGTTTTCTGCTTCTGCTTTTGGTAATCCTTCTTTGATTGTTTTAGGAGCGCCATCAACTAGATCTTTAGCTTCTTTCAAGCCAAGACCAGTTAGGTCTTTCACTAACTTCACGATCTGAAGTTTATTTGCACCAGGTGCCTTCAAGATTACATCGAAATTAGTCTTTTCAGCTGCTGGGGCTGCACCACCTGCTGCTGGCCCTGCTGCTACTGCAACCGCTGCCGCTGCCGGCTCAATGCCGTATGTCTCCTTTAAATAAGATGCTAATTCATTAACTTCCTTTACGGTAAGTTCTACAAGTTGATCTCCGATTACTTTGATGTCTGCCATGTTCGTAAATTTTAATAGTTCAAATTCAATTTTAAGATTGTTTTCTTTCTTCCAAGCTCTTCACTAAGCCAGCAATTGTGCTTTTTCCACTCAATAAAGCAGACAACACATTTTTAGCAGGTGATTGTAACAAGGAAATAATTTCTCCAATAAGCTCGTTCTTGGATTTAAGCGCATTCAATGTGTCTAATTGGTCTGCGCCAATAAAAATAGACTTTTCGATAGAGGCAGCTTTTAAGGCGGGTCTTCCATCTAGTTTCTTATGATATTCCTTGAGGGCTACCGCAGGTGCTTTGCCTGATTCTTTGGAGAATATTACTCCAGAAAAACCATGCAACACCTTAAATAACTCCTCGTCATGCACACCTTGCTTTTCAAGAGCCTTGCGAATGAGCGTATTTTTGTAAACACGATATTCAACTCCCGTGTTGAAACAAACTCTTCGAAAAGCGTTTATTTGGGCAACGGTAAGACCTGAGGCATCGGTGATGTAATAATGATTATTCTGAGAAAACTTCTCAGACAATTCACCAATAATCGTTTCTTTTTCTTCCCTAGTCATCAGTTTTAAAAATTATGCACCACCTACGGATGCCTTATCTACAGTAATACCAGGGCTCATGGTGGAGGATAGCGTAATGCTTTGGAAATACGCACCCTTCGCAGAAGCTGGCTTTAACTTGGCTACCATGTTGATCAGTTCAGCAGCATTCTCTTTTATTTTGTCCGCGCTGAAGGAAGCCTTCCCAACACTTGCATGAATAATCCCCTGCTTATCAATTTTGAAGTCAACTTTACCTGCCTTCACATCTTTGACTGCTTTACCTACTTCAAGAGTAACAGTTCCTGATTTAGGATTTGGCATTAAGCCACGGGGTCCAAGTACCTTTCCGAGTTTACCTACTTTAGCCATAACAGTAGGCATCGTTATAATAACATCAATATCCGTCCAGCCGCCTTCAATCTTTTTGATATAATCATCAAGACCTACGTGGTCTGCACCGGCATCTTTAGCTTCTTGTTCTTTGTCAGGAGTACACAATACTAACACTCTAACAATCTTTCCTAGTCCGTGAGGGAGGGACACCACACCGCGAACCATTTGATCTGATTTTTTAGGATCAACTCCTAATCTGATGTCTACATCGACAGAGGGATCAAATTTCGTGAATGAAATCTCTTTTACAAGTTTTGCAGCGTCTTCTAAAGAATATTCTTTGTCAGGATTGTATTTGCCTACAAGGGCTTTTTGGTTTTTTGTTAATCTAGCCATTGTTTTAATTAATTATTTGCCCAAGGAGCTGTTCCACTTACAGTTACACCCATGCTTCGCGCAGTTCCAGCAATCATTTTCATTGCTGACTCGACTTTGAATGCGTTTAAGTCGGGCATTTTCAACTCCGCTATCTTTTTCACCTGATCCCAAGAAATTGAACCAACTTTCAAGCGGTTAGGTTCTTTTGATCCTTTTTGAAGTTTTATTGCTTCCATGATCAAAACAGCCGCTGGAGGCGTTTTAATTACAAAGTCGAACGACTTGTCGTTATAAATTGTAATTAACACAGGTAAAACCTGCCCGGGTTTATCTTGAGTTCTTGCATTAAACTGCTTGCAAAAATCCATGATGTTAAGACCCTTACTACCCAATGCAGGACCAATTGGAGGTGCCGGATTAGCTGCACCGCCCTTTACCTGTAACTTCAAAAATCCAATTACTTGCTTTGCCATTTTAGTATTATACTACTTCTGTTATTCTACTTTTTCAACCTGCATGTAGTTCAATTCGACTGGCGTATTCCTGCCGAAAATCTTTACCATGACGTTCAATTTCTTCTTCTCTTCAAAAATCTCCTCTACCGTTCCAGTAAATCCGTTAAATGGACCATCCATTACTTTAACAGATTCCCCTTTAATAAAAGGCGTTTCTAATTTCTCTGTTGTTGTATCTACTTCTTCTACTTTCCCTAGAATTCTATTTATTTCAGATTGACGAAGCGCAACCGGCTCTTTGTTCGTCATTCCAGACACATTGTTCCCCAAAAACCCAATTACCCCAGGTATATTGTTAACTGTATGATATGCCTCTCCGTGGGTCAAATCCGCAAAAAGGATAACGTAACCGGGGAAAAAGTTTCTCTCTCTCACTCTTTTTTTCCCATTTCTCATTTCATACACCTTTTCAGAAGGAATAAGTATCTGAGGAACAAATTCTTTCAGTTTTGATCGTTCGATGTCAGTTTCCAGATAAGATTTTATCTTTTTTTCCTGACCACTAACCACCCTGAGCACATACCACTTTAAATCGGCCATAATTCGCTACGCTTATTTAAGGGTATAAAACCAAGTTAAGCCATTTTTAAAACCAAAATCAATAAACCCTATTACTAACGCAAAGATGAACGATGCAACGAGTACCAAAATCGCACTACTTTGAAGCTCACTAAATTTTGGCCACGACACCTTGTTACGAATTTCGTCAAACGAATCAAGTACGTAATTTTTTACTTTTTCCATCTTTTTCTTCTTTGCACGGGTGCCTGGATTCGAACCAAGATCAACGGTTTTGGAGACCGCTATTCTACCGTTGAACTACACCCGTAAATTTTTGCTTTTAGGCTCTCCTCCAACACCTTGTTAAATCGCACCCGTGTACGTCAATTTAAAAGGACTGCAAAGGTAGAACAAAGTGAATTAAAACAAAAGCGTTTCTAAGATTTTTCTTAGAAACGCTTAGTGTTGATTTTCAGCCACTTGCCTAAGGGCAATTAAATTTTAATCTAATATTTCAGTTACCTGACCAGAACCTACGGTGCGGCCGCCTTCGCGGATAGCGAAACGAAGACCTTTTTCCATAGCTATTTTATTGATCAAAGTTACTTCGATAGAAATGTTATCGCCAGGCATGATCATTTCCACACCTGCAGGTAGCATTACCTCGCCAGTAACATCGGTCGTACGGAAATAGAACTGGGGACGATACTTATTGAAAAATGGAGTATGACGTCCACCTTCTTCTTTGCTAAGAACGTACACCTCCGCCTTGAACTTCGCATGTGGCGTTACTGAATTTGGTTTGCAGATTACCATTCCACGGCAGATTTGCTCTTTTTCAATACCTCTCAACAACAATCCTACGTTGTCACCAGCTTCACCTCTATCAAGGATTTTGCGGAACATCTCAACACCTGTGATGGTAGAAGTCAAGTTTTCAGCACCCATTCCAAGAATTTGAACTGGATCGCCAGTCTTAATTACACCTCTTTCAATACGACCGGTTGCAACTGTTCCACGACCAGTGATAGAGAATACATCTTCCACAGGCATCAAGAAATCTTTGTCAATCAAACGAACTGGGATAGGAATAAAGTTATCCACCGCTTCCATCAACTCTTCTACTTTTGCTACCCATTGTGGCTCGCCATTCAAGGCACCAAGTGCGGAACCTTTGATAACAGGCATCGTATCGCCAGGGAAACTATAGTAAGTCATAAGTTCGCGAACTTCCATCTCCACCAACTCAAGCAATTCAGCATCATCTACTAAATCTACTTTGTTCATAAACACAACAAGAGCAGGCACACCTACCTGACGAGCCAAAAGGATGTGCTCACGTGTTTGTGGCATTGGTCCGTCAGTAGCGGCAACCACTAGAATCGCTCCGTCCATCTGGGCAGCACCAGTAACCATGTTCTTCACATAGTCAGCGTGGCCCGGGCAGTCTACGTGAGCATAGTGTCTGTTTGCTGTTGCGTATTCAACATGTGAAGTGTTGATAGTAATACCTCTTTCTTTTTCTTCAGGTGCATTGTCGATTGAAGAGAAATCGCGTACTGCAGCAAGACCCTTTTTTGAAAGTACTTGCGTGATTGCAGCGGTAAGAGTAGTTTTTCCGTGGTCAACGTGACCAATAGTACCGATGTTAACGTGTGGTTTCGAGCGGTCAAATGTTTCTTTTGCCATATTTGAAAATTCCTGTTTTAGTTTAAAAGTGTATAAATAATTAAAAAGTTACTTATTTAAGCTTCATTTGAAGCGCACACCCTAAACATCGTAAGCCTTTCGAATAAGGTAAATTTGTAAATTTTTGCCGCTTTTTGATGTTCGCTAGGCATCGGCAGGCAAAGATCTACACAATCAAAATTTCAACATCCAAGCTTGCTCGTTTGCAAACATATTCACTTAGAATAGAGCTGTTGAAGGGAATTGAACCCTCGACCTCTTCCTTACCAAGGAAGTGCTCTACCCCTGAGCTACAACAGCATACTTTGCTGGTTGTTGAAGGGAATTGAACCCTATACCTTCCCGCCAAAAGCGGGATGCTCTACCCATGAGCTACAACAGCTTTTCGGCAATTCGCAATCCATTATTTCAAATTCAAAACTCCAATTTTGAATCTGGGATTTTGAATTCGAAATCTGTTAGAGCGGGAGACGAGGCTCGAACCCGCGACCTATAGCTTGGAAGGCTATCGCTCTACCAACTGAGCTACTCCCGCTTACTTAATTCAATATTTAAAATTTCAAGCTCAAGATTAAACTTTCAATTTTGAATATTAAATCTAAAATTTTGAATTTCTTGTGGGGAGAACAGGATTCGAACCTGTGAAGACATAAGTCAACAGATTTACAGTCTGTCCTCGTTGGCCGCTTGAGTATCTCCCCGACTAAAAATCAATCAATAGATTGAGAACATTTTCTATTTGTTTGACCAGACAAAATTGGCTGGTCGAAAAACAGGAGCGCAAAATTAATTGCTTTTTTGTGATAGGCAAGAGTGTTGCCTCCGAATTATTACTTATCGGGCATATTTCAATCGAAAAGAGCATGATTTTAGCCAAGGGTTCAAAAAATTCACATAATAACAATCTCAAAAACAGAAGAATCACCAAATTCCTTTTTCAAAATGGCGATCAAATGAGATTTATGCAATGTTAATTCATGTTTTAGGGAAGGAGAATCCAACTCCACGAAAACAACCTTATTTCTTACGTACACTTTTTTAGTATGCTTGGCGATGGGTTTGCCCACCAATCGCTCCCAAGAGGCCACCACGTTTGCCTCGTCAAATTTAGCCTTGATGTGAAATTGTGCCAGCATCTGCTGTATTGCCACGCCAATGTGCTGAACTTCGGAAGAGTTTTTCTTTTTTCCCATTTTTTTTAACCTCTGGTGATTAAAGCGTTTTCCACTGAGTAAAGATCGGCATTTACGCCCGCATCTTTCAAAATTGTTTTGCTTCTCTCCTGCCGGGCATCAGTGATAAATAACTGCCCAAACGTGCCTTGCGAAATTAGGAGCATTAGTTTGTAAATGCGTTCGTCATCGAGTTTATCGAAAATATCATCGAGTAGTAAAAGCGGCAGCGTTTTCTTTTGCTCGCGTAAAAGTTGAAATTCCGCCAATTTTAGGGCTATCAAAAATGACTTTTGTTGCCCCTGGGAGCCTGATCTTTTCAATTCTCCGCTATTGAGAAGAAAGACAAAGTCATCGCGGTGCGGGCCAACGCCTGTGCGTTGAGCCAAAAGATCGCGCTGCAAGTTTCGTTTTAATCCGTCTTGGAAATCGACTTTATCCAAATCTGATCGATAGAATATCTCAGCTAACTCTCCATTTTCATTGATTAGATAGTTGTAAAACTTAACGAAAACTGGAAAAAAAACCGTTAAAAAGGCTTTCCTTCTTGCGTGTATCAAGTTGCCGTTTTGCGAAAGCCTTTCGTCATAAGTGGCAATTAAATCTGCATCTACGGTTCCCTTCTTCGAAAAAAATTTTAACAGACTGTTTCTTTGCTTCAGCAAATTGGAATAGAGAATAAGGCTTTCTAAATACAACCGGTCAAGTTGCGCCAGCATGCTGTCAAAAAATTTTCTTCGTGGTTCGCTGCCACCCCAAATCAATTCGATGTCCCCCGGAGCGACCATTACCACGGGATATTTGCCGATGTGCTCTGACAGCTTTCCATATTCATTGCCGTTTTCTTTGAACAATTTCTTACCCCCTTGATAGGAGCAAATCACTTCGTTGGTCAACGAATCTTTGTTGAATAGCCCTTTCACAAAAAATTGATCTTGCCCTTTTAGTGCGTTTTGCTGATCAGATGGGTTGATTGCGCTCTTAGTGAAGGCCAAATAATAAATCGCGTCAAGAAGATTGGTTTTGCCACTTCCATTTTTCCCTAAAAAACAATGAATACCTTCTCCAAAATCAAGAGAAGCCTCTCGATAATTCTTAAAATTGAATAAAGTTAATTTTTGAAGAAACACGAAGCGATTTAAAATTCAAGATTTAAAATTCAAGATTTGGCTATTGCTTGTTAGTGCCGTATTTTCGCGACTCTTAATTTGAATCAAAATTAGCGTAAAATAATAACAGTATGGCCACTACTCAATCCAAGAATAAGGTGAATAAACAAACCGAATTCACAAAAGAAAATTACTTGCGTTGGTTTGAAATGATTTTTTTGATGCGCAGGTTTGAGGAGCGCGCTGGTCAATTGTACGGCCAGCAAAAGATCAAAGGCTTTTGTCATTTATATATAGGTCAAGAGGCATGTCTTGCCGGTGCCGTTTCTGCTTTAACGAAGGACGACAAATGGATAACTGCGTACAGAGACCATGCCCACCCACTGGCGCTGGGCAGTGATCCAAAGGCAATCATGG
Source organism: Flammeovirgaceae bacterium (assembly GCA_027487845.1). GTDB lineage: Bacteria > Bacteroidota > Bacteroidia > Cytophagales > Cyclobacteriaceae > ELB16-189. Next base: position 110,276 of record JAIYCV010000042.1, read on the forward strand.
CCGAATTGTTTGGCAAAGAAACGGGGATTTCGAAAGGTAAAGGAGGTTCCATGCACATGTTTGATAAAGAGCACGGTTTTTTTGGAGGGCACGGTATTGTTGGCGGCCAAATTCCCCTAGGAGCTGGCATCGCTTTCGCAGAAAAATATAACGGGAAAAAGAACCTTTGTATGTGCCACATGGGAGATGGAGCGGTGCGCCAAGGGGCATTCCACGAAACCTTAAACATGGCTATGCTTTGGAAATTGCCAGTGATCTTTGTAATCGAAAATAATGGCTACGCAATGGGAACATCCGTCAAGCGTACTTCCAACGTCACAGAACTTTATAAATTAGGAGAAGCTTATGACATACCTTCCGAGCCGGTGGACGCCATGAGCGTGGAAGCCGTTCATGAGGCCGTGGCGAGGGCAGCAGAAAGAGCAAGAAATGGCGAAGGCCCTACCTTGTTAGAGTTTAGAACGTATCGATATAAAGGCCATTCGATGTCCGATCCGGCAAAGTACAGAAGCAAAGAGGAAGTAGAGGAATATAAGCACCGCGACCCCTTGGAGTCAGTAAGAACAAAAATCCTAGAATCTAGATTTGCAACTGAAGAGGAGCTTGCCGCGATAGAACACCGAATCATGGATCAAGTGGAGGAAAGTGTGAAATTTGCTGAAGAGTCAAATTACCCTGACCCAAGTGAGGCGATGAAAGACGTTTATGCGCAAAGCGATTATCCTTATATAACTGACTAGTCAACTCACCTTGTAGAAAAATGAGAAAATGGAGTTCTAGAGATTGGAAATTATTTCTTTTTGGAATGCTGACTGCATTTCTTTTTGTTATTATTTATGATTGGAAGGAATTTGTTCGCGGATTCAATGATGGATTTTCCAATGGCATTGAAAGTAGCAGGTAATTTGACATCAAACGAAGCTCCTAACATTATCCTTTTTGTTTAATAACCACTAATTCTTAGTTTTGCGTCCCGTTTAACTACGGGTATTAATTTTTATTGAATCATGGCAAAAAAGGAGGAATCAAAGGACTTAATGGAGAACCCAGAAGTCATTGCTGAAAGATTAGAAGGCGCTGAACATTGGATTGAGCAACATCCGAAAATTGTTTTCGGCATTTTGGGTGCAATCATTTTGGTTGTAGGTGGGTACTTCGGTTTCCGCTACTGGGTAGGGACGCAAGAAGCCCAAGCGCAAAAAGACATGTTTCAAGCTATTCGTTATTTTGAAGGTGATAGTTTGAATTTGGCCGTAAATGGAGATGGTAATAACCTTGGTTTCCTTCAGATAATTGATGACTACAGATTTACGCAAGCGAGCAAACTAGCCAATTTCTATGTGGGCGCTATCTATTTAAAGCAAGGAAAATTCAAGCCATCTATTCTTTATTTGGAAGACTTTAGTTCGACAGATTTATTAGTGCAAGCGCGCGCTTATAGTTTGATTGGCGATGCACATATGGAATTGAAGGAATATGATGACGCAGCCAAATTTTATATGAAAGCAGCTGATTACAAGGCAAACAAGTTCTTCTCGCCTACTTATTTAATGAAAGCTGCCTTAGCGTATGAAAAGTTGAATCAAAATGACAAGGCGAAAGAAGCTTACCAACAAATCATCGACCAGTATTGGAATTCGAGCGAATACCAAAACGCAAGAAAGTATAAGGCAAGATTAGAGAGTAATTCTTAATTTAAGATTTTAGATTTAGGATGTTAGAATTGGGTGACTGCTCCGTCAAAATCTTAAATCTTCAATTAAAAATCTTAAATTAAAAATGGCTGGCATACTTAAATCATCCACAGGAAAAAGTAAAATCAATCTTTCCAATAAGAAGTTTGCCATTATTGTGGCCGAATGGAATGAAGACATTACCGAAGCCCTTTACGAAGGTGCGTTCGATGGCTTAATTTCGCTGGGCGCTAAGAAAAGCAACATCATAAAAAAGAACGTACCGGGCAGTTATGAACTGCCCTTAGCCGCCAAATGGATGGCCGATAAAAAAGAAATCGCAGCAGTGATTTGCATTGGTTGCGTAATTCAAGGCGACACTCCCCATTTCGACTACATCTGCCAGGCAGTGGCGCAGGGTATTATGGACGTAAACCTAGCAACCAATAAGCCGGTTGCCTTTGGCGTTCTTACTGTCCTTAATAAAAAGCAAGCCTTAGAAAGGGCTGGCGGGAAGCTTGGTAACAAAGGCGAAGAGGCCGCTATCACCGTAGTAAAAATGCTAGAAATTAAACCCTAATTTTTAAAAGTGTTGGCGTAATAATTGCGTTGGTTGAGCAACTGATACCCAAAAACATTTTTATGCGAAAGTTTGGATGGATGACTCTTTGCTTCTGTTTAGGTCTAGGCACCCTTGCGGCTCAAACCATCGTTAAAGGAAAAGTAGTTAACGCCAAAAATAGTGAGTCGCTTCCATTTGTAAACATCACCTTAACAGGAACAACTTTCGGCACCACTGCAGATGTTCAGGGAAGATTTTCTATTTCCATTGATCGGTCCGTTAATGCAGTTGTCACTTACGTGGGATTTGAATCACAAACCATCAGCCTAACAGTTAACTCAAAAGAATTCTTATTGATCCGATTAAAAGAGCGGACGACTGAATTGAATGAAGTTGTTGTTCGCCCCGAAGATAATCCTGCGCTTAAAATCATTCGCAAGGTAATTGCGAACAAATCCATCAATGACCCCGAAAGTCTCACCTCCTACACTTACAATTCCTATAATAAACTTGCTTTAACTTTTGAAAAAGGAACTGATTCAATTAAGTATCCACCGCTCGCTAAAAAGGAAAAATCCGAAAAGGAGTATCATAAGATGGATTCGTTTGCCAATAAAAATGACATATTCGTTACCGAAAGTTACACCGAAAAGAAACATGTAAAGCCTAATTTGAATAAAGAAACCGTTCTTGGCAACAGAATGACAGGCGTTAAAGATCCTTTCTTCGCCTTTCTTGCCACCAATCTACAACCCTTCTCCTTTTACCAAGATTTTATACCTCTTTCAAACAGAAACTATACAAACCCAATAAGCAAAGGCAGTATTTCCAAATATGATTACACCATAATTGATACACTTTACCACGCCAGTGACAGTGTGTTCATTATTAAATTTGAGCCCTTGCCTAACAGAGCGTTCGATGGCCTCAAAGGCCAACTATATATTTCGAGTGATGGGTTTGCCATTGGACATGTCATCGCTCAACCAAATGATGATAAGGTGTTAATTGAAACACGCATCCAGCAAAAATATGAGAAGCATTATGGTCATTGGTTTCCTGTGCAGTTAAACGCTGAATTACGCTTTAAAGAATACCAAATTGGAAGGCAAAAACTTAAGTACGTAAGTAGAAGTTTTATTAGCAACATTTCGATAGGCAATGATATTCCCAAAAAAGAATTTGGGCTTTTGAATACCGCCTTTGATGTTAACGCAAATAAAAAAGATGAGCAGTTTTGGAAACAAAAACGCATGGATTCTTTAAGTGTAAAAGAAAAAAATACGTATCGGTTTTATGATAGCCTCGGCCCAAAATTAAAAGTCCTCAACGGAATGGTAAAAGCCATTGAAGGCTTTGCATTAGGAAAATTCAAAGCGGGTTCTTTCTATTTACCCATTGAACATTTTATAAAAATCAACCAGTATGAAGGCACTCGTCTTGGTTTCGGCTTGGAAACGGGGGAACGAATATCAAAATTTTTCACGTTGGGTGGATATACTGGTTACGGCTTTAAGGACAAAGCATGGAAGTATGGCAGCTGGTTACAATTCAACTTAGCTCCTGCCAAAGATGCGTTTCTAACATTTTCGTACAAGCAGGATGTTAACGAACCGGGTAACGCTCAGTTTATCAAAAGCCCTACCGCACCGATAGGCAATGAATCGTACCGAATATGGAGTGCCTACCGAATGGATAGCATAACGCAATATAAGGTTGAGTTATCACTGCGCCCGCTGCGTTTCTCGCAAGTTTCGTTCTTTGCTCAGCAGCTTACAAGAAACCCGGCATACACTTACAAATTTATTACTGATGCGGACATAACTGGTGAAAGGAAAAGTCATACGATTGGCGAAATCGGTATTCAGTGGCGATTTGCATTGAAAGAGAACTACACCCAAATAGGCAATGGAAAGGTAGTAACCAGTTATACTTACCCGCAAATCAATTTGGCCGTTTCAAGAGCTGCACCCGAATTTCTGAATGGACAATATGACTTCACGCGAGCAGAAGCAAAAATTGACTATCAAAAAAATATACTAGGGGTTGGCAAAACAACCTTGCAAATAAATGCAGGGAAAATTATCGGTGATGTACCCTACCCTTTTTTATTCAATGCCAAAGGCTCAAAGGCAGGAAATTCATTTTACGACAACTTCGTTATCCAAAATTATTTTCAAACTATGGGGTTGTATGAATTTGCCTCCGATGAGTTCGCCTATCTTTTCTTCAATCATAATTTTGGGCGCATTGCCGGAATGAAAAGCAAATTCTTGCGACCTGAATTAGTGGTTGCCCATAATATGGGTTTTGGATCGTTAAAAAATAAAGATAAACACCAAGGCATAAGCTTCAACACCATGGAAAAAGGCTTTTACGAAAGTGGATTGTTGCTAAACAACTTGATTCGATTTAAGTATGTAAAACTCTTATACTTCGGCATTGGGGCTGGTGCGTTCTATCGCTATGGAAATTATGCGCTGCCCAAACCATCAGACAATCTCGCTTTCAAGATTAATCTTACCGCAGATTTTTAGACAAAAAAAAGACCGACTTTTTCAAATCGGCCTTTTCAAACAATTCGCAAATTGAATTACATGTGTTTCACAACCTCTGCTCCAAACTCAGAGCATTTCAAAAGGGTTGCTCCTTCCATTTGGCGATGGAAATCATAGGTAACACGTTTTGCTGCAATGGCCGCTTCAAGTCCTTTGTAAACTAGTGTAGCCGCTTCGTGCCATTCTAAATGTTCTAATAACATTGCACCTGATAGAATCACCGAGCCCGGGTTTACTTTGTCTTGACCTGCGTACTTAGGCGCGGTACCATGAGTAGCTTCAAAAATAGCGTGGCCAGTTACATAGTTAATATTTGCACCCGGTGCGATACCAATTCCACCCACAATGGCGGCAAGGGCATCCGAAATATAATCGCCATTTAGGTTCAAGGTGGCAGCTACCGAATATTCATCTGGCCTTAACAAAATTTGTTGCAAAAAGGCATCAGCAATAGAATCCTTCACAATAATTTTTTTGCCTTTGTTATCAATTTCCATCCATGGCCCACCATCAATTTCTTTTGCGCCAAATTCATTCTTAGCCAACGCATAACCCCAATCGCGGAAGCCACCTTCTGTAAATTTCATAATGTTGCCTTTATGAACGAGTGTAACACTTGGCTTATCTAACCGAATAGCGTATTCAATGGCTGCCCGTACTAATCGTTCTGTACCTTCTTTCGACACAGGTTTGATACCAATGCCCGAAGTTTCGGGGAAACGAATTTTCTTGTACATCTTCGGGAACGTCTCCTTAAAATAAGTCAAGAATTTTTTGTTGTCCTCAGTGCCTTCTTGAAACTCAATACCCGCATAAATATCTTCCGTGTTTTCACGGAAAATAACCATGTCTGTTTTGTATGGCTCTTTTACTGGAGAGGGAACTCCTTTAAACCAACGCACCGGACGCACGCAGGCGTACAAGTCGAGTTCTTGCCGAAGTGCTACATTTAAGGAACGAATTCCACCACCAACAGGAGTTGTCAATGGGCCTTTTATACCCACCAAATATTCGCGGAATGCAGCCATGGTTTCATCGGGCATCCAGCTTCCCACCTTATTGAAAGCCTTTTCTCCCGCCAACACTTCCTTCCAATTGATTTTGCGGCTGCCTTTGTAGGCTTTCTCCACCGCTGCATCAAGCACCAATTGAGAGGCAGGCCAAATATCTACGCCTGTGCCATCGCCTTCTATAAAAGGAATAGTAGGGTTATTTGGCACATTTAATTTCCCGTTGATAATACTGATTTTTTGATCACTCATTGTTATATGTTTTGAAATGTTACTTTTATAAAAGCGACCCGAATTTAGAAAATTTTGTTAGAAACGAATAATCAATTTATTCGCTTGCCGTTAGATCATAAAACCAACAGAAATGAAATCCATAATTTTTCTACTTATTATACTTTCCCTTTCGGGGAAAAGGCATCGGGTTGATGCTGTTGATTTGTTTTGCCTAACCAATGAGGAGAAGAATTTAGTTGATTTAATCAATGGCTACCGTAAATCTAAACGGCTAAAACCGATTGCTTTTTCAGCCAAACTTAGCAAAGTTGCTCAAGTCCATGTCCGCGATTTAACGGATAACTACAATGCTAACGATACCAAGTGCAACCCCCATAGTTGGTCAAAAAAGGGAAAATGGAGTTCTTGTTGCTACACGCCCGACCATAAACAGGCCAAGTGTATGTGGGACAAGCCAAAAGAAATTGCCGATTATTCCGGAAACGGTTATGAGATTGCCTATTATAGTTCGGATGATGCTACTGCCGAAGAGGGACTGGAAGGATGGAAGAAAAGTTCAGGTCACAATCCGCTTTTAGTAAACTCTGGCATTTGGGCGAAAGTTGAATGGAAAGCGATGGGCGTTGGTATCTATAAAAATTATGGAGTAGTATGGTTTGGGGAAGTGGTTGATGAGTCGGAGATGAAGGTTTGTGAGTAGGCGGAGTAAAAACCTTATCAATCAAGCCCGCTTGAATTTTGGGAGTATGGAAAAAGGATGCATTTTCAATTTCCTGATTCGCTAATACTTCTCCTCCTGATTCGGAAATTCCTTTGCCTTCACATCAGAAACATAATGCTGAACGGCATCAGACACGATGGTGTTTAAATCGGCATAGCGTCTTAGAAAGCGTGGTTTAAATTCATGCGTTATTCCGAGCATATCTTGCATTACTAGTACTTGGCCATCTACATCTGGGCCGGCACCAATGCCTATCACAGGTATCGAAAGCATGCTTGAAACTTTTTTGGCCAGCTCGGCCGGAATTTTCTCCAACACAATCCCAAAGCAGCCACATTCTTGCAGCAACAAGGCATCTTCTACTAATCGTTTCGCCTCTTCTTCTTCTTTTGCGCGCACTGAGTAGGTGCCAAACTTAAATATTGACTGAGGAGTTAACCCCAAATGCCCCATTACTGGAACGCCCGCACTTAATATTCGCTTTACAGAATCTTTTACTTCTTCGCCACCTTCTAACTTAACGGCATGTGCGCCAGATTCTTTCATGATGCGAATGGAAGAACGTAAGGCTTCACCGCTACTTCCCTGGTAATATCCAAATGGAATGTCAACAACTACTAACGCCCTGGTAACTGCCTTTACCACTGAACTTGCATGATAAATCATCTGATCGAGTGTAATAGGCAATGTGGTTTCATTTCCAGCCATTACGTTTGATGCAGAGTCACCTACTAAAATAACATCTATGCCCGCGCCATCTATAATTTTGGCCATGCTGTAGTCATACGCTGTAAGCATCGCTATTTTCTCGCCCCTGTTCTTCATCTCCTGAAGCTGATGGGTGGTGATCTTTTTTACATCCTGCTTTTTATGAAGAGACATCTTAGCGATTTAAGATTTAGATGTGTGATTTCTGAGTTTATAGGAGATAGACGGAAGCCTTTTTGCCCAACGTTACTTGCACGTGATCGGTGAGTGTGGTGGCCAAATCATACCCTGTGTACGTTGGCAACACTGGAAACAGAGAATGGCTTCTATTAACCAGCACCGCTACTTCCAATTTTTTAATTTCTAGTTGAAGAAATGGCTTCAAACCATAAGCGAGTGTTCTGCCAGTATTTAGCACATCATCCACTAAAATGATTACCTTTTTTTTCAGTTCTTTTTCTGAGATGTCTATCGACACATCTCCCAGCTGAGTGGACTGTTTATCTAAAATCACTTTCACAACGGCAGTTTTTATCTCAGAAATCTGTTCAACTTCTTGTGCAAGAAGCTGAGCCAAGTTATAGCCTTGGCCATCAATACCTGCAAAAACAAGCGTCTTTTCCTTAAAATTGTTTTCGTATATCTCGAAAGCAATGCGCGTAATCTTCTGATTGATTTGCTTGCTATCGAGCACTAGACTTTTTTCTACTACTTCGCTCATGCGGGAATTGGTATGACTCGGCTATCTTTAAACGTGGATAAAATTACAGTTGATTGCATGTTATCTACTACTTCAATATTAGAAACTTTTTCTAACATTAACGATTGATACGCGGGAATATCTGAGGCAACTATTTTCATGATAAAATCGGCCTGACCAGTTACATGGTGGCATTCAACCACTTCCTCAATTTTGCTGATGGCTTTAATAAATTTATCGATATTGTCTTTATTATGACCTTTCAATGAAACCGTCACAAACGTGCACACACCAAGGCCGATACTTGCTTGATCGACCACTGCGTGATAGCTCTTGATTACACCCGCGTTCTCAAGCTTCTTTACACGCTCGAGCGTTGGCGCGGGGGAAAGGCCGATTTCGGAAGCTAGCTGTGCGTTGGTTATGTTAGAATTGGTTTGTAACAATTCCAATATTTTTCTATCCGTTGGGTCAAGTTTAATCTTCATGTATACTACTTATTTAATTTTGTTTGTGTGGCGTTTTTAGAAATAAAATTTGTTTTATTTCTAAAATACAAAATTAATCATTTAATTAAATTTCTTAGGATTGTTTTACAACGATCTCCGCACACGGTTGAACTCTGTCATTCGCGCGCTTTCTCAAGATTTTTCAATCGTTTTTTAGCATCTTTATACGCTTCTTGTTTTCGCCCAGATTTCTTTTTTACCTCATTGAAGTATTTTTTTGCTTCCTTGTTATTGCCTTGCTTCACGTTTATTTCGCCCAACTCGATAAGAGAGTATAAATAATATCCAGATTCAGTCGCTTCCGTCTGCTCTGAATAATCCACCGCCTTTTGATAGTAGGTTTTGGCTTTCACGAGGTCGCCCCTATTACCATATACCTGGCCCAGATAAAAAGAAGCGTATCGTCCACTGGTAGCTTCATAGCCTATTTTTCCACTATCAATTCTGTTGATGATATTTTTTGAGGCAAGTTCCAGTTCTAAATGCATTCCACGACTATAAAGCATTCGGGCATAATACCTGTGGAAATACGGATTGTCGGGATAAGTTTGGTATAAATATTCAGCCACTTTAAAGGCTGTAATCTGATCGCTTTCATAATTGTTTGTGATCCGCATTAGCCAAACCATTGCCTCGGTGCGCGTATAAAATGCATTGTAACTCACTTCTTTCAGCTGCTTTAAGCCGAGTTTCTTGTCGCCCTTGGGGAAGAACCACATAATGGGTTTAAGCGCGGAATAATTTTCTGGCACCCATACAGAAAAGTAATTGTACAGCGCATCGCCAAAAAGCAATTCCGGGCTCAACTCTTCCTTCTCCTTACATTCTTCCATATACTTTAGAGCGGCCTTTCCTTCAAGGGCGGCTTTGCGCCAATTTTTTCTTTCTTCATCGGCAAATAATCTGCCTTTAAATCCATGGGCGGCCGCAAGAAAGAAGGCAGCTTCTAATTTATAGTCTTTAAAGTTCTCGCGAAGATTCTGTGCTACCGCGATGGTGCTGTCCATGTACGCCAAAAACCGGATGTCATGCTGAGTGTTCTTTGTGTCGGGCATTATTTTCCACCATTCATTGAGCCCTAAAAGAAAGTAAGGAAGTGGATGCCATCCATAGCGTTTCATCAATTTACGAAACTGCTGCTCTGCCTTGTCAAACTTAAAATTATACATATCGTTCAACGCAGAAGTTGACTCGAGTTGAACACGCAAATCCGAAATAAGAATGATGGTGGTATCCTTCTTTTCTTGGCCTTTGATGGTGCCAAAAGTTAACAATAATATAATTGCAATAAATACTGGGTATAAGTTCGACTTGCAACCGATTTGAAACTTCATATAAGAACACGAAATAACACAAAAACTAACACAGTTAACTACCTTTCCACATTAATACCTTTGGTTCTATGCAAACAACTTCTGATGTAAAATCGTTATTCGCAGCCGAAAAGAAACTGACTTTTTTTCTTCTTTGCTTAGCCACCTTTTTACTTTTATACATAAAGAAGGCCTTTATTGAAAGTGAAACTGCCGCCTTTTTGTTTTTGGAAGATAGGCCCGAAGGGGGCATCCTTCAGCTGCTTACTGCCATTCAATTCTTATCGATCCCCCTTGTGTACTTATGGAAGTTTACAGTAATTGCTTTTGTGATTTGGGTGGGCAGTTTTATGTTTGGCTACCGAATTACTTACAGCCAATGTTGGGGGCTGGTGATTGTTTGCGAGTTTACTTTCTTGCTTCCAGAGTTGGTTAAAATTTTCTGGTTTATGTTTGTAGAAACTGACCCACGGCTTTCGGATGTGAATGCTTTTTATCCGCTTTCGTTGATGAGCTTTTTCGATTACTATGAAATGGATAAAAGGTATGTTTACCCTCTTAAGGCCCTTAACGTGTTCGAAGTTGCATATTGGTTTCTGTTGGTGGAAGGTGTTCATCACTTCGCGCGCAAGAAAAGGCACGTTGCTTGGATAATAGTGTCGTGTTCCTATATTTTAATTTTCTTTTTGTGGCTTTGGTTTTATGTTGTAGTGTACAAATAGAGACTAACGCTAATTGGCATCTGCCGAAAGGCAACTCATCTTGCTCTATTAATTCTTCAAGTTCAGAATCTTCTTCATTACCGGCCCACTGGTAATACTGGTTACCAACGCCATGATTACAAGTGCTATGAAAATTGTTTCGTTAATTAAACCCGCGTCAAGTGCAACCAGGCCGAGGATTATCTCCATGGCGCCTCGAGCATTCATTCCAAAACCGATGGCGAGCGATTCGCGTTTTGAAAAGCCTCCCATGTAAGCCCCTAGCCCACTGCCCAACAGCTTTCCCGCAAAGGCAATGGCAATAATCACTAATGTAATAAGCCAGTCAAAGTGCAGCAGAAAATTTACTTTCAGCCCAATGCCCACAAAGAATAGTGGGGCAAAAATATTATTAATGAATTGATGAACTATTTCCTTTGCCTTTTCAGATAAATGCTCAGAATCGCCCAAAGCTACGCCAATCATAAAAGCACCAAAAATGGCATGGATACCGATCGACTCTGTAAAGGCAGCTCCTAAAAAACAAAGAGCAAGCGAAAGCGAAAGCAGCCCCCCCGGCCATGCTAAATTTTTATTTACCCACGGGAGTATTTTATTTAAAATCCACCGGCCAATAGTAAGCATAAAGACTGCAAAACCGAGCGTCAATAAAAAAGTATAACCTATCGATAGGCCTGACCCTTTGCCAATCAACCCCAGTATTACCGAAAAAATCATCCAGCCAATTACATCATCCACCATGGCCGAGGCCACCACCAACATGCCAATTTTTGTCTTGAAAAGTTTTAAATCCATCATGATTCTAACAATAATGGGCAAGGCAGTTATTGCCATGGCAGTGCCCATAAACAAGGAAAACAAAAGAAGATCAGGGTGGCTGCCTTCAAAAAAAGAGGGAAATGAATAGGGAACAATAAAGCCAATGAAAAAAGGAATAGCTAAACCTAGCAGGCTAGTTGAAAGTGCTTGTTTACCTTGTTGAAGAACTATATGAAGGTCTACTTCCAAGCCTGCAATAAAGAGTAACAACACTACGGCAATTTTTGTAAACGCATCCAATCCAATGGCAGAGCCCCCGGTTGGTGGGAAAAGAGAATGGAATAATTCGGGCGAAAGAGTTCCTAAAATGGTGGGGCCTAAAATTAACCCCGCAATAATTTCGCCCACTACTGTTGGTTGCTTAAGCTTTCTAGCAAATTCTGCCATCAATCTTCCAAGGGCTAGCATCACGCTCAGCTCAATCATTAATTGAATCAACTCACTATGCGATAGTTTACTCATGAGTTGCCTCCTTTCCTGGGTGAACTATAAGTAGGTTACAAGGCAGGTCAGCAAAAACATATTCAAGGTCGTGGGTAAAAACCCTATCAAACAATTTAAACTTCTGCTTCGGGGCACCAACAACTAGCAAGTCAGCATTCTTACTGTTGGCAAATTTTACCAGTTCAAAGCCTGATTTACCCGAAAGCATTTTGATATTTATTTTGCAATGCGCGTGAGAAATGTTCCCCAGCATTTTTTCAACATACTCAGCTTCCTGCCGTAATAAATTCTGTCTTACCTCACTGTATTCCTCTTCCGACTGCTGATCGAACGATGCCATGGCAAGTCCGTACAACTTAATTTCCCTTACAACGTGTATCCAGGGAGCTACCTCAGGGGGAGCAATTTTACACGCCAATTTTAGCGCATCTTCAATAAATGGACTATCTTCTGCATTTACCACGATATTTTTAAATGGGTGAGAAGTTTCGCTCGGATTCGTCATGACTAACAGCGAGCAATCTGCTTTGCGCATAATTTTTCGCGCAATCGTACCAATATAGTATTTCAGTAATTTTTCTTTTTTTAAAGCCCCTACAATCAAGAGGTCAATTTTCTTATCGCGACAAATCTGAAGTATTTTGTTTACGGGATCACCCTCTTCAAAAATCACTTGTGGCTGGATTTGATAAGAGATAGTTTGTTTTACTAAATTTTGAATTCTATCCAGCTCATTACCCTTGCCCTTACCAATATGAATAAGGAAAAGTTGAGCATTAAAATGATGTGCAAGCAGAAACGCTTCTGATAACATTGCAGGTGCGGTTGGCGAAAATGCAATTGCTAGTGCTATTTTATTGATCGAAGGCATCCGCCTAAATATACACCAAGTTTTTAGTTTAAATAAATAATGACCTTAATACGTAATGACGTACTCGTTGTAGTGTCCCTCGGATTAAAACTCGAGACTTGCTCCAACGATAAAATTTAATTCCCCCGATAACAACTATTAAAGAATAGAAGCGTTGAAATAAAGGTTATTTCATTCCCAATCAAAAGAGAATTCATTTTCCAAAAATGACCTTTACCCAACTCATTTTCGGGACTCAAAAGATTGAGACGGGATCTCAAAAACGCAAATTATTACTAACCGCTTATTTACTTTTAGTGTATTTAGGCATTCAGATTTATTTTTTAATTGTTTCGCAGTTCAATCCAAATAGTGACTCCTCATTTCTTTTCGCGGGCAATATCGTCTCTATAATCTGCTTGCTTTTTCTGAGATGGGGTTGGGTAGACATTTCAATAGTAATTCATTTAATCGGGGCTTCAGCCACTACATTCTATTTTTGCGCAATTGAACAGAACCCCTACGAAACAGCGACTTACCTTTATTTTCTCGGCTCAAGTATTGGCGCGTTAGCGATTTTTGGATACCGCGAACGATGGAAAGGAATTTCATACACATCTTTAAATTTTCTTTTGTTCTTAATCGCCTATTTCAATAAGGTAACATTTACACCAACCCACCCGCACTTTTATTTGATCTCCAATTTTTCAATAATTTTGGTCTTGGGAGGAGTAATCGTTCTATTTTTCGATTGGCTATCCATACAATCGGAGTTAAAGATCCTCAATAAAAACAATGAGCTACAGAAGTTGAACGCAGAGCTCGATAGCTTCGTTTATCGCGCTTCGCATGATCTTCGTTCACCGCTAAGCTCCATTCTTGGCCTAGCGGATATAGCCTCAAAAACAACTGACGTTGATGAGATGCGAATGTGCATTGACATGATAAAAACGAGAGTGCACGTTCAAGATAATTTTATTAAAGATATAATCGATTACTCAAGAAATTCACGAGTAGATGTAAAACCAGAAACAATACAACTAAAAGAATTTGTCTACACAATTGTGGAAACGCTTATCTTTAATGAGGGCGCTAAAGAAATAAAGTATGAAGTAGAAATTCCAACTAACTTTGTTGTGATAGCAGACAAAACCCGCCTCAGGGTAGTACTAAGTAACTTGATCTCAAATGCCATTAAGTATAGAGATACGAAGAAGGACCATAAGTACATAAAAATCGGTGCTTTAAAGTACCCTACGCAAGTAGACATTTTCGTTGAAGACAATGGAATAGGCATTGCCGATGAAAGTCAAGGCAAAATATTCACCATGTTTTATAGGGGAACAGAACATTCGAAGGGGTCTGGCCTTGGTCTCTTCATTGCAAAAGAAGCTGTTGTAAAAACTGGGGGCTCAATTCGGTTCAAGTCTACTTTTGGTGAGGGCACTACCTTTTTGTTTTCAGTTCCAATGAAAATCAAATCAAGCTTCTTCTAGATTTCATCTCACTAATTAGTTATTTATATCTTTGCGGCTTATGGCAACACAAGACGACAACCTTTTGAAGAAAGTGATTTCCCATGCCAAGGAGTATGGGTTTGTTTTTCCTTCCAGCGAAATTTATGATGGCCTTAGCGCTGTTTATGACTATGGTCAAAATGGAGTAGAGTTGAAAAATAACATCAAAGAATATTGGTGGAAGTTTATGACTCAAACTCAGGAAAATATCGTGGGGTTAGATTCGGCCATCTTTATGCACCCCACAATTTGGAAAGCCTCTGGCCATGTGGATGCTTTCAACGATCCGATGGTTGATAATAAAGATTCGAAAAAAAGATATCGTGCCGATGTGCTGGTAGAAGATGCCATCGGAAAATTAGAAGACAAAATAGAAAAAGAGGTAGAAAAAGCTGCTAAGCGTTTTGGCGAAACATTTGACGCCAACATGTTTAAGTCTACCAATGGGCGCGTTGTTGAGTACCAAAAGAAAATTGACGAGGCCAATATGCGGTTGAAAAACGCTATGACCAATGGCAATATGGACGAGATGAGGCAGTTGATTGTCGACTTAGAAGTGGCAGACCCAATTTCCGGAACTCGCAATTGGACAGAAGTTCGTCAGTTTAATTTGATGTTTTCAACGGAGATGGGCAGTGTTGCTGAAGACACTAATAAAATTTATTTGCGCCCAGAAACTGCCCAAGGAATTTTCGTAAACTTTCTGAATGTTCAAAAAACGGGTCGCATGAAAATCCCGTTCGGGATTGCACAAATTGGTAAAGCATTTAGAAACGAAATAGTAGCGCGTCAATTCATTTTCAGAATGCGTGAGTTCGAACAAATGGAGATGCAATTTTTTGTGAAACCCGGTGAAGAAATGCAGTGGTACGAATTCTGGAAGGCAAAACGAATGAAGTGGCATCAGACATTGGGACTTGGTTCTGAAAATTATCGTTATCACGATCACTTAAATCTGGCTCACTATGCCAATGCTGCTTGCGACATACAATTCAATTTCCCGATGGGCTTTAAAGAACTAGAAGGCATTCATAGTCGCACCGATTTTGATCTGAAAAGCCATGAGAAATTCTCTGGCAAAAAATTACAATACTTCGATTCTGAAACAAATCAAAACTACGTTCCTTATGTAGTAGAAACATCCGTAGGATTAGATAGAATGTTTTTATCTGTTTTATCGAGCGCCTACAAAGAAGAAAAACTAGCAGCAGCTGAAGGTAAAGAAGAAGGCAACGAACGCGTGGTACTTACTATACCACCCGCCCTAGCACCTAACAAGGTGGCCATACTTCCGTTGATGAAGAAAGACGGGCTTCCCGAAAAAGCCCTTGCTATCCTCAACGATTTCAAACATGACTTCCGTTGTTATTATGAAGATAAAGATACCATTGGCAGACGCTACCGGAGAATGGATGCCATCGGCACACCATTTTGCGTTACGGTAGATCACCAGACGCTGCAAGACGACACAGTTACGGTGCGTGACCGCGATACCATGAAGCAAGAACGGATTTCAATTCAAAATTTAAAATCGCAGATTCAAGATGCTGTTTCGATGGCTAACCTGCTAAAGAAAATTTAACATGCACACCTCACTCAACAAAAACCTCTTCTTTGTAAAAGAACATGTAAAGATTTTTAAAGCGGCCAACAGCTTCGATATTTTAGATCCTGAAACAAAAGAAATAGTATTGCAATGCCAAGAAGAAAACTTGGGCTTCTTTACAAAAATGTTTCGCTTTACGGATTATAAGCGGATGACCCCCTTCAATATGGAAATCAAAACGCCTCAGGGTGAAAAGATATTAACCGTAAGGCGGGGCGTTTCATTTATTTTATCGAAAGTAGAAGTGTTGGATGCTAATGACGTTGTTGTTGGCAAATTCAAACAGCAATTTCTTTCCATTGGCGGTAAGTTTGCCGTGCTTGATGCCAGTGAGCGGCCTCTTTGTATGTTGAAGGGTAAGTGGACTAGCTGGGATTTTAAGTTTATATCAAATGACGGGAAAGAGTTTGCTTCCGTTTCCAAGCAATGGAGTGGCCTTGGTAAGGAGCTTTTTACCTCAGCGGACAACTATATTTTACAGATCAGTGCAGATGTTCCGCCTAACAACCCGCTGCGAATGCTAATCTTGGCAGCTGTTATGTGTATTGACTTGGTATTGAAAGAGTGATTGTAATTTGTAAATTTGACCATGGAAACGTTGATTTTAACTTTTAAAAGCAAGAAGAACTACAGGTTGATTAAGGAGTTGGCTGGCAGACTTGAGAAAAATAGTGAAAACACATCTCCAAAAGCAAAGCTAAAGAGTCTGCCCAAAAGTAAGTTTCAAACAGAAGAAGAATTTCGGGCTTTAGCGGGCATTGCTAAAGGGCAATTGATAAGCAAAGAGCATTTACGAAGCCTATCGTGGAAGAAAAGAAATTGGTAATTTGCGATTCAGATGTCCTTATTGAATTTCTTGATAAGGCAAACAAAACCATCGAGAATAAACTGGTTGATCTTGGCAGGGGAAATCTTTGCATAAGTTCTGTTTCACACTCTGAAATTATTTTCGGTTCGTGGAATAAGACACATCAAAAAAAGCTGACCAAAGGACTAGAAAGTTTCACGCTAATTGAAATCAACCAATCAATAGATTTCATCCATCGGCAACTGATTGGTCAATATGCACTAAGTCATCGGCTAAGCATTCAAGACGCATTAGTTGCCGCAACAGCGATAGGTGTTGACTGCGCTTTATTTACGCTTAATAAAAGGGACTTCAAATTCATTAAAGGTTTAGAACTTGTTTAATGAACTGGCTACAATTACTTTCTCCCCACCGCCCTAATAAAAGAGGAAACGTTCACGAACTATCACGTAGTGCTTTTGAACAAGACTACGATCGTATCATTTTCTCGCATCCCTTCCGCAGGCTTCAAGACAAAACGCAAGTTCATCCTTTGCCCGAAGACGATTTCGTTCATACCCGCTTAACCCATAGCTTAGAAGTTTCGAGTGTGGGGCGGTCGCTCGGTAAAAAAGTGGGGGAAATCATTCTTAATAAAAATCCAGCTCTGTCTAAACATACTTCACTATTTGATTTTGGTGCTATTGTGGCCGCTGGTTCATTAGCCCACGATTTAGGAAACCCTCCTTTTGGCCATTCTGGTGAAGACGCAATTTCTGATTTTTTTATTCATCACCCTTTTGGTAAATCGCTGCAAGCAAAGGTTACCGAAGCACAATGGGCTGACCTAATAAACTTTGAGGGCAACGCACAAGGCTTCCGCATCTTAAATAAAAAAGAATACGGCTTTAAGCTCACCCATGCTACACTTGGCGCATTCACGAAGTATCCTTGTCCTGCGCTATTTAATGGGCGCGACAAATCGAAAAAAAGCCAAAAGAAATATGGATTCTTCGCCACAGAAGCGACCCTCTTTAAAGAAGTTGCCGATCAAATAGGATTGGTTAACAAGGACAAATTTGTGTGGTCTCGGCATCCGCTTGCTTTCTTAGTGGAAGCAGCCGATGATATTTGTTATAGCATTATCGATTTAGAAGATGGATGTCGATTAGGGTTGTTGACTTTTGACGAGGTCATTGGGTTATTTTCGCCCATCTTAAAGGACAAGCTAGACAAGAAAAAGTTATCCTATAAATCAGGGCTCAACGAAAAATTGGGCATTCTACGAGCAATGGTCATTGGCGAGCTGATAGAAGCGGCTACAAAAGTCTTTATCGAAAACGAAGAGAATATACTTAATGGTACGTTTGATGAAGCACTTACCGATCAGTGCGAACACAAAGGAGCGCTTAAAACGATAAATAAAATTTCGGTGGAAAAAATTTATCGCGCGCGGCATGTGGTAGAAATTGAGGCTGCTGGCTTTGAAATATTACCTGGCTTGCTAGAAGAATTTGGCAAAGCCAGCGATGCGCTGCTCAAGAAAAATTTAGAAAAGAAATACATCAACTTGTCTAAGCTTTTCCCGATAGAAACAACCCAAGCAATTCTGGCTAAACCCGACAATATCTATTTGCAATTTCGCGAAGTGGTAGATTTCATTTCCGGCCTAACCGATAAACATGCGCTTTCACTTTACAGGAAAATTAAAGGGTTTGAGATTTGAATTTTACCCTAATCGAATTAGACGGAAGTAATTAGCCACAATTACCAAACCGAAATACTCGAAAATCATTAGCTTTGACGTTCATTTTTTGAAATGCAAAGGCGAAAATACTATGTGGGATAAAATTGCACTAGGGATCATTCGGTTTCGGTTGCCCTTGATGATTGCCATCGGGTTGATCACCATTTTCATGGGATATTACGCCTCGAAAGTGCAAATGAGCTACGATTTCGCGCGCACCGTGCCGCTGGATGACCCCGACATGGTGTTCCTGACCAAGTTCAAAGAGCAGTTCGGTGAAGACGGAAACATTATCGCCATCGGCCTTCAAGACAGTTCGCTTTACCAACTAGATAATTTTAACCGCTTCCGCGAGCTAAATCAGGTATTCAAAAAGATTTCTGGCGTAACGGCCGTACTTAGTTTACCGGCACTCAAAACAATTCAAAAAGATACGGCCAAATCAAAATTCTATTTATCGGAATTGTTTCCCAAAGAAATAAAATCACAAACGGAGCTAGACAGCCTGCTTCTGTCGCTTCGAAATCAAAAACTGTACTTCTCGCAGTTAATGAATGAACATAATGGAGCTACTCGAATGCTGATCTCAGTTCAAAAAGAAGTGATGAACTCTGTAAAGCGACTGGCTCTAACTCGTTCGATAGATTCGGTAGGTCAGGCCTTCACGAAACAAACAAACATTCAACTTCGCTATGCAGGGCTGCCTTATGTGCGCTCGCAAGTGGCAGTACAAGTGCGGGCAGAAATGTCGATGTTCCTGTACATGACCGCGGCAGTAACCGGCATTATCATGTTTCTGTTCTTCCGCTCTTTTCGTGCAGTAATTTTTTCCATGATTATTATAGGCATTGCCGTGGTTTGGGTAATGGGTACACTTGCTTTGTTTGGTTACAAGATTACGTTGCTCAGCGGATTGATCGCTCCCGTTATCATTACGATTGGAATAACAAATGCTATTTACTTGTTGAATAAATATCATTTAGAATTTGCCAAACACAGAGATAAGAATGCTGCCATTGCAGCCGTAGTAAAGAAAATGGGGCTTGCTACCTTTCTAACCAACTTAACAGTTGCCATCGGATTCTTAACGCTTCTATCTACCGACATCATTATTCTTCGCGAGTTTGGTATCGTAGCGGGCATTAACATACTCACACTATTTTTAATCAGTTTGATTATGATACCGAGTGTGTTCTCCTGGTTACCAGCCCCTGAACCAAAGCACATGAAGCATCTCGACTTCAAAATAATGGGCAAGTTTGTGAAGCTCATCGATACCATTGTGCACCATAGACGAGCTTGGATTTATATTGGCTCAGTTATCATAGCAGTTGTTTCCGTTATCGGGATTTTAAAATTGGAATCAGTGTCTTTTATGGTGGATGATATTCCAGAGGAAAGTCAAATCAAGAAAGATCTAAAATGGTTTGAAGCTAATTTCAGCGGTGTAATGCCCATGGAAATAGTCGTAGATACAGGTAAAAAGCGAGGCGTTATGAATGTGAAGAATCTTGCAAAAGTAGATCAATTTGAAAGTTTCCTAGATTCCATTACGGTGATGTCTCCTCCTCTATCACTTGTGAGTTTAGTGAAATCATCTAAGCAGGCATTCTATAATAATAAGCCAGCCTATTATTCACTTCCTTCAAAACAAGAAAGCGGTTTTATACTTCGCTATATGAAAGGCCAAACGGATAATACAGGCTTATTCAAATCGTTTGTTGATTCTACGTTTCAAAAGATGCGCATCACGTTGCAGATTGCCGATATTGGTTCCGACAAATTAGATTCGCTGGTATCCAAAATAATAGAACCAGAAATCAAAAAACGATTTGCAGACACAGGTATCACAACTACGGTAACAGGATCAACCAAGATTTTTATTAAAGGAAACAATTTCCTAATAGCGAATCTTCAAGAAAGTTTGTTATTGGCTTTTATTCTTATCACACTTTCCATGGCCGTGCTTTTTGCCAATGTGCGAATGATCATCATTTCATTAATACCCAACTTACTTGCGTTGATGATTACCGCAGGCATTATGGGCTTCTTTGGCATTCATTTAAAACCAAGCACCGCATTAATCTTTAGCATCACGTTTGGTATTTCAGTTGATAACTCAATACGTTTTCTAGCTAAGTACAGGCAGGAGTTGCGGACAAATAATTTCTTCGTGCCAATTTCCATCACCGAAACAATTCTTGAAACTGGCAAGAGTATCACCTACACTTCCATTGTATTATTTGCTGGTTTTATTGTTTTTGCTTTTTCTCAATTTGGTGGAACTGTAGCATTAGGCGTGCTTACGTCCACTACCTTGGTTATCTCCATGTTCACCAACTTGATTTTATTACCCGCGTTGATCATGACGTTCGATAAACCAAAAAAATCAACTCAAGAACATTTACCTATAGACGACTTCGATACCAGCTACTATGGCGAAGATGAAATTGATGGAAGTAAGTTGAGATTAAGGGAGTAAGAGATCTTAAATTCTTTGATGGCATTCTGGTTGCGAATAATAGTTTATTTAGGTGTCTGCTTAGGAGTAGTGTTTTGTTGTTACATTCCGTTGTTCCTCCTATTCCCTGAACTGATTGGAAACAATTATCCGAATTTAATGAATGATCAGCGATACCTGATCACGAGTCAAGTAGCCACAGCACTAGGTATTTCAATAGGCACCTATCTCATGATTGTTAAGGTTGAAAATCGAAGACTGACTGAATATCTTCTCAACGTCAATATAATCAGCCTTTTAAAAGGATTTTTATTGGGTATCATATTAATGTCGTTTTTTTCTTCTTTAATGATTGTAATGGGTTGGATTCAATTTAATTTCAATATTTTCTCGTTTCATTTAGCCACAAGCTTTATTCTTTATTTTTTTGTCGCTGTTGCGGAAGAGATCTTAGCAAGAGGATATATTCTCAACAATTTAAAAGACAGATTTAATGCTCCAGTTGCATTGGTGGTTTCATCCGTAATTTTCGGAGCCATGCAT
Organism: Flammeovirgaceae bacterium; assembly: GCA_027487845.1. Taxonomy (GTDB): domain Bacteria; phylum Bacteroidota; class Bacteroidia; order Cytophagales; family Cyclobacteriaceae; genus ELB16-189. Next base: position 131,760 of record JAIYCV010000042.1, read on the forward strand.
GTTGGCAATGATTATTTTACTTGGATTGGCTTTGCAAATATCTCCCTTTCGGGATTCTTAATGGGGCAGGTGGCATTGAAATCAAAAAGCATATCAGCCGCCATTGGGTTACATTGGTCATGGAATTTCTTCCAAGGACCCGTTTTTGGCTTTGCTGTAAGTGGTCATAAAGAAACTGGGATATTTAAAACTGATGTTCTTGGAAATGAAATTTTTACTGGCGGCAATTTTGGCGCTGAGGGCTCAATAATACTCATATCGATTTCGATTGTTTTCATCGCTCTGATTTATCGATTTTATGAAAATTTTCCAAATTCTAATTCAAAAGAATTGCGTTAGATTACACTTCGACAACAGCTACTATGGCGAAGATGAAATTGATGGAAGCAAGTTGAGGTGAGAGAGTAAGAAGCTTCAGTAGATATTCAGATGTGAATCAAGAAAAATCTAGTAATACATTCTTGACTTGGATAGTAAGCACAGGCGACATTCTGGAAACAAATAATCTATATCATTCTTTTATAAATTGCACTTGCTTTATTTGTCTTCCCTGTTGTGCTTTTAACAGGTAGTTGCCAGTGGCTAAGTGAGACACCTCTATCAATAAATCACTGCCGCCTGTTGCTGATACTTTGTCCATTCTCCTTCCGGCAAGATCATAGATAAACACGTCAACACTTTTTCCTATATCAAAGCTGTTTAGCGACAACGTGAGTTTATCTTTTACTGGATTAGGAAACAAGGTAATCTCTTTGTTTGCGGTGGGCAGATCGCCTGTGATGACCATCTCAAAATCAGATAATGGCCTCGACCAAACCCCGCCTTCTAAAGTACCTGCAAACAAGTCACTGCCGCTTACAATAAGTGATCGAACATGCGTATTGCCCAGCTTCGTCCCTGTTGTCACATTACTCCAGCTACCTCCATTGTTTGTGGAGAGTAATACCCCATCCCCATCAGTACCCGCGAACAGTTTACTGCCGCTCACCGCGAAAGATCGGATATACAAACTATTCCTGTTATCTGGCAGTCCAGTGTTCACGGCATTCCAGCTGATGCCATTGTTGGTGGAGAGGAATATCCCGCCTCCATAAGTACCCGCAAAAATGTTGCTGCCGATCACCGCAAGGGAGTAAACATTCTTGTTACCCAGCCCCGTATTCACGGCACTCCAGCTGATGCCATTGTTAGTGGAGAGGAATATTCCGCTTCCATAAGCACCCACGAACAGGTTGCTGCCACTTATCGTGAGGCAGTTAACATCCAAACTATTATCTGGTAGTCCCGTGTTCACGGCACTCCAGCTGCTGCCATTGTTGGTGGAAAGGTATACCCCGGCATTAGTGCCCGCAAACAGGTTGCTGCCGCTCAATGCGAAGGATCGAATATTCATTCCATAATTGGCCAGTCCCGTGTTCACGGCATTCCAGCTTGAACCATTGTTGGTAGAAAGGTATACCCCACCATCGGGATAATAATAATCAGTGCCAGCGAAAATGTTGCTGCCGCTCGCCACGAGAGATCGAACATACAATCCATAATTGGCAAGTCCTGTGTTCACTGCATTCCAGATAGATCCATTGTTGGTGGAGAGGTATGCCCCGTATTGAGTGCCAGCAAACAGGTTGCTGCCGCTAACCAATAAGGAGCTAACAGACGGATAAATACTTCCCAGTCCAGTGTTTACGTCAATCCAGCTGTTGCCATTGTTGGTAGACAGGAACACTCCGCTATTAGTGCCCGCGAACAGGTTGCTGCCACTCACCAAGAGGGAGTAAACAGTCTTATTACCTAGCCCTATGTTAACGGCACTCCATCTGGTGCCATTGTTGGTGGAGAGGTAGACCCCACCACCAAAAAAGCCCGCAAACAGGTTGCTGCCACTCACCGCGAGGGAGAGAACAGAACCAGAAAAACCCTGCCCCGCGCTAGCGACACCCCAGCTGGCTCCATTGTTGGTGGAGAGGTATACCCTGTTTTGAGTGCCCGCAAACAGGTTGCTGCCGCTCACCGCAAGGGATTGAACATACATATTGGTCAGCCCGGTGTTCACGTCATTCCAGCTGGTGCCATTGTTAATTGAAAAGAACACCCCACCACCGTTAGTGCCTGCAAACAGGTTACTCCCATTCACCGCAAGGGAATTAACAAATTTATTTGTCAAGCCCGTGTTCACGGCTGTCCAACTAATACCATTATCGGTGGAAAGGAATACTCCGCTCCCATAGGTGCCAGCGAACAGGCTGCTGCCGCTCACCGCAAAAGAGATAACATCCATATTGGTCAGCCCCATGGCACTCCAGTTGGTGCCATTGTTGATGGAGAGGTATACCCCCTTATCAGTGCCCGCGAACAAGTTGCTGCCGCTCACCGCAAGGGATTGAACATGGGCATTACCCAGCCCAGTGTTCACGGCACTCCAGCTGGTGCCGTTGTTGTTGGAAAGGTATACTCCTCCCTCAGTGGCCGCGAACAGGTTGCTATTCATGGCGGCCAAAGCATAAATTTGAATTCTAATAGTCAGACCATTATTTTTTTCTACCCATTGGGCGTGCAAGGGCAATACAAAAGCTACTAATAGAAATAAGGAACTGAGGATAAATCTTTTCATAATTGAATTTACTGTGAACTTGTTTTAGCTAAAGGTTGGAAACGAAAATGACAATTGCAAGGTATTGTAGAACCTTCAATAGAATTGTAAAATGGTTAAACAAAAAGCCAAGAAAAGAAAAACGATTGCAAAGAAATTGACAAAACCATTCAACTGATTATAGTCAGTAAAGCCCTTTCGAGCAGCACGCGCTCATTAAATACCGCTATTCGGAATTTGAAAAATCACAAACCCAGATAAAAGGTTTTAAAATGCAGTTCATCGATGGTTCAGCATTGAAAATGTCGAACATCGCGAGCCACTTTGGTAGGCCGTGCGATTGTTTGCGCACGCGGGCAAGGGATTGCAGTGGAAAGCCCGAAGTGAGTAGGCTTGTGTGGTGGGCGGACTTGGAACGGAAAGCCCGGTGGCCTTGCGTTTCGCTTGGCCATGCCCCCAAAATAGCTACTCGGTTTTAATTCGGCGTTGGTGGCCGCCCTGCTGCCAAATCCCTTATTCTTTCTAAATTGCGCCTTTATTTTTAGCCAGTGAGTAAGTACAACGAATACAAAGACCTGAACTTTGCGGCCATCGCCTCTGAAATCCTTAAATTCTGGAAAGAGGAAAATATTTTTGAGAAATCGGTAAGCCTGCGCGAAGGCAAACCAACTTTTACTTTTTACGAAGGCCCGCCTTCGGCCAACGGTACGCCGGGCATTCACCACGTAATGGCGCGCACTGTAAAAGATTTGTTTTGCCGCTATAAAACCTTACAAGGGTTTCAAGTAAAACGCAAAGGCGGTTGGGACACCCACGGCTTGCCCGTGGAGCTGCAAGTAGAAAAACAACTGGGCATTACCAAGGACGATATCGGCAAAAAAATATCCATTGAAGAATACAACACCAAGTGCCGCGAAACGGTAATGATGTATAAAGATCAGTGGGACGAACTTACCGAGAAGATGGGCTATTGGGTGGACTTGAAAAACCCGTACATAACCTACCAAAAAGAATACATTGAATCGGTTTGGTGGATATTAAAGCAGTTTTACGATAAGGGTTTGCTATATAAAGGGTACACCATTCAACCGTACTCACCTTCAGATGGCACGGGCTTGAGTTCGCATGAGTTGAACCAACCGGGCTGTTACAAAGAGGTGAAAGATACCAGTGTGGTGGCACAGTTTAAGTTAATTCAAGATTCAAAATTCAAGGTTGTGTTTGGTGAACAAATAGATGCCATTTACATCTTAGCTTGGACTACTACGCCTTGGACATTGCCATCGAACGCTGCATTAACTGTTGGCGAAAAGATAAAATATGTGTTAATAAATACGTTCAACCAATACACTCATTTGCCTATTAGCGTTGTGCTGGCTAAAGATTTGGTTGGAAAATATTTCTCTGAAAAGAATCAGGGTTTAAAACTTGAAGACTATAAAGCGGGCGACAAAGTAATTCCATTTGCGATCGTAAAAGAAATTACCGGCAAAGATTTGTTGGGCTTAAAGTATGAACAACTCATGCCATACGTTCAGCCATTGCATGATCAAGAGAATGCATTTGTTGTTGTAGCTGGCGATTTCGTAACTACCGAAGATGGAACTGGCGTTGTGCATACTTCTCCCACCTTTGGTGCAGACGACTTCCGTGTGGCGAAACAAAATGGAATTCCTCCACTGATGGTGCGCGATGAAAATGGAAACGAAGTACCAACTGTAGATAAGAAAGGAAAGTTTGTTTCTGAAATCGGTAAGCATTTGGTAGAGGAAGTTGCCAAGTATAAAATCAAAACGCACAAGCCTCTCGGTGTCGATGATTTTTATGTAAAGAATTATACTGACGAAGATGAAACCCATCCGGATTATAAGAATACCGATGTAATCATCTCCATCATACTCAAAGAACAAAACAAAGCATTTAAAGTAGAGAAGTACGAACACACCTATCCGCACTCATGGCGCACCGACAAGCCCGTGTTGTATTATCCATTGGATGCTTGGTTCATTAAAACCACAGCCTTGAAAGATAAGATGGTGGCTGTGAATAAGACCATCAACTGGAAACCTGAATCAACGGGCACTGGCCGATTTGGCAACTGGTTAGAAAATTTGGTTGACTGGAATTTATCGCGTTCACGCTACTGGGGAACACCGCTGCCAATTTGGAGAACAACGGATGGCAAGGAAGAAGTTTGTATTGGTTCAATTGAGCAATTATCAGAAGAAATCGAGAAAGCTAAAAAGGCAGGAATCTCAAATCTCACATCTCACGTCTTAAATCCTGAATTTGATCTCCACCGTCCTTATGTTGATGAGATCGTTTTAGTAAGCCCAAGTGGCCAACCGATGCATCGCGAGACTGATCTCATCGATGTGTGGTTTGATTCTGGCGCTATGCCTTATGCACAATGGCATTATCCTTTCGAGAACAAAGAAATTTTTGAACAAGCGTATCCTGCAGATTATATTGCTGAAGGCGTTGATCAAACACGTGGTTGGTTCTTTACGCTTCATGCTATTGCTGTTTTACTCAGCGAAAGCAGCGAAGAAATTAAAAAAATAAATTCGAAAGTTGGCAATAATGGCAAAGCCTTTAAGAATGTAATCTCCAACGGTCTGGTGCTCGACAAGTTTGGTGAGAAGATGAGCAAGCGCAAAGGCAATGTGGTTAATCCCTTTGATGCCCTTGCAAAATATGGATCGGATGTGGTGCGCTGGTATATGATTGAAAATGCTCCCCCATGGGACAATCTTAAATTTGATATTGCCGGCATTGAAGAAACGCAACGCAGGTTCTTTGGCACGTTAATGAACATCTATTCTTTCTTCGCTTTGTACGCCAACATTGATGGGTTCGTTAAAGATGAAATGAACAATGTTCCGTTTGATAAGTTAACTCCGTTAGATCGTTGGATCATCACCAAAGAGCAAGCGTTGATTGAAGACGTTACAGCAGCCTATGAAGATTACGAACCAACAAAAGCCGCCCGTGCTATTCAAGAATTTGTGAATGACAATCTCTCCAATTGGTATGTGCGCTTGAATCGCAAACGCTTTTGGCAACCCACTGCGGAAGGGCGACAAGAATTGAATGAAGATAAAAAAGCTGCATACGAAACACTTTATGAATGTTTGATGGTAACAGCTCAGTTGATGGCGCCCATCGCTCCTTTCTTTAGTGAGTGGTTGTATAAAAATTTAACGGATAACATTCGCGATCGCGCCAAGCAATTCAATACTCCACTCCAGTATGAGTCTATTCATCATACCCTTTTTGTGAAAGCAGAAGACAATCGCAAAGACAAGGAACTTGAGATTGCAATGGATTATGCGCAACGGATTTGTTCGCTGGTACATTCGATAAGAAAAAATAGCAAGATTAAAGTTCGTACACCGTTACAAAAAATATTACTTCCTGTTTTAGATGAAAGGTTTGATCAACGGGTTCGTTCTGTGGAAGCGATCATTAAATCGGAAGTAAATGTGAAGTTGATTGAATACATTGACGATACATCGGGACTTCTGGTGAAAAAAGTAAAGCCGAACTTCGCTAAACTAGGCAAGCAATACGGCTCAAAATTGAAAGAGGTCTCTGCGATTATTAATACGTTGAGTAAAGAAGAAATCTCTATCCTAGAAAAGAAAAACGCCTTATCAAAAGGTGGATTTGATTTAGTGTTGGAAGATGTGTTGATTAGTTCAGAAGACATCCCAGGCTGGGCAGTCGCTTCGGAAGGCAGTATTACGGTTGCGCTGGATATTACCCTGACTGATGAATTGAAAAAAGAAGGCTTTGCCCGCGATTTTGTAAACCGAATCCAGAATTTACGAAAGGATAGTGGTCTAGACGTGTTGGATAAGATAAAAATTGAGGTAGAATCTACGGACACAATTGTGATAGATTCGCTGGTAACCCATAAAAATTATATCTCTACTGAAACTCAAGCACTTTCTTTAGAGTTTGTAAGTAAGTTAAGTGATCCTTCAGAAATTGAAATGGATGAATTAATTATCAAAGTAAAAATCTCGAAATAAACTCTTCATCAATTAATAAATGAAAGCCACCAAATATTTTTTAGTTGCCTTGTTGGTAATTATAATTGATCAAACCAGTAAGCTGCTTGTGTATAAATACATGTACATCCATCAAGAGGTAAATGTGTTGGGCGATTGGTTTCGCATTCATTACCTGCTCAACCCGGGCATGGCTTTCGGCATTCGCTGGGAAAATGAATTTGGTAAACTTGCTCTAACCTTGTTTAGGATTGTAGCCATGTTTGGCATTGGCTACTACTTGGTTAAGATGGTGAATAAAGGAGTGCACGCGGGTTTTCTTTTCTGCATGGCGCTCATACTTGGAGGGGCGTTAGGCAATGTGATTGATAGTACTTTCTATGGCGTGTTTCTTAACAATGCCCCGTTTGATTCGCCCACAAAATGGTTCCACGGCCAAGTAATTGATATGCTCTATTTTCCTTTGTTTTCCACTACGCTACCCGAGTGGGTTCCATTACGAGGAGGTGGAGAATTTAGTTTTTTTGATCCCGTGTTTAACATTGCCGATTCTTCAATTTTTATTGGGGTGGCTATCATTTTATTGAGACAAAAGCATTTTTTTAAAGAAGCTCAAATAAAAAATGATGAACCGACAACAGATGAACCGATGGAAGCAAAATCAGACGCATCGATTGCTCGCGATAATGGCTTAAGTAACTTAAATTGACATGGCAGAAGAATTGTTAATCGTTGAAAGTGCAACGAAGGAAGAACAGTATAAATCACTCATTCCGCAGATTGACTCGTTGATAAAAGACGAGCCTGATTTGATTGCCAATCTTTCCAACATTACTGCAGCACTAAAGCAAACGTTTAATTTCTTTTGGGTTGGATTTTATATCGTGAAAGGCGATGAACTTGTTTTAGGTCCATTCCAAGGACCCATTGCTTGCACGCGCATAGGGTTTGGCAAAGGTGTTTGTGGTACCTGTTGGAAAGAGGAAAAAGTAATGCTAGTTCCTAACGTAGAGGAATTTTCAGGTCATATAGCTTGCAACTCAGCATCCAAATCTGAAATTGTATTGCCTGCTTTTAAAAATAGCGAGGTGGCGCTTGTTCTTGACGTGGATAGTGATAAGCTTAACGATTTTGATTTAATAGACCAAAGCTACTTAATGAAAATTATTAAGTTGGTAGAAAATCTCTCGTAACCTAAGCGGTTGCCAAACCAACCTTTATTTCTGGCTGTGGCCTTGCTCCCAATTCCCTTAACAGACTTGCATGGGCTGCAACTGCCTCAAAAAAAGTGTCTTTTGATTTGTACGGCACTCCAAATTCTTCTGCAGTTTGCTTTACAATGTGTGCTATTTTACGATAATGCACATGGCAAATTGTGGGAAACAAATGATGTTCTACTTGATAGTTCAATCCGCCCACATACCAAGAGAACAATTTCTCTCTGTGTCCAAAATTGGTGGTTGTGTGCATTTGGTGAATGGCCCAGTTGTTTTCAAGGTTTCCAGCTAGATCTGGTTTAGGATATTCGGTGCCTTCAATTACGTGGGCAGGTTGAAAAATAATCGCCAGAATAAAGCCACTAATGTAGTGCATTACAAAAAAGGCTAAGAAAATTTGTCCGAACGAAAACGGTGTAAGCAAGAAAGGAATTACCAAAATGTAGGATAGGTAGATAACTTTAGTCAAAATTAGAACTGTCCATTCTCTCGCAATCGAAGCTTTCTGCTTCTTCACAAGACCTTCTTTTTGATAGCGAACTAAACGGACGTAGTCCTTCACTAATATCCACACGAAAGTCAACAACCCGTAGAAAAACCATGCATAGATATGTTGAAATTTGTGCATTGGCTTCCAATCCGAATCGGGGCTCATGCGCAATACCCCGCGAGGGCTGATGTCTTCATCCACCTCATGTATGTTTGTATAGGTGTGGTGGAGTACGTTGTGCTGCACAATCCAGTTAAAAGAATGACCGCCTACTAAATTAAGCGAATAGCCCATCAATTTATTTATCCAATTTTTAGATGAATAAGCGCCATGGTTTGCATCGTGCATTACGGACAGTCCAATACCCGCCTTCCCGAAACCCATTAAAATGGCCAAGCCCAGATAAACCCAGTAACTTTGAGTCAACCCGCTTATCATAAAAAAATAAGGGATTAAGTACAGGCTAAACATAAAAGTAGTTTTAACTACCATTTCTGAGTTGCTGTACTTGTTGATGTTATTCGCCCGAAAATATTCGTTGACGCGTTTTGAGAGTGTAGGGAAGAACTCAGGTCTTGTAGGAGCAAATTTAATATTGGCGGTATTCATAGTCGAATTTGTTATACAATTCCCACCAATTTTCAGGCTAGCGAAATCGATATAGAATTTAAAGGTACGGAAGTCTAAACGAGCAACAAGTGTTAGGCATTAAAATTTAACAACACCTTACACAAATCTGCATATTCTTTACACATTAATGCAGTTCGGCCAGAATTGTTTTACCTCCTTTGCTAATTTCTCCAATTTTTACTTTGACAATCGCATTGACTGGAAGAAATATGTCTACCCGCGATCCAAACTTAATAAAGCCAAACTCCTGCCCTTGTTCTAGTGCTTGGCCTTCTTTTACATAACACAAAATTCTCCTTGCTAAAGCCCCCGCAATTTGCCTGAAAAGAACTTCAGTGCCGTTTTTCATTTTGGCCACTACGGTAGTTCGTTCGTTTTCGGTGCTTGATTTAGGATGCCAAGCGACCAGGTACTTCCCGGGATGGTATTTTGAGAAAACAATTTTACCAGCTACCGGCATTCGGTTTATGTGCACGTTAATGGGCGACATAAATATTGAAATCTGCTTGCGTTTCTCTTTGAAATACTCGGTTTCAACCACTTCTTCAATAACCACTACTTTTCCATCGGCTGGAGCCAATACATACTTCTCGTTCTTTTTAACATCAAAAACAGGTACCCTAAAAAATTGAAGTATAAGTAAATAAAGCCCTATACTTATCACTATCGCGATATTCTGAATTACAGAAGCCCCTGGGAAAAAATACGATACGCCCCAATTGAGCGCAAACAAGATAACGAGTAAAACAAATAACAAAACCCTTCCTTCCCGGTGAATAATCATATTGCAATAAATAAAGACTCAAAGTTCAATATTCAAAGTTCAAAGTCCAACTTTGTATATTGAATTTTAAAGGTTGAATTAATAACCTCCTCGGAATTTATAGGTTTTAGCGACCTTATCAATCGCTACCATGTAAGCAGCAATTCTAAGCGAAACTTTGTATTCGACTGCGGTTTTATAAACGTTGTCAAAGGCATCCTTCATGATGCGGTCACTTCTGCGATTCACGCGCTCTGCCGTCCATTTATACCCAAGTCGATTTTGAACCCATTCAAAGTAAGAAACGGTAACACCACCCGCGTTGGCAAGAATGTCTGGTACAACACTTATTCCCTTTTCATAAATAATATTATCTGCTTTGGATGAAGTAGGGCCATTTGCGCCTTCAATAATCAATTTTGCTTTGATTTCTGACGCGTTGTTGGCGGTAATGACATCCTCTGTTGCTGCTGGCACGAGCACGTCTACCGGAAGGGTTAAGATGTCTTGAGTTCCGAGGGATTCGGCCTCGGCAAAACCAGTTAAAAGGCCTTTGTTCTTATCGCGATAAGCAACTGCCTTCTCAATGTCAATTCCATTTTCATTGTAATAAGCACCGGTAATGTCACTTATTGCTTGAACTTTCAAACCGCGTTCAGAAAGTAATCGGGCAGCCCAAGAGCCAACGTTCCCAAAGCCTTGCACTGCACAAGTAGCTTTGTAAGGATTGATTTTTAGTTTTTCCATCGCGGCCAGTGTGCTCACCATTACTCCTCGGCCGGTTGCTTCCGTTCTCCCCAATGATCCACCCAATACGATCGGCTTTCCGGTAACAACAGCATTTACGGTCATGCCCTGTGTTCTAGAATATTCGTCCATTAGCCAAGCCATTTCGCGCGGGCCAGTGCCCATATCGGGGGCTGGAATATCCTTGTCGGGGCCAAAAATATCTATCATGGAAAGTGTGTAGGCACGAACTAAGCGTTCTATCTCGCCCGCAGACATTTCACGTGGATTGCAAGCTACACCACCTTTTGCCCCGCCATAAGGGATATCCACAACGGCACATTTCCAGGTCATCCAAGCTGCCAATGCCTTTACCTCGTCTAAGTTTACGTGGGGATCAAAGCGAATACCTCCTTTTGAAGGGCCAAGAATAGTAGAGTGAACTACGCGATATCCTTCAAACACCCGAATATTGCCAGCATCCATGGTAACGGGTAATGAAACAATGACCTGCCGTGCAGGCACTTTCAACACATTATACACCTCTTCTTCTAAGCCTAAGATTTGCGATGCTGCTCGAAAACGAGACATCATTGCTTCAAATGGATTTTCCTTGTCTAGCAGGGGTGCGGGTTCTAGATATGCCATAAAATTGGTTAAGAAATTGTTACTGTTCTATTATTTGAAAAATGCGTTTGCAATGATTTAAAACGGTTGCAAAGATAGAAAAATTGGCGATAAGCACGTATTTAGCCAGCCGAAATATGGCACCTAATTGTTAGTCTATTATGCTGATTTTTTAGCTGCCACCCGAAGAAAAATTGGCAAATCCTTCGTTGAACAAGTCACTATTCTGATTTCAGAAAATCTCTAGAAAAGCAACAATAAATGGCGCGGAAATGAGAAGGCCATCAAAACGATCGAGAAAGCCGCCATGACCCGGCAGGGAATCGCCCGAATCTTTGATTTCAATGCTCCGCTTCAACAGCGATTCCACCAAGTCGCCATAGATTCCTCCGATAATTATTATCAAATCAATCACCATCCATTGCCAAAAAGCAAGTGTGTGAAAATAGTACGCAATGCCAAGTGCAAAAGCCGTTGCCAGAAGTGCGCCACCAATGGCACCCTCCCACGATTTTTTAGGCGATATTCGTTCAAACAGTTTGCGCTTACCAAAATATGTTCCGGCAAAATAAGCACCCGTATCGCTTGCCCAAAGAATGAAAAGGCAACCAAAAATAATTTCAAAATTGTACGTGCCTTTTACAAATGCAGCGGCATTGAGCAACGCAAAAGGGACAGCCACATAGAAAACGCCTAGGAAGGTGAAGGCTATGTTGGTGAAGGGCTTTCGCTCAAATTTCTTGTAGAGCTTAATCATGTAAACGCACGAAAGCAAGGGGAAGAAGAGAAAGTAAAATTTTGAAGAAATATCATTGCGCTCAATAAAAAAGGAGAGGCAGTAGATCACTACTCCGCAGAGCGTGCCAAATACTTTTTGTGGTTTTAATCCATCCAGTCCCGTCAAATTATAAAACTCAATGAGCGAGAAAAAGCAAATGGTGAAGAAAATCAGGAAGTAAGTCCAGTCGCTGTAAACAACTCCAAAAATTATTCCGGCAGCACCTAAAATACCGGTTATAATTCGTTGGGTTAGGTTGTTATATTTTTTTAAAAGAGCTGTCAAGTAGCGGGTAGTTTGCGTGATTGAAAATAGCGCTGAAACTGCACAAGTAAAACAACGGCAACAGCAGCACAAATAATGACAAGCGCCCAGGGCGCTGCTTCTGTGTCTTCAATATCAACTGGGATTTTACCCTGCTGATATAAATAAATTCCAATTACCGAAAGCCCATTGTTGATGAAGTGTGCTAACATCGAAATAACCAAGTTACCCGACCAGTAATAAAGATAGCCAAAGAGCGCACCTAGCAACATGCGCGGCACAAAACCAAAAAATTGCATGTGTATGGCACTAAATAGAATGGCCGAAAACCAAATGGCCACATGTATATTGTTGGTAGCTCGGTGAAGTGTTGGCTGCAAAAATCCCCTAAACACCAATTCCTCGCCAATGCCCGGCAGCACTGCAATCACAATCATTCCAATCACAAAATCGCCAAACGAATCGAATGTCGTTAAGAATTTTGTCACCTCACCGGCTTTCGTTTCAAAAGAACGAGCCCAATCCTCAAAGCCTTTTAAAAAACTCGGAAAAGTAAGATTTGAATTCCATTCAATAATTACACTATCCACCACAATGAAACTAATCATGAGAACTAAAACAAAAGGCACAAGCAGCGGATTAAATGCTTTAACATCTTGAAATGGATTTCTTTTTTCAACCGCCCACCAATACAAGCTGGGTAAAGCAATCAAACCAAAAAGTGTAGCTGACCCTTGAACGATCATGTAAGGGGTCTTTACCTCCGGGTAAAGAAGGGGGTTGCCCATTTGCGATACGAAATCAAGGAGGCCATTATTGCTAAAGGGAGCCGCAATCAACACCCCGAGCACAGGCCCAAAAAAAACAAACCCGACCATTGCCACTAAAAGCACCAAAATAAAGGTTACAAAAGGTGGCCGGGGGTAGGGTTGATTATCTAATTCCGACATCTCGACTAATTAAATTATTTTTGCGGGCAAATATGGTAAAAATCGGCAACATCGAACTGGGAGATTTTCCACTCTTGCTCGCTCCTATGGAAGATGTGAGCGATCCGCCCTTTCGCGCGGTGTGTAAAGAGGGTGGCGCAGATTTGATGTACACTGAATTTATCTCTTCGGAAGGGCTTATCCGCGATGCTGCCAAAAGTAGACAGAAGCTGGATATTTTTGAGTATGAACGGCCTATCGGTATTCAATTGTTTGGGGGTGATATTGGCAATATGGTGGAATCGGCAAAAATTGCCACCGAAGTAAGCCCTGATTTAATAGATATTAATTATGGCTGCCCGGTAAAGGCTGTGGCGTGCCGCGGTGCCGGGGCTGCGCTTCTTCAAGACATACCAAAAATGGTAAAAATGACAGAAGAAATAGTGAAATGTACGCGCCTTCCTGTAACGGTAAAAACGCGCCTTGGCTGGGATGATAAGACCAAGAACATTGTTGAAGTGGCAGAACGCCTGCAAGACATTGGCATAAAAGCATTGACCGTACATGGTCGCACACGCGTGCAGATGTACAAGGGCGAAGCCGACTGGACGTTGATCGGGGACATAAAAAATAATCCAAGAATGCATATCCCGATTTTTGGAAACGGTGATGTAGATACACCCCAAAAGGCATTGCACAATAAAAACCGATATGGCGTGGATGGAATCATGATTGGCCGCGCTTCTATTGGCTACCCTTGGATTTTTAATGAAATAAAAAATTATTTGGCGAACGGTGAAATTGCATTGCCCCCCTCGCTTACCGAAAGAATCCGCGTTACCAAAAAACACCTTGCGTTTTCCATTCAATGGAAGGGGAATAAACTCGGCATTTTTGAGATGCGTAGGCATTACGCTAGCTATTTTAAGGGCTTCCCCGATTTTAAACCCTATCGTGCTCGGTTAGTAGAAGCTATGACGGGTGAGGAAATTTTTTCGATTTTGAAGGAGGTGGAAGAAAAGTATATAGAAGTAGTTTTGGCATGAGCAAGATTGAAAAAACAATCGATAAACTTCTCAGGGGTTCATCAGATAACAATTTTGACTTTGATGAACTTGTTTCACTCTTAAAGTATTTCGGTTTTAGTTTTAGAATAAGGGGCAGTCACAATATTTTTTACATGGATGGGATAGCAGAGATAATTAACTTGCAATCAAAATCAGGTAAAGCAAAAGCATATCAAGTAAAACAAGTAAGGAACATAATTGTGAAATACCGATTAATAAAAATATGATTGGCAACTATAAATACGAAGTGGTCATTTATTGGAGTAAAGAGGATGAAGCTTTTATAGCTGAAGTTCCCGAATTGCCAGGTTGTGCAGCAGATGGCAGCAACTACCAAGAGGCTCTTTCAAATGTAGAAGTGGTGATAGGTGAATGGATAGAGACTGCAATTGAATTGAAGAGAACTATTCCAGAGCCGAAAGGGAAGCTGATGTATGCTTGAATGGAATCCGTGCCTGAAAAAAAATTGTTCCCCCCTTTTCTGATTCTACTAGCACTCGCCTTAATATGGGGCACTTCTTTCATCCTGATAAAGCAAGGCCTAAAAGTGTTTGCCCCTGAAGAAGTGGGTGCCCTCAGGGTGTCAGCGGCAGCCGTAATTTTAATTCCTATTGCACTCACCAAACTGAAAGAACTAAATCAAGCACATTATTTCAGATTGTTTTTGGCCGGTTTAATGGGCACTTTTATTCCCTCTTTTCTTTTTGCTTTTGCTCAAACACGGCTCAGCAGTTCCGTTGCCGGGATTTTAAACACACTCTCGCCCTTGTGGACAATTATTTTTGGGGCACTGTTTTTTCAACAACGATTTAAGCCCATCGTTATCGTGGGCATAGTATTAAGTTTTGGTGGGGCAATTCTTTTGGCGTTGAGCCGATCAGGTGGCTCTATTTCAGGCATCAATGTTTTTGCACTACTTATTGTGCTGGCTTGCGCCTGCTATGGTATGAATCTAAATTGGGTGAAGTTCAGAGTTCCCGAGCTTGGCTCATTAACCATAACCAGCGTAGCTTTAGCATTAACAGGCCCTTTCGGGATTGCCTACCTGCTGGGCTTCACCGACTTCACCCACAAGATGAGCACTCACCCCGAAGCATGGAAGGCCTTAGGTTTTATCTGCTTATTGGCACTCATGAGCACAGCGGTAGCAACCGTTTTATTTAACAAACTGGTAAAAATAACAACACCACTTTATGCAAGTTCAGTAACCTATCTTATGCCGATCGTTTCTGTAATGTGGGGTGTGTTAGATGGTGAAGAACTCGTATTTTTTCATTTTCTCGGAATGGCATTAATACTAGGAGGTGTGTATCTGGCGAACAAAAAGAAATAAAGTGAATATCATTTTACGATTCCTAGCAGCGTGTTTAAATCCTGTGCCAGCAACGGATTACTCGGCTTCAGCGTATTGAGTTCAGTCACGCCATTTTTATCAATCAATACAAAGTTTGGCATCTCTTTCAGTTGAAATAATTTCAAAAGCACTGCGTCTTCTTCGATCCGATAGTTGATAATCCCGTCCGAAAACAGGTTATACTTGGTGATAGTCTTCTGCCAGACTTCCTCATTTTTTTCGATGCAGAGAATCACAAAAGTGATTTTACCACGGTATTCGTTATTCAATCGTTTGACGTATTCCAGCTCGGACAGGTAGGTGCTACAATCTGCCTTAATGAAAGTAACGAAAAGAATTTTCTTGTTTTTGCTATAATCTCTTAACCAATTGAATTTCAATTCGCCCTGCCTACCTCCTTTACTGGTGTTAATTTCAAATTGATGATACAGCTCAAATTGTTTATTCAACGAAGTCCCGCCACCTAAATCGTGGATAATGAAGTCTTCTAGGGGTGTGGTTTTTAGTATGCTATTGGTACTCCAAAAAACTGAATCGTACTTAATTTTCAGCAGTTCTTCTTTCACTGGTGGCTCACCAATTACCTTCTCCGCCTCTCCTTTCTTAATTTCTACTGACATCAGCTCAACATGAAATGAATGCTTACTTTCATCGGCTGACTGATTCTCGCCATCGCGAATAAGATGATAGGGATAATACTTTCCCTCATACGCTCGATAGTAGACCGATGTTTTTGTCATATTCTTACCAAACGTTTTAACCTCCTCTGTTTTTAGAATGGCATAGGTATCCATTTCAATAAACAACGAACCAGTAATTTCTGTAAGTTTTAGGTACCCTGAAGTAGTTTGCGCAGAATCTTTTTTATACTCATAATCGATCTCATAAACATCTTTACCATCATAATTGGTCACACCACTGAATGAAAAGGTATAGTTTTCAATATCTGTTTTTAGGTTGCTCACATCTGTGTAAAACGACACGTGTGGACTCCTTACCGGGGTTTGGTAGCCAACTATATCCGATTGAAGCACGTAGCCAATTGACATTGGCTCATGCCCTTGTGACATAACGGTATTGTCCAGACTTCTTCTAAGTTGCGTTACACGAATTTCTTCTTTGTTACTTACTGCCTTCTGTGCAAACTTATATCCTTGGTATTTCCACACATCTGCAAACGCTTCAATCAAACGACCATAAACAAAATTATCCATACAGTAATGACGATAAAAAAATTTTTGAAGAAAGGGTTGACTATCATAATTAGCGGCAACGGCTGCAAAGGCTTTACGCACTACTTTTTTTGGATTAATCTCCTTTGAAAAAACAACCACAGCATTTAGTTGTGTTGGCAATGGCTTTAGTAGAATGCGCTGGGCTTCAGAGGAATTCATTTCTAACGACTCGTAGCCGATACATGTCACCCGTAGGATAGCAATGCCTGTAATCGCCAAAGAAAACTTCCCGTCAAGATTTGTACTAGTGCCCCTGGAGGTGCCCACGATACCCACGGACGCGAACGGAATCGGTTCTGAGGTTTCTTTATCAAGCACTTGACCTTCCATTAATTGCTGGCCGAGTGCCGTTAAACTGGTCCCCAAAAAAAGAATAAGAAACTTGATCATGCATTTTCGAAACGCATTCAGCGCTTTCAAAAGCAATTTCGCAAATGTTTCGACTTGTTAACAGAATTTTAACAAAACAATAACAAAGTTAAGCCTTAGCGGAAGTTAGAAAGGTATTGAAAAAAACTGCGCGCCCTTTTACCCTAGCGCTTCTACCTCATTTACCTCTTCGGGCATCATTCTCTTTAGTAGATTTTCAATACCTGCCTTAAGGGTTATTGTAGAGGATGGACAGCCACTGCAAGAACCTTGCAGCATTACGGTCACCTTCTTTTCAATATCTTGATAGGAATGGAATGTGATTGCTCCGCCATCTTGTTCTACTGCTGGGCGAATGTACTCATCCAAAATACCCTTAATTTTTTTTATTGTTTCGGTCTCTTCCTGCTGGTTTGCGACAGGAGTGCTTACGTCCAAAATCAATTTGCCGCTTTCCAAAAAGTCTTGAATATGCTTTCTCAGCTTCTCCTGAACTTCGAGCCATTCCACCTCTTCATTTTTTGTTACCGTAACAAAATTGCTGGCGTAAAAAACGCGCTCCACAAATGGATAGGCAAACAATTCAAGCGCGAGCGGAGCATCTAAAGCACGTGCGGCATCGGGGAAATCAAAACTCATTCCTTCTGGAACCAGCATTTCATTTACCACAAATTTCAATGAATTAGGGTTTGGATTTGATTCTAGGTATATATGGATGGCTTTAGGCGCAGGTTTTAACATAAAAATAGTTTGTGTTGAAAGAACAAAAGTAGGAAATTAAAGTTCGTTCTGGTCATTTAAATACTTGTGGTGTTTGATCCAAAAGAATTTTAAAGTTGTCCTATATTTTTCCAGTTATACACCGAAAAGGATTTATGTTGCTTTTCGTCCCCCGTATAAATTAGTTGACCCCCTGTTTGCCCCGTCAGTTTTTCCCAATAATTCAATCCTTTAAAGAAGTCTAAATTGAGCGTTGCCGCTGATTTTATCTCCATTGGAACTTGTTTGGCACCGTTATCAACCAGTATGTCTATTTCGTTACTGCTGCCATCGCGCCAATAAAACAAGTTGCTGCGCTGGCCTTTATTATAACGGTTTTTTAATAACTCTGAGATCACAAAATTTTCGAATAAAGGGCCTCGATAACCATGATTTGATAGCTCACTTGCATTTTTTATTCCCAATAGGTAACACGCCAAACCAGTATCATAAAAGTATAGTTTAGTAGTTTTGGTCAGGCGCTTATTAAAATTTTTATAAAATGGTGGTAGTGTATAAACAATATAACTGGCTTGCAAAACACCTAGCCATGATTGGATTGTTTTATGATCCACACCTGTATCGTTAGCCAAATTGGTCAAGTTAATTTGTTGACCTATTCGGCCAGCACACAAGTATAGAAATCGCTGAAAAGTGGGCAAGTCCGAAATATTTTTTACCAATCGCACATCGCGCTCCACATACGTGCGCACATAATTTGCAAACCATGTTTCGGGCTTTATCCTATCGTGCACCACCGAGGGATAACCTCCTAAGAAAATAGCTTCTTCTAATGTAACGGAGGGCTGCGGACAAATACCACTTTCGTGGATTGAAAACGGAAGCAGATCCAAGTAGCCAACCCTGCCCGCCAGCGACTGAGAAATGGATTCAAGCAGCAAAAAGTTATTTGATCCCGTAAGGACAAATTTCCCCTTCTCAGTACTGTCATCTAAAATTCCCTGAAGGTATGAAAACAGTTCGGGCGCCTTTTGCACCTCGTCCAGGATTGCGCCTTGCGGGAATAAGGAAAGAAAGCTGACTGGATCGGCCAACGCCAAATTTCTATCAGTCGGGTTTTCAAGTGTTACGTAAGGCTTTTCAGGAAAAAATGTTTTTGTCAACGTGGTTTTTCCGCTCTGCCGTGGGCCGGTAATGGCGATTGCCTTAAATGAAGAGGCTATTTCTTTCAGTAGCTTAGATGAGTCTCTATCAATCATTCATGCAAATTGGGAATTAAATTCCCAATTTGCAAAGTATTTTAATAATCAACTAGTTACACCAATATTTTAACTATTTTTCCTCGGCTCCAAGCGAGTTCTCCCACTTGCTTACTACTGCAGTGGCAATGCTATTACCAACTACATTGGTTGCGCTCCGCCCCATATCCAGCAGCGGATCGATGCCTAAAAGCAATGCCAGGCCCGCTTCGGGGATATTAAAAGTGGCCAGCGTGCCAGCAATAACAACGAGCGATGCGCGAGGCACACCTGCAATGCCCTTACTGGTGAGCATCAATACTAGCAACATGCTTATTTGAGTGGAAACTGGTAGCACTATTCCGTAGGATTGAGCAATGAACAACGAAGCGAATGTCATGTACATCATGCTTCCATCAAGGTTGAAGGAATAACCTAGTGGCAGCACAAAACTTACGATTTTATCTTTGCAACCAAATTTCTGAAGGAGTTCCATTGTTTTAGGAAATGCCGCCTCGCTGCTGCTGGTGCTAAAGGCAAGTAAAATGGGCTCACGCATTTTCTTCAAAAGGGCTATTACTCGTTTGCCTATAATAACCGATCCGGCAAGGGCCAACACAATCCATAAAATCAGCAACCCCGAATAAAATTCGGTGATAAAAATGGAATAGGTTTTTAAGATGCCAAGCCCCTGCTTGGCTATAATTGCGGTCATTGCACCAAACACGGCCAGTGGAGCCAAGTTCATGACATAACCTGTCACTTTTAAAATAACATGAGCAATGGCATCCATGGCTTTAATAACAATTTTGCCTTGTTCGCCAATGGCGGCTGTGGCCACGCCAAAGAAAAGAGAGAACACCACGATTTGTAAAATTTCATTTTTGGCCATCGCATCAATTACGCTGGCAGGAAAAACATGGTATAAAAAATCTTTTAGCGATAGGCCACTGTGGGTAATGCCTATGTCTGTACCCGCGTCTGGCACAGGTAAGTTCATGGCAATGCCTGGTTGAAAAACATTCACTAATATCATACCCAACAATAGACTGGTAAGAGACGCGCCTATAAACCACAGCAGCGTTTTACCGCCAATACGCCCAACGGAGTTAATGTCGCCTAACTTAGCGACACCTACAACAAGCGTGGTAAAAACGAGTGGCGCAACAATCATCTTGATAAGCCTAAGAAATATATCGGCAATGATCGAGAAGGGTTCTATCTTTTTATCGCGCAAAGAGAGTGTGGCACTTCTATCCTTCACCAACGCTGTTTCCTTTTGCTTTAATGAAAGTTTAGAAAGACTATCAGCAGAAGTTTGAAGGTGTTGATTTTCTTTGATTTTTATTTCTATTGATTCAAGCTTCTGATTCTCATTCAGTACATAAGTTTTATTAAGTGCAAAGCCCAAGGCTATGCCTATCACCAAAGCAATGATAATGTAGAGGGTGAGGTTGCTTTTTTTGGGTGGGGTTTGCTCGGTCATTTAATTACTTTTTTATGTAAGTATGTTTTTTTCGACCTCATTAAAAAGCAAGTCGATTTTTTGTTGCACTAAAATGGTTTCTTGTAAAGCCGTAGCCATTTTGCAGTAGTGGGCAGGGTCTTCCATTAGCCTTCCCTTTCTATCTTTCAAATGTTTTTCCATTATTTGATAGCCGCCAAATTAGAAACAAACTCTAAGTGCGTGTTTTTATAAATCAAACCCCAAGACGAATGATTCTTATTTGAAAAGAATAGTTCATTTTTATTTGAGGCTATATTAAGGAGTAAGTGCTGTCGGTGTCCCACGTATTTTAAATGCCGATAACCTGCCTTTCTGAAAGTCTCTTTCATAATCTTATTTTGATGAATCTGAATAACTTCTATAGTACATTTTTTTATGAACTTCAATATTAAGTGTCAGTGGCGAAATAAATTTAAAAATTGATTTTTTTCTACTTATGCTTTCTTCAAACAATTCAATAAAACCCGATAAATGCGAACAATAGTGTTTTTCTCGGACATCGCCTTGGGCGGTTGTGTCGGCTATTTTTTTGAGGTAGTCTTGAAGCATTTAAAGGAAAATCAAAACTCAACTACTTTTTTCAGCAATTTGGAGTCAATTGTACCTTTAAGGGATTTGAGTTCTCGATAGCTTCCGTTATGCCATTGGTAGCCGGTAGTTTCTTTTGTAGCAGGATCAATAATCCAGTATTCTTTGACACCAAAATGCTCATACAGGTTTTTTTTGATCACTTTATCATGGTCAGGATTTCCAAGAGATAATATTTCAATAATTAAATCGGGCACGCCATGAATTACATCATCATCGTCTACGATAGATGAATTTTCAGTTGAAACAAAGATAATATCAGGTTGAACTGCATTTTGTTCATTGTCAAGATAAACATCGAAAGGAGCAACATACAGCTCTCCCGAATTCGTAGACTCTATATGATTTCCTATTTTGATTACCAGTTGGGTAAGCAAACGTTGATGCCTTCCATTTGGGCTGGGTGAAATATACAAATGGTTATTAATCAACTCAGCCAATGTGCCTTCAGGAAGCATGTTAAAAACTTGCATCATCGTACGTGGAGCTGAGATGATTGTTGGAATCATAATTGAAAGTTACAATTTTTTCTTACACCACCGAAGAACAATCTTTACAAAAT
Organism: Flammeovirgaceae bacterium; assembly: GCA_027487845.1. GTDB lineage: Bacteria > Bacteroidota > Bacteroidia > Cytophagales > Cyclobacteriaceae > ELB16-189. The sequence continues at coordinate 153,430 of JAIYCV010000042.1, forward strand.
TAACATGTAGTTAAATCTTAGAGACTTGGTTTCTCAACAAAAAATCGACCAACACCAACGCGGCCATGGCCTCCACAATGGGCACAGCGCGCGGCACCACACAGGGGTCGTGTCTTCCTTTGCCCGAAACCGTAGCATCGTTACCTTCCTTGTCAACGGTTTGTTGATCCTGCATAATGGTAGCCACGGGCTTAAAGGCCACATTAAAATAAATATCTTCTCCATTGCTAATGCCGCCTTGAACGCCACCAGAATGGTTTGTCTTGGTTCTTATTTTTCCTTGATCATTGTAAAACTCATCGTTGTGCTGGGAGCCGCGAAGTTGCACGCCTTCAAACCCACTGCCATATTCAAACCCTTTCACTGCGTTAATACTCAACATAGCCTTGCCTAATTCGGCATGAAGTTTATCAAACACGGGTTCGCCCAAACCAACAGGCGTGTTTTTGATAACACAGGTAACAATCCCACCGATAGTATCTCTTTCCAACCGAACTTGATCTATCAACGCAATCATTTTTTCCGCCATAGCGGGATCTGGGCAACGCACTATATTGTCTTCGGTTTTAGATAAATCAAGTAAAGAATAATGTGGTGCCTTCAATTCACCTACTTGCGAGACAAACGCATTAATCTCAATTGAATACTCCTTCAACAACAACTTAGCAATTGCCCCGGCTGCCACTCGTGCAGCGGTCTCTCTTGCCGAGCTCCTGCCACCACCTCGATGATCGCGGATGCCATATTTTTCTTGGTAAGTAAAATCAGCATGCGAGGGGCGAAACGTGTTCTCAATGTGCCCATAATCTTTGCTGCGCTGATCTTGATTTTCAATCACAATGGCAATGGGTGTGCCAGTGCTTTTACCTTCAAACACTCCCGAAAGGATTTTGAACGTGTCTTCTTCCTTTCGCTGAGTAGTTATTTTTGACTGCCCGGGTTTCCGTCTGCTCAATTCTGACTGGACAAATAGCTCATCGATTTGCAATCCCGCTGGGCAGCCGTCAATAATTACTCCTATGGCCACCCCGTGGCTTTCGCCAAAAGTGGTTATCTTAAAAAGTGTTCCGTACGAATTGCTCACAACTATTTCTTCTTAAAAATAAAATATACCGACAACCCAAGCACTAGCAAGATAAAAACATTAACCGCTGTTTTTAACCATTGGTTTGTCGCGGTTGATTGAAGCGTATTGTCTGCAAAAGAAATTTTATCATAAAAAGAACCTAAGTCATTGCTCTCAATTGCCTGATTTCGCTGACTTTCCCCCACTACCTTTACCACTTGCGAAGACCTTAGCGTATCATACCTTTTTGAGTTGGTGTTAAAATAAACCCATTGAAAATAATCTCCGAGTTTATAAATACCGGGTTCTTTGGGAATCATAAAATAACTGAACGATTTATTACCCATCACTCGTCCACCGTCTCGGGTTATGTTTTGCTTCACGTTTGGTTCGTAGAGTTCAAACGTATCGTCTCGTTTTACAACTGGTTTTTCTATCGATGAAATATTCCCTTCCCCCACCACGTTAAATTCATAGCTAACGCTCTGGCCGGTTTGCAATTCGGTGTTACTGATTTTTTCCTCTAACCTATAATTGCCAACACCAACAGCATCCCGCCAAGGGTGTGGAGGAAGTTCGCGTACTTTAATTGTCTTTGTCTTTGAGTAAAATTTCTTGAAATCTTCTTTTCTATTTTGCCCAAAAAAGCTTGGATTTTTTGCTACCTTAAATTTAATCATGTCCAATCCTACGCTTGGAAAAACCACTGACTGAGTATTTAATGGATAATATGTTGCTTGATACACTTTATATTGCGTGTAGCCTTTGCCATTTATTTGAACTGGCTCACCTTCAATGTTTTCAATATTAAAGTTTTCTTCCCAACAATTGGTTGGCTTTAACTTTTTTAGAATCTCGGTAAGCTGTTTACCGAGTTCATAAAACTGCATTGGCGCGCGGTTGTTGTCAGCCACCAAAAACGAAAGCGTTGCAGTAAATCCTTCACCCACATACACTTCGTCTTTGGAGGTGGATAACGCAAGCAGCGCATCTTCTTTCACATCAACAAATTCGGTTTCGCCTCTGCCAAAAAAATCTCGGGCTGGGTCGCGGTCAAAAAAACTTCTGAACGGATCGTTCGACTGAACTTGAACTGGTTGACCAACCTTTATTTTTTTACCAGTAACATTGAATACTTGGTCATTTACCTTCATTTTAAATGACGGTAATGTAAATATTCCTCGTTGAGTAGGCGTATAGGTCATAATAACGCTTTGTGATGAACTCATCTGTCCATTTACTATATTAGTTTGAGACGAGGACGAAGTGCCGCGCTTCCTAAATCCTTCTATTTCCGGGAAGTTTTCGTAGCTCTTGAGGCGATCGTTATTGACTGTTATTGTGATCGTCCATGCTTGATTATCGCCAATTTCATCAGGCCCTAGGGTAATCTGAATATTTTGCGCGTTGGCAACCCAACCTAAGCACAAGAAAAATAAAAAAAAGCTCGTTTTTCTGATCAATTCCATAGTTGCAACTAGTTGCATTCACAAAGTTAAAATCTTCTGGTTACTGTTATACTGATTTTGTATATTCACCGTTACAATAGTTGTGTTCAGGTGCTTTTTTCGAGTGTGGTTGTTTATTAAAAGTGGTTGTTATGAAAATGTTGAACTATTTTAAAACTGTTCTTTCGCGTGTTAGTTTTGACGCAAAACTTTTTGAGAAAGAACTCCGAAAAGCAATAAAATCGCTGATTGCCGAAGAAATTCAGGAGTTAAAAAATTGGTGTTATCAGCACTATGCTGCAGAATATGAATTGGTTCTTAATCGGTGTTTTGTAAGCTCATAAGTTACTTATTTGCTTCTCCACTCGTATTCCTATTGATTCTACCCCTGGCAGGGTGTCGGTACGCATAAATTGTTCAAGTGTAACTTTGAATTTCCCTGTTTTATTGAATTTTTGTTTATCCAAAATCAAAAATTGGTGGTCGAATTTGTCACCAATACCACTGCTACCAAGGGGCACGCCACTTTTTTGATCAAACAAATAATTTGAAACCAACTTGGATTGGAGTTCTTTGTTTGCTGGATCCATCAAACTATACTTTACAAAAATCCTGGCATAGGGGTACTCACTCGAGTTTCGAACCCGATAATAAATGTTGTAGAGCTGTGTGGAATCTGTAACGGCAAATTCAAAAGTGGGAATCTCCTTTACCCTCCAAAAATGACCATCTAAATCGTGATCTAGCTCATAGACCCTAGATTGATCGCATCCCGAAAGGACTAAAAGAAAGCCAATCACCGCGAAAATTCTCATGGGTTAATCTTTCTTGCTGTTGGGATTGTTGGGATTGGGGCCTTGGCGATTTGGGTTGGGGCGCGGCCGATTCGGTTTTGGCCGATTTCGGTTAGTAGGCGTAGACCCGGGTTGATTGGGGTTTTCCTGATTGGGGCGCGGCCGATTTGGATTGTTTTGATTAGTTGGCTTGTTCCCCCGATTTTTATTTCTATTCGGTTGATTGCCTCCACCTTGCGGCCTCTTACCAGCATTGATTTTGAACTTCCTATCGAGACTTTCTAAATCGCTATTTAATTTTGCTATCGGTTGCTTTATTATAGCCGCATCTTCCGTCAAAGTTGCTGGTTTCTTGCCTTCGCGGTTCAGTCTCAATATCTCGTTTACTCGGTCCACGTTAAGCGGATACCAATTACTATCCTCCTTAAAACCAAACCACATTATTTTTCTGAAAATATCTGTTTTTTGGAGTTGGGCTTCGCCTCGTTCTGTTAATAAAGGCCCTTCTACTTTTGGAATATGCTCAAGTGCCTCCATATACGTTTCCAATTCATAGTTAAGACAGCATTTCAGCCTGCCACACTGGCCTGATAGTTTGCTAGGATTGAGCGAAAGATTTTGGTAGCGTGCCGCGCTAGTGGCCACATTTTTAAAATCTCCTAGCCAAGTAGAACAACACAATTCTCGGCCACAAACCCCAATGCCACCGAGTCGTCCTGCTTCCTGGCGCAACGAAATCTGCCTCATCTCTACGCGAATTCTAAATTCCGTTGCGAGCAATTTGATGAGTTCTCTAAAATCGACACGGTCTTCAGCCGAATAAAAGAAAGTGGCTTTGGTATTATCTGATTGGTACTCAATGTCAGAAAGTTTCATATCCAGCTTAAGTTGTTGGATGATCTCTCTGCCTCTATAAAGTGTCGGTGATTCTCTCTTTTGAACCTCTTGATGTTTTTCAAGATCCCGCTGGTGTGCCAAGCGATAAATTTTCTTGATTTCGTGGTCGTTGGCCACCTTTTTCTTTTGCATTTGAAGCCTCACCAACTCGCCTTGCAACGAAACATGCCCTAAATGATGCCCATTCGGCACTTCTACGATCACCGCATCCCCCGTGGTGAGGTGCAGCTTTTCTGAATTTCTAAAAAACTCCTTTCTGCCTCCCTTGAATCGGATTTCAACAATATCAAACTTTTCTTCCTTTGGCATATCCATATTAGAAAGCCAATCAAACACGTTCATTTTGTTGCAACCGCCTGTCTGGCAAGCACCATTGTTATTACAGCCTGCTGTTTTGCCCCCTTTACCTGACCCACAAGAACAACTCATAATTCCGTTTGTATATAATCAGCAAGGTCTATCATTTTCTGTTATCTTCCAACCGTTGTAAGTCTAACCCTATATCCGCCCTATTATAAGCACCATCCCAATTTATGGTTGCTACCCTAGCGTATGCCTTTTCTCGCGCTATTTCTAGGGTCGATCCTAAACCTGTAACAGCTATGACCCTTCCACCATCCGAAAAAACTTCATCATTAACTAGTTTAGTGCCTGCATAAAAAGTTAGCGCCTCGGTTTCAGCCGTCAAGCCACTTATTTTCTTCCCTTTCTCAAAATCAGCAGGATAACCACCGCTCACCATAAAAATGGTAACTGCATACTCGCTGCTGACGGATGTTGATTTACCTTTTAATTTGCCTAGGGCTGTTGCAATGAGCAATTCAAGAAAATCACCCTTAATGCGAGGCATTACAACTTCAGTTTCAGGGTCACCCATGCGGGCATTATACTCAATTACAAAAGGCTCGCCACCTACGTTCATAAGGCCTATAAAAATAAAACCCCTGTAGGGAATACGCTCGTCTTTCAAACCGGTAATAGTTGGCTGAATTACTTTTTCTTCCACTTTCTTCATGAAATCGGCGTCAGCGAAAACTACAGGAGATACAGCCCCCATGCCCCCTGTGTTAGGCCCTTCGTCATTGTCACCAATTCTTTTGTAATCTTTCGCTTCGGGTAAGATAACATAGTCTTCGCCATCCGTCAGTACAAAAACAGAAAGCTCAATACCATCAAGAAATTCTTCTACCAACACTTTGGCGCTTGCTTCACCAAATTTTTTGCCTTCTAGCATTTCGCGCAAGTTGTCTTTTGCCTCAGACACTGAAGAACAAATTATCACTCCTTTTCCCGCTGCTAGTCCATCCGCCTTCAAAACAATAGGCGGTTTAAACGTCTCCACAAATTTGAATGATTCTTGTAGCTGATGGGAACTGAACGTCTTTGCCCTTGCTGTTGGCACATTATTTCTGAGCATAAATTGCTTCGAGAAATCCTTGCTGCCTTCCAGTCGAGCACCTGATTGGCCTGGGCCAACTAACAAAATATGTTTCAGGAGAGAGTCAGCCTGAAAGTAATCGCGAATGCCTTTTACTAATGGGCCTTCGGGGCCAACTACTATCAGACCGATTGAATTACCTAACGCGAACTTTGCTAGATCCGGAAAGTTATCAGCCGCTATGGAAACATTCTTTGCGAGTGAGGCGGTGCCCGCATTGCCAGGAGCGACAAAAAGCTGATCGCAAAGGCTGCTTTGCTTAATCTTCCATGCAAGGGCGTGCTCACGGCCACCATTGCCAATAATTAATACGTTCATTTTATCCTTAAAAAATCAAAGATAAAACAAACGTATCGTAATTGAAGTAGTGACTTAATTCGCGTACTCACTTAAAAATTTAACGCGCATTAAGCGAATATCGTCTTCCGTAAAATCAGCATTATTGGGGTCATTGATAGCTTCCTCTAAACTGTCTGTTTCGGAATTTAGAAAATAATCATAAAGAACTTCTTGCCTGTTCTCGTCCATGATTTCGTCAATGTAGTAGTCGAGGTTCAATTTTGTTCCAGAGAAACAAATGTTCTCAATTTCCGTAAGCAACTCGGCAAAATTCAGGTTCTTAGATTCGGCTATTTCATCTAAATCCACCTTTCGATCAATCTGCTGGATAATGAAGATTTTAATTTTAGACTTATTAACGCTTGATTTAACAACCACTTCAGTAGCCGTCTCAATGTCGTTTTCATCCACATATTTTTGAATCAATTCCAAAAATTCCTTTCCGAATTTGTTCACTTTGCCCATTCCTACACCATTTACCGAAGCAAGTTCTTCTTTTGTAGTTGGATAGGTAGTGGCCATTTCCTCCAAAGACGGATCTTGAAAAATAACGTAGGGAGGTAAATCCTTTGTCTTGGCTATTTTCTTCCGAAGCGATTTGAGCAGTTCAAACAGACGCGCATCATACGATTTTGTATTGACAGCTACACGGTCCATTACCTCCTCGTCTTCCGCCACGGTAGTAAAATCGTGATCGCGCGCTAATTCAATAGAATGTGATTTCTTTAAGAATTTATGTCCCTTTTCAGAAATTTTTAGTACCCCAATATTTTCAATATCTTTTTCTAAATACTGATAAATAAGCGCTTGACGAATCACCGATTTCCAAAAATCGGCATCCTCTTGTTTGCCTTTTCCATACACCGCGAGGTCAAAATGTCCATAGCTTTTTACGTATTCATCTTCCACACCCCTGATAACGTTCACCAGATGGGCAAGGCCAAATCGCTCATTTGTTTGCTTAACTGCTTCCAGCGAAAGCATCACATACGCTGAACCTTCAAAGCGCTCGCGTGGATGGTTACAATTGTCGCACATTCCACAGTTCTTTTCTGTGTATTCTTCGCCAAAATAATGGAGCAATTGTCTCCTTCTGCAAACAGGCGATTCGGCATAATATTCCATCTCCTGCAAAAGAACGCGCGCGTTTTCTCTCTCTTGCACCGACTTATCTTTGTTGAATTTCTCTAATTTATTAAGATCATTATGGCTGTAAAACATCAGACAGTGGCCTTCGAGCCCATCGCGGCCAGATCTGCCCGTTTCCTGATAATAACCTTCTAGCGATTTGGGCACATCATAGTGAACCACAAAACGAACATCGGGCTTATCGATACCCATGCCAAAAGCAATAGTGGCAACAATTACATCGACCTCTTCATTCAAAAAGTCGTCTTGATTTTTTATTCTCACATCGGGATCTAAACCCGCGTGATAAGGGGCTGCTTTGAAGCCGTTTACATTTAATAGTTGCGCTATTTCTTCTACTTTCTTTCTACTCAAGCAATAGATTACACCTGACTTGCCTTTATGGGCTTTAAGAAAACCAATCAATTGCTTCTTCGTTTCTTTTTTTGGTCTTACCTCATAGAAAAGATTTTTGCGATTGAAGGATGAAAGGAATATGTCCGCTTCCTCCATTTGCAAATTCTTTTGAATGTCTTGCTGAACTTTTGGGGTGGCGGTTGCCGTAAGTGCAATTACAGGCATGTTGCCAAGTTGAGCAATCATGGTTTTTATTTTCCGGTATTCGGGGCGAAAGTCATGACCCCACTCAGAAATACAATGCGCTTCGTCAATCGCCACAAATGCGATTTGAGCCTTTTGTAGGAATAGAATATTTTCTTCTTTATTTAATGATTCGGGTGCTACATAAAGCATTTTTACCGCACCTGTTAAACATTCTTTCTTTAATCGAGTAATCTCCCCTTTACTCAATGTTGAGTTAAGAAAGCGCGCGTTGATTCCGTAGGCGTTCATCTGGTCTACCTGATTTTTCATCAATGCAATCAAGGGTGAAATAACAATGGCCAACCCATCTTTTATCATTGCTGGCAATTGATAGCAAAGTGACTTGCCAGCACCTGTTGGCATAATGACAAACGTATTTTTGCCACTCAGTAAATTCTTGATAACAACCTCCTGATTACCTCTAAACTGGGTATATCCAAAAAACTCCTTTAACTTCTCTTTCAATATGTCCTTTTCTTCAGCCACTACCATTTTCGTTTAATTCTTATGTTTCGATTAACTGTTTAACAAAATAAAATGTTCTCAAAATTGAATATACAACAAAACATTAAATTATTAGCAAAAGAATATGAATAAAAGAGTAGATTATTTGTTAAACCTTCGCCTACATCGATTTCGGTGAATACATCTGTTGTTTAGAAATCAAATTTTTCTACCGTTGTTGCACTTAAAAGTTTACGCTATTTTTGGCACTTTGTTCTAATAAATTAATGAACTAATACTCATGAATCGTGACCTTTATGTAGTGCTGATGGCTGGCGGAGTGGGAACTCGTTTTTGGCCTTATTCCAGAAATACGAAACCAAAGCAATTTTTAGATGTTCTAGGGACAGGGAAGACTCTTTTGCAATCAACCTATGATCGGTTTCTGCCGCTTTGCCCACCAGAAAACATTTTCATTGTAACTAATGAAGAGCATGAACAGATCACGCGTGAGCAAATTCCGCAAATAGGTAATGACCAGCTTCTTACTGAGCCCATGCGGAAAAACACCGCACCTTGCATTGCCTATGCGTGTACCAAAATTGCGAAGGTGAATCAAAACGCGGTGGTTGTGGTGGCTCCGTCTGACCATTTAATTTTAAACGAAGAAGATTTTCAAAATACAGTTGTTAAATCGGCCGAACAGGCGAAAGCCCAAGATAAGCTTATCACACTGGGCATGAAACCCACCCGGCCAGAAACTGGTTATGGCTACATTCAATATTTAGAATCAAAAAATCCATTAAAGAAGGTAAAAACATTTACCGAAAAACCCGAGTTATCACTTGCCAAAAAATTTGTTGAAAGCGGTGATTTCGTGTGGAATGCTGGTATTTTTATTTGGGGAGTCCAAGCCATATTGAATTCTTTCTCAGATTATCTGCCGGAAATGGCAGAAGTTTTTGAAGAAATTGTTCCTAAACTCTACACTGCCGAAGAGAAAACCGCCCTTCAAACTGCCTATGCTCAATGCAAAAGCGTTTCGATTGATTACGGCATAATGGAAAAAGCAGAGAATGTATACGTTTGGTTGAGCAGTTTTGCCTGGTCTGATCTGGGGTCTTGGAATTCACTGCATGAAATTTCACAAAAAGATGAACATAACAATGCCATAAGCATTGACTCTTTAATCTACGAAAGCCGCAATTGTGTGGTGACAGGCGACCCAGGGAAACTAGCCGTAGTGCAAGGACTAAATGGCTACTTGGTTGGCGCTTTTGGCAACGTAGTTATTGTTTGTGAAAAAGAAAAAGAAGAGCTTTTTAGAAGGTTTGTGAACGATTTGAAAGATCGGCCGAATGGCGCAGAGTTTTTGTAGCTTCCAAAAAACGGCTACAAATTCTTCTGCCTCACTACTTCATAAATAGCGATTCCTGCTGCTACCGAAACATTTAACGAGTTGATATTCCCCATCATAGGAATTTTCGCAACGGCATCGCTTGCGCGGATGAGAGGCTCTGAAATGCCGTCCTCTTCCGACCCCAATAGCAAAGCCGTAGGTACTTTTAGGTCTAGTTTGTAGAGCGATTTTTCTGACTTTTCTGTGCAAGCCACAATTTGAATTCCGTTCTCCTTAAGTGTTTGAAACGTTCTGCCCAAATCTTTTACACGACAAACCGGCAAAAAGTTAAGAGCTCCGGCTGATGTCTTTACGGCATCGGCAGTAATTGGCGCATTGCCTTTTTCTTCAATGATAATTGCGTCCAGCCCCGCGCATTCGGCCGTTCTTGCCATTGCCCCAAAATTGCGAACATCGGTCACTCGATCTAAAATTAGGAAAAAAGGAGCCCTGCCTTCAGCGTAGGCTTTGTCAATTATATTCTCAAGCGGCACATATTCAATCGCGGAAAGAATACAAACAACACCTTGATGATTTTTCATGGTGTAGCTATTCAACTTTTGGATCGGGATAAAAGAAAAAGGAACGCTATTCTGCTTAGCCGTATTGATAAGCTCTTTTATCAAATCATTGTTCAGACCGGCTTGAATGTAAACCTTCTCGATTTGGCGGGCCGATTTTATGGCCTCCATTACAGCACGCGTGCCAAATATTGTTTCTTTCTTGTCCATTGTGGCAAGGTAGGCAGACAAATGCCAATGTCAAAAACTTACTAGTACCTGCTTTTTCTCCAAAGGTCGATGGTGCCGAACCAAACCTCCATAAAATTATTATCCCGAATTAAGGTATAGTAGTTCGGGTCATAAACACTTCCCGACTTGACGAATGTAAATCGCGCCTTGGTGTCTCGGTAATACCAAATTTCTTTTAAGCCCGTTTTGCTTACTTCATCGGGTAGCCCAAAAATAAGATAAATCATGCCTCGGTCAGTTTTCCAGCCTTCTTTGTAAGAACTAAAATACGTATTGGCTAACTCCACGCGTCTAAAATAACTACGCATAAAATTCTTTGCCCGGTCTTTATCTTTTGTGATGTCAAGAATTACCTTATCAAATTTCGCCTTATCCCCTTTCGAATCCAGTAATTGATCATGTTCTTCTTTGGTACAAAGAAAAATCAATGGGGCGGCCAAGTCTTCAATTTTGGTGAATTTTGGAAAGGCTTCCTTTACCACTCTGAAAGCAAAGCCTTCCAATGCGGTGGTATCTTGCTGCACCAGATAAAGCCCTTCCTTATCAAAACTAACTTTATCACCACTTTTTAAGGTAAATATGGAATCCGGAAACATAAATCGATCAGGCTTTGCTTGCTTTTCAGCAAAAGGGGGAGATGCCACATCAAAAATTGTTTTATGGTAATCTACGTGCAGAGGCTTATCTCCCGATCCAAAAAGTGTAACTGATTTTGATTTTGTAATGAATGGCCTTAGCGAAATGCCATCGGCATCTTCAATAAAACCTACAACTGGATATTTCGAGTCAATAACCTGAACAAAGTTCCAGCTTTTCAAACTAGATGTATTTGTTACTTTGCCCACTAAAACCCAAGGTTTTTCGGGTACCGGAAAAACAAATTTACCTGACTTGGTAGCTTTCTGTACCGATGGAAGTTCCATTGGCACTTGCTCGATCGCGATCCCTTGTCTTGAATTGAACGACTCCCATTGCTGCCAATCAATTTTGTAATTCTCAATGGCATTTTGGTTGGTATTGCTTTGCAGCTGAAATAGGATTGAAAGTTGACTGGCCTCCTTTACAACTTCCATGGAAAGCCGCACCTCTTGTTGCGGATCGTATAGATAGTTAAGATTTAAGCTTGAGAGAGATTGCCCGAAAGAAATGGCGCTTAATAGAAAGAGGGAAAAAGTAAGCTTTGTTCGCATATGTAAGTTGAAAATTAAATTCGCCCTTTAAATCTACTATTTTACTTTATTTTTGTTCCACTTCTTTATGAGCAAAGTATATACCACAGAAATTACTTCGGAAAACATCCCTTCCGACAATCCCATTCATCAACGCTTATTAAAGGCCTATGTTGCTGCCGAACCATATGTTTTTGGCGATGTCTTGGAGGTGGGCTGTGGTGAAGGGCGTGGAATTGACTTGATCATAAACAAAGCAACTAGTTACATGGCACTTGATAAAATTGAAAGTGCGCTCGATGTACTCAGAAAAAAGTATCCCACCGGAAAATTCGTCAGTGCCAATATTCCTCCCTTTGCGGGCATAGCCGATAACTCGTTTGATCGAGTTTTTAGTTTTCAAGTAATTGAACACATTAAAGACGACTTTGCGTTTTTGAAAGAAATAAATAGAGTGCTTAAGCCGGGCGGATTGGCGTTACTTACCACGCCTAACAGGCCGTTGTCACTTTCAAGGAATCCTTGGCATATCCGCGAATATACAGCAGCAGAGCTTACCGACTTGGCAAAAAGGGTGTTCTCAAATGTAGAGATGAAGGGCATTGCGGGAAATGAAAAAGTAATGCACTATCATGAACGCAACCGCCAGTCTGTGCAGCGTATAATGCGATGGGATATTCTCAATCTACAGCATGTTTTGCCTGCCTCGTTGCTTCAAATTCCGTATGAGTTTTTAAATAGGAGAAATCGTGAAAAATTAATCGACTCTGCAGATGAATTAGTGCGCAACATTAGCCATGAAGATTTTTTAGTTACTGATGAAGCGGCAACAGCCTTGGATCTGTTTCTGATCGTTAAGAAAGGTACATCGATTACCAAAGAAAATCAATCGAAGTAACTCGATTAATGGAATTACCTTTTTGTTTTAACAATCTGACCTGGCTTTCTCCTTTTACCTTTATCTTTCAATGACTTTCCGCTCTTCCCTTTTGGTCCACCTTTTAGTGTTTTGGGTTTAGGTATAACGCCCGAATCGCGGCCAAAAACAAAGTTGATTCCTGTTCTTACATTAAAATACTTAGTATCATTAATGTAGCTATTTAGATTTTGTGACGTAGCCAACGAAATAGGGGCGTTCAATAAATTATCGCCAACAATATAGAACTGGATTGGAGCAAAGTTCAATGACAACCCGGCACCGAAATTATTGAGGGATCGTTCAGCAACGGTATAACTCAGTGACAAACTAGCTATTCGCCCAAAGTGCTTGTTTACTGAACCCGTCCAGCCAGCGGAGACGCGATTGCGAAATGTTTCGGAATAAAAAACAGCTCCGAAACTCAAATTTTTAATTAGCTCATAATTTCCACTCAAATAAACCTTGGACGGTAGGGTGGTTGAGTATGACCCAATTTTAGTCTCCACAAATTTAAATCTATTCTGTAACGTATCGGATATTCCAGGAAACAGATCGGTGTTACCTTTTACTAACTTTTGTACGTCAATACCTTCGAGTGTATAAGTTGCTCTCGCCTTATCAAGGGAATATTGGTAGAGATCGTTTGTCCAAGAAATTTGGCCAATATCAATAATACTGGCAGCCACTGAGAGTTTTTCTGTAACCTTAAAAGTAGCACCGATATCAATGGCTGCGCCATTATTTTTTAGATAATTACTAACTGAATTGCCAACATCAAACCCGCTTTGAGTAGCCGCATAAATTCCAGAAGTCTTCAACTTCGCATCCGCGGCAGAGGTAATCTGGTAATTTTCTGCTACTGCAACAGACGCGTTTGACGATTCGGTGGTAGCATTTGCTACTCCTTTCAAATATTTAAACCTGCCTCCAATTGTTAATCTGTTGTTAATTTGATAAGAAACCCCAACCGCAGTCTCAAGATAAGCCAGTCCTTCTCCTTCGATTGAGAAGTTGGCTGTCTTACCCAAAAACTGGGAGTTCCCGTCTATCAGTAAGGAGGTAAAATCTTTGGGCAACATCAACCTTGAGTATACTTTTCCAGTCGCACTAACCGTTACATAGAGTTTTCTTATTTTCAAGCCCATCCTGAACAGATCCACTTGGGCACTGGGTGTAATGTAATTCTTATCTGCCAGCGCACTGCTTAGTTTTGAAAGATCTGCCTTCGTTTCACCATTCTCTTTTTTGATTAAATCATTGTATGAAAAACCATTATTTGCATAACCCAACGCGACTGATGAAATGCCAGGTAGCCCAAGAGTAAACTTATACTTTGGAACAAAGGCAGGGTTGCTAACTACCACTTGAGGCAAGCTATTCATGTTATACAAGGTGCCTTCAATCTGGGCCAGTGCAGGAATCGAAAAAAATATAACGGCAACCAACGTGAATGTCCGGATAAACTTGCTCATATTTTTACATTTAAGTTAAGCTTAGCCGAAATACCAGTCTCAACAGTCATCTTATATTGAGTTTTAAACTTTACATCTACAAAATTGCCGTTTGCATCTTTTGATGTACTCATAATCGCTGACAAAATAATGTATTTTGCGCTAAACAGCTTATTCAATTTTGTTTTATCCAACGCGAGAGATTGATCTGAAAGTCCCGCTGTTTTTAAATCTCCTGACTCGTCCACACTACTTCCCTTTATTAGAGAGGTTTGCTCGGAGGTTAGCAATTGATCTAATATCACATAGTCCTTATCGGCCAAATAAAATTGAACAGTTCCATCCAATGGTATCTGATTTGTAATTTTCACTTTCAGGGTAGCCTCTTCAATTTGTGATTGATTAACATCTGATAAATCGACCGACACGGTATCCGAAAGCATTATTCCCGAAGCCTTAGCTTGCAAGGGAATATTCACATTTAGTCTAACCCTTAGTTTGCTAGTATCTGCAAGAAAATTATTCCCCACACTCAACCCTTTGTTTATATTGACTGAAGCTTGATAATAGAATTGCGTGGGGGCGTAGTTAATAACTTGATTTGTATTTGTAATTGCTATAGATGTGGTGGCTGAGGTGCCTAACGTTGTTGGCGAATTTAGCAAAACTGGATTAATAGGGTTCAATGAAATAGCAACGGGAGCGGCTCCGGTTTTTCGCGCCTCAAAAATTTTATAATTCACCGTGACGGGAACACCGTAGTCGCTTGTTACTACAAAGTCAACTTGAGGCTGTGAGAACGAAATGGACGCCTTATTTAGTGAGTTACCAAATGCAGCAATATCCAGCGTACTGGCGGGAATATCTGTTACTTGGTCTCCGAAAAACCCTTTGATATAAACGAAGTTCATTCCTAACAACGATACTTGATAGGATGCGTTTACGTTTGCCCCTATTGTAACTACTGATGTTGTCTTTTTTAGGACGAATACGATTTTGAGCGTAAACTTATTCTTGTTCAACTTCACAATATAATTGCTCAATTGAATGTTAACTGGGTCTTTGCCTTGGATCGTTAATGGTTGATTTGTTGTCTTTGAAAAAAAATCGGGTAGGGAAGCGATAAGCTCGTAATCTAGATTTGAACTAGGAATAAGTGATGTTGTAAACGATAGCTGACCACCGCTAAAACTTATTTCACTTAACTGTTCTGGAGAGAGCTGTAAATCAACTAGTGTGGTAATACTATCTAATCGAATATCTTCAGGAACTTGTGGGAGTTTGAACTCTGGAAGCTTAATTGCATTATCAACCCTAACATCGGGAATGGAAAAAAGACCTCTAATATCTTCAGACAAGAGATTCTCGGAATAGACTAAAGAAAGCAAACCATCTTTATCTGCTTTGAAGTAGGATGAATCTTTATCATTGAGAAAATCTCTTATTGAAACACTTCCATTTGTCAAAGGAATTAAGATCGTTGGCTTAACGTCTACGGATGAAAGACTGTAATCCTTATCGTCAATGCACGAAAACAACGAGAGGCCAAACAGTAAAAAATAACTTAAACTTTTCATGTGTTAATAATTGTTTTTTAGTTGCCACATTGCCTGTCCCGCCTTAGCGGTGGAATCGCTGAGCTTAACATGCTGTTGGGGGCAGAGAATCTTAATGGCGATTTCATGTATTTAAATTAGTAGTGAATAGTGAGCCATTTGTATAGAGACGTGAGACCTCATAATCATACTATTGGGTGCAGCGGTGGTTCTTAAAAAATGTTAAATATCAAAATAATATTGGAAAGTAACCTGCTACAGAACATGAAAGTTATGTTACGTTCTGGTTCTTTGAAAATTACTCTTAATTTTACAGTGCTCCCGCCTTTATTTCCTCTACCACATTTGGATCTAAAAGGGTTGTGGTATCGCCTATGTTTGAAATCTCGCCTTCTGCCACTTTGCGCAAAATTCGCCTCATTATTTTTCCCGACCGAGTTTTAGGCAAACCACTTACAAACTGAATTTTATCCGGTTTTGCAATCGGGCCGATAATCTTAGAAACCAGCTCCTTTATTTCCTTTCTAAGCGTTTCCTCTTCGTGAGGTTTTTCGTAGCAAATCACGAAAGCATATACGCCCTGTCCTTTTATATTGTGCGGAAAGCCAACCACAGCCGTCTCACAAACGGACGAGTGCTCATCGATCGCACTTTCTATTTCGGCAGTGCCTAAGTTATGCCCAGAAACAATAATAATGTCATCTACCCGGCCTGTTATTCGATAGTAACCCTCCTCATCGCGCTTGCAACCGTCTCCCGTAAAATATTTTCCAGCGAAGGTCGAAAAGTAAGTGTCGTGAAAACGCTGGTGATCGCCATAAATGGTGCGCGCCATGGACGGCCAAGGAAATTTAATCGTCAATCTCCCTTCCACATTGTTTTCGCTGATTTCTTCACCCTTCTCGCTCATTACCGCTGGTTGAATGCCAGGCATAGGCAGCGTGGCAAAGGCGGGTTTCAAAGGCGTAATTCCTGCTATTGGTGAAATCATTATTCCCCCAGTTTCAGTTTGCCACCACGTATCTACGATCGGGCAATTTTTCTTACCGATATTATCGTCATACCAATGCCACGCTTCCGCGTTAATTGGTTCTCCTACTGAACCTAGCACCTGAAGTGAAGAAAGATCGTAATTCGTAACAAAGCTCAACGGGGCTTGCTCCAACGAGCGTATTGCAGTAGGTGCGGTGTAAAAAATATTCACTTTATGTTTTTCAATCACGTGCCAGAAACGTCCCATATCTGGCCATGAAGGCACTCCTTCAAACAACACCGTAGTGGCACCGGCACTTAAAGGCCCATAAAGAATATAAGAATGACCCGTGATCCAACCAATATCTGCCGTACACCAAAACAGCTGATTTGTTTTATATTGAAATACGGTTTTAAAAGTATAGTTGGTGTAGACCATATAACCACCACATGTATGAACCATTCCTTTTGGTTTGCCTGTGGACCCAGAGGTGTAAAGTATAAATAGCATGTCTTCCGCATCCATTTCTTCGGCTTCACAGACTTTAGCTTGGTTGCCAACAACATCATGCCACCAAAAATCGCGATTGGGCAGCATCGATATCTTGCCCCTGCTGCGCTGATAAACAATCGCTTTTTCGATTGTGGGACAATTGACCAAAGCCTCGTCAACAATACTCTTTAGGTCAAGCGTTTTGTCTCCGCGATACGCGCCATCGGAAGTTAAGATTAGTTTACAACCTGAATCGTTAATACGGTCTGCCAAAGATCCAGAAGAAAAGCCAGCGAACACAACAGAATGGACAGCTCCAATACGAGCGCAAGCCAAAACTGCAAACGCCAATTCCGGAACCATGGGCAAGTAAATACAGACACGGTCGCCCTTCTTCACACCTTGTTGGCGAAGCATATTGGCTACTTGGTTTACTGACTCAAATAACTCTTGATAGCTGATGTGGCGCGATGGCTCATCGGTAAAATTAGATTCCCAAATAATGGCCGTTTGATTTGCTCTATCGGCCAAATGACGGTCGATGCAATTTTCAACTATATTCAGCTTTCCGCCTTCAAACCAAGTTACTTCGGGTTTGGTGAAATCCCATTTTAAAACCGAATCATATTTCTTTTTCCACACGAAAGTATCGGCAATTTGCTCCCAAAATTTCTCTGGATTTTCAATGCTCTGTTGGTATTGTTCTTTGTATTCGTCAAAAGTGGAAATAGTTGACATGCTCAATTTGGGATTAAAATTGAATTAAAATTGAAATCTTTTTAGGAGTATGCCAAATCTATAACTAACAAGTTTTTGATCAAATGGCATAAATTCATTTTAGTGCTCTTACCATCTCGCGCTTGCCGGGTGGCCCAGATAACGTTTCGATTTTCATTCCGAATGATTTAAGGTCACGTTTAACCTGCCCTTTGGCGCAATAGGTAACAAACACGCCTTTTGGTTTCATCGCTTGCACTACTTTTTCTAAAATACCCACTTCCCACATTTCCGGTTGTTTGTTGGGTGCAAAGGCATCAAAAAAAACTAAATCAAAATCACTTGGCCGGAAGCTGCTCTCCTGTAATGTCATTTTTCTTTTTTCCAGCGTAAAGTTCGCGAGAATTGAAACGGGCTCATTCCAACCCGATTCGTGTAAAGACATGAACAATTGTTTTGAATGTGGAAACAGCACATCATTATAATAGCTGAGTTGATCAGCTATTTCAATTGAGATTGGGAACGCCTCTAGTGAAGTATAGTGAACTTTGATTTTTGAATCTTGAATTTGCCTGGCTGTGAGCAACGCATTAAGGCCGGTGCCAAAACCTACTTCCAAAATGTTTATTTCGTCTGGTGTATTCTGTTCAATAAAGAAATCCAATCCATTCTTGATAAATACATGTTGCGACTCTTGCACAGCGCCATGAGTGGAATGATAGGTTTCGTTTAAATCGGTATTTAATAATGAGTGAGAACCATCGCCCGTGGTGATGAGTTGCAATGCCATTATTCCTTTATTATTAACACTACAGCATAGGCGTTGATGCCTTCCCTCCTTCCGACATATCCAATTGTTTCGTTGGTGGTGGCTTTTATGGATACATCGTCTTCGCTGATATTCATTAATGGAGCGAGCACTTGCTTCATAGCGGGTATGTGAGGATTGATTTTTGGTAGTTCCAATGTGAGCGTACAATCCACGTTGCCGATAGTCCAGCCTTTATCTGTAAGCATTCGGGTGACATCTTTCAAAAAGAATTTGCTGTCCATACCCTTCCAACGATCATCTTTATTAGAATAGTGAAAACCTATGTCGCGCATGTTGGCGGCACCGAGTAGTGCATCGCAGATGGCATGAATGAGCACATCCGCATCGGAATGACCAACGGCCCCTTTGTCTGCCGGAATGTTAATGCCCCCCAACCACAACGGACGATCGCTTTCCAGCTGGTGAACGTCAAAACCCAATCCAACTCGTATTTTTGTCTTCATTGAAATAGCTGAGGGTTTTTAGAATTTTTACTTTCCGCTTGCTTTGTAATACATCGCACTTGAATTCGTCTCAGTCAAAATTTCAGTTGCCATTCTGTTAATATCTTCGTTTGTCACCGATTTTATCCTGTCGGGTTCTTTATTCACTAAGTCAGGGTCACCCGAAAGAGAAGCAAACGCCAAGTTCATGGCACGGTTTAGTACTTCCACTTTATCAAACTCCATTGTGGCAAGGGCCTGATTCTTTACCTTTTCAAGTTCGCTATTTTGGACGCCCTCTGTTTTAAACTTTGTCAAAACGAGTTCAAGTTCGTCCTCCGCCTGTTCGAGCGTTATGCCCTCCTTTACTCGTCCATTGATGACCAACATCCCCGGATCAATGGTGCCCATCACAAAAGAAGATATGGAAGTAAAAATCTCCTTTTCTTTCACGAGTGTTTGATACAGCCTGCTCGAATGCCCTCTACTTAACACATCGCTCATCAGATCTGAGGCATAATAATCTTTGTTAAATCTACCGGGCATATGATACGTTTTGTATAATGCATTTGCGGGTACATTGGCCTCTACGGTCAGCATCCGTTTTTCAACTTGCTTGGGCTCAGCGGGCAAATTTCTAACTTTCCTTTTGCCTGATGGAATAGGCGCAAACCATTTTTCAGAAAGGTCCTTTACTTGATTGAAAGTTACTTTACCAGCCACCACCATAATCGCATTGCTTGGAATGTAATGGGTAAAGAAAAATTCTTTTACATCATCCATGGTAGCGTTCTCGATATGGCTAATTTCCTTGCCAATAGTCGCCCACAAGTAGGGATGAGTTTTGTAAGCAAGCGGCCGTAGCTTGAGCCAAACATCCCCGTAAGGTTGATTCAGATAGCGTTGTTTAAATTCTTCTATCACCACTTTGCGTTGTACTTCTAGCACGTTGGGGTCAAATGATAAACTCAACATACGATCGCTTTCCAGCCAAAAGGCTGTTTCCAGATTTGCCGCTGGCAGTGTTAAATAATAATTGGTAATATCGGTACTGGTAAAAGCATTGTTTTCGCCCCCAACCAATTGAAGTGGTTCGTCATAACTAGGTATGTTAGCAGAGCCTCCAAACATTAAATGCTCAAAAAGATGCGCAAAACCTGTTTTAGTAGGAAGTTCATCGCGCGAACCAACATCGTATAAAATATTCATGACTGCAATCTGCACGGCTGGGTCTTCATGCACCAACACACGCAAGCCATTCTCTAAGGTAAACTGTTTATAAGGAATCATAGGAGGGTCAAAAATAAGAAAGAGAAGCGGATATTGACCTCTCTTGTTTTAAAGATAAGGCATGTTGCCGAAAAAATACTCTTTTTTAGTTGACGGAGAACTTTATGAATTGATTCTGGAATTCGGTTCTGGAACTTAGACTATTTTTAAGAGCAATTTCGACTATCAAAAAAAATCAGTTTATGCAAACCATATTAGGAGCCAACGGAGCCATTGCTACCCAGCTTTCAAAATATTTACCCGCTTATACCACGCAAATAAGGCAAGTAAGTCGCAATCCAAAAAAGGTAAATGCAACCGATGAATTGGTTTCAGCCGATTTTTTAAGTTATGAACAAACAGAAAAAGCGGTAGCCGGAAGTGAAGTTGTTTACTTTTTGGCAGGCTTGAAATACGACATAAAAGTGTGGCAGCGCGATTGGCCTATGCTGATGCGTAATGTTATTGATGCGTGCAAGAAGCACAATGCCAAGTTGGTATTCTTCGACAACGTATACCCTTATGGTTTTGTAAAAGGCCCGATGACCGAAGAAACGCCTTTTAACCCAATAAGCAAAAAGGGTGAGGTTAGGGCAAAAGTTGACACGATGCTTTTGGATGAAATAAAAGCCAAGAATCTGAACGGAATGATTGTACGCGCTGCTGATTTTTATGGCCCAAACGTGCTCTTGAGCTTACCTCATACCCTGGTTACCGAAAAATTAAAAGCGAAGAAAACGTCTCAATGGTTTGGGAACGCTAAAGCGGTTCACAGTTTTACGTATACCCCTGATGCAGGAAAATGCGTTGCTTTACTTGGTAACACGCCTTCAGCGTTTAACCAAACCTGGCATGCGCTAACTAGCAACCAAAAAATTACTGGAGAAGCGTATGTGAAAATTGCCTGCGAATTGGCGAATCGACCTTATAAAATCCAACCATTATCGAAGGGAATGGTAAAGGTGATTGGCTTATTTGTGCCTGTCCTCAAAGAGTTTGGCGAAATGATGTACCAATATGAGAACGACTATTTTTTCGATAGCTCTAAATTCGAAAAGGCATTTAATCTGACAGCTATCAGTTACAGGGCAGGCATCGCGGAAACGCTCAAATAAGCGATCTGATAAAAATCATCAACCAACAAAAAAACTCATTTGTGCTTTTGTTGTTGTAGAGTCTATATTTGCGCCCTATGTCAACAGCCAATTTTTATTTTTCTGCCGAGCCAGAGCCTCATCGCGTTCGCACCCTTCAAATTCTTAAGCAATATCCCGAAGTAAAGAAGCTCATGGGCAGAAACCCACTTACCATTTTCGCGATTATTGGTTTGGTAGGCGGAATGATCGGAATCTCTTATTTGGTGAAAGATTCTGCCTGGTGGCTGGTTCTTTTGGTGGCCTATGGCGTAGGTGCATTTTTCAATCATTCTTTGTTTGTAATGATCCACGAGTGTTCGCATCATTTGTTATTCAAAAACAAAACACTCAACAGGTTGGCCGCTATTGCATCTAACCTGCCCCACGTGTTTCCTTCGGCTATTTCCTTCGAACGCTACCATATCAAACATCATTCTTTTCAAGGTGTGCACGAGCTAGATGCCGATTTGCCCGATTATTGGGAAGCTAAATTGATCCGTAACTCAACACTGGGCAAAGCATTCTGGTTATTGATATTTCCTGTTTTTCAGGTTATTCGCACATTTCGGTTGAGTGAAATAAAACCAGTTGATGGTTGGACGATCACCAATTGGGTTATTCAATTAAGCTTCAATGTTGCTATTTGGGTGTTCTTTGGCCCTAAGGCACTCATCTTTATGCTAGCTAGTTTTTTCTTTTCTGTGGGATTACATCCGCTTGGCGCGAGATGGATTCAAGAACATTTTTTGACCATCGATGAAAATCAAGAAACGTATAGTTATTATGGCCCTCTTAATGCAGTTGCATTCAATGTAGGTTTCCACAATGAACACCATGATTTTCCGTCCATTCCGTGGAACAGGCTGCCTCAGTTAAAAGCTAAGGCACCTGCTTTCTATGACACGCTCCACTCGCATAATTCATGGACAAAGCTTTGGTTGCGCTTTTTGTTCGACAGCAAAATTTCCCTCTTCAGCCGCACCATGCGGAACGAACGCGGAAAAGTTGCCCTTACGGATGAGAGCAAGCCCGATATGGAGATGGCAACCCAGAAAGTCTAGGAGATTAGAGATTTTAAAAATCCTTCGGCCGTCATTACCGGTAGTGGCGAACGTCTATAATCCTTTAGATTTCGTGTAATAATCACGGATGCTTTATTTTCTATTGCCGCATAATTTTGAACGCCATCTTCAAAGTCTGTAAAATTGGAAGCTAGTGCCAATTCGACAGCTTTTTCACCCACATTCGCAATTTGGATCAACGCTTTTATTCTGGTTAATGCTTTTCTAGATTCCGTGTTGGAATACTTTTTTCTCAAAACATAATGGGCGTTGGTAAAACTAAGGGCGGAAATTAAAATAGTTATTTCCTTGCGGTCGGCCTTGGAAAATAGCTGAGCGGCACTTTTGTAAAATGGCTCACGCCTATCTAATAAATCCAGCAAAATATCGGTATCGACAAAGGCTCGTTCCATTATTTGTATTTCCTTTCAAGATAATCGGCATAACCCTTTTGATGATCTACTGACTCTCCTTGTAAAATACCAGAAATACTTTTTACTAAAGGGGTAATTTCATCGTCATTGCCTTGAGTAATTTTATCTAAATAATTTTCTACCATTTTGGAAAGGCTCGTATTGCGCTTCTTGGCAAAGCCTTTCCCACGCTCAATAGTTTTTGTTTTAATGCGAAGCGTTAACTTTGTTTCCATACGTACAAAATTAGAAAATATATACGCAATTAAAACACGACTATATTTGTTTTTTCTATTCTTATCTTGCGTTTCAAATCCTTATTTTAGGTGTGATTCTAAAGTCATGACCCAAATACATGAAATTGCCATCAACAAACGTTGCACTCACTGTATGATAAAACACCATTAATTAGCACATGAAATTCGTACGAAAAAAATATTCCGATAAAGTACTAAAACATCTTTACGAAGAATTGCTCAAACCCCGCTTAATCGAGGAGAAGATGCTCATTTTGTTGAGGCAAAACAAGATCAGTAAGTGGTTTAGCGGCATTGGTCAAGAGGCAATATCTGTAGGCATAGCCCAAGCGCTGGATTCGGACGATTATATTCTGCCCATGCACCGTAATCTGGGAGTCTTTACTAGCCGCAAACTTCCCTTTGCGCGACTTTTTGCTCAGTGGCAAGGCACACCGAAAGGATATACAAAAGGCCGCGATCGTTCTTTCCATTTCGGAACCAATGAGCACCACATTGTTGGAATGATTTCGCATTTGGGGCCTCAAAACGCAGTGGCCGATGGCATTGCTTTAGCCTCCAAAATAAAACAAGAAAAAAAGGTAACAGCAGTTTTTAATGGCGATGGAGGAACGAGCGAAGGTGATTTTCATGAAGCCATCAATGTGGCGGCCGTGTGGGATCTGCCTGTAATTTTTGTGATTGAAAATAATGGCTACGGCCTTTCCACGCCTAGTAACGAGCAGTTCCGATGCAACTATTTTGTTGAGAAAGCCATTGGATATGGTATTGAAGGTGTTCAAGTAGATGGCAATAATATTTTGGAAGTTTACGATGTGGTGAAATCAATTGCTGAAAGCATTCGTAAAAATCCGCGCCCGGTTTTGCTTGAGTGTCTTACTTTCCGGATGCGCGGCCATGAAGAAGCCTCGGGCACAAAGTACGTCCCGAAAGAGTTAATGGAAGAATGGGCAAAGAAAGACCCCATCGATAATTACGAAAATTATTTGTTGCAGGAAACGGTAATTGATGAGGCCTTTGTGGCCGACACGAGAGAAAGAATTAAAAAAGAAATTGAAGATGGTTTAGAGGAGGCGTTTCAGGAGACACATCCAGTGCCAGACACGGAAGAAGAACTGCAAGACGTGTATGCCCCTTTCATTCAAACAGTGGTTGAGCCTTACTCTGAAACAAAAATAGAAAAGCGATTTATTGATGCCATCAGTGATGGCCTCCGTCAAAGTATGGAGCGTTTTCCCAATCTCGTATTGATGGGACAAGACATTGCGGAGTATGGCGGAGTGTTTAAAATCACGGATGGCTTCGTTGAAAAATTTGGAAAAGACAGAGTTCGCAACACACCGATTTGTGAGTCTGCAATTGTTGGCGCGGGCTTAGGCCTTTCCATTAAAGGCATGAAAGCCATGGTAGAAATGCAGTTTGCTGATTTTGTAACCGAAGGCTTCAATCAAATTATTAACAACTTAGCGAAAACACATTGGCGTTGGGGGCAATGTGCCGATGTGGTGGTGCGCATGCCAACCGGTGCCGGCACTGCCGCAGGCCCCTTCCATAGCCAGAGCAACGAAGCTTGGTTCTTTCACACGCCTGGGTTGAAAATCGTATATCCCTCCAACCCATATGACGCCAAGGGACTGTTGAATGCCGCGTTAGAAGACCCAAACCCTTACCTGTATTTTGAACATAAGGTGCTTTATCGATCTGTTAAGGAGAGCATTCCGGAAGATTATTATACCATCGAAATCGGAAAAGCAAATTTAACAAGAGAAGGCAACAGCTTTTCGATCATCACCTACGGTATGGGAGTGCACTGGGCAAAAGAAATTCTAGACACAATGCCAGAAGTAAGTGCCGATGTACTTGATCTAAGAACGCTTTTACCTTGGGATAAAAAGGCAGTCGAGGCTACAGTTCAAAAGACAAATCGAGTTCTTATTCTCCATGAAGACACGCTAACCGGAGGTATTGGGGCTGAAATTGCCGCTTGGATAAGCGAACACTGCTTTGAATATTTAGACGCTCCCGTCATGCGGGTGGCCAGCTTGGATACGGCAATTCCATTTGCCCCTACACTTGAAAATAATTTCCTGCCAAAAGGAAGATTAAAGGAAAGGATAGAAGAATTGTTAAGGTATTGATAGTAATTCGAAAAATTTAGCGTTTTAAGCCTTCAACTATTTATATTACCTTAGCTTGATTAAAGTAGCGTTTTGACCAATCAAACAAACAATAAGGCAGTTGTCGTTATCCTTAGATGGAGATTTTTCCCTCTATTGTTAGTTGCTTTCTTACTTTCATTTCACGCTTTCGCTCAAAACACCAAAGGAGATCGCCCTGTTTCTAACCAAGAACAGATTAAAGAATCCAAAGCTCGATTGAAAGTTCAAAAGAAAACCCGTAGAGCGAATCAAAAAGCTTCCAAGCGAATACCAGGGGGATCGTCTTCTTATAAGGCCAACAATAACCTTTATCAAGGGCGAAATTTTAAGAATACCGATCGACCAGCCAAGCCCATTGGGCCGATTTTTAGTTACACTCCAAACGAAGGCCGAAGCAAGGCTTGGAAAGGTGATATTAGAGGAGAGAAATTGAGAACGAAAAAAGAGGCATTAAAGAATTCAGGCAAAAAAGTAATTGTTTACCCACAGCCAACCGAATATAAGAAATACTTAGCTAAAAAATCAAAAAAAGGAGAAAAGCCATGGAAAGGCGATGCCCAAGGTAACCCGATCGTCAAACGCGTTCCTAGTAAAGCATCAACCCAATATTTGTCTCTACAAGACGGTGGCTTCTCCTCAGGGTTCGCTCGCAGTAAGAACAAAGAATCGGGAAAGTATCAGGCTTATAGCGAATCTGGAACCATAAAAAATGTTTTCCCATTATCCAGGTTTCCACTGTCGCGTCCACGGAAAAAAAGGAAAGAATTTGGAGACTATCAGGCATTTGGTGAATCTGGCGGGCGCAAAAGCAAGTTTTCTCAGCAGCCACTTGGCTACCAATCCGAAGAATCAAAGGCAAAGATTAGAACAGCGTCAGGGGAGCTACCTATACAAATATTCCCGCGGGCCTCAGAAAGATTCCAAAAGCCACAAGGGCCTTTTGGAAATGCTTCTTCAATTCCCCACTCCTTTGTAACGAGAGGGAGAAAGAACGTGTATTGGGGTAAATTTAGGAAAGGGGAAAAACCTTTTTTGACAGATCTTGCTGGGTTTTCAATAAGGCGTAAGAATTACAAAAGTGGCTTACCACCCATTACACTTCAGGAAAATCTGTTTAATAGGAGAAGTACCAAAAATAAACCTTATCTCGGAGATGGTGGAATTCCATCTGGAAACAAAAGAGATAATGCTTGGCTGGGTGATCTCAGTGGTCAAAAAATTAGATTTAAAAAGTTTAGGGATATTGAAAAGGTAGGTTTTAATCCAGACGTGACAGCAGCAACTAACTACAAAAAAAATATTCGCCTAGCCCCTGGCGCAAGGTCGATTAGCGGCAGCAGAGGTGCAGGTAGCCAACTTCCTTCAAATAGTAAAGTTGGGATAGGAAGTAATTTTAGTGGATGGACTAAAACACGCAGGCCGCTCAAAGGTGGAGGAAGCATCAGTGGAAAGACCTGGAACAATAAGAATAATCCGGTAACCGATCGTTTTTCAATTGGTCGGGATCTATCACATAGTTATTCGGGTTTTATAAAAGGAGTGTACGAAAAGCCAGGACCAGGAACTCCAGGGGCTAATTTTAGCGGAAACGTAAAGGCAATAAAACGCGAAAAAGGCGGAGAAAGCATTAGCGGAATAACATGGAATAACTATGGAAAATCAATTTCCCACCAACGACCCCATGCCTACCAAGGCTATGATTTCTCGGGCATTACAAAAGCAGAAAAACCGAGAGTAGGAGGTCAAAGCATAAGTGGCCGTTTGTGGAATAATTTCGAGGAACCAATTGCAAGAAAGCGCAATCACGCCTACCAAGGGTATGATTTTGCAGGGAATGTGAAAGCAACTAAACCAAAAATTGGAGGGCAGAGCATAAGTGGCAGGTTATGGAACAACTTTGAAAAGCCAATTGCAAGCGTATATGCAAGAAACCCTAGGATGAGCGTAGCCACTTCAGGAAAGATAAAGCAGCGCGAGTACATTCAGCATCCGAAAGCCAACATTGCTTCTGTAAAAAAGGTACGCCCGCTGCCTAGCGCATTGGCGGTGGCTGCCATAAAATCAAAAATGAAGCAGGGTAACTATCAACGTAAACCAAAAGGAGTTGAAAATGCGCTGCTCGGGCTAGGACCAGGGAAGAACACCGTCAGAGCTAGCTTATTTGCGGGTAAAACAAAACTGAAACGCGAATACGTCCATAATCCAAAAAGTGCAGCGCTTGCGCTAAAAGTATTATCTCAGCCAAAATCATATGCAAAAATGGCGGACTTCCAAGGGAATTTGAAAATGAGGAAAGCATCACATAAAAACACTCATCCAGATGCTCGTTTCGCCCACTTAAAAGAAAATAATACAAAAGATGAACGAACTTTTCTAACTAATATCAAGTTGGCTTGGGCAAAGATGTTTAGGAAAAACGAAATACAGCCAGCTGCCGCAAAACCAAAGGAACACCCGCTGAGATACGATAGAAAAGAGAAGGACTTATGGAAGCCTTTATATGACTATAATGAGTTGAAAAAATGACGTGGAACGAACTTACCAGTATAGACCAGCTAGATCAACTAGTGGACGAGTCCAAAGAACGGCCTGTTTTGATTTTCAAGCACAGTACCAGGTGTTCTATTAGCAGCACTTCGCTGGGCAGGCTGGAACGCAATTGGAAGTTAGAAGAAGTGGGGGCGTTGAAGCCTTATTACCTTGATCTAATTTCGTTTCGAGAAGTTTCTAATTTGATTGCTCAAAAATTTGAAGTTGAACACCAATCGCCCCAAATACTTATTATTGAAAACGGAAAATGTGTTTTTGACCGATCTCACCTCGAAATTGATTACGCTTCTATCAAAAATCGTTTGTTAGCATTTCAGAAATCAAAAGTTACCGTTTGAGTTAAAGAATCTGATAAACTAAGGGCAACAGGGCAAGTTAACGCTGCTCGTTTAAGTTTTTCCTTTTGGTCGCTGGTAGCATTCAAGCCCGAATGAGTAAACGCAATCTGAACTTCCTTCACTTTTCTTGGGTTTTCTGCCATCACTTTTACAACGTCCGCTTTCAATCCTTTCAGGTCAATTTTTTCTCTTTCTGCTAATATCCCCATAATGGTCATCATGCAACTGCATAAAGCGGAACAAAGCAGATCAGTAGGACTGAAGGCTTCCCCTTTGCCATTATTATCAGGAGGGGCATCGGTTAAAATTGTATTTCCTGATCGTGCGTGAACTGCCTGCGTGCGCAATGAGCCAAGGTATTCGGATGATATTGTTGCCATTGGGGTTAAACTAAAGATTTAAATTTTGCGTTGTGGTATTTGATTTTGGTTTAAATTTATCCAAAGTTTTAGTAACCATGTTGGTTTCAAAAAAGATTGTAACAGCGTTTTTTTTATTTATGAGCTTCAGCAGTTGGGCTCAAACTCAAGATAGCTATGATTATGATTCTGAGTTTACGTGGGGGATCAACAAAAATTCTTCTGGTGGTTTAATTGGCGGCTTTGTTTTCAAAAAAGCAAGAAAACTTTCTAATAGGAATATTTTAGAGACTTATGGTCTTGAAATTATGAACGTCAAAAATCCCGAGGAGATAAGGTATCCATCCTCGAGAACGGGCAATTATTTCATTTATGGAAAAACGAACTATCTGTATGCCCTTCGACTACAATATGGCCGAGATTTCATTTTCTTTAAAAAAGCGCCACAACAAGGAG
Organism: Flammeovirgaceae bacterium; assembly: GCA_027487845.1. Taxonomy (GTDB): domain Bacteria; phylum Bacteroidota; class Bacteroidia; order Cytophagales; family Cyclobacteriaceae; genus ELB16-189. The sequence goes on from JAIYCV010000042.1 coordinate 182,267, forward strand.
TTGAAATAAAAGCAGTGCTCGCGGCTGGTCCTTCGTTTGGCATTTTAGCCCCTTACTATATTGAAAGATCCGTAGATAATAGCCGATTTCTTTCCGTAACCGAGCAATATGATCCAAATAATCCAAGGCATCAATTTAGCAACATACTAGGCACGGGCGGTCTATTTCAAGGTATTGGTGATTCAAAAATACAATTGGGTGGAAATGCCAAGTTGGCGCTCAACTTTGAACTAGGAACCATTAAAAGTCAAGTCACAGGCTTTGAAGTTGGCTTTTTAGTGGACGCCTACTTTAATGAAATAATATTGATGCCTGCCGCTCCTAACAATGCGGTCTTTCCAACAATTTTTTTCACGCTCTTCTACGGAAGTCGTAAATAGTTACAACACAAATCCTAAAGCCACACCTAATATTATCAACGCCCAAGAGGGTGTTTTCGTGAAAGTCATTAACAAGAAGGTGGAAATTGTAATGAAATAGTTGACGAAAGAATTCTCTAACGGCTGAAAAAGTATGAGCGCTGCGGCTGCAATCAATCCTGCGCTAGCAGCATTAATGCCTTCGAGTGAGGCGCGGATAGGGCGATAGCTCTTTAGGCTGTCCCAAATTCTGATGACAAAAAAACTAAGAAACGTACCCGGTAAAAAAATTCCAGCAGCGGCCATAAATCCGCCCAAAATTTGCCCACCGATACCTACTTCCCGCATCGACAAAGATCCAATGTAGGCGCTAAAAGAAAATACGGGCCCAGGCAACGCTTGCACCAATGCAAACCCAGATAAAAATTCCTGGGACGACAAATAGTGTTTAGGTGCATATTCTACAAATTCAGTATATAAAAGTGGGGTCAACACTTGACCTCCACCAAATATCAAACTCCCGTTGCGATAGAAATTTTCGAATAGCCTAATTGGTAGTGATTTTGTGACGCCACCAAGAATGGCCGCAATTATTAACACTCCTGCCCACAAAAAGAAATTAGCCCAACGAACGTCAAATTTATTTTTTGGCGTTTTCGGATGAGCTTTGTAGTTAAAGGCAGTTATCAATCCAGCTATTAATAAAGTGAGCGGAAATACAAAAGGAGTTTTGATAAAATAGGAAGCGACACCGGCCGCCACCATTATCACAAGTCCGCGTCTTCTAGTTACCGTTTTTAGACTAATGGTGTAGGCTGCATAGCTAATAAAGCCAACGGCCATGGGTTGAATGAATCGGACGAAATCAAGTGAAACGCTCCTTTCCTTAAGACTGGCCATAAGAATTCCCGCCACGATCATAACGGAAACAGAAGGCATCATCCAAATAAAGAGTGTGAGGTAAGCCAACTTTGCACCACCCAATCGATACCCAATGGCACTTAATGTTTGCGTGGAGGATGGGCCAGGCAAAATTTGACACAAAGCATTTACTTCTAGTAATTCGTCTTCCTTTAAATATCCTCTTTTTGCAACTAATATTTTTTGAAAATGAGCCAGGTGTGCTTGTGGCCCGCCAAAACTAGAAATGGATAGCAACCAAACATCTTTCAAAAAACCGATATATGTGAACTTCTTATCCAACCGCTATTTTTTTAGTCCTATTTCTTTTAGGCGTTGGTTTAAGAAATCTCCTGCTGTAATGTCCTCCCACTGTTTTGAATGTTGCTCATCAATACATTGAGGCAAAGCAGCCAAGCTTACTTCCGATCGCGGGTGCATAAAAAACGGAATAGAGTAACGCGGGAGATTCATCATGCTTCGAGGCGGATTTACCACCCTGTGAATTGTGGACTTCAATTTTTTATTTGTAAGTCGCTCTAACATATCTCCCACATTTACCACTAGCTGTTCTGGCAAGGCAGTAATTGGAATCCACGTGCCGTCATGCCTTAGCACTTGCAAGCCATCGGCACTGGCGCCCATTAACAATGTAATCAAATTTATGTCTCCATGCTCTGCTGCACGAACAGCGTCTGCGGGAACGGCATCTGGGTTTTCAATTGGAAAGTAGTGGATTGGTCTGAGTATACTGTTGCCATGTTTCACCTTACTATCAAAATAGTGCTCATCCAATCCCAAATAAAGTGCAATAGCACGAAGCATTTCAACACCTGTTTTTTCTAGGCTTCGATAACCTTCTAGCGCAATTGCCTCCATCTCAGGTAACTCTGCTGGCCACACATTTTCAGGGTATTCTGATTTAATGGGATCATCCTCTTCTACTAATTGACCCACATGAAAAAATTCTTTTAAGTCGCCCGTATTTCTGCCTTTGGCATGTTCTTTACCCTTCCCAATATATCCGCGCTGCCCCGCCAAACCAGGTATTTCATATTTTTGCTTTACCTCGTCTGGCAAGGCAAAGAATTTCTTTATAGCTGTATATAGCTGGGCAGAGAGATCTTCCGAAAGGTAATGACCGCGGATTGCCACAAACCCAATAGTGTTGTAGGCTGCTCCTAGCTTCTCTACAAATTTTTGCTTCTGTTGGGGATTGCCCGAAGTAAAATCGGTAAGATCTAAAGACGGCACTTGGTCATATAATACTTCGCTCATGGCACGATTTTTTAGAATAAGGGTTGAAATGCAAGCTAATTATTTTTGACTAAATTTACCTTTACACATTTGTTTGTCCACATCTAAATAATTTAATCTGATATATTATGAAGCCCATTAGTAGAAGGAAATTTGTAAGCGACAGCTTAAAAACAGCGGCTGTCGCATCGCTCGGTTCAACAATGTTGTTTAAGAGTACAGAGGCGAGCAGTAATGCGATGGTTTTACAATTCTCTCAAGTAGCGTTGCCCTATACCTCCAGTGCACTTGAACCCTACATTGACACAATGACAATGGAGATTCACTACAGTAAACATCATGCGGCATACATCAAAAATGTAAATGAGGCGATTACCGCAGAAAACATTGCCTTTGCCACCGAGAAAGATTTTTTCGCTAACACCGCGAAACTATCAGCGAAAGCAAGAAACAATGGTGGCGGTGCGTGGAATCATAATTTCTTTTGGTTGAGCATGAAAGCAGGAAGCGCCACTCCTTCCGGAAAACTTTTGGACGCCATTAACGCTAGCTTTGGTTCGCTGGAGGAATTCAAGAAACAATTTAGCGATGCAGGCATGAAACGCTTTGGTTCCGGCTGGGCTTGGCTTGTGAGCGATGGCGGAAAATTAAAAATAGGATCAACCCCTAATCAGGATAATCCCATGATGAACGTGAGCGAAATTAAAGGAACTCCGCTATTAGCCCTTGATGTTTGGGAACATGCCTATTATTTAAAATATCAGAACAAACGTGTTGAATATATTACTAACTGGTGGAACGTTGTGAATTGGGATGAAGTAGCGAAACGAGCCGCGAGCCTTTAGTTTCCTTTGTCTTTTTACTTATGTCTTGCTACTTACGTCTAGTGGAATGAAACTAACTGCCGATAACAAACTTAAGAAACTAATTGTGGTGGGCGATCGTGTGTTGATCAAACCATCAAAGCAATCCGACCAAACTGAAAGCGGGTTGTACTTGCCTCCTACTGTTCAAGAAAAAGAGAAAATACAAAAGGGATATGTTATTAAGGTAGGCCCCGGTTATCCGTTGCCCGTGCCTGCCGATGAAGACGACATGTGGAAAGGGAAAGAAGAACAAATAAAATATTTACCCTTGCAAGCACAAGAAGGCGACCTTGCCATCTTCTTGCAGAAAGGCGCGATTGAGGTAATGTATGAAAGTGAAAAGTATTTTATTGTGCCGCAAGTATCTATTTTAATGTTGGAACGCGAAGAAGAATTGTAATGGCTGGACTTTCGTTTGATGTGCTTCGGCATGGAAAAAAATATAAACTCACCAACTACGGTGAGACTTTTGAATTCACGATCGAGCAAATGCTGGTAAATGGCGACTTCAAAGTAAAAGACCATACCACTTTAGAACGCTACTTTCTTAAAGACCTTATTAAATTTGGGAGAGGAAAAGATTTTGAGATTAGAGAGTTGGAATCATAAAAACTCGATTTATACGAGGCAAAAAAACAGTCTCCTACAAAAATCAGGAACGGCACGAGCTGCAAAATGGCCTTTAGTCGAGTCCTTCAACAAGCCACGATTAAAAAGAACTACGGCAAAGTATTAAAAAAGATATAGATGCAGCAAGGATTGATAATAGTCGTGATTTTAACAGGTCTTTTCTCATTCAGTGAAAAAAAGGTACGAATGCGAGAAGGTTATTATTTTTCCTCACATGGGCATGCCAATGGGTTGCTTAAAATAAAGAGTAATAAGATTGAGTATTATGCGGATAATATTGCTAAAAGTTGGGGATATGGAAAATATGAACTTAATGAAGTTGATTCGGTGATAAAAGTATCTTATGAAAGAATTTGGAAGTCAAAGAGGGAGGATTCACACTTTACATTCGAGAAAGTCTATAAGATAAGATGGAATAAAGAACGAGATGCTTTTGAACTAAGCGAATATGAATACAGGAAAAAAACGGATGCAATAGAAAATTTGAAGAAAAGAGTGAAAGCAAGTTCTGAAATTAAAGTCGATCGTGAAGAGACTAATTTATGTTCAGGAAGCATTCGCATTGTTTCCTCTTTTACAGCCAAGTATCGTCTCTGGACTTAGAGCTTACTTGATCAATTGTCATTACTTTTAATAAACCGAAATACTCAGAAGAATTTTCGCTACTTTTTAAATTCGAATACCACTCTATCAATGATCTAGTAACATTCGTAAAGCTGCTCTGCGGTAATCATTAAAGTATGCGCAAAGCAAAGGGATGTTAACGTGAGTAAGTTTGGCCAGCTAGTAATTCTCGGTCAGTATAGCGCAATTTTTGATCTCATGCGAAATTTCTAAATGGCCTGACAACGCTGCGCTCCTTTTGAACACTTTACTTCTTCCCCAATGAAAAATCAAACTTGTCGGGCGTGCCTTTGATACGCACATTCAAAAAACGAACTCGTTTATCCTTATCTCGGTACTGAATCGCATCAACTTGGTCGGGATCTATTTCCTCCTTTTTCTTTCCACCAAACAAAGCTTGAAAGCCTACTTGTGTAACTAACCGCCAAGGCACACGGATGAGATAGTCCATTTTTAAATCCAATGATTGACTGCCCGCCATTTCAATAAAACCAAGCGAGGTATTGATGGTCATGGCAGGAATTTGCAGTACCCCGTTTTTTAAGTCAAGCTTATTCTGCAAGGTATCGAAACGAACAAGTCGGATATTTTTGTCTTTAAAATAACTCGCCATAGCATGCAACGGAGCAAAATCGATCAAACTTCCATTTGTTATGCGGACATCTAAATGGGCTTCCCCTTCATTGAGTATCGGGGTTAAATCGGGATGCACATGAAATAAGCTGCTGACTTTGCCCGATAGCGAGCCACGCAAACTTCTATTCAACATTACATCTTGGCCGAAATTTTCAAACTTAATGAGTAGTTGATCGAGGTTAATATTTGAAAACTTTGTTTCGTTTTTGAAATAGATTTTCTTGGGATCAGAAGCGTTGAAATAGCCGTTCATCGCCATCGATCCGCCAGCCAAATCCATCGCTAGCGTATCAATGAACATATAATGGTTTGCCTGCAATCGAAAGTTACTTTTTAAATTACTGATCTTGATGTTATGATGAGTTAGTTTCTTAATAGTCGCCTTTGCACGCATGTCCGTAAAAGGTATTTCAAAGATGTTAAACGCCCTACTGTGCTGTTCAGCTGTTTTTACTGAATCTTTCTTAAAGTTGAGAAGTTGGTCTAGGTCAAGATTATCAGATTCAAAGAAAACCTGATTATCACGCTTTTTTAGTTTCAAGTCTTTACCCGTGTAGTAGTTAAGGTTTATTAAAAAGTCGCTAGTGCCCATTTTGGCACCAAGATTTTCAATGGTCAAATGGTCGTCTTCGTAATGAATGCGACCAGCCAGCTTTTCTATCTTGAGTGGATGCACTCGCATCTTGCCTTCCACTTTACTAACAATTAAATCTGCGGAGCGAAATTGGGAATCAAAAAACAAGTCAGTCGATCCATGCAAGCGAAGCTCTTTGATCACTTCACTTTGGTAATCCTTGGGGAGGTAGCTTTCACCACGATAGGTAAAGAGATTGTTTAGTTTTAACTGCTCTGAATACAAATCGAAGTCAAAACGAGTATCTCCTTGTTTGACTGAATCGAACCAAATCGCATAGTTGGTAAGTTTGCCGTTGAAATGAAAATCAGACTGATCAATAGCACCGCTAAGGTCTTTCAATTGAAAGGAAGAATCAGTAACAATCACGTCAGCATGTATATCATGCAGTGTGTGCGGGTAGCCTTTGATTTTGGCATAAAAGTCATCGATAAAAAATTCACCAATGGGGAGCGGACTCTGTTTTAGATTGTTGACCGAAGTCTGGAGAGCACAACGGATACGAAAATCCGTCATTTCTTCATCTATCATTTTCGCCAATGCCGTGTCAAAACGAAACAGCTCCGGAAAATCAATTTTAGATGAAGCGGCCTCAAATCGAATTGAAATATTTTTATCGGGGCGATGAAAGAGGGCAGGTAAATCACTGATGCTACCCGATATCTTAATGTCGGATTTTCCTGAATAGACAGTGAGCGAGTCAAGGGTGAACTTGCCAGCACTCATAAAGGCATGTAGATTCATTCGATCTACCTTTTGCTTTTTATTGGGCAATGAAAAGCCAAGATCTTTTATCATCAATTCACTTTCAACGCCTTCTTTGAGCTTCGCAAAAGAGTTTTCTGGTTTTTGAAAATCAATGAACTCGCTGAAATTCATATTCAGCAACACTTGACCTTTTAATGCTTCTACGCTTTTGATACCTAAAAAGCCAGCCAAAAAATCGAGATCGATATCAGATATTAAACTGACCGCTACTTGCGGATTGGTAAAATCTTGAATTCGGAAAGTTCCACGGAAAGAGCCTTTTGCGGGGCGAAAGGAAAAATCGCGCATCTCAAAAACAGAAGTTTTGAGATTACGCTCTATACCATTTGTAAAAGACCCAACGAACCCCAATTGATCAATGCTCTTTTTCCCTTCAATGTTTTCGATCAACCCATTTTTACATCCAAATTGAAAATTCAATTTAGGTTGGTAAGTAGAGGTTAACTTTCCTTGCACTGTGCCCAGGAAATAAATTTGTCCTTGGTTTTCATATTGCGCTATCAGGCCTGCTGCTTCTGGTGGAGCGAACGAAGCAAAAAGACTGAAGTCTGGTTTTTCTCCCTGTAGCCGCAAATCGAAATCTAAATCATCAATAGCTTGCACAGTGCCATCAATAGCAAAATAGGCTTGCTCTAGCTGGATATGAGTATCAATAAATTTTGCGGTTTTGGTGGGTGATTGAAAACTGAACTTGGTTTTGATTTTAATATTTTTATCATGGAAAAAAGTGGCGGTGTTATTTTTTATTAGACTACTGCGTAGTTCTGTTTGAAGTGAAAGAGTTGTTTGAGTTGAGTCCATCTGAATAGCTGCTATGGCTTTTCGAATATTAGCCTGCAACTCGGTGGAATCGACTACTTTCAAGAATGAAATCTTAAAATCTTCTATTTTCAGTTTCTTCAAATGTATTTGAATAGATGAAGAAGAACTTTCGCCCGATGAAGGCTCGATTTTTTTTGCTTGCAGCAGATTGATATCTCCATTGGCCAGTTGTACTACATCAACATGCCCTCCTTTCACATCAATTAAACGAACATCATACACCGAGCGGACGACATCAATCCAACGAAACCCTAAGTAAAGATGATTGATTTCGTATAACGGTTTTATGCCTTTGTCCTTTGATTCGTAAAATGAAATGCCACGCAAATCAACATCGAGATACGGAAAATCATGAAATAGAGAAACCTGACTTAACTTAACTTCTAAATGACCATTAAAATCTTTGTTGACTTGCCCTATTGCCCATTGGGTAATCTCCTTTTGTTTGTAATAAACAATGGAGAAGGAGATAACAACGAATGTGACTAGCAACAATACTAAAACAAGAATGTATCGGAAGATTCTTTTTGAAGTCATTTCGGTATGAACGCCTAGCGATTAAAAGTATTTTGAATAACCGTAAAACAAATTCGTCAAGGATACAGGTTGCTTGATGCCCGAGATTTACTGATCTGCATAACAATATGCCCAAAGTTCGCGATACTCGACTGAGATAGCAACAGTATTACTTATTTTTTGTGCGTTCTTTGAGGCATGCTGGTTGCCCGATGAATCGAAATTTACCGGGTAGGTTTGATAATTTATCAGGTCCATTCAAATAGGTATTCATGAGCCAAAGAATAGATTTTCCAGCAAGTATTAGCTTCGGGAAACCTCGCTGCAAGAAAGCGAAAGCTTTGCCAAAGTTGGGGATACTTTATTTCTTAGTTATTTCGTTTGATGAATGAGAATGATTGCGAATAATTCCACACTATTTTTTGAAACCCAACACCACTTTGTCAATAATATCGCAACATTCGTGAAGCTGGTCTTCTGTTATCACTAAAGGAGGCGCAAAGCGAATGATGTTACCATGCGTAGGTTTTGCAAGCAGTCCGTGTTCAGCAAACTGCTCACATAACCTCCAGGCAGTGTCACTATCAGGAACATCATTTACTATGATCGCATTGAGAAGACCTTTGCCTCTTACTAGCTTTATTAGATGTGTTTTAGAAATCAGATTATTCATTCGCTCACGAAAAATGATTCCAAGTTTATAAGTAGCATCAGCCAACTTTTCATCTTTTATGACTTGCAACGCTTCCATTACTACGGCAGATGCCAAGGGGCTTCCACCAAAGGTAGAACCGTGTTCACCTGGTTTAATAACGAGCATTACTTCATCATCTGCAAGTACTAAAGAAACTGGTAAGACACCGCCAGATAATGCTTTTCCAAGTATTAAAAGATCAGGACGGACGCCCTCGTAATCACTTGCCAGCATTTTACCTGTGCGCGCAATACCTGTTTGAACTTCGTCCATCATCAACAGAACGTTATGCTTTCGGCATAATGTTTCGGCAGCCTTTAAATACCCTTCGGCAGGCATATAAACACCAGCCTCCCCTTGAATGGGTTCGATCCAAAGTCCACAGACATTAGGGTTTACTAATGCCTTTTCAAGTGCTGCTACATTGTCATACTCCACAATTTCAAAACCCGGCATAAAGGGACCAAATCCGTTTTGTGAAGACGGATCGGTAGAGGCAGAAATGATGGTAGTTGTTCGTCCATGGAAATTTTTCTTAACCGCAACGATCACCGCTTGATTCGCAGGAATGCCTTTTTTGGTGTAACCCCATTTACGAGCTAATTTGATTGCCGTTTCATTGGCTTCAGCACCGCTGTTCATAAATAATGCCTTCTGGTATCCAAAAGTCTCACAGACATATTTTTCTGCCACTCCTAACTTGTCATTGTAAAAAGCGCGCGAAGTCAGCGTCAATTCTTTGGCCTGATTAATCAACGCTTGTATTATTCTTGGATGGCAATGGCCTTGGTTAACCGCGCTGTAGGCCGATAGAAAATCGAAATACCTTTTACCTTCTACATCCCACAGAAAAACCCCTTCGCCTCTGGCTAAAACCACCGGTAGCGGATGGTAATTATGCGCTCCGTATTTTTCTTCTAATTCAATTGCTTGTGAGCTTGAGACGATATCGACCATAAGACTTTTTGTTGGCTAAATTCAAACAAATCTACTGGAGTAGATTCAAGTTTGAAAGAGTAAGGCGAGATAAAAAAAAATTATGCCCCTATCGATTCTATTAGCAGAATTTGGTTTCAAAAAAATAAGTAAGAGTATAATTTTGCTACCTTAGAGACTTACATTAACTTCAATATTAATCAATAAAATACGCTATGTATTATCATAAATTAGGAACTATTCCTCACAAAAGACACACCCAATTTCGGCAGCCTGATGGCAGCTTATACAAAGAAGAACTAGTAAGCTCCGAAGGATTTTCCGGCATATACTCCAACCTGTATCATATACATCCACCAACCCGGATCAAAGCCGTTAACCCACCGGTTCCATATGGCGCAAAGCGAATTCAAGACTATGCCTTACGTCAAACTCATTTGAACACCTCTAACGTAAAGTCTACAGGCGAAGATTTTTTGAGTGCGCGTAAAGTTTTATTAATGAATAATGATTGTTCCATTTCAATCTGTTCACCTTCTAAAAGAAAGATGGATTACTTTTATAAGAATGCCGAAGGTGATGAAGTAATCTACATCCACGATGGAAAAGGCAAATTGATATCGCAATTTGGAGCGCTTGATATTTCACAAGGTGATTATGTAGTAATACCGCGGACAGTTATTTACAAACTTGAATTTGAGGAAGGCCCTCTTCGCTTGCTCATTATCGAAGCTGCTTCTCCCGTTGAAACGGTGAAACGATATAGAAGCCAGCTTGGCCAGCTGTTAGAGCACTCACCTTATTGTGAACGTGATATCAGACCTCCGCATGAATTGATAACCGACACAACAAAAGGCGACTTTCTAGTGAAGATTAAAAAGCAGGGCTTTCTGCATAACTATGTATATGATTATTCGCCATTAGACCTTGTAGGATGGGATGGATTTTTGTGGCCCTATGCTTTTTCTATTCATGATTTTGAGCCGATTACTGGCCGCATCCATCAACCACCACCAGTACATCAAACTTTTCAAGCACATAATTTTGTGATTTGTTCATTCGTACCACGTCTGTTTGACTACCATCCGCTTTCAATACCCGCGCCTTACAATCATAGCAATATTGATAGCGATGAGGTATTGTATTATGCCGAGGGTAATTTCATGAGTCGTAGAGGCATCGAGCGGGGTTCATTTACATTGCATCCGGGAGGATTGCCTCACGGCCCACACCCGGGAACAGTTGAAAAAAGTATTGGCGCAAAGGAAACCCATGAGCTCGCTGTGATGATTGATACCTTTCATCCGCTATGGCCTACTACCGATGCGTTAGAATTTATTGATCCAAACTATCCGATGAGCTGGACTGACAACACAGAAGGTTTTCATGAAGTAAACACTCCCTAATATACTTTTCGTCAAAAAAATAGTTAACCCGAAATGCAACACTTCAAAAGAACCATGCAGGTGCGCTGGTCAGACATGGATGCGAATCGTCACTTGCGACACTCTGCCTATTATGATTACGGAGCTGCGATGCGAATGATGATATTAAGTGAAGGTGGACTTGATTTAAGGAAACTTGAAGAGTTTGAGGTGGTTCCTATTTTGTTCCGGGAGGAAGCCATCTTCAAGAGGGAAATTCGGTTAGATGACATCATCACATTAGATGCAGTAATGGTAAAGTCTACTGCCGATTTTGCGCGATGGAGTTTACGTCATCATGTTACCAAACAAGACGGAACCCTTGCCGCCATCATAAACATTGATGGCGCATGGATGGATCTTGTAAAGCGAAAATTAACTGTGCCCAATCCATTCATCCAAAACATCTTTTCAAAATTTCCAAAATCTGAAGAGTATGAATTGATTATCAGGAAGGAGAAGTAACTATTTTTTAGAGCGGCATTATCATTTTGTTATCCAGTTTTCAATGGTAATAGGATACCAATGGTGTTCCAACGTGTGAACTTTATCAGCAATATCTTCAACAGAATCGGATGAGGCCACGGAACAAGTTTTTTGTAACACAATCGCTCCCTCATCGTAATGTTCATTTACAAGGTGGATAGTTATACCCGTAACAAGTTCACTAGCATTTTTCACAGCCTGGTGAACATGCATGCCATACATGCCCTTGCCACCAAATTTGGGTAATAATGCCGGGTGTATGTTTACGATTTTATCTGGATATGCATTGACAAGATACCTAGGCACAAGCCACATAAATCCGGCCAAAACAATATGTGTAATCGACTGCTGCTCTAAAGAAGTAAGAATAGTAGCAGGATCTCTAAATTCGGTCTTGTCAAAAGTTAATGAACTCACATTAAACCGATCTGCTCTTTCAAGTACTTTTGCCTCTTTGTTGTTGCTTAATATCAAGCCAACTTCTATTAGCGAGTGGGATTGAAAATAGTTCATGATAGCCTCGGCATTTGTACCGTTGCCTGAAGCAAAAATCGCGATTCTAAACGGTTTACTCATGCGCCTATTGATTAACGAAGATCATGCTGATTATACCCAATAACAATATCATCTTACACAATCTACTTAACTGTTTGAAGTCATTAACCGTATCGGCACGTATCAAAAAAATAAACAACGCGCCCATGGGAAGAAACAAAAAAAACACAAAATAGGAAGCTGGCAGCCCCACAAACACTTCATTTAAAGTTATTACCAGAATGCCAAAAATAATCATTAGACCATAAATGAAAAGTTTTGTTTTTCTCATTCCCCAGACGATTGGCAGTGTCTTGCAGCCGAATGAACTATCGCCTTTAAGGTCTTCAAGGTCTTTCACTATTTCACGAAGCAACGTCATAAAAAAGGCAAAGAGAGAATACACGGTTACCAAATAGTTCTCTGCCGAGTACAAGACGTTTACTAATTCGATTGACAAACCGATCAAAAGAGCCACCACAAAATTACCGATGAAAGGTTGGCGTTTAAGACTATTGGAATACCACCAAAGCAAAAATGACATGGAAAAGATAATCAACCCAATCTTCCAGCCCAAAAACAATGCAGTCACTACTCCGCCTATAGAAAAAAGCGTGTGTAAAAAAAGTGCCACTCTTCTGGGTATCTTCTTACCAATTACCACGCGCTCTGGTTTATTAACCAAATCAATTTTTATGTCATAGTAATCGTTAATGATATACCCAGCGGCCGCGATTAGAATAGTAGCAGATGAAAGAACAAACAAATGCCAATCGAATAGATACTCCTTTTTTAAAAGAAAACAAGCCGAGAAATACTGTGCCAATCCAATAATCATTAAGTTACCGAATCTGGTGAGACGCAGTAGAGCCGAAAATGAAAACAGTGTTGACAACATTCCGTAAAGGTAATTTAAAACCAAAGAGCTTCAAGTTGCCAACATTGACTTTTTAAAATGACCAACGCAAATCAATTCTTGCTTGCGTATTGCGATTAAAACTTGAACACTAACATCGCTAAATAATTTCTTCCCGCTTGGGGATAATAATAGTTTTGGCGTGTTTCACTTCCTCCACCTAATGATCCCCAAGTATATCCATTAGACGAATATTTCACATCCAAGACATTGTTTAACAAAATGCTAAAAGAAATCTCACGAAAGCGTTTTGGTTGAATTGAATAACTAATTCTTACATCATTTACAAAATACGCATCGATCTTTCTAAACTCGTTAGATGTATTATCTAAATATTGCTTACCCACATATTTGGCGAGCAGAGTAGCATCAAGCCCCTTTAGAATTGAATAGCTAAGGGATGAACCTGCTATTACGCTCGGAGAAAAAGAAATGTCTGTATTAGAGTAACTTCTCTCTACGGATTTATATTCATCATATTTTATACCGTAATCGTAAAGTACTTCCGTAAAATTTTTGATCTTATTTTCGCTAAGTGTAAAATTTGCGCCTAATGTAACTTTAGGTGTTATTTTGGCAGCACCATCTAGTTCGATGCCCTGTCGATAACTATCTTCCACATTTGCACGCACTGCACCGCCAACGTCATTCAATTTCCCTGTCAATACCAATTGATTTGTATAATCCATCAAATAATAATTAAAATTTAGCTGATATACCGATGACTTCCACTTCCAGCCAAGTTCCAAATTTTGAAGTCCTTCTGGTTTCGGTTGTTGGTTGTTAATGGCATTTACAAAGTCATCGCGCACTGGCTCGCGATTGGCAACGCTGAAGGAGGCATAAAAAAAATCGTTGGCCGATCTTTCGAAATTTAACCCCACCTTCGGGTTAAAAAAATGGTAAGAAGCACCTACACTAAAATCAGCATCTTCTCTGCCTTTTGCAGAATAGTCGATACCTCTGTATTGCAGTTCAACAAACGCACTTAGATTGTCAATCAGTTGAACTGTATTTTTCCAATAAATATTAAAGTCGGTCTTCTTGCCGTTATTGAAGTAATATTGAAAGGGAGTCTGTATGCCAACTGCTGAAATAACCTCACCGAAGTGATCACCATCATATCGATTCAAACCTCCTCCAACAAGCGAAGTGATCTTGGCGTTTTCATATTTGAGAGAATAGGTTATGCCATAAAAATCATTTCTTAACCATCGCCTTCTTACCAAATCGCTTGAGCCAATTTTTTGCCCACCAACTAGAACGGTATCCAACCCGTATTTCAAATAAGAATCATTGTATTTGAACTCTTCAAAGTACCCTCTGCCATAGGTGTAATGCAACGCAGCATTGGCGGAAAGATAAGGATCAAATTGGTGTGAAAAGTGAAGTTGAAAATGATCTTGACAATAATTATCTACTTGGTTTTTATAGGTATAGGTATTGAACGTTCTACTATCTGAGGTTAACAAATTAGATTTTTGAGCTTCGTCCCAGCCTTCGGCAGCAGCCGTTTCTAACATGGCGTCCGTGTCATTAGTAAGACGCGATTGCGGCACTCCGTACCAACTTTGATACGTCACTTCATTGCCACCAAAAATGATTGCTTTCAAAATTGATTTTTTGCCATAGTAGCCAGCAGTAAAATAGTAAGATTTTAAATTGGACGAAGCCCTATCGATAAACCCATCTGATTTAATGAGCGAGACCCGGGCATCCAATGTAATTTTGTTGTTGATCAATCCAGAACCAACTCCAAGCGTGTGGCGCTGGGTATTGAATGATCCATAGCTGTTGATGATATCCGCGTAAGCGCGGTCGTTTCTTGTATTGGTTTGCAAGTTGATGGAGCCTCCGAATGCCCCGGCACCGTTGGTAGAAGTACCAACCCCTCGTTGAATTTGAATACTTTGTGTTGAGCTTGCTATGTCGGGCAAATTTACCCAAAAAGTGCCTTGCGATTCGCTGTCGTTATACGGTATTCCATTAATGGTAACGTTCACTCGAGTGGCATCGCTTCCGCGGATGCGCACACCTGTATAGCCCACACCAGCCCCCGCATCGGACGTAGTGACCACCGAAGGCGTCCAGTTCAATAGAAAGGGTACATCTTGTCCAAAGTTTTGCTTTTGAATGGCCGACTTATCAAGCGTTGTAAAAGTGGTTGGGCTTTTTTCGGTTGCCCGCGTTGCGGTAACCACAACTTCATCCGTCAGTTGCGCTTGCTCTTCGAGCAACACATCTAGTGTAGTTGATGATGTTAACTGGACGTCAAGTATTTTCTCTTTATACCCAACAAAGGTAATTCGCAGAGTAATCGCACCGGGCGAGAGACCTGTCAAATTAAAAACGCCCTCCGCTTCGCTTACTGTAAATTTCTGCGCACCTACTAGTGTAATCGATGCGCCAACCAGTGCTGTGCCGGTCTTTGCATCACGCACTGCACCAGACAGCGTGACCTGAGCACTCGCACTCAGCGACATCGCGGCCAACGCCCCAACCACAAAAAATTTTAACATGTTTTTAAAAAAATTTAAACCCGCAGGCACATCGGGGAACGTACCTTGCTTACAAGTTTAATTTGCCTCCCTTCGTCCGCATTATCGGCATCAGGTTCTATGGGTATAATCTCAGCCCGTGTATTTGGCACCCCTGCTCTGAATTTCTTCAGTGCAATGCAAAGGTAGACCAGAATTCAAGATTTAAAATTCTTTATTCAAGATTTCCGAAATCTTTTCATCAATGCTCAGATGTCGCTGCTAAATACTATTTTTATGTCGTGCAAAAAGCAACCATCAGCGAAAAGCATTTTGAAATAGTCTCGACCGAGGAGGGATTCTTGGTTAACAATTCCCTTGTTCAATGGGACCTTGCGAAAATCTCAAAAGGTTATTTTCATATACTTTATAATAACAAAGGCTACCGCGCTGAAGTTGTGAAGCAAGATGCCGCTGCAAAAACGGTAGTGATAAAAATCAACGGCCACAGCTATTCTGTTGAGCTTAAAGATCAGTTTGATTTGCTGCTCGAAAAAATGGGAATGAGCGCAGTTACCACTAGCAAAATCAACAACATGAAAGCACCCATGCCAGGGCTGATCATTGATTTGAAAGTGAAAATTGGCGACTCGGTAAAATCAGGCGATCAGCTTTTAGTTTTAGAAGCGATGAAAATGGAAAATATTCTAAAAGCGCAAGGCGAAGGGATCGTAAAAAATGTGAAGGTGAAGAAAGGGGATAGTGTTGAAAAAGGACAGATACTTGTAGAATTCTGATCTTACAAATTCTGATCTCAAATTTTGTTATCCCCCGATGATGCTTCGTCAAAACTGACCTCATCATAAATGTCTTTTAGTGATAAAGTAAGCGAAAGACTTTCAATAGTTAAGATTGTATTCACATCTGTTGTTTCCAAAAGCACCCACGAGTTATCCGTAAAGTTTCGCACATATTTCAGAATTCTATATTCAAACGATGAAATCGCCCAAAACTCTTTCAAGGAAGGAATAGAGCGGTATAACATGAACTTCTTGCCTACATCATAATCGGAAGTGGAAGGTGACAATACCTCTGCAATAAAAACTGGGTTCAACAAAGTATCAAATTGATTGTCAAGGAAATCCTCCTTACCACAAGTAACCACAATATCAGGGTACGTGTAAAGTGTGTTAAGTGGAATGTGCAACCGCATATCGTTTGAATACGGGCGGCATCCTTTGCCTTTTAGTTTGGTAAGAAGAAATCCAAACAGATTGCCTGAGATCACATTATGAATTCTGGAAGCACCCGACATGGAAAAAACTTCTCCTTTATAAAATTCGCTTTTATAAGTCGCGTCTCGCTCTTCTTCTAAGTATTCCTTTTCTGTGATTAACTTTTTCTCTATTGCCGCTGCCATATTTAAATAGGGTTGAAGCAACAAATATACTCAGCCAAAACTTACCTCATCGTAGATTTCACTCACTGAAATAGTAAGCGAAAGGCTTTCGATAACCAAACTGGCGTTGATATCCGTTGTCTCAGACAGCACCCACGAGTTATCGGTAAAGTTTCGCACGTATTTCAGAATTCGATATTCAAATGATGAAATTGCCCAAAACTCTTTCAAGGAAGGAATAGAGCGGTACAGCATAAACTTCTTGCCCACATCATAATCGGCAGTGGAAGGTGACAATACCTCTGCAATAAAAACAGGGTTTAAAAGCGTATCAAATTGATTATCTAAAAAGTCTTCTTTTCCACAAGTAACCACAATATCAGGGTACGTGTAAAGTGTGTTAAGAGGAATGTACAACCGCATGTCGTTTGAATACGGTCGGCATCCTTTGCCTTTTAACCTAGTGGATAGAAAACTTGTAAGGTTTACATTTATCACATTGTGAATTCTAGAAGCCCCCGACATGGCAAAAACTTCGCCTTTATAAAATTCACTTTTATAAGACGAGTTTCGTTCGTCCTCTAAGTATTCCTTTTCTGTGATTAACTTTTTCTCGATTGCGGCTGCCATACCAAAAGAAGTTTGACCCAACAAATATACAATTTTCGGTTTCTGGAAACTTCGGGCAGACCTCATTAACTCAAAAATCGTCTTAAAAATCCTTACATCCTGATGAATCAACCCCTATATTTACGGGATTTTAACCTCCAATATTTACCATTATGAAGTACAAACGCATACTCCTGAAACTAAGCGGTGAAGCCCTTATGGGATCCAGAAATAGCAATATTGACCCAGCTGTGTTGGAGCAATACTGCGCGGAAGTAGCAACCTTGGTGGCAGAAAAAGTAGAATTAGCAATTGTAATTGGGGGCGGAAATATTTTTAGAGGGGGGCAAGCCGAGGCGTTGGGTATTGACAGAGTGCAAGGTGATTACATGGGCATGCTGGCAACGGTGATTAATGCCATGGCCCTGCAAAGCGCCCTTGAAAAACATGGTTTGTACACCCGTTTGATGGCGGGAATAAAAATGGAACAAGTGTGCGAACCCTTTATAAGAAGAAGAGCCATTCGGCATTTGGAAAAAGGTAGAATTGTTATTTTTGGCGCAGGCATAGGCAATCCTTATTTCACTACCGATTCAACAGCTAGTTTAAGAGCCATTGAAGTGCAGGCAGAAGTAGTGTTGAAAGGCACTCGCGTGGATGGCGTATACACGAAAGATCCGGAGAAGTTCCCTGATGCGGTTAAATACAAAACGCTTTCGTTCCAAGAAGCATACGAGAAGAATCTTAACATAATGGACATGACCGCCTTCACGCTCTGTCAGGAAAATAAGCTTCCCATTATCGTGTTTGATATGAACACAAAAGGAAACTTATTGAAGATTGCAAAGGGCGAAGAGGCGGGCACGTTAATTAGTTGATCTAGTTGATTATCTGCGAATAATAATTTTCTGAAAGCCCGAAAACTCGCTCGGGGGCTTTGTTTTCAACCTGATGAAAGGCAACTGGCGAAAGTCCAGTAAAATCTTTGTACTCTTTCGCTAAATGCTGGTAATCTTGGTAACCGCATTCCAACGCGATTGTCAGCCAATCAGAATCAGGAGAATTGTTCTTGAGTCGAAATGCGCGGTCAAACCTATTAATCCTACTATACAGTTTTGGATTAACTCCCGCTCGTTCTTTAAAATTCCTCTCAAATTGCTTTGCACTTAAACAGGCCTCGCTTGCCAACTCATCCAACGAAAGTTTGTTTTCTTTATTCAACAAAAGTTTACAGACAGCATCTATTGGCCTTACCTCCTTTTTCTTTTTCTTAACCAAACCCGTAACAAATCTCTCTGCAATTTCAATCATGGCGGAATAATTGTGCGCATAATAAAGTTGCTCATTTACTTCGCGTAGCTGCGAGGAAAACACTAACTCTGCATCTAGGTATTGATTGGTGAGCTCTGTTGCTGGCAATCCTGTCAAACAGTAAAGAGCACCCGGGTAAAAAACGATTTGTAAGACTAAGAATTGATGACCAATGAACCGATGGGTAACCTCTGTATGTTGCCCATATAAAACTACTGGCAAATGTTCTATCGTTCTGTTTTTCTCCACATAATGCAACTTTTCCGTATCGAAGGGATAAAACGCCAAGCAATGCTCTGGCCTGGGCGGATAAGCCTTAAAGGGCACTTGATCTTTCTTGTCGAATATTAAGTGAACAATGCGAAACACGTGCACAAATTGCCTTAGCCCTGCTGACGGTATAAAGTCCTTAAGTATCAAGAAATCAAAATAGATTCAAATGATGAAGGTACTTAATTATTACAAGGTTAAGGGTGGACCTACTGTTTTCATTCCATGTTCTTCATGTATTTTATCTAATTGCTTTTGAGACGGACGCTCTTTAAATGAGTTCATTAGGCTAAAAAACTCTTCCATTTTGCCGGCTGGTTGCAGAAAATAAATGAGTCGTCCCTTGTCGGATAATTGTATCCAAGTGTGAGGAATGTTTCGTGGCAAGAAAATAGTTTGCCCCGCCTTTAACTGATGCGTCTCTTGGCCCACTACAAATCGGAACTCACCCTCGGTTACAGTGAAAATTTCGTCTTGGTAAAAGTGAATATGCAATGTAGGACCAGTTTTTTCAATACCTGTGTATTCAAATACTGAAAGCTGGCCGCCCGTATCTTGTGACGAGATTTTCAAGTCATTGTTATTAATGCCTTTAAACATGACAACCTCCCCAAACCTGGACTTGCCAGCATCCACGATAAAAGGTGCTGGATTACTTTTCTTTTTCTCATAGGTAGAAAAAGGCGTTGCCAATGCTAGTGTGGGTAAGGTTGCCAAACCAGCCAATAAGAAATCTTTTCTTTTCATGTTTTTATAGTTATTTTTTAGTTGTAACATGGAATCGCTGAGATGATCATGCCGATGAGTGCATAGCATATTAATGGCGATTTCATATTTTTTAATTTTTATCAAAAATGATTAGAGCTTGAAGTTGAATAGTGGTAGAAAATAGACATTCTTACTAGAAATTAGCGATGCACACAAAACAACTACCCATTGAAAATACCAAAGAAAAAATCGTAATTCGTGCTTCTAAATTTGAAACACCTTGTTATGGACGAAATAGAGATGTACTTGGAGGACGCCAAGGAACAAATGAACAAATCGCTCAATCACGTGAGCTATGAATTGACTAAAATACGTGCCGGTAAGGCAAATCCTTCCATGTTGGATGGAATCATGGTGTCTTATTATGGCGCAATGACACCTTTGCAGCAAGTGTCGTCTATGAACACCCCCGATGCCAGAACCATTTTTATCAAGCCGTGGGAGAAAGGGCTAATCCAAGAAATTGAAAAGGCGATATTAAATGCCAACTTAGGCCTTAACCCGCAAAACGATGGCCAGCAAATAATCATCAACATACCGATGCTCACCGAAGAAAGGAGAAGAGTTCTTGTTAAGCAGGTGGGCGGGGAATGTGAACACGGAAAGGTGAGCATCCGCGCCATTAGAAAAGACACCAACGAATCGATAAAAAAAATAAAAGGTGCCCCAGAAGATGATGTAAAAAGTGCTGAGGTAGAAGTGCAAAAATTAACCGATGAGTTTATCGCTAAGATTGACGCGCTGATGAAACGCAAGGAAGTAGAGATTATGACTGTGTAGGCGTTCTTTGTTAATCGTTGTTCGTTAATGGCTGTTCGTTTTTCGAAACAGGCTTAACCCAAAAAATTAGCAACCAAGGATTTTTACTAAAGAAAAAACAAAGCTTTTTAGGCTGAAACAAGCGAACAACCAATATCTAACAACGAACAACGAAACTCCATGCATCCAGTTCTCTTCCATCTCGGGCCGATTACTATTTACAGCTATGGCTTCTTAATTGCCATTGGTGCATTGCTGGGATTTACTTATCTCTATTTCCAGGGAAAGAAATATTTTAATGTGTCGTTCGATCAAAGCAATACACTTTTCATTTATTTGGTGATAGCAGGCGTAGTGGGTGGGAAATTTTTCATGATTTTTGAAAGTCCATCTTACTATTTATCTAATCCTGGTAAGTTGATTTCAGGTAGTGGATTTGTTTTTTACGGTTCACTGGTTTTCGCTATCCCCACAATGTTATGGTTTTTTAAGAAAAACAACCTATCCACATGGGGTATGCTTGACATTATGGGACCAACCGCATGCATTGCCCATGGCTTCGGCAGAATTGGTTGCTTCCTTGCGGGATGTTGTTACGGGAAACCTACCGACAGCATCTTTGGAGTAACCTACATCGATGCGGCTTGCCAAGCCGAACCATTGAACACGCCATTGCATCCTACTCAACTTTACGAAGCCACTTTTATTTTTTCTATTTTTATTCTTCTCACTGTTCTTAAAAAGAAAAAACAGTTTAACGGCCAACTATTCCTTATCTATATTATGCTTTATGCAGTTGGCCGCGGAGTGTTAGAACTTTATCGTGCCGACCTAGAAAGAGGTTTTGTGATTAAAGACATTATTTCAAATTCGCAGTTTATCTCGCTATTGATGATAAGCGGGGCACTGTATTTTTATGTTAAACTGAGAAGAAAGGTTCTCACATAGCCCCAATAAAAAAACCGCTACCTTGTAATATTTGGGCGCGATCATCGTGTTTTACTATAGTTGGTTTCTACTTAACTTATAAACAACTATCGTCACTAGCAAGATGAGACATCTAATTTATTCCTTTCTCTGCCTATCCGTTTGTATAGGTATTTGTCGCGCACAATCAACGACTTCTATAAGCGGAAAAGTTATTGACGGCAAAACGAACGAGCCTTTGGCTTTTGCCAGCGTCTATTTCAATAACTCTACCTTTGGTGCAATTACCGACTCGCTCGGTAGGTTTCAGATAAAGAATATTCCCCTATACCAATCTGAACTAGTTGCGTCTTCCATTGGATACAAATCGGTAAAACTGAACGTACAGTTAACTGAAGGCAGAAATATCACTGCAAACTTCAAACTCTATCTAGAATCAACCTTGTTATCTGAAGTTGTTATTCAGTCGAAGAAAGGGAAAGAAAGGCAAAAATGGGAGGAGAAATATAGGGTGTTCAAAGAGCTCTTTCTTGGCACTACCCACAACGCCAAAGAAACAGAAATCGTGAACCCCAACGTAATAGGCTTTGATGGCGAAGTCTTCGAGTTCAAGAAAGATAGGTCGTACGCTAAAGCTATTCCATTCGAAGCATTTGCCAGCAAACCCATTGAAATTTTAAATAATGCGTTGGGTTATAAAATATCGGTATCGCTGGCAAAATTCAGCGCATCGCCACGCTACTTCGAAATGACAATGTATACCCATTTTGATACATTGCCGGCTAGTGACGCGGCCGAAAGAATACGTTGGCATCGGAATAGAATTGAAGCCTATTATGGCTCTCCTACCCATTTGTTCCGTTCAATTAAAAGTGGAAGATATTTAGAGGAAGGATTTCGAATTTATGAGGGAAATGAAGAGGAAGCAGCCAACTACCAATCTTCGTTTATATATGCTAAAGCAAATAAAGTTTCTGTAGCCAAGCCAGAAGATATTCTAGTAGACACCGCAAAAAATAGTTTTAAAATCCTTAGAAAGGGATTTTATCAAATAAACTACGTAAAAAAAATAGTTCCCGAAAACGAACGGACTTTTGTCGGCAATATACTTCCCGTTTCTTGGCTCGCTGTCAGTGACGCGTTTATAACACTAAAATCTTCAGGTGAAGCATTAAACACGAATCTTGTTGTAGACGGCTACTTTAAAAAATTCAGAATAGCCGATATGCTACCCAGCGATTTCGATCCCAAAGAAGAAGAAAAGAAATACTCATACTCTAGAAAAGCTGAAATGGCTTCAATACGCGGAATCGTGATAGACGACAGCAACAAACCTCTAGTCGGTGTAGAAGTTTTTGTAAACCATGGCCTACAACATACAACTACCAATACGTGGGGGCATTTTGAAATGGGAAACATTTACCCAGGCAAATATCCTATCGGGTTTGCCCATGGTGGAAAAAAAGAAGTGGTAAGAATCATAGAGGCCATTCCTGAAAATCAAGAAACGGTCATTATACAATTAAAGGAAAAAACTCCAACAAAAATTGAGGGTAACGAAGATAGAGACCACTACTTGCCTTTTTTTACAAAAGCACTTTTTTCAGAAATTAGATCTGGTTTGGGTGTTTTTACACTGGAAAACCCACACGTTCTACAATTCAAAAAAATAAACAAAGCCGTGATTTCTATCCATGCCACTGCGCCACTAGTGATAATCAATAACCGCTTGGGCTATCAATGGAAGTGTTTTATTGAGGAGGCAAACTTGAAAAGGCATAAGGCACAGTTTAAACTAGAAATTGCCTGTTTAGTAAAAATGAATACCCTTTCCGCGAAGAATACTAACCAACGAAGCAACTGGGAGGAAAACCGAACAATAGAATACGGAGGTTCTTGGAACCATTTCATTTCTTCATTGGTGGATGGTAATCAAAAGCGAGAGGGGTTTCTACCGTATTCATTTCATGGAACTGTCAACGAGAAAAAGCCTAAATTTAAAAGCATAGTTGGGAAACAACTTCAGCTAGTCAATCCTGATTCGATAATAACTGCTGAAAATGGCAAAATCTATCTGCGAAATATTGCCGGCTTAGAGATCCACCACCAAACAAGGAAAGGGAAAAATAACTTCTATCGGAAATACTCAAACACGGTTACGCGACTAATCTCTGACTCCGCCAAAGTAGCTGTAACTCGCAGTGGCATTTTCGCGCCAGAAGATTTAATGCTAACTGGCTCCCCTACAACCTTTTTAAAAACCGTTCCTGTTGATTACAAGCTAGAAACTCATTTTTCAGACCTAGAACCCTTAGTGTTTCTAAAGAACTCCAATATAAAAATAGTAAATCAACTTAGGGAAAAAGTATACGTGCAAACCAGCAAGCCTTACTTCCATCCAACCGACACTATCTGGATGAAGGCTTATCTGAAATATGTCGTTCCACAACTGGCCGACACGCTTAGCAAAGTTCTTTACGTTGATTTGTTAGACAGCATTGGCGCGGTGATTGAAAATCATATTCTAAAAATTGAAAATGGAATGGCGCATGGCGATTTTGTTTTGCCGCTCGACTTGCGACCAGGCAACTACTACATAAAGGCATACACCAATTGGATGCGAAATTTTAACGAAGTGTTTATCAAGCCTGTGCCGATCATAAAACTCAACTCGTTTATTGAACCACAAGCCAATACGCCTGTACTCGCTTCTGGTAAAGTAAAAGTGACACTCACTGCCGATAAGCAGCAGTATAAAACGCGTTCGAGCGTTGGCATTAACGTAAACTTGCTGAGCGACAGCATACCTCAGCTTGCTAATTTTTCGGTATCGGTGGTTGATCAATCGGCTGTTGCTCAACTCAACAACTTGCCGACTATTTATTCATTACTAGATAAATCGAAAGCTGAAAACGCCTCGATGATAAGGCTAAGATATCCGTTGGAGCGAGGCATTACGTTATCAGGCAACATAACTCCTTATCCTTCTAATTTTGTCTTGACCAACAAAAGTGCCTCCCCGAAAAAAGTAGACGGTGTAAAAAAAGAAACCTTCCAAGTAACTGCGGCACTGCTCAACAAAAACGAACAGGAAATAATACAAACTAATAAAAAGAGTTTCAGCTTTTCTTTCGACTTTAATGATACTACCACTGCTATTTTAAAGGCACTCGATAAAGACGACCAGATTATGGGCATTGAGTTGGCCACGACTGAACCCTATATTTCTGCCCTACCACCTCCATTAAAATTTAGTGTTTCAAAAAATTCTTTGTCGCGTCATGCTCCTAATACTGCAGCTCATGTAAAAATGTTAGGCGAAGTTACCGTGAAGGCAAGTAGAATTAACCCGCTTGCAACAACGGCTACCGTTACTTCAAGAAGATATGGAGCAATGACTAAACTATTAGAAGGCCCAGCATTAGCTGAAGTAAGAAAAGGAAATAATTTGCTGTACCTGTTTAATAGAATAGTGCCGGGATTCAACGCAAGTGCGAAAATACTTCTTGGACCGCCCGGCCAAATAGACTTCGAAGGAAGTGTACTAGTCAGTGCCTTTGAAGATGCCGCAAAACAGCAAGGAGCAGGAAGTATCCAATTGGGTCCAAGTGCATTCGCTACTGGGTCGCCATTTTCAAGACCACCCTACAAAATATTCGTTGATGGTGCTCAAATAAACTATCAGTATTTTTTTTCGCTAGCCAATGCAAACATTAGTAGAATCGAGGTCTTTGATAAACTAAGTGGAGCAGATGATTACATCATTTCTATTTATACCGAAGCGAGTTTCCCATTTAACGCTCAAAACTATAAGTTTAAACTTCGCGGTTACACGTTACCACTTCAATTTAAAGCGCCATCGCCAACCAATAAGCTACCCGATTATCGATCTACAATTTATTGGAACCCAACCATTTCTACCGATGAACAAGGAAAGGCAACTTTTAGCTTTACTACTTCCGATGCTGAGGGGAAATACTTATTAACAATTGAAGGCATCACCAAGGAAGGCGAAGTGTTTCGGGCGGTGAAAGAAATTACCGTTGAAAATAGATAATTTTCTACACTATCAATTTAATTAAAAAAGACTGTTACCTTCATGTGCAAATCTAAGGACATCAGTCAGTTTATGTTATGGAAAAAGAAAGCCTTCTCGAATCCCTAAAACGAAAATCGAAAAAAGCATTTCGTATTTTTATTGCTTCGCTAATTATTCTCTCAATTGGAATTTTTCTTTTTTACAATTATGCCGTTTACGATGAGGGCGTGCGGGCTGGCATTGTTGTGCGCATCAGTAAAAAAGGAGTGATCTTTAAAACCTATGAAGGCCAGCTCAACTTAGAGAGCTTTGGGGCTTTGCGAGGCACAAATCCTATTGCCAGCACGTTTGATTTTTCTGTCAGCGGAAGCGATGAAAATGTGATCAAAGACTTAGAGGCCGCATCTCTTTCGGGAGAACGAGTAAATTTAAAATACATCAAACGATATGGCTCATTTCCCTGGCGGGGCGAAACACAGTATTTCATCATTCAAGTAGAAAGATCAACAAAGTAATATGAAAAAATCTAATCAAATTATGGTCTACGGTTCTTACGGCTATACCGGCAGGCTCATCGTTGATCTTTGTAAAACCAAAAGCCTAGAGATAGTTTTGGCAGGGCGCAATGAGCAATCATTGAAACAGCAGAGTGAAAAAACAGGTTATCCTTATCAAGTCGTAGAAAGCGATGACCTTGAAGGCTTAAAAAAATTGTTGTTGCCTGCTACAGTTGTGATTCACTGCGGTGGTCCATTTCGCCACACAGCCGAAACGATGGCTCAAGCTTGCTTAGCAACCAATACTCATTATACAGACATTACTGGAGAGTACCAGGTTTTCGAATCTTTACCGAAGTTAGATTCAAAAGCAAAGGAATTAAACCTGATGATTATGCCTGGCACTGGCTTCGATGTGGTGCCTTCAGATTGTTTGGCGTTGCATCTAAAAAATAGATTGCCTTCTGCTACTCACCTTCAATTGGCCTTCACCATGAGCAAAGGCGGCCTTTCTAGAGGAACTTCAAAAAGCATGACCGAAGGCCTTGGTTACGGAGGCCTTATTCGCAAGGGCGGCCAGCTTACCTATTGCGCACTGGGTTCCAAAGTAAAGGAAATTGACTTTGGTTCTTTTAAAACGAAAACACTTTGCATTCCGTGGGGCGATATTTCCACGGCTTGGCGAAGTACCGGTATACCCAACATTGAAGTGTACACAGGAGCAACAGAAAGCATGATTGCCAACGCCAAGCGTAGCAACTATTTTAATTGGCTTTTGCGTATGCGCTTTGTAAAAGATTATATGCTCAAGCAAATTGATAAAAAACCTGCTGGCCCTAGCGATGAGAAAAGAGAAAGTGGACGCAGTTTTTTGTGGGGCAAAGTATGGGATGCATCGGGTAAGGAGTGCACAAGTAGAATAGAAACTTTAAGCGGGTACACGCTCACAGCACACACCTCCGTTCTAATTGCTGAAAAAATTCTGGTGGGAAATTTTAAAGCAGGTTATCAAACTCCTGCCATGGCATATGGCGCGGATTTGATTTTGGAGGTGCAAAAAACACAACGTTTAGATGTGGTTTTAGCCTAGCACTATTTTTTGGCATCCTTGAAAATATCAAATGGCATTTGAATATTTCAAGGATAGATATATCTTTGTTGCATGATCAACAGAGCACTTGAAGCAAAGATGATAAGAGTTTTGAACTCCTTTCCAGCACTTGCTATTATTGGCGCACGTCAAGTTGGTAAGACAACCCTCGCAAAGCAACTTACCAGTAAATTAAAAAAACCTGTTCACTATATTGACTTGGAGCGGCCAAGCACATTAGCTACAATTACAAGAGAAGCCGAGGAATACTTCGCTTCGTACATAAACCACTGCATTATTATTGATGAAGTACAACGACTAGCTTCATTGTTTCCGTTGCTTCGCTCGTTAATTGATGACAAAAGAAAGCCAGCTCGTTTTATTATTACAGGCTCGGCTTCACCCGAATTATTAAAAGGCGCATCGGAAAGCTTGGCTGGAAGGATTATGTATTTTCAACTGAACCCTATTGGCCTACACGAATTGCCGAACACTGTAAGTCTAAAACAGCATTGGGTGAGGGGAGGGTTTCCTGTTCCGCTCATCATGAAATCCAATTCATTGCGCGTTGACTGGATGGACTCATTTATTACTACTTATATCGAAAGAGACCTTCCCTTTCTTTTTGATGTAAAATTTTCGCCCATTACCATGCGCAAGCTGTGGCAAATGCTGGCGCACGTTCATGGAAACATTCTTAACGCAGAGAACTTAGGCAATTCTTTAGACATTACAGGGACTACTCTAAAGCGTTATATTGATTTTCTTGAAGGTGCCTTTATCGTTAGGAAGTTGCTCCCATTTTATGTCAACCTCGGTAAAAGGCTGGTAAAAGCCCCAAAAATATATATAAACGATTCGGGAATTTTACATTTTCTATTGGCCATCCATTCTGAAAAGGAGTTGGTAAATCACCCAAGCATTGGTGTCTCATGGGAAGGCTACGTCATTAGTCAAATAGCTTATGCTAAAGATACAAGACTAGATATTTATTATTATCGCACCCATGCGGGAGCTGAATGCGATTTGGTGTTAGCTCGCGGCCACGAAGTAAGGGCAGCCATTGAGATTAAATATGGCAAATCGCCTTCTATCTCAAAAGGGTTTCATAACTCTATTGTCGATTTGAAATCGAAAAACAATTTTATAATAACGCCACTCGAAACTGATCATCTTTCTAAAGATGGCATAAGGCGTGTCGGGCTAAAGCTATTTATTGAAAAATACCTTGACACACTAAAATAGAATTTCGATATCATTCCAATCCTGATACCAGTAATTTCTCCAATTCTTCTTTATCTTTCATATTCACGCCTTTGCTAACAACTGCTTTACGAACCGGCTCAATTTCAGATGATGGGTTGGAGGGAGCTACTACTTTGATATAAACTATTTTTTGTTTAAAAATAGTGTCGGCTTTTGTGGGGACAAAAACCGTATCAACCTTTGTTAGAATCCTATCCAAAAAAATTGTGCTCGAACTATGCTTACTGCCCATCCAAAAAAACACTGTGCCTACCACCGCTAACATGGTCGCGTGCGCATACAATGGAACCGGCCACTTAAACCATTCAAAAACTCTGAATCCCTTACTATTAATTCTTTGATAAGTTTTGATTTTTTGCCAAGTTTCTGGCCGCGGTTTCATTTTCTCCTTGTATGAGAAATTGAGATGCTTGTTAAGCAACCGAAGCGCTTCATACTCTTCTTGCGAGCTAAATGTGTTTACCCAAGCTCTTTCTTCGTTAGCCAATTCCTCATACGAGTAATGCTCCAGAAGTTGCTCAAGTATTTCTCTATTTTCCATCATCTTAATCAATTTTTCAAAACCGTTTTATACTGACACAACTGCGAAGCAAGCTTCTTTTTTAAATAAAATAGGCGTGATTTTATTGTTCCCTCTGGGCAGTTAAGCACGCGCGCTATTTCACTAACTTCCATATCCAATTCAAAACGTAAAACAAACATGGTGCTAATATCTTCATCTTCTTCCCGCAAAGCATCTTCAACTATCTTGTTAAACGAATTATGATCGAGCTGTATTGAGATTTCCTCTTGAGCAACTTCATTAATGTTAAGCTTTGCCGAAGTTCGAAATGCTTGTTTTCGATATTCATTCTTACACATGTTATGAGCCACCGAATAAATCCAGGTTGAAAACATTCTGGTGCTATCAAAATTCTTGACTCTTAAAATTTTAATGAAAATGTCTTGCAGAAAATCTTCGGCCAACTCTCTATTCTTCCATAGCATTCTATAAAAATAGCGAAGGAGTGGCTGGCTGTAGCGATTATAAATCACTTCAAGTGCCCGCTCACTGCCCTCCAATATTTTCTCCATCAGAATCTCGTCTGACAGTTCTTTAAAAGCGTTTCTTAAAAACATTAATACGAGATCATTTCTACTTTTCTAGAATTTCCATAAACACTCGAAAACCAACAGCAGCATCAGGCTTAGCATAGGTGTTAATACTTCTAATTGTTGATTCTTGCGCAGGGTGGTTCCAACTTCCTCCACAGGCCTTTCCTTTTTCGGCAGTCATTTCTGCCACATTGCCTACTACATCAAAAAGCCCGATGTCGTTAGGGAAATAAGAACCGACCTCACCCATAGTGGCAAATCCATCTCCGTTAGGAATGCCATCGTTATGCAAGCCTGGGCAAACTGATTTCTCCATCACTTTGAAGTTGCCGAGGTAGCAACCTTTAGTATTTACTGGGGAGTTCTTTAAACCAAAGAATCGAAACCAGGGATACAAAATTTCTGGATCATTCATGGATACCTTTTTCAATTCCGCCTTTTTATCAAACTCTTTTCCCTTCGGTGTGAGACGAACTTCTGCTTGTTGATCGTTCAAAATCCAGGACGTTGGATTTTTAATTGATGCGGCTGCAATCTGCCATTCGTCAATAGAGGGCAATCGGAATTTTACTTTCTTAAATTTATGTTCCGCTGATTTATTGTATTGATCGGTTAGCCAAGCGCAGTATGCTAATGCAGCTTCGTAGGAAACATTTACAGCGGGATAGTTAGTGTAGCCTTTATTCTTTTTGGAAGACCCACGATCAGTTGAATAATTTTTCATGAGTGATAGTGCTGGCTCGTCATACCCTGTATAATCAAATTTATACTTCTCATACAAATCAGTTAGATTGTTGGCTTGAAGATATTGTAAAAAATGATTGTACAGTAAGTTGGTTACCTCGGTGTTGTAGGCATAGAAATTATTAGAAACCTGCCGAAAATTACCTTCCAGAAACTTTACGTTGATTGCAAAAGGAAAATAAGGAATTGCCTCATCCGTTGCTCCATTCAAATAGTGATCGATAATTTCCTTTTTGTCAGAATCAGCTGCAATCTTTTCCATAAGTGATCTTAGCTTCTTAGCCTTTTCCAGACTTCCTTCTTTTTGATATGTTTCATAAAGTAGTATCATTGAAAGTAGATAATTTGAACTGAATACTTTACCAGCATCACTTTTAGATGATCCATTAAAATCAACTAAAAGATAATCCATCAAAAATTCTTTTTCGAGATTATGTTTAATAACAGCTACGTTATCAAAATTAGTAAGGCTGTGCAGTGAAGCTAAACCTACTACATATAACGATTGTTTTATCTCGCTCACATTTTCCTTTGCCAGCGTAAGTGCATAATAGAATTTTCTACTGGTGTTCTTTTGCGGTAACTCCGCACTAATCATTTTCCGCAACTCATCTAAATTCGACACTTCTCCTTGCCAAGGAGCAAGACCATTTTCACTGAATTTACGACTGCGATAATCTGAGTTTGTAAGCCAATCCAAGTTCAAAATAGTCACATCTCTTCGCACGTTTAATACATCTTGTAGCACATAGAGTGGAGCTGTGGTGGACTCGCCCTCTGTTATAATGATAGCGGAAGCCTCCAGCGACATCAACACGTTGTAGCTATAGTTAAGAAGCGCACTAGAGATTTGTGAGCTAGAGTATAATTGGTTGCTGAATGATGCTCTGCCGTGTTTATCCAACTTTATCTCGGCAAAAGCCTGAAGTAAATTATAGGCTTCCGTTTTATCCGGTTGCATAACGTAAGCCTTTTGCAACAGGTCATACGATTGCTCATTGAATCCATCGTTCCAAACTTTCACTACCAAAGATTCGTAGCTGCCTGGCACTGCTTGGTTCATTTTACCCACAATTGAGTTTAGTATTTCCTTGCTTTCTTGGGCATAAACAGCTGAAGCAAAATAATTGAACCAAGCGTCAGGTTTGTTCTTTGAGTTGATTGATAGTTCCTCTGACCACGCCTTCTCTTGCTCTGCATACCAACTGGTGGTTCTGATTTCTAACGTCTTAGGTAAAATTTTTTCTGGTTTGAGGGCATTCGCAAACAACGGAACTGCTACAAATAGACAAATGATTTTTTTCATTGGCTTGAGTTTTTACTTTCTGTACACCCGAAACCCAACAACGTTCAGTGCAATTGTAAATTTTTCTGTTTTAGGATTATTTCAAATATGATAAACCCACTCTTTATATTGCCCATCATCGGCATTAAAATCATCACGCTTGTGAAAGGTAAGCTCTAACATTTCGAGTTCTATTATCTTATCCAATTGTAGATTACGATATCCTTCCTTGCCGCCTGCTTTTGTAAATCCTGCGGTTTGCCAACAGACTAGCATTATTTGATTTTTTGATGTAGTGCAAATCCCGTAAGGGCACACTGTTCTTGAAATAGGCTCGGCTTTCAAGATTATTCGACAGGCTCTCTTTTCTTCAGATGCAAGGAAAAGTTGCTGTGTTAACTCCAAGTTCATACTCAACTTACGTAAATAGCCTTTTCTCCAGATTTAATAAACTTTCCAAATGGCTTTAATGACATTCCTCTCTTACTTAAAAACGCCTCAAACTCAACTTGCTTATCTCCGTCAATTGAAACCAGCAACCCTCCGCTAGTTTGCGGATCGGCAAGGATTGATTTTTGAAAGTCCCTTAACGAGCCAATTTTACTTCCGTAGCTTTCCCAATTGCGCTGGGTGCCGCCCGGAACTGATTTTTGTTGAAGGTATTCATCCAAGAAATCAAACTTCGGAACTTTATCAAAATCAATCTCAGCCGAAAGGCCAGACCCCTCGCACACTTCCGTGAGATGGCCCAGCAAGCCAAAGCCAGTTACATCTGTCATGGCGTTAACATAAGGAAGCCTGCCAAAATCAGCGCCCAGCTTATTTAGTGTAAGCATTGTGTCAACAACTTTCTGAAGATGTTCTGGCTTTACAATACCTTTCTTCTGCGCTGTTGTGACGATGCCAATACCGATTGGCTTAGTTAAGTAAAGCAGGGAGCCAAGCTTTGCAGTATCATTTCTTTTTAAATGTTCTTTCTTCAACTTACCTGTAACAGCCAACCCAAACACGGGCTCAGGACAATCAATGCTATGACCACCAGCCAAGGGAATGCCGGCTTCGGCACACACTTTTCTGCTTCCTTCTAGCACCGCTTTGGCAACTTCGGGCGGTATTTTATTGATTGGCCAGCCAAGAATGGCAATTGCCACAAATGGTTCACCACCCATTGCATACACATCGCTGATGGCATTAACCGAAGCAATGGATCCAAATGTAAATGCATCATCCACAATAGGCATAAAGAAATCGGTAGTACTTATTATGCAGGTACCATCGCCAATGTCATATACAGCGGCATCGTCTTTTGTTTCATTGCCTACAAGCAGCTGCGGAAAAATTCCTTTCGGTGAATCGGAATGCAACATGGAATCAAGAACGGCAGGAGAAATTTTGCAACCGCAGCCAGCACCGTGAGAGAATTGTGTTAGTTTTATTTCGTTCATCGTTTAAGAAAAGCTTTTTATTAGTAACTAGTTTTTATCAATGTTTTTGCAAAATTCTCGGAGCTCTTTCCATCCCAATCAAGTTCATATTTTATTCTTCCCTTTTTCTTATCGATACTTCCCAAATAATACTTGTCATAGTAGATCAACAAAATATCAATAGTAGCCGCCATATTACCTTCTGCTAAGCTTGCTTTTGCTGCTTTCAAATGCTGACCTCCCAATCGTTTGGTAATCTTATCCATTGCTGAGGCGAACTCCTGTCTGTCAGCGATTCCATATTCATTTACTAACCTATTAATTCTAATCTCCTTACTCACGTGCATTTGAACTAGCGGACTGGCTTGCATGTGCCTCCAAAAATCAACTGGTAAAGAAACCTTTCCAATAGTAATCGATTCATCTTCCACCCAAATAGGTTTTGTTAAATCCAACTTAAGCATTGCTTCAAAAAGATCATTGTGAAACTGCTCTGTTGTTGGCTGAGGTGGCAGCATCAGTCCGCCAAACGCAGAGCCTTTGTGATTGGCCATGGCTTCTAAATCCAACACTTGCTCACCTTGTTGTGATAATGCCCTAAGTACTTCGCTTTTGCCGCTGCCAGTGCAACCTGTAATCAAAACTAATTGAAGCGGTTTTTGAAACGTTTGGAGGGCAAGCTGCCGGTAGGCTTTATAACCACCTTTCAATGAGCGCGATTTGATTTTTGCCATGCCGATAAACTGACAGAAGTTGTTGGAGCGCATACCCCCTCGCCAACAGTGAACTAAAACCTCTCTTCCGTCAGCTGCTTTTTCAGTTTCATTTATGATATCCAGTAAGCGTGGCCCTACTAATCGGAAACCCTCTTTAATTGCGATTTGCTGGCCTTGCTTTTTATAAGCAGTGCCTACGGTAATTCTTTCTTCATTATTTAGTAGCGGAATGTTCATCGCACCCCGTATATGGCCTTCAGCAAATTCGCCCTGCGATCGAACATCAATTAATGGCAATTGATCTCTGAGGGTCAAAATTTCTTCAATTGAAATAGGCATTCAGTAAAGTTGGTGAAATCCTATCAATCACTAAAGTTTATGACAATACTTGTCGCCACTCCAATTCGAAATCCGTTATTGAGATATTTTCCATCTTGAAAGGCGGCCGCAAATTCCAATCTAAGGATTCTGAATATGCCGTCAATTCCATACCCCAGC
The DNA here is from genome assembly GCA_027487845.1 of Flammeovirgaceae bacterium. Taxonomy (GTDB): domain Bacteria; phylum Bacteroidota; class Bacteroidia; order Cytophagales; family Cyclobacteriaceae; genus ELB16-189. Next base: position 216,443 of record JAIYCV010000042.1, read on the forward strand.
TCGGTATAATTTTTTGATGTAGGTGTGGCTAAGTAATTCACAAACACATTTTCAGTAATGCCCGTCAATCGCACAATAGGGAAGCGAGTCACTAAAAACTTCCGGAAATGATAATGCACGTTGGCCGTAAAGTACTGATCTCTCGTGCTGTACTGGTAATAGTCGAGCAACCTAAAGCTGCCAACAGGATCGGTAGTGACAAAGGGTGTTCTGTTTCCAAGAAAGTGTTGATAATCCATTAGATAAAGTTTGTCGGCATTGAAGAATTTGCCCGCCTTTAGTGCCACATCTAACTTTCCGCGGATACCTAATTTGATCCCGTGCTTCACCCCAATTTCCATTTGATCAAAGTTTACTTCGCTTCCCAATAAACCATCAACACCTTTTTTATAGTCTAGTGTAAATAATGGCGATGTGTTATCCGCCCTGAATTTTTGCCCGTTGCGAATTCGATATTTCTGCCATGGTCTTGCTTCCAAACCTACTGCCACCGTAAACGCAGTGTTAGTAGGAAAAGCGGTATCATTTAATTCATTATTTATTGGTGCATTAGGAGTGTAGTCCTCCTTGTTCTTTTTGAAAAATGTATAATCTGTTGTATTGAACAATTCTTGTCGTCTTGCCCATGTTAAAGAAGATCGAAACGTGTATTTATCATCAAACCGCTTGCGATAATTTGCCTCCACAAAATTACGTTCATACAGCTTCATAAAATTATCTCCCAAAAATAAAGAGGTAATATCATTTACGATGGGATGGATAGGGTCTGCATCATTGTATTGCTGAATATACTTTCCTCCTTCTACCGTAAGCCGAGAAGTGCGAGTGCGATAATCTACACGCATTAAGCCCGATAAAACCTTTCTTGAAAAGGCATAACGGCCAATGGGTGTTATTTCTAATCGCTTTACGTCAGGCCGCTTATCGCTATCACTTGTATCTCTTTTTACCCAGCGTTTATAATAGCTTGTTTTGTAAATCAAATTCCAACCTTCAACAGTATTGAATCCACCGAAAGGCGTGTGAATTTGAAAATCAGAGGTTTCATTAATCCGGTAACGATCGCCTAAAACAATATCTTTTAACTGAAAGCCTTTTGATTTCGATGGCTTGAGCGAATCGCCTTCTTCGCGCTTGCGCTGAACAGTTGAAATACTATCGTTCTTTTTGTAACCCCGCACTTCCTCCTTATCCAGCGGGGCGGGGCGAATGTCAGCCCAAAAGGTAGAATCCTTCTTGTAGGCCAACGAATCTACCTTAAAAGATGTTTCCGAAATCACCTCAGGCTCTTTCGTTTTCTTCTGCTCTTCCTTTTCATACTCTTTTACGAGCTGCCTTAATTCTTTATTGGTAACATCTTTTCCTTCAGCTAAGCGTTGCTGCAGTTGTTGCCCTTTCTTACTGAACTTACTTTTTACTTCTTTGGCCTGGGCTTTCTCAAGCTTCTCATCAATGATCGTCATTTCCAGAGGCAAATTTGGATTGAGTGTAATTTTATAATCTTTAACAGTAGCCAAATAGTTAAACTCAAATTCAAATCCAAAAACCCGTCCGTTAACAAAAAATTGTTGCGATACAGGAAGCCAAGCTTTATCTTCTATTGGATTGTAGATCGATTTCATATGGACTTTGACGCCCAATTTACTTGCGTTTAGATCGAGACTGTGAATGCTCCACCAATCTTCAACAATATAGATCACTCCATCAAATACGTTGTCTCCCTTTGAGCGAGGAATCACCTTTATTTTGCTGATCTCATATTTCTGATCTTTAAACGAGCCCAAGTATTCAAATTTATAATAGGAAAAGGCCGCTGGCGAAAGCGGGGTTACCATTTCATTTATCTCGGGTTCGTAGAAGCTACCGAAGACGTAACCATTTGGCGAAGTGTTTCGGTCTTTTCCCTGAGTATAAACAGCGATTACTTTCTCTTCAAATTTTTTAGGGCGAGTATATTTTATTTCACTTACAGATTCAGATATAAAAAGACGGTCTTTGGTGATTCCTTCCTTCTCCAATGCGCGCTTGGCGAGCCACGGGTAGTCGGTCAATTTTCCTTTCCCCTTTATATACACCTTAGCGGTGTATTTATCTATTTGTTGTGTATGGTATTTTGCTTTCGCGATGGCTTTGCGCATGATGGTGTAGGCTGGATCTTCTTTTTGCGCGTTTACCGTTACTGTTTGCAACATCATTACTTGGGTCTTGAGTATTACATCCAGAACGACAAAGTCGGAAGTAATATCTACCGAGCGATTGACCGATTCATACCCTAAAAATTGAAAGACCAGATCGTAATGACCGGGGGGAAGTTGAATTTCATACTTACCCTGAAGGTCGGTAGCTGAACCCGAACCTGTTTGCTTCACGTAGATGGAAGCGTAAGGCAGTACATTGCCATCATCTGACTTTATGACACCTTTCACTCCACCTGCAAGGGCTGAAAAAGCAATAAATTGAAAAATTAATACTGAGTAGATTTGCTTCATATTTTACGATACTTTAATTGAAATGGATTGCCTTGTTCTAGGCTACAAAAACTGAACCACCCCAATTGAAGACGCTTAAAACCCAGAAAAGTTGCTATGCCATCAAGAATAAAATTGCTTGGTTCGTATCATTTGTTCCACCGCTTCTGGAACGAGGTAGCGAATGGATTTATTGTTTCGGATGCACTTCCGAATATACGTGGCAGAGATGTCGATCAAAGGAGCCTCAATCAGTCTCACATTTCGGTGGTTATTCAATTGCGTTTCTTTGGCATGTGGCCGTGGGTAAACGTAAAGACCGTAATTCTCCAAAATAAATTCGTAGTTTTTCCATTTTGGTAAATTCTCTAAACTATCCGCTCCTACTATTATTTTGAATTCCTTAGTTAGATGCTTTTCCGTTAAATAAGCGAGCGTGTTTACGGTGTAACTGGGCTTTGGTAAGTGAAACTCTGCGTCTGAAACTTCGAGTTTATAATGATCGGAAATGGCTGCTTTAACCAAATCATACCGATCAAACTCATGCAACAGACCTTTACTGGGTTTAAGTGGATTTTGGGGAGAAACCACCAGCCAAACTTTATCTAAGTCGGTATTTTGAGCCATTACATCGGCAATTATCATGTGCCCGATGTGGATGGGGTTGAAAGAACCAAAAAAAAGACCGATTCGGTTGTTTTGTGGCATTTCTTCCTTATTCACGTTTTGTTAAATTGGTCATAAAGGCGTTGAGCTTCCTCCAATGACTTTTGCAGGTTCTCATTTAACAGTACAACATCAAACTTATCCTGAAAAGACATTTCGAATTCTGCTTTAAACAATCTTCTGGAAAGGCTTTCTTGAGATTCTGTTCCACGGTCGTTGAGTCTTTCCGTTAGAATTTCTAACGAAGGCACTTTCACAAAAATGGCCAAGGCTTTATCTCCAAAATATTTCTTGAGATTAATTCCTCCTTTTACATCTACATCAAACACTACGTTCTTGCCCGCGTCCCAGATTCGTTCAATTTCACTTTTTAACGTGCCATAAAAGTTTCCCTCATAGACTTCTTCCCATTCAATAAATTCGCTTTTGTCAATTTTACTTTTAAATTCCACGGGGGAAAGGAAATAGTAGTCCTTCCCATTCTGCTCACTCCTTCCTCTGCGATCGCGCGTAGAGGCAGAGATAGAAAAACCTAGGTCGTTATTATTTTCAAGAAGGTGTTTGACTATGGTGGTTTTTCCCGAGCCTGAGGGTGCTGAAAAAATAATTGCCTTCCCTGCCATTATTGTGGGCGCTGCTGGTCAATCCGTTGTTTAATCCCCTCGATTAAATCCTGTGGAGCCTCACCGCCACAGCATCTTGACTTGAGCAGTTCTTTAATGGTGGCGTCCAGGTTGTATGTTTTGAAACAGGGCATGCATCTATCCATATGAGCTTTGAAATACTCTTGTTGCGCTTCGGTCGATTGCTCATCTAAAATAATTTGCAGCATTTGCATGCAAGAGGGTTTTTTTCCGTCTTCCTGAACGAAAGGATTGATTTGTTCACTCATAGCTTTATGTATTTTTATAACCCATTTCCCTTGCGTACTCGCTTAATTTTTCTTTCAATAGTTGTCTTGCTCGGTGCAACCGGCTTCGTACAGTCCCTATTGGTATGTCCAATATCTTAGCCATTTCTTCATACTTAAATCCTTCCAAGTCGCATAGGATAATAACTGTTCTAAAGTCTACTTCAAGGCTATTAAGGGCATTTGAAATCTCATCGCCAATCATATCTTTTAGCGACTCTACCCTTAAGTCAGCGGTGATTTGCCTGTTCACATCCTCTGAATTATAATACGTTTCAACCTCTTGATAGTCTACCTTATTCGGTTCCTTGCTCTTCTTACGATAATCATTAATGAAACTATTTTTCAAAATGCGGAACAGCCAAGCTTTTGCATTAGTTCCTGTTTGGAACGATTCTATGAAACGAAAAGCTTTCATGTAGGTATCTTGCACGAGGTCTTTTGCATCGTCCCGATCAAGGGTTAATCGATAGGCAAAATTGTACATGGCATGAACGAGAGGCAAAAATTCGTTATTAAAAACTTCATTTTTTTGCTGTTCGGTATATGTTTGTCGAGGAGTTTCTTCCATAAAAGTTCAAAAATAAGGTAAAAGGATGAGACTAAAGCCCGCGGCTGAATTAGATTATCTTATAATTTTGGTACTCACCTATCCTTATACCGGTAAGCTTTTTGATTAATCGTTTCACTTTCTCTTTTGTCTTTAGATGCTTTTTTGAGATATCATGATCGAACTTCCAATTCAGGCGATTAATTCTTTTCGTCATCACTGCAGGATGCGTCTCGGTAAACAAGCTGAGGGAATCAATTTTACCGAAATCATACTCATCTGCTAGCACTACGTTTGCTTTGATTTGATCATCCGTGTAATAATACTTAAAATAACCTTCCACCTTTTTTTGCATGGTGCGTGGATCTTTCACCCAACCGTAATGATAGATTGATGCATCTATCAATTTTACACTCAGCTTCTCATTTGGTTGTTTTCGAAAACCCTGTGCATCTCTGTAGCTGAATATTTTTTTGTTGTTTTTAATAATTCTTATTTCCCTTCTATACCACTGCCAGGAGTCACCTACATAATCATATGAACCGTAAAAATGCTTATAGTCGAAGAGTAAGCCCTCGACTCTTTGGTCATCTTTGTGCCTTAGCATGGCAGCACGTATGGAGGCGTGATATTTCTCATGGACTACCTCATCTGCTTGAATATAAAATGCCCAATCTGAATCGGATGAAACTGCCTGGAATGCCCGATCGGTCTCAATTGCAAACGTTCTGCCGCCTTCGCGTTTGCCATCATCCCAAACGGATTCAATTATTCTTATTTTGGTTGATTTGATATTTTTTATCAATGCCAGGGTTCCATCGTCTGAATTTCCGACAACAACAACAAGTTCATCGCATAGTGGCAGGATAGATTCAATGGCTTCGGTAATGGGGTAATCAAACTTAATAGCATTTCTTATTATGGTAAATCCACTTACTTTCATAACACTCATTTCAAATTCAAAGAAATCCATTTTTCAGACAAGGCTTTCCAAACGCGTTCAACGGAAATCTGTTTCAGTAGCTCATAGGTTTGTGGATTAGTTAGGCGCCTATTGTCGGACTGATCTTGTTGCTTTGGAAGTTGAGTGATTGCTACATTCCAATCACCATAGGGCGCCCAACCAATGCTGGTATTGATGCAAACCACGGGAGTTTTTACTGCAAAAGCGACATGCATAATTCCAGAATTATTACATAAACAAAGAGCGGCCTTTGAAATCAATGCCGCCAATTGATTAACTGAAGTTCTCGGTGCAAGTATCGCGTTATCGCCAATTGCGTTTTTTATTTCGATCGCTGCCAACTCATCTTGTGGGGCGTAAGTAATAAGAATATGGGCGTTAAACTGGCCAATAAATTTTTTTGAAACTTCTATAAATCTATCGGCCGGCCACGCTTTCAACGGGGTGCTAGCTATCGGAGTCAAAATAAGAACTTGAGAAGCAACAAGCTTGGCATTTCTATAAAACGCATCGGCAAATTCTAAATCATCGTTGCTTTTGTGTATATATAATTGAGGCTCTTGCAGCTCAAAACCCAGCGATTGTACGATTCGCAGATTCAATAGGTACTCATGGCAATTTGCCTCGTGGAAAGAAATTGGTGGCGAAAATGTAAACATTTTTCTTAACCACCAAGCACCGGCACCTGCAGTAAACTTACTCCCTCCCAACAAAGCAAGAATGCCTGAAACTTCAGATACCCAACGCATGTTTATGATGAGGTCAAACTTTCGCTTTCTAAGCAGACGCCATAGCTTGAGATAACCTAATTTTGTTTCGAGGTAGTCTTTTTCATTAATAACTTCATTCACAATGGTCCCTGGCGGGCAAACAGAATACGCCATTGAATCTGAAAGTAAACAAATGATGGCTTTTGGATATTGTTTTCTAACCGCCAATATACCTGCTGTTCCTGCCAACAGGTCGCCAAGAGCACCTCTTTTTATAATTAGGATGGATTGGAATAACTGCGGCTTAGTTTGCACCTTACAATTTTAGCAGCAACAAATTTGAATTCCTACGAATAGTGAACAAACTCCTTTTCCTTTTTTACTTCCCGGGCAAAAGTTAACAGTTTATAAGAGACCTGCTGAGGCGTTATGGAATTTATGCAGGCACAATTTCTACTATTTTTGCAATCACTACAATTTTTGTCCAGAACCAAGTAATTAGAGTGTCTACCAAGGGGCATCCACCTTCCAGGATGAATAGGTTTCATGGGCGAATAAATCCCCAATGCCCTTTTGCCAAGGGCAGATGCTAAATGTAAAACACCCGTGCTGCAGGCTACCAATCCGTCAGCTTGATTGATAAATGAAATTAGTTCGTCCAACGAAAATTTACCAGTGAGATCAATAACTTGCGGAGAAGATAAAAATTCTGGCAATTCATTTCTGATTACGTCTCCTTCTTCCTTTAACCCAGTAATAAATATCTTGAAATTTTCATTAGGAAGCAGCTTGGCTAATTGAAAGTAATTGTTGACATCCCACTCTCTGGCGCTATTTTTTGATTTTGGATGTATAATAAGGTTGAATTTATCTTTAGAAAGAAGTGAGTCAAAATTTTTGGGTTCACAGACTAAGCCAAAATACTTTGGCATTTCGGAGAGCTCCATTTCTTCGTTGAGCTTAAATGGCTTTAGCAGTTTGAAATTTAATTGGCTTTCATGCAACGGGGAGTTCACTCTACTGAACTCTACTAAAAAATTACAATACAGCCAATTGTACCATCTGTGCCGTGTAGCAATCCTGTTTTCAATTCCCGCTTCCTTGGCCAAGGGAACCAATTTTCTATCGGGAAAAACAAAAACGATGTTTTTTGAATCAACTGACTTCAAAATAGTCGGATCCTCAAGGATCAAATCCCTATCTAAGAAATGATCCACAAATACTGACTTTTCTATAATTGCCTTTGTATACCCCTTGCCGATGAAGTAAACTTCTAGGGATGGATCCACCGATTTCAAGTAGCCAACAAGAGGTAGTGTTAGGATAACATCTCCAAGATTGTCCGTTCGGCTAATGATAATCTTTTTGCCAAGCTCTAAACGACCGTTGAGTTCATGGAGCTTTGCATATTTGTAAAAAACGTGATTTGCAACTGCCATTGCGACCATCAAACCCTCAAAACCGTCAAGAAAGCCTCTTTTGATGACATAGCTTTTAATAAATGCGAAAAAGGTTCGAAAAATAATCTTTCCTGTAGAACTCGTTTTTTTACCCCTATTTTCTCTTGCAAAAATCTCAGAATATCGCTGAATTTTTTGTATCGTATCTTGCGAATCAAGGTAGGCTTTATGCAATAGATCGCCTTTGAGGTGAACTACTTTTACTTCCTTTCTTAATACTACCCATTCATGGGGATTTTCCCCACCCCAGTTCCCGACATTCCGATCCCAAAGTCGTATTTTTCTATCCGGATACCAGTTTCCATGTTTTATCCACTTACCACCATAACTCGACAATCTATTCATGGAATAAGCATGCCCCACCCAGTTTTGTTTGACCTTCAGAATCGATTCAGTAAGCTCTTCTGACAGATACTCATCCGCATCCAACGAAAGTATCACGTCATAATTAGCTTGCGAAAGGGCAAAATTTTTCTGTTCAATATGACTTTTGAAAGGGTGCTCAACCAATTTTGCGTTCTTTAACAAACATATTTCCTTGGTCTTATCTGAGGAGTACGAATCTATTATTACAATTTCGTCCACGATATCGGCAATAGAATCTATGCAGCGTGCAATATTTTTTTCTTCGTTGTAAGTGATAATGACAGCACTTATTTTGATCATATCCGAGAGTTTGCTAGAAGTAAATTTCTGTTTTATCCGCATGCAAAACAAACTCTTTATTTGAATTAGAACTAGAAGCCTAGCGTTTCTTTTAAAAAGCAGGCTTCCAGTACTCAATAGTTTTAAAAATCAGTGGTTTACCGTCATTTTGAACGCTTCAACCAAATTGATAAATTCTGATCGGTATCCTTCTTTGTCGCTTGATTTTGAACTGTGGGCTAGTGTCAACACACTTTCCAAACTATATGATTGTGCATGTTCGGATTCGCGCAGCAGCATCCCAAACCCCGCCACCGAAGCAGACCAACGGAAATTATTAGAAGTCTTACTTTCAGTCACCTGCTTATCAAAAACCACTTGACTAATCAACTTACTAACATCTTCATTCGGCTTTTTGTATCTAACTTTAATAGTCATTAGCTCCTCCGAGTATTTCAAATTCTTATCCGTTTTATTTTTTTGGTATTTTAAAGGGTCTATCGTTGGTAATTCTTCCTCTACGCCTACTGGAATAATTTCATATAACGCAGTGACCGTATGACCCGAACCAAGCTCGCCAGCATCCTTTTTGTCGTTGTTAAAATCCTCACTTTCAAGCATTCTGTTTTCATAGCCTATCAAGCGATATGCCTTCACTTTCGCGGGATTAAATTCAACTTGTAATTTTACATCCTTGGCGATGGTAAATAATGTTCCTCCAAACTCATTTACCAGCACTTTCTTGGCCTCCAGAATATTGTCAATGTAGGCGTAGTTGCCGTTCCCTTTATCTGCCAAAATTTCCATCTTAGCATCTTTATAATTACCCATACCATATCCTAAAACAGTTAAGAAAATTCCATCTTTCCTTTTTTCTTCAATCAATCTCTCCATGGCTCCATTGCTTGATTCCCCGATGTTAAAATCGCCATCCGTGGCAAGAATTACTCGGTTATTTCCGTTTTCCTTGAAATTTGCTTTCGCCTCCGCGTAAGCGAGTTTAATGCCCGCGCCTCCCGCGGTGGAGCCGCCAGCCTCCAACTTATCGAGTGCGTCAATGATCTTTTTCTTTTCATTGCCCGCTGTACTTGGCAGCACTAAACCAGCCGCACCCGCATAAACAACAATGGCGACATGATCTTGCGGCCTTAATTGGTCTACCAGCATTTTTAATGAAGATTTCAGCAGTGGCAGTTTGTTATCGTCTTGCATCGAACCTGAAACATCGATCAAAAACACCAGATTAGAAGCTGGTAAATTTTCGGTGGGTATAATTTTGCCTTGAAGGCCGATATGAACCAGTCTGTGATTTGTATTCCAAGGAGCCTCGGCAACCTCAGTGTAGATCGAAAACGGATCATCCCCGGTTGGTTGTTGGTAATCATAATCAAAATAATTGATCATCTCCTCAATGCGTACTGCCTCTTTTGGAGGCCTCTGCCCGTTGTTTATAAACCTCCTTACATTACTATAAGAGGCTGCATCCACGTCTATTGAAAAAGTAGACAGCGGATTGTTTACGGCATCATGATAGCTATTCTCGTTTATTCCATTGTACTCTTCTGTATTGAATTTGTCTTTTTCTTCAAATTGGATGTGCATAGGAGCCGAGGAAAAGATATCCACCGATTCATGTTCGGCATTACCTTTTTTATGACGCCTTGACTTCGTAACTCCATACGACACTCCAGTCAATTCTCGTTTTTCTTCGGCTGCGTAGCCAACTACAACCACCTCGCTCAATGCTTTAAAATCCGCAGACAAAGCGACATCAATTTTGTTCTTCGTGCCGATGGCCACCTCTTTGGTTTGATAGCCGATAAAGCTAAACACTAGCTTGGCAGTTCCATTAATAGGGGTAATGATACTATACTTCCCATTGCCATCGGTGGAAGTGCCGATGTTTGTACCTTTTACAGATACTGCGACTCCAGGTAATGGATTATTGTCGCTCGCTGAGGTGACTGCGCCATTAATGACGCGCGTTTGAGTAGCTTGAATGCTCAGCAAAGAGATAAGCATCAAGATCAAAATTCCCATTTTAGTTTTCATAGAATTGGTGTTTGTTTGACGATGAGATGCACCCTACATTTCATTTCCATAAAAAGTAACTCACTATTTTTTGATTTTGTATTTTTGAATTAATCTTGATGAGTGAAAATACTTTCATCGCACGATGACTTAGCCCTCATCCAACTTTACAAAGAGTCGGGGGATAAGGCCTATGTTGGCGAACTCTATACGCGCTATACTGCACTAGTTTATGGTGTTTGCTTAAAGTATTTGAAAAATAGGGACGAGAGCAAAGATGCCGTAATGCAAATTTTCGAGAAGTTGTTAAAAAGCCTACTTGGTCACGAAATAGAAAACTTTAAAAGCTGGCTTTACGCAACTGCAAGAAATCATTGTTTGATGGAGCTACGATCGCAAAAGGGAAAAACCAACGTGGATATTACCCAACGGGTTATGGAAAACGATTTTGTTTTGCATCTAGAAGAAGAGTCTGATGTTGAAGTAGATCTTCGTAAATTGGACAAGTGTATAGATGAGTTGGTGGTTGACCAAAAGCAATGTGTAAGGCTGTTTTTTTTAGAAGAGAGGTGCTACAAAGAAATAAGTGAATTGACTAGGCTGGATTTGAACAAAGTGAAGAGTCATATTCAAAACGGCAAACGAAATCTAAAACTTTGCATGGAAAGGAATGGGTGATTTTGAAAACGATATTGAAAAATACCGAAAAGGCTTGCTTACTGAGAAGGAAATGCATCTTTTGGAGAAGAGAGCGTTGAGCGATCCTTTTTTAGCAGAAGCATTGGAGGGCGCTGAATCGATTGGCTCTGATGATTTTTCGCTGGATGTAAAAAACCTCCAACAACAGCTTTTAAAGAAAAAAAGAAATTGGTGGCCGTTGGGAGTGGCCGCCTCATCCCTTCTGATTGTAACGGTTTCGTATTTTGTTTATAGAGGTGATGTTACCGAATCCAACCAACGTTTATCCACGATAGATCCTGATTCCACGAAAGTGAAAGAATCACCTAAACGACTTGACAAAGTCGACACAGTTCAAACAGGAAAGCAGCGGGAAAAATTATTGGCGACAGAAAAAACTACGCCTAAAATTTCGTCAAAAAATATACCCTCTCCCGACACGGTCCCTTCCATTGCGGCCGCGTCCAACAACACAGGCATTCCTCAAAATTTGAATTTAGCAGAAGACGTCCAAACTCCGCAGGCTTCGCCATTATCTGCGGAAGCAAAGCAAGAAACCCAACAAAGCGAACCGCTCATCGAGCTTGAAGCGGAAAAAAGAAAAGAAGTTAATGCTGACAAGGCCGCCCTTAATCGTGCAATGTTGGCAAAAAACACTTTTGCCGCGGCAGAAAAAGATACCAGAACTATTACTGGTAAAGTAACTTCGTCAGAGGACGGCACGCCCATTCCTGGCGTTAGCATACTTGTGCCAGGCACCCCTATCGGAAATGTGACAGACATAGATGGAAACTTTGTCGTGACTATTCCGACCAATTTAAAACAGTTATTGTTTTCATTTATTGGCTTTCAACCGCAACAAATTACACTTGGAAATGAATCAAGAATAGACGTTGCGATGACTGCCGATGTTGCACAATTGAGCGAAGTCGTGGTGGTGGGGTATGGCACTCGCGAAAACGAAGACGACCTGGCAGAAAAGCCAATCAAGATGGCGAGCCCCGTTGGAGGAAGACGAGCCTATAATAAATACCTTGAGAAAAACTTAAAGTATCCCGAAACTGCCCTGGAAAATAAAATTGAAGGAAAAGTGACAGTTCAGTTTATCGTTGACCTCAAAGGTGATCTAGCAGACTTTGCGGTGATAAGAAGCTTGGGCTTTGGCTGCGATGAAGAAGTAATTAGGCTAGTAAAAGCAGGGCCAAAGTGGAATCCTACTATGCAAGCAGATATTCCTTTAGAGAGCACGGTGCGAGTAAAAGTAAAATTTAAGATGCCAAAGTAAGCGGAAACCGCTTTGCCATTTTACTTACGTTCAAGAAAAGTTCTTAAAAATAGCGTTGATAGACAGCGCGGATGAAAACCAAATCAATTGTATGTAAATTTCTATTTGGGAATACATTATTCTTTATACTTTTAGGGAAACAATAAATTAATACTCAATTCATCTATCATGAACTTATTTGTAAAGAAGTCGCTCGCTCAATTGATGGAACAAGGCGCAGATTCTACCAGTGGTTTAAAGCGAACGCTGGGACCAGGCAATCTGGTAGCACTCGGCATCGGAGCCATCATTGGCGCAGGCTTGTTTGTGCGCACGGCCGCGGCTGCGGGCGAGGCGGCAGGCCCGGCTGTGGTTATTTCATTCATAATAGCGGCCGTGGGTTGTGCTTTCGCTGGATTATGTTATGCTGAATTTGCTTCGATGATACCCATTGCGGGAAGTGCTTACACCTACGCCTACGCAACCATGGGAGAATTAGTGGCTTGGATTATAGGATGGGCTCTTGTTCTTGAATATGCGCTAGGAGCAGCCACAGTTTCAATTGCTTGGAGCGAATATTTAAACAACTTGCTGGGTGGTGCCATACCGTATAACTTAAGTCATTCGCCACTTGAGCACTTAGTCACTCGTGTGGTGAACGGAAAGGAAGCACTTGTTTCCACTTCAGAGATGTTTAGTGGCGATGTAATTGTCTCTCAAGGGTTGATCAACCTTCCTGCTCTTTTAATATTGAGCATTATTACACTTGTACTTATCAAAGGCACATCAGAATCTGCTAAGCTAAATGCTGTAATCGTATTTGTTAAAGTTGCCATTGTATTAACGTTCATCGCCTTCGGTTGGAGTTATATTAACCCAGAAAACTACACACCCTACATTATCCCGGAAGGAATACCAGGTCATGAAAGCTTAAGGGAGTGGGGCTGGACAGGAGTATTAGGTGGCGCGGGTATCGTATTCTTCGCATTCATAGGTTTTGATGCCGTCTCTACCGCTGCACAAGAAGCCAAAAATCCAAAAAAAGATATGCCGCTAGGCATTTTGGGCTCGCTCGTCATCTGTACTGTTTTATATGTACTCTTTTCTTATGTACTAACCGGTATTGCAAATTGGACCGAATTCGAAACGGTAGGTAAAGAAGCATCGGTGGCCTACGCCATCAAAACCTATATGCCTGGTTTTGGATGGTTGGAGAAGGGAATCAGTATTGCTATTCTCGCTGGTTTTTCTTCCGTCATTTTAGCTATGTTGTTTGGTCAGTCCAGGGTATTTTACTCGATGTCCAACGATGGGTTAATCCCAAAAATATTTTCTGAACTCCACCCTGTTTACCGCACGCCATACAAATCAAATATGATTCTTTTCGTTTTTGTGGGGCTATTTGGCGGATTTATACCTGGAAGCATGGCTGGCGACCTCACTAGCATAGGCACTTTGTTTGCCTTTGTGCTGGTATGTATAGGGGTTTGGATCATGCGTGTGAAAAGCCCTGAGATTCCGAGAGCATTTAAGACACCTTTCGTGCCGCTAGTGCCCATCCTTGGTATTCTTGTTTGTTCAGCGATGATTGCGTTGCTCGACCCGACAACCATTAAAGTAGCCGTAGTATGGATGATAGCTGGACTCCTAATATATTTTATTTACAGCCGACACCATAGCTTACTTCAGAAAAAGTGACGCCTCACCCCCCTGCCGCCTCTCGACATGCGAGGGGGTTATAACTTCTAATTTACGATCTCATCTGTTATCGTGAGGACTGAGCCAGCAAGCTCAGTCCTGTAACGGATTAAAGGCCTTGAAGCTGGTCCGCCTGTGGGCATCCCATCTGAAAAATTAAATGTCGAATTGCAACACGGGTCTTTTAAAAAAAGTCTAGAGAAATCAACTTCCACAGTGGAACACTCAACATCGTAGGGATGGTGAGAGCAGTTTTTATCGTAAGCGATGTAAGTAGTTGCGCTTGCACGATATAGTAGAATGCCCCTGATGCCAGTATCGTTTAGCTCTTTAATTCCCCCATCGAACTTTAAGCTGCTATAATCGGGCAACGAAAGATTGATTACTATTTCTGGGAACGAGGCGTATTGAGCATAGGCCTGATGAAAGCTAGCTGTAAAAATAAGGATGGGTAGGAGAAATTTTTTGGGATTCATTTTTTAAAGGCTACAAGCTTCAAGCCACTGGCTTCAAGCTGATTACGTTATATTATATTTTGATTACGCCACTAATTAGAATATATAATCGGATTGTAGCTTGAAGCAAGAAGCCTGAGGCGGTCTCAAATCACTGCCTTAAACTGCTTTAAAAACCGAACATCGTTTTCGGAGTACAGTCGAAGGTCATTAACCCCATAACGCAATTGCGTTACCCGTTCAACACCCATGCCGAAGGCAAATCCAGTATATTCCTCTGGGTCGATGCCACAGTTTTTCAACACATTTGGGTGTACCATACCTGACCCCGCTATTTCCACCCAGCCACTATGTTTACACACGTTGCAACCCTTACCATGGCAGATTAAACAAGTTATGTCAATCTCGGCACTTGGTTCTGTAAAAGGGAAGAAAGATGGTCTAAAACGAATCTCGATGTCCTTTCCGTACATTTCTTTAGCAAAATTAAAAAGTGTTTGTTTCAAATCTGCAAAGCCAACATTTTTATCAACATATAAGCCTTCGATTTGATGAAAAAAGCAATGCGCACGAGCCGAGATGGCTTCATTGCGATAAACCCTTCCCGGCATGATTGACCGAATGGGAGGCTTTTGTTTCTCCATCAATCTGATTTGAACATTAGAAGTGTGGGTCCGTAAAAGCATATCAGGATTTTTCTCCACGAAAAAGGTATCCTGCATTTCCCTTGCCGGGTGATTCTCTGGGAAATTTAGCGCAGAAAAATTATGCCAGTCATCTTCTATCTCGGGGCCATCCGCCACCGAAAAACCAAGTCGCTCAAATATCTCGATGATTTTATAACGAGTAAGGTTTAAAGGGTGAAGGTTGCCTGTTTTATCAGAAACTGGGGGCAAGCTAAGGTCAATAGCACTTGGACTTGTTTGTGAGGACGATTCTAATTTCTCAGAAAGTTCCTTGAACTTGGCTTCAGCTAATTGCTTTAGCTCGTTCAATGACTTGCCAATTATTTTTTTGTCTTCAACACTTTCGGCCTTAAATTCATCAAACAATTCGTTTAATACTCCTTTTTTGCTGATGTACTTTAAGCGGAACGTTTCAATATCTTGTGTCTTATCTATTAAGTAACCCTTTATTTCGTTTTCCAAATATTTTATTTTCTCGAGCATAGCAGTTTTTTTAAATCTTTCAGCAATCCAATTAAAATGCTCTGTCGCTGCCTCTGATAAGACTTACAAGTGTAAGGAAGATGATTTTGATATCAAACCAGAATGTCCAGTGTTCAATATAGTATCGATCTAAACGAACCCTATTCTCCATGTCTTTTATATCCCGAATTTCTCCCCTATACCCCATGCATTGGGCTAACCCAGTAATACCAGATTTTACATAGTGCCTACCCATAAATTCATCAATGATTTTACTGTATTCATCATAATGCTTTGGCATCTGTGGACGAGGCCCCACGACAGACATACTTCCTAAAAGCACATTGATAAATTGGGGCAATTCATCGATACTACTTTTCCTTAAAAAACTGCCAAACTTAGTTATTCGCGGATCATTCCTAGATGCTTGCCTTTCTGCTGATTCTAAATTCTGAACCATCGTTCTAAATTTAATACACCCAAATTGGATATTCCTTCTTCCTTTTCTTTGTTGAATAAAGAAAATAGGCCCTTTAGAATCCAGTTTAATAAGTAACCCTACAATCGGAATAAACCAAGATAAAAATAAGACACTTATTACTCCAGCAAAAAATAAATCAAAAATACGTTTTATTATTCGACTATACGGGTCATCAAGCTTCAGCACTGCAATATCAATTCCTGGGTGCTTGTCAAAACGGTTTAATTGAATGGACTGATTTTCTGGCTCAAATACCATTTTTACCTTGATTAGTGAATTTAGCCCAAAATTAATGAGTTGGCTCAACTCCTCTTCACTACCCAATGGAACACAACAAAATATCTCCTGTATCTCTCTATTTATGCATATAGCATTGATCTTTTCCATTGGAATAGTTCCTTTCTCAAATTCAACGTAACCATTAAACTTATAGCCAAGTTCTGAATTCATTAAGTAGAATTTTCTTATATCAACGGCTAAAAAATTTCTTCCGATGATAATAAAATTACGATAAGGAACATCTTTAGAAAAAAGCTTTCTAAAATATAGCACCATTAGTCTATAACAAAAAAATGTTGGCACAAATAAAAGATAAATGAACGCTATCAGAAGAAAGCTGTAATTCTTTTCAAAGAAAACCATTAGTGATGCAATCACTAATAGATGTATAAAAAGAAAGGATAACTGATTTTTTAGAATCTTAACAAGTGCCCAACTTTTATCCAAATTATAAGGTGCTGAAACCATTACCAAAAAAAACCAAGCAAGGTTACTATAAACTACCATATAAATAAACTCTTGACTATTTACAGCCCAAAAATTAGTTTCAAAATAGATGAAAGCTAAATAAATCGAAATATTTAGTAATAAAATATCAAGAAGTGAGAATAAAGTTTTTAAAACAATAGACATTCTTAATTCATTTTATCGGTAAAAAAGGATTTACCTGAGTACATAAAAATGATAAACAACTGATGAAGCAATACAAAAAAGACGACCCCTTGATAGCGTCCTAAAAAAACCTCCGTAATGCCATATACGAGGAAGGGGAATAGACAGAGGATTGTCAAAACATTCTTATTCTGAAGGGCTATGAACAAAGGTCTTAAAACAACAATGCAGTAGCTCAATACTCCTAGAATTCCATTAGAAACTAAAAGCTGGATTATCTGATTATGAGAATTATAATTTTCAACGGCAAATTGAGCCAAACCATGCTGTTGGTAATATTCATTTAATACACTCCGATAATCCCCTGTGCCCGCACCAAGAAAAAGGTTCGGTATAGCAGATAAAGCTGATTCCCACAAAATTCCGCGTTCCCAAGAATCGTTAAATTCCATTATCAGAAATTTCTTCTCTTCAAGGGAAACCAAAAACATGCAAAACAACATAAAGGCAATGAAACTAGTATCCGCTTTCCTTTTAAAGCTCTTCTCTTCAACTAAGAATTTAAGTATAAAAAAAGAAAAAACAAACAATAAACCGATAAATGCAGTTTGGCCACCTGTCAAGATCAGAACAAAAAAAAGAAACAAAATAGTGAAGTACCTAATCAGGTAATTAGTACTTTCGGCTTCGTTGAAAACAAAAAATAATCCTATTGAAATGGCGAAGATAAGATAGTATGCAAAGTAAGTCGGTTGGAATGAAATGATCTTAGTAAATTCATAGAATAGAAAAAAATGAATATCTGGGTTGTGGATATAACGATAAATTGCAAATGTTAAACATATTGAAGAAGCAATTATGAGCCCTAGACCAAAAGCTCGAAAAATTTGATTCATTCTTGGTTTATCTAACGAGGGTAGGCAACTGAGAATTATTGGAATTGCAATGAAACTAAAGTTAGTCTCCATAACATTTAGGCCTGCCTTTAGATCATTTGAGTAAATTAGCCCTATAACCAGAATAGAAATATACAAAATAATATCCCAAGAACGAGTAATATAAATGCCGAACTTATTTCCACCCTTAATAAAAACTGAAAACAACAAAACTACTACGAGAAGCCTAACACTTATAAATTGAGAGATGGGGATAGTAAAGACAAATAGTAAAAATGCTCGCCAAAAGTATAATTGCATGCCTAAACGTTAATAATGTGGGTATTCACATATGTTGTGAATTTTTGAACAAATACAGATTCATCGAATTTTTCAGCATGAGATCTTATAAAATCAGAATTGATTGAGAGTGTCTCAAATAATTCTACCGCATCGATAAGACAGGATGGTGTCTGATCTTTAAAAAAGATAGCAGTAAAGTTTTTTGGAGTAAGACTACTGAAAGGAATCATTGTCTCTAAAACCCCTCCTTTTTCATAAGCAATGACGGGTCTTCCTGAAGCATTCGCCTCCAAGGGTGTTATTCCGTAGTCTTCGTGCTGTGGGAAAATAAATGCCTTACAATTTGCATACAAATCCGCTAACTGTTCCTTTGAGAGGCTACTCTTAAATTCAATATTACAATTGGCCATTGCTTTTAGCTCATCGCTCTTACTTCCATTCCCAACTACTACTAGCCTTTTGCCAAGAGTATTAAATGCCCTTATAGCTAGATCTACTTTTTTATAAAATTCGAGCCTCGAGACAAGAAGGTAATAATCTGAGGTTTTATCAGTACTCACATAAAAATTATTACATTTAACAGGAGGATGGATAATGTCAACCTTGCTACTATAATTTGCCTCAATAACTCTTGCAACCGTTTCATTGGTAATTGATAAAAAATAATTTCCCTTTTGGGCTTCTTTAGAGTCAATGTTACGGAGAAGCGAAATCACATTATCAAAAATGATCCTCTTTAAGCCTGAAGATCGATTGTACTGGTCATAAGAAGTCGGATTCCAGGCCAATCTAAATGGAGTATGCGTATAAATAAAGATTATTGGTTTTCTATCAATTGAAACATACTTTGCGCAATAAGTATTTGATATTATGACAACATCGTAATTGCTTACTTTAAGAAACTTCATACACAACAAACCAATTGGAAAGAAAAACATTTTCATGCTTCTTTCACTCTTTGCAATAACATTAAAAAGAGATGTCTTGATTCTATAATTTTTAAATTCCGGATATGTAAGTTCGGGCTTATAACAAAGAGTGAATAAGTCAGCCGTTGGATACGCTTTTAGCATGCTTAGCACCACTTGCTCTCCACCGCCACGTCTCATCAAATCATCATGCACTATTGCTATTCTCATTTTATGATCATTTGTCGTTAGAGTTAAATGCAAAAAAAGAATTAAAAAGGGCATAGAACACGATACCTCTTTGAACCTCAAGCATTGATTCAGTAATGCAACAAGCAAAGAAAAATAATGTAAAGAATAAATAAAAAAAATTCATTTGACGCATTGCTCTTCGTATAGCCGTAGCAACAATTACCGTAATCGCGACTGGTCCTAAAACACCGCAATCCAGCCAAATTTGAAGCCATTGATTATGGGCATTAAATAAGCTTTTACCCAAATCAAGATAGGCTTCAACTACCCCAAATTGATCCCAAGCTAAATCATTTACATAACAACTATCTAACAACGATTGGTGCCCTAGACCTGCCCCTAGCAGCCAATTATTGCCCTGTGCTAAAACATCGTAACAACAGCTCCATATGGCATACCTCATATTAATACTTAAAAAATATATCCATGAAAATTCGCTAAAGTCAAAGAATTTTAAATTCACTATGTTTTTTACGATTTCTTGAAATGGAATACTTACAAAAAAGACAACACTCAAGCACGAAAGTAATGCAGCCAATAAAAAAAGAACCTGTCGATAAAATTTTGAGTAAATTAAATAAACTACATAAGCGATCAAACCTGATATAAGAAATCCAATTATTGCCATTTTAACATAAATCAAATAACTAAAAAAAGCTAAAAAAACGGCCAAAATTATTAAGGCTATTGTATTCAACACGCTTGTCGATTTATGGGTAAAATAAATGCAAATAGAGGCACCAAACAATGTATATAGCCCCATGTAGGGACGCCTCATGACTAGGTAAGAATCTATATCGAAGGATTCGTTATGTTGTGAAAGCAAATTCGGGTGTTTCACTAAGGCCAGTGTTATTGATACAAGTAGGGAAATCAAAAAAAACGTAAGAATCCTATCCAATTCTTTCTTTTGAGGTTTCCCAAACGAACTACCTAATATAAGAGGAAAAATAAAAAGGCTAAATTTTTTTTCGATTATAAACCAATATTTAACTATGCCGGTGCCAATCACCCATCCGAAATAGATCAAGAATATACTTGAAAAGAAGATAATTAATATCCCAGATTGCCGATCAAAAGATACAACACTCCTGTCCTTCAACCACGCAAAAAAGAAGTTTGCAGCTAACAGAATTATTAAAAAACTATTAAAAACGGTAAAAAAAGGAAGAGTAAATGCGATTAGTGATAACAGCACAAAATGAATTTTTCTAAAGTCAATTTTAAGCAAACTCCCGTATTTCACAATTCAGCTTTTTCGGTATATTAATCTATCATCAACTAAAAACTAGCTCAACTTCTAAATCTGTTAATTGATCGCTTAAACAAAGATATTTGGGTATCATAATAATCAGTCCACAAAAATTCCTTTACATATGTGAGTCCTTTTTCGACAAACTGATCTCGATCTTTTGCTATTAAAGATTTAACGATATTAGATGCAATATCCTCAACATTTGTTGGATCAAAGTATTTTACGTAACTACCACAAATTTCTGGAATACTTGCAGCTTTTGAGGCCAAGACGGGACACCCGCATGCCATCGCCTCAAGTGGCGGAAAACCAAACCCCTCATAAAGAGAAGGAAAAACAAATAAAGTTGCCAGGTTATATAAATAAGGTAAATCAACAGTTTGAACAAATCCCGTAAAATGCACATTATCTCTTAGAAAAGGATCATTCTCTATTTCATTGATAAGCAGAGCGTCTCCAGTTCTAAAGCCCTCCCTCTTCCCTACAATTATAAGCTTGTATCCGTCAACCGCCTGACCTAGGGAAGAAAATGCCAGCACTAAATTCCTCAAATTCTTGTGGGGTTTTACGTTACCTACATACAGGATATATTTTGAAGGTAAATTATACTTCACTTGGATCATTTTTAATGACTCAGTATTCTTAATTACTCGAAATAATTCGTGGTCTAACCCACAAGGAATTACTGAAACTGACTGCTCTCTATACCCTAAATATTTCGTTATTTCCCCACGAGAGAAAGATGATACGGTAATGACTTCATCTGATCTTTTGTATGCCTGCGATAGTAGAAAAGCCGAAAATAATTTCTTGGGTAAAGACAATGATTTACTAAAGGCCAAATGAAAAACATCATGAATAGTTACTACTCTCTTTTTTGCCCTAATAAAAAATAATGGGATGTTGTAATGTGGAGACCAAAAGAGATCGCAGCGTGGTATCAGTAACGGCAAGGTGAGTTGTTCTCTAACCGAATAGATAGGAATTTCAGTTTGAATAATGCGATAATTGCCAGTGTTCCTTAGATAAGGCTTTATTTTCTTTTCATCACCTATCACTAAAAGCAAAAAATCTTCTTTAAAATTTGCCAAAAAATTCTGAATTACGGTTCCTATGCCGGATTCATATATCATTCGTGCATCAATGCAAATTTTAATCATACACAACCTCCGTATTGGCAGCTATTCTGGAGTGAAGAACAACGAATAAAAAGAAAATGAAATTTAGGGGGAAAACGTAAAAAAAAGGTATAAAAAGATTTCCAAATAAAAAGATTAGCAGAAAGTAGTGGATGAATGTTCTCCTCGTTTTAAAAAAAGCATTGAAAACGAAATGAAAAATCATTCCAATTATAAAGATTGAAATTGGAAAATAGTTTATAAAAAAGCTCCAAAGCCAACTCTCATGAAATCTCAATGGCTGAAGTAATAATGGCAGCGGAGTGAATCCGATATTAAATTTTGTGTGAGCATTAAGGGAACTTTGTTTTGCCGCCAGGTAGTTAAAAATCTCCTGATTGTAGGAAACAAATAAAGTTACCGCAAATAGTATTGAAACCAAGCCAAAATAAAAGAAGATACTGCTCACTCTTTTACTAACAATACCACTCCAATAGATAATACTTATAAAAAGCAGAATAAATGAACTTAGTGACCCAGTTAAAATTATACAGAAAAGCAAACCTAAAGACAGAAAATATCGCCTTTTCTGAAAATTGCAAAATAAAAGAAAAACACTCATTAGCCCAAAGCCATTTGGATCATCCCAAAAACCTCCGAATCGTATCATAAGTGAGCCTTCGTATGCTAGTGCTGGTAACCTGTCAAAAAAAACGAAGTTCGCAAATACGAAAATATCCGACACTATGAAAAACTTGGCGGTCAATTCGATCAAGTAGTCCAAATTTTCGGATATATATTCTATAACTCTCTCGCTGATAAAAAAGAATGGAAAAGTCATCAAAAATAACAAGATGTATTCTATTTCATCAAAAAAAACAGATCTGTAGAAAACGACATTCAAAAAATTGATTGCCAGAAGCAGTAACGATAAACTAAAAAAGACCTGAGGGACGACAGACTTTCTAAACGTAAATCTAGAAGTAGCAAAAATCACTAATAGTATTACTAGAAATAATATATATTTCCCTAATTTCCAAGAGAGCGGGGTATCAGTATAGGTTGGGGAAGTGCCAACCGAGTTATACTTGAAAAGATACCTATGGGAATTATACAATAGCATTAATAGAAACAACATTTTTAATGCATTTCTATTAATACTATTTAATTTTTTTGCCAATGGAATAGGTCTTTAAGCTATTTCAAAAACAATTTTTTTACTTTGAGATTCCAAATACGGAAGGAACTCATTACACAAATATAGTTCAACTTCCTTAAGCCTTGATTTCATAGATGTACTCACTTAGTATTTAAAAACTTCAGTATACTCAATCAAAACTCCTTTTTAAGACCACCTGACAACTTAGAGTTTTGATTACTGTACTTTAAATAAAGGTTTAAAAGGGCGTATGCTAAGGTTGGAAATTTCATTAACACATTGTACAAAAAACATTTTATTTTGAACAAAACATTAGGGTTCCGTGATAAATAGCTTTTATTCAAAATTCTATACTTAAATCTCAGATTTTTTATATCTCCTTTCACCCTCCATTCAGCCAATAGTGCATACACTATTGATTCTACTCTTATCCAATGTTTTGATGAATCAATCAAGATCTTTTCGTTTATTAGAAGTCTACTTTTATATGGCAGTGGTAGGTTGACGAGGATCGACATTCCATTTGCAATTACCACAGGAGACCCTATATTTTCTATGGGGGTATTTGCGCTATCATTCTTAACAATCTGTTTACTGGAATACATACAACGCTTTTCATTGCCAAGAGACATTGCTAACACCACAAATTGGGGGGCGCATGAATATTGAAAATACATGGCATATCCTATATTCTCTATTATATGCGGCATATAATAAATATTAGATGAAATAAAAATAGAGGCTGCAAAGGAATCCATCTTCTGCAAATAATCATCAAGGCCGTCAGAATATACAGAATTTTTTCTTTGAGGGTGAAGTTTATCTTCGCAGTAGTAATTGATATGTGTTATATTTTTGTTACTCTGGAGATCATAGAAAATCGTTTCTACAGCATTAGGTTTCGGAATATCATCATCGCCCAAAATCCATAACCATTCCGTTTCACAGTACTCGATGCACCTTAAAATATTGGCATTGCCTCCAATATTAACTTTATTCCGTTCAACCTTGATATGAAGAGACGGATAAGTATCCAATAATTCCGTCAACGTTTCTTTAATCGGAACGTCAGAACAATTATCAATTATGAGCACATTACATTGTTCCGTGATTTGGGGTAAAAGGAATTGTATATTCCTCTTTAATATTTCATTTCTATTGAAAGTCGGGATGGCAATTGTTAATTTCATAATGGTTAACTATGTTCTAAGGACTAACTTTAACAGAATGCCATAATTTTCTTTTAGTATAAAAAATGTAAGTAACCCAAGTAAGCCCAATCAAAAAGGTTGAAATAAAATTTGAAATAATTATACCCCCAATCCCAAACCATATTGCAGAAAAGTAAGTTAAAATGAAAGTGATTATTGCTCCTATCACTGAATTTAACAAAAGAGGTTCCATTTTATGAGCACGTAAATAAGAAGCCATCGAAAAAATTAGCTGATTTGTAATTGTGGTAAGGCCTGCGAATATAACCCACTTTACAGGAAGGAATCTACCCCCTAATTCACTAAAGAGGTGAAAATAATCATACTGGATTAGACCAAGGATAGTCACAAATGAAACGACTCCAATAGTAATCAATAAAAAAGACTGTTTCATGGCCTTAAAAAACAACAAATCAAGTTCCTTATAGTTTTTACGTGCTATCAATACGGAAAACGTAGGGACTTTTGTACTTACCCAGGCCATGGCAATAACGGATATACCATTAAATGCCGTTATTGTTATTCCCATTTGTCCAGCGATGACTGACCCTTGAAGTGCAAAAACAATTGGATTTACAATTTGAAAGATAAAATATCCACTTAACCAACTTAATGCAATCCTCCATTGAAAAGGAAAGATCTCCTTTTTCCAGCTGATTTGTATAAACCTATCGAAACTATCCCATATTTTACTTAACAGGCGCCTAAATTGATTTGTGCATATCCAAAAAAATAAAGTGATAAAATTACTAAGAGCAAATAGACCAAGACTCATTAAACCTAAATCAAAGCCAATGCTCATGAAGAGCACCGTGTACGAAATGACGCTCTGAAGCGTTCTGAATTTGGCAACTTCTTTAACTTTATTAAGACCTTCCAGAAACGGAATATAGGAAGACACGAAAAGATTCAGAGAAGTTGCCAACATGAGTAAAATCCAAGGGATTTGCCACGACACGTTTAAACTCAAATCGCTAAAGGCGTTAAAAAAAACAAAACCACCGAGCGTAACTAGGCCGAATAACAGTACAGCACCCCAAGCATACCATTTCAGAATAAATCGAAATAAAGAGGCAATCCTGGCAATGTTTGTTGTCTCGCCAATTATTTCACTACTAGGTGTTAGAGAAGTAAAGGCAAATTCATGGGCCACAAATTGAGTAATCACCATTGAAAGCCCCAATTCAAAAAAGACCTGCAATGCAGCTATACTACTGAATGTATAATAATATCCCTGTTCTTCTTTTGTTAAATACTTGGAAATAAGGTACATCACTAACAAGCTACCTACAGCTTGTACAACTCTATTAGAAACACTAAAAGCTATTGACCAGTCTATTCCAAACTTATGAAGAAGATTTCTCAAGACCCTTTTCAAATCCCTCTGTCATAAATGAGCTTCCTTAAGGAATCAATTTTGGCATACGGAGAATCAATATAATCTATAAGGATCATTCCGTCCTTTGGAACGTCTTGTGTGAAAATCTCGCCATTTTTTAATTCACGTACAGATAATTGACCTTTGTGTAGGGGCACTGCCAAATAAAAATAATCCTCAAATTCCTCGTTTCTTACAATATGCCCTTTAGGGATCTCTTTTTTAGCATAGACTCCTCTAACAAGAGCATCCAAATACTTTATTTCTTTTTCAGGGTTGATCCTTTTCCTATCAGATGGGCCACCACACATCTCAATAGCTTTTTTATAAGCTTTAAACCAAGTATCAACCTGAGCTGATGTTGAATTATATCTCGGCATCTCATAGCCCTCTTTTGGGCTATCAATATGACGCTCAAATGTTCTTGCGCCTTTCGCATATGCCATCATGATTGAACTAGACCAATCGTGATATTCATGCGTTGAAAGGCCAACCACAATGCCAGGATATCGGTTTCTAATAAAATCAATTTGATTGAGTTCTAATTCATAATCCTCAGATGGATATACCGACACACAGTGATTTAAAGCAATTGGAATGTTTCTGTTTTGAAAAAACTTTACAACATCATCCATATCTTTTAAAGATGACCCTCCACTGGAAAGAATAACAGGTTTCTTGGTTTTGGCTATTTTCTCCAGTAATGGCCAATCGTTTATATCAGAACTTGCAATTTTGATGATTGGCAAATTGAATTCCTGACACAGATCAACGGAAGCCTCGTCAAAAGGTGTTGACATGGGAATGCATCCCGAATCAACAATTTTGTCAATCAGAATTTTATATTCTGCTTTAGTAAGTTTCTTTTCAGTGGTTTTCTTTATGTATTTGATATCCTTATTATCCTTGTACTCAGGATGGACAAAGGAGTCCATATCTCTGAATTGAAGCTTGATAGCTGCTTTCACGTTATTAAAGCGTATGACCTGGGAAAACTCTTCAATCATCTCTATTCCCCGTTTCACATCCCCCAAGTGGTTGTTCGCCAGTTCTAACACAAACAGGTCTTCAAATATGCTATTGTTGATCATCGTTATTGGATTTTACTTTGCAATTGACTTATATTATGTACAATAAATGTTGGGTTCGCCTTTTTCAGATTTTCAATACTATCATATCCGCCTGAAACAGAAATTGAATCGATTTGGTTGGCTTGCGCTGCAATCACATCATGCCTCGTATCGCCAATCATAACTGTTTTTGTTAGACGCATGTGATGCGCTTCAATGAGATATTGGATGAGTTCACTTTTAGAAAGTCTTTTATCTTCGAATTTATCCGGGCTAACTATCTCTTTGAAGAAATTAACCCTCATCTTTTCCAGGATTCTTAAAGTAGGTTTGTACGCCTTATTGGTCACCAAAAAAAGATGCTTATTTAAATTAACTAGTTGAGATAAAAGTTGAACGGATCCCTCCATTTCTCTTGTTAATTCATAAGAAGAATTATCATACCTATTTCGAAATTCCTTGATAATCTCCTGCTTGTTATTTTCATCTAAGTCAGGAGTTAGTTCTTCTATCATTTCAATTAAGGGAGGGCCTATTTGATTTCTGGTGACAAGTACACGTCTATTTAAAATAGTCTGATATGAGTTTTCCAACGACAACTTAATGTCGCCAAAAGAATCTATGAGCGTTCCATCTAAATCAAAAAGAAAATTGCTGTATTTGCCTATATTCAAACGTAATCCCAGTATTAAATTTGGGAGAGCAAATTTAGCGATAAATCCTTCAAAAAAAACCTTTTACCCTTCTCGGGGAATTGCATACAAAACCAGATCAAATCCACTATTTCCATGTGACCTAATATAAAACTTATAGTTAAGGTCCCATGACTTAATCAGCAATGGTATCTCCCATAAATGCTGAGGAGTGTGGTAAAGGCAAATGCCTAATCGTGGACGAAATTCGTTTATCGTTGCCCGGGCACCAAGAAGACCATCTATTTCCGCTCCCTCAATGTCCATTTTAATAAAATTGGGCCTAAAGTTTGGTATAATATGATCTATTGCAACTCCTAAAATCGTGTTTGTCCCTATTTCATTTACGCTACTAGCCTCTGTGCTTTCAGAATTAAATTTGAGGTACTCTGTCTTAGACCAAACGGCACAAGGGAAAAGATAATTTTCCTCTGCGATCCTCCCACGATTTTTCTTACTAAACTCTACCAATTTATTAAAATTCAAAAGATCCGGTTCAAATGAAGCAACGGCTTCACAACGAACGCCTAATTTTTGCATTGCTAATAAGGTGTCGCCATCGTATGCACCTCCGTCAATAAATCTTAACTGTTCTGAGGTTCTCTCTAAAGTTTTCGAGAAATATTGTGTATCAAGTCCTTCTGGTTCGATCAAAAAATCCGCATCTCCCGTAAGTCTATATTTCAAATTCGACTCAAGGATCAACTTACTTTCCTTATCCTCCAGCAGGTGTTTAATCTCTTCAATTTGATCGATGTAACTTTTGTATTTGTCAATATTTCCAAGCCAGAATTTGTCGCCTAATTGATCTGAGAAGAAATGATGGAACTGAACGAAACTTATAACTTGTCCAAAGCCTTGTTCTTTTAGTAAACTAACAATTGGCACTAGATTGACATCCCTATTAAAAACTGCAGCAATTGCGAGACATTCACTTTTAAGCGCTTTCGGAAGCGCGTTTTCTTCTGGATGGAGAACCGGAATTCCTCCTACAAACAGTCCTTTAGAAGCCGAGCGATCAATAAACGCCACCACCTCATGGTTAGAATGTTTTTTTA
Organism: Flammeovirgaceae bacterium; assembly: GCA_027487845.1. Classification (GTDB taxonomy): domain Bacteria; phylum Bacteroidota; class Bacteroidia; order Cytophagales; family Cyclobacteriaceae; genus ELB16-189. The sequence continues at coordinate 244,741 of JAIYCV010000042.1, forward strand.
AAATCTTTAATACTTCTCTACCCATATTTCCAGCCCCGTATATTACAACTTTAGAAAAGTTGTGTATCGAACCAACTGGATAACTTGTTGATTTTATTAGTTCTTTAAGTTTCATAAATCTAAAATTGCTTAGCTGGAATCAACAGATTACTCAACAACTCTTCCTTTTCCAGGAAAGGGAACATATCTTCCAATGGAGCTGAGACCATTTTTCCATCGGGAAGTTTTTTCGAACTTAATTTTGGTTCGAATAATTGCTCCACATCCAACACCACATCACACAATACCGGTCCGGGTGTTTCAAGTATCTCGTTCAATTGTTTTTCAAAATTCACGCCTTCAATTCGAAAAGTCTTTAATCCATAAGCATTTCCAATCTTCACCATATCAGGAAACGAAACACCCGACTCAGGACTGCTGCCAACCGAAAGACCGAAGAAACTTTTTTGTGTAGATTTGATAGACAAATACCCATCATTATTCAACACAAAAATCTTGATGGGCAGGTTATGATGAACCACGGTTTGTAGTTCCTGAATGTTCATCTGAATACTGCCATCACCCGCCATGCAAATGATTCGTTTGTCGGGCGCAGCAAAGGAAGCTCCAATCGCAGCTGGCAAATCAAACCCCATGGACGCGGAACCTGAATTGCTGAATAGGCGCTGTCCCTTTTTTATTTGCGAAGTCTGGAAGGTAACAATACACGCGGTGGCATCTCCGCAGACAATTACATCATCTTTTGTTAGGTTGTTTTGTAATGTATGAATGAAGTAATAAGGGTTTAACGGGTTTTGTGGATCCTGATGCTTTTGCTGAAGCACCGGATACTTCAACAAACGTTCCTTGCACCACTTAACCCAAGAAGCAAACTTTTTTGCCTGGTAATCCGACTTGTCTATTTGTCTTTCAAGTTCCTCCAGAAAGAGTTTTGCATCACAATGAATAGGAAGATCCAGATTCATGGTCGGCTTTTTTAGCTCGGCCTCATCTGCATCCACTTGTATTTTATAGGCATGTCTTGCAAAATTTTCCCAGTTATAACTTACCTGTCTGATCGGCATTCTGCTACCGACCATAAGAACCAAATCGCTATTTTGAACAGTGAAATTACCCCCCCTGTCTCCAATACTACCTTGCTTGCCGCAATAACATGGATGATCAGATTCTATAATATCGTGTGACCATGAAGTTGTAACAGGAATTTTAAGTTTGTTCACCACTCGTTCAAAAACATCCATAGCACCGGCTAGCCGTATACCTGTGCTTCCAATAATAGACGGCCTCTCGGCCGTTCTAATTTTATCAAGAACCTGTTTACAAAGGTCAGGTAAGTTCTTTATATACGAAGGGGCGTCCTCTTTCGGGTCATAGTCTTTCAAGGTTAACTCATCGATCAGACTTCCCTGAACGTCTACCGGAACATCAATCCAACACGGACCAGGGCGGCCCGAAGTTGCAATAGTCAATGCTTTTTTTAGCACATATTTTATCTCATTGGGATCGGTCACCATTACAGAGTACTTGGTGATCCCCCTCACCATGGAAATAATATCTACTTCCTGGTCACCTAGTTGTCTCAGTCCCGGAATATTGTGAGAAGATAGAAGTGTTTCTCTTTTTACCTGGCCTGAAATAATCAACATCGGTATGGAATCTGTAAAAGCCCCGAATACGCCATTCAATGCATTTATTCCACCGGGACCAGTGGTGACATTCACCACCCCAATATTCCCTGCAGTACGAGCATATCCTTCGGCCGCAATAGCGGAAGCTTGTTCGTGATGGTTACATACATACGTTATTCGCTTCTCACGTCCAATAGCATCATTGAGGTGCATGGCCCCACCGCCTGTCACAAGAAAGACATGTCTTACTCCAACATCAGCAAGCGTTCTAAAAATAAAATCTGATACCTTTATCATAAGCTTAAACTATTAAACAGTCTTTTAATCCGTAAGTTGGATTTGTTAAATGATACTTCTCCTTGATATCCCTTCGAATAGGTGTTTCATGAATGGTGGAGGTAATTAATATTTTTATCTGAGGATCAACATCAACAAGTTGAGATGGATGCTTAACTAAAATGTTTTGAATTGACTTATTAGTGAGAATTGGATTTGAATCAACAAAATTAAGTATGCTTAAAGATCTTAGTTCGGACATAGCTAATAATTTCATGGTCAATTGTCCTGTCCCCCAAACGAAAATATCTTCTCCCTTTTTGAAGTTCTTTTTCAGGAAAGAATTAATATTATCTATTACCATCTGTGATTTTGCGATGTAGTCACTGGTCTTTTCTTCTATTTCATTGTCAACTGCAAAATCGAAAGAAGTACTTGGCTCAACCTTCTGGTAAAATGCATAAAGAGCAGGATATGGCACTGATGGAGCAGATTCAATAGTTTTAAAATCTCCTTTTATTTTTTTGAATCCAGAGGTTTCAAAGAGGTTATCAAGTGAAACTTTTGTAAAGTGGTTTATATGCTCCGTGTTGAAATCTTGAAAAGGAGAAGTAATAAAGTCCACATATCGTGCTGCGTCTGGTACTTCGATATACAAATGCCCGTTTTCATTTAGAAACCTACTTACCGTATTTATACAACCTTTAAGGTCTAAAATATGCTCCATCACATGTGACAAGATAATCAGATCAAATTTTCCGAGTGAATCAGGCATATCAAAAAGGCTTGCCTTATGTGCCTCAATAGATAGCTGGTTGGTAATGTAGTTAACACAAGCGGCTGAGGGATCAACACCAACAACCTTTAAAAATCCAAGTTTTTTTATTTCCTTCAAAATGCCACCATTGGCGCAGCCCACGTCCAAAATCCTGAGAGACTTATCTGAAAATGTCTTCTCTATCAGGCCTGCGACTGCCTCCATCCTTATCGAATCGAAACTTGCCTCTCCGCCTCCAGTACTGGTATGATTATCTTCATATTTTGAGAAATCAGAATAGTACACATCATAATCATGCTGGGTCACTGCTGAATCTGCAAATAGAAATTTACACCTCTTGCAAAGAACTACATCATATCCATCTCTTAGTGGGTGTTTACCCGGCAAAATAAATTTTTGATTGTGCAAAAATAAGCCTTCCTCAAATCCACAAACTGGACAAGTTCTTTGGAGCGTTTTCATTTTCATTTATTTGAATTCCACTTTATTGTTCTCCTTATGCTTTCCGTTAAATCAAAGTTAACAGACAAGCCTAATTCATTCCTTGCCCTATCAATCGAAGGGACATATTGCTCTTTTTCTTTTTGCGGATCTGGCTTTTGGCGAACGATATATTCCACTTTTTTATCCATAAAGCAATGAGATACATTTTTTGCCAATTCTTCGATGCTAACTGCTTTATCCGATCCGACATTATACGCTCTTTTTGACTCGCCTTTAACCAGCATGGTAAGTAGCCAAATCACAAGGTCACCACTATAAAGATAAGACCGCATAGGAGTTCCATCTCCCTTTATTTCAATTGTCTTTCCTGCCAATCCATCGCGGATGAAATTTCCAATTGCAAAATGTATATTGAGATTTAAATAGGGCCCCACAAAGGCAAAGCACCTGGCAATTGGGATTTCTATTCCAAATTTATCTGCGTATACTGAACACATAAGTTCAGCCAGTCGTTTGCTCTCCGCATAAACATTCTTTGAGTTAAGAGTGTCCGGGCCGTTCATATATTGCTCTGAGGCCAACGGAACAGATTGTTTTCCATACACTGCACCGGAGCTAATGAACAAAACTTTTTTTGCGACACAGTTACGTGAAAATTCCAAAACCCTTCTTGTCCCCTCTACAATGGTGTCCATCATTTCAAATGGATTAGAATTATTCAAATGCTCGCTCGCTTCCGTTGCTGCGTGAATAATAAAGTCGAATTTCTGATTGGGTAATGCAAAGTTTTTTACATTCCCTTCTACATAATGAATAATTCCAGTATTGAAAAGCTGTGGAAATTGCGTTTCAAAATTTGACACATTTCTGGTTAAGACTGTGAGTTCAAGATTAAGTGAAAGCATTCTACTGGCATACACCAACGCCTCAAGCAACCATTTTCCAAAAAAACCAGTTCCGCCCGTTATAAAAATTCTCTTACCCCTTAACTGACTCCATACAAAGGGATCCATCAGTCTGATAATGTCTTCGAGATCATCTTTCAGAGGGTTGTTCACTCGGATTATTTTAATATCTCTTTAAACGTCTTGATCATATAATCTATCATTTGATCATTGATCATAGGCGTTACCCCAATCCAGAAGGTGTGATTCAAAACGATTTTAGCATTTTTGAGTTCACCAACTACTCGGTATTCGTAATTCTTGAAGTATGGTTGATTGATAATGTTTCCACCGAACAACAGTCGGGTAGCAATCTTAGCTTCAGTGAGCTTATCTATCAAATCGTTTCGGCTAATGCCCGCCTCTGGCTTAATTGTTATCAGGAAACCAAACCAGGAAGGATTAGAATTAGCGGTGGCAACCGGCAAAATTAATTTATCAGAGAGATCACTAAGCCCGGCTTTCAGTCTATCAAAATTATGTCTTCGAATCCTGACGAATTCATCAAGTTTTTCTAATTGTGCAAGCCCCAAAGCCGCTTGCATGTCAGTTATTTTAAGATTATAGCCCAATCGTGAATACGTATATTTGTGGTCGTAGCCAAAGGGAAGGTCACCCAATTGCCAGCCAAATCGCTTCTTACAGGTATTATCTTTTCCTGGCTCACAATAACAATCTCTTCCCCAGTCGCGGAAAGATTCCATGATTTTTTTTAGTCTCCAATTCGTAGTAAAGACAGCACCTCCCTCTCCCATGGTGATGTGGTGAGCCGGGTAAAAACTTATGGTCGCAATGTCTCCGAACGTACCGACATGCTTGTTATTATAAGTGGCTCCAAGCGCATCACAACAATCTTCAATCAACCATAAATTGTGTTTCTTGGCAATTTTTGAAATTTCCTCTACCTGAAATGTATTTCCCAGTGTATGGGCTATCACTATTGCTTTTGTTTTTGGTCCAATTGCCTCCTCCAATCTGGTTATGTCAATTTCATATGAGGGGATATCAATATCTAAGAAAACTGGAACAAGTCCATACAATAAAAGTGGATTGATAGTCGTGGGGAATGAAACCGAAACAGTGATAAATTCATCTCCAGGTTTTAAAGCCCTATCACCTAATTCCTCGGCAGTCAACGTGGCGGCCGCCACCAGGTTTGCTGACGAACCGGAATTTACGGTGATCAGGTTATTTACACCGATATATTTACCTAGCTTTTTTTCAAACTCAGTATTGAATCGACCTGTTGTAAAAACCCCATCTAAGGCAGCTTCCGTCATCAATTGCAATTCCCTCTCATCAAATACTTTTCCACTTACTGGAATTGATGATGAGCCTGGAATAAACTCTTGAACAGGGAATTGCTCTTTGTGAAATTCCTTGACCAAGGCAAAAATTTGCTCCTTTATCTTATCAGCTTTTGTTTTAGGCATTTCTTTTACCTCGTCCATTTTATTTTTTGTTTACTAGCTATTTCTGTATACTCCTTTATTTGCAAAACCCTCTGGCTATAAATGTCTGAATTATCAAACTCTGCCTGATAGCCATTTACAGTGAAAGCAACCGTTTTGGGAAAATCTAAGGCAGGTTTCCATTCCAACATTTTCATTGCTTTGGAAATATCTAATTTCAACAAGTGTGCTTCGTGAAGCTTTCTCTCCGCAACTGGAATACTATAACCCCCTTTACCGAATGCTACAATAGATTGTTCGATTAATTCCTTTACAGAATAGTGATTGCTATCTAACGGTCCGAAATTCCAGCCTCCCGAATACGGTTTCCCTTCGGACCACAGAGCAGACGCTAATTGCAAATACCCACTTAACGGCTCCAGTACATGCTGCCAGGGACGGGTATGATCGGGATTTCTTATGATCATAGATTCTCCTCTTACATGAGCCCTAAAAAAATCTGGGACAATTCGGTCCTCTGCCCAATCACCTCCTCCAATCACATTACCCGCCCTTGCCGAGGCAATGCTGGGGCTATTTTCGCCTTGAAAAAATGAATGCAGATAAGAGGCTGTAATTAATTCTGAACAACCTTTAGAAGAACTGTACGGATCCTTTCCACCCATTGGATCATTTTCCCGGTAGCCCCACACCCAATTTTGGTTTTCATAGCATTTGTCACTGGTAACATTGATGGCAACTCGAATAGAAGGAATATTTCTGACGACCTCCAGGAAGTTTACTGTCCCAATAAGGTTTGTCTGATAGGTCTCTCTAGGGTCCTTGTAGGATTGGAGAACTAAGGGTTGTGCCGCTAGGTGAAATATAATTTCAGGTTTTATCTTTTCAGCAAAAGACAAAAAATTCTCAAAATCCACTACATTCCCATCCTCATGAGTAATCTTATTCGACAGTTTAGTGGTAACAAAATTATCCCTTTCCGTTTTTGGTGGTAACGAGTAACCAAATACTTGGGCATTCATCTCATGGAGCCAAATGCTTAACCAAGAACCTTTGAATCCAGTATCTCCCGTAATCAAAATTCTTCTGCCATTAAAAGCACCTTGGAATAAATTTTTCATCGTTTATTTCCAAGTTTTCCATTCCGCTCGACCTGAATTCCAGAGGCTTTCCAAGTCAATTTTGTCCCTCAAGGTGTCCATGGGCTTCCAGAAGGCCTTGTGCTTGTAAGCCACAAGTTGTCCATCTTTTGCCAAATTCTCTAAAGGTTCTTTCTCCCAAATGGAGTTATCTCCCTCGATATAATCGAAAATCTTTGATTCACACACAAAGAAACCACCATTGACCCACGCTCCATCGCCCTTTGGTTTCTCAAAAAATGACTCAACATTATCTTTTGCATCTAAACTTAGCGCTCCAAAACGTCCAGAAGGCTGCACAGAGGTAACAGTACAAAGCTTGCCATGACTCTTATGAAATTTGTACAATGAGTCGAGGTCAACATTTGCAACCCCGTCTCCGTAAGTAAGCATGAAAGTCTCTCCTTTAACAAAATTCTGAATTCTTTTTATCCGCCCACCGGTCATCGTATTCAACCCAGTATCCTTAAGGGTTATCTTCCAAGGCTCGGCCTGCGATCCATGCCATTCAATGCTATTGTCCTTCAGGTCAATTGTTAAATCCGACTGATGTAGGTAATAATTGGCAAAATACTCTTTGATTAAATAGCTCTTGTACCCCAAACAAATAACAAAATCTTGATATCCATAAGAAGAATATATTTTCATAATGTGCCAAAGAATTGGCTTGCCGCCAATTTCGATCATTGGCTTCGGTTTCATGTCTGTTTCTTCGCTGATTCGTGTGCCCAGCCCACCGGCCAGTAGAACAACTTTCATAGTAATTGTTTAACGATTTAAGACAAACTGCTTTTAAATTGACCAATAACTTCTCTAAGTCCAGCGTCAAGCAAAATTTTTGGCCTCCAATTTAAACCATAAAGTTTACTGACATCCATCAATTTACGTGGGGTTCCGTTAGGTTTTGACTTGTCCCATTTAATTTCACCTTGAAAGTCGGTTATTTTTTTTATTCTTTCAGCAAGTTCTCTTATAGTGATGTCTTGGCCTACTCCAACATTAACAAATTCGTTACGACAATAATTTTTCATAAGAAATACACAGGCATCTGCTAAATCATCCACATGAAGAAACTCTCTAAGCGGGGTCCCTGATCCCCAAACCTCAACCGATGGAGAATTATTAATTTTAGCTTCATGGAATTTTCTTATCAATGCGGGAATTACATGGGAATTGTTCAAATCGTAATTGTCGTTCGGTCCATACAAGTTCGTGGGCATTGCACTTATAAAATTGCAGCCATACTGAGCTCTGTAATTCTCACAAAGCTTAATACCTGCAATTTTTGCAATTGCATAAGGCTCGTTGGTTTCTTCTAAATAACCGGATAAAAGATATTCTTCTTTCAACGGTTGGGGCGCATTCTTTGGATAAATACAAGAAGAACCTAAAAACAATAGTTTCTTTACTTTATGGACATAGCTTTGGTGGATGACATTGCTTTCTATCATCAAATTTTCGTATAGAAAATCCGCTCTATAGGTATTGTTGGCCATTATACCACCCACCCTAGCAGCGGCTAAGAAAACATATTCTGGTTTCTCTGTTTCAAAGAACTTTTCTACTGCGGCTTGGTTACGCAAGTCTAATTCAGAGGATGCTCTTAGTACAAGGTTATCATAGCCCTCGGCTTGCAATTTTCTTACAATGGCAGAGCCAACCATACCTCGATGCCCAGCAACATAGATTTTGGAAGTTTTCTCCATTACTCGTGGTATTGAAATATTTTATGGCCACCTTCTTTTAGGTAATGATCGCGTTTAAACAATTGTAGGTCGCTTGAAACCATATCATCCACCAATTTATCCAAATCGTATTCTAATTCCCATTTCAAGTCGGTCTTCGCCTTTGTTGGGTCTCCAATCAATAATTCAACCTCGGTTGGTCGGAAATATTTTGGGTCGATTCTCATTACAACATCACCTACTTTGACTTTAGCCGCGTTATCTTTTACCTCCGAAACGAAACCAATTTCGTCAACCCCGCTGCCTTTAAATTGAATTACTATACCTAGTCTAATAAATGTTTTCACAATGAACTCACGCACGGTAGTGGTTACTCCTGTGGCTACCACAAAGTCATCTGGCTTGGTATGCTGTAGCATTAACCACATCACTTTTACGTAGTCCTTTGCGTGACCCCAATCGCGCTTAGAATCAATATTGCCCATATACAAGCACTGCTGCAGACCCAATGCGATCTTGCAAGCACCTCGAGTAATTTTGCGGGTGACAAATGTCTCGCCTCGAAGCGGTGATTCGTGATTAAAAAGAATGCCGTTTGAAGCAAACATACTGTAAGCTTCGCGATAGTTTACAGTAATCCAATAACCATATAATTTGGCAACTGCATATGGTGAGCGTGGATAAAAAGGAGTTGTTTCCCGCTGTGGGACTTCCTGAACTAGTCCATACAACTCCGAAGTTGAAGCCTGATAAAAGCGGGTCTTTTGGGTCAGACCAAGTATTCTTATGGCTTCTAAAAGGCGCAGCGTGCCTATTCCATCCACATCTGCTGCGTATTCCGGGGAATCGAAACTTACTTTTACATGCGACATCGCCCCTAAATTGTAAATCTCGTCTGGTTGAACTTCTTGGACAATACGAATAAGATTGCTGGAATCACTTAAATCGCCATAATGGAGTTTTAAGTTGATCTTATCTTCGTGTGGGTCTTGATACAAATGATCAATCCGATCCGTGTTGAATAAAGAAGTTCTTCGCTTGATACCATGAACTTCGTATCCTTTCGAGAGCAAAAGCTCCGCCAAGTAAGCCCCATCTTGGCCAGTGATGCCTGTAATTAACGCTTTTTTCAAGATTTTCTAAAATTTAAGTGCAAAGATAACCATCTACTTTGATCAAAAAAGTATCTCGAGATTGAAGTGCTTAGCTTAGTAAACCAAGGTACCAATCAATGGTTTTCTTGATACCACTTTCAAAGTTTTCTTCGGCTTTCCAACCCAGTTCGTTTTCAATTCTTGTGGCATCTATGGCATAACGCCTATCGTGGCCGGCTCTATCTTTCACAAAAGTGAGTTGTTCTTTATAGCTTTTTTGATCGGTCCGTGGCTTCTTTGAATCCAACAACTCGCAAATGGTGTTAGCTATCTGATTGTTTACTCGCTCATTTCTGCCGCCAATGTTATAGGTTTCTCCTGATTTTCCTGTGTGAAAGGCTAAATCAATCCCTTTAGCGTGATCTAATACAAACAACCAATCACGAATATTTTTACCGTCACCATAAATAGGAATGGGTTCACCTGCTAAGGCCTTTCTAATGATTGTTGGGATCAGTTTTTCCTGGTGCTGTTTAGGGCCATAATTGTTGGAGCAGTTTGTTGTTACCACATTGAGGCCATACGTATGAAAATAGCTTCTTACCAGTAAATCGCTGCCCGCTTTTGAGGCTGAGTACGGACTATTAGGTGCGTAAGGTGTGCTTTCGGTAAACAAGCCTGTTTCACCTAGGGTGCCATACACTTCGTCTGTTGAGACATGTAGAAACGGGTTTCTCTCTTTTCCATTTACGGATTCGAACGGGGCTTTAATCCAATTTTTTCTTGCCACGTCAAGCAAGGTAAACGTGCCATTTATATTGGTGCGAATAAATGCCTCCGGCCCGCTTATTGAATTATCTACGTGCGACTCAGCAGCAAAGTGGATGACTCCGAAAAAATCATGTTTTTTAAATAATTCCTCCACAAGAGCGCGATCACAAATATCTCCTTTAACAAACGTGTATCTCGGATTCGCCTCCACTTCCTTGAGGTTATTTAAATTGCCTGCGTAGGTCAAAGCATCTAAATTGACCACCTGGTAATCATCGTGAGTTTCTAAAAAGTAGGGTATAAAATTGGAGCCTATAAATCCTGCTCCACCGGTAACTAAAATTGTTTTCATTAAACTAGACGTTAGTAGTGTGTATTGAGACGTAAGAAAATGCAGGTTGGGAACTGAGAAAATGCGGGTTGAGAGTTTTTTAATAGAAAAGTTTTCATCTTAAAAAATTGAATCAAGTTCTGATAAAATTGGATGTTTTTTGTCCTTTTCTGATAGTATGAATTCATTAGCAGGTAGTTTCCAATCAATATCCAGGGCTGGATCGTTGAATAATAAACCAGCGTCAGCTTGCGCATTATAGTATTCATCAACTTTGTAAAAAACTTCGGCTTGTTCACTCAGCACAACAAAACCGTGAGCAAAACCTTTCGGAACCAATAGTTGTTTTTTGTTTTCCGAGGAGAGTTCAATCGAGAATTGCTTCCCAAAAGTTGGTTCTGCGTTTCGAATATCAATTACGACATCTAAAATCAATCCGCTTAAAACACGAACAAGTTTTGTTTGAGCGAAAGGGGGCTTTTGAAAATGTAGGCCGCGCAGAACGCCTTTTGCTGAACTTGACTGATTGTCCTGGACAAACGTTAGGTCTATTCCTGTCTCAAGCAAAGTCCTTTTGCTGAATGATTCCATGAAATAGCCCCGCGAATCGCCAAGTACTTTCGGCTCTAATACAAAAAGGTCTTTAAACGGGGTCGAAACTACCTTCATTTTATCGAATAAATTTCTCGTTGATAACTTTCATTAAATATTGACCGTATTGGTTCTTAAGCAACGGTTTTGCCAATTCAATTACTTGTTCTTTTGAAATGTAACCCTTTCGGTATGCGATCTCTTCAAGGCAGGCTATCTTTAAGCCTTGTCGCTCTTCTATAGATTCAACAAAATTTGAGGCCTGCAACATGGATTGGTGAGTACCCGTATCTAGCCATGCCATGCCACGGCCCAATAATTTCACAGTCAATAAATTTTCTTCGAGGTAAATTCTATTGAGGTCGGTGATTTCCAATTCTCCTCTTGACGATGGTTTCACTTGCTTTGCCCTTTCTACAACAGTATTATCGTAAAAGTAAAGCCCCGTAACCGCATAGTTTGATTTAGGAACTTTGGGCTTTTCCTCAATAGAAAGCACTTTACCTTGTTCATCAAACTCAACTACTCCGTAGCGTTCAGCATCATTAACATAGTAACCAAAAACTGTTGCTCCTGCTTGCAATTCACTTGCTTCCTCCAATAATTTAGAAAAATTATAGCCATAGAAAATATTATCGCCCAATACCAAACAGCAGGAATCGTTTCCAATAAATTCCTCCCCGAGCAAGAACGCCTGAGCCAATCCATCTGGGGAAGGCTGAATTTTATAGGAAATCGTTAATCCTAGTTTCGATCCATCACCAAAAAGGTTTTCAAATAAATGAATGTCTTGAGGAGTGGAAATGATCAGGATTTCTCGAATATTAGCCAACATCAACACCGACATTGGGTAATATATCATTGGCTTATCGTAAATCGGCAAGATTTGCTTTGATATTGTCTGTGTAAGTGGATAGAGGCGAGTACCGGACCCTCCAGCTAAAATTATTCCTTTCATAGATTAGACGTGAGACATTAGTATGAAGATGTTAGACATCGAATTTCAAATTACTTAAATTAGACGTGAGGCATTAGTATTAAGACGCTAGACATGGCATTTCAAATTTACTATTGTTCTATCTCATCGCGTTTAGCCAACAGAACAACCTTTTCGCATAATTCCAATTATTTTCAAACTTATAAAACCAAGTTAAACATTTCGATGTAATTCAAAACTTCTATTTAACCATGACATTTGTTCTTAAAGACCTGCGATCGAACCTTACCCAAAGCTTACTTAGAGGATACCCGAAGGATGCCTCACCACATAAAAATTCTTTCCACAAGAAAAATCTGACGAAACGGCATGTTTTGAGGCCAGTCTATTTCTTAACCCTAAACCCATGAGCCAATTCAATCGAAGCCCGTGCTTCCTTCAATCCAAATCCATTTCCCTTTAATATCTCTTTGTAGCTGTTTGTATGAAGTTCCGTAAACCCGTCACTAAATTCAATTTCTCTTCCTTCGATCGCTAACGACCGGTGTGTGCGCTTTCCTTTTTGGGTTGCATGTTCGGGTAAGTGATTTGAGTTAATACTCAAAAACCAGTTAATATTTGCCTTCTCTAAGTTTAAAACACCAGCTGCGTGATAGTCGCTACTTGCTATTAGCTCACTATTCAACGGTTTACCGAAAATCCACAATAGCATATCAAAAAAATGGATTCCAATATTGGTCGCAACCCCTCCCGATTTAGACTCATCGCCCTTCCAACTGTGCTGATACCAGTTGCCACGAGAAGTAATGTAAGTGAGATCAACTTCAAATTTTTTGCCTAAAGGTGCTTCATCTATTTCCTTTTTCAAAGCAATAATGGCGGGATGAAGCCGCAACTGAAGGATCGTAAACACTTTCTTTCCCGTTTCTCGCTCAATTTCCTCAAGCGCATCGATATTCCAAGGATTTAACACCAATGGCTTCTCGCAAATAGCATTTGCGCCATGTCGCAGCGCAAACCGAATGTGCGAATCGTGCAGGTAGTTTGGGGAACAAATGCTTACAAAGTCAATCCTTGTTCCTGTTCTTTTTAGCTTGTCGATGTGACGATCAAACCGTTCAAACTCCGTAAAAAAATCGGCTTTTGGGAAATAGGAATCAATAATACCTACGCTATCAAATTTATCTAGGGCAGCCACTAAATTGTTGCCCGTATCTTTTATCGCTTGCATGTGCCTTGGGGCGATATAACCTGCGGCTCCTATCAATGCAAAATTGATCATTATTTTATCTGGATTTTGGGGTTTTCAGGATTAGGAATTTCAGGATTCGATCCGGTAATTTTTGAAACGTTTCCGTCTTTCAACAAGTATTTTTCGCCACTTTCTGAACAGATGGCAAAGCCACTCTTATCAAAACTTAGCTTATGGCCATATTCACTCATCCACCCTGTTTGCCTGGCTGGATTACCCATTACCAAAGCATAATCCGGAATCTCTTTTGTTACTACTGCGCCAGCCCCAACAAAGGCATACTTTCCAATATCATGCCCACAAACGATCGTTGAATTTGCTCCTATGGTCGCTCCCTTTTTTACATTAGTCTTTTGATATTGGGTCTTTCTATTTACTGCGCTTCTAGGATTTACGACATTCGTAAATACCATGGATGGGCCGAGAAAAACATCATCCTCACAAATTACACCCGTATAGATAGAGACGTTATTTTGAACTTTGACGTTGTTGCCTAGAATAACCTCTGGAGAAATTACTACGTTTTGCCCGATGTTGCAATTAGATCCAATCTTGCAGCCTGTCATAATGTGCGAAAAGTGCCAAATCTTAGTCCCTGCCCCTATCTCGCAGCCTTCATCGATAACCGCCATTGGGTGGGCAAAATAGCCTTTGTTTGTCATTACCCTTGATAGCTTTTAATTACTTCACAAATGTACAATAGCTGTTCTTCGTCCATTTCGGTATGCATGGGTAAAGAAAGAACCCGACCAGATAAGTCTTCACTAATCGGAAATGAGCCTTCGCCCAAGCCGTCAATTTTATACGCTTTTTGCAGATGCAAGGGCACCGGGTAATACACCATGGAAGGAATTCCGTTGTTGTAAAGATATGCTTTGAACGATTCTCTTTTGATTCCTTTCAATTTCAATGTGTATTGGTGGAATACATGCGTACTCGACTTGCTGCGAAGAGGCGTTTCAAGAAAGGAGACATTAGCTAATGCGGCATCATAAAAAGTGGCTACTGTATTTCGCTTTTGCTCATACTCGTTCAAAAATTTCAATTTCACATCGAGAACAGCAGCTTGTAAAGTATCTAACCGGCTGTTAACACCAATTATCTCATGGTGGTATTTGACGCGCTGACCATGGTTGGCAATCATTTTAATTTTTTCAGCAAGCACTTTGTCAGTAGTAACCAAGGCTCCACCATCTCCAAAACAACCCAAATTTTTAGAAGGGAAAAACGAGGTACATCCAACTGTGCCAATGGTCCCAGCTTTTTTCTTCGTTCCATCGGCAAAACTGTAAACTGCTCCTATGGCTTGCGCATAATCTTCAATTACATGCAGCTTGTGTTTTTTAGCTATTTCCAAAATAGCCTCCATATTGGCGCATTGTCCAAACAAATGCACAGGCACAATGGCTTTTGTTTTGGCTGTGATTTTTGCCTCTATAAGATTTGCATCAATATTGAAAGTAGTTGGTTCTACCTCCACAAAAACGGGGTTTAGGCCAAGTAATGCGAGTACCTCGGCATTCGCCGCATAATTAAAAACTGGCAAGATTACCTCATCGCCCGGTTTAAAATCCAACGCCATCATGGCTACTTGTAATGCATCAGTACCATTGCCACAAGAGATCGCAAACGCACCGTCATGGAAATCCGTGAACGATTTTTCAAAAGCTTCTACTTGGGAACCTCTTACAAATGAGGTTGAATCCAGTACCAATTGAATAGCCCGATCAATCTCCGGCTTGATCCGTAAATATTGATTGTGCAAATCAACCATTTGTATTTTCTTCGGTGGGATCATCCGTTGATCTTAGAAATTTTCTTTTGCCAGTTCCATGCATCTAACAGTGCGTTGCTGTATGTCAACTTCGTTTTCCAGCCCAACTTCTCAAAAGCCTTGGCGGGATTCGCATATGTTTTCTCTACATCACCCGATCTTCTCGCACCTATTTCAAACGGAAGTTGAATTCCGGTAACCTTGATGAATTCATTAACTAGCTCAAGAACAGAGACGCCAAGGCCAGTTCCAAGGTTAAACACTTCATACGATTTCAAATCAATAGAATCTATCATCTTGGATAAGGCTGCAACATGCGCCTGCGCCAAATCAACAATGTGAATGTAGTCTCTTACACACGACCCGTCAGGAGTATTATAATCGCTTCCAAATACAGTGAGTTTTTTACGGATACCAGCTGCTGTTTGGGTAATATAAGGAACAAGATTTCCTGGAACATCTAACGGCAACTCACCTAGCATTGAAGTTGGATGAGCACCAATAGGATTGAAGTAACGCAAAGAAATTACACGAAGGTTATTATCTGCCATCGACTGATCTTCAAGAATCCGTTCGCACATTTGTTTGGTGGCCCCGTAGGGAGACTCTGCCTTTTTGAAGGGGGTGCTCTCATCTACTGGGATGGAATCTGGCTCACCGTAAACCGTGCAAGAGGAGGAAAAAATGATGTTTTTTACTTCGTTTTTGTTCATTGCTTCTAACACAGTCAGCAATGAATTAATATTATTTTGATAATACATTAGCGGCTGCCGTACCGATTCGCCCACAGCTTTGAAAGCCGCAAAATGCATTACACATTTTATCCCTTTCTCTTTTTCGAAAACCATTTGAATGAATTTCTCATCCGCACAATCACCTTCGTAAAACGTAGCTGTTTTATCGGTAATCTTTTCAATTCCGGCCAGAAGAGACCTGTCCGATTTTGAGAAGTTATCAATAATAATCGGCTCAAAACCTTGCGCAATTAATTCTACAGCTGTATGGGCTCCAATATAGCCGGCTCCGCCTGTTACTAGTACTTTTTTCATACTTTAAAGCCTTGCTGTCACTAGTGATCGGTCTAAAAAACCCTTGATGTCATACACCACTGTGTCATTATCTTTAATTGCTTGCCAACTTATCGAAGCGAATTCTTTATGACTGACGGCAAGCACCACGGCATGGTATTTCTTTTTTAACGAGTCGATTAGGCTAAGCCCATACTCATGTTGAACCTCTTCATTGACCGCGTGAGGATCATAAATATCCACTTCTGTTCCAAAACTCTGAAGCTCCCTGACAACGTCTATTGCCTTGCTGTTTCTAATATCTGGGCAATTTTCTTTGAATGTAATTCCTAGCACAAGCACTTTCGCTTTATTTATTGGCAAATTATGGCGCGCCATTAGCTTGATCACATTATTTGCGATGAACGCACCCATATTATCGTTGATTCTCCTTCCTGCTAAGATTACTTCAGGGTGATAACCGAGACTCTCGGCTTTATGAGTGAGGTAGTAGGGGTCAACACCGATGCAATGGCCACCGACCAATCCTGGTTTAAATGGCAAGAAATTCCATTTTGTGCCAGCAGCTTCCAGTACTTCGTGGGTATCAATACCGATGCGTTGAAAGATTAAGGCGAGTTCATTTACAAAAGCAATGTTAACATCGCGCTGCGAATTTTCAATAACTTTAGAAGCCTCAGCAACTTTTATAGACGAAGCTTTATGGGTACCTACTTTTACAATTGTTTTATAGAGCTGATCTACCTTTTCAGCAATTTCAGGCGTACTTCCGCTGGTTACCTTTTTAATGTTGGCAACACGATGAAGTTTATCGCCCGGATTGACTCTTTCGGGAGAATAACCGCAAAAAAAGTCCTGATTAAATGTCAATCCGCTAGACTTTTCCAACACGGGCACGCAAATTTCTTCAGTGCAACCAGGGTAAACGGTAGATTCATAAATAACAATGTCGCCCTTTTTTAAAACCTTGCCGATCATATCGCTTGCCTTAATTAAAGGCTGGAGATCTGGTATTTTTGAATCGTCCACGGGGGTAGGAACGGTAATTATAAAATAGTTTGCATCCTCCAAATCACCTAAATGGTCCGAAAACGTTAATTTCTTCGCCTCTAACAGTTCGTCCGTACTTAACTCCTTTGTTAAATCGAAGCCCCTTTTTAGTTGTTCAACCCTACTTTTGTTAATGTCAAAACCTACCACGTTCAGTTCCTTGCCGAATTCGACAGCCAAAGGAAGTCCCACATAACCTAAGCCAATTACTGCAATTTTATCCATGTTCATTAATCCGTTGAGCTGATCGCGATTTTGAGTTGGAAAGTACTATCTGTATTTTCGTGCGCAAATTAAGTACTTAAATTTTAAACGTAGTAATTATTACCAATGGAGAATCAGCCAAAACCCGTGCAGTCTGACGAAATTGATCTTGGCGTCTTGTTTTCGAAAATAGGAGATTTTTTCCGCAACCTAGGGATGAGTTTTTTGAGGGCCCTGGCTGTGTTAAGGTTAATCCCATCCCAAAATAAGATTCTTTTTATTGTACTCGTTTTAGTAGGTGCTGTGGGAGCCGTTTTGTATGCTAATGGAGTGATAACAAAAAAGTACTACGAGTCAACTATGATTGTCAATAGTTCTTATATCAATACTCGCATTCTCAAACAAACAGTTCAAAAATTAAACCAATTGGCGGAAGAGAAAAACAAAATTGGATTAGCCAAAACCCTTCAAATTCCTCAAAAACTGGCTGATAGCATCTCTTTTTTTCAATCCAAGCCTTTCGTGTCTGAAGAGGAGAAAATTGATTTAGAAATCCTTTCCGAGAAGATCAAGAATCTCTCTGAGAAGAAAGACTTGAAGTTAATCGATCAGATTATCAATCGGTTACAAATCGAAAATAGGCATTCTTTTGAAATAACCGTTAGGGTGAACTCTCCGACTTCTATTAAACCTCTTGAAATTGCTCTTGTTAAGTATTTTAGAAACGATCCGTTCATTAAAAAAAGAATGGAAATTGATAGCATTAACTTGATTGCAAAAAAGGGCAAGTTGGAATCGGAATCAAAAAAATTAGACAGCCTCAAAAAAGTCATCTTCCAAAACTACCAAAGCATGGCGCAGCAAAGCAGACAAGGTTCGAATAATGTTATTTTGAGCGATAAGGCAGTGACCGACCCAATTCAGATTTACAACCAAGATCTCGAGATTTATAAGGAGATTCAATTAATTGATCGCGACATTTACATTAAGCCTGCCTTTGAGATTGTTACGGGATTCACAGAATTTACTGAGCCGGCAAGCCCAGGAATGGTAAAATCGGTTTCGATCGCAATTCTCTTGGCATTTGCTCTAGGTTATGTAATTGTAGCGTTGCTTAACTTTAACAAGTACCTCGCTTCACTCTCTTAAATTTGATACTGACATTAATAAAAAAAGAAATAAACCTTGAGATACGCAGAAAAACGGTCATCTCGGGTTTACTTGTTTATCTGGTATCCACGGTTTTTATAAGTTACATCGCGTTCGGATTTAAAGTTGTTGAGCCAATAAGTTGGAGCGCACTTTTCTGGATTACGCTTTTGTTCACCACGGTAAATACGGTGGCGAAAAGCTTTATTGGCGAAAAAAAAGGCAAAGACATTTATTTCTATTCAATTGTTAGTCCTGAGGCAATTATTGTTTCCAAAATCTGCTACAATTTTTTGCTCTGCGGGATTCTTTCCTTCGCGGGGTTTGCATTTTTTGTGCTGTTTTTGAGCAATCCCATCAATGACGCTTTTTTATTTTGTATAACTATTTTGTTGAGCGCGCTCGGTTTTGCTTCATCCCTTACACTACTTTCGGGAATTGCAGCCAAGGCCAGCAACAGCACTATTCTGATGGCCGTGTTGAGTTTTCCGGTGATTATATCAATTCTTTTATTATCGATAAAAATCACAAAAAACTGTATCGATGGACTAGATCGATCGGCAAGCTATGATGAACTTACCATACTGACTGCAATTAATTGTTTATCCATTGCTTTCTCGTATTTGCTGTTCCCGTATATTTGGAGAAGTTAATATCGAGGAAATGGTGAGAATCAAACTAGCTTGGTGGAAGATTTTAACAATTATTTTGCTGTATTACACAGTTGTTGGTGGGCTTCTACTGCCCGTACCAAAACTCCACATATTAAACGAAACCATTCGGATGAATTACTTCCACGTTCCGATGTGGTTCTCCATGATCTTTCTTTTTACTTATTCAGTCTGGTCCTCTTTCAAGTATTTGAAGACTCAAGACATTAAATATGATGACAATGCTATTGAATCAGTAAAAGTTGCTTTCGTTTTTGGGGGACTGGGTTTGGTAACAGGAATGCTTTGGGGGAATGCCACTTGGGGTACTTTTTGGACGAGTGATCCAAAACTTAATAATACAGCGATCGGTCTATTAATTTATTCTGCCTATTTTATTTTGAGATCATCTTTGGAGGACGAAACTCAAAGAGGCCGATTAGCTGCTGTCTACAATATTTTTTCCTACACTGTTTTTATCCCACTGATCTATATCTTGCCAAGAATGACCGATTCGTTGCATCCCGGGAACGGAAACAACCCGACCTTTAGGTTATTTGATACCTCACATAACATGAAATTGGTTGTCTACACAGCAATAATTGCTTTCATTATGCTTGGCTGGTGGCTTTTTACTTTGTTGTTACGCTTACGAGTTTTAAAGAAATACCAAAATGAAACTTTTTAGGAAAATAGGATCGCTTTTTTTTCTATTCTTCTCTTTTGATAGCTTTTGCCAGTCTGTTGAAAAAGTAGAAATGGCCGATGTTCTCAGAAAAGACGGAAAAATTTATACCGTTGTTTTTGGCTTGGTAGCTATACTCAGTGTTATGATTATTCTTTTGATCAGGGTTGACAAAAAAATATCTCGGCTTGAAAAAGAGCTAAAAAAGTAGGCTTTAGTGTTTTTGACCTATCTGAAAAAAGGAAATCTTTATTCTTTATTTTTCAGTCAGTTTTTTAACTCCATTCGCTTAAATTTGTTTGTAAATCAGCAGAATTTTATTTCAATATGAAGAAAAAATACATTATTGCAATTGGGATAATTGGGATATCCATTGCCCTCATTTTAGCCACGGCAGGAGACACCAGTACTTACGTTGATTTTAGCCAAGCCTACAAATTAGCAGAAGCAGGTAAAACTTCCAGTATTCATATAGTTGGATCATTGAAGAAAGATGGCAATGGCACCATTGTAGGATTAGAAAATGGCGCAGATAAGCTTTCATGTTCTTTCATTTTGGTAGATGAAAAAAATAAGGAAGAACGCGTGGTTTACAACGAACCGGCACCTGCCGACTTAGGCAAATCCGAAAAAATTGTGGTCATTGGCGAGTACAGGGGAAACCAATTCGTGGCAGAAAAAATTTTATTAAAGTGTCCTTCCAAATACCAAGAGCAAAAATTAAAAGCAGGCGTTTAATAATTGTTGATCCAACAAAAATCTGTTAGCGCTTATGCACTACTTCATCGGTAATCTCGGTCACTTATTTGTTATTGCCACTTTTGTAACGTCAGCGATGACTGTTTTCGCTTACTTTAAAGCGCATCTTGAAAGTAACCCAGAACAAAAAAAAGCTTGGCTTCTTAACGCCAGAGTTGCATTTTATACTCATGTAGCAAGCATATTCGGCATCGTCTTTTGCTTATTCACCATCATCAATAATCATTATTTCGAATACCATTATGCCTATTCGCACTCGTCACGGCATTTAGAAACTCAGTATGTGGTTTCTAGCTTTTGGAATGGCCAAGAGGGAAGCTTTTTGCTTTGGATGTTTTGGGAGGCCATTATTGGCATTGTTTTGATTCGAACGCAAAAAAAATGGGAAGCAACCACCATGGTTGTGTTTTGTAGCGTTCAAGTATTTTTAGCTTCCATGATTTTGGGAGTGGTTCTTCCAGTTATCAATTTGAAATTAGGTAGCTCTCCTTTTATTTTATTGCGCGAGGCCATGGATGCGCCCATTTTTAAGTCGCAGCCAGAGTTTATCCCGAAAGACGGCACCGGCTTAAATCCGCTGCTCCAAAATTATTGGATGGTCATCCATCCGCCCACACTTTTCTTAGGATTTGCCCTAACGCTCGTCCCTTTTTCCTTTTGTATAGCCGGCCTTTGGGAAAAGAGATACTCAGAATGGATAAAACCAGCATTGCCTTGGAGTTTATTGGCCGGAGCTATTTTGGGGTTGGGCATTTTGATGGGCGGTTATTGGGCATATGAGACACTAAACTTTGGCGGATATTGGAATTGGGATCCTGTCGAAAATGCTGTTTATGTGCCGTGGCTCATTCTAATAGCCTCCATTCACACCATGATCACTTATAAGAACAGTGAAACGGCTTTAAAAACTTCCATTATTTTAGTGATCAGTGTCTTTGTGCTGATTTTGTATTCTACTTTTCTTACGAGAAGTGGCATATTAGGTGATGCCTCTGTTCATTCCTTTACAGATCTTGGCCTTTCTGGTCAATTGTTAGTATATCTTTTATTTTTTACACTATTGGCCATTGGCTTAGTCTCCGTTCGTTGGAAACACATCGCCACTTCCGAAAAAGAAGTCTCTATTTACTCTCGCGAATTTTGGATCTTTTTAGGAGCTACAACACTTTGTTTAATGGGCTTTCAGGTAATAATACCCACATCTATCCCCGTCTATAATAAAATAGTTGAGCTATTAGGATCAACATCCAACGTTGCCCCACCCGCAAATCAAATTCAATTTTATTCAAAATTTCAACTTTGGTTTGGCGTGGCGGTTGCTTTGATTTCTGGAACAGGTCAATTCTTTTGGTGGAAAAAGATAGATGGTAAAGGGCTGAAAAAACAGTTGATGGGGCCAATTCTTCTGTCGTTAATTCTTTTTGCATTGATCATTGCGATCGCAAAAATTTATGAACCTGCCTACTTGGTTTTAGCCTTGGCGAGTATCTATTTAATAGTATCGAACGGAAACATTTTGTTTACGCTATTAAAATTAAACCCAAAATTATCTGGTGGTGCTTTAGCGCATATTGGCATTGGCCTTATGCTGATAGGCGTTTTGTTTTCTGCTGGATATTCTAAAGTTGTCTCGTTAAACAATACAGGATTGCTTTACTCAAAAGAAGCAGGAACGGAATTCAATCGAGATAACCTTCTTCTGTTTATTAATGAAACCAGAACAATGGCTGGTTACGACATCGAGTTTCTGGGAGAGCGTTTGCAACCCAAAACGAAATCGGGCTTTATGAAAAAAAGCGATCTAGAATTAACGAACGACCCATTTAAAGTGGTGGCAAAAAAAGATGTGTTGTTCCAACAGAAAAAGTTATTTAGCGCAAAAGATACGATTGAAATCAATCCAGAAAACACCTTCTACGAGATCGAATTGAGGAAAAACGGTAAAGTGGAAGCATCGCTATTCCCACGCATCCAAGTAAATGAGGAAATGGGAGGTAGAGTGGCCTCACCCGACATTAAAAGAAATTTGTTGAGCGATTTATATACGCACGTTGCCGCACCCATGGATCCGGAAGCGGAGGTAGACTGGGGCAAAACAGAAGAGATAAGAGTAGGGTATGGAAAGGATTTTTTTGTGAATGATTATGTGGCTCAATTGGAAGAGGTTAAAAGATTGGAAAAACTAGACGGCATCGATTTGGAAAAAGAAGATGTCGCAGTGCAAGCAAGAATTAAAATTCAAGGAGAACGTGATAATTACTATGCTGAGCCCATTTTTATAATAAAAGATAGAAGCCAAGTAGGAAGGATTCCATCGGAAGTAAATGATTTAGGAATAAAAATCACACTTCTAAACATTCATCCCGAAACGAATGAATTTAGTTTCGCTGTTAACCAACGGCAAAAAGACTGGGTAATTATTAAAACGCTAGAAAAGCCCCTAATCAACGTTTTATGGCTAGGCACTGGAATTTTAATGATTGGCTTTTGTTTGGCAATGGTTAGAAGATTTAGGGAGTTTAATAATGCTTCTGACTGATGATTCGGCAGTGGATTTGATCAATCAGAAAAACGCTGCTTGGAACTCCCTATCCCTTGAATGGGTACAAGTTTTACTCTGCCGCTGAGTGTTTTGAAACTATAAATCTAATTGATAGACACATTTATCTGCTGTTTCGAAATAGCTTGAAGACCCATTAGAGCACCGAATCAATATTCGGACGAACAGATCGTGATTACCTAAATTAGTGAAAAGAGGACAGAAAAGGCATCAAAAGAAAAGCCCACCGATGGTGAGCTTTTCAGAAAAATTTGAGATCAAATTAAATCAATTTGTGTTAGATTCATCTAACGGTCTCCATTCCCAAATATCATCGTAGTATTGCGATCCTGCTTCTCCCAAGCCAACGTATGCCTTTCCTCCCGTTACAAACCAAATTGCATTTTGCCTAACCGACCCTTCAAAATTACTTCTTTGAGTCCATTTGTAAGTTGTTGGATCTAGTTCATAAATAGAAAGCGTAAGCGAAGGGGCCGCTCCCAAGGCCATATATCCATAATTGTTAAATCCAAAAAATACCGCATTGCTCCTTCTCACAGCTGTTTTGAAGTCTGAATAATCTTCATCATTTGTAGCGGGAGTGCGACTGGTCCAAGTTGTGGTAGTAGGATCAAATTCCCAAATATCTGAAATATACAACCCGTTGTTTTTACCCCCCGCGAGCATCATCTTACCGTTCAAAACAAATGCAGAAGCCCCCTCTCTCTTATCTCCTGCATAGCTCACAATTTCTGTCCAAGTATCTGTTCCAGGCGTATACTTCCAGAAATCACCGAACCAGCTAGTTCCATCATATCCGGTGCCCAAGTAACCATTTTCGCCAATTCCTACCGACACCACATTGTACCTTCTGCCACCCGGAAAATCTTTCAACTGCGTCCATTTGTTGGCAGCCGGATCATATTTCCAAAATGTATTTAGTTGCTGTGCAACGCCACTATTATTTCTATTGTAGCCCAGCCCCACATATCCATTTCCACCAACACTAAATGCGGTTGCCCGCTCGCGTAAATTATCGTTGTTAGTTCCAGTGGGGAAACTTGCCAACGCTTTCCAAATTCCTCCATCTAACACATAAAAATCGGAAAGATAACCGGTGCTATTGTACCCCAAGCCAGCGTAAACTTTTTCGCCAATGGTGAAAGTAACTAGCCCTGTTCTCGGCACACCTTTAAACGGTATTGATTTAACCCAATCGCCTTGGGTAGTAGTGGTGGTGTTATTGGATCCACATGACTGCAGTGTTATAAAACCTACAATTAGACCCAAGAGAAGAAACAATTTAATTGATTTCATTTTTTAGTAAAATTCAGAGTGTATTATTATTTATTCTGTGGAAGTGTTACGAAGTAAAGGCTTAATTTCATTTTGTACTGGCTTCTGGCATCGCCAACCGCTAGCCTTGCAATTGTATTTCTAAAATTAGTATCATTAATTATAAAAAGTAAGCCATTATCGTTGTCAATGTCGGTTAACATTTGCTGATTAACAAAACTTGTAATATCCACACTATATCGTCTACTCCTCTCAAGGTTTTCGTTGTCATCAACTAATACGGCAGTGTATGTATTGTTTGTCAAAATAGAATTTTGCTTGTCCACTATGTATCCAGTCAGGGCTAATGGAATAGGCGTAGTTTTGGTTTTGTAGCCTTGAATAGGGATCATCTCCAAAACGGCACTGGAAGCTGAGAATCCTGCATCGGTAAGTAAAAGATTCCTTAAATGCGGAATTTGAACTCGTATCCCCAGCCCAGTACCCGACTGCAGGAAAGCCGTGTTGGAAGTTTTTTTTGAATTAACCGGATTCTTAAGTGTAGTCAACTCATTCAACACCGTAGCACTTCTATCGGCCACGATACTATTATATGTAATCACTGAAGATGTTGAGAAAGATTGATATCTTCGTTTGCTTGGCAACACCGATTTATCGTAATAATAAAGTCTCATTTCAATGGAAGGATTTATCCCTAAAAAACATGCATTTTGGTTTTTATCAGGAAGAATTGCCAACCCTTTCAAATAGTTTAGAAACTGATCTGAATTTGTAACTTTTTCATCTCCCTTTTGCATTAGATCGAATAGTTCATTTCCTAAAACGTCAGAAAGAGGTATTTCAATACTATCCTTGGTATGCAAAGGCCGAGCTTCGAAAGAAAGGCTTCCCAACGGATTTGTATCAATTTTAAAGCTACTGGTGTTATATCTTCCGCCACTATAAAGCTTAATTTCGTCTGTTACCCGATGAACATTCACTGAATGCAAAGCAGAAGTATCGTAATAATAGTAGCCGCTGGTTCGTATTGTCAGCCTTAACGCTTCATAGGAAGTAAAATTTTTATCGAGTTGGGAAATTGACCTTGAACTCAATTGAAAAACTGGCGTGGCTGTTACGGTTCCTAATTTTTCATCTGTATGTCGACCTAAAAGGAGCTTATCAGGAGCATTGGTTCTCAAACTGTCAAATAACACTGTTGACACATCCAACGTAAGCGTATCAGTAACACCAATGTCAAAAGCACTGCTCTGAACAAAGTCAGCTCCCAAATTTGAAGTTTGGTCATTACAACTAAAGCAAATGCTTACAAGCATTAGCTTCGCTACTGTGACCAAATCAGATACTTTTAACTTTATATCCATTTTTAAAATGACCGCAAAAATAGCATTATCTTGTTAAGACTCCCAAAACAATGTTTTTTGATACTTTGGTAGAAGATGATTGAAACCGTTGTTTTGTTTCATTATTCTGAAAAAAATTAAATCCAAAAATATAATGCATCACAAGTAGGTGTTAGTAAAACAATAAGCAGGTAACATTCATCCTAGGCCATTAAATGACAGCGAGAACATTTATTTAATGACTTTCACTTCACTTAATTATCTTTGCCGCTTAATACAACTATGAAATTGCTAAAAATAGGTGGTTCTATACTTCTTTTGGTTACGCTTATTACCACTCAACCCAAGGCGCAAGATGTTTCGGGTTCTGTTTATTCAGTTTATGGCATCGGTGACCTGAAATGGAAAGGATCGGCCTTAAATAGGGTGATGGGTGGAACTGGTATTGCCGTTAGAGATATTTATAACTTAAACACGGCCAATCCTGCCGCCTATTCCGCAATCGCCTCTCCTGTTTCTAAACTTTTCGAATTTGGTGGATACTCTGAAAACAACACGTTTAGAAACTCATCGTCTTCTACCAATTATCAAGCAGGTACGATTTCTAGCTTAAATTACTGGTTTAAATTTTCTCCAAAGTTTGCAGGTGTTGCGGGCATTGCTCCACTAAGCAGCTCTTCTTATAACGTAACGAGCAACCAAGCCATTTCAGCCGGAGCTAGCTTAATACCCGTAAACTATGAAGGCAGCGGAGGGTTCAACCAGTTTTATTTGGGTAGTTCCTTTCAAATCATAAAAAACTTAAGCATCGGGGTAAATGCCTCTTTAATCTTAGGATCTATCAACAAAAAGGCAATTACTGGTGCCAATTCTTTTAGCGGGGCACTTGAATCTAACACAAAACTTTTCGCACAAGGAGCAAATTTCGATGCTGGCATTCAGTATTTTTTTAATATTAAACAAAGTCAATTTACATTTGGAGCTACTTATAAAACGTCAACTAAGCTAAATGGATATAACCAAACGGTTTTAACGACACTTTCTTCCGGATCAACTAGAGAAACAGATAAACTTTCCGTCAACTACACTTTGCCAAAACAATATGGAGTTGGCTTTTCATATATGCGTAAAAGAATCGTTCTCGCAGCCGACCTTTCTTTTCAAGAATGGACAAAAGCAAAACTTGAAAATGGGGCAATCACAAAAGATGTTTTTCGATACTCATTTGGCGGAGAGTTTAAAGGTAATTTGGAGACAAGTAATTACTTAAAAGCCATTAGTTGGAGAGCGGGGTATCATTTACAAGACTATTACATCATAGTTAGAAACACACAGTTGTCGAGTTCGGGATATACTATTGGAGCAGGTTTGCCTCTGAATGGAAACTTTGCCACTGTTAATGTAAATTATTCGTTCACTAATTTTGGAACAACAAGCAATGGGCTTGTGCAGCAAGAATCGAATAAGCTTTCTATCGATGTTATCATTCGCGACATTTGGGGTATCAGGCGAAAGTTCGATTAATGAGTTTGGTTAAGTAAAATCTCCAAAAAGTCGTTGTCTAGATAAAAGCCGTTGCTTTTTATTCCATTCAAAACTGGAGCACGGATGCCTTCATTAAATTTAATTGGTGAATAAAAGATACGAGCCTCGTTCCAAAGATTGGCTTCAATAAACAGCGTGTGAAGTGTAGAGCCACCTTCTATCATTAGCGACTGAACTCCTCGGTTTGCTAGGTCTCCCAACATTTCCAGCAAAAAGTTTGTCTTTGATAATTTTACGAAACTTAAATTTCTCTCAGCTTTATCAACTTCAAGATTGTAACAAATTGTTTGCTGACTTCCGTTAAAAATCCGTAGATCGCTTGATAATTTAAGATTTCTGTCGAGTACAATTCGAATGGGATTTCTTCCCACCCATTCGCGTACATTTAGTTGCGGATCATCGTGTATTGCCGTGTCACTGCCTATTAAAATCGCATCTAACTCCGTCCTCCACTTATGTACTAACTGCCTTGAACGTGCTCCGCTGATCCATTTTCTTTCTCGATTCAACGGAGCAATAAAGCCATCTGCTGTTTGTGCCCACTTTAGAATTACATAAGGCCGCTTTGTTTTGATTGAGACGAAGAACTGGCTGTTTACTAACGCGGCTTCTTTGGAAAGTAGACCAACAGAAACCTGGACTCCCGCCTCCGTCAATTTTCTTATACCTTGGCCTGCAACCAATGGATTCGGATCTTCAACAGCGATTATTACTCTTGGAATTTTAGACCTAATCAATAAATCGGCACAAGGAGGAGTTTTGCCGGTATGTGAACAAGGCTCTAATGTTACGTACACTGTGGATTCATGTAATACACTTTTATCAACAACTGACTCGATTGCATTTACCTCTGCATGCGGCTCTCCAAAAACGTTGTGCCAGCCCTCGCCAACAATTTTATCTTGATGAACAATGACACAACCAACCCTCGGGTTAGGGCTGACAGCACCCGTTCCCAGCTTCGCCAATTCTAATGCGCGCAGCATAAAAAGTTCGCTTTGAGTCATAAAGAAGAATTATACTTGCAAAGATCATTTTAGCTATGGCCAATTCCAAAGCCCTTTTCAATCAATTAAAAAGTAAAATCACTATTGATGAAACAGAGTCTGAAATTAATAGTATGCTTTTCTTGCTCTTTGATAAAATTCTTGGGATAAGACAAACTGATCTAATGCTTTCAAAAGAAATAAATTCTGATTTAGATTTCGATGTGCTTCTCAATAGAATTAACAGCCACGAGCCAATTCAATATATTATTGGAGAAGCTAATTTTTTTGGAAGATGGTTCTACGTAAATGAACATGTTTTAATACCACGACCAGAGACTGAGCTATTAGTAGAGGAAGCCATTGTTCAATTAAAAAGCAATCCGATGAATGGAAGTATTGTGGACATCGGAACGGGCAGTGGTTGCATTGCGATAACACTTGCAAAGGAACTCCCACACAAAAAAATTTTTGGAATTGACATAAGCACCGAAGCGCTAGAAGTTGCCACAAAAAACGCAAAGCTTCATCAAGCTGAAAGTCATTTAATACATCACGATATCCTAAAGTACAACCTGCCATTCAGCAGTCTAGAATGTATAATAAGCAATCCACCTTATATCGCGCAAAGCGAAGAGAAATTAATGGGCAAGAATGTTACTTCTTTTGAACCACACACTGCGTTATTTGTAAGCGATAACGACCCTCTGATTTTCTACAGACACATCCTGGCATCGGCCCATGTTTCCCTTGTAAAAGGAGGCCTCTTGTTGGTAGAAATAAATGAACGGTTTGGAAATGAAATTGCTGCTTTGTTTCAAGAACACGAATTCAGAGACGTTAGAATTAAAAAAGACTTGGATGGGAAAGACCGGATTGTGTTGGGTCGATTAAACTAATTATTCTTCCTAGATTGATTCGCCTACCCAAAAAAAACTGCTTAATTCGATTTTAATCTTCCCTGTTTCAATTACCAGAAGCTGTTCGGTTAATCCTGCTGTTATTATTTTTACGTTAGGATAAATAGCAAGGCGCGTGCCTTTTGTCAGCCATTTTTCAAAGTTGCCGCTTCTGATTAAGCTCCACCTATACTGCTCGTGAAAAGCTACCAGATCAATATCCGCGGCAGCTGCTGAAAGCCAGTCAAGATCTGCCTCTTCTGAAACCAAGATATTAATTGCTTTATATTTTTTGGATAGGGCAAAATCAAGTCCATCTTGTATCGGCCTTCCGCTCGCTTGAACTATGTGAATGGGCTCTTGATCCACCAGCTTGTCATACCATAAAACTGAATTCGACAGAATCGCTGCGTCTATCTTTATCCCCCAAGATAATACCTGTTCAATAGCTGCTTCACAAACTATTACCGTTGGCGACCATTCCAGAAGCTGCTCTATAATTTCGACTGATGTCGCTGCCGTATCTAAAATTAAAAGTGCTGGTTCTTGATTTTCCCTAATTATGTGATGACTTGACATTAATCTTCAAAAAAACAAACTGATCCGCCCACCCATGTTTTATCTTTGTTGAATTTTACTCCTATCATCTCCCCACGGCTTAGTCTCGCTAAATTGGTTATTAGTCTAGGCCTGGCTTCACCGTCATCCCAAATAA
The DNA here is from genome assembly GCA_027487845.1 of Flammeovirgaceae bacterium. GTDB lineage: Bacteria > Bacteroidota > Bacteroidia > Cytophagales > Cyclobacteriaceae > ELB16-189. The sequence continues at coordinate 274,645 of JAIYCV010000042.1, forward strand.
AAAGAAGTCGAAGTTCCGTTTTTACTAACCCATCGGGCGCCTGAATAACGGGTTCATAGGTAACCTTTCTTTGCAGCAAATAATTTTCGCGTTCATTGAGCGGAATTGCCTCTAAGTCCTTTTGTGTTAGATTAAAAATAATCCCGGTTCCTGAAAATGAAAATAGCGGCTTTAGAACGTAGTGCTCTAAGTCAGCTGGCCAATTTTTATATTCATTTAAAAACTTGCACTCGGGCACATACTTACTTTTAATGAATGGCATGGTGTACTTACTTATCCTAAAAAACCAATTGGGATGGCCAACCCATTCAACATCTACGTCTTCCGTCAAACTAAAGTCGATGGTTAAGTCGTCTCGTTTAAGCAATTCATCAAAAATTACCCGATTGTAAATGCGATGTATCTCGATTTTTCTACCTTCGTTTTTATAAAATAGCTTTCTCCCGTCCCTAATAACATCGCCAATATGCACTGGTTTGATTCCACTAATTTCTTGGGTGAGAATAAAATCAATTGCTGTATTTTGAAGGAGCGGATCGATCTCCAACAAAATAACATTTTCAGGTTGATGGTTACCTAAAAGAAATTTCCGAAGAGTCGCTTTGTATTCAGCAGTAGATACTCCGAAGTGGTTATTAAGCGTCTTAAGAACGTCATAGTATTCTTTAAACTTATTGCCTAGAAAATCTTGAAACCCGAAGAGTGAAGGGAATCCTTGCATTTCAATCAATTGAGGCTGAAGTTGGCCAGCTTCGTTTTTTACAATGGCAAAGTCTAAGGCCAAGAAATGCGAATGGTTGGTTTCATTAGGCACATAACAGTTGGCAGGAATAGCCCTCTCTGTAATCTTTTTAAAATCCGGCTTCGTAATGAAGTCGATGATTTCGTCAGAAGCTTGAATCAATTTTGTCTTAAAATCGGAAGAGATAAATACAGGTGACTCAGCAACACGAAAGCGAATATGGAAGTTATAGGATTCGTTCAGGTCTTTAATAAAGGCCTTATATTTCTCTTCAGAAAAGTCTTTATTAAATTGACTACGGATCGTTGCAATCATATGATACACCTATTTTGGAATCGCACTTCGTAAAAACGAGGGAATGATTGTTCTGTACGTTAACTTAATTTTGTCGGGCTCATTCACCATCGTTAGCATATGTTCATACTTTTTCTGCCCGTATTTTTCAATAATCAATTTCTTCTTATCCTCCCTTAACAAGTACTTAAACATTCCGTCTGAATCTGTTTCCGGATGAAACTGCACTCCAATAAATGCCTCATTAAATCGAATGGCCATTACTGCTCGTTCTAAAGAAACAAAGGGTCGTTCCTTTTCTATACATAAAATGTGACCACCCCCCGACCAGATCTTTGCTTCATTGGGCTCCAGAATTTGATAATCTCTGGAATCTACAGCATAAATAGGGTCACCTAGCCCGTTAAAGAAAGGCTCATGATGGCCAGCTTTGGTTTGGTGAATTGGCATGATGCCAAATGAAGTGCTTTTGCGTTTCGAAACTTTGCCGTAATGATAGTAGCGCGAAAACAGTTGAAACGAATGGCAAATTAGAAAAACCATTTTGCGCTTAAACGGATGTTCTGAATTGTAATGAAGTATACTATCCATCAATGCAAAATAGCTTTGCTCCCATTGGGAACCCTCGCTTGACAACGGGCTACCCGGCCCGCCAGAGGAAATGTAAGCATCAAAGCTCAAGTCTGCCATTTCATTCTTCAGTCGAACTTCAAAGACATGCGAAACAATGTCGAGATTATTTTCCTGTCTAAATTCATCAATCAATTGATGAATACAGCGCATCCCTTCGTTTGGCTCGCCTTCGTATAGATCTAAAATCGCAATGCGCATTTTTGGCAATGGAGCTTTTAAAATTTTTATGATTATATCCCTACGATAGACTGATCTGTGATGTAATCAACAACCGTTCGTAGATCACCCGACTGTTTAAAAACTTCCAGTTGCCTGTCGGCACCAGTGCCTTTCTCTAAAATAGTGTGCACATAATTTATTGCCTGCCTGCTTCCCAGTTGATCTACCACATCATCGACAAATTCAAGCAGCTCGAGGATCAAAGCACGAGTGTCTACCTCTTCTTGCTTACCAAAATCAATCAGCTTACCATCGAGACCATAGCGCGAGGCCCGCCATTTATTTTCATTGATTAAGGAACGATTGTACATGATGAACGTCATGTTTTGCATTCTAAGTTTGTATAGCTTCACCACGAGAGCCTGAAAAATAGCGGTGATTGCCATTGTTTCTTCAACCAGCATCGGTACATCACAAATGCGAAATTCAATCGTATCAAAAAACGGATGTACGCGCACATCCCACCATATCTTTTTTGCATTATCAATGCACTTGGTCTTAATCAATAGGTTAACATAGTTCTTAAAATCGTCCCAATCGTTAAATTCATCCGGCACACCCGTTCGCGGAAACTTATCGAATACTTTCGTACGAAATGATTTGAACCCCGTGTTGCGGCCTTCCCAAAAAGGAGAATTAGTTGAAAGGGCATACACATGCGGAAGAAAGTAGCGAACGGTGTTCATGATATGGATCGCCATGTTTTTATCGGCAATGCCTACGTGCACGTGCAATCCAAAAATCAAGTTTGAGCGGGCGGCCTCCTGCATCTCTTGAACAATCTCATCATACCGAGGATTAGGAGTTATCAATTGAGTGCTCCAATGAGAAAACGGATGAGTTCCTGCCGCGCCCATTTTTAGCCCTAAGTCACCAGCCACGCTGCTAATTATCTTCCGCAGCTTTGTTATGTCTTCGCGTGCTTCATCTACATTTCTGCAAATTCCTGTTCCCGCCTCCACCACAGCCTGGTGCATCTCCGCTTTAACCTGATCTTTGACTATCCGTGAAGCGATCTCGACAATCTTTTGATCGTGTGATTTTAATTCACGCGTAGTAGGGTCAATTATCATGTACTCCTCTTCAACACCTAATGTAAATTTTTCCATAACTAGTCGATAGTAGTCAAGCCGTAAACAACACTATTTTCAATAACTTTTACTTCTTTTTTGGAGCTGCTTTTTTTGTTTTGCTTTCTGCCGGTTTGGCAACTTTATCCGTGCCGCTGGCTTTTGCAACTTGTGGTTTGGTAACCGCATCAGAAACAAAAGTCCCCCAGGTAAGGTTGTCCTTTCCTGGTTTCTGTGCTTGGGCTCGCTCCACCGCCATTTTTGCAGCGTGTTCTACTACCCATTCGAAATTTTCCTGACCTACCGATTTTACATCTGCATCGGGAGCAGGATTGCAAAAGTCAATCGCGTAGGGAATTCCATTCCGCACCGCCATTTCAACGGTATTAAAATCATACCCCAAGGCATTATTTAGCGCAAGCACATCTTTGTGTACTTTCATTAACAGTTTTTCGCTTGCTGGCCCTTTGTTCACTACATAACGTAGATCATGGGGATTGCGCGGTTCGTATTGCATGATGCGCACGTGTTTGCGATCTAAGCAATAACACCTAAAGTAATCATCAAAAACAATTTCTTCTTGAAGCATCATTACCAACTGATTGGTTTCAGCATATGATTTGAAAAATTCATCTAAGTTGTTAAGCTTATAAACACTTTTCCAGCCTCCGCCAGAATGGGGCTTCATATAGGCTGGCCAGCCGATGTAATTGAAGATTTTCTCCCAACTAAGTGGGTACTTTAAATTGCTGAACGAGGCGTCAGAAGTGTCTGTTGGCCGCTCATGCGAGGGAAGTATAACGGTGTTAGGCACCGCCACCCCAATTTTGACAGCCAGCGCGTTGTTGAAAAACTTTTCATCTGCACTCCACCAGAATGGATTGTTAAGTACCGATGTTCCATCGATGGCCGCATTTTTTAAATAGGCGCGGTAGAATGGAACATCTTGTGAAATGCGGTCAATAATAACGGCATAATCATCCCCAACTCCCTGCTGAACCATGTCTACCATTACGGGTTCGGCCATGATATCTTTCAAGCCCAGTTTGTTAACACGCTCAACAAACGCCTCGGGAAATGAGCGTTCCATGCCATGAAGTATTCCGATCTTTTTCATACGTAGAAATTTAAATTTATTTTATGAGTGACAAATAATGAGGAAACATTTCTCGCCATACTGGCCAATCATGGTTAGCGCCCTGCCTTACGTCCAGCCAATGGTTAATTCTTTTTGCACGCAGTACCCCCGCCAATTTCTCGTTCGCATCCCAACACATATCATTAGTACCTGTGCCTAACACTACATGCAAGTCGTCATAAAATCCATTCTGAGCGTTGGGAATAAAATCGGGTGGATTATTGAAGTAAACATTATCATCATAGTATCCGTCTAGCTGATCCCTGATGTCAAAGGCCGCTCCCATATTGAAAATGTATTTCACCACCTCCGGATGCTTGAAGCCGAAATTGGTAGCATGATAACCACCGAAACTACAACCTGCAGTGACAACGCGCCCAACGCCAGTTTCCCGCTGTGCTAAAGGAACAAGCTCGTGCAAAAGCATGAGGTCATACCAAATATGATTTTTCACACGATCAGCGGGATGAATACTTTTATTATACCAACTTGAGGAGTCAATTCCATCTGGACAATAAATCTTCACAAACCCATTATCTAAATACCACGCTGCGCTTTCAATCAGCTTAAAATCTTTGTTTTCATAAAATCTTCCCATCGAAGTGGGGAAAAGAATTACGGGATACCCCTGATGACCAAAAGCCAATACTTCGATCTCGCGACTAAGGTTGGGAGAGTACCAGCGATGCAAATGTTCGTGAGGCATGGAATAAAAATTATGACCTTTAAATATTCAGTTATAAGTCATCTGAAAAATATAATTTTACACACTTTCAGAATTATTTCAGGAAGCTAAACCAAAAATTGTGACGATAAAAGAGTCTGATAAAAATAATTTACTGGAGGAAATAACTTCAAGTACTTACTTCTCGGAAAACCTTACGGGGATTTACACGAAGCTGCTCGATAGAAAGGTGGATGTCGAGCTTTTACTACCCGCTGGTTATAAATTTTCTAATAAAAAATATCCTTTGCTTATTTTAAATGATGGTCAGGACAATAAAGCAGTTCAAGTGCGAGAAACACTGGAGCGACTTTGCGGGGAAAACAGCATCCATGAAATAATTGTGGCGGCAATTGTGGCAGGCGATAGAATGCAAGAGTATGGCGTTGCCGCGAAGAGCGATTATCAAGGCAGGGGCAGTGTGGCCAAAAACTACAGTCGGTATATTACTTCCGAGTTAATACCCTATCTAGCTTATCAATATCCTGTCGATGGATCATGTTCAAAACACGCCATTGCGGGTTATTCATTGGGCGGACTTTCAGCAATGGATATAGCATGGAACAATCCCGAAGTATTTTCAAAAGCGGGGGTGTTTAGCGGCTCGCTTTGGTGGCGAAAACGCGATACCAACAGCAGATTTTATTCTGATGATAGAGATCGCTTAATGCACCAACAAATACGCAGGGGAAAATTGAAACCGGGGATGAAGTTTTGGTTTCAAACAGGCACGCAAGATGAGTGGAGCGACCGCAACAAAAATGGAATTATCGATTCTATTGACGACACACTCGATTTGATTGTAGAACTCACAAAAATTGGCTACCGACCATTTCACGACATTCAATACCTGGAAATTAAGGACGGCAAGCATAATCCTGAAACCTGGGCAGAAGCTATGCCCCATTTTTTGACATGGGCTTTTGGCAAATAATTTCATTATTTTTGAAATATGGAACTTGACATACCGTCACCACCGCGCACCATCATGGAAGTCTACAAAATGCTTCCGGAAGGCACTTTGGCAGAGCTAATAAACGGGGAAATTTGTTTGTCACCTGCACCAAACACGAGTCATCAGCGGCTAATCGGAGCCTTCTTTATGAAGTTAACACAGTTTGTTCAACCTAATGGATTAGGTGAGATTTTTATTTCTCCCTATGATGTTTACCTCGATGAAGAGAACAATGCGGTTCAACCGGATATTACTTTTGTGTCCGCTCAAAACGCTTCCATTGTTAAATCTCATGGCATTGTTGGCGTGCCTGATTTAATTGTCGAATTCCTTTCTCCAAGCGGCAACACGCATGACCTGGTAACCAAGAAAGAACTTTACGAGAAATTTGGTGTGAAAGAATATTGGATTATCGATCCATCGACCAAAGAATCAATTGTGTATAAATTGGAAAATAATCAATATACCTTGGCGGGAAAAGAAATTGCCACTCTCTTCTCTCCGCTTCTCACTCATCATTTTGAGTTTTAGAAAATGGAACCAAACCTATTGCAAACACCAAAAACCATTATGGAAGTTTACAAGATGCTTCCAGAAGGAACATTGGCCGAACTAATCAATGGACAACTTTATATGTCGCCATCACCCTCTAATAAACATCAATGGCTCCTTATCTCAATGATGAGAACAATTGCAGATTTTATAGAAGCCAACTCATTGGGCAAAATTCTTATTGCCCCGCCAGACGTTTATTTAGATCAAGAGAGCAATGCCGTTCAGCCGGATATTTACTTTATTTCCCATACAAATAGTAGTCAACCCCTAGAAGAAATTCCATATCACGGAGTGCCCGATTTAATTGTCGAATTCCTTTCTCCAAGCAACAACACGCATGACCTAGTAACCAAAAAAGAACTTTACGAGAAATTTGGTGTGAAAGAATATTGGATCATCGATCCATCGACCAAAGAATCAATTGTGTATAAATTGGAAAACAATCTATACACCTTAACGGGAAAAGAAATTGCCACTGTTTTCTCACCACTTTTCAATCATTCATTTTCATTTTAATCCTTATCAATTTTGTCATCCATTAACACCGTTATTTTCGATCTGGGCGGAGTTCTGATCGATTGGAATCCACGCCATCTATACCGTAAGATATTTAACACCGAAGAAGAAGTCACCTGGTTTCTAGAAAATGTTTGCACCGGTGAATGGAACGATCAACAGGATGCAGGCCGATCATTTGAAGACGCCACCGAGGAACTAGTTCAAAAATTTCCTGACCATGAAGAAGCCATTCGTGCTTGGTATGGCCGCTGGCAAGAAACTATTTCAGGACCGATTCACGGAACAGTTGATCTATTGAAAACGATCAAAGATTCGGGCGAGTATAAGCTCTATGCGTTAACGAATTGGTCGGCCGAAACATTTCCTTGGGCACTTGACAATTTTGAATTCCTTCATTGGTTTGAGGGCATCGTGGTGTCGGGTGTTGAAAAAACGCGCAAACCGTTTCCAGATTTTTACCAGATTCTTTTTGATCGGTACAACATTAATCCTGCGCAAGCAGTGTTTATTGACGACAATGTTAAAAATGTGATCGGGTCAAGAGAAGTGGGCCTACCCGTAATTCATTTCCAAACACCAAATCAGCTAAAAGAAGAACTCATTAAGTTGAATATCTTGTAACATGGGATTTGTAATTGAAAAAGCATTAATAAGCGATGCGGCAGAGCTAGATAAGTTAGTAAACTCCGCCTACCGAGGAGAATCATCCAAACAAGGATGGACAACCGAAGCCGATTTGTTGGATGGAACTCGTACTGATGCAGCAGCAATTCAAGATGTGATGGAAACGCCAAATACAACCGTTCTCAAATATGTTGAACAAAATTCGATTTTAGGATGCGTTGAATTGCGAAAGGATGCCGAAAAATTATATCTGGGTATGCTTAGTGTAACACCAAACCTTCAAGGTAAAGGCATTGGTAAAGAATTATTGAAGGCAGCGGAAGTAGAAGCCAAAAAGCAAGATTGCACAACCATTTATATGACCGTTATTTCTGTTCGAAAGGAATTAATTGAATGGTATGTTAGGCACGGATACATGCTTACCGGAAAAACCAAGCCATTTTCATTTAACGACCCACGGTTTGGTCAACCAAAACAAAAGTTAGAGTTTGTAGTGTTAGAAAAATCACTGATATAGTTCAGAAATGAAAACTAAGTTTGTTGTCGCTGCGACATTGATACTTTTCAATTCGCTTTGCTCAGCTCAAAATGCTGACCTACCTTCCGATTTTCTTTCAAAAGAATTTCATTCAGAAAGAAGGCAAAAGCTCCGCGACAAATTGCCTGCAAATTCAATAGCTGTTCTTTTTGCCAATGCTGTAAGGAATCGCGCAAATGATGTGGACTATTTCTTTCATCAAGATCCAGACTTTCTCTACCTCACCGGATACAAAGAACCCAATTCAGTACTTTTAGTTTTTAAAGACTTGCAAACAGCCAACAATGGCGCTCAATACAACGAGATAATTTTTACCCAAGCCAGAAATGCACGAGCCGAAATGTGGACAGGCAGGCGGTTAGGCAAGGAGGGCGTTAAATCAAGTCTTGGCTTTGAACAAGCTTTTGATGCGGCTGAGTTCTCACGTTATAACCTCAACTTTTCTAAGTTCGACCAAGTGCTATTTTTTGATTTTAAGAATGACGTGCGCGATGTGCCCAAAGACAGCACCGACCTTTATGATCTTATCGAAAAGTTTAAAGCCAAGGTAAATTACCCTGCAAAGGGTGGAGTAACACTTGCAGTTGAACCGACCAAGAATAATTTAAATACAACTGGTCTTGGCCCGCTCCTAGCTGATTTAAGAGGAGTAAAGACCAAAGAGGAACTAGAGTTGCTGCGCAAAGCAGTTAGCATTTCAGCTATTGGTCATGCAGAGGCAATGAAAGCCATCCGGCCGGGTCTATCCGAAAGAGAAATTCAAGGCTTACAAGAATATGTGTTTAAAAAGTATCAAGCAGAAGACCAAGGCTATCCGTCCATTGTAGGTGCCGGCCACAACGGATGCATATTGCATTACATGGAAAACTACAAACCCTCCATCACCAACAAAGAATTAATTCTGATGGATTTAGCTGCTGAATATCATGGCTACTCGGCTGATGTTACGCGCACTGTCCCAGTTAATGGGAAATTTTCTCCTGAGCAAAAGCAGATTTATGAATTGGTGCTAAAGGCACAAGAAGCCGTTTTCAAAATTTGTAAACCAGGTACAGCTTTTAAAGAAATAGAAAACACAGCACGCATTACTATCAACAAAGGATTGAAAGAATTGGGCTTTCCTATCACGTCAGAAACTGAACGAAATTTATTTTACCCCCATGGTTGCTCTCACCACATTGGGCTGGACGTTCATGACCGTGGTAAATACGACTCGTTGAGACAAAACATGGTAATTACTGTCGAGCCCGGAATTTACATTCCTGAAAACAGCAACTGTGACAAAAAGTGGTGGGGCATTTCTGTTCGTATTGAAGACGATGTGCTCATTACTGAAAAAGGAAATGAACTCCTTTCGTTCGCAGCACCTCGCACCGTAAAAGACATTGAAGAATTGATGAAGCAACCCAGCGCGTTCGATAATTTTGTTTTACCGGAATTAGATAAAGTTAAGCCAAAAGCAAAAGGAGAAGAGTAAGTTACCTCAACAATTCCCTCGAAATAACCATTTTTTGTATTTCCGTTGTGCCTTCATAAATCTGGGTGATTTTAGCATCGCGCATCATTCGCTCTACGTGAAATTCTTTTACATAGCCATAACCTCCGTGTATTTGTACGGCCTCGGTAGTTACTTCTTGTGCAATTTGCGATGCGAATAGTTTTGCCATGGCAGCCGCTTTCACAAAATCTTTCTTCTGATCTTTCAAGTAAGCCGCTTGCCAAACTAACAAACGGGCAGCCTCAATTTTGGTGGCCATGTCTGCCAACTTAAACTGAATGGCCTGGTGTTCGGATAAGTTTTTGCCAAACGCCTTGCGCTCTTTAGAATACTTTAACGCCAATTCATAAGCCCCCGAAGCGATACCCAGCGCTTGTGCCGCAATCCCAATTCTGCCACCGTTAAGTGTAGTCATGGCGAAAGTGAAGCCGAAGCCGTCATCGCCAATTCTATTAGCTTTTGGAACTTTCACATCGGTAAACATAAGCGAATGTGTATCGCTTCCGCGGATGCCCATTTTATCCTCCTTCTTGCCTACGATAAAGCCCTCCATCCCTCTTTCTATTATCAAGGCATTGATTCCTTTATGCTTCTTTTCAGGATGTGTTTGAGCTATTAAAATATATACGCTAGCGGAACTTCCATTGGTGATCCAGTTTTTGGTGCCGTTTAATAAATAATAATCGCCTTTGTCTTCGGCTGTTGTGCGCTGACTAGTCGCATCCGAACCTGCCTCTGGTTCACTCAAACAAAATGCACCGATCTTTTCGCCAGTGCTCAACTTTTTTAAATACTTCTCTTTCTGCTCTTCAGTTCCAAACTTCTCAATTCCCCAGCACACCAATGAATTGTTTACCGACATGCACACCGAAGCCGAAGCATCTATTTTTGAAATTTCCTCCATGGCCAACACATATGAGATAGAATCCATACCTCCACCATTGTAAGCCGGATCCACCATCATACCCATAAAGCCAAGCTCACCCATTTTTTTTATCTGTTCAGACGGGAATTTCTGGTGGTTATCGCGCTCAATTACACCTGGCAATAATTCTTGGTTGGCAAACTCACGAGCAGCAGTTTGCACCGCTAGCTGTTCTTCATTTAGTTGAAAGTTCATAATGCAAACGATTTAATAATAGTGAAACAATGATACTGATTAAAATGATTTGAATAATCGTTAGGTAAAGAAAAAAAGAAAGGCTTGAGAAAAATCCCAAGCCTTACTATTAGAACAAACAAAATTTCTAGTCTCTATCAATCCCCAAAAACATGAGCACGTAGTAGATCAAGGTTGTAACAGCACCAATAGCAGCCACCACATAGGTCATTGCAGCCCATTTTAAGGCATCTTGAGCCATATCGTATTCAGAAGAATTTACAATTCCTCTTGATTTAACCCAGGCTAACGCCCGGTTGCTTGCATCAAATTCAACAGGTAAAGTGATCAACGCAAACAATGCGAATACTGCATAACAAGCGATAATTATTATGAGAGCTGTTTTAATCGGCAAAATACTGCTGGCGAAAAAAGAACCAAACATCATGGCCATAAAAATAAAATTGATCACTTGAGCTCCAATATTTTGAACAGGCACCATGGCTGATCTAAATTCGAGCATGGAATACGCTTTTGCATGTTGCACCGCATGACCACACTCATGAGCTGCCACAGCGGTAGCTGCGGCATTTCTTCCGTGGTAAACACCTTCACTAAGATTAACAATTTTAGTAGACGGATTGTAATGATCCGTCAATTCACCCTCGACCGAAACTACCTGCACGTCTCTTATTCCATTGTCGGCCAACATGAGCCTGGCAACTTCGGCACCAGTCAAGTCTTTTTCTAAATGAACTTGAGAATATTGCCTGAATTTACTTTTAAGTCTGGCGCTCACCAACCAACCAATTCCCATAAAAAATAAACCAATTACTAAAGCACCCATAGTTGTATGAAATTTATGTTTGTTTAATTTTTTCTACGATTCGAGTGGTGGAATAACCCGAAACAAAGTCAATGGTTTTAACAACACCTCCGTTTCGTTTAACAACTTCTGCGCCAACGATGTTTTCTGCCAAATAGTCACTCCCCTTCACCAGCACATCAGGAATCAATTCGGCAATCAAATTTAGAGGTGTGTCTTCATTAAAAAAGACAACTAAATCGATAAACTGCAATGCGGCAAGAATTCTGGCCCTCGACTGCTCGTCTTGAATTGGTCGGGTGGGGCCTTTAAATCTGCTGACAGAATCATCGGTATTTAATCCGAGCACTAACCGATCTCCTATACTTCTCGCCTTCTCCAAATAATCTACATGCCCCAAATGCATAATGTCAAAGCAGCCATTTGTGAAAACTACTTTCTCGCCTTTTGCCTTCCATAGCTGAACTTGTGCTGCAGCCTCGGCCAATGTTTTTATTTTGTCTGCGCTTCTTTCCATCTAAGTTTTCCGTAGCTAATCAACAACGATAAAACGCCAACCACAATCATTATAAAAGTTTGCCACGCATGAAAAATAAAGGTAAACGTAATCGCGTCAGGCTTTGGCAAATTATAGAGTATAACCAAAACTAATGGAACCAGTGTGTGGTATGAGCCTGTGCCTCCGGGTAGCGGCACCGCCATGGCAATAGAGCCAATCGCAAAAAGGCTAATCACCGCGCTAAAGCCCAACTGATTGGTTTCTGGGAAAGCCTTGAGCACACAATAGCTCATAAAAAAATACATGCCCCAAATTAGAAGTGAATACAAAATAAATAACCCTTTGCTCTTAAGTTTAACGATCGATAGTAACCCTTCGGTAAATCCGGCAATCAATTTTTTTAGCTTTTCGTTTTTGCGAAGTAGGAATAATCCAACTAAACCACCTACCCCTAAGATCGCAAGCAGAATCAACCAAATGGGAATTTTAAAACCCGCGGACGAGGAAAAATCAAGTGTTGAAATAAATTTCTCGAGTTTGTTCCATTCCAGGAAAAAGGAAACTACGACCAAAACAAAAAGTAAGATGACATCTACTATCCGTTCAATGATTACGGTGCCGAACGAAATTTCAACAGGTGTTTTTTCTAGTTTGAAAAGATTGTAGCAACGAGATACTTCTCCCCCTCTTGGAATCACCAAATTTATCAGGTACCCTATCATCAGAGAAAGGAAACTGTTTTGAAGTGAAACGATGTTTCCGGAAGGCTTTAACAACATCCGCCATCGTTGCGCACGTATTACATGACTAAGGATAGCGACACCAGCCATTAAATACAAATAAAACTTATCTGATTTGTTCCATGCATCAAGCAACACATCGAGCGAACTTTGATCTTTGCCCGCAACCAATCCGCGTAAAGCAAACCAAAGCAAACCAGCCGTGAGGGATATAATTATTACAAACTGAAGAAACGATTTGAGTCTCTTATCCATCAGTTGAGTTTGTTATCAGGCGTAGGGAAAATCAATGTTGGCTTAAATGCTTTTCCTTCTTCAAAATCGATTGAAGCATATGAAATTATGATAACAATATCACCGACTGCGGCCTTTCTTGCTGCAGGGCCATTGAGACAGATCATACCTGAATTTCGTTCGCCTTTAATTACATAGGTTTCCAATCGCTCTCCGTTGTTCACATTCACAACCTGTACCTTTTCACCTTCAATTAAATTGGCGGCTTGCATGAGGGCTTCATCAATCGTAATGCTACCTACATAATGTAACTCAGCTTGAGTGATTCTTACTCTATGTATTTTGGACTTTAATATCTGAATGGTCATACTAAAAATATATTGTCGATCAATCTCACCTCTCCCACGTATCCTGAAATCAGCAAAATGGAATCTTTTGGATCGAGAACGAAATTTAATGAGATTAAGTTTTTGCGATCCGCTAATTCAATGTATTCAAGTTTTACTTGGTTTTCTTCAAAAAAATTAATTGTCTTTTCTCTTACAATCGTCATTTCAATTCCGTCTAACAATAAATTCTTCGCAAGCTGTAACGAGTTGTATAGAGTTAATGCCTTCAATCGCATTTCTGGTGCCAGCCTTAAATTGCGTGACGACATGGCTAGGCCATCTTCTTCGCGAACGGTAGGAACGCATTCCAACTTAACAGGGAACATAAGTTGCTCTACAAGCGATGAAATAACTTGAAACTGCTGATAGTCCTTTTGGCCAAAATATGCCTTTGTAGGTTGAATAATGTTGAAAAGCTTAGAAACAACAAGGCCGACACCGCTAAAATGCCCTGGCCTGAATTTCCCTTCTAAAATTTTATCAAGCCCACCAAAATCAATTTTTATTGGATTTGCGGCCGAATACATTACTTCATTAGAAGGAAAGAATAGGATATCGCAGCCAGCTTGGTTCAAAAGGGCAACGTCTTGTTCAAAAGTTCGGGGATATTTTGCTAGATCAGACGGGTTATTGAACTGTGTTGGGTTTACATAAACAGTTGCAATCGTAAGATCATTCTCTTTTTTTGAAGATTTTATCAGCTCCAAATGCCCTTTATGCAGAGCCCCCATGGTTGGCACAAGACCGATTGAATTGACGGAATTCCGCCTTTTAAAATCCAAAAAAGCCCTTATGGGCTCAACTTCTTTAAAGATTTCCATCAAGGCTTTTTCCTAAAGGGGTGCAAATATAGGTTTTACAAATGAAGTACAGTTGAATACGGGGTGAAATTTGAGTACTTTTGTGGCTCGTTTTCACTGTACTTTTCTAAAAATGTAATATTATGTCAAAAATCCGTATTCTATACGTAGCCAGTGAGATCAATCCGTTTCTGCAAACTACTGAAGTGTCAGATTTTGTGAGAAAGTTGCCCCAAGCCATGCAAGAAAGAGGGATGGAAATTCGGATTCTGGTGCCACGTTTTGGTTTGATCAATGAACGGAAGAACCGTTTGCATGAAGTTGTAAGATTATCTGGTATCAATATCTCGGTGGGTGATGAGGAAAAACCGCTAATTATCAAGGTAGCTTCTATTCCAAACGCCAAATTGCAAGTGTACTTCATTGATAATGAAGATTACTTTCATCGCAAATCAGTTTTTCATGATAAGGAAAACCGGTTTTATGAAGATAATGACGAAAGAGCCATCTTCTTTTGCAAAGGAGCCATTGAAACCGTGCGTAAACTGGGCTGGTCTCCTGATATTGTTCACTGCAACGATTGGATCACCAGCTTCATTCCATTATATTTAAAGACAACGTATAAAAACGATCCGTTGTTCAAAAACACAAAAACCATTTTTACTATTTATGATAATAGCTTCACCCATAAATTTAAGGGTGACTTACTCGGTAAAGTGAGAATGCTGGATATCGAAGACAACATGCTCGGTCATTTAAAGACAGCCGACTATGAAGGCTTTGTTAAACTAGCCGCTCAATTTTCCGATTCGGTATCAGTGGCTGGAGAGAACAACAAAAAGCTCGAAGGGCTGATGAAAAAAATTAAAGAGAAGAAAATTGAATCGATTGAATCAGACGATACGTGCACCGAATCGTATTACAATTTGTATAACGAATTGGTCAGTTAGTTCTTTTTCAAACGATAGAAAAGATAAAGTCCCAACTAGGTTACTCTAGTTGGGATTTTTTCATTAATCTTAAAAAAAAATAGTATGTGTGGAATAGTTGGATACGTTGGCTTTCGTCAAGCGCAGGAGGTAGTAATTAAAGGACTAAAAAGACTTGAGTACAGGGGGTATGACAGTGCCGGGATAGCATTACTCAATAACAATAAGCTATCCGTTTACAAGAAAAAGGGGAAGGTTTCAGAATTAGAAGGTTTTATAAAGGACAAAGAGCTCACAAGCACCATCGGAATGGGGCACACACGATGGGCAACCCATGGCGAGCCGAATGACGAAAATGCACACCCTCATTATTCAGCCACTAAAAAACTAGCGATAATCCATAACGGTATTATCGAAAATTACAGCGCGCTCAAACAAGACTTAATTAAGAAGGGCCATACCTTCTTAAGTGAAACTGACACAGAGGTTTTCATTCATTTTATTGAAGACATAAAAGAAAAAGAAAAATGTACATTAGATGAAGCGGTGAGGCTGGCACTTACTAAAGTAGTAGGTGCGTATGCAATCGTTGTCATTTCGTTGGAAGATCCTTCGCTATTAATCGCTGCTCGCAAAGGCAGCCCGTTGGTCGTTGGTGTTGGTAAAAATGAATTCTTCTTAGCTTCCGATGCCACACCTATTATTGAATACACCAACGAAGTTGTCTATTTGAATGATCAAGAGTTAGCCATTATTAACAATGGTAAGCTAACGATTAAGAATATAGCTAACCTTCCTTTAACTCCTTACATCCAAACGATAGACCTTGAATTAGATGCAATTGAAAAAGGTGGTTATGATCATTTTATGATCAAGGAAATATTCGAACAGTCACGATCCATAAAAGATTGCTTGCGTGGAAGGCTTGACTCTTCTAGCGGAAGACTGGTGCTGGGAGGCTTGCGCGAATATCTTAATAAACTTGTGAATGCTGACCGGATCATCATTATTGCTTGCGGAACTTCTTGGCACGCTGGTCTAGTAGCGGAATATTTCTTTGAAGAATTTTGTCGGATACCGGTTGAAGTAGAGTATGCTTCGGAATTTAGGTATAGAGATCCGGTAGTGCGCGAAGGAGATGTTGTTATTGCCATCTCACAATCGGGTGAAACAGCTGATACGTTAGCAGCGATCGAACAAGCTAAATCGAAAGGCGCAATTATTTTTGGGGTTTGTAATGTGGTCGGCTCATCCATTCCAAGAGCAACGCATGCTGGAGCGTACACACATGCCGGCCCTGAAATTGGTGTAGCAAGTACAAAGGCTTTTACTGCACAACTAACGGTGCTAAATATGATTGCCCTAATTGTGGCGCAAAAGAAAGGCACCATCACAGAACAAAAATTTCATGAGCTATTGGTGGAAATGGAGAATCTTCCAGCAAAAGTAGAAAAGACTCTTTTGCTGAATGAAAAGATAAAAGAGATTGCATACACCTTTAAAGACTCTACTAACTTTTTATACCTAGGACGGGGTTACAATTTCCCAGTAGCACTTGAAGGCGCGTTAAAATTAAAAGAAATTTCGTATATCCATGCAGAAGGATATCCAGCAGCTGAAATGAAACACGGCCCTATTGCACTAATCGACAAAGAAATGCCTGTTGTGTTTATCGCGACAAAGGATAGTTCCTACGAAAAAATTGTTTCAAACATTCAAGAAGTAAAAGCAAGAAAAGGGCGAATTATTTCTATTGTCACGGAAGGCGACACTACAATTCCTGCGATGTCAGAATTTGTGATCGAAGTGTCAGCAACACTTGAGCCCTTGATGCCATTAATTTCAGTGCTGCCTTTACAACTTCTTTCTTACCACATCGCGGTCATGCGCGGTTGTAATGTTGATCAGCCACGTAACTTAGCCAAATCTGTAACGGTTGAGTAAGTGATTAAGTCTGGTTGGTTGAATTATCGATCAATGAAGGGTATTGAAAGTTCCGAAGTACTTGGGGTTTTGCTTGTGGCAACAATATTTTTTTCATTATTTTTCTTATTCAACCGATTCAGAAAAAGAAAGAAGCCGGATTGATTGGATTTGCACACTATACGATCGTTAATAAGTTAATGCAATCGATAGAGCTAATTGAATTACCGAACCATTTTCATCTGGTAACCGAATTACTGCAATTCGTAGGTTTTGAATACATTTTCTAATGCAAAAAAAACGCAAACGTTATTTCAGATGAATAGTGTGGTTTTCTTACAACTTACAACCCTGCCTAGTTTGCTACCGTATATTTGTATCGAAAACAAAACGAGAAAAATTATGAAAACAAAAAATGTAATCCTTACTGCTCTAGCAGCAACGTTTGTGTCGGTACTGGCTTTTGCTAAAGATCCAGGTACACCTAAGGTGGTTGTTGTAAACCAAAAATCAGGTGTGTTTAAAGTTATCTATGACGGACAGAAGTCGTCAAAAGTAACCATGAGAATATTAAGTGCAAATGGCACTGAAGTGTTCTCCGAAAACTTAGGTATCGTTAGCGGATTTGTGCGTCCTATAAACTTTACTGGCATGGCTGATGGTGAGTACACCATTGAAATAGCTGATAACGCAGGAACTCAAAGCCAAAAAGTTACTTATAGTAAAGAAGTATCTGCTAACTCAGTTCATATTGCACGTATTGCAGAAAGCAGCAAATATTTGCTAGCCGTTGCTAACAAAGGGTCTGAGCAAATCAATGTGAAAATATTTGATGGTTCAAACAACTTGGTTCACGATGAAAACATGACAGTGACTGGTAACTTTGGTTTAGTCTACAACTTGACACAAGTTGCTGGTACACCAACCTTCGAGGTTTCCGACAAAACTGGTAATGTTAAAACAATAAAGTATTAATCAGAACTTTTCTGAAAACTAAAGACCTCCCGTTACGAGCGGGAGGTTTTTTTATGCTAAACCGAGACATTAATGCTATCAAATACCGTATTGTTTTTGTTAGCAGCTCGATTTAAAATACTTTATTTTAATAAGCAGATAATTTCTGATATTTGAACAAACGTAAATCAACAGTATGTCAAAATCAGCAATCTATTCAGCCAACGCCCCCGAACCCATTGGCCCTTACAGCCAAGCGATACAACACGGAAACATGCTTTTCATTTCTGGACAGATCGCCATACAGAAGCCATCTGGCAAAATTATCACAGATGACATTGTACAGGAGACAACTCAAGTGATGAAAAATATTGGCGAAATTTTACATGCCGCTGGTTTTGATTTCTCCAACGTGGTAAAAAGCACGATATTCCTCAAAGACTTTAATGACTTTGCGAAAGTAAATGAAATTTATGGTCAGAATTTTCCTGCTAACCCACCTGCTCGCGAAACGGTGGAGGTAAGTCGGCTACCAAAAGATGTGAGTGTAGAGATTTCCTGTATTGCGGTGAAGTAGATTTGAGCCTCACGTGATGAATCGCCATCTGTTTGGTATTACTAGGTAAGCTAATAGCTGGTAGCCAAATACTCGCGGCTATTTACTAACCTCCTTCGCCCACATGTCATTCAAAGTAACAGCTCGGTTAAAGATCAATTTATCTTTGGTTGAGTCTTTGTCTAATACAAAATATCCCTTCCTTAAAAACTGAAATCGTTCCATTTCGGTTGCGCCAGCAATCGCTGGTTCTGCATACACGTTCGGTAACACCGACAATGATTCCGGGTTAATATAATCTTTAAAATCCCCCTCGGCAATTGACACATTCTCTACTTTAAAGAGCCTATCATACAACCTTACCTCAACACCTAAAGCATGACTGGCACTCACCCAATGCAAAACACCTTTTACTTTTATTCCTGATACGTCTGAGCCGCTTTTACTCTCTGGAACGTAACTGCAATGGACCTCAACTATGTTTCCGTTGCCATCTTTTATTACCTCATTACATTGGATTATATAGGCGCTCTTCAAGCGCACCATCTGCCCTGGCGCCAATCGGAAATATTTTTTTGGTGGCTCTTCCATGAAATCTTCGCGCTCGATGAACAATTCGCGCCCGAAAGGAATATCACGACTACCTGGATTATCATGATCTTCCGGATTGTTTTCGCTTGCTAAAATTTCCGATTTATCTTCAGGGTAATTGGTAATCACTACTTTTAACGGATCAAAAACTACCATTCTTCTGGTAGCCACCTTGTTCAGATGATCGCGCACACAAAATTCCAACAAACCCACGTCAATTAAATTTTCACGCTTGGCAATTCCAATCTTGTCACAAAACTGGCGAATGCTTTCGGGCGTGTAGCCTCTTCTTCGAACGCCAGCCAGCGTGGGCATACGAGGGTCATCCCACCCGGCAACGTGTTTTTCATTTACCAGTTGAAGCAACTTACGTTTGCTCATAATAGTATACGTCATGTTCAATCTGGCAAACTCATATTGATGTGAGGGGTAAATAGAAAGCTTCTCTATAAACCAATCATATAAAGCGCGATGCGGAACAAATTCAAGCGTACAAATACTATGCGTAACATTTTCGATGGCATCACTTTGACCATGTGCGAAATCATACATAGGATAAACGCACCAATTATTGCCAGTGCGATGATGGTGAGTATGCTTTATCCTGTACATCAATGGATCTCGCATGTGCATGTTAACATGTGCCATGTCTACTTTCGCTCGTAGTACTTTCTCGCCATCTTTGTATTTGCCTTCCTTCATTTCGGCAAACAGCCTTAGATTTTCTTCGATACTCCTATCCCGATAAGGGCTGTTTACCCCCGGTTGCGTGGGTGTGCCTTTTTGTTTTGCTATCTCTTCACTGGAACTGTCATCCACATAAGCAAGACCTTTAGTGACTAATGTTACCGCAAACTGATAGAGTTGCTCAAAATAATCGGAAGCGTAAAGTTCTTGTGCCCAATTGAAACCAAGCCACTTAATATCATTTTTGATACCTTCCACATATTCCGTTTCCTCTGTAACAGGATTGGTATCATCAAATCGTAAATTAGTTTTACCTCCGTACTTCAATGCCAACCCAAAATTTAAACAAATACTCTTGGCATGACCCATATGGAGATATCCGTTCGGCTCGGGTGGAAAGCGGGTTATAATGCTTTTATATTTACCTGAAGCCAAGTCGGCTTCGACAATCTCTTCGAGAAAATTTAAACTCTTTTCGTCCATCGACCAATGAAATTTTAAGTTGCAAAGGTATAAAGGCTTTTTGGTTGGTTTTGAAATAATTTTAGAAAGAAACAATACTCAAATCGAGGCTAATATTGTCAATCATCTTTTACCTTTGTTAGCCAAAAACTAAAGCATGACCAAACCCGTTCGCGTTCGTTTCGCACCCAGCCCAACAGGTGCACTTCACATCGGTGGGATACGTACAGCGCTTTACAACTACTTACTTGCCCGCCAAACTGGCGGCACCATGATACTTCGCATTGAAGACACCGACCAAAACCGTTTTGTGCCAGGTGCCGAAGAATTTATCATCGAATCGCTAAAGTGGGTCGGCATTGCAATAGACGAAGGGCAAAGTGTGGGCGGCCCTTATGCACCCTATCGGCAGTCGGAGCGAAAGCACCTTTACAAAAAATATGTGGATCAATTGATTGCTTCCGCGAAAGCATACTACGCCTTTGATAGCGAAGGCGAAATCGAGGCCATGCGCATCCGATTAAAAGCCGAAGGCAACGATAACCAACAATATGGCATTCATTCAAGGTTATCCATGCGCAACTCGCTTTCGTTGAGCGAAGCCGAAACGACCCAGTTGCTGGAGTCGGGTGCGCCTTACGTGATACGCGCAAAAATTGAAAGCGGTCACCAAGTAGTGGTAAACGACCTTACCCGCGGAAGCGTAACAGTTCAATCAGACACACTGGATGATAAAGTATTAATGAAATCAGACGGAATGCCGACCTATCATTTGGCAAACGTGGTGGACGATTACTTAATGAAGATATCGCACGTAATACGAGGCGAAGAGTGGCTACCTTCAGCACCACTACATGTCTTACTTTACCAGTATTTGGGTTGGCAAAATGAGATGCCAGAGTTTGCGCATTTACCACTCTTACTTAAGCCCGATGGCAATGGCAAACTCAGCAAGCGTGATGCAGATAAAATGGGTTTTCCTATTTTCCCACTTACGTGGAAGGATCCTCATACCGGTGAAGTGGCAACTGGATACAGAGAAGCCGGATATTTACCCCAAGCTTTAATTAATTTCCTTGCCTTCTTAGGATGGAACCCTGGTACTGAACAAGAGATTTTCTCTATGACGCAGCTGATTGATTCGTTCGCCATACAACGGATTGGAAAGGCCGGAGCGAAGTTCGATATACAAAAAGCGCAATGGTTCAATCAACAGTATTTACGCGGCAAATCAAACGAAGAGCTCGCTATCTACTTGATGGATTCATTATCAAAAGAAAACATCAATTGCAGCAATGCTGTGGCTGAAAAAATCTGTGGCTTGTTAAAAGATAGAGTAACATTCCCGCAAGACTTTTGGTTGCAAGGGAAATTCTTTTTCAAAGCCCCCACAAGTTATGATGAACAAGTCACAAATAAGAAGTGGACTCAGGAAGCTGTGACTGTCCTAACTCAATACGCTAATCAAATCAAAAAGTCAGACACTATAACCGCTGATGTTGCAAAATCTATTCTCGAAAAAGTTACCAGTGAATTAAACGTAGGTACGGGAAAAATACTTCAGCCGTTGAGGGTATCGATAACTGGTGGTGCTTCGGGGCCTGACCTAATGGCGACCATAGAAGTGTTAGGCGTTGAAGAAGCAACTAAAAGAATTGAACATGCGTTGAAAACCATACCGATAAAATAATGGCCAAGAAAGACGAACAATCAACCAAAAAACAAAACAAACCGAGGGTTCACACAGAGCTCAGGGGCTTTGAAGTCACGATAAATCAATTTGGCGAGCTTCAATCGAGTATGAACATCGAAAAAATAAATGATTTCTTAAATAGAAATGTAGATGATAAAAAATTATTAGAAAAAGAAGAGAAGGAAAATCAAAAAAAGAAAAAGAAGAAATAAATCAGCATGAACTCACACGAAATCGATTATCAAATTAAAGGTGAAAGCATTCAAATTGTCGAAGTAGAGCTTGACCCGTTAGAAACTGTCATTGCCGAAGCAGGCGCAATGTTGTTTATGGAGCAAGGTATTATGTTTGAAACTAAAATGGGCGATGGAAGCAATACCAATCAAGGTTTGTTTGATAAACTTTTGTCAGCAGGAAGTAGAATGTTAACGGGCGAGTCTTTATTCATGACCCACTTCACAAATCGTGGGAACAAGAAAGCAAAGGTTGGTTTCTCCGCTCCATATCCTGGTACTGTTATACCAGTAGACTTAGCCAAAAGTCCAAACAACGAATTAGTGGTTCAAAAAGACGGGTTCCTTTGCGCTGCGTTAGGCACAAAACTGTCCATTGTATTTAACAGAAAAATAGGTTCCGGATTAGTGGGCGGGGAAGGTTTTATTCTCCAAAAATTGCAAGGAGATGGCAAAGCATTTGTTCACGCAGGTGGCACTGTTATCGAAAGAACGCTGAACAATGAGACCTTAAGAGTCGACACAGGTTGCGTGGTTGCATTTGAATCTCAAATTGACTTTGATGTAGAATCTGTGGGAAGTTTAAAATCAATGGTATTTGGAGGAGAAGGTATTTTTCTTGCAACCTTAAGAGGATCGGGAAAGGTCTATCTTCAGTCAATGCCCATTCGAAAATTAATACAAGCAATATCGCCTTACGGAAGCAACAGCAGAAAAGAATCCGGCTCTCTATTAGGCGGACTATTTGAATGATAGTCGACCTCCATGGAAATAATTAAGATAGGATTGATAAGAGAAGGGAAAACACCTCCCGATAAAAGAGTGGCTTTTACACCCAAACAAGTGGAAGAAATCCATCAGTTATTTCCTAACGTAAAGGTGGTCGTTCAAAGCTGCGAAGCTCGATGCTTTGATGATAAAGAATACAAAAATGCAGGTGCCAACATCGTATCAAGTGTAGAAGATTGCGACATACTATTTGGCATTAAAGAGGTACCAATCGATCAATTAATAGCCAACAAAACATACTTGTTTTTCTCGCATACCATAAAGCAACAACCCTATAACAAAAAACTACTCCAAACAATATTACAAAAGAATATAACGCTTATCGATTACGAAGCGTTAAAAGATAGTCAAGGTAACAGACTAGTTGCATTCGGAAGATACGCTGGCATTGTTGGTGCTTACAATGCCCTTTGGACATTCGGAAAAAAATATGCCGCATTTGAGGTAAGACGAGCATTCGAATGCTTTGACATAAATGACCTAAAAATAGAGTTAAGGAAGGTTACACTGCCACCAATAAAAATTGCCCTAACAGGCAGTGGCAGAGTTGCCAAGGGTGCTATGGAAACACTTGATACTGCGGGCATACGCAAGGTTTCGGCCGAAGATTTCCTATCTAAAAAGTACAGTGAACCTGTATATGTTCAACTAAGCAGTGCTGAATACCACAGGCATAAAAGAGGACTTCCATTTAACAGAACAGATTTCCATTTAGCACCCGAACAATATGAATCTGACTTCCTAAAATACGGGGAAGTCACAGACATACTCATAGCTGGCGCCTATTGGAATCCGAAAGCACCAAAACTTTTTGAGCAACAACAGCTAGTCAATAAAAAATTCAAAATCAAAATAATCGCAGATATAACCTGCGATATAAATGGTTCAATTTCCTCTACGAAAAAAGCGAGCACGATAATAGAACCATTGTATGATTACCACATAGAATCTGATTCAATCTGCAGCCCTTTAAGTCAAAAAGAAAATATAACGGTTATGGCAATTGATAATCTCCCTTGCGAGTTGCCAAGAAGTTCTTCCGAAGAATTCGGAAGAGACCTAATCGATAGGATAATGAACCCAATCATCTATAGTAAGCCCGAAGGAATAGCCACGCGTGCTACGGTGGCGAAAGCAGGAAAGCTAACAGACAATTTTTCGTATCTCCTGGACTATGTAAATAATTACGAATGATTTTATACAATGAAACAATTGGCATTGACAAAGAAGTAGAAGAACAACTACTGGACTGGATGAAATCTTTTTATATACCTGAGATAATGAAAACTAAGTTGTTTAATGAATATAAAATCTATAAAGTCCTAAGCCACGATGATGAAGCATCCACTTCCTATAGTGTGCAGTTCTTTTCAAATACAATTGAAGACATTCTCTTATTTATCAATCACTACTCGAAGCCGCTGGTCGAGGAACAACAAATAAAGTTCAAGGACAGGCACATCACGTTTAGAACACTTTTGGAAGAGGTACTGTAAATCTATCTGCCCAATAAATGCACAATTTCATTTTTCTCCAAACTACAATTAATCCATTCACCGTCTAGTCTTGCACCGTAGTCACCATAAAATTTAATAGCGGCCTCGTTCCAATCTAAGACTTGCCAAACCATTCCAGAACAGCCATCATTGGCAGCTTTTAACATTGTTCTTTCAAAGAGCAGTTTACCTATTCCTCTTCCTCGATACGCCTCGGTGACGATAATATCTTCGAGATAAAGTCTCCTCCCTTTCCATGTGGAATAACGATAATAGTAAAGCGAGATACCTACTATGAACTCATCATCTTGAGCTACAAAAAAACCAAAAACAGGATCAGAGCCGAATCCATCCTTCTCCATCAATTCAACAGTGTTGATAACCTCGCTCGAAGCTTTTTCAAATTCGGCTAGCTCCCTAATCAATTCCAATACCCTGGGAAGATCTTCCCTAGTTCCTTGCCTAATCATATTTTTTTGACGCTATCTGAAATAAAAATGGCTCCATGTGGAGCCATTCTTTAGTAACCATTTGAATTCACTAATATTCCCAAAGGTTGTGCTCCTTCTCCATCATCTTCAACTCTTCCTCCCACCTAGCATATATCGCCTCCCTATATGACCGCCCGTTTCTAGTTATAATACTAACAATGTCCAAATCATCTGGATTTTCTACCTTAGAGATAACTCCATGAAACAATCTCAATTTAAATGCATCAGTAAAAAGCCTGTTTTCAGCAGGATTATATCTATTTCTCCACATCACCATGTCCCTTTCAGCCAAATTCTTGCTGTGCGAATATGCCTGAACCAAATTAAAGAAATCTTTATAGAGAACATAGCCTCGAGGGTTCAATGCGTCTTCTCCTGATTTTTGAGCCAAAATTCCCAAGGCCTGAATATCGTAAAATAGCCTTGAGCGTCTTTTGTCAAAAATAACGTCCTCACGCAACTCAAGACCAAGAATTTGATCAACTCCTATATACTCTGTTTGATCTGTTGATTTCTCCCACCAGCCAGCATCAGAGGTAGGATGACCCTGATTATCATTTCTAATAGATGTATAGTTAACACCACCGAAACTAACTGCTTCGCTCGTCACATAAGACTTTTTTGAATCATATGGATCCGCCATCACAGCCGTATTACTGATCAGCGTTTCGTTGACTGTTTGAACCCGCTTTAGCGAATCATCATAAACATTCAACTTTCCATTTTTTATAGCGGTAAGAATGAATTTCGCAATATCCGATTGCCTAGACTTAAAGCCAGCATTTTGCCTTTCCGACAAGTCGATACTTCGATTAACCCTATACTTATAAAGTTGTTCGTAATATGGAATACCATCAACGGACCCAGGATTCACAATCGTATCGGATTGAGCCAAAACAGAACTGCACAGGCCAACCAAAATAAACACCGATATATAAATTTTCATAATTCTTTTACTTTGAAGCCATTTTAAAAGTACCACCCATTTTTGCTTGAACAGGCTTTGCATCTGAATCATTAGGATCCCAAGTTGACCTCACTACTTGAACATTTGACAATGAAAAAGTGTCACCCGCCCTTAAACCATATTTGGCCAATTCTATTGTTCCTGACGACAAAGTGATAGGCGTCTTTCCAGTAATTTGCATCACCATACTAATAATTCTATAAGCAGCATCTTTCTGATTCTGTTTCAAAAATGTCTCGTCACTAATCTCTGGAACATATTTAATGATGTTGGTTCCAGCAGGGATTCCTTTCGCAGGGTCATAATCTTGATTTCCGATTTTAATTGTTCCCTGAGGTTGCGGAACGTTTTTGGCGGTAAATTTATTTTTCCCTATTGATACACCATTCATTGTTATACCAACATTCATTTGCGGCCTTTTGGGTAACAATACAAATTTTCCTGGTCCCATTTTCTGAATGGAACCTTCGTCAGCCGAACAAGTGAGACTTAGTCCAGAGAGATCAGTTAGGCCTTGTACTGAAACTGACATTTCGTTACCACACTCCAAATATAACGTACTGGCAGCAACGGATTCAAATTTCGCAACAGGTCGGAGCACCCTATACTTGATGTTTTCCTCAAGAGGTGCCCTCCCAGGAAGGTTGATTTTTACCTTAAACGAAGATTCCGCTACACCATTTTCATCAAAATTAGTTGCGCTGGCTGGAAACTTTATCTTACCCATTTTAATTTTGATCCCCGGTGAGATCTCCTTTTCTTCAACTGTAACTGGCCGGCCGTCTTTAAACATTTCTGGGTTCACCCCTGAAGCAGCTCCCGCAACAAATAAACTTCCTTCATAATCTAACCCCGCAACCAACGTGTTTGATTGAGCCTGAACCATGGGCACAAGTTGATCTACCTTGTAGCTGACACCCTCTGCTATCGCATTTAATGAATCTAATGCCTGGGCTTCGTAGTCTAAAATCTCAGTTTGCAACTGACTGATTGTGGCAACAGCTGCTGGCAATGGCGCACCTTCGAAAGAAAACGTAATAAAATCTTTGTCTTTGTGGATTCCACCTTTAAACTCCTTATAGTCTTCGGCCGTCCTAGTCAATTTTGCAAAAGGTTGCTTCAACCCCATTACCTGATTCAACCCACTGACAAAATTATCGATCTGGTCAATGTATTTTTTACTAACTGTTGCTTTGGCGTTTTCGTTTAGAAAAAATTCCTCTGGCCGATGGGTATTAGCCCAATATCCTTCGCCCTCCAATTCTTTTCCATCCACGGTTTTCAGTTCCTTCTTCAAACCATCCAAGTATTGAATGGTACCTTTTGCTAACTCCGTAACTTTCTTTGCTCTGACCTTTGCGTCAATAACTTTCTGTGAAGTACTGGTCGCTCCTTCAATACCTTTCAATTTATTGTCGTTAGTTATCTTGCTTTCTTCAATCAGTTCGCCTAACGTAGTATCAATAATTACGAACTTTTCAAGAACGGCATTGCTTACGTTGAGTGCCAACAGCGCAGTAAGCACTAAGTACATCATCCCAATAAGCTTCTGCCTGGGTGTTTCTTTTCCTCCTGCCATGGTTTATATTTTTAAAAAGTATTAAATAAACGCCCTATCCTTATTTACCAGAACCTTTCATTGCCGTTAACATGCTTCCATAAACATTATTCAAGGCAGACAAGTTATCAGTCAGTTTTCCTAGTTCAGACGTGAATTTGGCAGTATTCTCGCCTGTTTTTGCTAGGCCGTTCATAGCCCCTGTCAAACTCTCATAGTATTTATTCAAGCTCTTAACATGAGAATCCGCATCCTTCAACTCCATTTCGTACACGGTGTTAAGTGCAGACAGATTCTTCGTAACCTTAACGACTTGATTATGATATTCTCCTGTATCTTTCGAGGCATCGGCCATAGATGATACGGCTTTGATAGCAGTACCATACGATTTATTCATCTCAGTAAGAGATTGTGAGGCAGCTTGAACATTTTTGGCGTAGTCACTTGTAGCAACAGATGCATTTGAAAGATTTGTCAACTGCGAAGTCGAAGTCGCTAAACTTGTCAATCCTTTCCCTAAGTTGTCAAGCAAATTTTGATCAACTTTTGCCGTCTTTAACATTTCATCAATTTTTAAAATCGCACTTCCCTCATTGCCAGAAGGCCTGTTGCTGATTCTTGTAGGTACGGCAGGAGCTTCATAATCTTCTGCCAATTCCGGATAAACTTTCGCCCATTCCACTTCGGCATGAGGCGGTTCAAAAGCACTTAAGAAGAATATAACCGCCTCTGTTATTAGACCTATCATAAGCATTTCACTAGCTCCTGGTAAGTGTTGTATCTTGAACAATGCACCAATAATTACTACGGCAGCACCGATACCGTATACTTTTGGCATTATCGTTTTGAATAGTAAAGTTGTAAATCCGCCTTTTTTGTTAGCCATGATTATTTAGAATTTAAGGTTTTTGCCGTTTGTTATTTGTATAAATATAAAGAGAGTTTTCAATTTTTAAAATCCTGTGATTGATGACCTTTCAATATTAGTCATTACGCACCTGAATCCGATAAATGACCGGGTAGAATCTTTGTATTCAAAAGTTCTGGTGCCTGTTTCCAAATAGTATGCAACATCCTTCCATGAACCTCCACGAATCACCTTCTTCGCATTATATTTTTCTTTTGAATTGCCTTCTTTATCATATGCGTTTTTGTCAATAAATTGAGGGTTCAAATCCCACACCGTTGGGACAGACGCAGGATTAAAGTCATCCAAACACCACTCTGACACATTCCCAGACATATCATAAAGGCCATAATCATTGGCAAAATATTGACCTACTTCAGCTGTGTACTCATAGCCGTCATCATAGTAGTTACCTCTACCTGGTTTAAAATTTGCCAACATACATCCTTTTGCATTTCTAATATAAGGCCCACCCCAAGGATACTTGGCCATATCTCGGCCTCCTCTTGAGCTATACTCCCATTCGGCCTCAGAGGGAAGCCTGAACGCTGGAACTGGTGGTTGACCTTCGTTGGTCTTTCTCCAGTCATTTAAAAAAGAGGTTCTCCATCTTCCGAAAAAATTAGCGGCCTCCCAGCTAACCCCAACAACAGGGTATTCTTTGTATCCTGGATGGTCCCAATAGTAATCAACTAAAGGATCTCCCATGTGATGAGAAAAGTCTTGCATCCAAACCGTAGTATCTGGATAATACTTTGATTTAAACTCCTCCTCGGTAGGGGTCTTAAAAGGTTCTGGCAATTGAGCTTTTTCTACCAAAAAGAATTCAGTGAATTGGCGATACTCGTTATTTGTTATCTCCGTATCGTCCATGAATAATGGACCGATCGTAATTTGTTTGTTTAAATTGATTTGAGTAGAAGCGGGGTCCTCATCTGCCTGGCCCATATGAAATGTCCCAGGAGGGATCGGCACCATACCATAGGGAATAGGCATTACAAAATCGGGCCTATCTTGCGCACCAAGAAGTTCTCCTTGTGGATCGCTAGCGCCACCCTTTTTACCGCCAATTCCCAATAATCCGCAACTTGAAACTGCAAGACCAAGAGTAAAAATCGATGCCTGACAAAAACTTCTAGAAAAAACTAACTTATTCATAAATACTGTTTTTAAAACCCACTCTTTTGTTTAATATCTAGCCATTTAAAGACACCTATATTCCAATTCAGTCCGCTATTTTAGAAAAAAGTAAAGACTAAACGGTAAAAATCGTGAAAAAAAACCAAAATATTTTCATCAATGCCTATATCGAGGTGTTCTTACCACTTTTTTCCCACCCCCTGGATTAACCGGAAGTTCATATGTTAAAACCAATTCGTGTGAGGTTGCCTGTTTTGCTTGTTGATCTTGTATCACATAATCAATGGCATATCCCAATTTAACCGATTTATCCTTAACCAGACTGTATCCCAAAATTAGCGTTGCGGATTCGGCCTGTCTAAAAGCAGTTCCTACCCAGACTTTATCCTTAAAATAACCAATCGCACCGGCAGTAACGGTAGTTTTTGTTAAGTCAGACTGCACTAAACCAGTGAACAAAAACCGAAGATCAAAACTAACATCATAATAATAACCTCCGGTAAGATAAACGTGGTTTTTTAAGGGGCTTCGTTGGGATAATCCAAAGTCAAAAGTAGATTTCACTAAGTGATTAAAACTGATTCCTGCATAATATTTTTCTTTTCGATAGAAAACACCCATCGAAATATCTGGTCTAATTTGAGATTCCTTGCCATTTGCCTTTAATAAGGGGTCATCAGGATTGATCGCTCTATACAAATCGAAATTGAGTGTTTGAGAATAAATGCCGGCTCGAAGGCCAAAACTAAGCTTACTATCTTTAAGCGCTAAATGATAGGCATAAGTAGCCTGAATCTCTTGGTTGGTTTGTGGCCCCAACTTGTCGTTCATTATATACGCTCCAAATCCGCTGTTAAGTTTATATATTGGAGCTGTCATGCTTACAATTTGAGTAGTTGGGGCACCTCCGTTACCAGCGGTTGGCTGATACCCCAACCATTGACTTCGATGAAGTGCTGTGAGTTTAGTTACGCCCTCAACGCCCGCAAATCCGGGATTATAATAAAGTGTATTAAGCATGTATTGTGAAAACTGTGGATCCTGCTGAGCAAGCGAGGTGCCCACCGCACAATATGAAAAAATCAACACTATGATTGCTCGGTTCGTCAATGTATTAATTTAAGTTTCGAAATATAAAGCAAATATTGTTTGATTTCAATTAAAGTGCAAAAAAATATGAAAGTATATAAAAACTTAGTAATTAGACAGTTATTTAATATCGTTTGCTTTCTTGATATATAATTCCAATGCACCGGTCATAGATGGGGCATTTGGCAGAGGTGCTTCAATGTCAAGTAACAACTTTGCATCTTTTACGGCTTGCGCAGTGGTTGATCCAAATGTAGCGATGCGTGTACTATTCTGTTTAAACTCCGGAAAATTCACTAATAATGAATTGATCCCTGAGGGGCTAAAGAATGCCAGAATATCATAATAAACGTTCTTCAAATCGCTCAAATTAGCTGCCACTGTGTGATATATGATCGCTTCTGTAAATACAATTCCATTTGCCTTTAAAAAATCAGGGATGTCGTTTTTACGAATATCTGAGCAAGGGAACAAAAATTTCTCTGTTTTATGCTTCTTAACGAGTTCAAGCAAGTCTTGCGTATCTTTTGTGCCTGCAAAAATTTTCCTTTTTCTAATTACGATATATTTCTGAAGGTAGTTGGACGTCTGTTCAGAGATGCAGAAATACTTCATTTCTGCAGGCATTTCAATTTTTAGTTCTTTACAAATCTCAAAGAAATGATCAACCGCATTTCGGCTGGTAAATATAATGGCAGTATGGCTGAGTATCTCAATTTTCTGCTTTCTAAATTCCTTTACTGAAACTGGCTCAACCTGAATAAAGGGTCTAAAGTCAATTTTAAGATTGTATTTTTCGGCTAATTTATGATAGGGAGATGTTATGTCTGGAGGAGCCTCCTGAGTGACCAAAATGCTTTTTACTTTTCGCATCCTGTCCTTTGCGGTTTCAGTCATATCAACACAAGTCGGGTTCTGCTTTTAGGAAATTAGCTTAACAAAGAGAATCAACGGAATAATTTCCGTAGCACAAAGGTAGAAAAATAAATGTGAAAAAGTGAAAGTCGAATTTGCCAATAGTTTTAGATAGGTTACAATTAGCCAACTAGCTACTGTGACTGCAATCAAATAATTAGTAAACTTTAAGTACAAACTCTGTGGTTCGTGAACAATATAAAAGGTTAGAGAAATTATGACCAACAGGATTGAGATCAAAACCAGTATTCGAATGAAATTATAGAAATGAAAATGAAACCCACCTTTTAATGCAAATGAAAATGAAAAAAGAGCAAGCCAAATAAACTTCAAAACAAATATGCCAAATATGACAAGGGCAATGAGATTCCACTTTACAAAAGCCTCACCAAAGGTATTGTTTGAAACGTCTAAAAATGATTTAGAAGATGACCCTATTTGCGAAGAAAGAACAAGAAACGATAGAAGGAAGCAAGTAAAAATATAAAAAAGTATGTTACTCGAAGAAGTGATTCTATTGGATGTTAAAACTCCCTCGCGTTCTTTAATAGAAAATGCTCTTATGGGATTTAGATAGTCGATGACTAAAATTGGACGCGTGCCAATCAAAAAGGAAACTCCCATCAATAGCAAGAGTGCTGCTATAGCAAAGAAATCAGAAATGCTGTTTGGCCTCCGTTCTAGATCTACTTCGGCCTCTGCATTTTTTGAAGTTAATATAAAAGTAGAAATTGCCCCTTCCGTTATTGGTTGAGAAGAATGAATTGAAAATAGGAGACCTTTGTATCTTTTCGAAAGACTATCGATGTTTAACTTGGTATTTTGTCTATCGTAATTGTTTAACAGTTGACCGTTCAAAAATAGACTAAACGCCATTTTTGAATTAACAACTAGGTACTTGGCGTCTTCCGTTGGGTTTACTTTGAAGTAGACGGTTCTAGTAGTTTGTTTGAAATTAAATTGTTGAAACTTTCTATTTTTATATACCTGCCAATCTTCATTTAGGTTTTTTACAACTGATAGTTGCTCTTGAGCAACGCATAAGAAGCTTGCACTGAACAAAAACAATACGAAAAAAACCTTTTTAACCCTTTCCAATGTCGCAAATATCAACATCCAAACTCGATCTAAAAATCTTTCTGACCACTATCAATTTGAATCTGTAATTTTCAGATTAAAATGGCTGGCCTATACATACATATTCCCTTTTGCAAGCAAGCCTGCCATTACTGCGATTTCCATTTCTCTACTCAACTTTCAAATAAGGGAAGCCTAATCAAAGCACTAATTAAGGAAATCGAAATACAAAAATATTACTTGAAGGGGGAAGTAATTAAGACGATCTATTTTGGAGGGGGAACTCCCTCCATTTTATCAGAAATTGAAATTAATTCTCTATTAAATTCTGTCCGGAAAAATTTCGCCATTGATGCCGATGCGGAAGTCACACTCGAAGCAAATCCAGATGATTTATCTAAGGAAAGTCTTCTGAACTTTAAAACCGCAGGGATCAATCGATTAAGCATTGGTATTCAGTCTTTTGACGATGGGGTTTTACGGTTTTTAAACAGAGCACATAATTGTACTAAAGCAACGGAGAGTGTTGAACTTGCACGAGAGGTTGGATTTGGTAATATCAGCATCGACTTGATTTACTCTATACCAGGCCAATCACTTGAGGACTGGCTTAGGAATATACGTTATGCGCTTTCCTTATCGCCAGAACATATTTCGGCTTACTCCCTTACCATTGAGGACAAAACTGTGTTCGGCAATTGGGCAAAAAAAGGTAAATTAATTGCAATGGACGAGGATCCATCGGCTACGCAATTTGAGGTATTGATCGAAACTCTTGCAGCTAATGGCTTCGAACAATATGAGATTTCCAATTTTTGCAAGCCTGGTTTTGTTTCCAGGCACAATTCAAGTTATTGGAATCAAGAGAGCTATTTGGGAGTCGGCCCAAGTGCTCATTCTTTCAATGGAAGCTTACGCCAGTCGAATGTTCGTAACAACTCATTTTATATTAAATCAATTGAAAGTGGAATAATTCCCGCGGAGGTCGAGATTCTTACTCGCGAAAATAAAATAAATGAAACCATTCTCATCAGTATTAGAACAAGCCAGGGGTTAGAACTTCAACAATTGAAAACTCGCTATGACTATGATGTATCGGCATTATTCAAAATAAAAATAGATCAAATGGTTGGGCAGGAATTGATTACCGTGATGAACAATCGGCTAATACTTACCAAAAAGGGCAAACTTGTGGCTGACAAGATAGCCTACGACCTTTTTGTTGAAGATAAAATAAATTAGATCTCTCCGTTTCATGAAAATTGCCTTATTTTGAAGCCGATAACTTATGAATTCTGAACAAAAGAGAGTTTACATTCTTCTCAAAGCGGTGATATTTCATTATCACGGGCTGGATGATTTGGAGCGGGAAGACCTTGAAGAAACGGCAAAAGAACTAGAAGCGGAAGAAGACCTAAAATGGTCTTATGAGTTTATTTCAAAGGATTATCTGACCTCATTCGAAAGAGCGAGGGTGTACTTCAATGAGGTTATTGGAGATTATTCAAAAGAACTTAGAACTGAGTTGATCAATATGGTTTGGCAAGCCAATAATTTGAAAGGATACGTGACAGAAATGGAAGCTACTGCCATGCTGAAACTTGCAAAAGATTGGAAAGTTGAAAAGGAATTAATTGAGCTCGTGCTCAAATAGGCCGATCAACGGCTCTCTCAAAGAGACATCAAATCCTTAAACTTTGCAGCTTGTCTGCGGCTCACTTCCACTTTGTCACCACCTTTTAGTTTTACCATTAAACCGCCATTAAACCAAGGTTCAATTCCTTCTACCCAACTTAAGTTAACAATGTGTTTTCTGCTTGCTCTAAAGAAAGCTCGTTCGTCTAACTTTTCATCTAACGCATTTAGCGATTTGTGAATCATTGGGCGGTTGGCATCAAAAAATACTTTGATATAATTTCCGTCAGATTCAAATAAACGAACATTGCTCAACGCAACAAACCAACATCGATCTCCATCTTTTACAAATACTTGATCCTCCAAGCCTAATTTTTTGTCCCGTGCCCTGCCACTTTTGGAACGTTCTTTTTCTTGAATTTTATGAACCGCTTCAGAAAGTCGGTCGGCAGTTATTGGTTTTAATAAATAATCCAGCGCATTTACTTCAAAGGCTTTTAAGGCAAACTCATCGTAGGCGGTAGTAAAAACAACGATCGGAGCAGAATCTAGCGCTTCCAATAGTTGAAACCCCGTTCTGCCCGGCATTTGAATATCTAGAAAAAGAAGATCAGGGTTAAGCTCCTCTATCATTTTATCTGCTTCATCGGCATTCATGGCTTCACCCACAATCTCTATGGACGGATGCTCTTCCAACAATTTCATTAGTTCCTTTCGCGCCAAGCGTTCGTCATCAACAATAAGTGCCTTCATGTAGGTTGGGTTAGTGATCAATACAAATGTGGAATTATTATTTCAGTGAGAACAAAATTATTGTTTTCATTTAGAATTCTAAATGTTGCTTCGTCACCGTAAATCAATTTTAGTCGTTGCCTCGTATTTTCAATACCCAGCCCTTTTTCATTCGAAATGTTTTTATACTCGTAGCTGCCACTATTTCTAATCCGGATTTTCAAATTATCATTCTCTACAAGCGTAGTCAGTTCCACCGAACCTCCCTCGGTCAATTTCGATATTCCGTGTTTTATTCCATTTTCAACGAGCGTCTGAATCATCAGTGGTGGCACTAGAAATTGGTTTGACTCAGGGTCAATATCAAATTTTATCTTTAGTCGTTCCTCAAACCTTATACTTTCCAATCCCAAATAATCTTCTACTACTTTTAACTCATCCACAAAACTGGTTAAGCTTCGTTTGCCCGATGTTAATGAATTCCGCAAAATATTCGATAACTGATTTATTGCGCGCTTCGACTTATCTGGATTTTCATCCACTAATGCACGAATGCTGTTGAGTGCATTGAAAATGAAGTGAGGATTGAGTTGGGATTTTAAATTATTCAATTCAATTTCCCTCACAGATGCTTGCAGTTTTAATGACGTGTTGTACCGTTCAAAATAATTATAAACAAAATACATTACCGACCAGAGAAAGAATATGATTCCATAGAACAAAATTCCATTTATAATTTTAGTAAGCTCAAAAGCAGATTTTACAAATAACCCTAAAGAATACGAAATGGGGATTCTTAAAAAGTAAACCAATACTCCCAGGCAAAACACACCGGTTATTACCCTTGGGATGAGCCTCTGTAGCCCAAGGGTTAGCCACCGCCACTCATTCATCAAAATTCGATACCCGTGTGTTACCAATAAACATGCAAATGCTTCAAGAATCAAAAACAACACGCGTTGTTTACTAAGTCCTTGAATATTAGCCGCGATAAAACTGAAAACCAATTGGACAGTTGCATAAAATGTCCATCCACCAATTTGCAACGTCCAATAAAGCCTTTCTTTGTTGAGCATTCTTTTTTGAGTTGAAAGTTTTCAGCTATGAATAACGGGCCGTTGATTTGCTTTATAATCTCCCTGACTCTTAGAGAAAAACCGATGGCTTAATTCAATTCTTGCAGAAGATATTTCCCCGTAAAGCTCGCTGGATTTTTAGCAACTTCTTCGGGCGTGCCTTTCGCTACTATACGTCCGCCTCCTTCTCCACCCTCTGGCCCGAGATCGATAATATGATCTGCGGATTTGATCACATCCATGTTATGTTCAATCACTAAGACTGTATTGCCCTTATCTACTAACTTCTGCAGAACTTCTAACAAATGACTTATATCTTGAAAATGCAGACCCGTTGTTGGTTCGTCTAAAATGTAGAGTGTTTTGCCTGTGTCTCGCTTTGAAAGTTCAGTGGCCAACTTTACACGTTGTGCTTCGCCACCCGAAAGTGTAGTTGCGTGTTGTCCTAATGAGATATAGCCAAGACCTACTTCTCCCAATGTTTGGATCTTGCGCAAAATTTTTGGTTGATTTTCAAAAAAGGTAATCGCCTCTTCTACAGTCATATCGAGCACATCAGAAATAGACTTGCCTTTGAATCGCACTTCTAACGTCTCCCGATTGTACCGCTTGCCTTTACATGTTTCGCAGGGAACAAATACATCGGGTAGAAATTCCATTTCAATTAGCCTCAAGCCAGCGCCTTCGCACGTTTCGCAGCGACCACCTTTTACATTAAATGAAAATCTCCCCGTTTTGTATCCGCGTATTTTTGCTTCGGGAAGCTGAGAAAATAAATCGCGAATGTCAGTAAACACGCCCGTATAAGTTGCCGGATTCGATCTCGGTGTTCTACCTATTGGTGATTGATCTACCTCTATCACTTTATCAATCAACTTAAGCCCTTCTATTTTTGTGTAAGGAAGTGGCTCTTTGTGTGAATTGAAAAAATGCTGATTAAGAATAGGGAACAAGGTATCATGAATGAGGGTAGATTTCCCACTTCCAGAAACTCCCGTAATGCAAATGAATGTGCCCAACGCTAAATGAAGATCGACATTTTTAAGATTATTGCCTTTAGCGCCCAGCAACGAAAGTTCTTCACCACTTCCCTTCCTTCGTTCTTTCGAATAATGGATCCCAATTTTCCCACTTAAATATTGGGAGGTTGTTCCACTGCTTTTTAGAAACGTTTTTGGATCGCCTTCTGCTACCACATTACCTCCATGCCTTCCAGCGCCCGGGCCAATGTCTATTATGTAATCTGACTCCAGCATCATTTCCTTGTCATGCTCTACTACAATAACAGAATTACCGAGGTCGCGCAAATCTTTCAACGCCTTAATCAATTTGACGTTGTCGCGTGCATGAAGGCCAATACTTGGTTCATCCAAAATATAAAGTACGCCAACCAGTTGCGTTCCTATTTGCGTGGCCAGCCGAATCCGTTGCGCTTCCCCACCACTTAGCGTTCGGAGCGGTCTGTTTAAATGTAAATACTCTAATCCAACATCTAATAAAAAACCAATCCTTTTTCTTATTTCTTTTAGTACCTCGGTGGCAATAAGTCGTTGCTTTTCATTAATTCGATCTTCCAGATTGGTAAACCATTGTTGTAACTTCTTTATGTTAAGTGAAGCTAATTCAGCAATGTTTTTCTTATCGATTAAAAAGTGAAGCGATTCCTTCTTAAGCCTCGCACCGTTGCATTCAGGACATGTTTTTGTAACCGTAAAATCTTCTACCCATTTACGGATTGCTTCTGAGCCATCGTCTTTTTGTTTTTGGAGAAAGTTGATAATCCCCTCAAACTGTGTGTTCCATTCTGTTCCTGGGTATTTAACAGAAGCGACCGCTACCGGCTCGTCATCACCATACAACAAAACTTTCAATGCCTCTTTAGGAATTTCTTTTATGGGCGTATTTAAATTTAGCTTAAATCGTTTTAAGATAGCCTCGATCTTCTTAAAAATCCAGATATCGCGATATTCACCCAGTGGCAAAATGCCCCCTCGGCTAATGCTAAGTTTTTTATCTGGTATTACGGAGTCTTCCGTAATTTCTTCTATTTGGCCTAGGCCATTGCACGATGGACACGCACCGTAGGGCGAATTGAATGAAAAATTGTTCGGGGCAGGTTCATCATATGATAAACCTGTTTTAGGATCCATTAAAAACTTGGAGTAATGATGGACCTTCCCATTTTCCTCCATGATCATAATAATGCCCTTGCCTTCTTTTAACGCTTTGCTAACAGACTGGCTAATCCTAAAACGATCTTTAGCGTCTACCAAAATTCGATCAACAACAATTTCAATGTCATGAATCTTAAACCGATCCAGTTGCATTTTTGAGGTAATCTCTTGCACTACTCCATCCACCCTCACTTTTAAGTAGCCTTGTTTGCGAATCTGCACAAACAGTTCTCGGTAATGGCCTTTTCTACCTTTTACAATGGGAGCAAGAAGTGTTAACTTCTTTCCTGCATAATTTTGAAAAATGGAATCCAGCATTTGGTCTTCCGACTGGCGCACCATCTTTTCGCCTGTCTGGTATGAGAACGCCTCACCTGCTCGCGCATATAGCAAGCGCATGAAGTCATAAATCTCGGTAACGGTGCCAACCGTAGAGCGCGGATTACGTGACGTTGTTTTCTGCTCTATGGAAATAACAGGACTCAATCCATTTATCTTATCCACATCTGGGCGCTCCAAGTTGCCAATAAAACTTCTGGCGTAAGCCGAAAAACTTTCCATATACCTGCGTTGGCCTTCCGCATAAATAGTATCGAATGCGAGCGAAGATTTACCGCTTCCGCTGATGCCGGTGAGTACCACCAGCTTATTTCGCGGAAAGCTGACGCTGATATTTTTTAAGTTGTGCTCGCGTGCGCCAATAATTTCAATAATGTCGTGGCCGCTTATATCAACGGCTTTTTGAGTAGTAGTTTTAGACATGAAAAAGGGCGTTGGGTATTCAGTAAGTTAACTACAAAGATGCGGGTGAGAATGTTTTGATACAAGGTAATTCAAAAACCTAGTGCTTTCAATTGTTATTTAATCCAAAAGAATTGGTTCCTAACTTTCTTTTAAACAGCAATTCCTTGCTTATAGCTTCATCGGGAGTAACGGTTTTAGGGAGTAACATAAGAATTGAAAAACGAAAGTTGAATGCGTAATTTTCATCTTTGCTAACCAATTCCTTTAATGTTTTATTGTTTCCGTGGCCATTTGTAATAACATAATTTGACCATCGTCCCCAAATCCCGTCTTCGCCATAAGCCGAGCCCACATATAGCTTTCCTGTTTTACTGTCACTAATCAGATACACACCTTTAGTAATTGATAGCATTCTAACCCAATCAATATATTTATTGTAAACGAGCTCTTTCAACTCTTTGAAATCAAGAATAAAATCAAAATAATCCTTAAATTGTTGGTGTCTTAATCCTTGATTAATTTCTATTACGGGCATTTCGTTGGAAATCCATTGATGCCAGGAGATCGGATTCTTCCAGTCAATAACTACTTTTTCAATTAGATCTTCAAAGCCCCTGACTTCATTCATTTCATAGATAAAGAATCCATTCTTTTGTTGCGTGCAATTCAATATTTTGTATACACCAACAAATCTTGATCGGATACCTTCTTCGCCAACAAATGAAACTATGAAGTTTACCTTATTGAAAACATCCTTCGCTTGCTCGTTTTGGTAGGCTAAAAACTCATTCCGATTATATCTATAAAGGTTATATAAATCATGGCCAGTCTGTTTATGCCTAACAAGTTTTATTTTTGCTAGCTGATCAAGCCCCCGATTAAAAAGAAGTTCTTGGATCGTTATCATTCTTAAGGTACATCCACCCCCGTAACCCATTTCAGCATTTCAAACCAATCTTGACGGTCAATGTCTATATCCAGTGCTTTAACGCTTTCTTCTATGCGGTCTGTTTTGGTAGTTCCAATTACTGGAAATAATTGTGAGGGGTGTTTTAGCAACCACGCTATCAATAATTGACTTGGCGTTGCCTGATATTTGTACGCCAATAAGTTTAAGCCATTTAACACTCTGCTTCCTATTTCGTTTTCAGCGGTTAAAAATCTACCTCCACCGAGGGGCGACCATGCCATGGCCGTAGCGCGGTGTTTCATTAGGTTGTCCAAGCTACCATCAAAGAACGGTTGAGGCACAAAAAGTGAAATCTCAATCTGGTTAGTTACCAATGGAAATGACAAGTAACTCTGTAGATTATCAAATTGGGCGGGAGTAAAATTAGAAACCCCAAAGTGTAGTACTTTGCCCGCATCTTTCAGCTCGCCAAATGCTTCGGCAATCTGCTCACAATCCATTAACGGATCGGGCCTGTGAATAAGTAGTAAATCTAGATGATCGGTAGCTAATTGAGTGAGCGAATTTTCTGCCGACCAAACGATGTGTTCTTTTGATGTATCGTAATGTTTTACCCAAGTTGCAGGCCGGTGCGCAGATTGAAATTTTATGCCACACTTGCTCACCAACTGCATTGACTTTTTTAACGGTGGGTTTTTGCGCAGCACATCTCCAAACAACTTCTCATTCCCATGATCGCCATAAATATCGGCATGATCAAACGTAGTAATGCCGGTGTCCAGCGAAGTTTTGATTAATCGTTCGAGGCCATCTTGCGAAACGGTGTGCCATCGCCAAGCTCCGGCAACAATACGCGAGAAAGTCGGACCAGAGGGATGGAGTGGTTGGTATTTCATCATAGTCTATCAGACTGAGTAGATCGAAGTCCGTTTATTTTTGTTAGTATCCGCTTTCGACAAGCTTCAACTGAGACCAATTTATCAAGCCGTTTTATGCTGAAAACACTTGCCTTCTTTGCTGCCCGTCATGCGCTTGCAGCGAGTACCATCTGCTGTTTTGCTTGAACACTGAATAGTTTTATCTTTTAAATGCTCATCTGGCTTGCAAATACCACAGGAAGTTTTGCCTGCCTTTTTTGCAGCAGCAAGGGTTAAGTCCTTGGCATCACCCGATTGCTTGCAATCAGCTGTGTGGTATTTCTCGCCCTTATCGGAGGCATATACTGTTTGACTGAAACCTTTTAGAGCTAGGCCAAAGAAAAGAACGAATGCGATAACAATAATTTTTTTCATAGAAGTGAAGTTTGTTAAACACGAATTTGATAAAAAATAGAGAAAGAAAAAAGGTGTTTACTTTAACAGTGCTCCTTTTAATCTCAGCAATTCAATTTCAGCAACCTTAGTGTCAAAACGTGCAGCAATCAATTGATTGTAAACATCTGATAAACTTTGTTGTGCTGTTCGCAACTCTATGTACGTATTCACACCCCGTTTAAAACCCTCTAACGCAATCTTAACGTTTTCTTTTGCAAGAATCAAGTTTTCCTCCTGAATTACGAGCGTTTTCATAGCATTCTCATAACTGGAAAAGGCATTTTTTACTCCGACTAAAGCAACCGCCTTTAATTGTTCGAGCAGGAGTTTATTTCGCTCCAAGGTTATTTGGGCTTGTTCAACATTTCGTTTTACGTTAAATGCATTTAAGATGGGTATTGAAAGTGAAAGGCCAAAGTTATAGCCATTGGTTTGCGAATATCGCTGCGCCACCGGGTTGATCTGAAGCTTATTCTCTATTCTAACATAGTTATAGGCCGAGGTAAAATTGAGTGTTGGCGATCGTGTTGCTTTATTTTCCCAGACGGACGTAGTTGCAATTTCTACGCCCTTTTTTGCTACTAAAATAGATGGGTTATCCGTTTCGATATCTTGAATAATTGACGCAAGTGTAAGATCATTATTTATGGGTATTGTATCCGACACTTCGTATGAATCAGGCAACGACATGCCCACCAAATTGTTTAATTGATCTTTTAATTGTTGAATGGTAGTTTCTTGCAAAAGTGTTGCAACACGCTGTGCGTTAAGGTCCACTTTTGCTTGGAGAAGCTCGGGTTTACTTCCTGTACCCACAGCCAACTTTCGCTCTGCCAATTTCACCCGCTCTTCATTTACAGAAGTAACTTCCAAAATTGCCTTTAGCTGTTGTTTCTGCCTAATGATGTTAAAATAGTTAGTAGATACTGTTGCTACTGAGTTCATCATTTGATTGCGAACGTTTATTTCGCCCAGTTCTGCGAGTTGATTTATGCGTTTTCGAGTCGCAAACATTCTGGTGCCATCAAACAACGTCCAGACCAATTGTGCGGATGCGTTTTCGTTAGTAGTAACAGCGCCTTTTCGGATGGTCTCATCTCCCGCAAATGTAATGTTATCTGAATCGTTGGATGTCTGTGTGGCGTTTACAACTCCGTTAATTACTGGCAAAAAAGCCCCAAAAGCTAACTCTTTATTAGTATTGGCTGATAACGAGTTATTCTTGAAAAGCTGCACATCGAAGTTCTTTTGAATGGCAATGGCCACCACTTCGTCAAGTGCTATTTCCTTTTGTGCAAAAACAGTTGTGGAAAAACCCAGGCAAATTATCGCTGGTACAAAAAAACTAACCTTCATAAACAACTTCCTCTGGATGGGGTGCATTAATTTCTTTTTCAAAATCTATGTGTTTTCTTTTCCTAGATAAGTAAGAATACATAGCCGGGATCACAAATAAAGTAAGTACCAAAGAAAATGTTACTCCCCCAACAATAACAATTCCTAATGGAATACGACTGGTTGATGCATCGCCCAATGAAAGTGCGAGTGGCAATGAGCCTAGCAACATCGCTAAGCTAGTCATTAAAATAGGGCGCAACCGCAAGCGAGAAGCTTCCAGCACGGCTTCCATTGCTGATAGTCCTTCTTCCCTTTTCTTATTTGCAAACTCTACAATTAAAATCCCATTTTTAGTTACAAGACCAATCAACATGATCATTCCAATTTGCGAAAAGATATTTAATGTTTGATTGAACAGCCAAAGTGAAATAAATGCTCCGCTAATTGCCAACGGCACGGTAAACATGATGGTAAGTGGGTCAACAAAGCTTTCAAACTGAGCCGCCAAGATCAAATAAATTAAAACTAGTGCAAGTATAAACGCAAACGAAGTATTGCTCGAGCTATCGGCAAAGTCGCGCGAAGAGCCGGCAAGAGAGGTTGTAAATGTTTCATCTAATTCTT
The DNA here is from genome assembly GCA_027487845.1 of Flammeovirgaceae bacterium. Lineage (GTDB taxonomy): Bacteria > Bacteroidota > Bacteroidia > Cytophagales > Cyclobacteriaceae > ELB16-189. Next base: position 317,744 of record JAIYCV010000042.1, read on the forward strand.
TCTTGGCGATTTCTTGCATTACTTTTATTCCATCACCAATCGTTTTGCCTGGTGCCAAGCCGGCTGAAATTGTTGCTGATTTATATCTATTGAAATGGTACAGAGAGGGAGGTGTTGTCGATTCTTCTACTGACACCACGTTGTCAATGGAAACTAATTCGCCTGATTTGGTGCGCACGTAAAGCTTCTTTAAGTCATCCGGATCGTCTCTGTTGATGCGTGTTACTTGCCCCATCACCTGATACTGTTTGCCTTCTTTGGTAAAATACCCAAACCTAAGATTACTGTAGGCCAACTGCAGTGTTTGAGAAATATCTTGCACGCTTATTCCTAGTTGAGTTGCTTTTAATCGATTGATTTTGATTTTTAATTCTGGTTTATTGAACTTCAAATCAATATCAACGCCTTGAAGCGTAGCATTGCCGTTAGCTGCCTCCAAAAATTTGGGCAATACCTTCTGTAGTTTTTCAAAGTTGTTATTCTGAATAACAAATTGAACTGGTAAGCCACCCCTTCTATTTACCGAAATAGTTTGTTCTTGAATAGGAAAGGCGCGACCTTCTTGAAACCTACCTAGGTTTTTACCCACCATATCCACCACTTGCTGTTGAGATCTTTTTCTATCCTTCGGATCAACTAAAGTGACCCTTACGAAGCCGCTATTGACCGAGCCGGAGCCGGTAAATCCAGGTGCTGTAACCGATAACGCTGTATTGTATTCTTTCACCGAGTCGATTACAAATTGAGTTAGTTTATCTACATAACTATCCATGTAATCATACGAGGTGCCTTCGGGTGCACTAACCGCCAACCTGAACTGGTTGCGATCTTCTAAAGGTGCCAATTCAGATTGAATAGTTGAACCGATGTAAACGATGGAGGCTACACACAGCGCAACAATAACAACAGCCAGTCTTCTTACTTTCATAAATCCGCCAAGCCAACGTTGATAGCCGCTTTCCATACCCACAAAAAATGGCTCGGTAACATTGTAGAACCAAGATTTTTTATGTGTGCTACGGGTAAGTTTAACACTCAATACTGGGGTAAGTGTTAATGACACAAAAGCCGACACCAAAACTGCCCCCGCTACCACAATGCCAAACTCTCGAAACAGTCGACCAACAAACCCTTGAAGAAAAATAATCGGAAGAAAAACTACCGCTAGTGTGATAGAAGTAGAGACTACGGCAAAGAAAATTTCCTTTGAACCTTCCTGCGCTGCTTGATACTTATTCATACCTTTCTCTAATTTTTTGTAGATGTTCTCGGTTACAACAATTCCATCATCTACAACAAGCCCGGTGGCGAGCACAATACCCAGCATGGTGAGTACATTGATTGAAAAACCCAACAAATACATAATGAAGAAAGTAGCCACAAGCGATACCGGAATATCAATCAATGGGCGTAACGCAATTAAAAAATCGCGGAAGAACAGATAAATAATCAATACTACCAGTATGATGGAAATCACCAGCGTTTCTTGCACTTCAGAAATCGATCTTCTTATGAATTTCGTTTGATCCATAATAATGTTCACGCGAATGTCATCGGGGATTTCTAGTTTAATTTGCTCATACCGTTTATAGAATGCATCGGCTATGGCCACATAATTAGAGCCGGGTAATGGGTTTATTGCCAAGCCAATCATGGGCACTCTGCTTTCCTTCAGTGCGGTCTCTTCGTTTTCAGGCCCCAGCATGGCCTGTCCGATATCTTTTAATTTTATTTCACCTAAAGCACCCGACTTTATGATCACATCTTCAAACTCCTCCTCTGTATACAGTCTTCCAAAAGTGCGAACAGTTAACTCGGTTGCGTTCCCGGCTATTTTTCCGGAAGGCAGTTCCACGTTTTCTCTGTTTAACGCTTGCTGCACGTCCAATGCAGTTAAACTATAGGCGCTTAACTTTGCTGGATCCAGCCAAATCCGCATAGCGTATTTTTTCTCACCCCAAATACGAATGCTACTCACTCCGGGAATCGTCTGTAGCCTTTCTACCAATACATTATTGGCATATTCTGTAAGCTGCAGTGGGTTTCTGTTATTGCTTTGCACCGTCATGGTGATGATAGACTCACCGCCTGCGTCTCCTTTTGAAACTACTGGTGGTGAAGTAAGGTCTTGAGGTAACGCTCGCTGCGCCTGCGATACCTTGTCGCGCACATCGTTGGCCGCAGCCTCTAAGTCAATACCTAAGTCAAACTCAACATTGATATTACTAGATCCTACACTTGACGTGGATGAAATGTTTTTTATGCCTGCTATGCCATTGATTGTCTTCTCAAGCTGCTCGGTTATTTGCGACTCAATTATATCTGCATTAGCACCTGCATAAGATGTAGAAACATTTATTATGGGCGGATCAATGGCAGGGTAGTCTCTTACTCCCAAAAAGGTAAAACCGATATAACCGAAGATCAGAATCAGGACGTTCATTACAACAGTCAGGACGGGCCTTCTTATGCTTAACTCCGAAATATTCATGACTCCGTGCTTTACTTTTCTAGTCTCGTTACTTTCAACATTTTTATTTTGGAATTCGGTCTAATGGCCATTAATCCTGTAATGATCACAGTATCTCCTCTACTTAAGCCCGAAGTGATTTGAATAAATGACGAATCTCTTATACCTGTTTGAACCGTAATAAATTGAGCGCTGTCTTTTCTTAGAACCATCACTTGCTTCACCCGTGCCTTCGGTATTACCGATTGTGTGGGCACCATCAATGCCTCTAAGTCTTTTCCTAATTGTAAATTTACTTTCGCGAAAAGGCCCGGCACTAGCTCTGGATGAAGCTTCTCTACTAACGCTCGCACCTTAAGTGTTCTTGTCGATTGTTCTACATTTCCTTCCGTTGCCAACACTTTTGCTTGGTGAGTCTTTGAGCCGCCATCAACTTTAAATTTCACTTCATATCCCTTTGCTATAAACTTTGCATATTTCTCTGGGATGGAAAATTCAAGCTTCAGTTGCCGTACCTGTCGAAGGGTGGTAATAATATCGCTGGGAGATAAGTAAGCTCCCAGGCTTACATTCCTCAAACCAATCTCTCCTTCATAAGGCGCCCTTATTTCAGTTTTGCCAATTTGAATTTTTGTTGTTTGGATGTCCGCTTTAAGATTATCTACGTTAAGTGAGATCAAATCAAAGTCTTGCTGACTAATTCCATTGATGGCAAGAAGTTCCTTCTGGCGTTCCACTGTTTTTATGCTGATTTGAAGCTGAACCTCTAGTTTCCGCAATTGAGCTTGAAGATCTTGATCAAAAAGCTTAGCTAATAGAAAACCTTTTGACACCACTGTACCCTCAGGCACATTCAGCGATACTAAACGCCCACTAACCTCTGCACGAATCTGTGTCTCCTCTACAGGTAATAACGTGCCCGGAACCTCCACATTTTCGCTGATCATTCTTGGTTGAACAAGAAATCCATCTACCCCAATCGGTCCTTTTGGTCGTACAAAAGTGCCCCCTTTATCTTCTTTTTTAGAACATGAAGTAAAAGCTACAAACCCGATTGAAAATACTACAACTACTCGAAAAACAAAGCGCATACAGCAAAATTAGAATTGCAAAGATCGTGTTTAAACCAGCAAAGTCCACTGAATAGTTTTATAAAATTGGTAGACGGTTGTTTAGTATGAATAACGGTCAATGGAGCTTTACCTGTAACTGAAACACAGAAGGTTAGTCTTTCTGTCGGTTCTCCGACAAAGCCGATTAAATTGGGCAACTATTGGGGGTTAAACATAGTTTGAATTCACATAACCTAAATGATCAACCTGTATGAAACCTTTTCTTGCCTTTTTTATGGCCTCGCTGGTAACACTAACTCTTTCAGCACAGCAAAAAAAAACTTCTTTCAACAAAAGCCTTGATGCCAATTTCGCGATAGGCAACCAAGAAGGAAGCCTTGCGGTTCTTTTCTTAAGGAACTTCAGCGTTTTAAAGAACAAAAAACTTGAAATAGGAATTGGTGGCCGAGTTACATCATACGTTGGGTCAAATCAATATTACGTTACTGCACCTTCCATCATCACTTCAGGCAGCATAAGCCCACTTATCTTTTTTCAAGAAATAAATAACCAGAATATCGATTCGGTAATTATAAAATCGGCAGTAACTACTTCTATTAATGCGGCAGTGAGCTTTAACTACAAATTTTCATCGAAACTTAATGTTGGGTTTAACATCGATTTAGTTGGCATTTCGTTTGGCGGATCAAGCTCTGCCAATTATAGAAACGGTGCAGTTCTGAAAAATACGACCGCATCGCCCGCTAACTTCAACGCCCTTCTTATCAGCGATAACGACCTGGGAAGCCTGAACTCAGAGTTTTATGGTCGCTATAACTTCAATGAAAAGTGGGGAGTAAAAGTTGGTTTGCAATTCCTTTTTTCCGAGTTCAAAACAGCTACAAAAGTGCAGACTTTTCCGCAAGAAAACGATCGGTTCCGCTACAAATCCTACCTGCCAAGTGTGGGTGTGACGTACAGATTCTAAACTTATTAAATAACTTAATTGCTATTGATTGTCGAAAAGTACCCAAAGGCGGGAGCTCGGTAATTGACTAATCCATCCAAAATGCCCGAAATTGTCTATAGGCGCCCCATGATTTCTATATAAACTTCATTTGTTTAGGCTGAATTCTTGAAGCAAGAAGCGGATCAATCTCCTGATAGAATGGCTCATTTGTTAAATGAACCACAGGCCTATTCATCAGTTGAGAAACTACATTTTCGTAATGCGGAAGGCCAACACCTGAGTTCTTAAGCGACATCAATTCTTCTTTTATCATTAATGAAGAATCTTTGCCCGGCTTGTACTGGAATTTGAAATCTAGGTAAACCAGAAGTTCACCTACTAACCGATCAATGATTAGAGCACGATGCTCTTTAATAATTTCCCTTAACTGTACTAAAAGAACTTCCTGATTGGTATCAATGAGATTTTTTGAGCCTAACAAGGCACTTTTTACTGTTTTCATGATTGCTAATTTATTTAGCAATACTAATTAAAAACTATTCTATTTAGTAATTTATCAGTCTAAAAAGTTTAATAGGCCAATTTGGCTCACAAAACAACTTTTCCCACTAGCTTTATTCAACCCATGCAGCTAACAAATTCCACATTCAAGCTTTCGGCATCAGACCTCTCCAATCAGTTGTCATGCGATCACCTTACACAACTCAACCGCAAAGTTGCATTGGGTGAATTGAAGCGTCCTTCTTATCGCGATCCTTCCCTTGATGTCCTCATTCAGCGCGGGCGTGATCATGAAGCTGCGTATGTGAATCATCTTTCTAAAGGCAAAAAAGTAGTCGACTTACGAGGTCAATCTCAATTGGCAACACTTGAAGCGATGAAGGTGGGTGTGGATGTAATTGTGCAGGCCACCTTTGAGGATGGAGACTGGAATGGCATCTCTGATATTCTAATAAAAGTTGAAAAGGAAAGTAAACTAGGAACGTGGTCGTACGAAGTGCAAGACACCAAGCTGGCGCAAAACACAAAGGCTGCTACAATACTTCAATTGTGTTTGTACTCTGACCTACTTGCAAAACTGCAAGGCACTGAACCAGATAAAATGTATGTAGTAAAGCCGGGTGAAAATTTTCCAACCGAAGAGTATCGATATGCAGAACTCAGCGCTTACTATCGATTGGTGAAAAAGAAACTGGAAGAGACAATTGCCAATGGAGAACAAAATACGTATCCCGATCCGGTTGAACACTGTGCCATCTGCCGATGGTGGCAAGTGTGTGATAAGAGGCGACATGATGACGACCATCTTTCACTTGTAGCTGGTATTCGTTCGCTCCACATCGTTGAGTTGGAGAAGCAAAACATCACTACACTCGAACAGTTTGCAAAAACCGAAAAGATTGAAAAGCCCGAGCGTGGCAACAAAGAAACCTTTCAGCGCAAACATCAACAAGCAAAAGTTCAGTTGGATGGACGCTATCAGAAAACCTATCTGCATCAACTTCTTCCTGTAGAACCCGGCAGGGGTTTTAACCGATTACCGGAGCCAAACACTGGCGATGTCTATTTTGACATTGAGGGAGATGCTTACTACGAAGATGGCGGACTTGAATATATGCTGGGCTTTGCCTATCGTGAAGAAGGAGAGTTAGTTTATCAAAGAATTTGGGCTACTAGCAGGCTGGAAGAAAAGAGATCCTTTTCTGAATTCATGGAGTTTCTCACAAAGCGGTGGAAGCGATATCCAACTATGTATGTTTATCATTTTGCGCCTTATGAACCCACAGCAATTAAAAGGCTAGCGCGTGTGCATGCCATTTTTGAAAAGGAAGTGGATGACTTTTTACGTGCAGAGCGATTCATTGATTTGCATTCTGTATTTAAGGAAGCCTTGCTTGCCAGCGTGGAAAGTTACTCGCTGAAAGAACTGGAGAAGTTTACACGCTATGTACGTAAAGTTGATTTACACGATGCCAGCGCTGCGCGCAAAGCAGTAGAAGTTACGCTGGAACTTCATGACTTCAAATCATTGCCTGCCGAAACGATTACAACTGTTGAAGGGTATAATGAGGATGACTGTTTAGCTACCGAGGCATTGCATCAATGGCTTGAAGAGCAACGCGCTGGTTTAGTAAAAGCAGGAACTGAGTTGCAGCGGCCTGAAATAAAAACAGGAGAAGCGAGTGAGAATACACAGCATCTTGACACTAGATCGGAAGCATTATTTAAAGCACTCACTGAAAAACTACCAGAAGATCGAGCTACTTGGAGCGATGAAGAAAAAGCAAAATGGTTGCTTGCCCACTTGATCGATTATTTCAGGCGAGAAGACAAAAGTGCCTGGTGGGAGTTTTATCGCGTTCATGAACTCGAGCACGAAGAGTTACTCGATGAACGAAAAGCAATCACCGGATTACAGTTCGTAGCAGAATTACCCAAACAAGGCAAACAGCGTAATCCAACGCACCGATATAAGTTTCCGGTTCAAGAGATAAGCATTGACGAAGGCGATGAACTGATTGAAGTGAAAGGAGAAAAAGTTGGCATGGTACGAGCGATCTCCCTTGAGCAAAATACAATTGACATTAGAAAGACTGCAAAGTCAATTGAGATTCATCCTTATGCTGTGCATGTGTCTGAGCGGGTTGACCCCGGATCGCTCATGACTTCGTTAATGGATATTGCGCTGCAGGTCGATGAATATGGATTGCAGCACACGTGGCCTTACCGCGCTTCGAAAGATTTGCTGATGAAAAGGAAACCCAAACTTTTAGATGGTGAGGGTGCATATGTTTTGCAAGGCGAAGAAGTAGTGGATGCAGCTGTTCGGATTGCCCTGAATCTTGATCAAAGTGTGTTGGCCATACAAGGGCCTCCAGGCGCAGGGAAAACCTACACAGGCGCAATGATGATATTGGCCTTGGCCAAAGCCGGAAAAAAAATTGGCATTACCGCGGTAAGCCATAAAGTAATTAGAAACCTGACAGAGGAAACCATTTCACTTTCAAAAAGAAATAATCAAAAAATTTCTTTTGTCCATAAGGTGAGCTCGTTTAGTGACAACCTTCCTGATGAAATCACAGAGGTAGATAAAGGGGACCAGGCACGCGATGCATTAAATGCCGGAAAAGTAGTTTGCGGCACTGCCTGGCTGTGGGCGGAAGATGCCTCTAGTGAAAAACTCGACTATTTGTTTGTTGATGAAGCTGGACAGATGTCTCTCTCGCAAGTGTTGGCTGCATCACGAGCGGCAAAAAATTTAATTCTATTGGGTGATCCCCAACAACTGGAGCAACCACAGAAGGGAGCCCACCCAGAAGGCAGTGATGTGGCTGCGCTTACTTATTTACTCGATGGCCATGCCACCATGCCAGAAGGCAAAGGATTGTTCCTTGATAACACCAGACGCCTGCACCCGAAGATATGCGAGTTCACTTCGCAGTTATTTTATGAAGGCAGATTGAAACCCTTTGCAGGAACTGAAAAGCAGTTGATCAGTGGTAATACACCGTTTGATGGGGCAGGGCTTTTCTATGTGCCAGTGCAGCACAAAGGGAATCAGTTCCGTTCAATGGAAGAAGTGAATGTTGTTGCTAAAATCGTTTCTAAGCTCTTGGCTTCTGGTAAATGGACTAATAAAGATGGCTTGACCACTTCACTTACGAAAGAAGATATTTTGATTGTAGCTCCTTACAATGCACAAGTCTCCGCTTTGGCCGAAAAGTTGCCGGGCATGCGCATTGGCACGGTGGATAAATTTCAAGGGCAAGAAGCACCTGTTGTAATTTACAGTATGGCGGCATCCACGGTGGAAGAAGCACCTCGGGGAATTTCGTTTTTATTTAACCCCAACCGATTAAATGTTGCGACAAGCAGAGCAAAAAGCATTTGTATTTTGGTAGCCTCGCCTAAATTGTTTGATGCTGATTGTAGATCGATTGAGCAGATGAAGTGGGCAAATGCGCTTTGTAAGTTTGGGGAGATGGCTAATGCAACGAAAATTTGACATAAGTGAAAAATTTATTCCTTTTTGCCCTTTATTTTTTTTTATCCTTTAATACTTTCTTTTCATCGCCTTCTAGTCTTCGCTGAACTTTCTTCAAATCTTCTGATGGTGGTAATTGCTCTGGTTTTACTCCACGTTCATACCTTGTAAGGGCGATGTCTTCGATTTCACGTTGAGCTCCTTTAGCCAAGTCTATCATTTTCCCGATATCGGCAAAATGATCTGAAACCGCGGCACCAGCATTTTCACACGCCTTTTTAGCTTTCTCAATTACGTTTAGAAAATTGTCCCATTTAGAATAGCCTAAAATGTTTTGTAGTTCCCGGGCACTCCAGCACTCAACGCTATTATAATCGTAACAAGCATTTTCAAACTGGTTAAAAAGCTCCTGTATTTGCTCCTTTTTCATGTGTTAATTATTGTTTGTCAGTTGCCACATTGCCTGTCCCGCTGCAAGCGGGGGAATCGCCATTCCAATTTTCATTACTTTGGGTGTAGGTATCTTTATGGCGATTTCATCGTACAAATTTAATCAATTGAGACCGGAACGAGAGGGGTAAGGATTGATTAGATGAGGTGGACTAATACGTTGTGCAGATTCAAAGAGCTTTCTAGTCCATAGTTAACCGACTCGCGATCCAGTATATTGATTTTTGATATTTAATTGGAAATATCTGCCTATCGAACCAGACATCATTTCATAGTAAACACCTTCAGGAACATCATAATATTGCCATACCTCCCCATTCTTTTTGAACTCAACCTCAAGCACAGAAGTTGCGGCATCATATCCGATGCTATTTGCCATTGTAGAGTCAACAATTTGTCTGTCCATTTTAATTATGATTTTTGTTGGCGAATCCGTGTTACGATTGATTTATAGTTCTCCGGGTTTTCTGGATGGACTTTTTTCCATGCATCTACTAATTTAGGATCGTCACTTGTTGGTCTAGGGTTATGCAATTTGATTCTGACACGTGAGGGAATTTTAATAGCTTCTCCAACTACTATTGCTTCACCAGTTCTCAAAGCAGGTAGTAAATCAATTAAACTATTTAGGTTGTCAGGCGCAGAAGACTTTACAATTGACTGGTCGCCTGAATTTGTAAGGCGCAAAGCTACAAATGTTCCAACCTGTGCTAAAATAGTTTCGGAAATTTCAGATGGTCGTTGTGAAATCACTAATGCACCTAAACCAAATTTTCTACCTTCTTTGAAAACTTGTTCAACGGCTTGCTTTGAATAACTACTGCTGTCATTTTTGTTTAGATAGGTGTGCGCTTCCTCGAATGCAAGCAAAAGTGGTCTTTGCTTTCCTGTGTAGTTTTCATGTCCGCCCCAAAACATACTGTCATAAACAAAACGAGTAATTAGCCCAACGGTAATGTCAAGTACTTCAAAAGGGACCCCGCTTAAATCTAAAATTGCAAGTTTCTTGTCGCTACCAATCCAATCATTGAGTAGTTGATGTAAGTCCTGTGTTCCTACAACTCCATTATAGCCGCCAGGATTAAATAGAAAATCATAGCGCCCGTCTTTTAATCTTGCTAATATTTTTTTCTCGTATGTAATAAACTCTTTGTGTTGCGAAACATGAGGGGACTTATCATTAAATGTGGTTTGATGGGAAGTAAATTTAGCACCGATTAAATTTTCAGCATCACCATCATTTTCCTTTACAGCATTGTCTTTGTTCTGTTCATCCTTCTTAGTCGTAGTAAAACTTGCATTAAGCCACCAATTCATTTCATGCCACAGTTTTCTTGCACTAAAAGGAATTGGGGAATCTGCAGTTATTAGGTTTACATCAACTTCGCCTGCTTCAAGAATAAAATTTTCTTTCTTAAAATTCGTTACCAAATCTCTAAACATTCGGTAATCAATTCTCTGATCGTCTGTTGGTTTTGCCCCAACAAGAAAATATGCTAACTCGTCAAAGTTCATTAACCAAAACGGAATGAATAAAGGATTGTCCGCATCATTTATTTTAAAAACTTTTGCTTCGGGAAATGCAGTACCATATTCTCCATGTGGGTCAACTAAAATAACTCTTGAACCAACATAGTCAGTGAGAATTGCTTTAAGAATACCTACTGTAGTATTTGATTTTCCACTTCCTGTTGAACCGAGTATAGCGCAATGGCGTAAAACTAATTTATGGATATTGACATAAACTGAAAGATTCTCAGACGATGAGTGCTTTCCAATTTCAATTGAGCCGTTATCTCGGTTTCCGTAAATATCAAAGAGGTCTTTCTCAATTACTAAATGTACTTCGTCATTTATCGTTGGATAAGTTCCAATTCCTTTTTCAAAATCATCGTCTCCAATTTTCTCTCCTACAAGTTGCACATATAAAAATCGTGAACCGAAATTATATCTAACTATTGTTTCATCTCCTTTGCTTGGTGTATTGCTAACAGAAGAAACAATTCCGTAAATTGTAATGTTGCCTATTGGCATTTTTACAAAGGTTCCTATCTGCCCGATTTTGTATAACCTCCCATTTATGATTGGTGCAGCTGAAGGAATGTCGTTTGACACTTCAACTTCAACCGTGCCTGAATCAACACGAATGATTTTACCTAAGTATGTGATGTCAGTTGTCATTTTACGATTGATTCAATTGCATCTTTTTTTCCTGAATTTGTAACTAGAAAATTCACGAGCGAATTGAAGTCGCCAAGAATTAGTTTGTTGTCTGCTTCATTCCAATAGTGGTCAAACTTTTCTGTCGATGTTTTAAATTCTGTTTTTGAAAATTCCCACTCACCCAAATTCCCATTGAAGATTGCCTTCTTAGGTCCAAAAACATTTAGGTTCATGTAGGAAGAAGTTATTTTATGTAAGCTCTCAACTTCCGTGTCTGTATAGAAAAACACTAAAACTGAAAGGCGGTTGTTCTGCCGAAGGCAGTTGAAAATTATTTCATTTATATGCTGGTCCGAAAAAGAATAACCAGCAAAGATGAAAAGCAACTCGCCATTCAAAAGATAGTTTTTCAATCTGTCAAAGTATGCGATGAAAGGTTGTTTCCTTGATGAATCATATTTTTCTTTAGAAGGATAAATTACTAACTCGTCCTTTTCATCTTCAATTTTTTCAATCTTTCCTATTCTAACAATCTTCGGTGATTTTGATTTTGTATCTTTTTTCCAAAACCAACTTAATGAACCATGGATTTTCCAGAGCCGAATCCAGTTTTGTGTCAAATCGTCTTTTGTTACCAACTTGTCAATGCTCTCTTGCCAAAAGAAAGGTTCGTAAGAACCAACAAATCCGTCAAAGTAGGGGATATGACTTGATTCGAGAGATTTTTCAATTATCAAATCATAGTTGGTTGTAAAAACTTCCTTTGAAAAATCTCGGTTAAGAATACTCAACCATGCAAAAAACTTTTTGGTGTTGTCAAGGACTGCGACATTTTCTTTTTCTAAAATGATGTTGTAAATTTTTGTGCAAATTTCTTTGTCAAGTTTTTTTGCTGCTTCTCCACTTACGCCTTGATATTCTTTTAATGATTCTCCTGTCAGCTCTCGTATTCTTCTGATATGATTGAGTATGTCTTCAATGTTTACATTTCTTGGTTCAACTGCAGGGATTAAATCTGCTTTAATTAAATCGAAGTTTGCTTTGAAGTCGCCAATTAATAATGCTTCAATGCGGTCTGTAAGTTGTGCTACATTTGGAATACCTAAAGCACATGAAGTTCCTGCACCAAAGAAAAAGCCAATGTTCTTGGAATATGAAATATGGTTTTTAAGTTCTCGTATTTCTCCTACTAAATTTATTTTTTCCATAAAAATGGATTGTTTTAAATTATGTTTTTTCAATAATTTTTATCTCCTCTTCTGTCAACCCATAAGCCTGATAAACCAGTCTATCAATTTTAACTTCTAATTTATCCCCACCAGAGCTAGTTATTTGGTCAAGTATTCGATCTACTAATTTAGTTATCTCATCGTACTTACCTAGATTTTTCGGAATCGGCAGCTCCTTGATATCATTTGGATTTAACTTCGGAAAAATGTCTTTTCCGAAGTTCGATAGTGTGTATTTTCCATACCAGCTAACGAGCTTTGAGTTTACTATTCCAAGCAAATACTTTAAATCATTTTTGTTTTTTTCAAATGGTTTAAATGGAGAAATGCTATGACCATGATAGTACAACTCTGCTGTAATTGCTGCTTGAATTCTTTTCCCTTTTCCTGGTACTTCTCTAAATAAAATTCTTGAACCTTCAAAGAATCTTTTTTCACGGGGAGCTGCAAGCCAGTCGCCATAACTTAACCATTTGTTGTCCCAAACTATTGAATATCTATTCAGGTTCTTGCCTTCAAGCCACCTTCCACAAGTGTTATCCTTTTTAAAGTCAAAATGAAAAGCACGATTTTCTATTATTTCTTTCGACTGACCTTGGTAGCTATCGTAAGGTGTTATTCCCTGTATTACATCACCAAACCCAGAAAGATAGACTGATTTCAATCTAATTTTGTCAATAACATTTTTAATTTCTGGAGAAAGACGATACTCAATTTTAAAGGTTTCCTTATCGATCCATTCAAATTTATTGGCTGAAAACCTGAGTGGCTCATTAATGATTAATAACTCATTTTTAGGATTCGATTTTTGAATTTGAAATGATAATGTATTAACAACCGCTTCATCAAATACCCCCTCTCCATGAATATAAATTCTCTTTAGATCATTTTGCTGAGAAACAATTGAACGAATAGGGTGACAATTATCTAATGTTAACCACAAAATTGGAGTTATATACTCAAGAAAGCCATGTGGTTTTAAAATACTCAGTCCTAACTCGATAAAGTATACATAACTGTCATACTTGTATAGATAGGACTTGTAGTTATCACGAATGTATTTCTTCTCTTGGTTTTTAAATTCAGCACCATAAGGTGGGTTTCCAATTAACGCATCAAAGCCAGTAAAACTGCCATTATTATCTAAAACCTCGGGAAACTCAAACCGCCATTCAAATGCATCCTTGTAGATAGCACTACTTTTTATTTCTTCAATCTCTGTTGACAGCTTGTTAATCGCAACTTCAAGTGTCTCCTTTCGCTTATTACGTTCCTTTTTTTCTTTCTCACTAGGTTCAAACACACTTGCCTGGTTGAGCAAGTTGTACAATTCACCACCAAGTTTATTTTTCTTCAATAACAAAGGGTCATTCTTTCCAATCTCGGTACGAAAGTCTGTCTTAATCTGGTTTATTAGCTTTTCAAATCCTCGCTTCTCTTCTTTATCACTTGCGTTTTTATAACTGTTTACAAATGAGCGGTAATCGTCAATACCGTATTTTATACTCTTCAATGCCTTACTCAAATCAGCATCCAGAGCAAAACGGCTAATCAATGAATTACCCTGCTTTATATTGATGTCAATATTGGGCAGTGTTTCTAACTCTGCATACTTGCTATCGGCAGTATAATAAGCGTTCTTCAACAACTCAATCCATAAACGAAGGCGGCATATCTTAACTGAGTTAGGGTTAATGTCAACGCCAAAAAGGCAGTTCTCAATAATGGTCTGCTTTTCGTGGAACAAAGCCTCCTGTACGCGTTGGCTCTCTTTATTGCCGGGCTTATATTCAAAGAATTCGGAGTGGTCTATTGAAATAATTAATTCATCATTGATAACTTCAACAGAATATCCGCGCAAGACTTTACCGCTTCTATCGGAGAGTATATTTAATTCAGATTTTATGGCAATGATTTCATTCAATGCTGAAACTAAGAAGTGCCCTGAGCCAACAGCCGGGTCGCAAATCTTTAGGCTGTTAATAATAGCATTGGCCTCTTTTATATCTTTTATCTCATTGTATAGCTGATCAAACGATTCTAACTTCCATCCCTTGGCTTCGTTGAATTTCTGCACAACAGCCCTGCGTATGGTTTCGCGGCACATGTACATGGTAATGAAGCCGGGCGTAAAGAAAGAACCGTCTTTGTAGCCATTGATCTTTTCAAATATAAGACCCAGCACAGAGGCATTGATCAACCCTTTATTTTCTTCTTGAATTTCTTCTTTGCCTTCCGAAGCAAAATCATACGCATCAAGAAATTCAAACAAGTATTGCAGCGTAGGCATATCACCGTCACGCTTTTTACCACCTTCGCTTTTTAAAACAGTATTTGATGCAAGTTTCAATCTAAGACTATCATCCAAGCTTTTGATAAGGATTGAATCTTCTTCCAATGGAGTGAAGTCGAACAGCGAGCTATTCAAATAGGGCACGTGCGCATATTTCTTTCTGATGGCCTCCGGGCGCTTATCTGAAACTTTAGCAAGCACATCAAAGAAAAGCTTGTTCAGCTGATCGAAGTTGGATTGGTTTTTAAAATCAAGAAACCGATACTCCTTATCACCGCCATGATATATTAGCAATTGCCCTTCCAGGAGTTTAAGGAAAAGCACTCGGTTAATCCACGTGATACAAAGCTCCAAGGCCACATTGAATAGCCTTTCATCTTCTGTCGCTCCAAATGATTTTCCTCCTTCAGGTAGTTTGCGAAGTTTATCGTCAGACACAAGAGTAGCAATGGCATTTTCTAGCAGTGAAGCGGGGTCTGGTTTCTCTTTGCGCTGAATTATCTTTTTTCCTCCATCCTTTTTTTCTTCAAGACCAATGATGTGGAGAAGCTCGCTATAAAATTTGGTGTCGAGTGAGTTACTGTCATTAGCAAAGGGCTGCTTCAATAAATGAGCAGGCGACAAAAACTTAAAGACTGGAATTAGTTTATGATCATCAGCATTACTTTTATTAGCTGCTACTTTCTCGATTTCCCGTAAATCAAACTTGGTAAATGTGATCTCCTCTTTTAAGGACTTAAGGAACTTAAATGCGATATCGGTGTAAAAGAAATCGGTTGTGTCGCCAGACTTTCGCCCATTCTTCCAATCGTTAAAATCCTTTGTCAATCCATGGTCTTTGTAAAACAACTTTTCGAATACCAAGGCATCGAAAACAAACCACTCATACATATTCGTGGCAACCAAGAATTTTATATCGTTGTTGCCCTCTTCAATACGTTCGCGCAGGTAGTAAAGAATTAGCTCATGCATAGCCTTTGCATTCAGATTTTTGCTGCTCACCATGTCAGGTGAGTTTGGCCGCTTAGCTTCAATTATCACTACCGGCTTCTTATCCTCATAGATGGCTAGGTCTATGCGGCCTTTGGTGTTGATCTGGTTCTTTCCTTGGTAGTAAGTTTCGTAAAGAAATTTAGTGACGTTATTCTTTACGTGCTCCTCACTCTCTTTTTCATTGATGCTTTCCAGAAACTCCGCGAGTTTTGATTTGAATAACTCAATATCCTTACGAGCTACCTTTTCCTTTCGGTATGCCTTATTTAGGGATTGATTTGGAGACAGAGAGTGATAGACCATCAACTTAACACTATTCAGCTTGTTGATGCTAAATATAGCGAATTAGTTAGTTTGGGTAGTTAGCCTTGCGTTATTTACGATGGATTAGTGCTGATTGCTGGTAGTTAAGATGGAATTCTTAAAATTGACTTTTTATGATCGCGCTTAAGCATTCCTGGTACAGCATCAGTTGGATTAGCCGGTAGTTTTCCAATGTTTATCGGAAACACCTCTCTCTACTCAGTTGAAAAGAGAGGGGTTCGATTTTAAGATAATTCGCTATAATTGGAAACCGTTGACACAATCTTTGGCACAAGAGGAAGAAAAAAGCTCTGTAAATCAAAGCTTTAGGATGGAAAAAAGTACCCGGGGCGGGAATTGAACCCGCACGACTATTACTAGCCACAGGATTTTAAGTCCTGCGTGTCTACCAATTCCACCACCCGGGCGAACCTTTAAAAAAAAACCCACTCTAATCACTAGAGGGGTTTTTACCTGCTTTAACAGGTGAGCGGGAAACGAGACTCGAACTCGCGACCCCGACCTTGGCAAGGTCGTGCTCTACCAACTGAGCTACTCCCGCTTTTGATCCCTTAGTTCGTTCTAAGGGAGTGCAAATTTAATGGTCGTAAGTATATTTCCAAATCAAAGTGTATCTGTAAAATGCCTTCTTTCCATTTCTTTGGAAAATTTTTCTCTATTGAACAGCTCCGAATTGCCTTTGGGTATCGATAAACTTTTAAAATCGAGACCACTCAATACTTTTGCCTGATATACCATTTGGCCTACGTGGTAGGGGTAATGAGCGAGCTGACGCTGAATTGCCTCCATTACAGTTTGCCCTTCGTTGCGTATATATATGATTTTTGCAAAATCTTCTGGTTTAAGGCTCTCTAAAGCCGAAAACAGGCATTCCCAACCCCTTTCCCAAGCGCGTAACATCTCTTCCCTTGAACGATAATTCTCTTCAAATTCACGCTCTCTATTTCTCCAAGTTTTTTCGCCATCAGAAGTCAAAAAGTCTGTCCATCGCGAAAGCATGTTTCCACTCATGTGGCTTACTATCAACGAAATGCTATTGCTCGCCAAATTAGGCTGTTGGAATAACTGCCCCTCGGTAAGCTGCGCCATAGCCTCATCTCCCAGCTTTTTGTAATAGGCAAAAAGCTTTTTTGAGGAGGTCAAAAAATCGTGTTCAATCGAGGGCATCTACTGGTGTTGATTCGGTTGCAAACTTTTGTCGTAATTCGTTGGCGTGCGCCTTATCCTTCGAATATTTTATATGATCTGGCACTCCCTTTAAATCCCAAATAAGGCCAAACCAAGAAAATATTTTGAGAATGTACCAAGTAATATCAATTTCCCACCAGAAAAATCCTTGCCTGGATGCCACCTCATAATAATGATGGTTGTTATGCCAGCCCTCGCCCAGGGTAAGCAGCGCAAGCCATACGCTGTTTTTAGATTCATCGCCAGTTTTGTAACGCTGATTTCCAACCTTATGCATAATTGAATTAATTGAAAACGTGCCGTGGTAAGTAATAACCGTGCTCAAGAAAAACCCTATAAACAATGCCGAAAAACCGACCTTGGAAAACATCATGGTGATGCTTCCACCGTCCACTATCCCGCCAAGGGCCATTACAGCCAATGCCAAAACAGTAGGTGGCACCAGATAATGTTTGTTGAGCCACACCAATTCGGGGTATTTGGCATAATCGCCAATGGTTTTAAAATCGGTCTCTTTATAATCAGGTCCAACAATCCAGCCTACATGCGAATACCAAAAACCATATAACTTCATAGAGTGTGGATCGGCAGGGGTGTCGCTATGGCGGTGATGGTGACGATGATGTGCCGCCCACCATAATGCTCCCTTTTGGGCTGAAGTTTCGGCCATAAAAGCAATAATGAACTGAAACCAACGCGATGTTTTGTATGACTTATGGGCAAAATACCGATGGTATCCTCCGGTAATCCAAAACATCCTGAAAAAGTAAAAGAAAGCGCACATGACCCAATCAAACCAAGTTGCTCCCGTAAAGAGTGCCGCTAAGGGCAGCAGGTGCACGATAATAAACGTAATTTCTGTTTTGAGATGAGGCTTACTCCTTTTTTCTAGCACAATCGGAATTTCCATTTTTGAAAGAATTTAGTTTACATCCGTTTCGATTACCGGTGCCGTTTCACTTGGGTTAGTGATCCAAAAATTATTGAATCCTTCACCCAACTGTATGCCCAACTGACCTAACGCCAACATTTCGAGAATAGCCAAAAAATTAAAAATTAAGCCAATTCTTGTTAGCCCTGTTTCAAATAACTCGGTAAAAGCCACTCGCGACTTTGTGAGCAGAACCGATCGAATGTGCTCTTTTTGACCCTCTACCGTAAATGGATATTGAATTACTTCGTGGACGGGTCTGTTTTTTACTTCTTCCGACCGTTTCAACACTTTCTCAAAAACAGTAAGGAGTTTGAACAAATCGATATCCTGAAGTTCCGCTTCCACATTGGTGCTTTCTGCCAAGGCTCTTAGTTCCTTCATTATATTACCCCGCTTTTCTTTTTGCAATTCAACTTCTTCCATTGAATGGAACTGTTGGATTACCGATTTATATTTCTTGTATTCCAGCAGGTGTTTCACCAATTCTTCACGTGGGTCAATTTCATTGCCTTTCTCGTCTAATTGAGGCCGTGGCAAAAGCATTTTGGATTTTATCCGCATCAGCGTGGCAGCCACCAGAATAAACTCGCTGGCCACATCTACGTTCAACGTTTCCAAATGCCTTATATATTCCAAAAAATCATTTGTTATCTTGAAAATAGGAATGTCATAAATGTCCAATTCGTCACGCTCAATAAAAAACAAAAGCAAATCGAAAGGGCCTTCGAACAAGGGAAGCTTTACCTCAAAATTTTCGGGTGAATTCATAAGGACAAAATTAAGGCAGGATTATCCAAATAAAGACGTTATCTGATTTTAAATCTTCAGCAAACGAAAAGGGAGATAGAAAGTGTTTAAAATAAATCTATTTTTGTGAGGTAAGCGTGCTTTTTATATCCTAAACACTTAAAGATAAAGGTTGTTAATTTATTCACATATCATCGTAAAGCAATGCTCATTACCCCAGGGAAATTATTAGCAAACATAAACAGTCCCGCTGACCTCAAAAAACTAGATCAAGCGGAGTTAGTAGAGCTTTGTAGTGAGTTAAGGCAATTTATTATCGACAACGTTTCGGTATACGGTGGCCACTTTGGTGCTAGTTTAGGGGTGGTGGAGTTAACGGTTGCACTCCACTTTGTGTTTAATACCCCAGAAGATCAGCTCGTTTGGGATGTAGGCCATCAAGCATATGGCCATAAAATCCTTACGGGAAGAAGGGATAATTTCTTTACTAATCGTGTTTACAACGGTATTTCTGGGTTCCCCAAAAGAAAAGAAAGTGAATATGATACCTTTGGTGTAGGGCATTCATCCACCTCGGTTTCGGCTGCTTTAGGTATGGCGATGGCCTCCAAATACCTTGGGTTAAACCAAAAACAACACGTTGCTGTGATTGGCGATGGGGCACTTACTGGCGGAATGGCTTTCGAAGGCCTAAACCATGCGGGCGTTTCTGATACCAACATCATCATTATTCTCAATGACAATTGCATGTCTATTGACCCCAACGTGGGGGCATTAAAGGACTACTTGACAGATATCACCACGTCAAAAACATACAACAAACTGAAAGATGACGTTTGGAACTTACTGGGCAAGTTGAGCCATTTTGGAAAAAGTGCGCAGGAGATCGTATCTAAAGTCGAAAACGGCATTAAAGCAACCTTGCTCAGCCAAAGCAATCTATTTGAATCTCTTAATTTGAGATATTTCGGGCCAGTGGATGGCCATGATGTAGACCATCTGGTAGCCGTTCTAAACGACCTAAAGAATATTAAAGGGCCAAAAATTTTGCATTGTGTTACCGTAAAAGGAAAGGGTTACGGCCCGGCAGAAAAGGGCAACGCCACCACTTGGCACGCGCCAGGCACATTCGACAAAATAACGGGTGAGATCTATAAAAAAACGTATGCCTTACCTCAGGCGCCAAAATACCAAGATGTTTTTGGGCACACTTTGGTGGAGTTGGCAAAAGCAAACGACAAGATAATGGGCATTACCCCTGCCATGCCCTCTGGCTCATCATTAAACATCATGATGAAAGAAATGCCGAATAGAGCTTTTGATGTAGGAATCGCAGAACAACACGCAGTTACCTTCTCGGCTGGTTTGGCAACGCAGGGATTGATCCCATTTTGTAATATCTACAGCTCGTTTATGCAGCGCGCGTACGATCAAGTTGTGCATGATGTCTGCATTCAAAACCTTCCGGTCAATTTTTGTTTAGATCGGGCAGGATTTGCCGGGGCAGATGGGCCTACCCACCACGGAGCATATGACATTGCTTATTTTCGGTGTTTGCCAAATATGATTGTTTCTGCTCCTATGAATGAAGAAGAGCTGCGAAACTTAATGTACACTGCCCAACTTCCCCGAAAGGAGCGCGCTTTTTCGATACGATATCCACGCGGACAGGGTGTTATGCCTCAATGGAAAACTTCGTTTCAAGAAATTGAGATTGGAAAAGGTCGTAAAGTTAAGGATGGAGAAGAAGTGGCCATCCTCTCGCTCGGTCATATAGGAAATTATGCCGTTGAAGTTTGTGAGAAACTTGATGCCAAAGGGATTTCGGTGGCGCATTACGACATGCGTTTTGCAAAACCGCTTGATACCGTTTTACTCCACCAAATCGCAACGAAATTCAAAAAAATAATAACATTAGAAGACGGCTGTATTCAAGGGGGCTTTGGCAGTGCTATTTTGGAATTCTTTGCAGATAACCATTATCAGTTGGAAGTTAAAAGGCTCGGAATACCAGATGCAATTATTGAACACGGTGATCAACTAGAACTTCACAAAGAAGTAGGTATAGACCCTGAAGGAATACTCAAAACGGTGCTTGAAATGGTAGAACCTGTCATTGTTCGGTAAGTGAGCCCTATTTTTTTCCTAGAAAAAGGGAAAGGACAATCCGTAATATTAATCCATGGATTCTGCGAAACCCACGAGATTTGGCTGGAAATTTCAGAATCACTTGCTGCTCACTATAAAGTGTTTTGTATTGATCTGCCCGGTTTTGGCAAAAGCCCGCTTCCCGCGACTCCATTTTCCATTTCTGACATCAGCAAACTAGTGCTTAATTGGATAAAAGACGAAGACATTGCCCGACCGGTGATTATCGGCCATTCATTGGGCGGCTATGTGGCACTTGAGATGGCGAGGCAAAAGCCTGATTGCGCTGCTGGCCTAGGGCTTTTTCATTCTACTGCCCAGGCCGACTCGCCAGAAAAAAAAGAAAATAGAAATAAAGTTGTCGATTTTGTTTCGAGAAATGGGGCAAAACCCTTTTTAGATTCCTTCGTCCCCACGCTGTTTTACAAAAAAGACCACCCGTCCGTTAACAAAATTCGAGAGATTTGTAACGGCACATCAAAAGAATCAATTATTAACTACGCCCTTGCGATGAGAGATAGAATTGATTATCAATTTGTTATGGATGAGTTTACCGAGCCGATTTTATTTATTTGTGGAGGCAATGACAATTTTATTCCCGTTGAATTTTCGAAGAAGCAAGCTGAAAAATGCACCGATCCACATTTTTATGTTCTCAACGAAACCGGTCATATGGGCATGATTGAGAAGCCTGAAAATGCTGCAAAAGCAATCAAAAGGTTTCTACAAATATGTTTTTAGGCAAAAGCTTTAAAAAGTCCTACCTATTTACATATCTTTGGATTAACTGGCTTGCAATTGGCAACCTCTGTTTATTATATTTGCTAACCTCTACAAAACGAAAATAAATAGTAACATGAATTTACAAGTTATTGATCCACACAAATTCGATGATTGGAATTTACTTGCAGCCAATATAGCCTACATTTGTTGGGCTGTGGGGTTGTTAATTGTCCTCGGGTATTTTATCCGCCTTGCCACAAATGGCGACAATAAAGACAAGTACGACTTTATTAATAAATACGAAATATCCGTATTGTGGATAGCTACTATCGTTATAATTACCGGTGCTGGGTTTTTCTTCAACTCCGCAATTATTGAATTAAAAACCATTATGATTTTTGTAAGGTTATTCCTTACCATTATGATGGGAATAATTACTGCCGTAATTATTCAAAACTTGCTTAAATTCTATTATCCTTTTTACATCGAGAAGAGATTGAAAGTGCTGAGATACAAGCCGCGGGTGTCACCAAAAACTGGGAAACCTATGAAGCTGTTGAGCGAAGACGAGGAGGATGTTTATTTGGATGAAGGGATGCAAGCAGAAGAAAACGTTTTTTCTGTCGACTATGACGTTTGGAAAGATGAGGAAACAGGCTTTATAAAAATTGAAAAATATTCTGGTCACCTTCATGCAATTCAATGTCCTGAATGTAACTACCAAACTTTTAAAGTAGTAAAGGAGGAAGTAATAAGGCCAGCGACTTCCGATCAGGAAGGCGAATTGTTGAAGCATTATCAATGCGGTTATTGCCTTTACAAGGCGAAAAAGACCGTTATCCTTAAAATACCTTCTAAAGCTAAAGAGGCGGTAAACAGCTAATTTTTTTGGTAAATCTTTTTGAAGAGAGTCTCCGATTTGGGACTCTCTTTTTTTTAGATAGGAAGTTTTATTTGATCTTGATAAAATTTCATTCTCGTATGTTCACTATCCAGCAGCTCCACCTTTTCGATAAGAGATAGTTTGTGCTTTACAAATACCTCTATGTAGGTGTGACCCAACAGGTATAAGTTCACTTTATAACTGTAATACCGAATAGACATAATGTAAGTACCCTTCTCATAAAGAAATTTAACTTTTGATTCTATCGGGGCTGACGTAAATTCTTCTAATGAAATCACAAACGAATTTAAGAATTTTATCAAACAACTTGATTTGAGGCAATAAAAAAGCCCTAAGACTAGGGCTTTTGCTTTTTTTATGGGTGAATGACGGGGCTCGAACCCGCGACCTCCAGAATCACAATCTAGCATTCTAACCAACTGAACTACATCCACCGTGTAATTTGGATCGCAAATGTAGCCAGACATGACCAATTTGCAAAAATCATTTTTCGAAGAGTAGTCGTTGGCCTACTTGTGTTTCTTCAAATTTACCATTGTGATACGCCAAATGACCAGAAACAATTGTGCTTTTAACGCTAGATTTGAATTCAATTTTTTCAAACGGTGACCAACCGCATTTAGCTAAGATATTGGATTTGCTTACGGTCCACGATTCGTTCAGATCCGCAAGTACAAGGTCGGCATAATACCCTTCACGAATAAAACCTCGATTTGAAACTCTAAACAGTATAGCTGGATTGTGACTCATCTTCTCCACAATTCGCTCAAGAGAAATCTTGCCTTGATGGTAAAACTCCAACATGGCAACTAGACTATGCTGAATCAGCGGCCCGCCACTTGGTGCCTTAAAATAAGTGTTCTGTTTTTCCTCCCAAGTATGTGGCGCATGATCGGTTGCAATTACATCTATCTTATTATCTAAAAGTGCTTGAAAAATAGCTTTTTGGTCTGTTGCCTTTTTAACGGCAGGATTCCACTTGATAAGCGTGCCCAATCTTTCATAATCTTTATCGTTAAACCAGAGATGATGGATGCAAGCCTCAGAAGTGATCTTTTTGTCTTTCAGCGGCAAATCATTGCTGAACAGCTCAATTTCTTTTTCAGTTGAAATATGCAGTATATGAAGGCGTGTTCCCCATTTTTTCGCCAAGGAAGAGGCAAAAGAAGAAGACTTGTAACAGGCGTCCTCCGAGCGCAGAAGAGGATGAAATTTCATGGGTAAATCCTCACCATATTCCTTTTTAAAAAGTTCAGTATTAGCACGAATGGTTGGTTCATCCTCGCAATGGGTGGCAATAATGGAGGGAAATTTTGAGAAAAAACCTTCTAGGGTTTTAGGATTGTCCACCAATAAATTCCCTGTAGATGAACCCATAAAAATTTTAAGGCCGCATACTTTTGTGATATCGGTCTTCAACACCTCTTCGAGATTGTCGTTCGAGGCACCGATAAAAAAGGAATAGTTTGCCAACGAACTGTTGGCCGCGATGGCATATTTCTGTTCAAGGAGTTCTTGTGTAAAGGCGGGTGGAACAGTATTTGGCATTTCCATAAAACTCGTAACCCCGCCCGCGACAGCAGCTCTAGACTCAGTATATAGGGTAGCTTTATGTGTTAACCCTGGTTCGCGAAAATGAACCTGGTCATCAATTACGCCAGGAAGTAAATATTGACCTGTTGCATCAATCACCTTTTCGGCAGATACATGCTGTAGGTCTGGTGCAATTCTGTCAATATAATTTCCTTTGATAAAAACATCCGATTCAAACACCTTACCTTCGTTGACTATTTTTGCATTTAAAATCAAAATCGAGCTCATTTCTATACAACTTTTGTGTCCATAAATCTAACTAATCCTTGGGAAGCCTTCAAACTCAATAAGCAATTGCTTACTGCGATTGCCGATGCTGGGTTCGCTGCCCCAACCGAAATACAACAGAAGGCCATACCGGTAATTACGGCTGGCCAGCATGTAATTGGCATTGCCCAAACAGGCACCGGGAAAACAGCCGCATACATGCTGCCCTTGTTAATGAAGATAAAATATGCGCAAGGCAACGAACCACGCGCGTTAATACTTGGGCCTACTAAAGAACTGGTGTTACAGCTTTCGGAACATGCAAAAATACTAGCCAAGAATACAGATCTAAGAATTGTTGCAATCTACGGAGGTGTAGGTCCAAAAACTCAACTTGAGCAAATAGCCAATGGTGTAGATATTCTGGTTGCCACACCCGGGCGGTTTATGGAGTTGTATTTAAAAAAAATAGTTGGAGTAAGTTTAATCAAAACGCTTGTGCTCGATGAAGCTGACCGGATGATGGACATGGGCTTTATACATCAGCTACGAAAAATTTTTGAAGTAATTCCATCCAAAAGGCAAAATTTATTATTCTCAGCAACTTTTCCAGCTAAGGTTGAAAAGCTATCGCAAGATTTTTTAGAATTTCCCGTAAGGATAGAAATAACACCGCAAGCAACCCCCTCAAAGCAAGTAGAGCAAGAGTTGTATCATGTACCGAACATGCGTACCAAGATTAACTTCGTAGATTTTTTGTTACAAAAAGAAGAATATAAACGGGTGATGATCTTTGCCAGAACCAAAGAATCGGCAGACAATATTTACAAGTTTATTGAACGAAAAGTTTCGGGGTCGGTGCGTGTTATTCATTCAAACAAAGGTCAAAATACAAGAATCAACGCGATCAATGAATTTAAGGAAGGGAGCCTGCGAGTGCTCGTTTCCACAGATGTTTCTGCGCGAGGCATTGATGTAGTTAACGTGTCGCACGTGATCAATTTTGATGTGCCCAATTTATATGAGGATTACGTTCACAGAATTGGACGGACGGGCAGAGCGTTACAAGTAGGCAAGGCAATCACCTTTGTTACCAAAGCGGAAGTGTATCATATCGGCAGGATCGAAAAAATTATAGGATTGAAAATCCCGATTAAGGAAATGCCTACTGGGGTAGAAATAGCCGAAACCACTCGCGAAGAAGCGCAGCTAATGGCAAGAGAGATTGATCGCCAAAAAAGGCTGGATGACCCTGCTTTTAAAGGGGCGTTTCATAAGAAGAAATGGGAGGAATAAAACTTCGATTGTGTTTCTTTTTTGAATTCTTTTCTCTCTTCGACATGAACCAATACATGTGTTTGAGATGATTAAATCAACGCATCAATATGGATAATTAGGCTTTTTAGTATATTTCCGACACATGAGGCCATTTCGTAAAGCCATTATGCGAGGACGTAACGACATAATCAGTCGCGTTTTTTTGTTCCCACGCGGACTGTTTCCTTGTTATACCATTTGCCTCTGTGTTTTGCTTAACATCGGCAAATACTTACCTAAAGCCACTAGTTAAAATCCATCGCATGAGAATTTCCTACGCCACATTCTTGCTAGCTTTTATATGCTCTTCTCTCGTTTCGCATGCACAAACCCCAAAGGTTCAATATAAAATTGATAGCCTATTGGTACTGGCTAAATCTGAAAAAGATACGGATAAATTATCCCATTACTTTTTTACGATTAGTAAAGACTACAAAGATTTCAACAAAACCATATCATTAAAATATGCTAAGCAAGCTTACAGTAATATACTCAATTCTAAAATTGACACCTTAAAACTTAGGGTACTGAGACGTGTAGCAATTGCATATTTTGAAACGGATGACTTGGCAAGTGCTTTCCAATTCTATAAAAAGGCATTAGCCTTAGAGAGAGAGTTAAACGATTTAAATGGTGAAGCTAGTTCAATCTATAACATAGCACTACTTTACCATGCCTGTGATGACCCTATAAACTCTCAAAAGTATTTAAAGAAGGCTTCCCAATTAATAAAGGAAAATAATATTCGCGATATGGATTTGGTAGCTGTTACATACCAAGCAATCGCCACCAATTGGTATAAGTTAGATAAATTGGATTCGGCTGAAAAATATTACCAAGTTTCATTAAATACAATTTCAAAAAATAAACTAACGCATCATCTAATTACGCATTACTATAACTCCGCAGAACTTCAATTTAAAAAAATGGACTATGTAGGCTGCATGAAGTATCTAGACCTGATGCATGAAGCTGAAGTAGAACATAATGATTATTGGATGGATGGCTATCGTTTGCAGCTAAGCGCAAATTTAAACTTTGTTGCAGGTAATTTTAAGTTAGCTGAAAAGAATGCATTAGCTGCCATTAAGTTGGCAAAACAGAATAGCTACAAAGAGGCTTCCGAATTAGCCTACGCTGTGCTTGGTAAGGTCAAAGAAAAATCAAATCAGCTCGATTCGGCTCTCTATTATAATAAGCTAAGCCAAGTATACCGCGACAGCTTAAAGGGTAATGCTGTAAAAAACTCGCTCCAGTTTGCTGATACAGAAATGGAAGAATACGAATCAACATTATTAGACTTAAAGCTAAAAGACCAACACAAAACATTGGTCTTGTTAGCAGGGGGCTTAATAATGTTGGCCATACTTTTGGGGGTTGCGTACAATTTTTTAAGAAGGGAAAAAAGCCTTAAGAATAATATTGAAATTAAGAACAAGGAAATAAATGGGCAGAATTTAAAATTGCTAACCCAAACAAACGAAATGAGTTCTTTAATGACTGAGATGGAAAAGATACTAAAAGAAAAAAGCTCGCAGCTCAACAACTACGCGTTCTATAACTCCCATCGGCTTCGTGCACCTATAGCTCGAATTGTGGGGTTGGGAAAATTAGGAAAAATGAGTCCTACACCTGAAGAAAAACTTTTCATCTCAAGCAAGATATGCGAGGTAACCGAGGAGTTAGATGCCATGTCGAAAGAAGGGCAAAGGCTTTTGGATGAATGATAGTTGTTAAATCGCGATCTATATAACCTCATTAAAATCAAATCCTTTCCTCACTATTTTTTTTCCGCGGGGTAAATTGATTTTGAAGATTTTTGGCCAGTTTTTTTTAGACGAGAACCATTTTCTAAGACACGATGTTTAGGTTACTTTTCAGAAACAAAATTTATTAAAAGAAATGAAAAACAAATTATTCAAAAGTCTTCGTCATATATCAATTTTGTTCTTTATATCCTTATGCAATTTTAATTTTTTGTTTTCTCAAGAAAACAATGCCCTCCTTCCCCCAAAATTGATTTCATTAAAGACGGAACTAGCGGAATATCAAAAAGCGGATGATTTTAACATGCAAGGCTTTTTATATGCCAAAATAGCAGAATACTATAAAAATGATGGAAATGAGGATGAAGCTGTACTAAATTATGAAAGTGCCTTGCGTTGTTATACCAAATTAAAAAGTGCCAACGGTATTATAACCATTTCTGAAGTACTGGGGATGATCTACTTTGAGCAAAAGAAATATCAATTATCGATTGACCGATTTCAACAAGCACTAACCGCTAACCGTGAAACATCTGGTAAAAATGAAATAGCATTATCGCTTATCAATATTTCAAAACCACTTCTTGAACATGGTAAATTAGATGAAGCCTTAAAAACTTTAAAAGAGAGCCTTTCGCTGGGAAAAGAAATGGGTGATTTACCTATTATAAGCGAAAGTCATTACCTGCTAGCCAAAGTTTATAAATCACTTAATAGTAATCAAGAATCTATGGCCAATTATGATAATTACTTGTTCTATAGCAAGAAAATTAATCAAAATTCGGTTAACAAAGCAGAAGATAAAGTAAAAGCCGTCCTATTTGAGAAAAGTCAATTGCAAGAGGCTAAAGAGAGAATTCAGCAAAAGCTTGACTATACTTCTGTTAGATTATTGGAGTCGCAATTAAGGACACAAAAATTGGCCTATGATAACATGGCAAAAAAAATTGAACAACAAAAGCAACAAGATGCTGCCACTAAAGCACAAGCTAAACTCTCGGCAACCTATCGCCTTTACTATTATGGGTTAATTATGTTTTTGATTTTTACGTTTATCATTTTTGTGTCCATTAGTAAACTTAAAGTCCCGCTGGCACTTTCAAAGTCTGTTATTTTATTTTGCATCCTTCTTTCTTTCGAGTTCTTGTTAGTACTTGTTGACCGATATACGGATAACTTTGTTGACGGAAACCCTTTTTACAAACTTGTTATCAATTTTATAATTGCCCTTGTGGTTTTAGTGCTACATAATTTTATAACAAAAACGGTTTCAAAAAAAGTAATGCTTTAAATAATATAGAATTGATTTGTATGAAAACTGTAAAATATCTTGTTGCATTGCTATTTACTTTAGCAGTTCAAACCTATGTCAAGGGGCAAATTCAGGTGGCGCATCAAGCAAAAATTTATCAAAGCGAATCGGGTGATATTTATGTGAATGGAAATTCAGACTATTCACTTTACATTGCTGATAGCCAAGGCAACTCAGCACCCATAAAAATACCAAAAAATAATATGCCCAAACCAAGACCCATGACTTTTAAGGAGACTGGGAAACACACCATTTCGCATAAAGATATTGTAGAAGATATTTTTCAGTTGTATTCCGATCTTGATGCCCCCGTTGTTAAGCTTTTCCTGAATAAAATTGCAGCAGCCGAAGATATGGCTTACCTCATTTTTAACCCCTCTACCGACACGCTAAGGCTAAAGGCGACAGACAATCTCTCCGGTATGGAAAATATCTATTATTCGCTCGATGGGCAATCTTATATACCCTACACCAGCCCAATTGTGCTTAGCGGAGAAGAGGTGCATAAACTTATGTATTATGCGGTTGATAATGTCGGCAATTCTTCTACAATAAAGACCTCAACTATAGATGCTCGGAAAAGCATAACCAACTTAATGCTTTTAGACAGCTCCCTAAACGAAATACCAATGGGTGATGTTTTATCGAGATATCATCAAATCGAACTAAAAACCTCTATACCGCCAAGTAAAAAAACGAAGACCTATTACCGATTTGATGAAGGACAAAATAACTTATACACAAATAAAATAAAACTAGATGTATCAAATGGTGACCATACATTGGTTTATTTTACAAAAGATAGTTATGGAAATACAGAGCAGCCCAACAAAATAAATTTTTATCTCGATAGGCGAGAACCTATTGTGCATGTAGAGCTTGATAAAAATATTTTCCACATAACGTCAAAGGACGTTACTGACAAAGCCAAGCAAACACCCAAAACCTATATTTCGCCAAGAACAAAAATTCGGCTGATCTCCTATGACGATAAAGCGGGTGTCAAGAAAATTTACTATTCATTAAATCCTGCTAAAAAAGAATTTTTAGAATATGAAGCTCCCTTCACAATAAGCCAACTTGGCAAGAATTCAATATCCTATTTTGCTGTTGATTCATTGAATAATTCTGGGCGGCATTCTATGGGCATTAACAAAAATGGCGTCTTTTTCTTTGATGTGGATATAAAGGGACCAGAAATTAAGGCGAGCTTCAAAGAACCTTTATACCGCACAACAGATTCGCTTTTTGTCAGCAATAAAACCCTTTTACAAGTGACCGCTAACGACATGGAATCTGGCCTGAAAAAAATAACTTATCAAATTGATAATGGCAAAGAAATACTCTATGACTCGCCTTTTACAGTAAAAGAAAGTGGAGAACACACAATTAAAATCTATGCCTACGATAACGTTCTCAATACAAACGAAAAGTCAATTTCATTGAAGGTGGACAATACACCGCCTACCATTGGGCATAATTTTGACGCTCCCTCTTATGTTGATAAAAATAAGCAGGTTTGCTATCCTAGCCACGCTACGCTTTTTGTTTACGTTTCTGATAATTTGGGGTACAGTAAAATATCATTTAAAATAAACAATGGGCCTGAAACAGCCTACACCAAACCAATAACCGATTTTTTAAAGAATAAAGATTACACAGTCTTTATAAGAGCAAGTGATAAACTAGGGAACGAACAAACTACCACATTGAATTTTCATATTGGTAATTAAAATGAACTAATTTAATCTTAATGAGGCAGCAATTTTGAATAGAACCCATCGCATGAAAATTTCCTTTGCCACCCTTTTGCTAACGCTTACATGTTCGCTCTTTTCGCTCGCTGAACCCACAAAGACCCAACGTGAAATTGATAGCATTTTGATACTCGCTCAACGTGAAACGGATCCAAATAAGTTATCTTACTATTATTATACAATCTGTGAAGACTACAGGTTGTCATACAAAAACCTCGAATCATTACGTTATGCCAAGAAAGCCTACGCCCTTGTTATTGATTTGAAGAACGATACATTAGAACATAAAATAGCCACTCGTTTAGCAATGGTCTATTTTGCATCAGAAGACTATGCCAATTCATTCAAATTTTTTAAAAAAGCACTGGCTTTGGCAGAAAAATTAAATGATGTAAAAGCCCAGGCAATCTCCATTTTTAATATTGCAAATCTCTACGGAGAAATTGATGATCCGATAAATTCTCAAAAATATTTGGTAAGTGCTCTCGGCTTAATGAAAGAAAAAAACATCATCCACAACGTACTGACCATGGCAATTAACCAAGCTATGGGCAATAGTTGGGTAAAAATGAATGAATTTGATTCTGCCAAAAAATACCATCAAATTTCGCTAAGCATTATATTAAAGAACAAACTAACCAATCAACTCCCAACTCAGTATCTTAATTTAGCCACACTGCATTTAAAAATGGGGGATTATAAAAACTGCGCAAAGTACTTGGAGTTAATGCATGAAGAAGAAGTAAAAGATAATGACTTCAGCAAAGAGGCGCTACATCTGGTGTATAGTGCCAATTTAAGTCATATTTCAGGCGACTATAAATTAGCAGAAAAAAAAGCACGATTTGCCATTCAGTTAGCAACTAAGAATGGTAATAGGGGGGCAATAGAACTGGCTTCTGAGTTGTTGAGTAAAATTAAAGAAAAATCAAACCAAACTGATTCAGCACTTTATTACTTAAAATTAAGCCAATTATACCGCGACAGCTTAAAAGGCAGCACAATAAAAAACCTGCTCCAGTTTTCGGATACAGAAATGGAAGAACATGAATCCACTGTGTTAGACTTAAAGTTAAAAGATCAACGAAAAACGATGGCTCTACTAACGGGAGGTGTGGTCATGCTGGCGATACTCTTGGGGGTTACGTATAATTTTTTAAGAAGGGAAAAAATACTTAAGAGCAGCATTGAAAGTAAGAATAAGGAAATAAACGAGCAGAATTTAAAGTTACTAACCCAAACAAACGAAATGAGCTCGTTAATGAGTGAGATGGAAAAGATACTAAAGGAAAAAAGCTCGCAACTCAACAACTATGCGTTTTATAACTCCCACAGGCTGCGAGCACCTATAGCCCGAATTGTGGGGCTGGGCAAACTAGGAAAAATGACCCCCACACCCGAAGAAAAGCTTTTTATTTCTAGTAAAATATGTGAGGTAACCGAGGAACTGGATGCCATGTCGAAAGAAGGGCAAAGGCTTTTGGATGAAAGTTAAAATACGTTTTGATAAACTCTTTTTTGCTTTTGGTCAACTCCCACAAGGCCTAAATACAAATCACAATAAAGTGCTTACCTACAATTATGGAATGACCGCTTCAGGTGAGGTAGTTACCGAAGATCCACTATTAATTGAAAGGTTTTTTTACTCGATAAGGAAGATATTCAACTAATAAAAAAGCCAACACTTTCGCATTGGCTCATCTTCAAATCAACCTATTTTCAAGTTAACTACCCATTCATCGAGATCAAAAACTCCTGGTTATTGCGGGTTCCTTTCATTTTGCTTTGCAGGAATTCCATTGCTTCTACCGAATTCATGTCACTCATATATTTTCTCAAAATCCAAACGCGGGCAAGTTCTTCTTCTTTCATCAATAAGTCTTCTCTGCGCGTACCAGAAGCTGGCACATCGATAGCAGGATAAACACGTTTGTTTGAAAGCTTGCGGTCCAACTGCAACTCCATGTTACCCGTGCCTTTAAATTCTTCAAAGATAACTTCATCCATTTTAGAACCCGTGTCAATCAACGCAGTGGCAATAATGGTAAGCGATCCGCCATTTTCAACATTTCGAGCCGCCCCAAAAAAACGTTTTGGCTTATGCAGCGCGTTGGCATCTACACCACCTGAAAGAATTTTTCCAGACGAAGGAACAACCGTATTGTAAGCCCTTGCTAAGCGAGTAATGGAATCCAATAGAATTACCACATCGTGGCCACACTCCACCAAGCGCTTCGCTTTTTCTAATACAATGGACGCCACCTTCACGTGCCTGTCGGCTTGCTCATCGAAGGTGGAGGCAATTACTTCACCGCGAACGCTTCTGGCCATGTCGGTAACTTCTTCAGGCCGTTCGTCAATCAGCAATACAATCAGATAAACTT
This sequence comes from Flammeovirgaceae bacterium, assembly GCA_027487845.1. Classification (GTDB taxonomy): domain Bacteria; phylum Bacteroidota; class Bacteroidia; order Cytophagales; family Cyclobacteriaceae; genus ELB16-189. The sequence continues at coordinate 350,653 of JAIYCV010000042.1, forward strand.
CGGGATGGTTCTCTGCAATAGCGTTAGCTATTTGCTTCAATAAAACTGTTTTACCTGTTTTGGGTTGTGCCACAATCATTCCACGTTGACCTTTTCCGATAGGCGCAAATAAATCGAGAATACGGGTTGACATATTATCGGGTGTGGTGCTGAGTCTCAATTTTTCTTCAGGAAATAGCGGAGTTAAATATTCAAACGCCACGCGGTCGCGTATTTCTTCCGTAGTTTTTCCGTTTACACTTTCCACTTTGATCAGCGCAAAATATTTTTCGCCTTCCTTTGGCGGACGGATTTGTCCGCGCACAGTATCGCCCGTTCTTAAGCCAAATAATTTGATTTGTGAAGGCGACACATAAATATCATCCGGACTAGCTAAATAGTTATAATCGGAAGAGCGCAAGAATCCATAACCGTCCTGCATAATTTCAAGAACACCCTCGTTGGTGATTGCACCATCAAATTCTTTAATATTACTCTCCTTTTTTGGGTGGTGCTGTTGTGGTGCCCTAGGTTCAAACTCCTTATTGTCAGGAAGACCATCGTTCGACTCCTGTTGGTCATCTTCTCTTGCAATGGTTGTTTCCACCATGGGTTCTATTGGTAAAGACGATGCCTCCGTTTCCGAAGGCTGAGCAAACGAGGTTACGCTTGGGTCAATATCTAAATCTACCGTCTTTAAAAGTTCCTCGCTTGAGAGCTCCTTTTCATTTGCTGGTTCTGGCGTTGGTGCAACGTTCTCCCTCCTACGCGGGCGCATTTTTCTCTCCATTTCTACATTAGTAACTATTGTTCTCTTTGATTGCGGCTCTGTTCTTTTTTCTTCCGGCTCGGGTGCAATTGAAGCTCCACTCACCTGTATCTCTAAAATTTTAGTGATGAGATCCTGTTTAGTAAGCCTCTTGGCGTTTTTTACACCCATTTGTTCGGCAATTTCTTTTAACTCAGAAAGAAGTCTGAGGTTCAGGTCGTCAATTGTGTGCATTAAGATAGTAAGCTAGGTTGGTTGGTTGAAAAAGTTGATGTTCAAAATAATTCGTTTAGTTAACGAGGCTTTTGTTCAAAGCGTAAAGGTCATTGGTGATTTCTAAAATAATTGAGATCGTAAATTCTGGGTTTATCTATTCTAAGGGCTTGGGAAAGCCGAATTGACAGTGCAAGTATAGGGCAAATTTACCGATTATCAAATTTGGGGTAAAAAAAATGTCAATTTGGTTGAGTAATTTTGACGACTTAAAAAATCAACCATGTTACAAGTTTCTGCTATTAGAGAAGATGTTGAAAAAGTTATACAAGGACTAAAGAAAAGAAATATCAAAGATGTAGAATCACTCATTACTTCGGTTCTATCGATTGACGACCAGCGAAAGCTAACACAAAAAAATTTAGATGATGACAAGGCAAAAGTAAATGCAAACTCGAAATTGATTGGGGAGTCTTTAAAGAAAGGTGATGTGCAGGGGGCTGACAAATTAAAAGACAGCATAGGAACCCTGAAGACTTTGATTAGCAGTGCTGAATCAAATTTATTGCGATTTGAAACCGAGCTAAAAGAACTTCTTTATAAAATCCCAAATGTGCCGGACGAAAAGGTTCCATCAGGTTTTGGTGCTGATGATAATCAAGTAGTATTCACAACAGATTTATTACCAACGCTTCCTGAAGGAGCATTACCCCATTGGGATCTCATAAAAAAATATGACATCATTGATTTTGACTTAGGGACCAAGATAGCTGGCGCGGGCTTCCCTGTTTACAAAGGCAAAGGAGCTAAACTTCAGCGAGCGATGATCAATTTCTTTTTACAAGAAGCTGAAAATGCCGGCTATAGAGAAATTCAACCTCCGATTGTAGTAAACGAAGCTTCGGGTTATGGCACGGGTCAACTGCCAGATAAAGAAGGTCAGATGTATCATGCGACTGCCGATAATCTATATCTGATACCCACTGCCGAAGTACCGATAACTAATTTATATCGGGATGTAATTTTAACGGATGAAGATCTCCCAGTAAAAAACGCTGGTTACACGCCTTGTTTCAGGCGTGAAGCGGGCAGCTGGGGTGCTCATGTCAGAGGCCTTAACAGACTTCACCAATTTGATAAGGTTGAAGTGGTACAAATCCATAAACCAGAAAATTCATATGCTGCGCTGGAAGAAATGTGTAATCATGTAGAAAGCCTTCTTAGAAAACTTGAACTGCCGTATCGTAAGCTCTTGCTATGTAGTGGCGATATGGGTTTTACTTCGGCCATGACCTATGATTTTGAAGTCTACTCAGCGGCTCAGCAGCGATGGTTGGAAGTTAGCTCTGTTAGTAACTTTGAGACTTTCCAAGCAAATCGGTTGAAGCTACGGCATAAAAGCAAGGAAGGTAAAATGCAATTGCTTCACACATTAAATGGAAGTGCGTTGGCGCTTCCGCGGATAGTAGCGGCCATTTTAGAAAATAACCAAACTGCGGAAGGCATTGTTATTCCAAAAGCATTGCTACCTTATTTGAACTTCGAAATGATAAACTAGTGAGGGTCTCCGTGCGGCTTTTGAAATTTTAGATAACGCTAACAAAATGTGAGAATTAAATATTAAATTTTGAATCTTAACTATTGAATTAACTTATGTGGCAACGTGTTCAAACCATTTTCTTGGCAATTACTTTTGGAAGTTTAGTGTTGGCCATTTTCTTCCCCATCTGGAGCACCACGGATTTAGCAACTGGTAGTAGCTATCGGCTTTACCCGATTTACTTTATGATCAAACAAAACAATGTAATTACCTCAAGTGTATATATTCCATATTGCATAGTAGCATCCCTTATGGTGGCTGCGGCTACTATCTCCTTTATGGAGTTAAGACGATTTGACAACCGAATGCTGCAAGTAAAACTTGGTGTTCTTAATTCATTGATCTTAATGATCATTATGATTCTTTGCGTGGTGTTCTCCAATCAAATGGCAAAGGCGTATCATTTTCCATGGAAGTACGATTACAGTCTATATTTAACGTTTGTGGCCGTGGCTTGCAATTGGCTGGCGATTCGTTTTATCAAACGTGATGAGAAGCTCGTAAAAGATTCCGATCGAATACGATAAAATAAGTTATGAGTTATAAGTTAATCATTCTTGATAGAATACACCAAATCTTAAATCTAAATTCTTAAATCTTAAATCTTCAATAAAATTATGGCACACACACTTCTAGGACCCAATGCAGTAAATACGAACAGCGATCTTCCAGCAGTTGGCAGCGCAGCCCCATATTTTACGTTAGTTACAGCCGACCTACAAAACGTTGCACTTGCCGATTACGCAGGTAAAAATGTAATCTTAAATATTTTTCCGAGCATTGACACCAACGTGTGTGCAACCTCTGTTCGCGAATTCAACAAGCGCGCTGCTTCATTGAACGATACTGTTGTTCTTTGCGTATCAAAAGATCTTCCTTTTGCTATGAAGCGTTTCTGTGGAGCTGAAGGTATTGATAAAGTAGTTACCGTTTCCGATTTTAGAAATAAAGGCTTCTCAAAAAATTATGGTGTTGAATTAGTTGATGGCGCATTTGAAGGTTTGGATGCACGCGCAATAGTTGTTATTGATAAGGTTGGCAAAATAAAATACACTGAGCTTGTTCCTCAAATCGGGCAAGAGCCCAATTATGAGGCGGCTATCCAAGCGATTTAAAAGGGTTGAACTATGAAAAATTTTATCACCGCGGCATTGGTATTTGTTTCCCTCGTAGCATTTGCACAACAGCAATACTACCTTACGGCAGATCGCGTGTTTGATGGTGAAGTCATGCACGAAGGTTGGGCTGTGCTGGTTCAAGGTGATAAAATTATTTCCACTGGCGCAAAAGACAAAGTTGTTGCACCTGCAAATGCCATTAAAATTAATTACCCAAATTCAACGCTTACGCCAGGGTTAATTGAAGGGCATTCACATCTGTTACTTTATCCGTACAACGTGACTGATTGGGATACGCAAGTTTTAAAAGAGTCGGATAGCTATCGGACTGCCAGAGCAACGGTACACGCGAAAAATACGTTGATGGCTGGCTTTACTACCGCTCGCGATTTAGGAACCGAAGGTGCGGGTTATTCTGATGTTGCGTTAAAAAGGGCAATCAATGAAGGTGTTATCCTAGGACCCCGATTGATGGTAGCCGGCAGAGCCATTGTATCTACTGGCTCTTACGGACCAAAAGGGTACGATAGCGACCAGCAAATTATGCTTGGCGCGGAAGCTGCCGATGGTAATGACTTGATTAGAGTGGTGCGCGATCAAATCGGCAAAGGGGCTGACTTCATAAAAATTTATGCTGACTACCGATGGGGAATAAACGGTGAAGATCAACCTTCTTTTACACTAGAAGAATTGAAATTGATTAATGAGGTTACCAGAAGCAGCGGCAGAGTTATTGTTTGTCATGCTAAAAGCAAAGAAGCAATTAAACGTGCTGTATTAGCTGGGGCTGAAACCATAGAGCATGGCGATTTTATTGATGTAGAAATTGGCAAACTGATGAAAGAACACAATGTTACTTACATACCAACGATAGCCGCGGTAGATATGATTAATCAATACCGAGGTTGGAAGAAAGGAACATTGCCTGAGCCTGCTGCTGTTACCAACAAAAAGAAAAGTTTTAAAGAGGCCATTGCGTCTGGCGTAACAATCGGAATGGGTGGCGATGTGGGTGTTTTTCCTCACGGGGAAAATGTGCTTGAGCTAGAGCTAATGGTAGAATACGGTTTACCCGTAATGGACGCACTAAAAGCGTGCACAAGCATAAATGCCAAAGCCTTTCATCTAGAAAAACAAGTAGGATCCATCAAAGAAGGTTTAAAAGCGGATATTCTGGTCGTAACTGGTGATCCTTCCAAAAATATTTCCGATCTTCGAAAAGTGAAGTTGGTTATAAAGGATGGTATCATCTACCGACAGGAAAAATAATCTTTAGCAAACTAGTTATGAATCGTAAGCAAGCAATCAAAACCATGGCCGCTTCTGCATTAGGTAGCATGGCTCTCCCACAAATTGCCAAGTCGATGGATGCGCTGGCACCAGAAACAAAAGGCAATATCAATCACAGCGTTTGTCAATGGTGCTATGGTGATATCCCACTGGAAAAACTATGCGAGGAGTCGAAGGCAATAGGGATTAAGTCAATTGATTTATTGAATTCAACACAATGGCCAGTTGCCTTGAAATACGGGTTGACGTGTGCTATGGCTTACGGAAGCGACCTTGGATTGAACAAAGGTTTTAACGACCCGACACTGCACGAGAAATTTTTGAAAGATTATTCCACCAGCATTCCAAAAGCTGTAGATGCTGGTTTAAAAAACCTTATTTGCTTCAGTGGAAATGCCAACGGCTTATCGTCTGAAAAAGGACTGGAAAATTGCGCGAAAGGGCTTGAACCTATCTTAAAGATTGCGGCCAAATACAATATAACGTTAACCATGGAACTTCTCAACAGCAAAGTTGATCACAAAGACTATCAATGTGACCATACAGATTGGGGAGTAAAATTGTGTGAAAAGCTTGGAGTCGACAATTTCAAGTTGCTATACGACATTTATCATATGCAAATTATGGATGGGGATGTTATTGCAACGATCAACAAAAACATAAAATACATTTCTCACTTTCATACAGGCGGTGTGCCGGGCCGGCACGAAATTGATGAAACTCAGGAGTTATACTATCCAGCCATAATGCAAGCAATTGTCAAAACTGGCTTTAAGGGGTACGTGGCTCAAGAATTTATACCTGCTAAAAAGGATAAGATTGCTTCCTTAAATGCAGCTATAAAAATTTGTGATGTTTAGTTACCGAAGTTTACAAAGAAAGAGTTGAAAACCTGAAAGAAGTTCACCTCCATCCAACGTGTTGTCAAAACCCGTAACCTCGAATTCAAAGCCATTCATTGTATAGACATAAGCCATCTCATCAATTGGATCGATCAACCATGCCAATTGACATCCATTTTTTATCCAATGCTTCATTTTCGATTTTAATTGCGCGAGCGAATCTGATTCAGAACGCAATTCGATTACAAAATCAGGACAAATTGGAGCAAACTTCTTTTGCTGTTCAATTGTCAAACTTTCCCATCTTTCTTTTTTTATCCACGACACGTCCGGAGAGCGCATCGAATTGTCGGGTAAAGTGAAGCCCGCGGTAGAATCAAATCCGTATCCTAAATCAGGATTTCTTTCCACCCATTGCCAAAACATTCCTGCAAGGCGAAAATTTTTGTTGCCAGTAAAACTTCCTGTTGGTGACATAATGATCAATTGTCCGTATTCATCTCGCTCAATGCGTAATTCCTTATTGGCTGCACAAAAAGCGAACAATTCATCATCAGTCATGGGGTACTGATCTGGTATTTGTATTGTTAATGCATCCATGGTTCAAAAATAAACAAAAGAAGATAACCTATACATCATATCTTTTCTGCAATTGCTCTGAACAACGCAATCTCTAACTCATGAAAGATCCGCTTTTTATCGGTCTTAAAATGATAGTTAGAAGATAACTTTACGATCACTAAATCTTTATCGGGATCAACGTAGATAAACTGATCGTAAATTCCTTGGGCGTCAAATTCATCTTTAGCCCCGAACGGAATCCACCACTGAAAACCGTAGCCATCTGCAAGAATAGCATTGTCTCTTTTGCCCGGCATAACATGGGGTGCATCGGGCGTAACAGAGGCACGCACCCACTGTTGAGGTACAATCTGCTTGCCTTTCCATTTGCCCGAATCCAAAAATAATTGCCCTACCTTGGCATAATCGCGCGCAGTCAAGTTCAATCCCCCAAGGGCGAATTCCATTCCCGCTTTGTCGACAATCCAATAAGCATCGTCCTCCGCATTTATTTGCGACCATAATTTTTCATTCATGTAATCGCTAATGCTTTTGCCCGTTGCCTTCACCAAAATCATTCCTAGCACTTGCGTGTCTATGCTCACATAATGATTGAATGTGCCGGGCTCACGTTCACGTTTAAGTCGCTTTGCAAAATCGGCCATGGGCATGCCCAACGCAAAGTATCGCCCCATCACATTTATGTCTGAATTGAAATCTCCATAGTCCTCATTAAAGCCAACTCCCGATGACATTTGAAGAACATCTTTAATCCGCACGTTGTCATAGCCCGTTCCCTTAAAGTCTGGCAGGTAATCCGTTACCGTTTGTTCAATGCTCTTTATCTTACCTTCTTGTATTGCTATACCAAATAGCGCAGAAACTACGGACTTCGCCATTGACCAACTGATGTGATGATCATTTTGCTTGAAGCCATTTCCGTAATATTCATACTTGATGGAATCGTGTTGAATAATAAGCAACGCATCTGTAAGCGTAAAATCTAAAAACGCTTGTGTGGAAATTGTTGAATCATTCAATTGATAGCTATCTGGAAGGGCAAACTGTATTTTACTGACGGGAAACGACACCGAGTTACTTGGCTTCGGAATCGATCTTGTTTTAAAGATTGAACCAGTGCTTTTAAAATTATTGGAAATATTTTCCTTGTCGAAGAAGGTAAGAACCTTATAAAATTGATAGGCCTCCTGACGAAAAAACAGGCCAATAGTCAAGCAACCTACTGCTAGAACGATACCCAAACTTATCCCTATTCTTCGAACAATCTTCATTTTCTATCGATTAGTATCCTCAAAGAAACGAGTTTATAGCCAGCTACTGAAAACTCTTTGAAATTAATTTTGTAACCTTTGAAATTGCAGACAGTTACCCTGCATGAAACCCTGAATTTGGAAACTCTTTCTGACAATTATTTAATGAACAAGGTACGGGATGGCGATCCTGACAAACTTGGTTTGCTCTATGAGCGCTATAAAAGGCCGCTGCTGGGGTTTTTTATTGGGATGCTTCGCGATAAAGAATTAAGTGAGGACCTCGTTCAAAACACTTTTGCCAGAATATTGAAATACAGGCATCTCTACCGGGGAGATGGCGATTTCAGAACTTGGTTGTTCCACATTGCGCGTAATGTGAAGAACGATCATTTTAAGAAAAAGCGAGTAGACCAAGTACCTGTTGATATATGGACTGAGCGCATCGGCCATTCTGAAATAAGATCGGAAGAGATTCAACAAGAGGAAGAGCTGGGAATGCTTTCCATCGCCATGGAAAGATTGTCTGAAGAAAAAAGGGAAGTATTGTTATTGAGCAAGTATCAAGAAAAAAAGTACCAGGAAATTGGCTTGTTATTGGGCTGTTCAGAAAGCGCAGTTAAGGTAAAGGTGTTTCGGGCTTTGCAAGAACTAAAAGCAGTTTATCAACAATTGGAAAAGACTTATTAGGCCATGGAAAAAGAGAAAGTCAACGAACTGATTCTAAAGTACAATCAAGGTTTGGCTACCCAAAATGAAATTCTAGTGATCGAAAAATTGGTAGAAAGCAATGAAATTGATTTAACTCAATTAGCAAGCCTCCATAAGTTAGATGAAAAAATAACGCATCAGCCAGATGTGGTTCCCTCCATCGAAATGGACCACCGATTTTATGAAATGCTTGGAAGGGAAAAACGGAAAGCAACTTCTTTCACCTTCTCATTCCCCGAATGGGATGTTCTTCTTCCAAGACTTGCATTAGGTTGCTTACTTATACTTGTTGGTTTTCTTAGTGGGGTTTGGATTAAGCAACCAACTGTAGGACGTGAGGTAACACAACTCACGCTGCAAGTCGCAGAATTAAAAGAAATGATGATGATTTCGCTGCTTGAAAAAGAATCAGCAACGGAAAGGCTCAAAGCGGTGAGCCTAACCCAAGAAATTACTGATCCTAGTAAAAAAGTAACAGCGGCTTTGTTAAAAACGTTGAATGCGGATCCTAATGTGAACGTACGATTAGCGGCCTTGGATGCGCTACAAGGGTACGTCAATCGTGCAGACGTTCGCATAGGATTAGTAAGGTCAATTGCCCTTCAAGAGTCGCCACTCGTGCAGCTGGCATTGGCCGAATTGATGGCTGTTATCCAGGAAAAGTCATCCGTGTCAGAATTGAAGAAAGTCTTGGACAAGAAGGAAACACCCAAGGAAGTAAAGGAGAAAATTAAGAAAAGCCTTGATGTGTTGATTTGATTTTTTGAGGTCTTTAACAAGGAATCCCCTTTGTTGCCCTCACAAAAAAATTCGTGTTAGTATATTTTTACTCCAAAGAAAATTAAAAAAATGAAAACAAATATCATCTATACTATTTCAAAAAACCATTTGTGTATAATCCTGATGTTGATCGTAGTATTGAAAATAAATGCGCAGACTTACACCGACAAATTAGTAAAGGAATTTTCGTTCGCGAAAGCTTCTACACAAAATACGTTAATTGTCGGTAATATTAATGGCGCTATCCGCGTAGTTGGGTATGATGGCACCAAAATTCTGATAGAGGTGGAAAGAACTATAAAAGCAAAGACAAACGAACGGTTAGAATTAGGGAAAAAAGAAATCCAGCTAACAACACAAGATTTGCTTGATACACTCATTGTTTCCGCGTCTGAGCGTTGTAATAAATTTCAATTTATAAAAGATGAAGGAAGGAAAAGGTGGACCTATAATTGGGACACCAAAAAAGGTGACTGCACAATTCCTTACAGTTACTCGATGAATTTTACAATCAAAGTTCCATTCGGAATAAATGTAGCGGTGTCAACAATAAATGAAGGCGATGTGTTGATTGAAAAAGTAACTGGTCTCGTAAAAGCAAACAACATCAACGGGCACATCAAACTGACTTCCTTGAAAAGAGCTACGGAGGCACATACCATCAACGGAAATGTAGATTTAGAATATGAAGGGAACCCAATAGAGGCGAGTAAATTTTACACACTCAATGGCGACATCAATGCGTGGTTTCAAAAAGGTCTTGCTGCTAACCTGAGTTTTAAAAGCTTTCAAGGTGAGCTATTCACAAATTTTGATGAATTAGAATCACTTCCAACAGTGATTGAAAAAGAACCCCACAAAGACGGTGTAAAATATAAAGTTAACAATAGTCGGTTTAAGGTGAGCAAAGGCGGGTCAAACTTAGATTTCGAAACCTTCAATGGAAATGTAATTCTCAAAGAGCGATAGAAAAATGAAAACAGAAGGCCTTGCCTGACAATGGCCTCTCGTAAAAATAACAACAAAATAAAATTCAAATGAAAAAGCAATTAATAGCAATAACTCTAATCTGGATCAGCGCCACGTATGTAATCGGCCAATCCAATGAAATAATAGTCCCCATCAGCGATCCAACAAAAAGAGGAAAACTTAAAGTAGATATTCACTATGGGTCAATTACCGTGAAAGGGTTGCCTCGGAAAGATGTATCGGTGAAATACGTAAGCGGAGAAGATGACGAGCGAGATGACAAGCCCTCACTTCCAAAGCTGCCTGCACTTGGCAGGCGAACAGATAATGGAAAAACTCCCTCTAACAAAGATGGGCTCAAGAAAATTGCCGGTGGCTCTTTAGATTTAGAGATATCGGAAGATAAAAATGAAATTACGGTTGAGTCGAGTTCTTGGTCTAAAAAACTAAACCTAACGATCGAAGTGCCGTCTGGTTTTGACCTCAACTTGAGTACCTACAACGATGGAGATGTAGTGGTGTCTAACATTCAAGGCAGTATTGAAATTAGCGACTATAACGGTTCGATTATGGCTGAGAATATTTCAGGTTCTGTTTTGGCAGATTCCTACAACGGTGAAATCAAAATTACCTTTGATAAAATAACCGAAGGTACACCCATGTCGTTCTCTACCTACAATGGCGATATCGACTTAACGTTTCCTGCTACACTAAAAGCTTCGTTAAAAATGAAAACCGAGCAAGGCGAAGTGCTCAGCAGCTTCGATATGAATGTAACTAAAAATGGGCCTATCCAAAAGAAAGAAGCAAAAGGTGGCGTGTATAAAGTGGTAGTGGATGAATGGGTGAAGGGAGACGTAAATGGTGGTGGCCCTGAGTTTACGCTGAAGAATTATAACGGAGACATCATTATTAGAAAGAAATAGCATGATAAAAAAAGAATAGCCAGCACGTATGCTGGCTATTCCTAAAAAAACTAAAACCTGATTACTTCTCTTTCTTAACCGTTGGCCAATTTTTATCAGCCTTCAATATTAACTCTTTCTGATTTTTACTCCACAGCTTTTTCACATCCTGGTTGTAGTTAAAATATAGCTTGTCTTCTACTACAGTCCACGTATCAACTTTAGTAGGCGCCTTGTGACCATCGGCTGTTCCATAAGCGCAATAGCCACCATACTGCGGAGCATATTTTTCCGGATTTGCCTTAAATTCATTCAGATTGTTTTGAGAACTAAAATACCATTTTGCCCCATTCCAATCGTAAACAATTTCTTTTTTACCCTTCATGGGTTTTTGTTCTTTGAAAAAAGCAACGGGGTCATACCCATCGATCGCCCCCTCTTTGGTTGTATATACTTCTCCGCTTTGAGCAAACACAAATAAAGGACCAACTAAAAACAATAGTAAAATAATTGATTGAATGTTCTTCATAGAATTGATTTTGTGATCAAATATATCGTCATCGTCAATCCTAAGAAGTCAGGCAGAAGACATTATTACAAGATGAAAGTGTCTCACAACCCTTTCTTTTTTATTGATAGAATTCCTTGCTGTTTGTTTTCGCCACGTCAACAAAAAATTCAGCTACTTTTTGAGTAACGGCCTTAAAGAATCGTTCGCCTTTTTCGGCACTTGCTTTTCGAGGATCACCCACACCGGTATCTTTTGTTACCTGCATCCATTTACGTTCTGCCCAAGCCCAGCCTTCTTGCATGGCCTTAAACTTGAATTTTTTCGCAGCACCATCTCCTGCTTCCGCTAATGGTAAAACCAACTCTGGTCTTAAATACATCAGCAAACTGGTTTCCATTTCGCCCGCATGATCATCTTTGTTTTCAAAAAATAATTTTTGATCCATTGCTTGAAACCAATTACAGGAGCAAATAAACATCTTAGGAAATTTAAGCCCCAGTTCCCGAATCATCGTTTTAAAATCATTTCCTCCATGACTATTTAAAATGATGAGCTTCTGTATTTGTTGTCTATCCAACACTTCAATAATATCTCTCAGCACCATGAGCTGGGTACTCGGATTCATGTTGATATCTAACGGAACATCAAACTGACCTGTATTTACGCCAAACGGAATCGTAGGCAGAACAATTACTCTACTTCCTAGTTCCCAGGAAATTCTAGCCGCTTCAGCAGCAATTAAGTCGGCCTCGATAATGTCAGTTCCATAAGGCAAATGATAGTTGTGGGCTTCGGTGGCGCCCCATGGAAGCACCGCTAATTGAAAAGATGAATCTTTTATTGCCTTCCAGTTCGTTTCTGCAAGAATATAGGGTCTCATAAATCGTTGAATAAGAAATAAAATTAATGTAAAATTTAGTTATTTAGCAATGCTTAAAGATTCAACATGATTTCAATTAGACCGCTTAGAGAAGAAGACTATCCATCAGTAAAAATTATTTACGAACAAGGCATTGCTACAGGTAATGCCACATTCGAAACGGAAGCTCCACCTTGGCAACCGTGGGATAAAAATCATTTGGCTAAAGGTAGGCTGGTGGCAGTAAATGAACATAATTCAATTGTTGGCTGGGCTGCGTTAACTTCGGTTTCAGGACGGTGCGTATATTCAGGCGTTGCTGAATTGAGCGTTTACGTACATGCAGCCGCAAGAAATCAAGGTGTGGGGAAACTCCTACTAACGGAGTTAATCCTTGAAAGTGAGCGCCAAAACATCTGGACATTACAGGCCGGCATCTTTCCCGAAAATACGGCCAGCATAGAAGTGCATAGGCGTTGTGGCTTCCGCCAGATCGGCTACCACGAAAAAATCGGAAAAATGAAAAATGTATGGCGCGACACTATATTAATGGAAAGAAGAAGTTTGACGATAGGAGTAAACTAATACTACTATTTTTCAACTTGTGAGAACGCATACGCAATTTCCCTTCCAATTTCATGCACTCGCTCTTTGTATTTTGCAGCCTCCAGCGGAGTACCATCAAAATCTTTTGGATCATCGTAGTTGATTGAAATACGTGTGGATGCCCCAAACACCATCGGGCAATTTTCATCGGCATGCGAGCAAGTCATGATGGCAGCAAAATCTTTTAATGGGTTAAATGGATCGCTATACTTTTTTGAGAAAGCCACTATGGGGTTTTCTGAATCTGAAAACCGAACTTCATATATCGGATTCGATCCTTCTTTTGTTTTAGCGATCTTAAAACCAGCTTCTTCCATCGCCTTTACAGCCCGTGGATTAAATGCTGTAGCTTCTGTTCCTCCTGAATAAGCAACTACATTTGGCACATCATAATAAGCTGCTGCCGTTTGCGCCCATATCTGCGAGATATGACTTCGCCTAGAGTTATGCGTGCAGATAAAAGTCAATTCCACTTTCTGCTTGTTCTTTGTTTTACTTTCAACAAATGAGGTTAACTCCTTTAGCTGTTGTTTGCGCTCATTCGAGATTTGGTCAAATTCCTTTTCGAAGGCGTTGATGTTTTCAAGAATGGGCTTGTAAATAGTTGTTTTAGTTTCTTTTGTAAATGACATAGCAAATAAAATTACAGATAAGAATAAGATCACTTTTTTCATAAAAAACAATTGAGGTTTGTTTCACAGAACTGTCTTTGCTGTTCGCTGTTAATCGCAACAGCCAGGTGCGCAGCAATTCGATGGTTTTTCAGCGTAAACGGTAACGCTAAAAATTCCTGTACTGCCATTTTTAAACTCGTTGATTTCAGATGCTGATAAATACTCTTGTAAAATTTCATCTGGAAGATTTATTCGCTTTTCCTTTTGAACAGTCACATTAGCAAATCCAACTTGCTTGATAATGGAGAGGTATTCGTTTTTTTGGATAGCGCCTGACACGCAGCCTGCATACATTTCAGCACTCTTCTGCAACCCTTCAGGCAAATCACCCACCAGAACGATGTCGGATACGCTGAAATGCCCTCCCTTTTTCAACACGCGAAATGTTTCCGCGAAAGCTTGTTTCTTATTTGGTACGAGGTTTAGCACACAGTTGCTGACTACCACATCGGCTACGTTGCCTGCTAATGGCATGTTTTCAATATCACCCTGACGGAATTCTACATTTTTGTAATTCAATTTCTCTGCGTTAGCTCGGGCTTTTGAGATCATCTTTTCGGTGAAGTCAATACCTATCACCTTTCCATTTTCACCAGCTATTGATCGCGCCACGAAGCAGTCATTTCCTGCACCTGAACCTAAATCCACCACAGTGTCACCTTCCTTAATTTGAGCAAATTCTGTTGGTAAGCCGCAGCCGAGGCCTAAGTCGGCAGTGGCCACATAACCCTTCAGCTGGGTGTAGTCATCTGCCATCACGGTATAGTCAATTGTACCACAACCTGTTGCGCCACAGCAACTCGATTCGTTCTGATCTTTGCTTTGATCAGCAAGTTGACCGTATTTTTCTTTTACTAATTGTTTTAATTGTTCGGATGTTTCTTGTGTTGTTTTCATAAAAAGTAGTTAAAATTTATTATCGTAATATTGCGATACCTTTGGTCAAAAAAATAGTTAGCAGCAGTTGATTCCTTTAAAGCTTTCAAATAATTCGCCAATAACTTTTTTTGCTTTGCTCCATGCCTTTTCATCAATGCAATAGCAAACAGTAGGCCCTTCAATGTCGCCCTTAATGAGGCCAGCTTTCTTTAACTCATTCAAGTGCTGCGATACCGTAGATTGCGAAAGCGGAAGTTCATCTACAATGTCACCACAAACACAGGACTTCGATTTAATTAAAAATTGAAGGATGGCAATGCGAGCGGGGTGGCCGAGTGCTTTAGTTAAGCTAGCGAGATCATTCTGCGCTTTTGTAAACTCTTCCGTTTTAGTAAGTCCCATAACTATATAATCGTAATATTACGATAAAAGTTTCATCAAGCGAAAATTTTTTTGGTCCCATAGCAAAAAGATCAAAAATTCGGTGATAGTAGGTACTTAGCGTAAAACTCATCGATTACTTCAACGGCTTCGTCAGCGGTGTCCACCAAGTTAAACAGATCGAGATCTTCTTCGCTAATCATCTTATCAGCCACCAGCACTTCCTTTATCCAATCAATTATACCTGTCCAAAACTTTCTGCCTACTAATACAATTGGAAAGCGGCCGATCTTTTTTGTTTGAATCAGTGTCAATGCCTCGCTTAATTCATCAATGGTTCCAAAACCACCTGGCATTACTATAAAGCCTTGTGAGTATTTCATGAACATCACCTTTCTCACAAAGAAATAATCAAACGTGATAAGTTTATCCGGATCGATATAAGGGTTTCCCTTCTGTTCATGTGGCAAATAAATATTGAGCCCCACAGATTTTCCACCAGCACGCTTGGCACCCTTGTTACCCGCCTCCATTATGCCAGGGCCGCCACCTGTTATCACACCGTACCCTTGTTGCACCAATTTGTAGGCTATATCTTCTGCCATTGCGTAATACGGATGCTCTTGCTTAACGCGGGCTGAGCCAAAAATAGTTACGCACGGCCCGATCTTAGCAAGCTTTTCAAAGCCCTCCACAAACTCACTCATTACTTTGAAGATAACCCACGAGTCTGAACTCTTAATCTCAGCCCAGTCCTTATCTTTAAATGCTTTTCTTATGCGATGTTCATCTTCCGATGTATGTTGATTCTTTTCAAGACCATTTTTCTCCATTTCAGTTTCCATATCTTTCTACTTCTTTTTACCTACCTTGTTAAACACTTTGAAAGTTAAAGAAATGATCCGAAAAACAAATGGTTGCTTAGTTATCCTGCTATTTCTACTTTTTTCGTGTGATAAAAAGAAAAGTGTTACCGCTGATGACTGGGCGATTCTGCCCTTTACAAAAGTTGACAGCGTGAATCCCATAATAAGTGCAGGCTCCGGAGAATTTTTTTGCCCCATCTTAAAGCAAAACATAAAATGGGAAGAGAAAGACGTGTTTAACCCTGCCGCTGTGGTTAAAAACGACACCCTCTTTCTTCTCTACCGGGCCGAAGACGTGATTGGAAAATATGCTGGCACTTCCAGAATCGGTCTGGCTTATTCATTGGATGGCCTGCATTTTACACGATATGCTGCTCCCATTCTTTTTCCGAACGAAGACTTTATGAAAAAGTATGAATGGGAGGGTGGCATAGAAGATCCGCGCATTATTGAAGATGAAAGGGGTACTTATTTTCTTACCTACACCGCTTATGACGGCAAACTTGCGCGGCTCTGTATTGCTTCATCAGTCGATTTAAAACAATGGACAAAACAGGGCTTAGTTTTAAACGGAAAATATACTGATGCATGGAGCAAGTCTGGAGCAATTGTCGGCAAACTCGTAGGAGACAAGGTGATTGCTCAAAAGATAAATGACAAATACTGGATGTACTTTGGCGATACCGACTTATTTATGGCAACATCCGATGATTTAATTCATTGGCAGGCAGTTGAAGAGAATGGAAAACTAAAATCTGTAATTCAACCTAGAAAAGGTTACTTTGATAGTCGGTTGGTAGAAAGCGGCCCGGCTGCTATGATTACCCAAGAAGGGATCTTACTTTTTTATAACGGTATGAACCTAGCTACAAATGGCGACAGCACTATCGCCAAGGGGGCGTACTGTTCTGGCCAAGCTTTGTTCGATTTAAAAGATCCAAGCAAGCTGATAGCACGACTCGAAAAAAACTTTCTACGTCCCGACCAGCCCTATGAGATTAACGGACAAGTAAACCAAGTTTGCTTTATAGAAGGGCTAGCTGCCTATCATGGCAAATGGTTTTTATACTTCGGCACTGCTGATTCTAAAATTGCAGTTGCAACAAGTGAAGTAAAATAACGCTATTTATGCAGCAGATTTATCAGCACTGATTGGAGAGAAGGATATTTCGGAATAAATCCAAGTTGTTGTATTTTTTGTGAGGTTACCTTACTTCCGTTAATAATCATATCCGCCATTTCACCAACTATTAATCTCAACATAAAAGCCGGAACGTTTGGCAACCAGATTGGCTTATGCACCACTTTGGCGATTGCAGAGGTAAGCTCTCTGTTCGAAGCCCACGCTGTGGTGGCGTTAAATGCTCCACGCATACGAGTATCTTCTATCGCTTTAATGAACATCAAACATAAGTCATCAATATGTATCCACGATAAGAATTGTTTACCCGTTGCCAAGGGTGAGCCAACTCCCAATTTAATAGGCATTGCCATCTGAACTAACGCACCGCCTTCATCGCTCAATACAATCCCAATCCTTAATTTCACCATACGCAGGTTCAGCAAATTAAATTTATCCACTTCGTGTTCCCAGTGTTTGGTTACATCTGCCAAAAATCCGATGCCTGACTCAGCATCCTCAGTAAACACTTCGTCACTTTCCGAAAAACCATAATAGCCAATCGCGGATGCTGAAACAATTGATTCGACCCCATGTGCAGTATTCTTCAACACGTCAAAAAGCAACGCAGTTGATTTAATACGACTTTGAAGTATTTCTTGCTTCCGTTTTTTTGTCCAGCGTTTGTCTGCAACACCGGCTCCCGCCAAATGAATAATAGAGGTAACTCCCGCCAAAGCCGATTTATCAAATGCCCCCGTCTCTATGTTCCAAACAAAAGACTTGATTTTGCCTGATTTTTTTGATCTGCCCAAATGGCAAACTTCATACCCTTGGTCTACCAATAATTCTGTGAGTCGAGTCCCCACCAAGCCAGAAGCGCCAGTAATCAATATTTTCTTCTCCATTCTTCGTAGTTTTGAACTTACAACAATGTAACATTTACAGTATGATTAAGTTTATTTTTCTTCTTTCGCTCGTTTCATTAAGTGCAGAACTGTCCGCACAGACAGTAACCGTAAAAAAAGCGAGCGAAAAAGTAAAGGGTGAAAGCATGGATGGCTTTGCTACCGACCTAAAAGGTAGCCGTAGCGATGCAAGCAATACACTGACAAAAATCTTAAAAGAGCATGGCAAGATAAAGTTTCTTTCTGCCGACCCTATAATAGTTACCAATCCGATATTAAATGGGGCACTTTATGAGAAAGGCATTATTTATGGGCTTATCAAAGAGGAAAACTCAACCATCACTATTTGGATAGGCAAGAAAGCGAGTGACTGGACGGAAGGACAACATGAAACGGTGGAAAAAGAAATTGAGAAGTTAGTTTATCAAGTGGGCATCCAATTTTATCGCGACCTAGTTCAAAAAGATGTTGATCAAACCCAACAAGCAATTGATGCGGTGGTGAAACAAATTTCGAGAGCTAATGGGCTGGGAAAAGACCTCGTTAAAAGGCTCGAAAATAACGACCAAGAAAAAATAAAATTGACAAAACTGATGGAAGCCAACACATTGGAAGATGCCGTTTTAAAAGTAAAAATCGAAAACAACAAAAAGGCGCAAGACTCGCTCGCCAACGCGCTGACGCGCATCCAAGAAATGAAAAAAGTGCACGAGGAAAAGATGAGGAAGATTAATTGACCAGCTCACACTGGAAATCTATTGCCTCAAACACTTCTTCATCTATACCAATTCTTGGTATATTGTGGCTTCAATTTAATATAAACTATGGCAAAAAATACCTCTGTCCTTATTGGAGAACATTTCGAAAAATTCATTGAAAATGAAGTAGCCTCTGGACGATATGGATCTGCCAGCGAGGTTGTGCGAACCGCTTTGCGGTTACTTCAATCAGAAGAGGAAAAAAAGTCAGTTTTGCTTAAAGCGCTTGTACGAGGGGAGAAATCAACGAGAGTTGAAAATTTTGACCCCAAAGCTCACTTGGCAAACCTTCATAAAAAGTATTTATGAAGAAATTGAAAATCATTCTTCGCGAACAAGCGATGAATGATTTGGAGGAAATTTGGTTGTACACCTATGAGGCATGGTCACTCGAACAAGCGGACCGATACCATAAACTCATTTTTAACGAGATTGAATTTCTTTCCACTCGACCCGAGCATGGCAAAAATCAGAATCACCTCCGAAAAGGCTACCGCTCTTCTCAAGTGAAAGCACACCTAATTTTCTACAGATGCTCCGACTCAGAAATTGAAATCGTAAGAATACTTCACGAGAATATGGATATCCCGAATCGCTTACATGAATAGCGTACTTGATACCGAATGGAGGATGCCCGACCTTCATCAGACTAATCGACCATTTAGTCTCACTAAGTGCTGCACTTAGAGCAAGAAAGTAATTTTGCTGTTCGACATTTGTAATGTCGAACTTCTGATAAAAAGGATTTATAATCCCACACTAAAAAGGCTCTAACTCCAATAACCCTTTCCTTGTTCCATAAAAATCACCACAACTACTCAGCAAATACTCTTCCTCTTTTTCGACCATCCCAGCCCTAACCGGATTAAGATGAATGTATCTTACTTTGGTATCAAAAAATCGCCTGCTTGTAATCCCCTCGCCATGGTAACCTTCCCAGAACCATTTCACCTCACCTTTCATTAAAGGCCAAAGTAGCCATCGCTTTCTGCTTTCCGTCTCGCTGTTTTCAATAGCTTCGATTAACTTTTTAGAGGTGTGCTTTTTGAAATCGCGGATCACATCGCTTAGCTTAAAGCCTTCGCTTCGGACTATCAAATGACAATGATTGGTCATAATAACCCACGCATAAATTTTTAACCCTTTATGCTGTTGACAATAGTGTAAATTTTCTAGCAGCATATCCGCATACGCTTTGCGGCTAAAGACATCCACCCCCTGATGCACCGTGAATGTGACAAAGTACGTGCCTTCCTGATCATGGATAGTATAGGCATTAGCCATGCGATTAAAAATACTAAAAGTTTTGTAGCTGCTGGATTGCAAATCCTCTTTATCTAGGTTCGACATTGCAAATGTCGAACAGCAGGCAACAAAAGGCGCAAGACTCGCTCTCCAATGCGCTAACGCACATACACGAAATGAAAAAAGTGCATGAGGAAGATTAATTGAGGTTACCTAAAATTCATCACCGAATCTAAATACCGATCGCTCCATTTTCTCTTTTCTTTATTCCACAGGTTACGATCATCTGGAAATTCAATATAGCGGTCGCCTTTGTATTTAGTGCGAAAGGGGGTTAAGTCTTCTCCTTTTGTCATGCGGTCAAACAACTCGAATGCTCTCGTGTTAAGGGTGTCCTCCGTCATTTTCCAAGTTCTGAAAACTTCTTGATAGTCTAACAACTTACCCTCTTTATTTACTTTCATTTTTCCGCCAATGGCCTCCCGAGCTGGCCAAATGCTTCTCGCTTTTCTGGTCATTAAAAAGAAATAGTTATCATCGCTTTCTTTAAAGCACCTTCTAAAATCGGTCTCTTTCGCGGCCAAAGAATAATACTCATCAAACTCCGCTTTGAACTTTGTTTCGTGGGTAGCATTAGGTGCGCGCTTCGCAGAATAACGCACACATTGTAAAACGATATAATCTTGATCCTCTTTAGAGAAATAGGTAGACGGCTCTTTTGGGTCTCCGCAGGCAGCAAGAAGAATAATGATAACCCCTGAAAAAATACATTTATTCATAGTCCAAAAATAGTAAATATGTGTTGATACCCTTCCATAAAAAAAGCCCAGAGAATTTCTCTCTGGGCTTTTTCTATAATTTAAACTGACGAATAACTAGTAAGCAGTGTTATTCGGATCGTAGTTTGTCCAAGTGCTAGATGACCAATTATTGGTTGCATCAAATGCACCTCTGTAATTCACTGTTTGGAAAGTGAATCCTGTTGTTGACGCAGGGATAGCGACAGCTCCTGTTAACAACGATGAAGTAGTAGACAACAAAGGATTAGGAGTATTCAAGTTCCATAATACTTTTGTGAGAGACAGTGCTGCTCCGCCAGTTCCGGAACCACCTGAAGTCCAACTAAAGTCAATAGCTCCACCAGCGAAATTCGCAGAAAGATCAAGAGCAGTTGTAGTTACGTTGTTTGGAGATGTAAGAGGACTAGTGGGAGTGTATCCATTTACCGTGTTATCTGCGAAGAAATTGTCGTTGTAACCTGTCGCTCCGCCTAGACTGTTGACAGTATACAATTTAATGTTACCAGAATGGCGTGCTAAATAGTTTCCTTTTACTACAGCCGCACCGTTGGTTTGGTCAAAGAAGATACCGTCTCTGTAACCAATAAAAACGCTATTAACTACGTCCATCGCTGTATTTCTTCTGATGTGAGCAGCACGTTGGTAGTTGCTGCTAATGTTCGAAGTATTTAACGCTCCAGCAGTATTTGTTGTACTGTTGCTAGGGTTTGCAAAAGCAAATGGACCGAAGAACGAAACGTTTGCGAAGATAGGGGCCGTTAAAGGAGTTTTTGCATCTCCTTGTGCGTTGTTATCCGACTCAAATCCATTTGAACCTGATTTATCGGCAATGTTAGGATCACGATAAGAAACCAAGAATTGGTTAGATCCTGTATATCCAAAATCAGTATCAAATTCATCATCCCAGCCTCTATAGGCAATCAAATTACTTCCATTCACAGTTCCGCCAAACCACTCATAAGAATCATCGCCAGAGTAAGAAACTTGGATATTATTAATCTTAGTTGTACTGCCTACGCTACCTAGGGTAAGGCCGTTCAACTCGTTATCAGTCGATAAAGCAATACCTGCAAACTCAATGCGAGCGTATGACAATTCACCGCTATCATCGTTTTCTGTTGTAGTTGCACCTACTGTTTTAGTTCCAATACCATATTTTCCGTTATCGCCAGTTGGTGCCGATATACCTTCAATTGCTTGATCGGCAGATTGATTGTTTTGAGCAAATCCTAAAATTACTACACCTCCCCAGTCACCATAATTGCGGAAACCTTGAGGCGCACTGGATGTAAAAACAATGGGGCTTGTAGCTGTACCTTTAGCTATGATTTTAGCACCACGGCTAATAATCAGTGCCCCTTTAGTCAATTTGTCTCCAAAAATTACTGTACCCGCCTCAATAGTAAGTACCGCTGGAGCTTGTACATACACATTACCAGATAATATGTATTTATTATTCTTTGTCCAAGATGTATTTGCTGATATAATACCTGTAACATTAACAGGTGCAGGTAAAGAAACACTTGTAACCGCAGTTGCAAAGCTTGTTAAGTTGTTTACATCTTTTACTGTCAATGTAACAGATCCTGCGCCTGCAGTCGTTCCAGTGTAAGTAACTACAATGTCTCCAGAAGTGGCATTAGCTGCAAGAGGAGTCTTAACAACGGCTGTACCGCCAGTAGCAGTTACAGTCGCAGAGCTAAATTTACCAGGAACGGTTGTCGCGAATGTAATATCAACAGGAGTTGTTGTAACTACAGCCGTGGTCGTTGTAGGTGCCGTCACCGTTGGGGAACCAGGAATGGTAATGCTAAGCACCGCTGTGGCAGTACCGGTCTTTGAATTGTTATCCGTTGTTGTAATAGAAACCGAACCAGCACCAGCTGTAGCACCAGCCGTAAACGTAACCACCACAGACGCTGTTGTCTGGCCAACTGTTCCGTCTGTTTTTATCGAAGCTGTACCACCATTAGCAGCTACTGTAGAAGACTTGTACCCACCTGGGATAGTCACTGTAAAAGTGATGTCAGATGAAGCCCCAGCTTGAACTGCTGTTACTGCAGCGGGCCCAGCTACTGTTGGCGCATCTGGCTTTACCTCGTCTTTACAGGCGTTAAATGCAAATGGCAATGCAAGTAGCAATGCAAATGCAAGAATGGAATTAAATTTTTTCATGTTTATTTTTTTAGTTGAAATTAATACAAAGCTAGATGGAAGCTATTACCTAAATATTACCAGTGTGTTAGCAGTAATTTAATTAAACAGATTGAACCGCTGCTTTTAATGAAAATATCCACTCAAACTTAATTTGACTGGCTATTATCTTAACATTAACTTAAAGTTTCCAGATCACCCCTAGTGTAGTATACTGACCAAATTTATAAGCCTGAATAACCTCGTCAACATCTGTAATTTCTTTATCACGATTGGAGTCTTGAATAAGCCTGTACTGCTGGTTAATAATGTCTTGAATACCAAATCTTAATTCGAAATGTTGATTGATTTCCTTGGTAATTGTTAAGTCAACCTGATTTCTTGGCATTTCATACTGATTTGGATTTGCGTCTTTATCTCCTACAGCAAAAATTCGCTTTCCAAAAACATTGTACTGAAGGCTCATCTGGAATCCTTTGTCAGGATGGTTGTAATATGCTCCTGCATTAAACACATACGGAGATTGCCCTTGCAATGCACGATTTTTGTCCAGGTTACTTAAGCTTGCTGGCAGTTCCACTTCGCTGCTAATTAGAGCCCCGTTAAGAACAAGTGTGATTTTATTTAGAAATGGAGATGTTAAGTTTTGGAGTGACTTTCTGGCTTCTGCCTCCACGCCATAAGCTGTGGCCTTATCGGCATTGATATATCCGTATCTCAAGTTCGAGCCAGGAGATAAGTATTGCTCAA
This sequence comes from Flammeovirgaceae bacterium, assembly GCA_027487845.1. GTDB lineage: Bacteria > Bacteroidota > Bacteroidia > Cytophagales > Cyclobacteriaceae > ELB16-189. The sequence continues at coordinate 374,172 of JAIYCV010000042.1, forward strand.
TCGGATTCTTAAAGTTTTTATAAAATACGCCAAAAGAGATTTTTTCCGCAGGTGTTGGGTACAGTTCCCAACTCAAGTCAATGTTATCGATCTCGGCTGTCTTCAAGTCTTTATTCCCAAAAATATCTGCGTTCCGATCAAAATCATAAAAGTTAAAAGGGGCGAGTTCCCTAAATACCGGGCGATTAACTGTTTTGCTGTACGCAACTCTCAAATACATCTTTTCTGTAACATTATACGAGAGATTCAAAAATGGCATAGGAACAGTCAACGGGCTATTGGTAACTTGGGTTTTTGCGCCCGTAGCCTGATAGACGTCAATTTTTTGGGTGTTGCTTTCAACACGCAAGCCAGCAGACAGTCTGAACTTATCAGCAAACGGTGTAACAATTCCTGCATATCCTGCCAGTAACGTATTTTGGCCATCATATCTGTCAAATAAATCGGGTCCTGTGTTGGTTCCTTCTTCCAGAATGAACTTTGTGCCAACGTTTTGAGGTGTAAAAACCTGATCAAATGGTTTTTCCAAAAGTGAATTGTCAATTGCGTTGTTGTTCAGCCATTTATAGGAAATCCATCGGGCATTAAAGGTTCTATCTTTCTTCTCTAAATAGTAACCACCTATTATTTTAGCCTGTTTATTTTCTTCCGCTTCCGTATTGAGTTTGATTTCAAGATTTCCCGCAGCAGAAAGTACATCCTCATTTAGCTTAGAGTAAAATCTACCCGCGTCAAAAGAGCTTGCTCCTGGTGGAATAACAATTGAAAAAGGATCTTTTGAACCTTTCACTCTCTGAGACCTTATCCTTCTATAATCAGGTTGATTTGCACTCGTATTATTATAACCAAAAATCCAATTGAAGCTAATGGCATCAGTCAAACTATGCTTGCCAGACAATTGTCCAGAATAAATACTTCTTCCAAAATAGTTAAGAGATTCATTATTTACATCATAACCTTGCGCATCATCCGTTCCTGTTCTGATGGTTGATTGGTTCTGTCCTTGTTGGTTGTAAAAATTTCTAAACTCAATTCTGTTGCTCGGGTTAATTTGAAATGTGAAATTGCTTACAATTCCTATTCTATTTGTTTTGGTGAAACGCACATCATTGAATTTATAACGAGCTGTGCTTTTTTGAGCAGAAGCAGAAAATACATCATAATAATTCTGGCTCAACTCTAGTTTTTGGTTCGTCTCTGCAAACGAGATGGATGTAATATTTTGCAGTTTTGACTGTTCGCCAATGTTAATTGTTCTGGCTATGTCAACATTCATTCTAAAGTCGGGCGATGCCGTTAGACTTCTGGTTCCCCATGTATTGGGAAGAAGTTTTGTTGCATTAATCAAAGTTGCTTGCTCGGTCGCGTTCGATAGAGATAACGTGCGTAGGTTAACCGATGGAAAGGAAGAAGGAAGTGCCCTTGTTCCATCATCAGAACCAAGCCAATCAGTGCCACCCTTTTCAGAGCCTAATTTTACGTCAGCGCCTGTAGTTGCATTGCGTAAGCTCCCAGAAACTGAAATTGAAAATGAGTTTTCATCTACGACACTTTTGGTGTAAATACTTACGACAGCACCCGCAAACTCGCCTTGAAGCTCTGGCGAACCTGACTTATAAACCAGCATTCTATCCAGCATGTTGCTGGGTATTAGATCAAAAGAAAATGCTTTCGAGTCCACCTCAGAACTTGGCGCGATTATTCCGTTCAGAAGCACGGTACTGTATCGCTCACTTAAACCACGCACATTAATAAACCTGTTTCCAATAATAGTTACGCCTGGCACTCTTCGAATAACTTGTGCTGCATCTCGATCTTGAGATAATTTTATTTGCTGAGACGAAATCCCGACCGCAATAAGATCTGCTTTTTTTAATTCTGTTACAACTGAAACGTCTGTATCGGTAACTCGCCCGGCCGAAACAGTGACTGCCTGTAGTTCGGTGGCTTCTTCTTTAATTGTCGTGTTGACGATCGTTGTTTGATCTGGATAAACCTCTATGTTAGGTATCGTCTTGGTTACGTACGAAAGGTAGGTTACCACTAGGTTGTATTTACCCGCCTTTACTTTCGGGATCATATAATTGCCCTCAACGTCAGTCGCAGCACCTATCGAAGTGCCCTCTATAACAATGTTTCCGCCAATAATGGCTTCTCCATTTTTTTCATCTTTGATAACACCTTTTATAGTTCCAACTTGAGCGAACGCTGCTGAGAAAAATAGAAACAGAACTAGTGTAAGAATTGATTTGTAGAGATTTTGTCTCATAAGTAATAGTTTGTTACAAAAGTCGCTACGACATATTACCTAAGCGGGTCGTCAATGTTAAGAAATTATTAAGGAGTCTGGAAGCAGCAATAGTTCACCCTACTGATTTTTGCTGAATTTTAAACTTAAGTGTGCAAATAGGGGCTTCCGCGTCAATCAATCGCTAACATTGGCTTGACATTAGCTTAAAATGGGAAATATTGAGTTAACTTGCCTTCCGCGGGCTGTTCTTTGACTATCGTAAACAAGAATATAACTCAGCCACCAAATCTACTTACTGATCGGTATTTTAGATAATAATACCTTAATTATATCCGCGGTTTTTACATTATCCGCTTCTGCCTCATAATTGAGCAAAATACGATGCCCCATCACGTCACGAGCAATCTCTTTGATGTCTTCGGGAAGCACATAATCGCGGCCATCAAAATAAGCAATTGCCTTTGCTGCTAAATTCAAGTTGATGCTAGCACGAGGCGATGCCCCAAACTGGATGTATTGTGCTTCGTGGTCTAGTTTATATTCCTTCGGCTTTCTGGTGGCGCTCACCAGCTCAATAATGTACTTCTCTAACGACTCTGAGATCTTCACTTTATTCACCTCCCCGCGGATCGCAAAAATATCTTCTTTGGTAAGCACCGTGTTTACCTGAAAATCAAATTGCATGTTAGAAATTCTGCGCATAATCTCTAATTCCTGATCCTTCGTTGGGTAGTCGACAAATACTTTCATCATAAATCGGTCTACCTGCGCTTCTGGCAACGGATAAGTTCCTTCCTGATCGACAGGGTTTTGCGTTGCTAAAACCAAGAATGGTTTATCCAACGTAAACGTGGTTTCTCCAATAGTGACTTGTTTTTCCTGCATGGCCTCTAACAGAGCCGATTGCACCTTGGCGGGAGATCTGTTGATCTCATCGGCCAGAATAATATTGGCGAAAATAGGGCCTTTCTTCACTTCGAATTTTCCATCTTTCTGATTGTAGATCATCGTTCCCACTAAATCCGCGGGAAGTAAATCGGGTGTAAATTGAATGCGTTGAAAATCTAAATGGAGCACCCTGGCGAGGGTACTTATGGTTAAGGTTTTCGCAAGACCAGGAACGCCTTCCAACAAAATATGACCATTCGTAAAAAGACCGGCTAACAATCGATTTACCATATATTCTTGTCCTACAACCACTTTACCTACCTCAGTAAAGACTTCTTTTATCTTTTTTTGATGTTCTTGATGTAATTCGGTTGTTCCTGCAAACGCCATAATTGCTAAAAATTAAGATGTAAATTTAACATCATTTATTCTTTCTGGATACTTCTTAACTAATTTTTGATTCTTATAAAAAGTGTCTCCGTTATTGAAATCAATTACTTGATGGGTGTTTTGGATCCATTTTTTCTCCACCTGGGAATAGTTTGTGTGTCAATTTGGCTGAAATTCTTGTTTTGATTAGGTTCGCCATTCCTTCGGGTATCCTTCGGGTAACCTCTAAGTAAGCTTCGATTGAGACTAAAGTGAATTTCTGGCAGGGTCGCGAACCGTTCTAAAGCGCTTAAACTAAGTTCAATAAGTTTAGTTATCCTATGCACCCTGATCAATCCAGCATAGGATCAATGCTTTTTGATGGCTGGAAAGCTGACCGCCCGCACTGCCTGAAGGGGGCATCGCCCCATTTTGCAGCTGAAAAGGGATGTCGGATTTGGTAGGGCTAATCTCCTTCCAATTCGTTAAGTAGGGGATTAAATTGTTATCGTGATTGTGGCACTTGGCGTATGAACACTTTGTTTCAAAAATAAGGTGGATATCCTTCGAGAAACTAATTGCGGTTTCAGGGGTACAGGGCCGTTCCACTTCTGCTGTGCCAATGTCCTTATACTCGCACGAAGCGAACAATAAAAAAGCAATTACAAACTGTTGGGACTTTGTCATTATTACTTTGCAGAACCATCTAACAATGTATTCAGGTTTATGTTCAAAACTTCGCTAAATGACGAATCTACCGCTTCACTCAAATTACTTTTCATTTTATGCCAAACGTTCTTCTTATAGTCGTAGACAAACCCTTCTTGCACTTCATAATCCTTCATCAGGTTCAATACCTTGGCAGTATCTTTTTTCACACCTGTTGAATGCGTTACTTCAATTATCAAAAATGTTTTTTCAAGCTTATGATCGTACAACAAAATATCAGGAGCAGGACTTGTTTGCCCTTCATCGATCATTGTTTCGGGATACGGAAAAAGAGCTGTTCGATTTTTCAGATAAATTTCAGTCAAGCCGTGGATTAGTCTCGTAACAATTGCCTGATGTTCCTTTGGCGCGTTCCTCCACTGAATGATCAAATTGTCTTGCATTGCTTTTGCAATTAGTTGGTAAAGCTAAAAACAAAACACCTTCCCTTAAAATTGTACCACCTCTACACCTTTGGGGTTTATCAAATATGAATTCACTAAATGCTGCACTACCCGGTTGTCTTTACTTAACCGAATGAAATTTTTTGCACTTTCAAAATCACTTATTTTTTCTTGGTGGTCGTAAAAGCCAAAGCCCAAATAATTTCCTTTTTCTACCAATACCAGTGAACGTTCACCGTCTTCGCGCCCCTGTCCGATAATAGCCGCTGAACTACCCGATTCAAAAAAAGAATCGATGGCCTGCTGCACCTTCTTATTATATTTTTTGGTCTTCTCTACCCCTTGGCAGGCACCTCTGCATGCGCCCGTCTGATGGCTGAAACACAAACCCTTAGCCACTTGCAGGCCACTCAGCTTAGGGCAGAGATCATATTCTTTCACTTTCTCCCACATGAAATTCCATGCCTCGCCTTTTGACGGAAAAGTAATGAGCGGTTTTGTTCCTCTCGAAACGGCATTCACAGAAAAGCGCAAGTACCCGTTTCTATCTTCATAATCAAACACACCCCACTCCTCCACTTTAAACTTCTGCGCAAGGTTATATTTTGGCCACAATCGTCTTATTTCCTGCGATTCTAAAATCAGGGCTATTAATTCATTTCCAGTAAGCTCATACATAATATTGCAGATCTCATTTCTGATGTTCGATCGGTTCCATTCCTTTGCCTCGCCACTAAAATGACTGGTAATCCGCTTTTTAATGTTGATGGCCTTGCCTACATAAATTACCGTGCCCTTGGCATCCAGAAAATAATAAACCCCCGCTTTGTTTGGCAGTTTATCGTAATCCGCTTTGTCGAGGTTAGACGGCAAGGTTGCTTCACCAGAGTTTCTTTTTATCGACTTTGCAATTACTCCTTGCTGATCGCGCTTCAGCAGAATATCAAAAATCTTAGCCGTGGCGTGGGCGTCACCCAATGCCCTGTGTCTGTTTGGTATTTTTATCCCAAAGCTTTCTGCCAACGCCCCGAGGCTGTACGAATCGAGTCCGGGAACAATTTTTCTGCTCAGGCGCACGGTACACAATTTCTTTGTTTGCCACTGAATCCCCGCCAGTTCAAACTCCCGTTTAAGAAAACTATGGTCGAAGTGGGCATTGTGGGCAACGAAAACCCGATCCTTTAGCCATTCGTAAATCTCCTCGGCTACATCCTCAAAAGTAGGCGCCTCCTCCACCATGGCGGTAGTAATTCCCGTAAGGCCAGTAATAAAATTGGGTATCGCTCTTCCTGGATTTATAAGCGTGCTAAATTTATCGGTAATCCGACTGCCATCGAAATGATAGATTGCCACCTCCGTTACCCGATGGTGTTGGGCATAACCTCCGGTAGTTTCTATATCAACAATGGCGTACATAATGAGTTTACGAAAGTAGGGCTTGTGAAACCAAGATAAAAGGAGATATTGAATTTAAATTTGAAGCTATTTTTTGACAGTAAACTGGATATTACAACTATGAACAGCATCATAAAGTTCTTCCTTACCGGGTTAGCAGTTTTACTAACTGCTTACTTGTTACCGGGTGTGCATGTTGAAAACTATGGACAAGCATTGCTGGTGGCATTAGTACTGTCTATTGCAAATGTAATTGTAAAGCCCATTCTTATACTATTTACCATCCCCCTTACTGTGCTTTCGCTTGGCCTTTTTCTATTGGTAATCAACGCAATAATTATTTTGATGGTAGATTACTTTGTACCGGGTTTTTCAGTAGACGGGTTTTGGTGGGCACTGGCTTTTAGCTTAATCCTGTCGGTTTTCAACAGTATGTTTTCTGACTTGACCAAAGAATCTAAGAAAGAGTAAGCTCATTATTTGATTAACGGCTTTCAAAAATAGCTTTTAACAAATCCGTTAATGGTGTTTGCCTTTTATGTTAAGTAGACAACGGATGAGAAATTTGGGATAAAATAAAAAGCCTCATTGCTGAGGCTTTTTATTTTACTTTGTGTTCCTTTCAATGGATTGCTTATGAGGTACAATATTGGTCTGGATACGCTCGACACGGTTTTAACAATTGGTTATTTTGCGCAATTCATTTTAGCGGTTCTGCTTGCTTACATATTCAATCTTTACTACAAGACTTTTAAAATCAATTTTTTAAGCGATTGGTCTATTGGGTGGATTTTTTATGCATTGGCCATGGTCATATACCCCATTATAATGGTTGTTTTTAATTGGAAAACCAGCTCAAGCCCAATTGGCCTGGCAACTAGCTTGGCTGCGCTTTTGTTTTCTTATTGCCATATTTTCGCCATGCTCTGTGGCCTGTCCATGATGGACAGTGGTAAGAACGCTTTATCCAAGAACTTGAAAATAGTGGGTTATCTCGGCATTTTTGTGTTTTCTTTGATCTGTGTGTTACTTTATTCTCAAAGTCCACCTGATTATAAATCAAGATTATTCTTGCGTATTGGCTTAAAAGACATAATCACTTCAGTTGCCTATTTATTCGTTGCGGCAAAATTGGTTGGCAGGAAAACCCCAGGTGTAGGCTTTAAGCTGATGACAACCTCGATTTTTGCATATGGACTAACACAGGCATTTTATTTCGGTGTTGTGTTAGCTACCATCTTAAATGTGGATGTTAATCCTATAATACCGAGTTATTTCAACATTGTCGACTTATTTCTTATTTCATCTATTGGGCTGGGCATTACTATTTGGTTGTTAGAAAATGAAGCCTCCAAAATGGCAAAGGTAAATAGCGAGTTAGATAGTTTCATTTACCGAACTTCGCATGACCTACGCGCACCTATTGCTTCAATCTTAGGAATAACCAACCTAGCTAAAATGGAAGTAAAAGATGAAACGGGTTTACGCTACTTTGATATGGTGGAGAGCAGGGCTGAGAAAATGGACTCTGTTATTGCAGACATCTTAACGTTAGCAAGAACTACAAAGGCAGGATTGAAAATTGAAATGATTGATTTTGATAAAGTGCTGCAAGAAGTGATTTCTGACGTAAAATTTAACAAAGGAGCCAAGGCTATAAATTTACGCTACACTCCCGACCCAACCTATGTTTTCTATTCAGATTACGTGCAAGTAACCATTATTGTTGGCAATCTAATCAGCAACGCAGTAAAGTATCATAACGTAGAGCAGGCAGACCCCTTCATCTCAGTCGCCTTTATTGTAAAGCCAACGGAAGTTGTTATTGAAATTGAAGACAATGGAACGGGTATTGCAAAAGAACACCAAAAAAAAATATTTGATATGTTCTTCCGCGCCTCCACCCAGTCAGATGGTACTGGTCTTGGCTTATACATTGTTACAGAGGCCATATCCAAATTGCGGGGGAGAATTACAGTTGAATCTGAGTTAGGGAAAGGAAGTGTGTTCAGGGTTACTTTACCCAAAGGCTAATTGGGTTTGGCTATATACTTAGCCGCCACCCAAGCCGTAGTCCATGCTGCCTGAAAATTAAAGCCGCCTGTTTCCCCGTCAATATTTAGCACTTCCCCCGCAAAGAATAAATTCTCAACTTTTTTACTCTGCATTGTCGAGTGGTCAATCTCTTTCAAATCAACGCCACCACATGTTACAAACTCTTCTTTAAAAGTAGTTTTGCCCTTAATGTTGAATGGGCATCGGATGAGAAATTCGATTAACTTATTCAAGTTTTTGGTTGGCAATTCTGCCCAAATTTTGGTCTCTTCAATTTCAGCAAGTTGGCAAAGGCGTGTCCATAGCCGTTGGGGTAATTCAAATAGTGGATTTTTTAAAACGCTTTGTTTTCCTCGCGCTTCTTGATGCGACTTTAATTTTTGCCGCAGGTCATCTTCGTTTACATCGCCAATCCAGCTCACCAAACAGGTAAACTGATAGTTGATTTGATGAAGGTACTCTGCTGCCCATGCAGAAAGTTTTATAACAGCAGGCCCGCTCAATCCCCAATGGGTAATGAGCAATGGCCCCACCTCAAAAAATTTAGTGCCTGCAATTTTAATTTTCGCGTTGGGTACTGAAATTCCCATTAAGTCAGTGAATTTTTTTTGCGAATCGTTAAACGTGAAGAGGGACGGGATGAGCATTGTTATTTTATGCCCTAGCTTCTCTATCCATTCATATGCTCTAGGCTGGTTGTGCCCACCCATGGCCACTAAAAGTTTCTTCGTTTGAAATGTTTTATCGTTACTTGATTTAACTATGAAGTGGTTTGTGTGAATCACTTCCTCAACGCCCTCATTCGTAAATACCTGAATCTTTAATCGGTTGGCTTCATTCAAAAAGCAATCGATTATTGTTTGCGAATCATTGGTGGTCGGAAACATGCGCCCGTCTTCTTCCACTTTTAGGCTTACTCCTTTGGCAGCAAGCCATGTTACCATATCCACTGCTTGAAATGCGCGAAAAACTTCCTTTAACTCTTTTTGCCCTCGGGGGTAATGCTTGGACAAAGGAGTGGGTTCAAAGCAATTGTGCGTAACATTGCAGCGCCCACCTCCGCTCACTTTTACTTTTGATAAAAGCTTAGGTGTTTTTTCAAGAATTAAAATTTTTAAAGTAGGATTAGTTTCTGCTGCAACGATCGCTCCAAAGAAGCCAGCCGCTCCTCCGCCAACAACTATAAGGTCAAAGGTTTGGGAAGGTTTATTCATAAACTTATGATATTGAAAAGGATGCTTCGGGCTTTGGGTAAGCCCACTTGGCGCGAAGCAAGAAACTCGCTGCTAAAATTCGGCTTCCACCTGCCCTCTCAAAATATCTTCAAATGTGTCCCGTTCTCTTATCAACTGTGCTTTTCCCTTATAAATCAAAACTTCTGCGGGCCGAAACCTGGAGTTATAATTAGAAGCCATTGAATAACCGTACGCCCCCGCATTTTTGATAGCAAGAATATCGCCCTCACGTACTTCATTTAACTTTCTGTCCGACCCCAATGTATCGGTCTCGCAGATATTACCGACCACTGTGTAGGTTTCTTGCACTCCTGTTAGATTCGTAACATTTTCGATTTCATGGTAGGCATCGTACATCATCGGGCGAATCAAATGGTTGAGCCCTGTATTCACTCCCACGAAAGTGACAGTAGGATTTCTCTTTACTGTATTTACCTTAGTGAGAAGATAGCCGGCATCGCTCACCAGAAATTTTCCGGGTTCGATCCACATTTGTAGTTTTCTTCCTGTCGCGCTTTCAAACTGCTCAAACAATTTTTCTAAGTGTGTGCCGATTTCGTCTACGTTGGTTTCTTTGTCGCCCGCTTTATAAGCCACTTTAAACCCACCGCCAAAATCTAAGAATTTTACGTTTGAAAAATCTTTTGCCCACTCAAAAAGAATAGAAGCCATTTTAAGAAAAACCTCGGTATCCGAAATTTCGGAACCCGTATGAATATGGAGGCCGTTAACCTTGATATAGTAGCGGTCAATCAACGCATTGATTTGATCTAGCTGTTCAATCGGTATTCCAAATTTTGAAAGCTTGTGGCCAGTAGATATTTTGTAGTTGCCTCCGGCCAAGATGCTTGGGTTTAGGCGCAAGCAGCAGGGATAGCTGTTGCCATACTTTTTGCCGAAATGTTCTAAGATAGAAAGGTTATCGAGGTTAATGTTTAGGCCAAGACTCACCCCTTCGCTTACTTCTTCCAGATCAATGCAGTTAGAGGTGAACATAATTTCATTGGCTTCAAACCCAGCTTTAAGTGCAAGCCTAGCTTCGTTAATGGAAACAACATCTACGCCCGATCCGTTTTTCTTAAGCAACTTTAAAATGGAAATATTGGTAAGTGCTTTGGCAGCAAACTTTACTTTTACGTCACATCCCGCGAAAGCGGTTTGCAGTTTCTTTAGCTGTTCAATTATCTTTTCGCCATCATATACATAGAGCGGAGTGCCGAAGTGAGCTTTCAACTCCGAAATGTTAATTCCACTAACTTTGTAACCGTCCTGAGCAAATTGCATGACCCGTTGTTTTATTTGATAAATTGCAAAGCCACAAATATATCAGGAATGATTTTTCAATTTAACTTGGCGCAGAATAAAAGAATTCGTTAACCAAGTCTTATGTCTAAATACTCAGATCTCAATACCATTAAATGAAACTTTTCTTTCGCGAATCAGGTCAAGGCCAACCGTTGATTATTCTGCACGGACTTTTTGGGTCGTCCGACAATTGGTTTACATTGGCAAAAACGTTTGCTGAATTCTTCCATGTTTACTTAGTCGACCAGCGCAATCATGGGCAATCGCCTCACAGCGATGACTTCAATTATAAACTCTTGGCAGAAGACCTGAAAGAATTTATTGAAACCAACAACATAAAAGATCCCATCATTATTGGCCATTCTATGGGAGGCAAAGCTGTAATGAATTTTGCGGTGAAATATCCGGAAATAGCGCAAAAAATTATCGTAGTAGATATTGTACCAAAAGCCTACCCGATTCACCACGATCAAATATTGGAAGGCCTTACAAAAATGCCTTTAACCGAGTTGAAGTCAAGAAATGATGCGGAGGAATTTTTGAGCAAGTATGTGCCCGATAGTTCTGAACGGCAATTCTTATTGAAAAATTTAGTTCGCACTGCGGCAGGTGGTTTTGCCTGGAAGTTAAATGTTAACGTGATTGACCAGCATATCGAAGAAATTGGCGAGGGGATGCAGTACGAGGGCACGTTTAGCAAACCCAGCTTATTTATAAAAGGTCTTAAATCGCGATATTATAAAACGGGTGATGAAGAATTGATTCAAACAATATTCCCCAACGCCAAGTTTGTAACCATCGACTCAGGTCATTGGGTGCAAGCTGAAAAGCCAGTGGAGTTTTCGCAAGAGGTATTAAAATTCATTAAAGCCAACTGATTTGAAACTGGGCACACTCTATCTTATTCCCAATGTTATTGCGGAAGCAACGCAGCAATCGGTCATTCCTAATCAGGTTATTGAGGTCTTAAAATCCCTCCGATTTTTCCTTGCTGAGGATGTTCGCACCGCGCGAAGGTACTTCAGCAGCCTTAAGATTTTTGATTCGATTGAGCGTCTTCACTTCACAGTTTTGGATAAAGAAACAGCGGTGAGCGACCTCTCGTTGATTATGAAGCCCCTGCTCGAAGGTTATGATCTGGGCATTGTGAGCGAATCAGGCTGCCCGGGTGTAGCTGATCCGGGGGCGATCGCAGTTCGTTTTGCTCATCAACATATGATTAAAGTTGTGCCACTGGTAGGACCATCCTCTATTCTTCTCGCGCTGATGAGTTCGGGTCTTAACGGCCAGCAGTTTGCATTTCATGGCTACTTGCCAATTGAAGCAAAGGAGGCATCAGTAAAAATTAAAGAACTTGAGAAAGAGTCTTCAATGAAAAATCAGACCCAAATTTTTATTGAAACTCCTTTCAGGAACAATTCGTTGTTAACCAACCTAATCAAGTCATTAAAGCCATCCACTATTTTATGTATCGCAATGGATTTAACATCGCCCCAAGAGCAGATCGTTTCAAAAAGTGTTCGAGAATGGGCTAATGAGTCAATTCAGTTGGCAAAAGTGAATACGGTATTTTTGTTTCTGGGTAATTAGCTTTATGTTTTAGCTATCAAATAAAAGTTTAAATTTGCGGCTTAATTAAAAAAAGAATGGCATATCTATTTACTTCCGAGTCTGTTTCCGAAGGTCACCCTGATAAAGTTGCTGACCAAATTTCTGATGCGCTTATTGATTATTTCTTAGCTTACGATCCTTCCTCTAAAGTTGCTTGCGAAACGTTGGTAACAACTGGCCAAGTAGTACTTGCCGGAGAAGTAAAATCTGAAGCTTATCTAGATGTGCAAGAAATTGCGCGCGAAGTGATCCGCAAAATCGGGTACACAAAAAGCGAGTACATGTTTGAAGCTCATTCTTGCGGAATCTTCTCTGCGATCCATGAACAATCTGCCGATATCAATCAAGGTGTGGAACGCAAAAAGAAGGAAGAACAGGGTGCTGGCGACCAAGGTATGATGTTTGGTTACGCTACGAGCGAGACTGATAATTTTATGCCACTTCCGCTAGAGCTTGCTCATTTGCTATTGAAAGAGCTCGCTGCCATCCGCAAAGAAGGCAAAGTGATGAAATATCTCCGTCCTGACGCTAAATCGCAGGTTACCATAGAATATAGCGATGATAACAAACCTCAGGCAATTGACACAATAGTGATCTCTACTCAGCACGATGATTTCGCAAAAGATGCCATCATGTTGAAGCAAATTAAAGATGATGTTATTAATGTGCTTGTTCCCCGCATTAAGAAAAAGTTGCCAAAAAGGATTCAAAAACTGTTTGGCGAAAATATTAAATACCATGTAAATCCGACAGGCAAGTTTGTAATCGGTGGCCCTCACGGTGATACTGGTTTAACGGGCAGGAAAATTATTGTTGATACCTATGGTGGAAAAGGTGCACATGGTGGTGGGGCTTTCTCAGGTAAAGACCCTTCTAAGGTAGATCGTTCGGCTGCGTATGCCACCCGCCACATTGCCAAAAACTTAGTGGCTGCTGGCGTTTGCGATGAAGTGTTGGTTCAAGTTGCTTATGCGATTGGTGTAGCAAAACCGGTTGGTTTGTATGTAAACACCTATGGCACTTCTAAAGTAGGTATGACGGATGGCCAGATCTCTCAGAAGATTGCTACCATTTTTGATATGCGCCCTTATTTTATTGAAGAACGTTTTAAACTAAGAACACCTATTTATTCTGAAACCGCTGCCTATGGGCATATGGGCAGAGAGTCGAAGGTAGTAGAGAAAACGTTTAATAAAGGCAAGAAGAATGAGCTGACGACCACCGTAGAGTTGTTTCCTTGGGAAAAACTTGATTATGTGGATGCCGTAAAGAAAGCTTTTAAAATCGCCTAATTCAGAAATCTGCAAAAAAAAGAGGCGGTCTCAGTTAACTGAGACCGCCTCTTTTCATTCATGTCCAGATTAAACCCTTCCGTTTTTAATTTTTGTTTTAAACTTATTCAATTGACTTTTTAAGGCCTCTGTTGCTAAATCCGCTGCAGCCTCAAATGATTTTGCATGTTCTTTGGCAAAAAGTTCGTTGCCCGGCACCTTCAATTTTATTTCTACCGTTTTGTTTTCAATACCTTCATTATTCAATCTTAAAAAAACTTCCCCAGACACGAGTCGGTCATAAAATGTCTCGAGTTTATTCACTTTTTGTTCGATAAAGCCAATCAGCTTTTGGTCAGCAGTGAAATGAATAGAATGAACTTGTAACTTCATAAGAATAAAAATTTAAGTAAAACAATTAGACTAGAAAATTCTTTCATAAAAATTAGGCTTTTGGATGAGCTTGATCAAAAACCCGCTTAAGTTTTTCCATTGAATTGTGTGTATACACTTGCGTAGCGGCCAGACTGCTATGACCCAAAAGGTCTTTTACAGCATTGATTTCTGCTCCTTTGTTTAGCAAATGAGTTGCGTAGGTGTGCCTTAATACGTGCGGGCTCTTTTTTTCAACAGAGGAATATACTCTTAAATATTTTTTTACAATACGCTGAATAAACATAGGATAACCTTTTTCGCCTGTATCTGTAACGATCAAAAGATCATTTTCGATGCTGAATTCTTTCTGTCGAGCCTTTAGGTACGCTTGAAGGACAGTCTCAAGCTGGCTGGTAAACGGAATTATTCTTTCTTTATTCCTCTTACCCAATACCTTTAAGGTTCGTTCAGCGTGATTTATCTGGCCAATTTTCAGCGAAAGAAGTTCGGACAGCCTCATACCGGTGCCGTAAAACAATTCGATTATTACCTGATCGCGTAATCCAGAAAAGTTCATTTCAAATCGCCCTTGGTTATCGAGCATCGAAACCATATCATTTTCTAACACAAAATGAGGAAGCCTTTTAGGGGTCTTTAAAATTTTAAGCTTAGCTGTTGGGTTAGATGTTATTACTTCCTGTCTGAGAAGAAACTTGTAGAAAGATCGAAGACACGCTATTTTTCTATTGATAGAAGAGGGATCGAGTTTTTGTTCAACCAATGTGACAATCCAAGAACGGATCATAACATGCGTAGCTCCCACTATGCTGTCTTGGTTATAGGTTTCAGAAAGAAAGATTTCGAATTGGGAGAGATCCGTTTGATAAGAAAGACTCGTATTCCTGCTAAATCTTTTCTCGAACTCTAAATAACTTATGAAGGTTTTTATCATCACCCAAATTTCCTCTTGAGCAATGTAAACAAAAAAACCTCAATGGAGCATTACCGTTGAGGATTGTTCATAAATTGTTAATAGAATGTTAGCTGTTCTCGGTGGCGAACTTCTTTTGAACGTAAGTGGCATGTATAATTTCAGAACGCCTGGTAACAGAGGGTTTTTCAAAAGCTGTTCTAGACCTTAATTCTTTTAAAACGCCAGTTTTTTCAAATTTCTTCTTAAAGCGCTTCAGCGCTTTGTCAATTGATTCGTTCTCTTTAATGTTTATTATGAGCATCTCTTTGCGATTTGGGTTGCAAATATAATTTTCTTTTTCAGATAAACGCAACCTTCATTTTAAAATAGCTCGTGAAATCACAAGTTTCTGAATTTCGGAAGTGCCTTCTCCAATCGTGCATAGTTTGGCATCGCGGTAATATTTTTCTGCGGGAAAATCTTTGGTATAACCGTATCCGCCAAAAATTTGAACCGCTTCATTGGCAACTTCTACCGCCACTTCAGAGGCATAAAGCTTCGCCATAGCCGATTCTTTTGTTACATTAAGTCCGTTGTTTTTCATTTCGGCAGCCTGAAATGTGAGCAGTTTGGCGGCTTCTATTTTAGTTGCCATATCGGCTAATTTGAACGAAATACCTTGAAAACTAGCTATTGGCTGATTGAATTGCTGCCTTTCTTTAGAATAGTTAAGAGCTGCATCAAAAGCACCTTGCGCGATTCCTAGGCTTAAAGCGGCAATAGAAATTCGTCCGCCATCCAACACCTTAAGCGATTGCACAAAACCGTCTCCCACCCTACCGAGCACTTGGCTTTTATGGACTTTGCAATCTGAAAAAATTAGTTCTGCAGTTTCTGAAGCGCGCATGCCAAGCTTGTTTTCCTTTTTGCCCGATGAAAAGCCGGGAGTTCCTTTTTCGATAATGAAAGCTGTCATGCCGTGCGAATCTCCTACTTCACCAGTTCGAACAACTACTACCGCTACGCTGCCGGATTTTCCGTGCGTGATGAAGTTTTTTGCTCCGTTGATAATGTAATAATCACCCTCTTCTTTTGCGACTGTGCGCATATTGCCTGCATCAGAGCCTGTATTTGGCTCCGTTAGCCCCCAAGCACCAATCCATTCTGCGGAAGCAAGCTTAGGAAGGTATTTTTCCTTTTGATCTTTGTTACCAAATTGGAGTATGTGCCCTGTGCATAACGAATTATGAGCCGCCACCGACAATCCGATGGAGCCATCTATTCTGGCTAGTTCGGAAATAGCTGTCACATAATCGGAATAACCAAAGCCGCTCCCTCCATATTCTATGGGCACAAGCACGCCCATTAAACCTAACGCGCCTAACTTTTTGAAGAGATGAATAGGAAACTCTTGCGTTTCGTCCCACTCCATACTTTTCGGTTTGATCTCTAGTTTACCAAAATCTTGCACCATTTTGGCTATTAATTGCTGATTTTCAGATTCTTGAAAAGAAATTTCCAAATTGTTTTTTGCCATAAGTAATTGAAATTTAGTGGTAAAGCTAATAAATTAACAAACGACTGTTAGTTTGTTTTTATTATTTTGTCAAAAATTCAAACAACTGTTCAAATTGGATATTTTTGCGATTCAAATAAATCTAAGCTATGAAAATTGCAGTCGTTGGAACTGGTTATGTTGGTCTGGTTACAGGTACTTGTTTCGCAGAAACAGGAAACACCGTGACATGCATTGATATTGACAAGCAAAAGGTGGAGAACCTAAACAATGGGGTTATTCCGATATATGAACGTGGTTTAGATGAATTTTTCCATCGCAATACGAAAGAAGGAAGGCTTTTTTTTACAACCGACCTAAAGCAAGGAATCAAAGACGCTAAGATTATATTTCTAGCATTGCCAACCCCTCCTGGCGAGGATGGAAGTGCTGACTTGAAGTACATTTTAAAAGTTGCCTCTGATCTTGGTCCTCTATTGATCGAATACACTGTAATTGTTGACAAAAGCACGGTGCCCGTAGGAACAGCGGAGAAAGTTCGCGCCATCATTCAAGAGAGAGCAACGGTAGAGTTTGATGTGGTCTCGAACCCAGAGTTTTTACGTGAAGGAGTAGCCATTGATGACTTTATGAAGCCAGAGCGTGTAGTAGTAGGCACTAAATCTGCCAAGGCCAAAAAGTTAATGGAGTTGCTGTATTCTCCGCTGGTTCGGCAGGGCAACCCGGTTATCTTCATGGATGAAAAATCCGCAGAACTGACAAAGTATGCAGCGAATTCTTTTCTGGCTACAAAAATCAGTTTTATGAACGAGGTAGCAAATCTTTGTGAACGTGTTGGTGCTGATATTGATGCAGTTAGGTTAGGAATAGGTTCCGATTCACGAATAGGAAAGAGATTTTTATTTGCCGGCATTGGCTATGGCGGAAGCTGTTTTCCTAAAGATGTCCAAGCATTATCGAAATCATCAGAAGATGCAAATTATGATTTCAAGATCTTGAAATCGGTAATGGAAGTCAATGAGCTACAAAAAACCGCATTACTTCCACGCATCAAAAAGCATTTTGCAGATTTAAAGGGCAAAAAAATTGCTGTTTGGGGATTAGCTTTTAAGCCACATACAGATGACATTCGCGAAGCACCCGCACTTTATAATATTGAAGAGCTTTTAGAAGCAGGTGCAATTGTAAATGCCCATGACCCAGAAGCAATGCCAAATGTGAAACGGCTTTTAGGCGAGCGGATCAATTTTTTCGAAAATCCATACGATGCCATAGTTGATGCAGATGCGCTGTTTATTGCAACAGAGTGGCCAGAATACCGTGCGCCAGATTTTGATCGAATAAATAAGGGGCTTTCATCGAAATTAATTTTTGATGGCAGGAATCTTTTCGACCTTTCGGCCATGAAAGAATTAGGTTTCACTTATTACAGCATTGGCAGAGAAACAATTTATGGATAAGAAAAGAGTATTAATTACGGGTGGTGCAGGTTTCCTTGGTTCCCACTTGTGTGATCGTTTTATAAATGAGGGCTATTCTGTCATCGCAATGGATAACCTTATAACAGGTGATCTTAAAAATATTGAACATCTATTCAAACATGCCGATTTTGAATTTTACAATCATGATGTTTCGAAGTTCGTGCACGTGCCTGGTCGCTTAGATTTTATCTTGCACTTTGCCTCGCCCGCAAGTCCAATAGATTATTTAAAAATACCCATCCAAACCTTAAAAGTAGGCTCGCTTGGCACACACAATTTATTGGGTCTAGCGCGGGCTAAAAAAGCCCGCATTTTAGTTGCCTCCACCTCTGAGGTGTATGGAGACCCAACAGTACATCCGCAGCCAGAAGAATATTATGGCAACGTAAATACGGTAGGCCCTCGCGGGGTGTACGATGAAGCCAAGCGTTTTCAAGAGGCCATCACAATGGCTTATCATACCTATCACAACGTAGAAACACGCATTATTCGAATCTTTAATACCTATGGGCCGAGAATGCGGTTGAATGACGGAAGGGTGCTTCCTGCTTTTATCGGTCAGGCATTGCGTGGAGAAGATTTAACTATTTTCGGAGATGGGTCACAAACGCGCTCGTTTTGTTACGTGGATGATTTGGTGGAAGGTATTTATAGACTATTACTTTCCGATTATGCCTACCCAGTAAACATTGGTAATCCAAGTGAAATCACAATCAAAGATTTTGCGGAAGAGATAATTAAACTCACTGGAACGAGTCAAAAAATAGTGTATCAACCGTTGCCAAAAGATGACCCTAAACAACGCCAGCCAGATATAAGTAAAGCACGAAGTATTCTAAATTGGGAGCCTAAGGTTTCTAGGAAAGAGGGCTTAAAAATCACGTACGATTATTTTAAGTCATTAACAAAAGAAGAATTGTACCACAACGATCATCGAGACTTCGAATTTTTTAAGAAGTAAATGCCTTGCCGTTGTTCCAAAATCTGATAAGATTTTGCGTTCAATTAAAAATACCATACCTTTGTTGTACTTCTGATTCAAATCGATAAAGAGGGGACCGCAAGTCCCCTCTTTTATTATAGGAATTTTATGGTAACTAATGAACGTATAAAAGAACTTGTAGAGCAAAGTCTAGCAGATCAAAATCATTTTTTGGTCGATTTAGTTGTCAACTCTAAAAGTAATCCTATAAAAATCACAGTTGTTTTGGATGGAGATAAAGGGATTTCGATTGATGATTGTGCCACTGTAAGCCGCACTTTCGCAGCATTATTGGACGAAGAAAATTCGCTTGAAAATTACGCGCTTGAGGTTACGACCCCGGGATTAGATCAACCTTTGAGATTAAAGAGGCAGTACGTTAAGAACATTGGAAGAGAGGTGAAAATACAGTTAAAAGACAAAAAGATAGAAAGGGGTAAGCTGGTAGAGTCAACAGAAGACACCGTAGTAATTGAACACGAGGTGAAAGAAGGCAAGCAAAAAGAACTTAAGAAAACCACTTTCACTTTTGAAGAAATTGAGAGAACACTAGTAGAAGTTTCGTTTAAATAAATTTTAGGTAACCATGATGGACACCTCAACACTGATAGAATCGTTTGCAGATTTTGCAAAACAAAAAAACATCGATCGCCCAACAATGATCCGAATTTTGGAAGACGTATTCCGAAATATGATCCGTAAGAAGTATACAACAGATGACAATTTCGACATCATTGTAAATGCTGATAAGGGAGATTTGGAGATTTGGAGATTCCGAGAAATTGTGGAAGATGATTCGGAAGATATTTGGGAGCATGACAAAATCAGCCTCACAGACGCACAAAAAATCGAACCCGACTTTGAGGTAGGAGAGGAAGTGGCAGAAGAAATTCACCTGGAGGACTTTGGAAGAAGAGCGGTAACTACGGCTCGCCAAACATTAATTCAAAAGGTAAAGGATCTTGAAAAAGATATCATTTATCAAAAATATAAAGACATTGTTGGCGAAATCATCACGGGTGAAGTTTACCAAGTATTAAGCCGCGAAGTGCTTTTGATAGATGCGGAAGGAAATGAAATTTCCATTCCAAGAAGCGAGCAGATCTCTAAAGACCGCTACCGCAAAGGTGAAAATGTCAGGGCCATTGTTCACAAGGTGGAAATGGTAAATGGCAATCCAAAGATCATTCTATCCAGAACTTCGCCTGTTTTCTTGGAGCGCTTATTTGAGCAAGAAGTGCCCGAAGTATATGATGGGTTAATCACTATAAAACGGGTTGTTAGAGAGCCTGGTGAACGAGCGAAAGTGGCCGTTGAATCATATGACGATCGCATCGATCCGGTAGGGGCGTGTGTGGGTATGAAAGGATCCCGAATTCATGCGGTAGTGCGCGAACTCCAAAATGAAAACATCGATGTGATTAACTACACCGAAAACATTGATTTGTATATCGCCCGCGCTTTAAGTCCTGCGAAAATAACCAGTCTCAAAATTGACAAAGAGAACGGAAGAGTTTCCGTAAATCTTAAGCCCGACCAAGTATCGCTTGCGATAGGCAAAGGCGGGTTAAATATTCGTTTAGCCAGCAGGTTAGTAGAAATGGAAATTGATGTCTTCCGCGAAACAGATGGAATTCCTGAAGAAGATGTTGATTTAGATGAATTCTCAGATGAAATTGAAAGCTGGGTTATCGATGAGTTGAAACGAATTGGGCTTGATTCAGCGAAAAGCGTACTTGCCTTAAACAAAGAAGAACTCGTAAGGCGCACCGATTTGGAAGAAGAGACAGTAGACCTTGTGTTTAATGTGTTAAAGAAAGAATTTGAATAACAATTTATTTCAAAATAGGTAAAGGCTTTAAGTTCAAATTGTTGCATTTTTGCAATAATTTTTGAGATTCCTTTCTTTGAGATGAGATTTAATTAACGAAGTAACAAAAAAAGTAAGTGGCTGAAGAGAAACTAATTAGGTTAGGGCAAGCATCAAGAAAACTCAATGTTGGTCATAACACCATTTTGGAATTTTTAGCCAAAAAGGGCTCAATCGTTGAAAACAATCCGAATGCTAAGCTTACTCCTGAGCAATATTCGATGCTTGCGAAAGAATATGCTTCGTCCGCTTCAGAAAAATTGGAGGCGTCTAGTCTCACTATTGGAACAAAACACGCAGAACCTGCAGCTCCTCAGGTAGAGCCCGAAGTGCATCGAAAAAAAGTTGAGGAAGAGGATCGGATAATGATTAAAAACCTTGGTTCAAAAGAGATCAAAGCCAAGGAAGAAATCAAAAAAGAAGAAGTTAAGATTGAAAAGACGGAGAAAGTAGAGGTTGAAAAACCAAAGCTTGAAGGCTTTAAAGTGCTGGGCAAAATCGAACTCGACAAAAAGAAAACGGTTGTCGCAGAGCCAGCGCCCGTTATTCAAGAACCGCCTGTTGAGAAAAAAGAAGTAGAAGAAAAAGAAATAATAACACCAGCTGCCGAGAAAGAGACGGCAAGCAAAATAGAGATAACGCAAGTCATTGAAGTTCCCGCACCTGCGGTTGTGGAAAAGGCGCCAGAGCAAGAGTTGATAAAAGCAAAAGCGGAAAGGCTCCAGGGCCTTAAGGTGGTGGATCGGATTGAACTTCCTTCTGAAAAAAAGAAAGAACAACCCATTGCCTCCTCAGATCCAAGAAGCGAAGCTCAGAAAAAACGGCCTCGGAAAAGGCTTCCGCCAACTCCAGGTCCCAATCAAGGATCAGGAAATAGCGGACCGAATCGACCTTATCAGTCGGGAGGAAATCAATCAGGTGTGGGTACACCTCATAAAAGGCCTCTGCCTTCACGGACACCGAAAGCGGAGCCAACGGAAAAAGAAATTCAAGATCAAATAAAAGCTACGCTGGCTAAATTAAGCGGTGGCAGTAAGAAATTTACGGGGGCAAAATACAGAAGAGAAAAACGCCAGGCCAACTCCGATGCCGAGGAAGAACGTTTTCAACAGGAACAAGAAGATTCTAAAACATTAAAAGTAACTGAATTCATTTCTGCCAATGATTTGGCTTCGATGATGGATATCTCAGTAAACGATGTAATATCTGCTTGTTTAGGTCTGGGAATGTTCGTGTCTATCAATCAACGATTGGACGCTGAAGCGATCACTGTTATTGCGAGCGAATTTGGTTATGAAGTTCAATTCACTAATACAGAAGATGAGAATTTAGTTGAAGAAGTTGCCGATACCGAAGAAGAACTGCTGGCACGTGCGCCTATTGTAACTATAATGGGGCATGTTGACCACGGCAAAACCTCCTTATTGGATTATATCCGTAATACCAAAGTGGTAGCTTCTGAAGCGGGTGGTATCACGCAGCACATTGGCGCATATGATGTAATGACCAAAAGTGGCCACAAGATTGCATTCCTTGATACACCTGGCCACGAGGCCTTTACCGCTATGCGTGCCCGGGGTGCCAAGTTAACTGATATAGCCATTATTGTTGTAGCTGCTGACGATGACGTAATGCCTCAAACAAAAGAGGCAATTAACCACGCGCAAGTGGCTGGCGTTCCTATTGTGATCGCCATCAACAAAGTGGACAAAGCCACTGCTAATCCTGATCGAATTAGAGAAGGGTTATCGAAAATAAATGTGTTAGTTGAAGAGTGGGGAGGTAAATATCAATGTCAAGAAATATCCGCGAAAAGCGGAAAAGGAATTGACGACCTGCTTGAAAAGGTATTGCTAGAAGCTGAGATTCTAGATCTAAAAGCAAATCCAGACAAAGCCGCCTCTGGTTCGATCATTGAAGCTTCACTTGACAAGGGAAGAGGATATGTAGCCACCATTATGGTGCAAACGGGCACGTTAGAAGTTGGCAATATATTATTGGCCGGCTCAAACTACGGGCGCGTAAAAGCCATGTTTGACGATACTGGTAAAAAGGTGAATAAAGTTGGGCCATCCACACCTGTGGTGGTGCTGGGTTTAGATGGCGCGCCACAAGCAGGTGAGAAGTTTTCTGTGATGGAAACCGATCGTGAAGCCCGTGAAATTGCTACCAAACGCGGCCAGATAATGCGCGAGCAAAGCATCCGCACTAAAAAGCATATCACCTTGGATGAAATTGGAAGGCGCTTGGCCATTGGTTCGTTCAAACAATTGAATGTAATTGTGAAGGGAGACGTGGATGGATCTGTTGAAGCCTTATCTGATTCATTATTGAAACTTTCTACTCCAAAAATACAAGTTAGCATTATCCATAAGGGTGTTGGACAGATTTCTGAATCAGATGTGTTGCTGGCTTCTGCTTCAGATGCCGTTGTCATTGGTTTCCAAGTTAGGCCGTCACCTAGTGCCCGTAGGCTTGCCGATAATGAAGAAATTGAAATCCGCCTTTACTCTATCATCTATGACGCTATCAACGATGTGAAAGGCGCTATGGAGGGCATGCTTGAGAAAGAGATGGAAGAAGTGATTGTAGGGAATGCCGAAATACGTGAAATATTCAAAATCACGAAAGTGGGTACAGTCGCAGGTTGTATGGTAACTGATGGTTATATTAAGCGAACCAACCCGATTCGTTTAATTCGCGATGGTATTGTGGTTTATACTGGTGAGATGACTGCTTTAAAAAGATTTAAGGACGATGCTTCGGAAGTGCGCTCAGGATTTGACTGCGGTATCAGCATAAAGAGTTTTAACGATATGCAGATTGGAGATGTGATAGAGAGTTACGAGAACCGCGAGGTTAAAAAGATAGGCGGATAGTTCTTTTCAGTTTGTTTCATTAAACAATCGCCCTTTATGGAAAAAAAAATAGTTCGTGTTGGAAATATAGAATGCGGAAGTAAAGAGTTGTTTCTTATCTCAGGTCCGTGCGTGATAGAGGAAGAAAGCATTATGATGAAAACGGCTGAGAAGCTTAAAGAAGTTTCTGAGAAGTTAAAGATCAAAGTCATTTATAAATCGTCTTATCAAAAAGACAATAGAAGTAACCTGAGTTATTATACAGGGCCAGGCATTACAAAAGGTATTGCTTTACTTGCTAAGGTGAAAGAACAATTTGGGTTTCCTGTTCTTACAGACATTCATTATCCCAGCCAAGTAACGGAAGTAGCTACGGTTGTAGACGTACTTCAAATTCCAGCCTATTTGTGTATGCAAACTGATCTGATGGTGGCAGCTGCAAAATCAGGAAGAGTGGTGAACATTAAGCATGGCCAGTTCCTCGCTCCAGAAAATATGAAACGCCCTGTTGGAAAATGTGTTGATTCTGGCAACGATCAAATTATTTTAACAGAACGCGGTTTTACGTTTGGTTATAACGACCTAGTGGTTGATCCAAGAAGTTTTTACCACATGAACAAAACCGGCTACCCTGTGGTGTTTGATATCACCCATTCAATTCGAAAGTATGGAATTCCAAGCGCAGACTCTAAAGGTGGTGCCCGGGAATTCTTACCCGTTCTTTCAAGGGCTGGAGTTGCGGCAGGTGTGGATGGCGTGTTTATCGAAACCCATCCTGATCCTGAAAAAGCGTTGTGCGATGCAGCTAGTCAATTATCTGTTTACGAATTAGAAGAATTTTTGAAACCCTTGATAGAAATTCATAACATTGAAGTAAGTACAAGAAAATAATTTATTACAGTCAATTACGCCCTATGGAATTATACCTCGACTCAGCGGATCTTAAAGAAATAGAAGAAGCTTTCAAATTAGGCTTCTTGAATGGCCTCACTACAACGCCTACGTTCATGCATCGCGGTGGAGTTACCGATATTGATGGTCTTATTTTGAAGCTGGCTAAGATTGTACCGGTACTGCAAATAGAAGCGTTAGGAAATTCTGCTGAAGAAGTAGTGGCAGAAGCAAAAAGACAATTGGATTTAGGGCTCGATCCTAAAAAGACCGTTTTTAAAATTCCTGTTTCATTGGAAGGAGTTCGCGCCTGCCATATGCTTAGAAAGCAAGATCTATTAGTAAATGTTCACCTTGTTTATACCCTGCAGCAAGCTTACATGGCAATGCAAGCAGGCGCTACCTACGTTTGCCCGCTTGTAGGTCGTTTGCAAGACCAAGGGCATGATGCACTTGAGCTGGTGAATCAATGCGTGGATGCAGTAGAAACCTATGGTTATGATACAAAAGTAATGTTCTCTTCGGTACGACACGCGGAACACGTTCGCAATGCCATTACGCTTGGCGTGCACACCATCACAGCTCCCTGGAAAGTATTAAAGGCATTGACGGAAAATAACTTTACAGCACTTGGCACACAACAATTCGTAGAGCACACTCGGCTTTTAACAACAAAAGTGAAAGATGTAATAAAGCCGATCAATCCCATCGTAAGTGCTGACCTTTCAGTAACCGATGCGCTTATTAAGATGACTGAATTTGGTTTCGGAAGTGTAGGTGTTGTGAACTCAACGGGGTCTGTAATTGGCGTGTTTACCGATGGCGATCTTAGGAGAAAGCTTCAGGAAAAGGGCCGTGAAGTATTGGCTCTACCACTTAGTTCTTTTTCTTACAAAGCACCCATAACAATTGAAGCTACCGCTATCTTAAATGATGCTGCTGATATCTTTAAGAAAACAAAGGTAGATACCATTTTAGTGACCGATAACGGCAAGCCCGTTGGGATGTTGGATATTCAGGATTTGAAAGAAGAATAAACTTGGCGCTTACAACAATCGAAAAATTATTCGCAGCTAAAGGTGGAGCATTTCTTGTTTCACCTTTTTCTTTGCAGCACAAGCTATCAAAAGCAAAAGCTTTTATTTTTGACTGGGATGGTGTCTTTAATTCGGGCACCAAAGGTGTTGGCCTCACTAGCAGTTTTAGCGAACCAGATGCAATGGGCACTAATCTACTTAGATTTAGTCATTGGTTACTGCGTGGCAGTTTACCAACCGTGGCCATCATCACAGGCGAAGCGAATGAATCAGCGATAAGCTTAGCCACAAGAGAGCATTTTACATCCATCTACACAAAAGCGAAAAATAAGATCGAATCGTTGCATCACTTTCTTGAAACCAATCACTTAACCGCTGAGGAAGTTGTTTTTATTTTTGATGACGTGTTGGACTTGGGCATGGCCAAAAAATGTGGGGTAACGATTCAGATACATAGAAATGCAAGCCCACTGCTCAACGATTTTATCCGCAAAGAAAGCCTTGCTGATTACGTTACGGCCAATGAAGGTGGCCAACATGCGGTGCGAGAGGTCTGCGAGTTAATCATTGGATTGAGAGGAAATTATTCTGAAACGGTTACCCATAGACTTGAATTTTCATCAGAGTACCAAACCTATTTGACTTCGCGCCAAGCGGTTGATACGCTCGTATTCGCAGGTGGGGTTAAAATTCAATAAGGCTAATGTTAGCGCAATGAATTTGATCCGCAATGTCGGTCTGACATAAATCAAAAAAAATCACTGCTTGCTTTGTTATTGAAGTTCCTTTAAGCCGCAGTTTATCTCTCGCCTCAAACCTTCTTTTTTGTTCTCTTCACTTTTTCTTTGGTGAACAAATCGGCTGTATATTTCTCATAGAGTTCAAATAGGAATTCCATGCGCTTTGCTTCGGAAGAAAATGGTAGGGGGCGATAGCAACTGTCAACAAACTTATCTAACTCTTGATGGGCGTGAACCAAATCGGTTGGCATAGTGAGTGGATCATACAAGTCGGCCAATGAGCTATCAGGATAACGCTCACGCACTTTTAATACTTGCTGTGCTAATTTTTCAACTCCTTGAATTTTTTGCTTCGGTAAATCTTGCGGCCACGGGAAGTTATTGTAAACTATATCCTTAGAATAACGAAAATCACTTTTCAATCTACCGCAAACGTTACGAACCCAAGTCATGTGCATTTCGGAACTAAGAATGCCAAAGTGAAATAGTGTAGTCTTTGGAATTGCAAAACAAGAATCACTGACAATGAAGTTTTTTGTAAAGAAGCCAAAAGGTACGTACTTTCTATTCTCTGATGAATGACGTGGAATCAGTATAAAATCCGACTCTGGTTGTCTGATTTCACCAAATAGCGTTGGTGTTTCAGCGATTTTTCTTGTCGCTGCACGTGCGCTATTCAAACGATATTTTTTAACATGCTCAACTCTAACAATTACTGCTGGCAGCTTCTTAATGTCTGATGGATTTGCATTCTTGAGCCATAAACACCACCTATTATCACCATTTAAAAACTCTTTGGCACTAAGAACGGGGAAAAAATACTTTTTTGAATTGGGCTCAGTTTCTATAAAATCATTTTTTTCTTCCTCTGTAAATAAAAAATTGCCATCATCATTGGGCATATTGCCAAAAGAAATTTGGGGGACTTTGCAAATAGGATTGGACTTCTTCTCGATCAGTAAGTCTTTGGCATCAACCAAATAAGGGTTAATATTTTTAGCCTTAATCTCTTGTGCCTCGCCTTTAATGTCTTCGTATTCAAAAATGCTTTTGTTTGGAGTGTCAAAACTTGCAAAGCCTATGATTACGCAATACACGGCTGCGTTTCCTTTCGCTTCATTACTCCATTTAAAGGTGCGGTGTGCAAAATGAATTTTGATGTTGTACTTATGCAACATCTGCCCCCACAAAATACTTGTCTGCTCGCCTTGCACGATTGAATTGGTTGACACAAACGCAACTTTGGTACGTGTGCCTTGAATATATTTTGCGGCCTTTATATACCAAGCAGTTACATAGTCTAAAACGCCACTTCCTTGCACATGGTCAAATTCCCTTACTACCGAATCGCGTTGAGATTGGGTCATTATTTTAGAACCAATAAAAGGTGGGTTGCCTATGATATAATCAAACTTGCTTTCCTCGGCCACTGCTGGGCTTTTTCCCTTGTGGATTTCAATGGTTTCAGTTTGTACGTTTAGTGTTTTATACTCGGCAGTTGGCTCTTCTACTAAAAATATATTGGCATGTTTGGCAATGATATTTATCGTGTTCACTGGGTTCAATAAACTTTGCCAATCCGTTGTCAAGGCATTGCCATGAATAATTTTAGCCGCTTTTTTCAATGGCAAACGCACAAAGTATTGACCAAACTCATTACTGATTGCCATGTTCATTTGATGATCTATCAGCCACATGGCTACTTCGGCTATTCGCGCGGGGAACTCTTCGTACTCAATGCCGTGCATCATGTCAACGTCCAGCAAAATAATTTCGCGCACGTCTAACACACCCGTTCCGCTTTTTATTCAACGCTCTCAATACTTCAATCTCCAAAAGGCGTAGTTCGCGATACGTTATTACCAAGAAGTTACCACAACCACACGCTGGATCGAGAAATTTTAATTGACTCAGTTTCTTATGAAATTCAGGTAGCTTATTCTTATTGGTTTTAATCGTATCAAACTCCTGCCAAAGTTCATCGAGGAATAACGGCTTTATAAGTTTGAGTATGTTTTTTTCGCTTGTATAGTGAGCACCTAAATTTCTCCGCTCTGTGGGGTTCATCACGCTTTGAAACATAGAACCAAAAATGGCGGGGGATATTTTACTCCAATCTAGATAACAACATTCTAATAGGCTTTGCCTCATCTTAGAATCAAAGCTTGCACTTGGCAACATTTCTTCAAACAATTTTCCGTTTACGTAAGGAAAAGCGTTAAGCTGTTCATCAAGATTTTTAAATCTCTTTTCAATTGGGGTATTTAGAACTTGAAATAGTTCCTGAAGTTTAGCCGCTAAGTCGCTTCCATCCTCTGAGGTACGTTGCTCAACGAATTCCTGAAATTGCTGCTTCTCAAATATGGTGGTGTCTTCGGCAAAGAGTAAAAACAGAATGCGGACAAGGTAGATTTCTAATGGATGTCCTTCATAACCGATTTCTTTTAGTCGGTCATGCAGCTTACCCATTAACTCTGCTGCCTTTATATTTACAGGGTCTTGCTCTTTGTATGTGCGCTTTTGATAACCTGCTATAAAGCCAAAGTGTTGAATATTGTTAACAAAATCCTTTAGTTTGAATTCGATGACTTTTGTTTCTTCAAGGTCGTGTAGCCTTATTATGTCAAAGTCAGATACAAGAATGTACTTGGGTAGTTCATGTTGCTTGATTCCATACAGATAGTCTTTTGCTTGCGTGAATGCCTTGTCGAGGTTTTTGCCGCGACTTTTCATTTCTATTACCAAAGTGCCTTTCCAAAATAGATCTATATAGCCATCGTGCTCGTCAAGTTTCATTACCCTTTCCTCAAAGGTTGCCACCTTCTTGCGGCTTACTCAAAATACATTAAAGAACTCTACTAAAAATGGCTTTGCATCTGCTTCTTCATTTTGAGTGTTTGCCCATTCCTTCGAGAATTTTAGTGCTCTATCTTTTATCTCATTCCAGCTTAATGCCGCCATACGCTTTTCTAAATTACATGGCCAATTTAGTTATTTACGGCTGCTCTTTATACTGTGGGTGATTGAAGATTCTGTCTATCGCCTACGGAATAACACCAGAAACTGCCTCCAAAAGCAGAGGAGGCAAACACTAACTTCAACCTGTTTACAGAGTCTTACTTATACTCCTCCAACACAGGGAACTAGTTTGGAAAAAAGGTGAAATAGTTATGTAAAATGGCAAACTGGATTGCTTCAAAGAAGATACCTGTCGGCAAAAAGATGGCTTGAATTATTTTAAGACAAGCATAGTTGCCGTTTGATTTACATGACCAATATACGTTTCGCCATAAGTACTGAAACCCACTGTTGGAATATCTGAAAAAAGTTCGCCATAGTTTTCAGTTCTTTTCTGGTCTTTCAATTCAAGCGTGCGCAAAATGCAATTGAAGTTTACTATGCCAGAAATTTCCCCAAAATCGGCTTTTGTTTTTTCTAAGTCAATTTTGGTTTCTTTTACTATATCGCGACCTTCTAAGATATTAAGTCCAAATCCTTCTTTCAGCGAGCAGAAAAACAAAATATCGGTACCTTCCTTCGTGTGCGGACTTCTAACAAACGGGTCGGCATTATCAAGGACAACGCCCAATGGGTATTTTGTAAAATACTTTGCTAAATCTTCTTCTTTAACTCCAATTGCTTCGGCATAAGCTTGACTGGCAGGCTTGTGATCAAATT
This sequence comes from Flammeovirgaceae bacterium, assembly GCA_027487845.1. Classification (GTDB taxonomy): domain Bacteria; phylum Bacteroidota; class Bacteroidia; order Cytophagales; family Cyclobacteriaceae; genus ELB16-189. The sequence continues at coordinate 404,005 of JAIYCV010000042.1, forward strand.
CAATTACACGTCTTTGGGCTTCATTTACTTTGGTAGGCGTTAATATCTTATCGGTAACATTGAAACTCTGGGTTTTCAATATTGTAAACCCTTTGGCAGGCTTAATAAGGATTAGGAGCAGCGCGTTTTGATACGCCTTGCCGTTGGCATACAAATACGTATTTTTAAATTTGAGATCGTCACCGGCTGATCCGCCAACAAAAGAAACACTGGTTCTATTCCCAATTAAGTCATTGATTTCTTCTTCTACACCCGAGAGGCCATCGAATAATACCATCCCCACATACTTTGTAAAGTCTAGTGTAGCCAAAGGTTCGCCATAATACGTTTCAAATTTTGCAAACGCGGTATCAAGGCCGTTTATGCTGTTTTCCTTTATTCCTTCAACTACTTGTAGGTTTAAGTCTTCAATAACTTCCGATGAAAAGGCACTCGCCACCAGCGCGTTGTCTAACATTTTACCAGAGGTGATTTCACCTGAAGTGGAACATCCTACCACAACTGAATCGGGAAAAGCCAATGCCATTTGGGCACTTAATTCAGTAGGGTCATAAATAGAACTGGCAAAAAATAGAACGAGCGTTGGTTTTACATCCTTCAATTGTTCGGTTATGTCTTTAACCGATCCTATTACCGAAGTATCTGTTGAGAACGCTGTTTTTGATTTCATAATGGAGAGTTTAAATTTTTTTTGATGCGCTTTAAAAATAGATCGTGCGGAGAAAACAAGTTATCAATTAGACGAAACGCTAGGTATCATCACATTAAACTCTTTGGCTGCTTGGTAAATTTTCTCTAAAATAATAGGGTCATTTGGCGTTTCATCGGTTATGCTTTTTACAGGTATACCCTTCAGCATTAACTTCATAGTGTAGTTCATTTCTTGAAAGCTGTTCCCATTTGCTTTGGCGTAAATTATCGCATCAATAAGTTTTTTCATATGCTTGACTTTAGACAAATATATCGAAGAAAATTAGCTTCTTCATTAATTCCTTGTTAACCCTTTCCACTTAGCGAAACGTGTTGCGCTGGCCGTGCTAGCAAAGCCGTTACCACTGCGAAAATTACTCTAGCTTTATTTTCTCGCACTTTCAGAAGAGAATGGTACGTAGGTAAATTCTATAATTACTGCCTCAGGCGTTTTGCTCCCCGGGTTTGAAAATTGAAATCCCGCTGAAAGCACCCAATGTTGATTCAGGTAATAGGCTCCGCCAACGGTGGTTTCACCTAAGTTATGGAGGCCCGAAATATTCTCGGCAATAAACAACAGCTTGTCCTCAATGATAGGCTGTTCTAGCCCAATTTGAAGCCCCAATCGGGTGTTTCCGCTAATTAATGGAAACCTGCTTTCCGAGCCCAAAAAAGTATTTGTTCCATAGTAAATCCCTGTAATGATTTTCGATTTAAATGTTGGGATAATACTAACTAGATTAAGGTAATTATAAGACCCAAAATGTCCACCCTGAGAAAAGCCCGTTTGGGTTCCTATGGCTAACTTGTGTCTATCGCTTAGCTCAAATGCTTTTTGAAAATTGACTAAGTAAAATGGAAAAACAGGATTGTTTCCGGAATTTGTGTTTGTTTGGATTAAGCTCCCCGCAGAGGTTGTATTTACATTTACTCCAACCAGATTAACTCCGACCTCCATATTCTTGCCCAAGCCGAAGCTAAAAGTTGAGTTTAACTGCACAACATCCGCTTCGATTGTTAACTGTTGTTGAAAGAAGGGCTTAGCTTTTGGAGTAATATCCGAAGAGGGGACATTAAACAAATTCTGCTGGCCAAAAACGGAGACCGATAAAAGAGAGAAAAAAACTAGCGTGAGACTTTTCAAGAAAAAAATAAGTTACCTGTGCAAAGATAGTTGTTGTGCCGATTTGCTGTAGCAAGAATTAAAATCAGATCAATGTGCCTCTAACCAATTTTTTCCAATTCCAACTTCTACCTCCATGGGCACTTCAAGCATCACCGCACCTTTCATTAATTCAATCACTTTTGGTTTTACAATATCTATTTCTTCTTTATGCAAATCGAAAACTAATTCATCGTGCACTTGCAAAATCATTTTGGATTGTAGTTTCTCTTTTTGAAGCCAACGATGAATATTCACCATCGCAATTTTTATTATATCTGCTGCACTACCTTGTATGGGAGCGTTGATGGCATTTCGTTCGGCAAAGCCGCGGGTAGTAACGTTTCGGGAATTAATATCGCGTAGGTAACGCCTTCTTCCCAAAATCGTTTCTACATATTCCTTTTCACGCGCCATGTTGATGGCATCGTCCATATATCTTTTGATGGCAGAGAACTCAGTAAAATAAGATTCAATCATTTCGGCTGCTTCTGTTCTCGCGATGTTAAGATTTTGCGAAAGCCCAAATGCCGTGCTGCCATAGAGAATTCCAAAATTTACCTCTTTCGCTTTTCGCCTCATGTCGGGTGTTACTTCTTCTAAGGCCACTTTAAATACTTTGGCCGCAGTGGTAGTGTGGATGTCTCGCTTATTTTTGAAAGCTTCTATCATGGTTTGATCGTTCGCGAAGGAAGCGGCAATTCTTAATTCTATTTGCGAATAATCGGCCGACATAAAAAGAAAGTCATTACCTCGCGGCACGAAGGCACCTCGTATCATTCTCCCCTTCTCGGTGCGTATGGGAATGTTTTGTAAATTAGGGTTGTTGGAACTTAATCGGCCAGTTGCGGCAACCGCTTGCCGGAAATCGGAGTGGATTCTATGATCGGTTTTGCTCACCATTTTAGGTAACGCTTCTACGTAGGTAGAGCGAAGCTTTTCATACTCTCTGTATTCTAAAATTTTTCTCGCAATTTCGTGTTCGCCCGCCAACTTGCTCAGCACTTCTTCGCCCGTAGCGTACTGACCTGTTTTGGTCTTCTTCGTTTTGTCGAGCAATTTCATTTTGTCGAACAGCACCTCACCTAGTTGCTTTGGCGAGCCAATGTTAAATTCCGTGCCTGCCAATGAATAGATTTCTTTTTGAAGGATTTCAAGGTCAGCACGTAATGAGTCTCCTTGAATCTTTAGTTCAACCTCATCGATGCTAACTCCTTCAAACTCCATGGCAGCAAGCACTTGAAGTAATGGCATTTCAATGTCGCGCATCAACAACGAATGCCTTTTATCTTCTAGCTTCCGGTATAGTTTATGTTTCAATTGAAGGGCAAGGTCAACGCGTTCACAAAACTGATTGGTTTTGTTCTCTTGCTCGGCTTGAAGTTGATAATCTAGGAATTGATTACACAAAATAGAAAGATCATGACTTGATTCTGGCTCGATGATGTAATGTGCTAGCAACGTGTCAAACAACTGACCTTTTACTTCGATATCATATTTTTTTAGCGCAAGTATGGTATACTTAATGTTATGACCTACTTTTTTTATGGCACTATTTTCTAGTATTTTTTTGAATGAAGATAGGACTTCAGTGGAATCATTAACATCAACAAAGAAAGCCTCACCGATCGCGAAAGAGAACGAAATGTAATCGACTTTAAAATCAAAATTGGCAGCTCCGTTTGTGCCAACCTCAAGGCAAATTTCTTTTTGCACTTCTAATTTTTGTGCCAGGGCCGCTCGCTCTTCCGATGATATTACTGCGCGATAGTTTACAGCTGTGGCGTCAAAATTTTTCTTTTCGGCTGGAATTGATTCAACAGCCGGATTGGCTCCGCCAAACATGGAAAGTTGAGATCCTTCATTTGAATGTGCTGTTGGAGTTGGCGTGGGTGACGGTGCGGTGAGACCAAAGATGCGCGGCATCATCGTTTTAAACTCAAGCTCCTCTAGTATTGGCTTTAGCTTTTCTACATCGGGTGAAGTATACAACAACTGCTGTTCATTGAATTCAATGGGCACATCTAAAATAATGGTTGCCAATTTTTTCGAAAGCAACGCTTGGTCGCCAAACTGTTCTACACGTTCTTTTAATTTCCCTTTAAGAGATGCACTGTTGGCTAACACATTTTCAAGCGTGCCAAATTGTTTTATTAAGTCGGCAGCAGTTTTTGGCCCCACGCCCGGTATGCCCGGAATGTTATCCGATGCATCGCCTTGTAAACCCAAGATATCAATCACCTGATTTACATTTTCTATCTCCCACTTTTCACACACTTCCTTAATGCCCATAATGTCAACAGCGTTGCCCATGTAAGCTGGTTTGTATAGAAACACATTTTCTTTTACGAGCTGTCCGTAGTCTTTATCGGGAGTCATCATAAAGACGTCAAACCCCAGCGATGCCGCTTGCGTTGCCAACGTGCCAATCACATCATCGGCCTCAAAGCCGTCCATTTCCAAAACAGGGATGTTGAACGCCCTTATTATTTCCTTACACTTTGGCACGCCATAGCGAATGTCTTCGGGTGTTTCTTGACGGTTTGCTTTGTATTCAGTAAAAATCTCATCGCGAAAAGTGGGTGCAGACGTATCGAATGCCACGCCAATGTGCGTGGGTTTTTGCTTCTGAATAACTTCTAATAACGTATTAGTAAAGCCAAAGGGCACACTGGTATTTAATCCTTTTGAGTTGATTCGTGGATTTTTTGTGAAGGCGAAATGCGCACGGTAAATAAGCGCATACGCATCCAAAAGGAAAAGTTTTTTTTGATTTGTTGACATAGGGCGAAGGTAGGAATTAGTCGTTAGACATTAGGCAAAGTAGTAAGACAATCTAGCGCATAAAAAAACCCGAAGGATTCCCTCGGGTCTTTAAGCAACAAATGGTTTTGCCTATTTTAATCTAGCTTTAAAGAATGCTAACGTATTTTTATATGCATCTGCGGTAAACTCTTTATTATGCTTCGGATTGCTTGGGTTTGCAAATGCATGATCTGCGTCATACGATTTAACCGTAAGTTTCTTACCAGCAGCTTTCATGTTGGCTTCAAACTTATCGGTCATCTCCTTATTGATCCACTTATCTTGAGTTGGCCAGATGTCAAGAACATCGCTATTCAACGTTTTTAGCCGCTCCAAGTTATCTTCTGGTTGGCCATAATAAATAACCGTAGCAGCAGCTTGTTTGCCAGCGGTTAAACTTGCTTGCATGGACTGCCCGCCACCAAAGCACCAGCCAATAGTGCCGATTTTTGCATTTGGACCAGCGTAAGCCAACGCGCCCTTCACAATTTCATTACCTCTGTCTTGCTTAAACTCTTGCATGTACTTACCAGCTGATTGTGGATCGCTGGCCACTTTGCCGTCATACATATCAAGGGCAATTACGTTTACATTACCTAAGTCTTGATACAACTTTTCTGCTTCGCGTTTGATGTGGTCGTTCAAGCCCCACCATTCCTGAAATACAAATACCCAGTTATTGCTTTTCTTTTTTGCTTCAATAAAGTATGCATTGGCATCCGCGCCAGCGGTCTTAACAGTTATCATTTTACCACCTTCTTCGCTTATATGCACATAAGCAAGCGGGTTTGGGTGCATTTTCTTAAACTCTTTGTTGGAAGCAAACAGTGCGAACTTTTCAGTTGAAGGCGTATGACAGACGGTTTCTTTTTCTTGAGCACTTACAAGGATGGTGAAACAGACGAATGCCGCAATAAGAAACGTTTTTTTCATGATTATTAGGGTTTAGTTATTTTTTAATCTTTTAATTGGCCGCGAAGTACGCGGTCATAAGTAATAAAATCGGTATTGACTGGATCATACCCCTTCTCTCTCAACAAAACAGCCACTTGGCCGCGGTGGTAAGTTCCGTGGTTTACTAAATGCGCCATAATATCGCCAATACTGTTTTCGTAATAGTCGTTAACATAATTGGTGTATTTAAGTTCACGTTCAAAGTTGTCGGCAGTTTCAATAAATTCAATCCAGAGGGTATTTGCCTTTTCAATCATCTCTCGTAATTGCTCAAGCGAATAATTACCCCACAACAAATATTCACTTTTGGGAAGGCCTGAAAAGCGATTGTACCAAATAAACTGTGCGCTCACCAAATGATTAAAAATGGAAAGTATCTTTTGATCGGTTACATTTTGATTTACAAGGCAGCTCACCACCTTTCGGTTGGCCCACGCATTATATTGATATAATTTTAGGAAATAGGATTTAGTCATTACTTTTAATACAGCTTAAACTTTAGGTCTATTATTCGATTCTTTGAGTGGCAGCAAAATTATAAAATGATTTACAATAATATCATGAACAAACCTATCTGCTTACACTTTTCAATGGTGATGATGGTCTTCTCGGTGACCAGGGCGCAAACAAAATACCCTACGGAAGAAATTGAATCGATCTATGATCTAACTTTTACAAAAGCAGAGCGCGACTCTCTTATTTCTAACCTCGAGGACTATCAAAAGTCATTTCAGGCAATTCACAAATACACGCTTAAAAACAGTGTCGGCATGTCGCTTGTATTCAATCCGATTCCAGTAGGCTTTACCCTCAATACTCAACAAAAAGAAATTAGTTGGGGATTGCCTGCCGATGTGAAAGTACCTGAAAACAAAAGTGAACTTGCCTTTTTTCCTGTTTATAAACTTGCGGTCTTACTAAAGTCAAAGAAAATCACCTCTACCCAATTAACAAAATTGTATCTGGAGCGAATTAAAAAATATGGTGATACACTTCAATGTGTCATTACACTTCTTGAAGATTCCGCCTTGAAGCAAGCAAGGCTAGCGGATGAAGAAATTGCAAAAGGAAAATACAGAGGCCCTTTACATGGAATACCTTACGGGATTAAAGATCTCCTCGCTGTAGAAGGCATCGAAACTACGTGGGGAGCTGGTCCATACAAAGGTCAGGTATTGAACGAAACGGCTACGGTGGTTAAAAAACTCGAAGCCGCTGGGGCCGTTTTACTTGGTAAGTTAACGCTCGGAGCCTTGGCGATGGGCGATATCTGGTATGGGGGTGTTACGAAAAACCCTTGGGATTTAAAACAAGGATCGAGCGGGTCGTCTGCAGGTTCCGCTTCGGCCACCGTTGCCGGGCTTGTTGCTTTTGCCATCGGCACCGAAACGTTGGGATCTATTGTTTCGCCATCCACACGATGTGGTGCAACGGGGCTTCGCCCCACTTTTGGGCGGGTAAGTCGAAATGGAGCAATGGCATTGAGTTGGAGCATGGACAAGATAGGGCCCATTTGCAGGTCTGCGCTGGACTGTGGAATTGTATTGAATGCCATTCGTGGAGCCGATAAGCTTGATCCATCAACAAAAGACGCTGCCTTCAATTACAATTCGAAAGTTGATTTTAAGAAGCTCAAGGTTGGTTTCCTAAAAGGACTATTTGAAGCCAACTATCCTACGAAAGAGAATGATCAAAAAACGTTAGCAACCATTAAAAATATGGGTGTTGATTTAGTGCCTATCGATATCACTTCCGCCCTCCCGATCAACGCAATTAGAATTATGCTTACGGCAGAAGCGGCAGCCGCTTTTGACGAGCTTACCCGATCTAACAGAGATAGTCTTCTAACCGATCAACGAAAGTTTGCGTGGCCAAATACGTTTCGTGCAGCTCGTTTCATTCCTGCCGTTGAATACATTAACGCCTCCCGAATAAGGGGTGAAGCCGTTCAGGAGTTTTATGAAAAGACCAAGGATTTTGATGTGATTGTTGCCCCAAGCTTCGGTGGCAATCAGCTCTTGCTAACAAACCTTACTGGGAATCCATGCCTTGTGATGCCAAACGGATTTAATGAAAAAGGAAGCCCAACAAGTATTTCATTTATTGGAAAACTGTTTGGAGAGGCTGACTTAGTGATGTTTGCCAATAAACTTCAAGAGGCCACAGAATGGGATGAAAAAATACCTCCCTTTTTTAAATAGCCTTTACTTTGAAACACGCTCTAGTCCTTCTTTCGCCTCTTTTAGACTTCCATCTTCTTTAAGGGCAGCTTCGAATAGTTTTTTTGCTTCCGGCTTTTTACCCTTTTTCTCGTAGATCTGAGCCAAGCGCATATTTGCCCCAGCAAGGGAGGGCTCATTTATTTTGGGTTTGTAAGTAAGATACTTTTTGAGGCATTCTTCGCCTCTTTCTAATTTCTGGCCAGTAACAGCAGCGGTTCTGCCTAATTGATAAGTGGCCAGCATATCATCGGGGTTGCTTTTCAACGCATCTTCAAACAAAGAGAATGCTTGGTCGTATTTCTTTTCTTTCACATAAAAATTTGCAAGAGCCGAAACATAAACCTGATCGGCTTTCACCATCTCTTTAAACTCCTTTTCTGCCTCAACCGATTTTTTTTCCGACAGATAAACATTACCCATTTGTCGGTGACCCTCTGCCGGTTTTATCTTTATAATCTGGTTCGCCATTTCTTTAGCCTTGTCAACGCTCCCGCCCATAAACCCGGGAGCTTGCAAATAAAATTGAATCAGCGATGTACGCGAGTCGAGATCTTTGGGGTCTAACGCAATTGCTTTCTCCCACTCTTTTTTCATTTTGGGCGCCAACATCCCTTGTTTAATAACGTTTGCATCTTGAGCTATTACTCCATAGGTATTTCCAAGCCAGCTGTGGTATTCGGCAACTTTGTCATTTCTCTCCACCGCATTCTCGAAAAAGTCTTCGGCATCGTCATATTTCTTCGCTTCAAAGGCAATGCGCCCCAAATAGAACTGAGCAGCAGCGTAATCGGGAGACTCGCTTTTTATGGGCGTCAACATTTTAGAGGCTTCTGCAAACTTTCTTTCATCAATCAGTTTTTTGGCGGTTTCAATTTTTGATTGAGCTATAGCTGCCAAGGATAAAAAACTAAAAAGTACAATTTTCCACATAGGTTTGGAGTTTAATGAGATATAGACTGATATTTTAAATAAAAAGTTGCTTTTTCGAAATGAAAACCCTGACTTAACGTCCCCTTATTTAAGAAGAACTAAATTACCTGAAATTTTTTTATGAGACACCTACTGCTTCCAATGATACTGTGCATTTCTACCTGTTTAAAAGGCCAAAACGATTTGATTGGCAAGCTATTTCCTACAATGGAAGTAGAGACGATCAATGATTTGAAAGTAAAATTGCCTGATAGCGTGGCCGGAAAATATACCTTGTTAGGCTTGGCCTATTCAAAAAAAGCGGAAGATGATCTACTAACTTGGTTTGAGCCCATCTTCAACAAGTTTGTGAATAAACCAGAAGGCGTTTTGAAAGGTTTTGGTCACGATGTAAACGTTTTTTTTATTCCCATGTTTACGGGGATTAATGCTGCTGCCGCTGGAACTGTAAAAAGAAAATCGCTAAAGAAAACTGACCCTCAACTGTTTCCCTACATTCTATTTTATAAAGGCCAATTGAAACCGTATAAAGAGTCGCTTAATTTTGATAACAAAGAGGCACCCTACTTTTTTGTGCTTGACCCCCGAGGAGTAATAGTATATGCAACAACAGGAGTTTTTTCAGATGTTAAACTCGATGAGATTGAATCCGTGCTGGAGTAAGTTATTAACGATTACTTTTTCATCCAACTATATTCTGCGACAGCTCTGCCAAAGAGCGAAAGGCCACTATTAAAAATTATTAGGGCTATAGTTCCTTTCATAACCCAAGCGAGATCATTCGACTTATCTATCCCCGCGTCAATTGCCAATGAGAGACCCAATCCTGTTAGAAGCAACCCCGAAATGGAAAAAAGGAGCCACTTTGTTTTTCGACTAGCCCTCATACACTAAAACCCATCGTCCTCCTTTTTTTCTTCTTTCTTTTTGTCTGACTTTTTTGCGGCACTTGTTCCACTGCTTAAATCATATGGAACCTCAACACCATAGTAAGTTTGGCGAAATCGGTTTATAAAACTCAACGTCTCTTCATTACTGCCAGGCACAAACACAAGCTCCCCTACTTTGGCTTTTGCCCCATTCGTCTTTTTGGCAATTATTTGATTGAACGTTTCATCTCCTGAGTGAACCATCAAGCGGTTGTCTTCATATCCAAAATAATACCATACTTCGGGCGAAGCTTTAAAAAAGGTGTGAAATATTGGGTTACCGCCCTCATCTTTCTTAATTTCCATGAAGCCTTCGAATCCCCCGTTTATGTCTTTTGTTAATATATTTGAGACACCTAATGTGCCTTCGCTATAAAACGATTTTTGTTTCTTTGACCATTTTAAGTTTACGTTAGAAAAAACCAATGGCTTCACTAATGCAGGTAGGGTAGCTAGTGAGGTATAGCCTTTCAATGATTTCTGTTCATACTCCTTAACCGCTTTTTCGCCCACGATATCGGCTATCTTATACAATAATTCAGTTTGGTCGCCCAAGCCTTCGGCTACCCCTTCATTTTTTATCACTTCCTGAAGTGAAGACGCCATCAGTTGAAATGCATCTGAGGGGAGTTTCATTTCAGAGACTAAAAATGAATTCATCTTTATTTCGTTTGTTTCTAAATTACCACTGCCAATCACGGTGGCGTTTAACTTGAAGTCGTTGCTACTTTTGAAAAAATTAACGGGGCCTTCAAATCGCACGTCTTGCGTGTCTTCGTTATATGAAAAGATTCTTCCAGACAATTTATTGCCTGCTGCTTTTTCTCTGTCTTCAATTTTAAATTCCTTCTTTTCATGATCAAAAAAAAGAACGCCACTAGGAACAAAAAAATCCTCGTGTTCGTCTGCCTTTTTATTACTAATGAACGAGATATAGAGACTATTGTCGTCAGCAAAATGGAGTCCAGCATCTGGCTTTTTTCCTTCGTCTGTCAATGTCTTGTCAAAATCAATAAAGATTTCTTTCTCATCACCAGTGCTCTCATAACTTAGCCATAGGTCATGGCCTTTCACTTTCTTCAAATCTAATTTAATAAACCCCTTTAGCTGCAATGCAGGCTTTGTAGCATACATGGTGAGGTCGCCTTTGAATAAAATATTTGGGGCGAGATGGAAAATTGACGAAGCCTCAACTATGCCAGTAGCAACAGTTTGTTTGCCTATATCCGTTTTGGCCTTTTTTGTATTTGCTTTCTTAGATTTTGTTTTGGTGCCCTGAGCATCTGCTTCCGTTATTATAGGTTCATAACGAAAATCAGACATTTTTATACCAAACGTATCATTGGCAATATTTACATACTGATAGGTAGCATATCCTTTAAATTCCTTTCTAGAAATAATATCTACAACGCCAGCCGTTAATCGATGATAACTATTCAGCGTATCCAGAATGATAGTGGTGTTCTTCAATTGACCAATTTTTGCGTTTTCAAGAATCAATATCTCATTATTTTCAGGGGTTATCTTTGCATCGGCCACGATAATATAAGGTATCCCACTAACTTTTAATTCTTGCTTTTGAATATCATATTCGGCTTTCTCGGCATTGAACCGAAGTGAGTCTAAATCTTTCCGCGTAGTATAGAAATAAGAATCTTCAATTGCCACATCTGGGGCTTTACTCATTTGGATCTTCTGAGTTTTTATATCCCAATGCGCGTTCGGTATAGAGGTTTTAAATTGAGCAAAAGGAAAATCTATTGCGGCATCGCCAAGCCTTTCAGGGCTGATGTCAGCAAAGCCCTTCTCGAGATTAAAAGTCAATTTAACATTTCTGCCTTTTAGCGCTGGCTTGGCCTCGTCTGAAGATTTTACGTTAAAAATGGCACGGTGGGCTGAAAACTCATTCCCCGTAAACTGCATTTGCTTAGACTTGGTTGTTGTACCTAGCGCGTCCAGCACGCCTGCTCCATGCACACCTTTTCTTGTCTCCGTTAACGAGCCGTTTAACTTTGCTGTTCCTTGGTAAAGACTAAACGGTTCTTTAAGGTTCTTCAGGTTCAGACTGTCCTTTTTGGGAATCCAAGTCATTTTAAAACTTGGAATAGTCACTTGTGGGAAAGACACCCCGTTTATCACCTTATTCTTTATTTCGGCTTTGTTCCCTTTTGCGGAAACAGAATCTTCATAGAAAGCAAAGTCGTTGGATTCAATTATAGAAGCTAAATAATCAACCTTCCCTTTGCCTCTGAGGCCTGAGTTGTCAAGATTTATTGTACCAAAAAATTTGCCCTCTCCCTGATAAGTTTGATACCCTGCTTTTGGAACTTGGTGGATGAATCCAAATGACCTATCCTTCATTCCATGTAGATTCTCTTCAAAATCAGGAAAAATTCCATTTGATTTGAATACCCCGTCAAATTTCATTGACTCATGATCGATGTAAGTCAGGCTATCCATCTGGAACGGAGGTGCCACAAAAGACAGTCCTTTGCTTTCACCAAAATAGACTAGGTGGTTTGATTCTCCTTTTACAATCTTATGCTGGCCAAAATGAACAACACCCCCAGAACTAGCGTCCATTCTAGGATAGTTGGGCTCTTTCCTTAATCCCGCTTTGTTATTGGGCATATTAACGTAAAGCTTGCCGTGAGATCTATTTTTTGCACTAATTGCGGATGAATCGCCACCTACCATGGAGTTTTTAATTCGCACCCGAGAGCCATCTTTTTCAAACATGTAAAAACGAATTGAATCAATTTGTTTCAAATTGATTAGAAAGCTGTCGTATCGCAGTCGAAAGTCTTTTCCGATAATCTCAAAAGTGCCAGCATTTAATCTACCACTAAACTCAATATCTCGTCCTTTTAAAATTTTTATCTCACTGCTGTCGGGTTTGATTTCTACTTGAAGTGAGTCGCTAAGTATAAATTCCTCGACCCCTCTTATCGTCATAAACTGCTTAGAGAGATTAATGGTAGCATTAGCCGACCCTTTTTTTGAATAGGATTGTATTTTCAAATTATCGTAATCTGATTTGCCTTTTGCTGATTGGACTAGATGAATAGCCTTATCACTAACGTGGATCTTTCCGCTTTCTTTATCATACTCAATCATACCTTTTTGAGCTAAAAAATCCATGCCGAGTTTGACTTCTTCAAGGGAGTATTTTCCGAGGATATCATAAACGGAAACGTCTTGCGTGCCTGCCTTGGTTGCATAATTTGCTACTAACGCCAGAGGATGGAATTTAAACCCCTGTCCACGAAGTATCCTATAATCTTCCGGATCATAGAAATCGTTAGACTCCAGAATAAGTGGCGAGGCTATGCCACTTCCAAAATTAAAAATATTTAGGCTGTCTGATTTTAAATCCCATCTGAGTTGATCGGCATTAAAATCCATCTTAAAAAAATTGGAGGTAAATGGAGCACTTCTTAGACTGCCCTTTTCTCTGGAAATGATTACGTTGTCTTTTCCAAAATTGTAGTTGAAGTAAGCACTTGGGTGGTAAACTGAATCTGAATCAATATAAATTGAAATTTTTGAGTGCTGCGAAGTGATGGTGCTATCTTTAAATTGAAATTCCTTTGACCATGCGCCAAATTTTGTCGCGCTATCTCCCTTTACTTTGATTTGAGACCAGCCTCCTGCCACCGATGAGCTGCTAATCTTTGAACCTGACAGAGCAAAGCCCCCTTTATACTCAATTTTATCTGTTCCCAACAAAACAGGTACATCATTTACATATGAAGCAAACTTGGGATAGTTAGCCGTTCGTTCGTCCTTATGCGCCACACTTTTAAATTCGAAAATACCTGGTATCGCTCTTTCCACACGACCCACGTACGTTAATTTTCCTTGGCCAGCTTTTATCGAGGCTTTAACAACGTTGAAATTAAATTTCGAAAATTCGTAAAAAACAGAATCTTCACCCAAACCAGCGGAACTCCAATTCATTTTTCCACCTTCACCAACAAAAAGATGGTCTATTAAGCCTAAAGTTCCTTTCGTGCTGGTTAAAAAAACGGAGTCAAAAGGAGTCGCAATATTGAACGAAAGTCGATCGAAGAAAAAAACTGGGCCGGTAACTTCTGGCTGTTGAATCGGCTGAAGATAACTGGGAAGGTTCGCAATGGTAGTATCGGGTTCTGGGGCAACAATAGGGATGGTGTCTGTTTCTGGATTATACGGTTTGGGCGGCTCAATGTAGTCCAATCGATACGTATCATCCATTACTCGAACTTTCAATACTTTATTGGAGGCCAACAAGTGATCTTTAAAAAATAACTCGCAAGAGGCTAGGTATATATTGGCTCTTGCTGCCGATTCTTTAGCTATAACTCTTTTGGTAACACGCAGAAAATTATCTAAAAGGGTAGGATCTACGTTTTCCGTTCTGGCAATGGTTACTAAAGCGCCAAAAAAATTGAAAAAATGAGGTTTCATTTTGAATGACTTCCTCTTCATTAAGAATACTTGAGATTGAATACTGCTTTGTTGCGTTGGGGTAAGGTTGTTCCATACGTCTACAAAACTGCTTCCTAGCGCAATTGCCTCGACTCCTTTTGTATTTTCGAAAGCAACTCGAATACTGTCTTGAAAGCTTATATGGTAGGAGCTATCAACCGACTGACCTTTCGCACAGAAGGTTGAAATCAATAGACAGCTGATTAATAAGAGCTTTTTCACGCCTAAAATCCTCAAATTCGGAATATTTTAGTAAAACTACTAATCACAGTATTTTTAAATGGAAAGGTTGTTTACTACAATTTTATTAATAACAGTGCAGCCCACGTTTCTCTTTCGTCATTTGAAATTGTCGAAAGTCCATATTTGGCAGCCTCTAGCTTTAAATCCTCGACATCTTTTGTATAAAACCCACTCAACAAAAGTTGACCGCCTGATGACAGATAATTTGCGTAACTCTTCATTTCTGCTAACAACACATTCTTATTAATATTAGCCAAGAGAACGTCAAACTTGCCTTCAAATTTCATGTCAGCAATAGTTCCTTGCCGAAGAGTAATATTTGCGCATTTGTTATTTTCAATATTTTCCTGTCCATTGATTGCACTCCACTCATCAATATCAAATGCTTCCACTTGACCTGCGCCAAGTTTAGAAGCCATAATGGATAGAATCGCTGTTCCACAACCCGCATCCATCACTCGCTTGCCTTTGTGGTTCATTTTTAGTTGATTCCGGATCATCAAATAGGTTGTTTGGTGATGGCCTGTGCCAAACGACATTTTTGGAGTGATTATAATTTCATAAGGATACTTTTTTTCAATCCTATGAAAGTCCGCCCTGATCAAACAGGTGTCATCTACAATAATCGGCTCCAGATTTTTCTCCCACTCTTCATTCCAATTTTGCTTTTGAATCCGATCCATTGAAAACACGAATGGATCGACATGGCTGTACTTCTTTTTTATTTCAGTCAAGCCCACATTATCAAAATGGTCTTCCTCCGCATACGCTTCAAAACCTTCTGTGGTTTCCAGAAAGGTATCAAAGCCAAGCTCTGCAATCTCAGCCATTAAAATCTCAGAGAAGTCAGGATCGCAGGTAACTTGAAGACGTGTGTGGTACATACTATCTAATTTGAAAATGAGGTGACTTGAAAATTTGAAAATGAAAAGACTTGAAAATTTGAAAATGAAAGGATCTGAAAATAAGGACTCCTGCACCCGTATTTTCAAATTCTCACACTACCAAATTTTCAAATCAGCAATTTTCAAATTGCTTTTACTATTTCTACAAACTCCCTTGATTTCAACGAGGCGCCACCTACCAAACCGCCATCTACATTGGGTTGAGAGAATAGCTCTTTTGCATTATCAGATTTTACGCTACCCCCGTAAAGAATAGAAATGGATTCTGAAACCTCAGCGCCATACTTAGATGCCAAGTGTTTACGAATCACTGCATGCATATCTTCGGCCTGCTGTGAGGATGCAGTCTTGCCCGTGCCAATTGCCCAAACAGGCTCGTAGGCAATTACTACCTTTTTCAATTCATTGGCCGAAAGATGAAAGAGGCTTTCTTCCACTTGCTGCTTCACTAAACTTTCATGCGTTCCGTTTTCACGGATTTCCAACGGTTCGCCACAACAAAAAATTGGAGTTAACCCGCCTGCCAATACTTTATTTACTTTCGTTGCCAGCAATTTTGCGTCTTCGCCAAAATATTGTCTGCGCTCGCTGTGCCCAATGATTACGTAAGGAACACCCACTGATTTAATCATTGCAACCGAGGTCTCTCCGGTGTAAGCCCCCGAATCATGCTCACTTGCGTTCTGCGCTCCAACAAAAATTGTAGCGTTTGCACCCAACTGGTTTTTGATGGTAACCAAATACGGAAACGGAACACATAGTACCACTTTTACGGAGCCATTCACTTCATCAGCAACCATGCCCATAATTTCAGAAGTTAATGCCTGCGCTTCCTCCAGCGTTTTGTTCATCTTCCAGTTGCCAGCTACAATTTTGTGTCGCATACAAATTTAGTTTATGATTTTTGTTTTGTTTCTACTTTGAAAATATCAGACGGTTTTTCCTTCATTAATCGGAAGCTTTTTACGGGCCCTTTATAGGTAATGTGCACCAAATTCGACTGGTCGTTATGGATTTCCTGAATAACACTATTATACACCTCCAGCGTTTTGAATTTCTTCACACTTTCAATTTCGATGTAGCAAATAATCGCCAAATCTTCAATTTCGTGACCGAGATAGTGAATTTTCACGGGTTTATTATCCAACTTGAACTTCAAATGATCGGTCAAGTAATCGCTAACCAAAAGGTCGATTGTTTGACCAGTTGGCGGGTGTAGTAAATCCAACTCTGGATTGTTGAGTTTTGATCGAATTGCCAACTCTAAATCATCAATAAAAATACGGGATGAGATTTGCAAGGCCTTGTCCTTTTCGCTGTAATTAATTTCGGAAACAGAAACGTGGATAGCGTGAAGCTGATTTGAGATTACAGATTTAAGATTTAAGATTTGAGATAGGTTTGAGCTGCTAGTTTCGAGTTTCGAGCTTGATTGCGAGGCACACTCAAAGCTTGAAACCCGAAACTCTAAACCCGTAACCAAAAGCATTACAAATGCGATAACTTTCATAGAACCTCAAAATTACCCCGAATTGTCCTAAATCAAAATTAGTTATACTTGCAGTTTGGAGATTTTACTCAATATGGGCGAGTTTCAACTTTACTTTGGACTAGGGAAAGACCATATTTTGGATTATGCCAATGGGTATGATCATATTTTATTCGTGCTGTCATTGTGCGCGGTCTATGTGGTAAGTGATTGGAAACGGATTTTTGTTTTAGTAACTGCTTTTACCATTGGCCATTCCATTACCTTGGCACTGGCTACACTTAGCATCATTTCAGTAAATAGTTCGCTGGTGGAATTCCTGATTCCATTGACGATATTCATTACCTCTTGTAGCAATTTGTTTAAAAAGGACAAGTCTTCGACCCGAATCATTCAGGCAAACTATGTGATGGCGCTTTTCTTTGGTTTGATTCACGGAATGGGCTTTTCTAATTATTTGAAAGCTCTGTTAGGCAAGGATCAATCCATTCTATCCCAACTTTTGGCCTTTAATCTTGGCCTAGAGTTCGGTCAAATAGTTATAGTTGGTGTCTTTATGGCCATTTGCTTTACTTTAGTGGATTTAATGAAAGTGAATAGAAGAGACTGGAAGATGGTGCTTTCTTCTGCTATTGCTGGAATTGCACTTATTTTAATTAAAGACAGAATATTTTGGTGAAAAACGAGAATCGAAATGTAACCTTTACGCCAACAACTAACCCAAAAAACAACTCGAACTACTTGATACTTTATTATTAACTACTACTTATGAAACGAATACTACTCTTATTGCTTTTTCCCTTGTCATATTTGGCTTTTGGCCAGCAAGCAGCCAAAACAGAAGCCCCGAAATGGCAGGGCAAATTTGAACAGCTTGACCAGCTTCTGCCAACGCCTAATGAATATCGTACGGGTTCTGGTTCACCTGGCCCTAAATACTGGCAACAGCTTGCTGATTACGTAATTACTGCTGAGTTAAATGACGATACTCAAAGCCTTAGCGGAGCAGAGACCATCACATATACCAATAATTCGCCCGATGTGCTAAAATATCTTTGGCTTCAAGTGGATCAGAACATTAATGAAAAAGACAACAACACAGCGAAAACAGCGACAAACTCTGTCCGCGACTCTGTTGCCACAAAAGAGCTTGCTAGCAACTTACTTCTTTATGATTTTGACGGTGGTTATAAAATTAAGTCCGTAAAAGACATAACAGGCAAACCACTCAATTACTTCGTTAATCAAACTATGCTCAGAATAGATCTTCCCCAGGCTCTTGGGGCAGGTCAAAAATATACATTCCAAATCGAGTGGTCTTTCAAAATCAATGATCGCATGCACGGTCAAACTCCTAATGACAGCCGAAGTGGTTATGAATATTTTCCCGAAGACGGAAATTACCTGTATGCGGTGGCACAATGGTTTCCGCGCATGTGCGTATATGATGATGTAAATGGTTGGCAAAACAAACAGTTTCTTGGTCGAGGAGAGTTCACCCTTGCCTTTGGCGACTACAAAGTAAAACTAACAGTGCCTGCCGACCATGTTGTAGCAGGAACAGGCTCGTTAAAAAACGCTAGTGCCGTCTTAACTAACGACCAATTAGCGCGCTATGAAAAGGCTAAAATAACGTTTGATAAACCGGTTATCATTTGCACGCAGGAGGAAGCAATAGCGCGCGAAAAATCAAAATCAAAGGAAAAAAAGGTTTGGGAGTTTGAAGCAATCAATGTGCGTGACTTCGCGTTCGCTTCTAGTCGCAAATTTATTTGGGATGCTCAGGCTGTAAAAATTGCAAATAAAACACCGTTGGCTATGTCGTTCTATCCAAAAGAAGGCAATCCGCTGTGGGAACAGGAATCGACCAAAGCAGTGAAGAACACGATCACCACGTACTCCAAGTATTCCATTGATTATCCTTATCCGCAAGCTACGTCTGTTCATACTGCTTCCATTGGAATGGAATACCCGATGATCTGCTTTAACTTTGGTAGACCCAATAAAGACGGTACCTACACCCCCGAAAAGAAATGGGGTATGATAGGTGTAATCGTTCACGAAGTAGGTCATACGTTCTTCCCTATGATTATCAACAACGATGAGCGCCAGTGGACTTGGATGGATGAAGGTGTTAATACCTTCGTTCAGTATAGAACACAAGTGGAAAACTATCCTGACATGCCACAACGGAGAGGCCCAGCAGATAAAATTGTTCCTTACATGAAAGGCGACAAAAATTTGATGCGCCCGTTGATGACCAACTCGGAACAAATTATACAATTCGGCCCAGAGCAGTATGCAAAATGTGCCACTGGATTAAATATACTTCGCGAAACAGTTATGGGGCCAGCGCTTTTTGATAAGGCATTTAAAGAGTATTGCAGCCGGTGGGCATTCAAACACCCCAAGCCAGCCGATTTTTTTAGAACGCTGGAAGATGCCTCGGCTGTTGACTTGGACTGGTTTTGGAGAGGTTGGTTTTACTCAACAGATAACAACGATGTTTCGCTGGATAAAGTAAAATGGTTTCAGGTGCGCAAGCCATCTTCACCCGTTGAGAACAAAGATAAAACGGTGGCCAAAGGCGATTTAGCAACCGCTTCTGCTAACGACAAAAAGCTTGAGAATTTTGAAAAAGGACCAGAGCTGTTTACTGTCATCCCAACCCCTGATCGTTTTTATGGCGAATTCGAAAATCGCGTAGACGACAAAGCTATTATAACAAAACTCGAAGACAAAAACATCTATGAAATTACGCTCACCAACAAGGGGGGATTGGTAATGCCAGTAATTGTTGAGTGGACTTACAAAGATGGAACAAAAGAAACAGAACGCCTACCAGTGGAGATATGGAGAACAAACGAGGCTACCATCACAAAAATATTTGTAAAAGAAAAAGAAGTAACGAACGTAGTCATCGATCCGTTGAAAGAGACTTCAGACATCAATACCGATGATAACATGTTTCCAAAGGTCGCTCAGCCATCTAAGTTCGATGAACTGAAGAAAAAGACAAACTAAATGACAAAAAATTAATAAGGAATAACCCATTTCAAATGAAAACACTATTGTATTTATATTGTGCGCTAGCATTCTCATCAGCCGTTGGGCAAGACTGGAAAGGAAAGTTTGAACAACTAGGCGAAACACTGCCAACACCAAACAGCTATCGCACCAGTTCTGGGGCTCCCGGTGTGGCCTACTGGCAACAGCGTGCCGATTATGTTATTAACGCAGAGGTGAATGATCAAACCCAAGAACTGACTGCATCAGAAACGATCACGTACTTTAACAACTCACCTGAAACATTAAAGTTTCTTTGGTTGCAACTTGATCAGAATCTATATGCAAAGGGAAGTCTTACAGCAAAAAGCTCAAACAACAGCATTCGCGATTCGGTAGCGGCAAAAAATTTGGCCACTCAAATTGGCGCTGTTGATTATGAAGGTGGGTATAAAATTAAATCGGTAAAAGATGTGTTGGGCAAAGATCTATCCTATACAATAAACTACACCATGATGAGAATTGATTTGCCCGTGCCATTAAAAACGGGAGAGAAAGTCAGTTTTTCTATTGGCTGGTCATTCCAAATTAATGACAGAATGCTTGTTGGTGGACGTGGCGGCATGGAATTCTTTCCCGAAGACGGCAATTACTCGTACACATTGGCTCAATGGTTCCCACGCATGTGTGTTTTTGATGACTACGAAGGATGGCAAAACAAGCAATTTCTTGGAGCAGGTGAATTCGCATTAGTTTTTGGAAATTATCGAGTTCGTATTACGGTTCCGTCTGATCATGTGATTGGGGCGACAGGGTGGTTACAAAATCCTAAAGAAGTACTAAGCGCTGAACAAATTTCGCGATTTGAAAAAGCACGAAAAACGTTTGATGCTCCCGTATTCATTGTAACTGAAGACGAAGCCAAGAGTAAGGAAAAAGAAAAGTCGACAAAGAAAAGCACATGGGAATTTTATGCCGAAAATGTGCGCGACTTTGCGTTTGCCACTTCACGCAAATTTATTTGGGATGCCATGGCCGTAAAAGTGGGTGATAAAACCCCGCTTGCACAATCTATGTATCCAAAAGAGGGCAATCCACTTTGGTCAAAAGAATCTACCAAGGCAATAAAGAACACGCTTGAAATATATTCGTCTCGCACACTAGACTATCCATATCCTACTGCCTTTTCTATACACAGTGCTAACCAAGGTATGGAATATCCGATGATCTGCTTCAATTACGGAAGGCCCAAAAAAGACGGCACATACGATGACCGCACGCTAGACGGAATGGTTTCAGTAGTAGTGCATGAAGTAGGTCATAATTTCTTCCCTATGATTGTAAACAATGATGAGCGTCAATGCACTTGGCTTGATGAAGGATTGAATACCTTCTTGGAAAAAGAGACAAAACGCGAGCGTTACCCAACACTTGACTTAGTGCATGGCACGCCAAAAGGTATTGTGCCGTTTATGAAGGGCGATAAAAGTATTATGCGCCCAATAATGGCTACTGCTGATAACCAAGGCAGAAGTCATGGGCCTAACGGTTATACAAAACCATCTGCCGCTCTTACGCTCTTGAGAGAAACGGTAATGGGGCCAGAACTTTTCGACAAAGCGTTTAAAGAGTATGCGCAGCGCTGGGCTTTTAAACATCCTAAGCCTGCGGATTTTTTTAGAACAATGGAAGACGCTTCAGCAGTAGATCTAGATTGGTTCTGGAAGGGTTGGTTCTATTCAACAGATAATGTAGACGTTACTTTAGACGAAGTTAAATGGTATAAGGTAAAGACAACCCAGGCAGATCCAGAAAACAAAACAGTGAAAGTTCAGAGTGGCGACCTCAACGCAAAAAGCTCAGGTGACAAGGCAACCGACTTTACAAAAGGACCAAAGGAATTTACACTTTTAAACACCCCCGACAATTACTATGGCGAGTTTAAAAATAGAATTGACGATAACGGTGTTCGTCAAAAATTAGAAAACCAAAATTTATATGAAGTTACGCTAAAGAACACAGGCGGGTTAGTTTCACCTGTAATTATTGAGTGGACTTTCAAGGACGGCTCAAAAGAAATTGAACGGATACCAGCCGAAATTTGGAGAACGAACGAAAGTGAAGTAAAGAAGATTTTTGTGAAAGAAAAGGAAGTGGTGAACATAGTGATCGATCCAAATTTTGAAACGGCAGATGTAAACACAACTGATAATGTTTTTCCAAAGAAACCTGTAGAATCCAAATTTGATCAGTTAAAAAAGAATTAGTAGGTAAATCAACCAATCCATGAATAAATTAATTATCGTTTTATTTTTTAGCGCAACCGCATCGTTGGCGCAAACACAACAATGGCAAGGCAAGTTCGAGCAATTGGACACCAAGCTTCCAACGCCCAATGAATATCGCTCTGCTTCCGGTGCGCCAGGGCCAAAGTACTGGCAACAAAAGGCTGATTATGTTATCACCGCAGAATTGGATGACACAAACCAACGCATCACCGGGTCGGAAACCATTACCTACACAAACAATTCACCAGATAACTTGAAATACGTTTGGTTGCAATTAGATCAAAACATTCTGGCCAAAGGCAACATGACTCGCAAAACCCTGACTAGCTCCATGGCAGATACACTGGCTACTAAGCAGCTTGCACAACGAGTATCCGATTTCGTTGGTGGCGATAACATCAAATCGGTAAAAGATGCTACAGGGAAAGCGTTGCCCTTTACTATCAATTATACCATGATGAGAGTGGATTTTCCGCAGCCACTAAAATCGGGCGCCAAGATTGTGTTTTCGATAGATTGGAGTTATAATATTGGAGACCGCATGCTTGATGGAGAAAGAAGCGGTTATGAGTATTTCCCTGAAGATAAAAATTATTTATATACCATCGCTCAATGGTTTCCACGTATGTGTGTGTATGATGATGTTGTTGGGTGGCAAAACAAACAGTTTCTTGGGCAAGGAGAATTCGCGTTAGCGTTTGGCGATTACAAAGTAAGACTTACCGTACCGGCTGACCATATTGTAGCAGCAACAGGATGGCTACAAAACCCAGCCACAGTGCTAACAAAAGATCAATGGGCTCGTTTAGAACAGGCGAAAACGAGCTTTGAAAAACCAATAATTATTGCGACACAAGCGGAGGCGATAGAACGGGAGAAAACAAAATCTAGTTTAAAGAAAACCTGGGAATTTAATGCTACCAATGTTCGTGATTTTGCCTTTGCAACTAGCCGTAAGTTAATTTGGGATGCTCAAGCGGTGAAACTTGCTACCAACACGCCACTTGCAATGTCTTTCTATCCCAAAGAAGGTAATCCGCAATGGGAACAAGAGTCAACCAAGGCGGTGAAGAATACGATTGAGACTTATTCAAAATATACTATTGATTACCCTTATCCGGTGGCCATCTCCGTAAACACTGCATCAATTGGTATGGAATATCCTATGATTTGCTTTAACGGTGGTCGCCCCAATGCAAAAGGTGAAATGAGCGATCGCAAAAAGTCGGGTATGATCAGTGTTATTATTCACGAAGTAGGCCATAATTTTTTCCCCATGATCATTAACAATGACGAGCGTCAATGGACTTGGATGGATGAGGGCATCAATTCTTTTGTTCAGTTTAGAACGGAACAAGAGCGTTATAAAGACTTCCCTTCATGGTATGGCTTTCCTAAAGATATAGCAGGCTTCATGAAAAGTGACAAAAGTATTCAGCGTCCTGTGATGACAAACTCTGAGCAAATTATTGAATTCGGTGCTGAGCAATATGCTAAGGTGGCCACGGCCATGAGCATTTTGCGTGAGACAGTGATGGGGCCAGAGCTTTTCGATAAAGCCTTTAAAGAATATGCACAGCGTTGGGCGTTCAAACATCCGAAACCAGCAGATTTTTATCGCACCATGGAAGATGCTTCAGCCGTTGATCTCGATTGGTATTGGAAAGGTTGGTTTTATTCTGTTGACCACGTTGATCTTGAACTAGACCAAGTAAAATGGTTCAAGATCAAATCAGAGCAAAGCACACTTGAAAACAAAGGCGTAAAGGTTCAAGCTGGTGATTTAGCAACCAGTGCCACAAACAAGCCATCCGATTTCAGTAAAGGACCTCAAGAAATAACTATGATTGATACGCCCGAACGATTCTATGGCGAATTCAAAAATAAAGTTGACGACAAAGGCATCCGTACAAAACTGGAGGGTAAAAATATTTATGAGCTTACGCTGAAAAATAAAGGCGGGCTTGTAATGCCCGTTATTGTTGAATGGA
This sequence comes from Flammeovirgaceae bacterium, assembly GCA_027487845.1. Classification (GTDB taxonomy): domain Bacteria; phylum Bacteroidota; class Bacteroidia; order Cytophagales; family Cyclobacteriaceae; genus ELB16-189. Next base: position 428,089 of record JAIYCV010000042.1, read on the forward strand.
CGTTTAAAGATGGCAGCAAAGAAATTGAAAGGCTGCCAGCCGAAATATGGAGAATGAATGAAAGCCAGATCACCAAAACATTTGTGAAAGATAAAGAAGTAGCAAGCGTTATAATCGATCCAAATCAAGAAACAGCAGATACTGAAATTAGTGATAACGTTTTCCCTAAGAAAGCAGCGGAATCAAAATTTGATCAGCTGAAGAAGAATTAAATCTATAAAACAAGGAATAGAAAGCCTGCAATTACAGCAGGCTTTTTTATTGAAACAGCTTGGCAATTTTATTAAGGTCTACATTTCCACCTGTTAAAATGATGCCTACTTTTTTGTTTTTGAATTGACTTTTGTCTTTCAGCAATGCAGCAAAAGGTACAGCACATGAAGGCTCGATAATTATTTTAAGCCGTTCCCAAATCAAACGCATTGCCGCAATTATTTCCTCATCGGTTACTGTGATTACTTCTTTCACATTTTCTTTTATAATAGGAAATGTTTTATCTCCTAGTGATGTAAGCAAACCGTCAGCAATACTTGTTGGTGGCGATGCCGGCTGAATAGAACCCCTCTGCAAAGATCGAAAAGCATCATCCGCCAATGCCGGCTCACCTGCTATTACTTGTGTGCTAGGGGAAAAGAATTTTGCTGCCAAGGCTGTTCCACTTAACAAACCTCCACCACCTACGGGTGCAATCAGAAAATCCAACTGCCCCGTTTCTTCCAGTAGTTCTTTTGCAGCAGTCGCCTGGCCTTCCATCACGTTATAATTATTGAACGGATGAATCTCCACCGCCCCTGTTTTTTCGATCACCTCTGCTAACGTACTTTCACGGGCTGCTAATGTTGGTTCACACTCAAATACTTCGCCACCGTAACCCTGCACACCTTGCTTCTTAATTATTGGCGCAGTGCGAGGCATTACAATATAGGCTTTGATGCCCATGATCTTTCCAGCCCTTGCAATTGCTTGCGCATGGTTACCGGAAGAGTGCGTAGCTATTCCCTTCGCGCGTTCTTCATCTGTTAATGAAAGCACAGCATTCAATGCGCCCCTTGCTTTAAATGCCCCTACCTTTTGAAAATTCTCACATTTAAAAAAAATTTCACATCCAGCCATTTCATTCAGACTTTGTGAAGTCAATACAGGTGTTTTGTGAATAAATGGTTTGATGCGCTCATGTGCTGCCTCGATAGATTCTTTTGTAATCATATTTTTATTTATTTTAACAAATTAAATTTATTGCGATAAAAATTTCCAAACCTCGCTTGGCGTAGATCCAACTACGTCAAGCGTTTGCAAATCTAAGATTAGCTTAATATAAAATCTTAAAAATTGAATTGGTAAAGACAATCTATTCAAATCAAAGATTTGATGACATTGTAACGTAACTTGACACTAAGCCAAGCGGGGGACAACCTTTTTATTTAACATTTAAGTTAACAGTATTGGATTTAGCATATCCTTGATAAACCAAAGCTCTATTGATTATTTCATCATTTTTAATTTCTTTTTCATATATTAAATTAGTTATATTCTTACCGCAATAGTAGACCAAATACATTTTATAATTTCCCTTTTGAATTCTCTCTTTAACAAATTCAAGTTTTATTGTTTTTTCAATACTTTTATTTTTTGGCACAACTAAATTGTTCTCTTTTATGTCTTTCAATAGATTATCATAAGTATAAGTAAATTTGTTATCTCTATTTTTCCATTCAGAACTATTTAATGGCAAGCTTTTTTTGCCATTTGCACTGGCTATAAAAAAAACTAAGCCAACCGTGACGTCATTTTCCTTAAACAAAGATTCATGTCCTTTCCAGCTTTCAAAGTCTACGAATCCATAAAGCAGAAATGCGGTATCTGTCCGGTTGGTGAACAGCAATCGTAAATTGCAAGATGCAACTTTTGAATCAACGGTAATTGAGCTATTAACGATCGATACTTCGAGTTTCTTGTTCTTATCATGTGCCATCATTTGGCAGCATGAGGGAAAAGTAGGAATTAAAAAAAAAGAACAAAGCCAACACCGCCTAAAGGCTTTATTCATCATAGTATTCCCTAAATTTATACTCATACTTCTTTGGCTTTGCTTCACGGTGCTCGTTATGCTTCTGTTTAGAATCTGGCGTCTCAAATTTATCTCTGGTATGTTCCCAAGCTTTTGCTTCCGAGATATCACTTGCTATCCGATATTTTTTCTTCCATTTTGCCCATGCTCCATTTCTAAAATGTACAATATGTACCCACTCATGGTCAAATATTGATTTAATATAGGTCTCATCTCCAGGTAAATACAATACAAACGCTGTGAGGTGAAAAACACCTCACAGGGCAAAAAATCCATAAGGTAGTGTTGCAATTCTCAATTAGGATTATGTTGCTTTATGATCCGCGATAAATCTCAATCCGTCCAATGTGTGTTTATGGTCTATCACATCAAAGAATGCTTGCAATGGTGTAATAATAGAGGCCAAGCCACCTGTAGCAACCACCAAACAATTTTCATTAAGTTCACTTCGGATTTTCTCCACCACATTCTTTACCAATCCTTCGTAGCCCAATAGTATACCCGACTGAATTGCGGTTGCCGTGTTTTTACCTAAGGAGGACGTTGGCATTGTCAGGGGCACTTCAAAAAGCTTAGCTGTATTTTGTGATAGCGCTTTAATAGCTGTCTTAAGCCCTGGGGCTATAGACACTCCTAAGATCTTGCCTTCTTTGGAGATGGTTAGAATAGTTAATGCAGTACCAAAATCAACAACAATGCATGTTTGTTTATACTTCATATAAGCGGCCATCGCATTGGCTACAAGATCGGAACCGATTTCATAAGGATTTAAAATTTCTATGGGTAAATGCTGGTATACCGTGGGGCCAAGTAAAATTGGTTCTTGCTGAAACAGGGCTCTAATTACATGTTGAATCTTTTCAGTAAGACCTGGAACTACGCTGCTAATAACAATTTTTCTTACCGACTGGATGGGTGCAGATTGTTCTAAAAAGTAATCATTTATTTTTATGCCATAAAAAAGCTCTGGTTGATCTGGTAACGAAGGTATGCGCCAATGGTGTGTCCATACTTCCTTATCCCAAAGACCAATTGTTATTTCGCTATTTCCAATATCGAGGGCAAGTAGCATTTCAATTTGTTAATTCAGTGAAGTCTAATTATTAGGCCACCAAATTAGCAATTTAACGATTGAAATTGCCATGAATCAAGAACTCTTCCTAATCCTTGAAAGCAACTGCGAACACTTTTCCTTGCGCTGAATATCATCGGGCTCGCGTGGTGAGAGTTGCAAGGCTTGATTTAAAGATTTTTCGGCTAATAAATCTTCATCGCGGTAGTGGTAAAGTGAAGCGCGTCCATATAAATAGAGTATGTTATCAGGATCCAACGCTATCGCCTGATTAAAATACTTCATGGAAGCATCCATTGAAATGTCGTCCGGTAAGCCGCCCAAAAATTTACAGGCAAGTTGCTCCAACCAATTTAACTTGGCTAGCTCATAGTGCCACTTACCCAGCACAAAATAAGCCTGGGCATAGGTTGAGTCTAACTTCACAATCATCTCCGCCTCATTGCGAATAGTTTTTGCATTTCTTATTTTCTCCCTTGGGTTAGCCGCAATCTCTGACATTAAGCCAAGCGAGATAATATAGGCAAGTCGTGCATCGGCACTTTTTGGATCTGCTTTTATAGAACGCTCTGCATATATCTTTGCTTTCTCGTATAATTCAATTTTCAAGCTGCGCTTTTCAGACTTCATTCTACCGCCAATGTTAGAAAGCATTCTACTGGCATGGTGAAGTGCAACTGCATTTAATGGGTCCGTTTTTATCACGACCTCAAATTTCTCAAGTGCAGCCTCCACTTTAAATGCCTTTTCCAACTGAATTCCTTGTTGCAAGGCAACTTGATCTTGGGCAAAAGAGAATTGGACAAGAAAAAAACAAACGAACAAAACTGACTGCGGTTTTACCATAACCACAAAATTAATTGATCAGACCTTATAACAAGAAGAAAGATCTTTGGTTATGATTAAAAAAACCTCAGCCCAACGCGAGCCCCCCACCACATTTTTAAATTGTTGTTGTCGCCTAGGTTTTGATCGGAGAAGATAGATGGGTGAAAATCGGTGAACAACTGCGGGTATTGAGTAAACGACTTACTTGTTAAATATCCATTTAAAGTAACGCCAACTGCAATAGAAAATTGGCGTGCCAGCCTGGCATCAAATCCCACGTACGCCTTATTGAGTAAGCTTAAACTGTTAGTAAATCCGTCTTTGTTCACATGATCTGCTGATAGGTCTAAGTTTAAATCAAGCCAAGGAGTAACTTTTCTGGCCGTTCCCACCCCATAGCCAAATGACCAAACAGTTTCGGCAAGCAGCAATGAACCGGGTTTAAAGCCTACATGTAAAATGTTATAAAATTTTCGAACCCCCGTTCTAAAAGCAAGGTTCGTATAGAAGATCTCGTCCGCTGAAATTTCGAGTTTGTGATAGCCCTTTTTTACCACGCTTATCAAACCAATGGGAATTCCGCTTAAACTATCAGCCACATTTACTAATCCAAATTGAAAGCCTTTCACATTTCTTGCATAATTAAATAATCCAGAAATCTGCGAACCGCCAACATAATCACTTGCAACATTTGCAATTCCAGCTAGTTGACTTCCTTTTATGTAAACCTTATTCACATTGACCACACCAGCTACTTGAGTGCCCTGATAACCGTCTAATTGTATGTTTGTTAGCCCGGCCACTTGAACACCTTTGGAGCTTTTTAGAACAATATTTGCAACGCCTGCCGCCAGTACTCCATCTGCTGATTTTAAATTCAAGTTAACTATACCAGACGCTTGAACTCCTCGTGCTTCGCCAAAGTTGATGTTGGTAATTCCCGAAAGCTGGGCAGCCTTAACTTCGCCACCAGTGATATTAAAAACACCCGCCCCCTGTATGCCATAGACATTACGCCCAACCAAATTGCCAATTCCTGCTATCTGGAGCCAGCTGACATCGTTGCGGTCAGCATTTACAAAAAAACCTAATTCAATTTGACGAGTGCCTCTCGAATAACCTCCAAAAAAGTTAATCGAATAATCGTTGATAGTTCGGCCGCTATTCCAACCATTCGTTCCAACAAAAGGCAATATAGAAATCTGGATGTCTTTGTATAAGGTGTCGCTATAGTTTTGAGCATTATCGCTTTCGTTAATTAATTCGTTGATATCGATTTTTGTCGAATCTACTTTAGGCAAAATGGCGATCGTACTATCTTTTTGAATCGGTTCAATCAATATTGAAATAAATTGATCTTTATCTAGGGCAACAATTACCACCGTATCAGCATAATTTTTTCTGCGAATTGACAACGCGGCCGTCTTTTGCTTTTTATCTAATGTTAGTTGAAAGAACCCATATTCATTAGTTAATACAGATGTTATTGAATTTTTGTCATACACGTGCGTGTCAGCCAATCGTTTACTTGTATTTGCATCTTGAACATATCCACTTACTAGAACAGTAGTAGACTTAATAACCTTAGGTTTTATCTTTGAAAGAATCAGATAGTTTCCACGTTCCTTAGAGGAAATGGATTCCTTAAAAATTTCATCTACTATTTCCTTGACTGATTTAGATTTGGCATCGATCGTTATTAGTTGATCTTCATTTATAATTGCCGGGTTATAAGAAAATGAAAATCCTCCTGCTTCCGCGATTTTATTCAAAACAGTCGGCAACGATTCGTTTGAAGCAGAAACGGAAATCACCCGCTGAAGAATGGGCGTATTTTGGGTTTGTCCTTTTCCTTGAAAAAAAACAAAAGAAAGCAGTATTGTTGTGAAAAGTGTCTTCATGAAGTAATTAATTATTGCAACCTGCTCCACTAAAGATTACTTCATCGCCTGTTTTAGTAACGCTCAGATGAAGTGTTTCAGCGATCACATCGACTATCGTTTCCAGTCGATCGTTGTTGAAGTTTACAGTCAGTCTACATTTTCTGATAACCTCATTAGCTATAGAAATTTTAGCATCATACGCGTCATTCAATGAAGTGACTATGCTCTCCAAATCAGAATTTTTAAATGTGAACGTTTTCGTTTTGTAAGCGAGCACATTTGTATCTCGTTTAAGAATTTTTGAAAATGCTTTCAACGCCTTATCGTAAATTCCTTTTTCACCCGCTTTCAGGTGAAGGCCCGGATTGTTTGCCGTATAAAATTGGACTTCACCACTTGAAACATTTACTACCACAATGGAGTCTTCAGGGTAAGCTTTCACATTAAATTCTGTTCCAATATCTTTTATTAACACTTCTTCAGCTTCAATAATAAAAGGCTTTTTGATGTCGTGCTTTACTGTAAAAAAAGCTTCGCCATTCAGAGTTACTTTTCTAACATTCTTTTTTGCATCGTAAGTAAAAACAAGTTTGCTTTTTTTATTGATGAAGGCTGTACTTCCATCAAGCAGTGTGTCTTGTTCTGTTTGCTTATCCGTTTTTATAACAAGTCGTTGATTCTGTTCTTCCAATACTCTGTTTTGGAAAAACATAAAAACAAGAAAGCCTAGCCAAACAATGCCTGCCGCAATTTTCAAAACAGTCCAATAGTTTGTTGGTTCTTTAGGGGTTGGTTGCCGCAATTGTATTTTCACTTTTTGCCAGGCGGCATCGGCATCTACCTGCAATTGAATGTTCTTCGATGACGCCTTGTCAAAAATTAGTTGTAAATGTTCGAAGTATGCTCTGTTGTGGTCGCTTTGATTTATCCATTGCGCAACGCTTTCTTTTTCATCGGCCGTTGCCTCGCCTGCAAGTACATTGCCGATTAAGTTATCAATATCTTCTGTTTCGTGTGCCACTTTTTAATCGATAAAGTTTCCTAAAAAAAGTATGAACAAAGGCAGGTAGTCTTTCAGCTCTTCTCGCATAATTTTTAGCGCTTTGCCTATATGGTTCTCCACTGTTTTCACAGAAATACTCAGTTGATCGGCTATCTCTTGATATTTCAATTCTTCAAATCGGCTAAGTTGAAAAACAAGGCGGCACTGTTCGGGTAGCACTTGAATGGCATTTAAAATCCTAGTCTCCAGTTCAGTTGTCAAAAGCCCCTCACTTACTGCTTCATGTATTGGTTCTCCTGTCAACTTCTCTTGGTCTGCATACAATTTTTTTACCTTTTCATGTTTGATTGTATTGAGGCACGCATTGCGAACCATGCGATAGAGGTATGACTTAAAAGATGTTTGTATTGAAATGGTATCGCGCTTTTCCCACAACGAGATAAAAGACGATTGCACCACCTCCTCGGCTTCGTCCTTGTCGTTCAAAAACGAATATGCATAACTGCATAGTGGCTTGTAATGCGTTTTAAAAATCATTTCTAGAGCCGTTTGGTTCCCCTTTTTAAGCCCTAACCATAAATTTTGATCTAATAAATCCACTGCAACAAGTTAAGCAATGCAATTTACGGTTTTAGGGCGTTGAGGTTATGACAACCAGAAAAACAATTACCCCTACCAAGGCTGAAAATATTTTTCCCTAGTTCCTTAATTCGATCCGATGATTAAATCTGCGCCTTTTTCAGCAATCATAATAGTGGGGGCATTTGTGTTGCCACTGGAAATTTGTGGCATTATAGAGGCATCCACTACGCGCAGCTTTTCTATTCCATGAACTCTTAATTCGGGATCAACGACCGCCAGTTCATCTACTCCCATTTTGCAAGTTCCAACGGGATGGTAAACACACTCAGCATGATGTTGAATATGATGCACTAGTTCGTCATCTGAGTTTCGCTTGGAGGGTATGTGGGTTCGTAATCGCATGGATGAAAAGGCATCTGCCTCTAACACTTCTAACGCCTTCTTTGCTCCTTTCAACAAAATTTCTCTATCCAATTCTGCGGATAAATACTTAGGGTCAATCACTGGCACTTCCGTGGGATTATTAGACTTTAACGTAACAAAGCCCCTACTGGTAGGTCTGACTTGCGTAGGCAAAATCGTATAACCATCCTTGTGGGAAAACGAATTCAAGTCATACATATCCGAAACCGCGTCATCACCCGAATTAGTGGGCGTAAAATGAAATTGAAGGTCTGGCGTTGCCTCTTTTTCTGAGGACTTAAAAAATGCGACCGCTTCCAACGGCCCGATAGAAAGCGGGCCACTTTTAGTAACCAAGAAATTGATAGCTTGAATTGCTTGCTGATGTAATGGAAGGTAATGATTATTGCTTGGCTCGTTGCACAATGCGCTCACCGGAAAGAAAATATGATCGTGTAGATTTTTTCCTACTCCTTGTAACTCTCTTTTTAACTCGACAGAATTTTTCTTCAATTCGTCTTTTGATCCAACACCTGACAACATCAAAATTTTCGGAGATTCAAATGCTCCAGCACACAAAATTACCTCGCGCTTGGCTCTGGCTACCAAAGTGGCACTCGCCTTGGTCATAAACTCAATACCTTTGGCAACATCATTTTCAATAATTATTTTTTTACATGTGGCGCCTGTAATCACTTTAAGATTAGTTCTATTCAACGCAGGCAACAAGAAAGCTTTGGCGGCACTCATGCGTTTGGAATCTTTCATAGTGTATTGAAACCACCCCGCCCCTTCTTGACTATTGCCATTTACATCATTGTTCAAAGGGATTCCTTTTTCATGGCATGCCTTGATAAAAGCTTCACCGAGTTTGGTATGATACCAATACGTTTGGGTTACATTTAGCAAGCCTCCCTTAGCATGATGGTCGTTTTCAAATTGTTCGTTGTTTTCCGATTTTTTAAAGTGAGGGAGCACATCCTCAAAACCCCATCCTGTGTTTCCTAATTGTTTCCAATGGTCATAGTCTTCCTTTTGTCCTCGAATGTAGGCCAAGGCATTTGTAGAACTGCTTCCGCCAAGTACCTTACCCCGCGGATGGTAAATTTTTCTGTTGGCAAGAAAGGGCTGCGGTTCTGTGTAATAACAATTCCAATCTACAGCACTGTGGTGAAGTTTCATGTACCCTCCCGGAAGATGAATCAACGGGTTTGAATCTTTACCACCCGCCTCAACTAGTAAAACATTTCTACTTGGATTTTCTGACAGCCTGTTGGCCAGCACGCAGCCTGCGGAGCCTGCACCGATAATGATGTAATCGTAGTTCATTTAACAAGGTAAAAAGAAATTTCGTTGGGCTTCCTAATTGCCATAGGAAATTACTTTATCAGCTCTTTCACTTTCTGCCAAACCAATTCGGATTCATATCCTTTGGCAATTAAGAATTTGGCAACAGAGTCTCGTTTTTTGAATAGGTTTTCTTCTGTCGACTGAACCGATTTCTTTTCGATCAACCCCTCCAATGTCCTTTTATAGTCAGCTTGATCAAGTTCTTTTAGTCCAGCTTCTATGCACCTTTTGGTTAGTCCTTGTGACTCTAACTGATTTATAATCTTGTTTCGTCCCCATTTTTTAATCCTGAACTTTCCACCAGCGTATGCTTTGGCAAAGCGCTCTTCATTGATAAAACCTTCGGAAATTAATCGGGAAAGGATTTCATCTACGTCAGATGAATATAAACCATACGAATATAATTTACGCTTTACCTCTAGGTGAGATCGTTCTTGATAAGCGCAATATTTGTAGGCCTTGCTTAAGGCTTCTGCTGGTGTTAATCTCTTAATGTAGCCCTCAGAATCTCCCTCGGTATACATTAGCAATGACTATTTTAATAAACCTTTGTTTCGTAAAATGCTCGTTAAAAACTTACGCTCGTTTTCAGAATTGAAAATTTTAAACGGTAAATGAATAAGTTGGGCTTTGTTTACAAATAGTAGAAAATAGTCTTTCCCGATTTGAGCACTTTTTATTTGTTCCCATTTCATGGGCATGCCTTCACGGGCATTTAACTTCATAATAATTTGTTGACTGGTAATTTCATAACTGAATTTCTCAAACAACATTTTGCCCTGCTCAAGTTGGGTAACTCCATAAAATTGAATCCACCAAAACAATAAATATAACCCTCCACCTAAAATAGCGAAAATGAACCACCAAATGCTTTGAATCCACACAAAACCAAGGCAAATGGCAAGCACTATTAAACTAACCCACCATTGTTTTTTTAAAATATTTATTAAAGCCAGCTTTCTGTATTCTTTTTTGTCGAGTTTGTAGTTTCGTGTTTTTACAATCATGGTCTAATATCTTGAATCAAAGGACGGTAAAATTAAACTGGAATAGCTTCATTTTCTTGATTCAGTCGATTTAAAATTTTCAATGAACTACTTTAAGGCTTAAGTCTAAACTCTTCACCGAGTGGGTAAGAGCACCTATCGAAATAAAATCTACCCCCGTATTGGCAACCGCCAACAGGTTAGACTCTGTTATTCCGCCACTGGCTTCTATTTTGCATTTACCATCAATTGTTAATACTGCTTCTTTCATTTCAACCAAACTCATGTTATCTAGCATTATTACGTCAATCGCATCAATGTTTATCGATTCCCTCACTTCTGCTAGGGTCCTTGTCTCTACTTCTATCTTCAACGTTTTTCCAATCGCTCGCAGATAGGCTTTTGTGTTGGCTACCGCCTCCATGATTCCACCAGCAATGTCGATGTGGTTATCTTTTAACATAATCATGTCGTACAGTGCAAAGCGATGGTTTACACCTCCTCCAATCGCCACCGCCCACTTTTCAGCGATTCGAAAATTGGGGGTGGTTTTACGAGTGTCAATTAGAGTGGCAGCAGTGCCTGCAATAATTTTCTTTAATCTGCTGGTATAAGTAGCTATTCCGCTCATGCGTTGCATGCAATTCAGTACCACTCGCTCAGTGGATAAAATGGATCTAGCAGAGCCGCTGACCTCAAAGGCGATATCACCTTTGTTGATCATGTCTCCATCTTTTTTCAAAATTCTTAATTCAAGTTTGGGGTCGAATGTGTTGAAAATTCTTTCGGCTAATTCAACCCCAGCCAAAACGCCTACATCTTTTACCAATAGTCGTGCTGTTGCCTGCTTTTGTTGTGGAATCGCCCCTAAGGTAGAATGGTCACCTTCACCTACATCTTCTTCCAACGAACGCTCAATAAACTGCTGAATTGCAATTTCAGTCAGATACGGGAGAGCATTCATTCTTTTATAAAACTGATTTCATTTACCAGAAAACTGCCACCAACTTCCCGTGTTCTGATAGTAACAATAAAATTCTCGCTGGCACAAATGTATTTGCCGATAGCGTACTGCAAACCGCCTTTTGAAGCACCTGTGTGTACAATTGTGAAATCATTCAACGGGTGTTTTTTAAAAAAATCTCTAAGCACAAACTCTGCCTGAACTTTGCTATGTGTATTAATTGCGCCTTCCAGATTAATATCTACCGATTGATTAAAGTACTTTACAACTTCCTTGGCATTGCTAGCTTTGATTGCCTCTTTGATTGGGTTGAACGTTTCATTTTGAGCGGCCAATGAGGTTGGCGACAAAAGAAAACTAAGCAAAAAACAGGAAATCAGATAAGTTATCTTTTTCATACAAAAGTATAAACGTCCAAAATTATGCCATAAAAGAGCCACAAACTATTAGTTTACCTCTTTTTTATATTAAAACGAATTGTTTCACGCCTAGCGGTAACCTGTAACTTTCAAATCAGCCTATATTTGCAATCAAAACTGTTTGCTATGGAAAAGAAAGTAGTACTGATGATACTAGATGGTTGGGGCATCGCTAAGAATCTCAGTGTTTCGGCAGTGGATGCTGCCAAAACGCCATATATTAAATCGCTTTATGAAAAATATCGTCACTGTACATTAGAAGCTTCCGGACTGGCGGTGGGATTGCCCGCTGGGCAGATGGGCAACAGCGAAGTTGGCCACATGAACATCGGGGCGGGGCGGGTTGTTTATCAGGATCTGGTAAGAATCAATAAGGCAATTGACGAAAAAGAATTGGATCAGAATCCTGTTTTACAAAGTGCTATCAACTATGCCAAAGAAAAAAAGAAATCGATTCACCTCATCGGGCTGGTTTCCGATGGCGGAGTTCATTCTCACATCGATCATTTGAAAGGGATTGTTACCATTATGCATAATCAAGGCATCGACAATCTTTATGTACATGCTTTTACTGATGGGCGAGATACTGATCCGAAAGGAGGGTTGGCCTATCTCACCGATTTGCAAAATCATTTAACAAAAACAACTGGAAAAATAGCGAGTGTTATTGGGCGATACTATGCCATGGACCGTGACAAACGGTGGGAGCGAATAAAGCTTGCTTACGATCTTTTGGTGGATGGAATCGGTGAAAAGTCGCAAGACCTATTGAAGTCAATTGAAGCATCGTACAACACTGGCGTAACGGATGAGTTTATAAAACCGATTTTAGCCGTTGACGCTGCTGCCGCGCCTGTAGCTACCATAAAAGAAGGAGATGTGGTGCTGTGTTTTAATTTTAGAACCGACCGTGGCCGCGAAATAACAGTCGCTTTAACACAGCAGGATTTTCCGGAGCAACAAATGAAAGCACTTGACCTGTATTACGTTACGCTCACCAACTACGATGATTCTTTCAAAAACGTAAAGCTTATTTTTGATAAAGATAACCTTGAAAATACACTCGGTGAGGTGATCTCTAAAGAAGGAAAACGACAAATACGGATTGCCGAAACGGAAAAGTACCCTCATGTTACGTTCTTTTTTTCTGGAGGTAGAGAAGAAGCATTTGCGGGTGAGGCGAGAATAATGTGCCCCTCGCCAAAAGTGGCCACTTACGATTTGCAACCTGAAATGAGTGCGTTTGATTTGAGAGATAAAATTATTCCAGAACTTAATAAAAAAGAGGCAGACTTTATCTGCTTAAATTTTGCAAACCCAGACATGGTGGGTCATACGGGTGTCTTTGAGGCTGCTGTTAAAGCGGTAGAAACCGTGGATGCATGTAATCAGGCTGTAACGGAAGCTGCTCGGAGCAACGGATATAGCGTAATCATAATTGCTGACCATGGTAATGCCGAGCTAATGATAAATGAAGACGGTAGCCCAAATACGGCACACACTACCAACTTAGTTCCCTGTATTTTAGTGGATGATACTTACAAAGGAAAGCTAACAAACGGAAAATTAGGAGATTTGGCCCCCACCATTTTGGCACTTATGGGGCTGAAACAGCCAGCTGAAATGACGGGAAAAAAATTGATAGAGGTTTAAGAAAACGTTTAATTCAGAGCAATTTAAGATCTCTGTTTCCAAAAAAAAGCTGATTTGCTAAATTTTTCAATTTTAATTCGTAATTTTAACCTTTAACTTACATCAAAATTTTGAGTTCTATACATCTTATATCTTTTAAACTTCCCGTCTACTAAGATGCTTCTTTTTAAGCTATTCCAGTTTCAGGTTAATGATGAGACTTTTTTATACAGTATTTTTGGAATAGTCATCGTGGTTTTTTTGATGGCGGATTTGGGTTTTTTCAATAAGAATCCGCATAAAATTTCTACGAAATCTGCCTTGTATCAGTCGATTTTTTGGGTATTCATAAGTACTCTTTTTGGGTACATGATATATCTTAATGGCCCCTACGAAGACGCACTAGATCCTACTGCTGCGCCTATTGTTGGCTCAAAGGCATCTCTGGAATATTTTTCTGCTTACCTCACTGAATACGCTCTTTCGGTGGACAATATATTTGTTATCCTATTGATTCTAAAGTATTTCTCGATCAAAGAAGAGTACTATCATAAGATCCTTTTTTGGGGAATTCTTGGTGCGGTATTTTTTAGGGGCTTTTTCATCTTTGTCGGAGCAATTCTAATCCATCAATTTCATTGGATTCTTTACATTTTTGGCGTGTTTTTAATTTATTCGGGAATAAAAATATATTTCGAGGAAAGCGATGAGAAGGTTGATCCCGAAAAAAATATGATTTTGAAGCTTGGCCGCAAATACCTGCCAATAACAAAGGAAGACATGGGTGGTAAATTTTTGGTGAAACTCGATGGTAAGCTCTTCTTTACCCCTCTTTTTTTAGTGATCATATTGATTGAGACTACCGATCTTATTTTTGCAGTAGATTCCATACCCGCAGCATTCGCGATTACACAAAACGAATTCCTGATCTACACCTCGAACATCTTTGCAGTTATGGGTCTCCGATCAATGTTCTTCTTGTTAGCCGGAGTAATTGATAAGTTTTATTTGTTACAGAAGGGACTTTCAATCATTCTCTTCTTTATTGGCGCTAAGATGTTGCTAGAAATATTTGATATTGAACTTTCTCCGCTACTCTCTTTCACAGTAATAATTGCAACACTCACCTTATCCATTGTTTTCTCGATCTTAATTCCGCAGAAGATAGATGAAAAAAATATCCACAAGGGTTAAGCTGAAACTTCGTTAAAAAAGTTACTTGGCAAAATTCTTAATAACATAGGTAAAGCCAGAAATCTTTCAGGTAGAGGGGTAATTGAAAATGTTGGTATTTTTTTCAGTGATTGAATGAGAATGTCTTGCATTGCCGCTGCTTCTAACTCGTCCAATTGCCCCGCTTTCGCCTTTGTTATAAGAGCCTGTGACTTTCTGTTCTCTCTAACGTCTCTAATCAACCTATTTTTGTTGCGATCGATGATTTTAGAAATTCGCTTAACGAATTGTTCACTAACTTCATTATAATCTTTTTTATTCTGCAGCATACTTAGCTGATCCCAATGTTCCAATACAAACCCCTCGATAGCCATTAGGCTATTCTCCATATCGTCTTCATTAAAGTTGAAGTAAGCGCACAGTTCCCGGAGAAAATTTATTTCAACTTCATCGACTTTCTTATCTGCCCATAGTGTTAAAATAGCCATCTCAAGGAAATATTTTTTCAAAATCCAGCTATTATTAGTGGGCAAATTCATGGCTTTAATTTCAATCCCCTGATCAAAAATCACTTGAGCTTGCTTTCTCTTTTCCGGAGAAAGGCCAGAGCTGTTCAAAAAATATTCGAGCAGTTTGCGCTCCTCAAATTCAACCGTAACGTTAGAGTGGGCCGCGCCTGCAATAATTTTTACAACTGAAAATCGTAGCTCTTCCCGTTCGTACTTGAAAAAGTCGGCCACTATTCTGTCGGCATTAGTATGAATCCATTGGCCGAAAATGAAAACATCTAAAAAAAGTAAACTGTTATGGAAAAATTGAGCCCAAAAATTATTTCGGTTTTCAACGGTAAACTCAACTCGCTTTTCAATTATTCGTTCGGCAATCTCGATCGGCTGTTTTTTTCTGCCGAACATGGTTTTAGCCGGAATTGAAATTTCTGGGAAAACACTGTTGTAAAAATCCCCAATGTTTTCGAGTGTTTTCTCAATTACCTTATTTAGGTCTTCTTGCTTTTTTATGGGTTTATCAAAAAAAAGAACGGAGCTAGTAATAAGGCACTCCGCTAAAAGAATCTTCATTTTTTCCCTCTCCGTCCAATTTTTTGATGTTGAACTTTCTAGCGAACCAACTGACTGTCCATACATCAATCCGGTTGGTTGAATAATTCTATAAAGCGAAAATTCTGGATGGGTTGATTTAGTGCCTTCATAACTAAGATCTTCAAATTGAGATCTCCGAGATTCTATAAAGTCTTTCAGCCAACCTGGTTCACTTGGATTCATCAAGATCTATCTTTATCGGGAAATGAAATTTCGACAATATAGATTAATGTGTCAAAATTTCATGTAATGTTTTATAATTTTTGTTTTGCAAGTTCAATTGCCGACTTCAAAACAGCTTTCTCTTGTGCTTTTCTGAACTCAACTAAAGCTTTATCAATTTTTTTATCGAAACTAGCGATAATCTGAGCCGCCAGGATACCGGCATTTTTGGCTCCGTTTAGCGCAACAGTGGCGACTGGAATCCCATTTGGCATTTGAAGAATAGAGAGAATAGAATCCCAACCATCTATGGAATTTGAAGATCTTATTGGGACACCGATTACGGGAAGGGTGGTGAGTGATGCAACCATGCCTGGCAGGTGGGCCGCTCCTCCCGCTCCTGCGATAATTACCTTAATTCCACGTGATTTAGCCGCCTGAGAATATTCGAACATTCTTTTTGGCGTCCTGTGCGCGGAAACGATAGTCAGTTCGTAGTTGATCCCCATCTCATTTAACAGTTCAGCTGCCTGTTTCATGACATTCAGGTCTGATTGGCTTCCCATTATGATTCCTACTAAAGGCTTATTCATTTTTAGCAATTGTTTTTGATAGAAAACTGGATGGCATGATTGATCTAATCACACAACTCAATATTCCTTGGTTGGAAGCTAGGCTATCACTTTTAAGTTCTCTTTTATAAATTTTGCTTTGTCCTTTAACGAATCAATATGCTCATCCATTACAGTCACATGCCCCATTTTTCTAAAAGGTTTTGTTTCCTTTTTTCCATATAAGTGTACAAACGCTCCGTCTACTTTCAGTGTATCTTCTAATCCTTCGAAAATAGCAACGCCCGAAAAACCAGGTTGGCCAAGCACGTTGACCATGGCACTCGGTTGAATTGTTTTAGTGGAACCCAAAGGCAAGTTAAGTATCGCCCTTAAGTGCTGCTCATACTGCGAGGTTATGTTTGCTTCTATAGTTTGATGGCCACTGTTGTGGGGTCGTGGAGCAATTTCATTTACTAACACTTGGCCGTCTTTGGTAACAAACATCTCCACGGCTAAAATGCCCACTAGCTCCATTCGCTCAATCAGCTGAAGCGCAATACGGTTGGCTTGTTCGGCAATTTCTGCCACGATTTGAGCAGGTGAAAAAAGATATTCCACGAGATTAGCTTCAGGATGAAAAACCATTTCTACCGGTGGGTAGCTGGCCGTTTCTCCTTTTTCATTTCGCGCCACTATTACAGAAATCTCTTTTTCAAAATCAATGAGTTTTTCGAGTAGCCCAGGTGCATTAAAGGCGTTGGAAATATCTTTTTCGATCTTGACAATAGCTACTCCTTTGCCATCATAGCCTTCCCTTGCTAACTTATTTACTGCTGGTAAGAAATTTATGTTTTTTCTGATATCATCTTGATTTTCGACCAAGACAAAATCAGCGGTTGGTATATTATGGTCTTTAAAAAATTGTTTTTGGGTTCGCTTATTCTGTATTAGCTCAATCAAATGCGGTTGTGGGTAAACTTGTTTACCCTTTTTTTCTAAGAATTTCAGGGCTTCGGTATTCACGCTTTCGATCTCAATGGTTACCAAATCGCACTTTTTCCCAAATTCTAATACAGTCTCATAATCGTTTAGATTACCTACATCAAAAGCGGCTATGGACTTGCAAGGCGAATTAATGTCTGGATCTAATACGCTAAAATCCAGATTCAAGTCTAACCCAGCCTGGATGAGCATTCTTCCTAATTGTCCGCCACCCAAAATCCCTATTTTGATATTTTGAATTGACGACATTCAACAGTCAGTTTAAAGATTTTTCGTATTATTTGCCAATTCTACCACATCCGAAAACTCAATATTCACCATCTTAATGGAATAGAGCAAAAGTCTAACTTCTTTTACGTGGATATGGCCATCGACCTCAGTCATCTTGTAAAGGTGAACAAAAGCTTTTAGTTTTTCTTGATCATTGCATTGGTTAATCAAATGGATACCTTGTTCATATATTTCTCGCTGTTTTTTTAACTTAACGCCATCAGTAAACTCGTCAAACACATCGTCTGGTATTTGTTCTGAAAGTTTTAACCTTACCAAGGCCTGTTTTTCATTATCATCGATAACTCCATCAGCATTCATTAATAAATGAACCAGACTTAATAATCCCAATTGATAGTTTTTATTCGTATTCATTTGATCATTTAATTACCCTAAAGATAATAGAAATCACTAATTGAACAGAATCAAGAGAATATTTGAAAGACAATCAGGGCAAAAATATAGGCTAAACTGCTCATGTAAATCAGCTGAATAACAGGCCATTTCCAGCTCTTGGTTTCTCTTTTAACCACTGCCAAAGTGCTGGCACACTGCATTGCAAACGTGTAAAAAATCAATAAGGAAAAACCAACCGCGGGGGTAAATCGTTGTTCTCCTGTTTCAGGGTTTACCTCAGACTGAAGACGTGCTTTAATGGTGGGCTGCTCAGTTGTGCTTCCAAGGCTATAGATAGTAGCTATCGTCCCCACAAATACTTCACGGGCGGCAAAAGAGGTGATAAGGGCTATTCCTATTTTCCAATCGTAACCTAAGGGTCTGATAACAGGCTCTATTGTTTTTCCGATTATCCCAGCATAAGAATGTTCAAGTTTGTAAGCAGCTACTTGGTTGCTAAATTCTTCTTTAGAAACAATCTTACCACTGTTTTGCTGCTCGACTGAGACTTTTGCGTTGTTCATTACCTCTGCTGGCCCATAGCTTGCCAGCACCCAAAGAATAATGGATACCGCCAAAATCACCTTACCTGCTTCAAAAACAAAGGTTCTGGTCTTTTCCACAATAGTATAACCAATGTTAGACCATTTGGGCATACGATAGCTCGGCATTTCCATAATTAGGAAGCTACGCTCTTTAGCTTTCAAAATGATTTTTAATGCCCAGGCCGATAATATGGCCGCAAAAAAACCCAATAAATAGAGACCCATTAGTGCAATGCCTTGCAGATTAAAGAAACCAAGCACCTTGTTATCTGGCACAATAAGAGCCACCAGTATAGCAAAAACAGGTAGCCTTGCAGAACAACTCATAAACGGAATTACAAAAATTGTAATGAGGCGGTCTTTCCAACTTTCGATAGTTCGAGTTGCCATAATAGCTGGTATTGCGCAAGCCCAGCCAGACATGAGCGGAACAACACTTTTTCCGTTTAATCCAAATTGGCGCATGATCTTGTCCATCAAGAAAACCACCCGAGCCATGTATCCTGTTTCTTCTAAAATGGCTATAAATGCAAATAGGATTGCGATTTGAGGTATAAAAATTACTATTCCTCCAATTCCGGGCACGATACCACTCGCTATCATTTCAAAAAATGGCCCATCTGGTAAATGTTCATTTAGGTAATTTGATAGCATCGCAAAAGTACCATCAATAAAATCCATGGGTAGTTGCGCAAGCGTAAAAATGGACTGAAAAATCAAAAACAAAACGGTGAAGAAAATCGCATAGCCCCAAACCCTATGGGTAAATACCTTATCCAACTGGTGGGTTCGTTTGTTCCATTCCGGATCAGCCGACCTCATTACGATTTTGTTGAGAATTTCCTGAATTACTCCATACCTAAGGATCGTTTCCGCGCCTTGATATTTTCCCGGAAAAAAGTTGAACTCTTTGCTCAAATTATTGATGAAACTTTTCTGGTCGTTATTCAAGAAAGCGAAGTGCTCTTTTTGTTGCAACAATTGATAGCTTTGATAATCAGAGGTCAATTGAAGTTTATCTTTTATTTTATCAATTGCGGGTTTAATTTCTTGATCGATCGAAAAGATTTTCTTTGTGGAAGGTTTTAACGGCAGTGCTAGTAGTTTCTTGAGCTTTTCTATGCCTTGTCCTTTCCGGGCATTGATAAAAACCACGGGCACATCCATTAAAAAAGAAAGCTGTTTTATGTCGATACTCATACCCGACTTAGCCGCCATGTCAACCATGTTAAGGGCAACTACGGTGGGAATCTGCAAGTCTATAAGCTGAGTGAGCAGCAGAAAGCAATTTTTTAAGTTGGTTGTATCCGCCACTAACACCACCTTGTCGGGAAAATAAATTCCGTTTCTATCTGCAAATACTTCGGCTACAATTTTTTCGTCTAACGACCTTGGGTACAAACTGTAGGTTCCTGGAAGGTCAAGAATTTCTGCAGAAGTGTTTTCGTCTAGGTCGCAAGTTCCCGTTTTCTTATCCACGGTAACGCCTGGAAAATTTCCTACTTTTTGATTTAATCCTGTTAATTGGTTGAATAGAGAGGATTTACCTGAATTAGGTTTACCTGCTAGCGCGATTTTTATTTTGGGATGACTCATCAATTAAGAATAGAGATTACCGAAGCCTCATCTACTCGCAATGATAAATCATAACCAGAAACACTTACACAAACGGGATCGCCCAGCGGTGCTGTAAAGTTAAAGCGTATAGAAGTACCTGGTAGAAACCCCATTTCCAGTAATTTGATGGCGATTTGCTCATCTGAAAATCCTACAATAAAGGCTGTTTCACCTGCCCTCATATCTGCAACTGTCCTACTTTTGACAACCACGCTTATTTAGATTAATTTTAAATTACGCGAATATAGAATCAGAAATTATCTGAAACAATGATTTACGTTGGCAGTTGCTATTTTTTATATTCGCATTCTTCATGAAGAAAAAGAAAAGCAAAACGAAGAAAATAAAGGAGGAAGTTTTAAAGCCTTCATCATTGCCTAGCGAAGAGCCCAATTTTGATTTCGGTGGCTTAGGTGTGCGCGATCTCAAAAAAAATCTTGGTTGTGGTTGAGTCAAAGCGACTCAGCAAAAAAGACTCTTTTGACGCGCTCGCTGGTATTTGTTAGTATCTCGTATGGAATTGTATTTATGGAGTCGGCTACTTGCTCTATTGGGTTACCCCGACCAAAAATTATCACTTCATCATTTTCTTTGGCTGTTACATCCGAAATGTCAACCATCGTCATGTCCATACAAACATTACCAATTACAGGTGCCAATTTCCCATTGATGAGTACTTTCCCTCTTCCTTTGCTAAACGCTCTGCTAAATCCATCTGCATAACCAATAGCGATAGTTGCCATAGTTACTGGGTAGTCATCCGCTTTTCCCGCTCTGCCATACCCCACTGTTTCTCCCCTATTGACTGTCTTAACCTGTGAAATGATTGTTTTTAGCGTTGCAACTGGTTTGAGGTTAGCATCTTGGCTTGTAGGGTTGATTCCATATAAACCAATGCCAAGCCTAACCATGTTAAATTGATAATCGGCAAACCTCAACAAACCAGAAGAATTTAAAATGTGTAAAAGAGGATCTATGCCCAGCTCCTTTCTGATCTTGTTTGTGATTCTTATAAAGGCATCAACTTGGTTTTTTGTAAAGTCATCGTGTTTTTGTTCATCGGCTCCCGCCAAATGTGAAAATATCGATGCTACTTTAATGTTTTTGTTTTCTTGTAAAATGGATATTATTTCATCTACATCACTTTCTATCAAGCCCAAGCGATGCATGCCGGTGTCTAGCTTTAAATGAATCTTGATCTGTTTCCCACCTAAAAAGAGGGCAAGCGATTTTGCTATTCTTAAGCTATAAACTTCCGGTTCAAGCTCATAATCAAGCAGTGTTTGGTAGCTTTCAATGGACGGATTCATAACCATAATAGGCAATGTGATTCCGTTCTTTCTTAGTTCTACTCCTTCATCTGCGTAAGCAACTCCCAAATAGTCCGCTTTGTGATATTGCAGTAAACTCGCCACCTGTACAGCCCCACTTCCATAGGCAAAAGCCTTCACCATTACCATTAATTTTACCTTCGGCTTTAAGCACGATTTAAAAAAATTCAGGTTAGAAACCATAGCTCCCAAATCTAGTTCCAAAACAGTACCGTGTATTTTGTTCTCTAGGCGCTGGGCTATTTTTTCAAATTGAAAATTTCTTGCTCCCTTTAGCAAAATAGCTTCATCGCGAAAGGTATTCCAACGCCCTGAATCAAGGTATTGTTCTGTAGTTAAAAAAAACTCGGCCTGGTCAATTTCTGCTTTTACAATCTCAGCATGACTAAAGAGGGTTGCCCCGATCCCGACCAGTGAATCGACTTCCGCATCTTTCAACTGATGGGTGATTTCAAGTACCATATTTCGATCGTCCAAACCAGATTGAAAAATATCCGATAAAATGACTGCTCGTTTCTTCTTTGGCGATCCTAATAAAAAATTTAATCCGATCTGAAGGCCGGCCAGATCGTTGTTATACGAGTCGTCAACTAATTCGCAATTATTAATGCCCTGTTTTAGTTCGAGCCTCATTGGCACTGTCTTCAACAAACTAATTTGTTGCTGAATGTAGACTGGATGGCACTTTAGAGCAAGCATTGCCGCAACACAATGACCAACGTTTTCAACAGAAGCCCTATCTTTAAATGGCAAGTGAAGTTGGAAATGAATAGTGTTCCAAGAGATTTTATAGGTAGAATCTGACGTTTGCGACCAAAAAATTTTGGCCGTTTTTGTTGTTCCCCAGCTAATCAGTTTCGGGTCGTCAAAACTGTTTTCAATACATCGAGAAAGTAATGGATGATCTTTACAGTAAATAATTTGGCGGCTCCCTTTAAACAACTTTAGTTTTTCATAAATCTTTTGCTCTTGCGATTTGAATCCCTCGGCATGAGCCGTGCCAATGTTGCTAAAAATACCAATGGTAGGTTTTATAATGGCTTGCAAGCGATCCATTTCATCGGTGGTCGAAATACCTGCTTCAAAAATGCCGAGTGTATGATGATCGGCCATTTGCCAAACAGATAGCGGAACTCCAAGTTGTGAATTATAACTTCCAGGGCTTTTAACCAG
Organism: Flammeovirgaceae bacterium; assembly: GCA_027487845.1. Classification (GTDB taxonomy): domain Bacteria; phylum Bacteroidota; class Bacteroidia; order Cytophagales; family Cyclobacteriaceae; genus ELB16-189. The sequence continues at coordinate 450,601 of JAIYCV010000042.1, forward strand.
ATTAAAATCCTTGCTTAACAATCCAGATAACCACTCTTTAATAATTGTTTTGCCATTACTGCCTGTAATGCCAATTACAGGAAAAAGAAATTGTTGCCGATGAAACCCTACCAATGCCTGAAGGGCTGAAATAGAGGAGGTAACAGAAAGGAAATTCGCTTTGGGATAATGCCCGTAATCTATTGGCCGTTCGACCACAAATAGTCTCATCCCTTTCTGGTATAACTCATCGAGGTAGTCATGTCCATCATTTCGCTCTCCAGAAATCGCAAAAAAAATGGTTCCGTGCACCGCACCTAATTTGCGACTATCAACCAAGAGGGCTTTTAGTTCACTATCGTGAAAAATTGAAACAACTTTTCCTTGACATATCGCGCTTAGATTAGAAAAAAATATCATGGTCTTGCTTTCTAATGTAATTTGCCTCCATTAGGCACCTTCTTTGCCAGCGAGCACAACACCACGTTTCCTTCGTGATCATTAACCCCTGTTACTAAAACTTCCGACACAAAATCTGCAATTTTTCGAGGAGGTAAATTAACAATGCAAAGAACTTGAACGCCTCTTAGGGTTTCAGGCGTGTAATTTTTTGTTATTTGGGCACTTGATTTTTTTATTCCTATCGGGTCACCAAAGTCTATCCACAACTTGTAGGCAGGTTTCTTGGCTTTGTCAAAAAGTTGGCAATCCGTAATTGTGCCAATCCTAAAATCAATTTTTTCGAACTCTTCAATTGTAGTCATTCAAAAATTTTTTATACCTTACTGTTTCAAAGGGTTGAAAGTTAATTCAATGAAAGTAACGTTTGCTGTTTTACTGCTAATTTTTATTCTTCCCAACTTTTCCGCGAAAGCTCAGGAAAATGAAATTCCAGTTATGGAGGTAATATCTCCAAATGGGAACGTTGATAGTAATTTAAATGAAGATAAACCGTTACTTTTTGAACAAGATTCAAAAGTAATTAAAAGAGACTCCATCCAACTTAAAGGAACAGCACCGCAAAAATCCAAAACTGATCAAAAGTCGGCTTCATCCAAAAATGAGGACGCGTTGTCGTTCAACTTTCTCTATTACATCATCCAGAAATTCAAGATTTCTGACCTCGTTGATAACTAACCGTTTTCTTCGGCCCACGTAAAACTTTTTTGGCGTTCGCCCAATCTTAGGGGTCTGTTTACTTCGTCTGCAATTAGTATTAAAAAATAGGCTACTTTTGCGGTCTTGTGGCCACATTGAAAGAAAATATTGACCTAACTAATTTGCCGAGTCACATTGCTGTTATTATGGACGGCAATGGAAGATGGGCCAAGCAAAAAGGAGCAGCAAGGATATTTGGGCACAGAAACGCGATAGGAGCTGTTAAAGATATTACTGAGGCTTGTGCCGAAATTGGTATCAAATACTTAACACTGTACGCTTTCAGCACAGAAAACTGGGGCAGGCCTAAAGATGAAGTAGATGGATTGATGGAGTTATTGGTAAATACCCTTCAAAAGGAATTAAAGACTCTTTTAAAAAATAATGTGCGGCTAATGACGATTGGAGGTATTGATCATTTGCCATTAGCCTGCCAACGAAATTTAATGGAAGCCAAAGAGGCAACAAAAACAAACCAAGGGCTAACCTTACTTCTGGCGTTGAATTACAGCGGCAGGTGGGAAATTGCAAAGGCAGCTATGCAGATGGCGGAAGCTGTGGAATCAGGAAAATTGAAGCTTTCATCGATTGACGAGGTATCGTTTTCGTCCTATTTAGATACGGCAGGAATACCCGATCCCGAATTGGTGATTCGCACAAGCGGAGAAATGAGGATTAGTAATTTTCTATTGTGGCAAATGGCTTACTCAGAGTTTTACTTCACAAAAACACTTTGGCCCGATTTCGGAAAAGAGAACCTCTATGAAGCCATTTGTGACTACCAGAAAAGAGAACGAAGATTTGGAAAAGTGTTGATCCCAACTGCATAAAAATGAAGAAGTCACTATTACTTGCTTTGCTTGGTCTTTTATTCTGCTTCCAAACTTCGGGACAATTCAGAAAAAGCAGAGGAAAAGCCACCGTGCAAGCCCCAGCGGCCGACCCTAGTGTGTTGAATTATGCAAACCCTACCGAGTATTTCGTTGGAGGAATTGAAATTACTGGCCTTCAGGTGCTTGACAAAAACGCAATGATTTCCCTTACGGGATTAAAAGTAGGAGATAAAATAAAAATACCAGGCGATGCCATAACCGGAGCGATCCGCAAACTTTGGAAGCACGGCCTCGTTGGTGACGTTTCGATTCTTGTAGATAGAATTGAAGGGCAAAATGTTTTTTTGGTGGTAAACCTTGCCGAGCGCCCTCGCTTAACTGACTATTATTTTACTGGAATAACAAAAGGTAGACAGGGCTCTTTAAAGGATGATTTAAAGCTGATACGTGGGAAAATCGTGAATGATGCTTCGATTAGAAACGCTGAACTTTCAGTGAAGAAACACTTTGTGAAAAAAGGGTTTCTTAACACAACTGTAAAAATAAACCCAGAATCTGACTCGCTGAACCGCGGTGGTATCAGATTACGGATTGATGTCGATCTAAAATCGAAAGTGAGGATCAACGAAATTCAGTTTGAAGGAAATGAAAATATTTCTTCAGCTAAACTTAAGAAGCAATTTAAAAAGACACACGAACACGCCCGCATTTCACTCCATCGCACATTGCTAAAGGGCATTTTGAATTTTAGACCCCGACAGGTGAAAGAATTTTTCGATTCGAGCTATAAAGTTACGCCCCGAGGGTTAAAAGAATTCTTAAACAAAAATGTGAAGCTAAATTTCTTTGCAGGATCGAAATTTATTAAAAGCGAATTTGACGCAGACAAAACTAAACTCATTGACTTCTATAACACACAGGGATTTAGGGATGCAGACATCATTACCGATACCATTGTGAGGCACGGCTCCAATTCCATAGATGTGAAAGTGAAACTTGCGGAGGGTAAGAAGTACTATTTTAGAAACATCACTTGGTCTGGCAATTATGTGCATACTGTTAACACATTGAATAAGATCCTCGATATTAAAAAAGGAGATGTGTACAACAATGAAATGCTTGAAAAGAAAACCTCGTTCAACCCTAAAGGGGCAGACATCAGCGGGCTTTACATGGATGATGGGTATCTTTTCTTCAGGGTTGTGCCTGTGGAAGTGGCGGTAGAAGGCGATTCGATTGACGTAGAAATGCGAATGACCGAAGGTGATCAAGCGACTATAGATGAAGTTATAATAAGCGGCAATGAACGAACAAGTGACCATGTAATAAGAAGGGAATTGAATACCGTGCCCGGTCAAAAGTTTAGAAGGTCAGATATCATTCGCACCCAACAGCAACTTTCACAAATGGGGTATTTTAATCCTCAAAAAATTGAACAAGACATTCGTCCAAATCCCGCCAACGGAACCGTAAATATCGAATGGAAGCTGCAAGAACAATCGAATGACCAAGTAGAGTTATCGGGCGGATGGGGAGGTTTTTACGGATTTGTGGGTACTGTCGGCTTGGCCTTTAATAATTTTTCATTGCGCAATGTTCCACATCTTAAAAAGTGGAGGCCGCTTCCTGTTGGCGATGGCCAGAAGCTTTCGATCCGTGCTCAGGCAAATGGCCAGTCTTTCCAAAGCTATACGTTTTCATTTACCGAGCCTTGGCTAGGAGGCAAAAAGCCAAATTCGCTGACGGTAAGCTTAAACCATTCTATCACTAGACAGCCGGCTGGCTTTACCAACTCTAGAACGTTGGATTTCAGTAACCCCAATTCTCCGTCCTTAAAGCAAATAGGAATTACGGTAGGTCTTGGCCGAAGATTGGAGTGGCCCGATAGCTATTTTGTCCTTACCAATGCGCTATCTTACTTAGTGTATGATTATCGCAATTACTTTGGCATAGGCGGCCCGCTCCCGGTAATTGGGCAGTCTACTAGCATAAAACTAAATACCACACTTTCTAGAAATAGCATTGACAATCCCATGTATCCTACATCAGGATCCACCATTTCGTTGAGTTTAGACTTAACACCACCGTATTCGCTGTTTAGAAACAAAGACTATTTGAATAATCCTGACGAGCGATACAAATGGATTGAACTGCACAAGTGGATGTTTGACGCTAAATATTATGTAAAAATATTTGGGAGCAAAAAACCAGATGGCAGAAGTTTAGTACTAGAAACAAAAGCTCATTTTGGATATATCGGCACTTACTCTAGCGATGTCGGCCCTGGCCCTTTTGAACGATTCCTCATGGGCGGTGCTGGTTTGGCTGGCGGGTTTAACTCGTTTGTACTGGGTCAAGATATTATTGGCTTAAGGGGCTATCAAGATAATTTAGTTACCCCTCCTCTCTATTCTCAGCGCGGAACAAGACAGGTAAGTGGAATAGAAGGCGGCACTATCTATAATAAATTCGGGATGGAGCTCCGCTACCCCGTAACAACTGGCCAAACAGCTACTATCTATGCTTTACTATACAGCGAGGCGGGTAACAACTGGAACAATATTGAGGAATTTAACCCGTTTAACCTTTACAAATCAGCTGGGTTTGGCGCAAGAATCTTTATGCCAGCCTTTGGATTAATTGGATTAAACTGGGGATATGGCTTTGATAAATTACCAGGAGCAACAGATAAAAGTGGAGCTCAGTTTCACTTTACCATCGGCCAACAGATCAGGTAAAATGCGATTTCAATTAATTTTGCTTGCAATACTATGTTTCGGCTTGACTTTTGCACAAGCTCAGAAGTTCGGCTACATGGATTCCGATTTCATATTGAACAAAATGCCCGATTATAGTAAAGCGCAAGCCGAAATAGAGCAGCTTTCGGCAGCATGGCAAAAAGAGATAGAGGAGATGCAAAAAAAAATAGAGACTTCGTATAGTACTTTTCAGTCAGAGCAAGTACTCTTGACAGAGGAAATGAAGCAAGAACGATTGACCGAAATAAAAAAGAAGGAAAGTGAATTAAAAGATTACCAAAAAAAAGTATTTGGTTTTGGAGGTCTCTTTTTTTTGAAAAAACAGGAATTGATTAAACCTTTGCAGGATAAAGTTTTTGATGCCGCAGGAAAAGTAGCGAAGATGAAAAGATTAGCAATTATCTTTGATAAAGCTGGAGAGTTGGTGATGATTTATACCGATCCAATACATGACTATACGGATTTTGTACTTGAAGAACTTGGACTAGGTGACCCAAACGATAAAATTAAATAACTAAATAAACTACCCCTTACTTACATGAGAACTACGCTTTTACTAATTCTGCTTGGCTGTTTTGCTTTCGCTACTCAAGCACAGACTCAAAAAATTGGCTATGCAGATACTGAATATATTTTCAGCCAAATGCCCGAAATGAAACAACTTGAAAATGATCTAAAAACCCACGGCACACAGTTAGAAAATCAATTGAAGGCAAAATATCAAGAGTATCAAACAAAATTGACTGCCTACAACAATATGCCGGCTACAACTCCTGATGCTATAAAAAAAGATAAGGAAACTGAATTGGCTCAATTGCAAGAAAATATTCAAAAGTTTCAACAAGATGCTCAAGCGTCCATCCAAAAGAAGCAAACCGATTTGATGGAACCACTTTACGCCAAAGTGCATAAGGCCATTGAAGAGGTTGCCAAAGAAAATGCTTATAGCTTTGTAATTAACTCTCAACTTGGCGCTGGCGCGGATGTGCTTCTATACAACGATGAGAATTATGACATTTCGAAGCTTGTGTTAAAGAAAATGGGTGTAACTCCGAGTGCCACAGCCTCGCCAACAACAACACCTGTTAAAAAGAATTAAATTTTAATTGTTTACAGAATTTAAACCCCAGCATCTGGGGTTTTTTTATTTGTTATTCCTTTATCGATAGCACAACAATTTTCTTAGGTATTGTAACTCCAATGGCGTAGTTGAATCGTTTTGATCCATCAGGAAGCGTCTTGGTTATTGGTTTAGTGTAAAGAATTGAGTCTTTCCCAGCCCGCTGGACATTGTCTGTTAATTCGGTATTGGCGGGTGCATTAACATAGGCGTCAAGGAGTTGAGTCTCCGTTTCGCTTTTAAATTTGCTCGTTGTGCTAAGCATCGTTATTCTTGACTGATACTTGCTTTGCAAAGAATCCAATACAACAGAAGAGCTGACAGATTTCCCCTCTAAAAATTTTGCAATTGTTCTTCCCAACAAAAATGCAGATTCAGTTATCTGAGCCTCAGTTACTTTCTTTAAGGCATGATCGGCCATATCTTTTTTTGCCTTTTTTCGCTGCTCGTCAGTAAGAGTTCCTCCGCATCCAAACAAGATTATCAATCCAACTGTCAAGCACCTGTTCATTTTATATCAATTAGTTGATCTAACATCCATCCGGTAACACTTAATCTTTCACGCGAAGCGGGCAAAACTTCGTGTTCAATTAAATCACTTCTCATACACACGAGCCTGCCAGCCACTGGAAAAATGTCTATTTCATTGCTTTGTGAGTAAACGCGAAGTTGACCTCCCTGTTCAGATCTCCAGTCTCGATTTAAATATAAGATTACTGAAATTTTTCGATGGTCTTGTTGTTTAAACTGATCAACGTGGCGCCTGTAGTAACTTCCAACTGGATAGGAAGTTAAGTGCAACTCTATGTCTTTTAAGCTTAAAAAAAGTGTTTTGTTCAAATAGACCTGTAAGGCATTGAGTCTATTGACGTAAACTGAAATACTTAAATGCGCCTTTTTAGTGTCTAGCCAAGAGATATAATCTCCTCTTACACTTTCGTTAATTTTCAAACTGGCAGAATTGCCAATGCCTGCCTTTTTAAAGTGTAACATTTTATTTTTAAACTCGTCAACACTCAAAATGGCTTCTATTTCGCGATCGTCTAAAAAACTATCTGTTACCGAAAATCCTTTTTCAGCTAAATCATCAACAATTTGTTCAAATACAATACTTTCGCGCGAAATCACACTCAAATTTAATTATTGATTTTAGTATTCAAGCTCTTTTAAATTTACACTGGCCAATGGTTTGGCTCAAAGATTGCAACTTGCCAATGAAATCAACGCTATGAAAAATATTATTTTATTTTCTGTTTTTATGATCATGATCTCATGTCTTCCAAAGGAGGAGATCGTTCTTAAAGACATACAAAATATTGAAATGAAAACGGCTGCAAATGGCGACCCCTTGCTTAGCGGAAACGCGATTTTCCACAATCCGAATAAGACAAAAATGATGTTGCGGCAAATCAATATAGAGATCTTCGTTGATGGGAAAAAAGCAGCTCATTCAGACCAGAAACTTGACGCCAACATTCCGGCCAGGAATGATTTTACGGTTCCATTAGAGGTAAAACTAAATCTTCAAGAGATTGGCCTCAATACCCTGTTCGGTTTTTTAACAGGCAAAAAACACGAAGTTCGATTTTTAGGCTCTGTTCGTGTTAAAGTTCATGGTGTTGTGGTTAAAATACCGGTCGACTATAAAAGCAATTTAAAGCTTAATATCTAGCCAATGCGTAATTCGCGATAAGAATTAGCCTAAATTCGCTTATGCTAATCTTATGGCAACAATCGTAATTCTTGTTTGTGCTTTGCTTGCGTTAATGGTTGCTCTTCAGATTAGGGGGTATCAAAAGCTCAAAAGCCAGACGAAGCTTCTAGTTCGCCAGAACCAAGAGCAAGAGAAGCAAAAAAAATTGTTACAGGGTTTGATCAGCGAAAAAGAACAGCTAATAAGTTTGGTCTCTCACGATCTAAAAGGCCCTTTTAATCGGATCTATGCCCTCGTACAGCTGTTATCCATGTCCTCGTCTAATCTCACAAATGAACAATTAGACTATATAAGCAAGATCCATCAAATTTCTAATGACGGGCTCGCCCTGTTGAAAAACCTGCTTGACAATAGAAGACTTGAAGATAAAGGAATAGACCTATTTATAGAAAAAGTAAATCTAACTCTTCTCGTTTCAAACTTAGTAAAGAGCTACACGGTACTTGCAGACAAAAAACGGATTCGCGTGCATTTTGAAAAACAATCGGGTTTGGTAGTAAACTCAGATAAAATTACACTCAATAGGATCGTTGAAAACCTGTTGTCGAATGCTTTGAAATTTACTCCATCGGGAAAGAGCATTTTTGTTTATCTTTTCCAAAACGGAGAAAATTTCGAATTAACAATAATTGATGAAGGCCCCGGAATAAGCCTTGAAGATCAACAAAAATTGTTTGTTAAATATCAACGCTTAAGTGCAAGACCAACCGGAGGGGAGAGCTCAACAGGGCTGGGGCTTTTTTTAGTAAAAAGTATGATAGAAAAAATAAACGGAACTGTTAGCTATGAAGGCGGCTTGGGGCGAGGATCGCAATTCAAGATAGCAATAAAGAATACATCCCTATTGGTCAAATAAATAATAGTCCTCTTCTTTTCCTTCTAAAATTGCAATTAGCGAGTCGATAACATTTTCATCTTTGATAACATAATCACGCACTCCTTTTTGAATGAAGCTTAAAACCATATTACCATCATCAATAGCACTTAACATGATTACCTTTTGCTCGTCTTTTAATTTTGATTTGATTGATTCATAAAACTCTATTCCTGTCATACCAGGGAGTTTATAATCGACAATCATAACATCAGGCAAGTTTGTTGAAAGTGCCTTTACAGCGTCTTCGCCAGCAGAAAAAACATTCACTTTATAGGAAGAATTTTGACTGAGCGACTTTTTAATGAACTCCGCGTAAATTCCGTCATCTTCTATCACAAAAATATTCATGGCTACGATCCTTTTCATCTGCAATATACTAAGGTTCTAAAATTTTCAGATATGCTGTAAATAAGTTTTGAGTAATATTTACCGCCAAAATGAATGTGTGAATACAGACATTTCCCTCAATTTTTATTTCAGAAGCGTTATTTTTGGCCACTTGATGAATTTATGACCATTGTCAAAAACAAAACCCTTTTTAAGCTGTGGCGAATCTTAAAGAAGTTTTTCATTGGCTTAGTTATCGTTCAGTTTCTTTATATTCTGGTTCTCAAATGGGTTTACCCACCCATTACAATAACACAAATTTCAAGTATTGCTAGCGGATATGGCCTTAAAAGGGACTACGTTTCTTGGAAAGAAATATCGCCCAATGCGGGCCTGGCAGTAATGGCTTCTGAAGACCAGCTTTTTTATATGCACAATGGGTTTGATTGGAAGCGGATTGAGGAAGCAATGGAGTATAACAAAAAGAAAAAGAAGAAGGTAAGAGGTGCATCTACCATAAGCCAACAGGTGGCAAAAAATGTTTTTTTATGGCAAGGGCGAAGTTGGTTTCGAAAAGGATTAGAGGTGTATTTTACGTTTATGATAGAACTCGTGTGGGGTAAAGAAAGAATTTTGGATGTTTACCTTAACGTAATCGAAATGGGCAAAGGCGTATTCGGTATAGAGGCGGCATCACAGCAATACTTTAAAAAGCCTGCTAAAAAACTAACCCAAGCGGAGGCCGCAATGATTGCTTCTTGTTTGCCTAATCCAAAAAAATTGATCGTCAAGCCACTGTCCAACTACATAAGCAGGCGATACCCCGCTGTAATGCAGCAAATGCGTTTCATTAAGGATGTACCCGAAATTAAACTCTTACTAAACCTAAAATAAGTTTACTTCAACTGCCTCAAGTAAAGTTGAATGGCATTTTCAAGCCCTAAGTACAACGCATCGCATATCAAAGCATGCCCTATCGAAACTTCGTGCAAATGAGAAATTGATTGCTTTAGATAGTGAAGATTATTTAGGTCTAGGTCATGACCGGCATTTATACCCAACCCTAATTTTGTTGCCAGGGTTGCGGCCTTGATATAAGGTTTTATTGCTGTTAGTTTATCCACCTTGAAAAAACTTGCGTAGGGCTCGGTGTATAACTCTATATGATCGGCTCCAATTTTGTGTGCGGCTTCCACCATGCTTTCCTCTGGATCAACAAAAATGGAGACTCTTACGCCCAATAACTTAATTCGCTCGGTCATCTTTTTTAAGAATTCGAAATGGCTAATAGTATCCCAACCAGCATTTGAGGTAATCGCTTGCGGGCCGTCCGGAACCAACGTGGCTTGAGCCGGCCTTGTCTGTTCTATTAGTTTTAGGTACCGATCATCGGGATAGCCTTCAATATTGAACTCGGTTGTGAGTACTTTCTTTAGATCAACAACATCTGAAAAGCGAATATGCCGCTCATCTGGCCTTGGATGCACAGTTATTCCTTCCGCTCCAAATCGTTCGCAATCCAAGGCAACTTGAATAAGATTGGGGTTATTTCCACCGCGCGCATTTCGCAGCGTTGCCACTTTGTTGATATTTACACTTAACCTGGTCACAGAAATGAGATTATTTGTTTAGTTAAGAATTCTATTGATAATTTTGTTTCGAAGTTAAGACTAACCAACAATTATTATGAGCTTAAAAGAACAAATTGATGGCGATATAAAAAAAGCGATGCTTGCAAAAAGTAAAGATGAGCTGATGGCACTTAGAAGTATTAAATCGTTGATCTTGCTGGCGGAGACTGAAAAATCGGCTTCGACCGAGTTAAGTGGAGATGCTGAAGGAAAAATTTTAATGAAAGCCGCCAAGCAGCGCAAAGAATCGGCAGAAATCTTTCAAAAAGAAGGTAGGCAAGAATTGGCTGATAAAGAATTGCTAGAGTTGGAGGTAATAAGTAGGTATTTGCCAAAACAACTTTCTGACACTGAAATTGAAGCTGAAATAAAAACTATCATCGCAACAGTAGGTGCCGTTGGGTTGCAAGATATTGGGAAGGTAATGGGGGTTGCCACCAAACAATTAGCAGGAAAAGCCGATGGCAAAAAGATTTCAGAGATGGCGAGAAAATTGTTGGCCTCTTGAGTAAGATAGATATTGTAATTGCCATCATTTTCTTAATAGGTGGCTATTTTGGTTATAAAAGAGGTTTCCTTCTCGGCCTATTTTTTTTATTAGCCATCATAGCTGGCGTATTTCTCGGTTTCAAATTGATGAGCGTGGGTGTCAGTTATCTGCATAAGGCCGTGAACGCTGACCTTGTTTACCTGCCTTATATTTCGTTCTTTATTATTTTTATTGGGGTTATTCTTTTCGTAATGTTCATTGGCAATCGTTTCAAAAATTCAATGGACAAAACTTTTCTTGGCAAGTTAGATGCAATTGCTGGTGCACTTTTAGGAATTGCAAAATATGCCTTTTGCCTAAGCGTGTTGTTTTGGCTGCTTTCGTCATTAACCATCCGCTTTCCCAGTAATTGGACAGCCAATTCTTTCCTCTATCCGCAAACCGTCAAGTTTGCCAAACAAGTGAATTATTCAGTCAGTAAAGTCGTTCCTTTTTTGAAAGGTGTTTTTAAAGAATTTTAAGTTCAATTTTTTTTACTTACTTATAGGAAATTTGGGTTTATGAGCCTGCAGATAAAAGAGGAAAGTGGCTTTAGATATGTAGATGAAGGCAGTGGCCAAGTAATAATGCTTTTGCATGGATTATTTGGGGCACTAAGCAATTGGCAAGCCGTGGTCGATCGATTTTCCAGCCATTATAGGGTTGTTATACCCATGCTGCCGATATATGAAATGCCGATAAAAGAAGCAGGGTTGGGTGGGCTTCAAAAATTTGTGGAAGATTTTGTCGCCTTGAAAAGGCTCACTGATATGGTGGTGATGGGGAACTCCCTTGGTGGCCATGTGGGTATACTTTACACACTTAGCAATCCTGAAAAAGTGAATAAGCTAATACTTACCGGAAGCTCTGGCCTGTTTGAAAATACAATGGGCGGCTCTTACCCAAGAAGAGGCAGCTATGAATACATAAAAGAGCGCGTTGCGTATACCTTTTATGACCCAGCCGTGGCCTCAAAAGAATTGGTAGATGAGGTGTTTGAAACAACCAAAAGCATTCCCAAATGCATGCGTATTGTTGCGATCGCCAAATCTGCCCAACGAAATAACTTGGCTTTAGAGTTGGGTAAGATAGCAGTTCCCACATTGCTCATCTGGGGTCTGAACGACACCATTACCCCGCCCATGGTAGGCCATGAATTTAACAGGCTCATTCCTCACTCAACGTTGCACTTCATCGATCAATGTTGCCATGCGCCCATGATGGAACATCCAGAAAAATTCAATGAATTGGTGGAAGATTTTTTAACCCCAACGCCATGATAGCCGAAGAACTGATTAATCACATGATTCCTCCCCTCAAACCATCTGATGACGGACACAAGGCAATTGTTTGGATGGACGAATTTAGATGTAACCATTTGCCCGTAGTAGCGGAAAGAGAATTACTTGGTTTCATTTCGGAAGAAATCATACTCGAATCGAACGACATTGAAAAAAGCGTGGTGGAATTTGATTTGGTAGGGAAACATGCTACCGTAGAGCTGAACTCCCACTTCTATGATATCTTAAGAGTTGCAGGAGAAAATAAATTGGAGATTGTTGCCGCTATTGATGCCGATGGCAACTACGTTGGAGTTATTACCGTGCAGGAAATAATGACCTCGTTTGCTCAGACCGCATCCGTTCAAATGCCGGGAAGCATACTTGTTTTATCTGTTGATTTGATTGATTATTCGCTTGCCGAAATTGCTCGTTTCGTAGAAGAAAACAATGCCAAAATAATAAGCAGCACCATTGTTGAAGACACGCTCGATGCTGGAAAAATAAAGGTAACCATAAAAATCAACCAGCTCGAAATCTCTCGAATAGTGGCCACATTGGAGCGGTTTGGATATACTGTAATAGGCCGGTATCAAGACCAACAACCAGAAGATGCCGGAAAAGAACGGATAGACATGCTAATGCGCTATTTGAATATCTAACGGAGTAGAAATACAATGAATGTTGGCATACACGGGCGAGATTTTCAACAAAAATCAAATCTATTTATTGAAAAACTACTCGATGTTTTAGTAGGATACAATGCGTCCATATCAGCTTCATCAAAGTTTTTAAAACACGTCAAGTCATCAACCATAAGCACGCATCACCTCAAATCATTCGATGTAGGTGATTCTTTAAAAGGGTTAGATTTTTTTATTTCCCTTGGCGGGGATGGCACATTGCTTGAGTCAGTAACTTACATTGGCAAGGCGGAAGTTCCCATTCTGGGGATAAACACCGGAAGACTAGGCTTTTTGGCAACAATCAGTCGCGAAGATGTTGAAAAATCGTTGGAAACGATATTCAAAGGAAATTACAAAATTGATGCCCGTACTGTTTTAAGATTAAATTCTGATCCCCCCCTGTTTCAAGGTTTGAATTTCGCCTTGAATGATTTTACGATCATGAAGAAAGATACCTCTTCAATGATAACGGTGCATGTTTATGTGGACGGTGAACTTCTTAACTCCTATTGGTCCGATGGTGTTATAGTAGCTACACCCACAGGCTCTACCGGCTATTCGCTAAGTTGTGGTGGCCCTTTGGTTTATCCTAAATCCGAAAGTTTTATTATCACCCCGGTAAGTCCACACAATCTTACCGCGAGACCGATCGTTTTATCAGACAGTTCTGAAATTAGCTTTCAAATTGAAGGGAGAAGTAAAAAATTTTTAATTTCGATGGATTCACGACTTGAAACAATAGACGATTCGGTAAAACTGAAACTGAAAAAAGAAAAATTTAAAGTGAAGTTGATTCAGCCAAATGGCTACCATTACTTCAATACGCTAAGGCAGAAACTAAATTGGGGTATTGACGTCAGAAATTAAGCCTAAATGATGCGACTAGTTAGAAATATTGCGTTTTTCGTTATCATCAGCAACTCAGTTGCATTCAGTCAGGTTGAGCTAAAATCGGAAATTGGCTTTGGCGTGGGTACCCTCAATTATACAGGCGATTTGGTGAGGTCATATGATTTCGCGAATTCGCAACCCGCTGCAACAGTTTTCTATAGAACCAATATTAGTAAGGTGATTAGCATGCGAACCTCGTTAACGGGTGGCAAGCTATCGGGTAGCGACTCAAATCCGATAGATGTATTTGCTTCTAAAAGATCGAGTTCCTTTAACATTTTTTTGCTGGAAGCCTCTGCTGGCTTTGAATATCATTTTCTAGATTGGCGAGACACTAAACGACCCCTTCGATTTACTCCGTACATTTTCGCGGGTGCTGCCATGTTTATTATTTCTGGCAATAGCTCTAAAACCGCTCCTTATAGCAATGTCCAACCTGCTATTCCTTTTGGCGTTGGCGCAAAATATGTTTTAAATCCTAACTGGTATGTTTCGCTGGAGTTTGCGATTCGGAAAACTTTCTTTGACTATCTCGATAATGTTTCAGATGGAAACGTTGTCTTGAAAAACTATAAATACGGAAACACTTTTGACAACGATAATTATTATTCTTTCGGATTTGCTGTTACTCGAACGCTCTATAATATTCCTTGCGCGCGATCTCCTTATTGATTTTTATTTTTTGACTAAGAATTTTTCGAGATCCTTCAGTTTCAAAACGCCCTCATAATACGCCTTCCCGAAAATAACAGCAAAAATCCCCATGTCATTTAGTTGGTCTATATCGCCTATACCTCTTACGCCACCGCTCGCCAATATCTTATACTCTGGAAATTTGTCGATGACTTCTTGATAGAAAGAAAATGCCGGGCCTTCTAACACTCCATCTCGAGAGATATCGGTGCATTTAACATATTTTAGTCCCCTATCATAAAAATACTGGATGTGATCAAAGAACATAAGATCAGATTTTACCTGCCATCCTCGGAAAGCAATTTTCTTTGACACTATGTCGGTAACATCAGCACCCAACGTCATTTTTTCTCTTCCGTGAGAAATAATCCATGACGCAAATAGCGCGGGGTTAGTAACGGCAATACTGGAGGCGGTTATGTAATCGGCTCCATATTCGTAGGCGTTTTGTATATCACCATCTGTGCATATTCCACCTGTAAAATCCACCTTTAGGTTGGTGTGCCCAGCAATTGTTTCCAAGGCAAAATAATTCTGCGGGCTACCTTTTTCAGCGCCATCTAAGTCGACTAGGTGAACCACTTCAATTCCATGATCCTCAAACCGCTTAGCAAGGTCAAGTATGTTTTCATCGTATGCTTTCTCACTAGAAGGGTCGCCCTTTCGCATTTTTACAACTTTGCCACTTCTTACTGCTATTGACGGTATTACTTGTATCATCTATCTATTCTTAAAAAAATATCACTTAGAAAAAGGTACAGCAACAAGTGTCTTATCCCACAAAAAAATGATTTCCGCATCCTCTGCGCCTTGTTCCACTGAAATTGTAAACTCTTCAAACTCCTTCTCTTGTATTAACGCTGGAACATCCACCAGCAACACATCGTTTTTTGTTTCTCTGGTTGTTTGGCGATTGAAGTTGACACCCCAGAAGGGTGTTTTCGAATTAAATATTACTGTCCACGCATTCTGATTGGGAATGGTCCAAAGCGAATAAGTGCCTTTCGGCAATTTTTTGCCTTGAATCGTAATTTCTTCATTCGTCTCGAAAATAGTTGGCTCATTTGCTCCCGTTCGCCAAACCTTTCCATACGGCACGAGGCCCCCAAAAATTTCTCTTCCCCTTTTTGACGGGCTGTTATAAGTAACTTTTATTTTCAATCCGTCTTTTTCGTAAAAAGAAGTTTTTTCAGGGCTAATTGTTTTCATCCTGTTAAACCCAACATAAACCAAAACCGCTAGTATGGCTACTAATGCACCTGCTGATATAATTAAAATTCTCTTCATTCTTAATATTTAATGCCTTTTTGCAAGATAAGTTTCGAGTTTAACATTTTTAAATGGCTTTTTGAAAATTATTTACTGACAACCCTTAATTTTACTACTTCAATTTACAAATCTATGGTAGTATTTGGTGTAGTTCTCGCCCTTTTTGCTTTGGCAATTGTTTCTATTTGGATATTCCCAAACAGCAAAGTAAGCAACAACGAGCACGACATCAAGCATTGATCTTCTTGATCGATGAAGGTGTGTGTGTTCTGCGGGGCTTCCTTCGGCAACGCGCCCGATTATCAAACCTATGCAAAGGAAATTGGTGCCTTAATTGGTTCTTCTGACTCCACGTTAGTTTATGGAGGTGGAAAAGTTGGTTTGATGGGCATTGTTGCAGATTCTGTTCTTGCCCATAGTGGCAAAGTAATTGGCATTATCCCTGATTTTTTGCACAAGAGGGAAGTAGCTCATGAAGGATTGACGGAACTTTATATAGTTGCCAGTATGCATGAGCGTAAAATGCGTATGGCAGATCTGGCGGATGCTTTCATCGTTCTGCCGGGGGGGCTCGGCACCCTTGACGAGCTGGTAGAAATTTTAACTTGGAAACAGCTTTCTTTAATTGATAAACCGGTCGCAGTTCTTAATGTCAAGGATTATTTTGACCCTTTCATCTCCCTGCTAAAACAGATGATTTCGGAAGGCTTTTTAAACGAAAATAGCCTGAATGAACTTCGGATTTCAGATAATCCTAAAGAACTTTTCGCCTCTTTAAGAAATTAAGCGTTAGTACCATTTGATCCTTGTGGAAAAGTATTCCTATTTTTAAAGGAACTATGGGTAGATTTTACGTGCTGGCTTTTTTGGGGCTTCTTCCGAACTTCGTTGCCGGTCAGCAACTTGGCTTTTCATTGAATGATGGCCGACATAAGATTAAAATACCTATTGAGGTTCAGAATAACCTGGTTATCGTTCCTGTTATTTTAAACAACCAACTCCCCCTAAAATTCATACTCGACACGGGTGTTAGAACAACCATTTTGACTGAAAAAACCTATTCAGATATTCTTCAGCTTGAGTACACCAAAAAGTACACGATTGCTGGCCCTGGTGGAGAAAAGTTGATTGAAGCCTTTATCACTAATAATGTAACCATTGACATGCCTGGAGTTCATGGAGAAGGTCATACAATGCTCGTTTTAGAAACAGACTACCTAGAGCTTAGAAATTTTCTAGGAGCGGACATTCATGGTGTGCTGGGGTACGAGATATTCAGTCGTTTTATTGTTGAAATAGACTACGTCAATAAATGGCTCACTTTAACTCACTCAAATCAGTTTAATCCAAGCCGAAGATATCAGGCTATGAAAATGGTAGTGGAAGACACAAAACCTTACGTAACTACGGAAGTGGATATGAACGACAGCACTAAAGTAAAATTGAAACTGTTGGTTGACAGTGGCGCCAGTCACGGCTTAATACTTGAACCTGAAACCGATAGTAGAATAATAATCCCTCCCAAACAGCTGGAAAGCATTATAGGTAGGGGCTTGGGCGGCATTATTACTGGCAAAGTAGCGCGGATTAAGTCGTTAAAAATAGGCAAATACCAAATCCACAACTTGATTGCGAACTTTCCTGATGTTAACAGCTATAATGATACCCTTAAGATTGGCGGTTACGATGCATCAAGAAACGGTGCGATTGGCGGAGAAGTGTTAAGTAGGTTCACTATAATTTTTGATTTCCCCAATGAAAAGCTATATCTAAAGAAGAACAGTGACTTTAAAAAAAGCTTCTATTTCAACCTGAGTGGCTTAGATATAAAGGCGAAGGGGGCAAGCTTGCGCAGGTACGAAGTAAGTGAAGTTCGAAAAGACTCTCCAGGTGCGAGGGCAGATGTCAAAGTGGGAGATCAACTTATCTCCATAAATGGGTTACCCGCAAATGGGCTAGACCTTAACAACATTAATGGCTATTTCAACTCTAAGCCAAACCGAAAAATAACGTTGGAGATACTACGAGATGGCGTTAAAGTGAAAAAAGTTTTTCGCTTAGAAAGCCAAATCTAGCGTTTGATAAGATATTGTTTAAAACTATGATTGAGCTATCAATTTTCAACAAAACATGAAGGGAATTATCATTATTGGAGGTGGGCTTGCAGGCCTTATCGCGTCAATTCGGCTTGCTTCTGAGGGATTTATATCTACCGTTATCGAAAAAAAGAAATATCCGTTTCATCGTGTGTGCGGGGAATACATATCAAACGAAACGGTGCCGTTTTTAAAAACTTTTGGGCTGTTTCCCGAAAAATTTGATCCGCCCAACGTAAACCAGCTTCAGCTTACCTCAGTGAATGGAAAAGAGGCAATACTAGGCCTTGATTTGGGTGGTTTCGGTGTTAGCCGATTTTCGTTTGACCAATTCCTTTATGAAAAAGCGGTCGGCTTGGGCGTAAGCTTTCTTTTAGAGGAAGAAGCTATAAAAGTATCTTTTGAAGGTGATAACTTTTCGATTACGACAAATAAACGAACGCTTACTGCGGACCTAGTGATGGGCTGTTATGGAAAGCGGTCAAAATTAGATATTGTGCTCAACCGATCGTTTGTTAAGAAACGGTCGCCTTACATCGGAGTTAAGTATCACATTCGCACAGACCATCCCTCCAACAGAATTTCATTACACAATTTTAAAGACGGTTACTGTGGTGTAAGTAATATCGAGAATGGCAAAACGAATCTATGTTACCTGAGCCACCGTGAAAACATTAAGAAGTTTGGAAATCTGCCAGACCTTGAGCGCGCTGTTTTATATAAGAATCCTTATCTAAAATACTTATTCAACAATTCTGAATTTCTTTTTGACAGGCCAGAAACGATCAATGAAATTTCGTTCGAGACAAAGCTGCCAGTGGAAAATCATATTCTGATGTTGGGCGATGCGGCTGGCATGATAACGCCCCTTTGCGGGAATGGGATGGCACTAGCAATCCATTCCGCGAAAATTGCAAGCGAGCTGGTAATTAAGCACCTTAAGCAAGTTAATTTTAATAGGAATTTATTGGAAACAGAATACTCTACACAATGGAGAAGTTCGTTTAAAAACCGATTACGGGCAGGTAGACAGATACAAAGACTATTTGGCAGCGAATGGGCATCTAATTTAGCCGTAAATTTGGCTAGGTACTCTAAACCAGTTGCTAGTTTTTTAGTCGCTCAAACGCACGGCAATCCTTTCTAGTCTTTTATAGGTATTGACCTAAATGGCTAATCGAAAAAAAGAAATAAATAAAAAATGCGTTCAGACAAATTGCTGAGATGAAGTTGAGCCGCATTGTATTTGAGTAGTTCGCTTTTGTTTCATCTCTCCAAACCGTATAGAACCAGGTACTAAAAAATAATAGCACGGGGGCTAATGCAATTAAAAATGCCAGGGAATAATGATGAGAATAGAATGAATTAAAATATAGGATAAAGCCTATGGCGGCCATTCCGAATACAGCTTGCACAAAGAAAAAAGTTCCTCTTATTCCAAGCATAATGCTCAATGTTCTATCGCCATGCTTTGTGTCTTCCTCATGCTGATATATTTGTGTCATCGGGTAATTGCCCCAAAGCATAATACTTGTAAGTGTAGCTGGTATTAGCACTTCTTCCTTCAAGAGATTCTCAACCCCAAAATTGTTAATTGCAACATAGCACATCAGAAAAGTAAAAAAGCCCTGAAAAAGCCCCGTTACCAACCACCCGGCAATGGCATGCTTTTTTAAGCGGATAGATGGGTGGCTATACGCTTTTGAAACAAGCCCATAGATAAGTAACATGACAGAGAATAACGGACTGATCATTAGCCATCCAAGCACAACTGCAGTTAGATCGAATAATAATGAAACATAGTACAGCCCTTTTGTAACAGGTGGTGGGCTTTTTAATCCGCCAATACTTTTCTCGTCTTTATCGAAATAGCTGTTGTAGCCGTTGCTTGCTGGATATAGAAGTAAATGAATTATCAAAAACGACCAAAGAATAGTGTGTTCACCAAAGTTGGGAGAAATTGCCAAAGCGAAAAGATAAACGGGCATCAGAAAAAATGAAAAAGGAATTCTCAAGTGCAACCAGGTGGATCGTGAAAACATAAGAATCAGTTGGATTTTTTCTGGTCAAGTTAATGAAATGCCAGACTAAATGAGCTAATAGGACTAATTTTTCGTTATACTTGGACAATGAGTTATATTTTATCTATCGGCACGGCCAATCCACAAACAAAAGTAAGTCAGACGGCAATTTCCGAGTTTATGGTGAACGCTATGGGGCTCACGGACTATGATGCAAGAAAACTTCGAACGATTTTTAAAGCATCTACCATTCAGTCGCGCTATTCGGTAATTGAGGACTACAATCAACGCGAAGACTTCACCTTCTATCCTAATACCAGCGATTTTAATCCCTTTCCGTCTACCAAGGCAAGAATGAGCCTGTTCAAAGAATGTGCTTTGCCTTTGGCCTTGAAAGCCATTGAAAATTGCTTGCAAAGAGCAACGGAAGTCGATTCAATGGAAATTACTCATTTGATAACCGTAAGCTGCACTGGAATGTATGCCCCCGGCTTGGACATTGATATTGTGAAAGCGCTACATCTTTCTAATTCAATAGAGCGAACATCAATAAATTTCATGGGCTGCTACGCTGCTTTCAATGGAATGAAGCTGGCAAACGCTATCTGCGAAAGCAATAAAAAAGCCACTGTGTTGGTGGTCTGTTTAGAGCTGTGCAGCATTCATTTTCAACGCGAAGTAACGGACGATAATTTGTTGGCCAACGCTCTGTTTGGCGATGGTGCCGCGGCTCTTCTAATTCAGTCGAAAAAACACACTGGCATAAATCTAAAAATGGAAAGTTTCTTTTGTGAAATAGCGAGAGACGGTGAAAAGGAAATGGCTTGGGCAATTGGCGATCAAGGCTTCGAAATGAAGCTTTCTTCTTACGTTCCCAACATCATTCAGTCGGGTATAAAAACGCTAACCACTTCATTGCTTGGCAAAATTAATGGCACCCTAAATGACATTTCATTTTTTGCTATTCATCCGGGAGGCAAGCGAATTTTGGAAGTGATTGAAACAGAACTCGGGCTTACCAAAGAACAAAACAAATTTGCTTATTCTGTTTTACAAAATTTTGGAAATATGTCTTCGCCAACTGTTCTTTTTGTGCTGAACGAGATTTGTAGGTCACTCGAACAGAACGATGATAACAAACGAATTATGAGTTTTGCATTTGGCCCTGGCCTAACGATGGAAAGTATGATTTTAAGAATAGAATATCAATAATGCTTTCATTTCAAAAACGTTCAAGTCAAGTTGAAATAATGGATGATCTTCTTTGCGATGGAGAGGTTGTTCATCAAACATTGCGTGAACTGGAAATAATCAATCGGTTGCTTGGTGGCAATTACGTTACCGTTAGTGGGGTCAAAAAGTTACTTGCAAATAAATCGCAAAAAGAAATTTCGATAGCCGATTTGGGCTGTGGCGGTGGCGATATTCTTAAACTTATTTCGACCTGGGGAAAACGCAACCATTTTGAATTTCAATTGATTGGAATTGATGCTAACCCGCACATTATCGAGTTTGCAAAAGCCAATTCCAAAGAATATCCATCCATCGAATACAAATCCATCAACGTTTTTTCAGATTCGTTTAAAGCGTTGTCGTTTGATATTGTGGTAGCCACCTTATTTACACATCATTTTTCTGATGCAGAACTGGTGCAGCTAATTAAAACATTAAAATCACAAACAAGCATTGGTATTGTGATCAATGATATTCATCGTCATTGGTTTGCTTTTCATTCCATTAGACTTCTTACAAAGTTCTTTTCAAAATCAACCATGGTGAAATACGATGCGCCCTTGTCAGTTTTGCGGGCTTTCAAAAAGAGAGAGCTTATTTCAGTGCTTGCTCAAGCAGGTGTTGAGAAATATTCATTAAAATGGAAATGGGCTTTTAGATGGCAGTTAGTTATTGAGTGTTGATGGCATCGGGCATACTTGGCACAATTTTTATTATTTTTAGGATCTAAAAACATGGTATGAGAAAATCAATCAGTCTTTTCGCGTTAGTTTTTACTTTGAGCTCGTGCGGTAGTAGCATTTTTGGCACCAAGGTTAAAGAACCGTTTAGTGGAGCTAGTTACCAATCTAACAATCGCTTCTTTAGGGCTTCTGGTAAAGGCGAGAGTTCATCCGACAACGTTGCGTTGGGCAAAGCCGATCTGGAAGCAAAATCTCAATTAGCCGGCCAGGTAAACACTACCATGAAACAAGTTGCAGACCAGTACCTTGGCCAAACTGAAAATGAAAAAGCGGCCGATGTTGCGGATAAATTTCAAAGTTTGGTTAGGCAAGTGATGAACACTTCTATTGCAGAGGTGCGTAAAATTGGTCAGGAAAAATATTTCGATAAGAAAGCCAACAAATACACTGTTTTCATTGCCTATGAAATAAAGAAAAACGCAATGTTCCGTTTTATGAAAAAGCAAGCGGCTGTCGATAAAACCATAAACGAAAAACAACTTGCCCTCATTCAAAAAATATTGGATGAAGAGGAAAAAAAAGCGGATGCCGATGATAAATAGCTGGTGAAACTTATAGCCCCTGCAGCCTCTAATCAACAAATCTTAAAATTTTCAAAATCAATTACCGCTATTTGCCATCTTTTCGGCCGTTTCAGCAATTTTTAATTGATTTATAAACTCCTCCACCTCGCCATTCATAACCGCTGGAAGGTTATGTTGCGTATAGCCTATGCGATGATCGGTAACACGACTTTGGGGATAATTATACGTTCTTATTTTTTCGGAACGATCGCCACTGCGTACTTGACTTTTGCGTGATGCGCCAACAGCGGCATTTTTTTTCTCCACTTCAAGTTCATAAAGTTTGGCGCGCAACATCACCATTGCCCGGGCGCGGTTACCATGCTGTGATCGCTCTACCTGGCAGGTAATTACGATGCCCGAAGGCTTATGTGTCATCTGTACTTTTGTCTCGACTTTGTTTACGTTCTGTCCACCAGCACCTCCTGAGCGTGAGGTGATCACTTCTATATCGGCTGGATTAATTTCAACATCTACGTCTTCGGCTTCGGGCAACACAATTACGGAGGCTGCAGATGTATGTACTCGCCCTTGTGTTTCCGTATCTGGCACCCGTTGCACCCTATGCACGCCCGATTCGTATTTGAAAATTCCATATGCGCCATCTCCCTCTACACTGCTAATCACCTCTTTATATCCACCGGCAGTGCCTTCTGTTACATCCAAAACAGACATTTTCAAACCCACCCGATCGCAATAACGTTGGTACATGCGCCACAAATCTCCGGCAAAAATCGCGGCCTCATCTCCACCTGTGCCAGCCCTTATCTCTAGGATACAATTTTTAAAATCAGTAGGGTCTTTGGGCATTAAAAGCTCTTTAATATCAGCTTCCAATGCGTCTCTCTTTGGCGTTAGCTCCTCTAACTCCATTTTTGCCATTTCGCGAAGTTCTGCTTCTTTTTCCGTTTCTAATACTTCCTTGGCTTGCTGTAAGTTGTTCAACACCAGGGAATATTCATCGAATTTCTTTACCACCTTTTCTAAATCGCGGTATTCTTTGCTTAGCTCCATGAATTTCTTCATATCACTCATTACCGATTGCTGACCCAGCAATTGCCCAACTTCTTCAAATCGTAGCTTAATCTCAACTAATTTATCAATCATAGTCCTTACAAAAGGCCACAAAGTTACTAAAACTTAAATGCATGACAGATGTCGAATTGCTATGTTAACCTTATGTTCCTAATTTTGGCTACCATATTAAACTAAGCTATTGTATGAGTTATCGAATTGAGAAAGACACCATGGGAGAGGTGCAAGTTCCCGCAGACAAGTATTGGGGGGCACAAACGGAGCGTTCAAGAAATAATTTTAAAATCGGGCCCGAGGCCAGCATGCCGAAGGAAATTATTTATGCGTTCGGCTATTTAAAAAAGGCGGCCGCACAGGCCAATTGTGAACTAGGTGTGCTTTCTGCTGAAAAGCGTGATTTGATAAGTGCGGTATGCGATGAGGTAATTGCTGGGAAATTAGATGACCAGTTTCCGTTGGTCATCTGGCAAACTGGCTCTGGCACGCAAAGCAATATGAATGCAAACGAGGTGATTGCGTATCGCGCACACGTTTTATCTGGCGGGAAATTGACTGACGAAAAGAAAGTTCTTCACCCAAATGATGATGTGAACAAGTCGCAATCATCAAATGATACGTTTCCCACAGCCATGCACATTGCGGCTTATAAGCAGGTAGTAGAAATTACCCTTCCGGGAATTACAAAGCTGCGCGATACGCTTTCCGCGAAAGCGGAGTCATTTAAGTCAATCGTAAAAACGGGCAGAACCCATTTTATGGATGCCACTCCGCTTACATTGGGTCAGGAGTTCTCAGGATATGTCCAGCAGCTTTCCAACAGCATTCGCGCGATTAACAATGCCTTAGAAATGATTAAAGAATTGGCACTCGGTGGCACCGCGGTGGGTACCGGTTTAAATACTCCAAAGGGCTACGATGTGCTTGTAGCTAAAAAGATTGCTGAGTTAACTGGCTATCCTTTTGTTACTGCCCCAAATAAATTTGAAGCCCTGGCCGCGCATGACGCAATGGTAGAACTTTCGGGAGCCTTGAAACGCAGCGCTGTTTCTCTAATGAAAATCGGAAACGATATCAGGATGCTAAGTTCAGGCCCCAGAAGCGGCATTGGAGAAATTGTTATTCCAGACAATGAACCTGGATCATCCATTATGCCTGGCAAAGTTAATCCAACCCAACCAGAAGCGCTGACAATGGTTTGTGCCCAGGTTATTGGAAACGATGTGGCAGTCTCTTTTGGTGGCGCAACTGGTCACTTTGAATTAAATGTTTTCAAGCCTGTAATTGCTTCTAATGTACTTCAATCTGCCCGTTTGATTGGCGATGCGTGTGTTTCATTTACTGAAAAATGTGCCGTGGGTATTGAGCCTAACCTTCCAGTAATTAAACAACACATGGAAAACTCATTAATGCTAGTAACTTCGTTAAATACCCATATTGGTTATGAAAACGCAGCAAAAATCGCCAAGAAGGCGCACAAAGAAAATAAAACATTGCGCGAAGCGGCTGTTGAACTTGGCTTAGTTACCTCGCAACAATTTGATGAATGGGTAAGGCCAGAAAAGATGGTTTAGCTCAAATTTGCTTCTCTAACACATTGAATCAAAGAATTTTATTACTTTTAACGTTGAATTAACCAACATGCAAATGCGAAACAACGTCATCCTTCTCTGCCTCGTTCTTGTTTTCTCTCAACTAAACACATATGGGCAGTTGTCCAAAAAGGAAAAGAAAGAGTGGAAGAAAAAAGCAAAAGAGTTTTCCAAAAATCCGGATAATCTAAAAGCGTTAATCGATCAAAAGCAAACCGCAGAAAACACGGTAACCACGCTAAAGGGCGATGTGGCTAAGTTTCAAACATCACTGTCGGAGAAAGACTCTAAAATTGCTGAATTGGAAAGCCAGTTGACCAAGGTAAGATCGGAATTGACAACTACCAAGGCCGAGTTGGCTCAGCTAAAAGAAGTTCCACCCGCGCCAAGCCCGATGGACTTTTCTAAAGGTCTAGTTTTTAAAGTGCAGGTAGGCGCATTCAAGAACAAGAATCTCGCAAAATATTTTGACAACAATCCAAACTTTGGTGGCGAAGCAAAAGAAGGTGAGCCTCAAAAAGTAACAATCGGGATTTTTAGAGATTATTGGGAAGCCGATACTTTTAAGAAATATTTGCGCGAAATGGGAGTAAGTGATGCTTGGATAGTGCCTTATAAAGACGCTCAAAGGGTGGATATTAAAGACGTTCTGGAAGGGGTAGTAACAGATAAACCAAAAACAAAGTAGCAGTTAATTTTTATTCATTAAAAAGCAGCACCACAGGCTGCTTTTTTTGTTCCATACCTATGCCGAAGTTGCTCATTCTATCGTGCTTTTTTCTTTCTACTAGTTGCTTTTCACAAATACGTTTGAGTGCCCTTGTTCTAAAGCCTAAAGAATCATTTAGGATCATTAATTCGGACATTTTAGTGTTAGATACGTTGGTCATGGCCGATTCCTCGAACATAATTTTAGACGAGTTTTCCAAGGAAAATTTTATTCATGTAAAGTGGGCAAAAATTGGATATAGATGCACAATTGACGGGTCGGGCAAAAATGGCCTAAAAGGTATGCCCGGGAGACACGGCTTAAATGGAAATTCACTTTGCGCTAATGGTAGAGACGGAAAAAATGGCGAAAATGGATCTGCTGGAGAGGATGGAAAAAATCTGTCTTTATACTTAAATGAGATTCTGATCAATGGAAGTTTAATAGTTTACCTCCAAGGCGGGGATGGAGGAAATGGAGGAGATGGGGGAGACGGAGGAAACGGGTCTCCAAAAAGCAAAAATTGTACGGGCGGTAGTGGAGGGAATGCCGGCAATGCCGGCAATGGGGGCGATGGGGGTAAAGGTGGAACACTGAGTGTATTTGGAGAGCGAGAACTGGATCTTTTCGCATTTAGTAAGAATTTAGTTTGCGTCAACCTGGGTGGGAAAATGGGGCTTGGCGGCAAAAGAGGTTTTGCGGGCAAAACTGGCTACGACCCAACTAAAGACGATATCTTAAAACACAACGGAAATAGTGGGGAAAATGGTGTCCGTGGCATCCAAGGATCTTTAATTATCGAGATCAAATGATACTATGAATCGATTGTGGATTCAAAAATCTCAGGTTCCAAACGAGAAAATTGAGGAGCTTAGCAGGGCGTTAAATCTCAATTCTTTTTTAACAGCAATTCTAATTCAGCGGGGTATTTCAACCTTTGATGAGGCTAAGAGTTTCTTTCGGCCTTCTTTAGATCAATTGCACGACCCATTTCTGTTGAAAGGGATGGAAGTTGCCATAAAAAGAATAAAAGTGGCAGTCGAAAGAGCTGAAAAAATTTTGGTTTTTGGAGACTATGATGTGGACGGCACAACTGCAGTTGCCTTGGTTTTTGGATTCTTCAAGACCTTCTACCAAAATATTGATTACTACATCCCTGACCGATATTCCGAGGGATATGGCGTTTCAGTAGAAGGAATTGAGTTTGCGGCAAAAAATGATTTCAAACTTGTAATTACACTTGACCTCGGCATAAAAGCAACATCGATGGTCAGTTTGGCAAGCGAAAAGGGTATTGATTTCATTATTTGCGACCACCATCTTCCAGGAACTACGATCCCCCTAGCCGTTTCAGTGCTTGATCCGAAACAACCTGATTGCAACTACCCATATGACGAGTTAAGTGGGTGCGGTTTGGGTTTTAAACTGATACAAGCTTATTCTCAAAGGTATTTCCCCGCTGCCAATATTTATCAATACCTGGATTTAGTGTGCGTGAGCATTGCGTCTGACATAGTACCGATTACGGGTGAAAACCGAATTTTGGCCTTCCATGGACTTAAAAAGCTCAATGAAAATCCGTGTCCGGGGCTGAAGGCACTGAAAGAGGTGTCGGGCATTAGAAATGAGCTCGATATTGCAGGCATTGTGTTCACCCTTGGGCCCCGTATAAATTCTGCGGGGCGAGTAGCACATGCCAATTCAGCGGTGTCTTTATTAACAGCTTCCACAGAAGCCGAAGCGCTCGAATTGGCTAACAAACTAAACCTTAAAAATGATTTAAGGAGAAGCTTCGATTCGGCCACCACCGAAGAAGCATTGGCCTTGATTGAGGGCGATCGTAACCAAAAATCGAAAAAAACAACTGTTTTATTTAAAGAGACTTGGCACAAAGGAGTAATTGGCATAGTTGCTGCTAGGTGTATTGAAAAATACTACAGGCCAACTGTTATTTTAACAGAATCAGATGGGAAAATAACTGGTTCGGCTAGAAGCATTGAAGGCTTTGACCTTTATGCGGCTTTATTAGAATGCAGTGACTTATTTGAGAAATTTGGCGGGCATAAATATGCCGCTGGTTTAACAATGGACAAAAGTAAACTCCCCGAGTTTGAAGTCAGATTTGAAGAAATTGCAGCACGGATAATTTCAGATGAGATGCTAATTCCGAAAATTGAGATCGATCAGCAGTTAGATTTTGATGCTATTACACCAAAATTTATAAGCGTGTTAAAACAAATGGCGCCTTTTGGCCCTCAAAACCTTGCTCCCGTTTTTGAATCTAGGAATGTGGTAATCGTTAATTCATTATCGAGCTTAAAAGATAGGCATGTTCGTTTTGTAGCGGGGCAACAGAATAATTCTTCCTTTTTCAACTCGATTGGCTTTGACTTAATACATCATTATGAACGGCTAAAAAGCGCAGCACCGTTCAGAATTGTATATTCAATAGAAGAAAATGTGTACAACGGAAACATCACCATTCAGCTTAGAATAAAAGACATTAAATTTGACCTTTCTATTTGATTCAACAGAAAATGAAATTAAGAGCAGAAAACCTGATAAAAAAATACAAGAAGCGCACCGTTGTAAATGACGTAACCGTTGAAGTGGAACAAGGTGAAATAGTGGGGTTGCTTGGGCCAAATGGTGCTGGCAAAACAACCAGTTTTTACATGATTGTGGGTTTAATTAAACCAAACTCTGGCAATATTTTCCTCGAAAATGAAAACATCACCCAATTGCCAATGTACCAAAGAGCAAAATTAGGAATTGGATACCTTGCGCAAGAGGCATCGGTTTTTAGAAAACTAACCGTAGAAGAAAATATTCTGGCCCCTCTGGAGATGCGCGATATAACTTCGAAGGATCGCAAAGAAAAAGTAGAACAGCTGCTAGAAGAGTTCAGCCTCACGCATGTGCGAAAAAACCTTGGAATTGTTCTTTCTGGTGGCGAGAGGCGGAGGACGGAAATCGCGAGAGCTTTAGCGGTAGATCCTAAATTTGTTTTGTTGGACGAACCTTTTGCTGGTGTTGATCCTATTGCGGTGGAAGAAATCCAGTCCATTGTAGCAAAGCTCAAAAAAAAGAACATCGGCATATTAATTACAGACCATAATGTGGACGAAACTCTATCAATTACTGATCGAGCCTATTTAATGGTTGACGGCAAGCTGTTTAGGTCAGGTTCGTCTGAAGATTTGGCGAATGATCCAATGGTTCGCAAAGTCTATTTAGGTCAAAATTTCCAACTCAAAAAATCAAGAGCGCAAAGTCAAATTGTCTCAAATGAATAACTTGTAAATAAAGGAGTTTGACATATCTGCTTTAACACGCTACTTTTACCTATTGTGTTCAAGGCAAAATGCAGATAATAAATTCTATCCTCACATGGGTAATGAAAAAGCGAATCCACCAGATTGAGCTATTCATGAAATACCCCTTCGATGTGCAAGATGAAACACTGAAGAAACTATTAAACACAGCCCGTTACACTGAATTTGGCCAGCGGTATTCATTTGAAGACATCGTAAATTTTGAAGACTTTAAAAGGCGCGTTCCAGTTCATACCTACGAGCAGCTTTTTCCCTATATCGAAAGGCTATTAAGAGGCGAACAAAATATTCTATGGCCCTCGGAGATTAAATGGTTTGCCAAATCTTCTGGCACCACTAATGCACGCAGCAAGTTCATACCTGTTTCGTGGGAGGCAATCGAAGAATGTCATTACAAAGGGGGCAAAGATTTACTCTCCATTTATGTAAATAATTACCCCTCGACAAAAATATTTAGTGGCAAAGGCCTTGGAGTCGGAGGTAGCTTCCACGTAAATGAGTTTGATCCTACGGCCTCCTCGCATTATGGCGATGTCTCGGCACTAATCATGCAAAACCTGCCACCTTGGGCTGAGTTTATAAGAACGCCTAGTCTGGAAGTGGCTTTGATGGATAATTGGGAAGAAAAGATTGATAAAATTGCTCTAGAAACTTCTAAAGTAAATGTGGCACATATTTCTGGTGTGCCCACGTGGACTGTGCTGCTGCTGCAACGCATCCTTGAATTAGAAAAAAAGAAGAGCATTTTAGAGGTTTGGCCGAATTTGGAGGTCTTTTTCCATGGCGCGGTAGCGTTTGCGCCTTACAGAAATCTCTTTAAGAGTCTCATCCCCAGCGATCAGATGAACTATTGGGAAACGTACAATGCCAGTGAGGGCTTTTTTGGCATTCAAGATCAAAAAAACTCGGAAGATTTGCTGCTAATGCTTGACTATGGCATTTTCTACGAATTCATACCAATGGAAGAATTTGATAAAGAATTTCCCGTAACAATTGGGCTGAGCGAAGTAGAATTAGGCAAAAATTATGCGATGGTGATTTCTACCAACTCGGGATTGTGGCGATATAATATTGGTGACACTATAAAATTCACAAGCAAATCTCCCTACCGAATTCGAATAACTGGTAGAACTAAACACTTTATCAATGCTTTTGGCGAAGAAATTATCATCGAAAATGCAGAGGTTGCAATAATGAACGCCTGTGAAAGAACAGGTGCAGAAATTGATAACTATACCGCTGCACCCATTTATCTTGAAAAAGATAAGCGTGGAGGCCATGAATGGCTTGTTGAATTTAGAAAAAAACCCAACAGCCTTGAAGATTTCACTCTTTTTCTAGATCAAACATTGCGCAAAGTAAATTCCGATTACGATGCAAAACGTTCGCAAGATTTAGCGTTAGTGCTCCCTAAAATTCATTCCGTTGCCGAAGGCACATTTTATAATTGGATGAAAAAACGAGGCAAACTTGGTGGGCAAAACAAAGTGCCCCGCCTAAGTAATTCAAGAGAGTATGTTGACGAAATTCTAACCATGCTTTAAGCATCTTTCCACCCAATACCGCAGCCAATAGCCTTCGTTTTTGTAATTGAGAAGGGTTGATTTTTTAACAATGCATCTACAGCATTTTCAACGTATTTTTTTTCTGCCTTCGATTCATCGCGTGCATTATTATCAATTGCGCCAATATAGGCAACCTTTAACGCAGCGTCTTTTTTTACCAAAATAAAGGCTTGGGGCGTATTCGTAGCTCCAAAGGCATGAGCAACTTCTTGGCTTTGGTCATATAGGTAGGCAAATTCATATTCTTTTGCTTTTGCTTCTTTTACCATTTGCTCGTAAGAATCTTCTGGCGATTTTTCAGCGTCATTTGCATTAATAGCCACCACCGGAAAGCCGCTTGAGCTATATTTTTTATGAAGCGCTTGGATTCTTTTATTGTAAAGCTTGGATACTGGGCACGAATTGCAATCGAATATTACAATAAAGCCCTTCGCATCTTTGTAATTCGATAGTGAAACTTGTTTCCCCTCCACATTTTTCAAGTTGAAATCGCGCACAACATCTCCCACCTCATATCCTTTTTTCGTGGATTGAATACTCGCCATCGCGATTACTAGTATCATTAATTTTAAACCAAGGTTTTTCATTCTTTCTTTTGCTATTTGACCGTTGCTATTAGACTTTCCAACTCACCCTCCACCAACTCATGTTCTACAAATTGCCTTTTTCCCGTTTTGGTGTTTAAAACGAGGGTGGCGGGCAATGCGCCTGACCACCGTTTATCTATTTTGTCTATCCAAAAGTTAGGATCTGGTTCATCCAGTAAAAAAACAGTGGATGCCAGCTTTTTTCTTTCTATAAAACGATATACTTTTTCGGGTGCGGGATCCAAATTTAAATCCAAACTTATTAGCGTAACCTTTGCTTCAGTTATGTCAATGTTAGCCTTTTCAAAAATAGGCATTTCTTTGACACAAGGGGCACACCACGTTGCCCAAAAATTGATTACTTGAATTTTATCTGTTTTGGCCTTTAGGATGGCTTCCAATTCCGAAACCTTTATCGTTCTGGCATTTTGTGCAACCAAAGAATCCTGGCATAAAAAAATTAGAACAATACAAGCTAAAATTTGCTTCATTTTTTCACGTTAAATCTGTTCAAATTCAAGTAGTTATATAATTGCAAGCAAATATGAAAATAGTAATCCACAAATTTTATCATTTATCAACATTACGAGAAGGTTAACATTTAAATTACTGATAAACAGATAATTAGATTAAAGAACAAACGATGCGAAGTTGTGGACAACTTTTTGGTGACCCTCGCCAAGTCTCTGAATTACACAAGAATAGGAAAAAGTTCAACCACTTTTAACCGAAAAACTTACGGTTTAACTCTTTGGGGGCATTGCCCAATTAGAACAGCACTAACCAAGAACTTTTCTGGCCTTAAATGAGGGCAACAAAAGGCCTCTTTTCAAAAGCGGCTTGGAAGGAGCAATTTCAACTTTGAAGTTCTTTGCGTACCACTCGGAATAGTCGGAAAACTGAATACAATCTTTTATGAGTTCAGATCCTTTCAAAATTTTGATAATTCGGCTTTTGCTGAAATTAGTCTCTAGTTTTTGCCTTTGGTCTTCCGGCAAGCAAGAAATGCGTATAAATTCTATTCCTTTGTAGTTTTCAGCTGGTAGTTTCATAATTACTAACTAATTGACCCCAATATATCTTTCGTTAACTCTTTTGGTAACCATGTTTATTTGGGGATACAAAAATACATCTTTTACGTGAGGAGAAATGCTAGTAAGGCTATTAATAAATTAATAACGTGAAGCGTAGGCAGTTTTTGATTGGGTTTGCAATCTGTTTTGTTGGTGCAATCTGTTTTTCCTCAAAAGCCATTCTAGTTAAGTTAGCTTATCGCGATACTTCAATCGATTCCGTAACTCTTTTAACGTTAAGGATGGTATTCTCACTGCCTTTTTTCATTCCTTCGGCACTTTTTCTTTCGGGTAAAAAAAACAATATAAAGTTCACCAGCAGGGAGTGGTTAAAAATTGCTTTTGTGGGCTGTCTTGGATATTACGTTAGCAGTCTGCTTGATTTTATTGGGCTTCAATACATTTCCGCAGGAATGGAGCGGTTAATTCTTTTTATCTATCCTACACTTGTTCTTTTACTATCGTTAATTATTTATAAGAGCAAGATCAACCTAAGGCAGTGGTTAGCTATAGCCTTGTGTTATGCTGGCCTTGTAATCGCATTTTCGAGAGAACTATTTTTAAAAGAAAATGTACATGATGAGTTTTACCTTGGCGCACTAGCCATATTTGCGTGTGCGTTCACGTATGCAGCCTATATTGTTGGTAGTGGAAGATTAATTCCGCTGGTGGGAGCAGCCAAGTTTAATAGCTATGCCATGAGCTTTGCTGCTTTCGGGGTAATCATCCACTTTGTGGTGGTAACTCACGTATCGCTTTCTAATTTGCCGATGCAAGTCTATCTCTGTAGCGCACTCATGGCGGTTATTGCTACCGTAATTCCTTCTTATCTTGTTTCAGAAGCAATAAAGCGGATTGGCGCCAACAACACTGCTATAATTAGCAGCATAGGCCCTATATCAACAATTTTTCAAGCATTTATTTTCCTTGGCGAGCCTGTTTCTTTCCTACAATTAGTGGGCACTACATTTATTCTCACGGGGGTCTTGCTAATCAGTGTTAAAGGAAAAATCAAAACAGAGCCCTTGTAATGCTTGCCCAGAATTATATTGAGAGATCAAGTTGATGGATTATCTCCCAGTGATTACCAGCATATTTCAATAGCGTAATTTTAGTACACAAGAAAGTCGCTGAAAATTTTCTTGTCATAAATTCTTCCCATGCTTTATAGAACATAGGCTTCTTTAAATCGCGAAAGGCGAGCGTAACGTGTGGATGGAAGGGTAGCGCCTTGAAATTTGCATTGAATAGATTTAGCTCCGTCTTACAAAATTTGAATAGTTTTTTTTGAAGCTCTGTCATGGCATCATTTTTTTCGATAGCTGTGTAAATCACACGGGGTTCAAAACAACCGAAATCACGAAGGGTGACTTCAAATGGTTTCGCGGAACAGAATAAATCAGTCAATTTATCTTTTAATAACTTCTCCTTTTTTACTTTCCATTCAAATGGCATATGAAGAGTTATATGGGGTGGAGAATTCAACGATGCTTTGCTTGAAAATCTATCTTTAAAAAGAAACTTCAATTGGTGTAACTCCTCGCAAATTGGTTCAGGCGGTATAATAGCAATGAAATACCGATTTGATTCAGGCGAGATAACTGGCCTCATTGTTTCGCGCGCCAGCGTTTAGCCAACCCTAAATAATGCAAAGAGTCAGTTGCGTCTATGTTTGCCAGCCGCTCATAAATTTCAACTCTACTGCTATCGAGGCCTACTGCTTCCTTGTAATATTTTTTTGCTTGGTCAACGTCTTGTTTTGAGTCAAATAAATAACCAAGCCAATGGCATAGTTGCGCATTGCGCTCGCCTTGCTCATAAGCTATTTCATAATAGAAAAGGGCAGAGTCTTGTTTTTCTTGAACGGAGTAACAATCTCCCAGCAATTGTTTAGCTGTGCCATAATCGTCATATTTTTTGATGCACTGATTGACGATGGTGACGGCTTTGGGATATTCTTTCTGATCGTAGTAAATGAGTGCCTTATTGTAGAGCGCTTCTTTAAACTCCTCGCTTGATGGATCTATGGAATTATAACAGGTCAGCGCTGAATCATATTGTTGGGTTTGGTAAAATTGTATTCCTTTCTCAAGATTTATTTTATCTCGGCTAACTAATTCTTGGATTGAACCCATCTCGCTTAGTTGCTTAAAAAGAACCAAAGATATTCCTACAGCTGCCATCACAACCATAAAAATTGCTCGCTTCTTATTAAAGCCGGGGAATAAAAATTTTTTAGCGTTTGCTGACAATGGCGTTCTTTTTGGCGCTACCATTTTCAAGAAGTAGATCCGCAAAAAAACAAAGTAAACAGCCGTGCCTACAAATAACCATCCAATGAAGGGGCTTATGGGCCAGGTAATGGCAACAAGGTAAGTGCTTACAGTTGCGACAATGGTTACTCGCTTGATTCGTCTTTCAACAAAATCACTCATGGTTTACACGCAATTATAAATTCTTTAACAGAAAGTTGAACATCATATTATACAAATGCACTCTTGATTTTGTGCCGGGAGCCATTCCATGATTTTTATCAGGATAATAAAAAGATTGAAATTGCTTGCCCGCAGCAACTAAGCCCTCTTGGAGTGCCACTGAGTTTTGAAAATGCACGTTGTCATCTCCCGTGCCATGAATCAGTAGAAAACTTCCGGTCAGTTTATGAGCATACGTGGTGGGCGAGTTGTCATCATAACCAGCAGCATTTTCTTGTGGCCGTTGCATAAATCGCTCGGTGTAAATGTTATCATAATACCGCCAGTTAGTAACGGGGGCTACTGCCACACCTGTTTTAAATGCACCGGCTCCTTTCGTCATAGCAAGCGATGACATATAACCGCCATAACTCCAGCCCCAAATACCTAGCCGATTGGCATCGACATAACTTAAACTGCTTAAGTATCGCGCTCCTTCAATATGATCTTCCAACTCATATTTACCAAGTTGTTTATAGGTAATCTTCTTAAACTTTTCACCCCGAAAGCCTGTGCCGCGCGGGTCAATGATTGCTATGATAAAGCCTTGTTGCGTAAGCATTTGATGAAAGTAATAATGCCCTCCGCCCCAGCGGTTCGCACCTTCTTGCGATCCTGGCCCACTATATTGATAAACTAGTACAGGGTATTTTTTAGAGGCATCAAACGCTGCGGGTTTAAGTAGGTAACCATTTAAAAGAGTGCCGTCTGTTGTTTTGAATGAAAAGAACTCTTTAGCCGACAAGTTATAATCTTGTAAGGTATTTATTAAACTTTCATTTTTTTCCAAGGATTTTATCAACTCGTTCGCTTTTGTTTTGTAAAGAGTTACCTGCAATGGTAACGAAGCACTACTAAAGTTGTCGATATAAAACTGAAAGTCTTTGCTAAGGTTGATCGAATGCGTTCCTGCCTGTGCTGAAAGTTTCGTCTTGTTTTTACCATCAAATGAAATTGAATAAAAATGTCTTTCTAGCGGTGACATTTCGGTGGAGGAATAGTAGAGTGTTTTATTCTTTTCGTCTAACCCATAAAAATCGGTTATTTCAAAATCGCCTGCTGTAAGGGCCCTAACCAATTGACCTTCCATGGTGTACAGATAGAGATGATAAAATCCTTTTTGTTCACTTCCGTGGATAAACTGCTTGCCATCGACCAGATACGTTAAGTCATCATTAACATCCACGTAAGTATCGCTCTTCTCGGTAAGAATGGTTTTTGATTCACCGGTGGAAGCGTTGGTGTGGATAATGTCGAGTGTGTTTTGAAGTCGGTTTAGTCTACGTATAGATAGCACGTTCGGGTTCTGGCTCCATTGCACCCTAGGAATGTAAACATCTTTCTCTTGGCCTAGGTCCGCTTTTATTTTTTGTTTTGAAACAACATCATACATCCATATTTCAATCGCTGAATTATCTTCGCCTGCTTTCGGATACTTATATCGATAATCAGTTGGATATAGCTTTCCACCCTCCCACTTCTGTAAATTATATTCTTTAACATTGGTTTCATCGAAACGATAATAAGCTAATTTTTTCCCGTCAGGGCTCCAAAAGAATGCTTGGGCGAAACTGAATTCTTCTTCATACACCCAATCGCAACTGCCATTTATTATAAAATTGAATTTTCCATCGGTGGTGATTTGCACTTCACTTAGATCAGAAAGGTTGACAACAAACAAATTGTTGTCACGTGTGAAGGCGACCTTCGATCCATCGGGCGAAAAAGTAGCATACTGTTGCTTGCCTTTGGTAGAGAGCTTGTTTATCGATTTTGTGGAAACATCATACACATAATATTCTGCTTTGAAAGACCTGCGGTATATTCCTTCGTGCTCCGTGAGTAACAAAATCTTTCTTTCGTCTTCACTGAGCGTGTATTCTTGTATATTCAATTTGATGGGAAGTGTGGCGGCATCAAGCAAGGTTTCGGCAATTTCGCCTGAGGTTACATTGTACTTAGAAATCTTATTCCCCGAAAGGGTAGAATAGAATTTGCCGTCTTTCATCCATCTAATTCCTGAAACTGATTTTTGTGCAAAGGTGTTTTTCGTGGTGAAATCCTCAACGGTGATCTTCTTTTGACCAATTGAAGAGGATGTTATGAGTAAAAAAGAAATTAAAATGAGTTTGTTCATGCTGGCTTTACTTTTAAGAGCTTAAATTTTCTCATTATTGTTGAATAATCATAATGGATACTTTACAAACGGATTTTGATGCAGTAGTTATTGGCGCGGGGCCCATAGGACTAGCGTGTGGCATTGAACTGAAAAAAGCGGGATTGAGCTACACGATAATTGATAAGGGTTGCCTTGTGAACTCTTTGTACAACTATCCAAGTAACATGACTTTCTTTTCTACTTCAGAAAAGTTAGAGATAGGCGATGTGCCGTTTGTTTGCAATAGCCCCAAACCAACGCGCCCTGAGGCGTTGGAATATTACCGTAGGGTTGCCACCAGCTGGAAGCTTAATTTAAAGCTTTACGAACAGGTGAAAGAAGTTACAAACCGGGGATATTTTAACATTGAAACAAGCAAAGCAAACTATTCTGCAAAAGCGGTGATATTAGCACTTGGGTTTTACGATTTGCCTTATCTGCTCAATGTGCCTGGCGAGGAATTGCCGAAGGTAAAACATTACTACCACGAGCCTCATCCCTACTTTGCACAAAAGGTGGTAGTGGTGGGTGGTGCCAACTCTGCTGTTGATGTAGCTTTAGAAACATGGCGCAAAGGGGCAGAGGTAACCATGGTAATTCGCGAAGAGGGCATTCGCGAAAGCGTAAAGTATTGGGTGCGACCCGATATTGAAAACAGGATAAAAGAAGGATCCATTAAGGCCTATTTCAATTCTGTTCTTCATGAAATAACACCACACCATGTAAAAATTCAAACGCCAGATGGAATTGTTGAACAAGAAAATGATTTTGTAATGGCCATGACAGGTTACAAACCACCTTTCGAGTTTATGCGGAATGCGGGGATTTCCTTCCAGAACGACCACTGGCATACGCCCGTTTATAATGAGCAAACAATGGAAAGTAGTGTACAAAACCTTTATTTAGCAGGCGTTGTATGTGGCGGTTTGAAAACAAATAAGTGGTTTATCGAAAACTCGCGCGTGCACGCTGCAATGATTGTGAGTGATTTGAAAACAAAAATTGCATGATTTAAAGTTGTTTGAAGTTAATAGTGCTGCTAATGCCCACGTAAAAACCCCTCCCCGCGGCTGCGTTATAATACCTTCCCCCTGCTGCATTTAAATCGTTGCCTAGACTATAGCGTTGGTTAAATGCATTGTCAATGCCCGCAAAAAAATCAAATGGCAATTTTGTGGGATTTGTTTTGTATCCGAATCGGCATCCGAACAAATAATACTCATTAGCAAAATCTGTGTTAGCATCATTAAGTGCAATGTTGCTTGTATAGTTAAAAGTCGCATTCATATAAAATCTATTCCGGCTAACGTCTATTCCGGCTACTAGCGTGTTTATGGCTGTGCCGGTAAGTCGATTGCCCGAATAGTCTTTTCCAGTGGTTACATAGTTCACAAACTTGTACGGATTAAGTGTGTAGCTACTCCATACATTAAAGGCATTGTTCTCTGTGTTTAGAATAGTGGGCACCCATTTTACAGACGCCTCCATGCCGCGTTGCAGTGTGCCTCCAGAATTAATGTAAAAATCTGCACCATCGGCAGTTCGTTGAATAACAATCGCCTGATTTAATTTAAACTGATATGCAACTAACTCAAAGGTGAGCTTTCCGCTAAGTGTCGATCCTTTGATTCCAGCCTCTAAATTATTTCCCTGTTCTGAATTAAGTGAGTTGTTATAGGTATTAGTGGAAGGTCTTACTTCAGCAAGCGTTGGTGTAGAAAATCCTTGACTGTAACTTCCATAAATAGAAATAGTGGGTGTCATCCTTTTCAATAAGGCGATACGGGGTGAGAAGACGGGGTTAAAATTTCGCGTTTGTTTTGAGGGCTGGGTATCAGACAACCGTTCAAAACGGTATTGAAGCGTGTTGACGCTCGCACCGAGTGTAAAAAAAAATTCATGAGGTAAATGAATATCAGTTTGTCCAAAAACTAGGGCCTGTGTTGAGCCAAGTTTATCGTCTGCTTGAAGGTTGCCTTGTGTGCCGAAGTTGTTATCGAAGTTTGTGACGGGCGATGTAAAGTATTGATATTCTCCACCAAACGTGAGTTTGCTATTTGCCGCTGCACCGAATGAGTAAGCGGTTTCACTCCTCGCGCTATAATTGGTTTCCTTTCGTATTTCAAAATTGCGGATGGCTGGATTTACAAAAGCTGTATACGATCCATAAATTCCCGTCTGGTTAACCCAGCGCTCATTAAACTGATACTCATGCATCAAACCGATATAACTTGTTTTATTACTTACTCTTGCTTGCTTGGCAATCGCTCCAACAGAAGCGCCAACGGTTGGTCTGGCTTGCGAAGGATCGAGGTCATATTCCGTTTTGGTCAATCCCCCAGGGGTTTGATAAAATAAGTCGGAGTATAAAAAGGTGGTGGCCAGATTACTTTTTGATGATAAGTCAAAAGACCAATCTAGGTTTATTCCATCGCGCGTCATGTTGGATTGTTCGCGGTAGCCGCTCGCCTGCTGGTGGGCATAACTAATTCTGCCCGTGTTTGTCTTATTTTTTATTTGAGCCGAGCCTTGATAACGAACCAAGCCAAAGCTACCCGCTACCGATGAA
Organism: Flammeovirgaceae bacterium; assembly: GCA_027487845.1. GTDB lineage: Bacteria > Bacteroidota > Bacteroidia > Cytophagales > Cyclobacteriaceae > ELB16-189. The sequence goes on from JAIYCV010000042.1 coordinate 490,097, forward strand.
AATTGAAATCCGCTTGACTTCACCTTTGCGCTGCTCAATAAAACCACTCCACCGGTGCCCGCGCCATATAAGCTAGCCCCCGGGCCTTTAATTATTTCGAGTTTATCAACGGCATCAAAATCAATCAAATTTAGATAGGTGTTGCCTCCACCATCTGTAAGAGGTAAGCCATTCCAATACATCTTTACATTTCTTATACCGAAAGGAGACCGCAACGAACTTCCTCGAATAGAGAGGCGATAACTTCCCGGGGAACGCTCTTCAAAGCGAACTCCCGGAATTGTATTTACTGCGGGAAGTAAATTCGTGTTGTTAAATCGGCTCAGCATTTTTGAATCAATAGGGCCAACAGCAGCCGGCACATCTAGTAATGGTCGATCATAAGAAAATGCGCGAACCACCGCCTCGGTTAATACGATGGTGGAATCTTTTGACTCTTGCGAAAAGGCGTTACAAAAAATCAGTAGCCCACACATGGGAGCCAACAAGCGCAACAAAAACATACCAGACTATTTTACCAAGCAAAAGTAAGTCAATTAATAACCTCCCTACAAGTTTCCTTTTTGGAAACTAATTCATACATTTGATGCCTCGTGAAAAGAATTTTGGCCAAGAGCACACTCCGATCATTTTGGGAAAAACATCCTGACTGCGAGCAAAATTTGAAAACTTGGTATAAAACGGCAAGTGAGATTGACTGGAAATCACCTCATGATGTAAAACTAACATATTCAAATGCAAGCATAGTTGCGAACAATAGGATTGTCTTTAACATTAAAGGCAATAGCTATCGACTCGTAGTTCAATTTAACTTTGAGAGGAGTTGGGCATTTGTTCGATTTATTGGAACACACAAAGCGTATGATGCTATAGATGTAAACACGATATGATAAAACTAATTAAAACTCAAAAAGAGTATAAAGCTGCCCTTAAAAGGCTCGAGCAGATTTTTGATGCTCCTGCTAATTCAAAAGATGGCGAAGAAGCCGAGGTACTAGCGCTTTTGATCGATAGTTATGAGTTAGCAAAATATCCTATTGAAGATCCTGATCCGGTTGAAGCGATAAAAATAAGAATGGCTGATCTCGGGATTAGACAAGCCGATTTGATTGGCATAATTGGAGAGAAAGGCAAGGTTTCAGAAGTATTGAATAGAAAGCGAAAACTTAGTTTAACCATGATTAGAAACCTCAACAAAAAGTTGAATATCTCTACGTCTATTCTAATTCAAGATTATCCGCTCTCGGCTTAGAAGCCGGCAATTGCCTCCTCCACCGATTTTGCCTTGGGGAAAAAATCAAGCAGCCTTAGGATTACCCGATCAACTAAAGTGTCTGGACAAGATGCCCCGCTGGTGAGTACAACCACCAAAGATGTTTTTTCAGGAATAAATGAATAGGTAATTTCTTTTGTCTTCAACGGATAGTTGAAATGGTGTATTTCATTCAGCGATTTTATTTCGGTATCTGAATTGATAAAAAACGTTTTGAATTTACGTTCACACAATTCTACAATATGTGAGGTGTTAGAACTATTATAACCACCAACTACAATTGCCAAATCGGCATTGGTATTCAGTAATTCATAGGTTGCTTCTTGATTATCGTTAGTTGCATAGCAAAGCGTGTCGCGTGTGTCAGCAAAATGATTCTTTAGTTCCTGGCCGCTGTGCTTTTTAGCCATCACTTCTTTAAAAAAGTCGGCAATGGCCTGGGTTTCGGTTGCCAACATAGTGGTTTGGTTTACCACTCCAACGCTGTTAAAGTGCAGCTCCGGATCAAAACCATCAGAATATTTTCCCTTAAATGCTTCGTAAAATTCCGATTTTGATTTACTGTCTAATATAAAGTTGGAGAGTTCAATTGCCTCGTCCATATCAGTAACAATAACCGTGTGAGCATTTTTTGCGCTGTGCGAAAACGTTGCCCTTGTCTCTTCATGTTTTGGCTTTCCGTGGATAATCACAGTATGATTTTCCTTTCCTAATTTCTCAGCTCGGTTCCACACCTTTTCTACAAACGGGCAGGTGGTGTTATACTTTTGAACCTCAATTTTCTTTTCCAGAAGCAAGTTTTCTATTTCAAGGGTGGTTCCAAATGCCGGGATAATAACGATGTCTTCTTTGTCTATCGCGTCCCAAGGGATCAATTGAGAACCATCCGTGTCCATAATAAACCGAATCCCCTGACTTTGTAAATCATTATTTACCTCTTGATTATGGATCATCTGGCTGAGCAGGTAAACCTTCTTGTCTGGGTTTTCTTGAATTGCCCTGTAACTTATTTCGATCGCATTCTCAACCCCATAGCAAAACCCAAAATGGCGTGCTAGCACAAATTGAACGGGGCCAAAATCAAGCAGTGTAGGCGAGAAATCTTGTTTTCGGAGATCTTTTAGTCTGCGATATTCTTTAATCCGTCCTGAAATAGACGATTTATAATGGGCTGGTATATCGAACTTTTTGATGGCGCTTTTCTGATTATAACTGCAAAGCTAGTGGATTGTTTTTTGAATTTAAATCTTGCCAAATTGGCTCACATATGTTCGGCATTAAGATTCTGCTCTAATCCACAGAAGGCGATGAGAAAAAAATATTTTAAAAATAGTATGCATGCATAACAAATATTATTATACCTTCGTAACCGTTTGCAGAAAATGAAAAAAGAAGAAACCATTGATTTTAATATTAAGAGTTCGTGGCATGCGATTTCAAGAATGTACAATCAGCAAGCGATGAGATATGGTGGCACCATGTCCATTGGATTTGCTCTTTTAAATATTCATTCGGAAGAAGGAACTCGGGCAACAAAAATCGCCCCGCTTATGGGGCTTGAAACGCGAAGCCTAACCAGGCTTTTAAAATCGATGGAGGAGAAAGGCTTGATCTTCAAACAAAACGATGAGGTGGATAAGCGGTCGGTTAAGATTTTTCTTACCAAAGACGGAAAAAAAATGAAAGAGAAATCGCGCGATACTGTTTTAAACTTTAATGCAGCGGTAAGAAGTGTTGTTAGCTCGGAAGAACTGGAAGTGTTTTTTGAAGTGATTAGAAATGTAAATAAAGTAATAGAAGGCAATTTGAATTACGAAAAAGTACCCGTATGAATCGAACCATTCGCAAAGTAGCAGTATTAGGATCTGGCATTATGGGCTCACGCATTGCGTGCCACTTCGCCAACATTGGGGTTGATGTGTTGCTGTTAGACATCGCTCCGAAAGAGTTAACAGACGATGAGAAAAAGAAGAATCTCACGCTCGATCATCCTGCCGTAAAAAACAGGATTGTGAACAGTGCCTTTGACGCCACCTTAAAAGCTAATCCCGCGCCCCTTTTCAGCAAGAAATTCGTGTCGCGCATTAAGCTGGGCAACTTCACGGACGACATGCCCAAAATTAAAAATGTTGACTGGACCATTGAAGTAGTGGTTGAAAACCTCGACATAAAAAAGAAAGTATATGAAGAGGTAGAGAAATACAGAACACCCGGCACGTTGGTAACTTCTAATACCTCAGGTATTCCCATCCATTTAATGGGCGAAGGCCGAAGTGAGGACTTTCAGAAACATTTTGCCGGCACACACTTTTTCAATCCTCCGCGCTATTTAAAATTGTTGGAGATCATTCCTACAACTAAAACCGATTCGTCCGTAACTAAATTTCTGCTCAATTATGGCGATCTTTTCTTAGGTAAAACCACTGTTCTTTGTAAAGACACGCCAGCGTTTATTGGTAATCGCGTGGGTATTTATGGCATGTTGAAGGTAATCGACTCCATGCGCAAATTCGACCTAACCGTTGATGAAATTGACAAACTTACCGGACCTGTTATCGGCAGACCAAAATCAGCCACTTTCAGAACCTCTGATGTGGTAGGATTAGATACAATGGTGAAGGTTTCTAACAACTTGTATGCAGGCTTGCCCAACGATGAAAGTCGCGACATGTTTAAACTACCTGAAGTAGTATCGAAGTTAGAGGCAAACAAATGGCTTGGCGATAAAACCGGACAAGGTTTCTACAAGAAAACTAAAAATGCGAAGGGTGAAACTGAGATTTTGACGCTCGATCTTAAAACACTTGAATACAAATCAAAAGAGAAAGTAAAGTTTGCAACCCTTGAAACAACCAAAACGATCGATAATCTAAAAGATCGTTTTAAAGTTCTCCTTGCGGGAAAAGATAAGGCGGGTGATTTTTATAGAGATTGCTTCTTCGACACGTTTAAATACGTTACCAATCGAATTCCAGAAATCAGCGATGAGTTGTTTAGAATTGATGATGCCCTTTGCGGTGGCTTCGGATGGGAAATCGGCCCTTTCGAAACGTGGGATGCCGTAGGTGTAGAGAAAAGCCTTCCCCTTATGGAAGCTGCGGGTTACAAGCCTAACCAATGGGTGTATGATATGTTACATGCTGGCAACAAATCTTTCTATAAAGTAGAAGGCGGCCAACGAAAGTATTATGACATCCCTACCAAATCATACAAATCAATCCCTGGAAAGGAAAGCTTCATTATTCTTGAAAACAAGAGCGAGAATGTGGTGTGGAAAAATCCAGGCTCAAAAATTATCGATTTAGGCGATGGCATCTTAAACTTTGGCTGGCACACGAAAAGCTATACACTCGGCAGCGAAGTAATTGAAGGTCTTAACAAAGCCATCGACTTAGCAGAAAAAGATTACCGCGGGTTAGTAGTGGGCCACCAAGGTTCAGATTTCTCGTTAGGTGCAAATCTTGGTTTGGTATTCATGTATGCCATCGAGCAGGAATATGACGAGATCGATTTTATGATCAAGCATTTCCAAAACTCGGTAATGCGTTTGCGCTATTCATCCATTCCGGTAGTTGTTTGTCCGCAGAGCAGAACGTTGGGCGGTGGTTGCGAAATGACAATGCATGCCGATGTAGCACAGGCCGCAGCGGAAACCTATATCGGCTTAGTTGAAGTGGGAGTTGGGCTAATTCCTGGAGGCGGTGGAACAAAAGAGTTTGCCAAACGCGTAAGCGATTCCTTCGAAGATGGCGATATTGAGTTGAACGCATTGCAAAACGCGTTTATGAACATTGCTACTGCAAAAGTTGCAACTTCAGCAGAGGAAGCACGCGAACTAGGCATTCTTAAAAAGTTAGATCGGATTTCAATGAATAAGGATCGCCAGATTTCTGATGCGAAAGAAACTGCCATCGAGCTTGCCAAAGCTGGCTATACGATGCCGCTACAAGTAAGGAACATTCGCGTTCAGGGCCGGTCTGGCCAAGCGTTATTCCTTGCGGGATTACAGGGCATGCTGATGGGCAGATATGCATCCGAGCATGATGTGAAAGTATCGAAGTGGATTGCAAACGTAATGTGTGGTGGCGATTTAACTTCACCTCAAGAAGTAAGTGAGCAATACTTACTTGATCTAGAGCGCGAAGCATTTCTGTCACTTACGGGAGAAAAGAAAACATTGGAAAGAATTCAGGCAATATTAACAGGAGGGAAACCATTGAGGAATTAGTAGTTAGTCGAGAGTATTGAGTCTTGAGATTCTCTACTCTCCAACTAAGCAACATTCAGAAAACAAAAAAAGAAATAATGTGATCTTAATACTCACGACTCAATACTCAAATCTATGACAAACGCATACATAATAGCCGGATTCCGCACCGCGGTAGGCAAAGCAAAAAAAGGAGGGTTTCGTTTTGTAAGGCCTGATGACCTTGCATCGGACGTGATTAAGCATTTGGTGAAATCGATACCAGGATTAGAAAACAAAATGGTGGATGATTTGATCGTGGGCAACGCGGTTCCGGAAGCGGAACAAGGGATGCAAATGGGAAGAATGATCTCACTTTTGGCACTTGGCCTGGATACACCGGGTATGGTGATCAATCGCTATTGTGGATCGGGAGTGGAGGCTATCGCCATCGCGAGTCATCGCATACAAGCGGGGCAAGCCGATGTGATCATCGCTGGTGGCACCGAATCGATGTCGCTCGTTCCTACAATGGGTTTTAAAACCGCATTGAACTACACCATCGCCAAAGACAACCCAACTTATTACACCAGCATGGGGTTGACTGCCGAGGAAGTATCCAAACAATTTAAGATTTCGCGCCAGGAGCAAGACCAGTTCTCGGTTGAATCGCACGCAAAAGCTGCTGCCGCCTGGGCTGCTGGCAAATTTACAAGCGAAGTTGTTCCCATCACCGTAAAAGAAGTGTATGTAGATGAGAACATGAAAAAGAAAACGCGCGAATACGTTGTTGAAAAAGACGAAGGCATTCGCGCTGATACAACACTTGAAGGCTTATCAAAACTCCGTCCTGCTTTTGCGGCTGGCGGAAGTGTAACGGCTGGTAACTCTTCACAAACTTCTGACGGTGCTGCTTTCGTTGCCGTAATGAGTGAGAAGATGGTAAAACAATTGAACCTGACGCCCATCGCGCGCATGGTAAGTTATGCCACCGCTGGCGTTGATCCACGCATTATGGGCATCGGTCCGGTGGCAGCCGTTCCAAAAGCGTTGAAGATAGCAGGCTTGAAATTACAAGACATTGACCTGATTGAATTGAACGAAGCCTTCGCAGCGCAATCACTGGCGGTAGTAAAAGAGTTGGGCATCGATCGTGCTAAACTAAATGTAAATGGAGGTGCCATCGCGGTGGGTCATCCGCTTGGTTCGTCAGGCGCACGATTGTCGGTTCAGCTCTTCAACGAACTCCGCAGACAAAATAAAAAATATGGAATGGTAACTGCTTGTGTTGGCGGAGGGCAGGGAGTGGCTGGGATTTATGAGTTACTTTAGTTAAGATGTTAGATTTGAGATATGAGTATTGAGAAATACAAATTCACAACTCCATACACAATTTAAAGGAACTCAAAACATGGCACAAAGCAATTGCCCTCGCTACTGAAGTGTACAATTTAACGACCGACTTTCCCAAGGAGGAAAAATATGGATTGACTTCTCAGATTCGAAGGGCAGCAGTTTCAGTTCCTTCTAATATTGCTGAAGGCGCTGGAAGAAATACGGATAAGGAATTTAATCACTTTCTCGGAATTTCAAATGGCTCAGCTTACGAATTGCAAACGCAACTGATCATTTCAAAAAATCTTAATTTAATAGATGATCGCGTAGACTTAATACTTGACGAAGTTGACCAAATTCAAAAGATGATTTACTCATTACAAAATAAATTGACACAACACTAATCTCATATCTAAATACTCACATCTCAATACTCATATCTCAAATCTTATGACAACAACAGAAACTAGAAAAGCAATTAAAGGCGGAGAATTTCTCATCCGCGAAACGCAGGCACATGAAATCTTCATACCCGAGGAATTCAATGAAGAGCAGCGAATGATCGCGCAAACGTGTAAAGATTTTCTAAAGCAAGAGGTATATCCCCGCTTAAATGAAATCGATTCGCAAAAAGATCCTAATCTAATGCCATCATTGCTCGATAAGGCAGGTGAGCTGGGGTTATTGGGTACATCTGTTCCGCAAGAGCTGGGCGGGTTCGGGATGGACTTCAATACTACCATGTTGGTGGCAGAAACCCTTGGTGCGGGTTACTCATTTGCGGTGGCTATCTCTGCCCACACGGGCATTGGCACATTGCCAATTTTGTATTATGGCAACGATGCACAAAAGAAAAAGTATATTCCCAATTTGGCCAGTGGCAAATGGAAAGCTGCCTACTGTTTAACGGAACCGGACTCTGGCAGCGATGCCAACTCTGGTAAAACAAAAGCCGTGCTCAGTGCTGATGGAAAGCACTATGTAATAAACGGACAAAAAATGTGGATCACCAATGGTGGTTTCGCAGATGTTTTTATCGTGTTTGCAAAAATCGATAACGACAAAAACCTAAGTGCTTTTATCGTAGAGAAAACCTTTGGCGGCATTACCATGAACGAAGAGGAACACAAGATGGGCATCAAAGGCTCGTCTACCCGCCAGATTTTCTTTAACGACTGCAAAGTGCCAGTTGAAAATTTATTGAGCGAGCGCGAAAACGGGTTTAAAATCGCGGTTAACATATTAAACATTGGCCGCATTAAATTGGGTGTTGCCGCACTTGGCGGAAGCAAAGGCACGCTATCGCAAGCAATAAAATACGCGAAAGAGCGTAAGCAGTTTGGTGTTGCTATTTCCACGTTCGGTGCCATCAAGCACAAGATAGCAGAAGTAGTGACCAAAATTTTTGCTTCCGAGTCGGCACAGTATCGCGCTTCCCAAAACATCGATGACGCCTACAACGCATTTGTTGCGGGAGGCATGGATTCCGGTCAGGCAAGATTGAAAGCATTGGAAGAATTTGCCATTGAGTGCGCCATTTTAAAAGTACACGGAAGTGAAGTGTTGGATTTTTCTGTAGATGAAGGTGTGCAGATTTATGGTGGCATGGGCTTCTCGGCCGATGGGCCGATGGATCGCGCTTATCGCGATGCACGTATCAACCGCATTTTTGAAGGAACAAACGAAATCAACCGACTGCTTACCATCGACATGTTGTTGAAACGGGGAATGAAAGGCACGTTAGATTTGATGACGCCAGCCATGGCTGTTCAAAAAGAATTGATGGCCATTCCTGATTTTGGAACGAGTGACGACACCGCAATTTTTGCGAAAGAGAAAAAGGCATTAGCGAATTTGAAGAAAGCAGGCCTGATGGTTTCGGGTGCCGCCATTCAAAAATTTATGATGAAGCTATCCGAAGAGCAGGAGATATTGATGAACTTGGCAGATATGCTTATTGAAGGCTATGTGGCAGAGTCTGTGATTTTGCGCGTAGAAAAATTGATTGGCATGCGTGGAGAGAAAGCCTGCGAGGTGGAAATTGCTATGGCCATGATTTATCTGCACTATGCTATTGAAAAAGCAGCCGGGGCGGGCAAGCAGGCCATTTATGCTTTTGCCGAAGGAGATGAGCTTCGCTTTATGATGCTCGGTCTGAAACGCTTCACCAAAATCGATCCGTTCAATCTAAAAGAAGCAAGGCGCAAAGTGGCGAACCACGCCATTGGCAAAGGAGAATATCCTTTTTAGACCTAAGACGTAAGTAGCAAGACGTAAGAAAGCCCGGGAGAAATTCCGGGCTTTTTTTTTTCCTAAGGCGTCAAGACACCTCAAAGGTGTCAGACGCCTGAAAGAACTTACTTTTTAAAATGTTCAAACTCAAAAGGAATGTAGGTTCCGAAACCAGCGTCTTTACATTTATTATAGAATACTAAAAACTCTGTCACATAATCGATATTCTGCGAATTAAAGGTAATTAGGAACTGATAAAACTCTTCCCAAGAGCCAAAAATCTTCACAACAATATCCCAAACAGCAAAATGTTGGTTTTCGGAATATTCTGGATCACGTTGGTTTAGTAAAATCAAACTATTAAGAAATCCATGAAGATTTTTCTCCGATATAAAAGAAATTATGGCATCACTTGAACCAGTTACCATGCTACTCTGTGGTATGTAATTTCTTGAAGAATCCTTTATAAAAATCTTTACCTCACAGTTCTGGTAGAGAAACCAAGCGTTACGATCTACTTGATCAACGCTTTTTAGGTAATCCCTTAAATAGCCAAGTAAAATTTCAGTCAATTGTGTTTTGGCAATGATGTATTCATCATCAACCATGATAGCGAGCATTCCTCTTATCGCTTCAGCTTCATTTAAAAAAGGGGGCTTAGCTTCTTTAAATTTATTAACTATGAATGTGTTGGCTTCTTCTTGATTACCCTCATACAGCCTGTCTAAACTATGATATGAATTACTCAATTTATATGCAAGATAGGGCGCGTCATAGCCGACCGAATTGCTACTCCAGCTTTTAGAAACTACTTCCTGTTGCGCTAGGAAAAAGATGCCGTTAATTATTCTTTCAAAATCAACTTTACTGTCAAATTTTTGAATTTGCTTTAGTCTCCTAGTCAAAGCCGCATGTAAATCGCCTTTTACAGATTTTTCGATAAACGAATTGAAGGTTTCTTGATCTCCTTTTCTTGCAGTTTCAAACTCGGCTTCTGATAAATGGTTTGGTAATAAACGGTAAGCAAAGTATTTAAAAAAGTTTGAAGGATACTTTATTGCTAGCCTGTTTTCTTCGGCAAACTGCTTGTCAGAAAACAATAGCCGAAGCAAGCTCTCAATCTTTTCTATTTGATTTTTCTTGATAGAAAGGCCAGAACAGTTGTTTTTTATGTGCTTGAAAATAACAATATCACTAGGACTTACAGTTTTCAAAATAAATGCTTGATTTATATCTAGCCCATCAGTTTGGTGAAGAAAAGTATCGTGCATTCTGCCCAATAACTCATAAACAGAAGGATACTTCACTCTTAGAATTTCTAGATAAAAGAGGTCGTGAAGACTAACTTCATTTTTTAGCAAGTCAAAATGAAAGACCAATGAGTTTATTAATCTAGTCACATCTCTTATTGTTGCAATATGCCCCGCGTAATGGGGTGGTCTAAAAAATATTTGATCCCAAATGACCTTCTTTATTTCCTCATGGGATTCCGGTTCAATTAAACTCCTTAGTTTGCCATACATTAATTCTTGGAGAGAACTAATTCCGAAATAAGGTAGAGTTATTTCAATTTGAAATATTTTTTCAAGAAAGGATTCACTATTCTGTTTGTTTAGTTTCCGAATGGCTTCAATCAAATAATTTCTATCATAACTCACAATGAAAATCACGTTGGGAAAATTTGCTGTGCTTCTAATAAGTTTAATTACTTCGATAAGTTCCTTTTTATCTAGTCGATCCAGCTCATCTATACAAATAACAATTCGCTTAGGAATTTTAGGAATAGCTTTTTCAATGTTAGTGCGCTGTTCAAATATTGATTTACTTTTTAGATCATTTGAAATAGGGCTAAGAAGACTTGAAATTATAGGATCGTAAGATTTTATTAGTGTCTCAGAATAATTCAATAACAGTGTTGAAATGTCTGAGTGATACTTTGATAAGCTAGATGTCAAAGTGGTAAAAAAATCTTTTATTATAGCTTTAGGTGAATGGCTATCCCAAGCGTTAAAGTCGATTTTAATAAATTTTGAATCGTCTAAGATAGATTTTACTAAGTTAATAAATGAAGTCTTTCCTGTTCCCCATTCACCAGTTATTCCAACTGCAAAAGAATTTTTGAAAGAACTTTGGTTTAATTTTAGGGCAAGTTCGGATGCATACAAAGCATAATTTAATTTGTCATCCGATGCATCATTGATCGGATTATCCTCGACAAATCCTAGGCTTCTTTGAGGCGGCAAAGGGTTCAAAAATGCCGACCTTAGAATCAAGGCTGCATTTACCAAACCTATTATTGGCAAAACGTCTAGGTACTTGATACTTTTAATGAACTCCAGCGACAGAAATTCCCATGGCTGTCTTGGGTTCGATACCAGCCGAATATGAATAACACAATTAACCAGTATCCAAAAGTATTTAATGAAAAATAGATTCTACGCTTGCCTTTATCATAACTATGAAATAGGAAAATGATAAGGACGCCAAAAAAGATTAAATCTAAATACCATGAGGCTTTTACGGTTGATAATAATGGAACTACAAAAGCAGTATTTAAAATGCGCTCAATTGGTAAATGAAATAATAGAAATAGGATAAATATGGCACAAGGAAAGAGGACCATGCGCTTCTTCGATAAATCTAGAATATCGAGTTTCATGAATACATTAATGAGTTAGTATAAAGTTAAGCAAATTAGGTGTTTTCAAATGCTAAAAGTTTCTTTTCGAGGCGTCAAGACACCTCAAAGGTGTCAGACGCCTAACTTCGCAACCAACTTGCTTTACCATTTTAAAACCTTCTTTATCTTCGAATTATGCATTTCACGGAGGCTAGTCTTTATCATATCTATAATCGTGGCAACGATAACAAACTGTCTTTTTTCGAGACCGTAATTATCATTTCTTCTTGCAAATTTTCAAGGCGTCAAGACACCTCAAAGGTGTCAGACGCCTAACTTCGCAACTAACTAGCCTTTCCATTATTGAAACCTTCTTTATATTTGAACTATGCAGTTCACGGAGGGCAGTTTCTATCATATCTATAATCGTGGCAACGACAAGCAAACCGTCTTTTTTCAAGACCGCAATTATCATTTCTTTTTGCAAAAGGTGGAGAAGTATATAGTGCCTAATGCTGATTTGTTAGCTTGGTGCCTAATGCCAAATCATTTTCACTTTCTTGTAAAAGCCAATACTGCCTCCACAAAAATTATCAAGGAAAAACCAATACCAATAAACGCGCTTACAGAGGGCATTCGTTTACTATTAAGTTCTTATGCGAAGGCCATTCAAAAGCAAGAATCAATGACTGGCAATCTTTTCCAGCAAAAAACTAAGTTTAAATGTGTGGATGGATACCTATCCACTGCTTTCCACTATATCCACCAAAATCCATTAAAGTCAAATCTTGTTGATCGGCTTGATGATTGGAGGTGGTCTTCGTTACCAGATTATCTTGGAAATGGGGCAACTCAATTGTGCAAAAGAGAAGCAGCGTATCAATATGTAGAAATCAACTGGGAAAGATTACTTGAAGAATCTTATTTGGTGATTTCTCAAGATATGCATTCCAAGATTTTATAGTTGTAAGGCGTCTGACACCTTGGAGGTGTCTTGACGCCTGTCAAAATGTTTAAGAAAAGTGAAGAATTTCTTTCGGGTTTTTTATTTAATTAATGTTGATATTATTTTCTTTCAAAATTTCATTGAATCGTTTTTCGTTGCCAGATTCTTTCATTTTACCATAAATAAAATTGATCATCTGTTCGGCATCGGTTCTATACGATGATTTCATTTCAAGATAAAGTCGATAGGCAATACACATGTTGGATAAACCTTTTTCATAATCGCCTAAAAAGACAGCGTACAAGCGGCCTTTTCCGTAATATACTTCTGGGTTCTTCTTATCCAAAGTCGCTAATTCCCCATAAGCCGTTACTGCGTTCTCATACTCTTTTTTAAACTCATAAACTGTAGCAAGGTTTTGCTTGGCATTAAACCGCTGGGATCAATTTGTATTGATGTTTTATAGGCTTTAATTGCCTTCTCATATTCTCCGGACTTTCGGTAAGCTAAACCTAGGTTGTCCCAACAAAAGGAAAAAATACTATCAATCTTTAGAGATTGTTTAAAGTAATCAATTGCTTTGCTAAAATCTTGTGCTGTTAACGCATCTATTCCTTTCGAGTACAAATTCATGGCTTCTATATTATTTGACATAGAAACATTCGTTTGCTCATCATCCGCTGCTATCTTTTCTTTGATAGATTTACAATTCTTCATCAAAGACCTCTCAATTTCAAAATAATTGTTTTTATATGATTGAGAGTTTCGGTTGGTATCGAGCGTTACATTGACATCGACTTTTTTTCTCCTTTTTCCCTTATTAACAGGTATTAAATCTAATAACTGACTCCCCATTTGATAAGCCAATACTTGTTTATCTATACAAGCGCTAATTTCGTTGGCAATCGTTTTCCTGTTTTTGTTATAGACTCTTATTGAATCGATACACTTGCAGGCATTATCTGAAAATTCTGTCAAAAGCTGTTCTTTAGATTGACCATAAGAGCCGATCACAGTAACAAATAAGATCCCGTGTAATAAAAACTTCATAGAGTAAAAATTTGATAAGTAAATTTATCATTTCCTTAATGTTTCTGAAATAGCCTTAACTGTATAAATTGTTTTTGATTATTCGCAAGCCGAGACGTGCAGGATTTTATATCCAATTTGACGGCCCGCACTATTTTGGTGTCTTGAAGCCAAACCTCAAAGCAATCTGTTTGAGTCTCTTAATTTTTGTGTTCACCTCACATTAATGCCTCAAATACCTTATCCTATAAGCACAAACCACCAACACCCCGACAATCGGAAACAGTTGCATAAAGAAAAAAGTGAAATAAGAAACGGTTACTTCTGGCTGTGGTGTAACTTCTATTAACAATCGCTTGCCTATGGGGCCGTTTGAAAACACCACTTGCTGCACCACATTCCAACCAAAGTGAATGGCAATGGGTACATACAGCGATTGAGTTTTAGCGTAGCCATAAGCCAGCACCAAACCCATAGCGCCTGTAACCACAAAGGTTATCAACATGCTCATGGGGTCGCCTAACGAGCCTTGCGAAAACCAATGGTACATACCAAAGGCCGTTGATGAAATCCAAATGGCTTTGGTAACGCCCAGCTTTTTGATGAGGATGTAAAACAACGCTCCTCGAAAAATCAGCTCTTCATACAAAACCGATTTGATATTGAACCAAACACCACCGCCAATAAGAGCTGATGTCCACGCTGGATTTAGTTGCCAACGTTGTTGAGCAATCCACATTTTAAGTCCAAAACCAGAGGCGCTAAAGGCAGCGGCAATAAAAACAAAAATTAAAAAATGCTTTAACCTCTCTTTTGTGGGCGTTAACCCCAGCACTAAAAGATTGCTTCTATCGAAAAGCCAAACCAATAGCCACGATAAGGCCAATTGAACTAAAATACCAATCATAAAAATTTAAATTAAGATGTCAGACGCGTTTGCGCCACAGCATAAAAAGTACCACCGTTATCAGCGCAAGTACTGAGCTCAAGAAAATCAATAACTCAAAAGTGGTTTCTGGAAATTTGGGTGCTTGTGCAACATAAGCCAAGGCCAGGAAGAGAATAATCAGGCAAATGCCAACAGAAAGCACCGCGCGTTGTGGTCGTGTAAGTGTGTATGAACCTGCCTGCGGAATGGAAAACTCCTGTTCGCGTGCAGCCTTCATAAAGTCGTCAAAAGAGAGCTCGAGAATTTCCGCCAGTGTTTTTAAGGTGTGGCTGCGCGGAACCAGCTCACCTTTTTCAATTCGTTGAATGGAGCGCATGCTAATGTGCGATCGCTCGGACAATTCCTTTTGGGTAAGTCCCTTCGATAGCCTTCCATCGCGGAGCCAGGTAGCAGTCATTTCTTTGGGTGTTTTTTGCATGCAAAGCTAAGGGCACTCAAAAGTACCACTAAATTTTTAGGCCGCCATTCAGGCGACATTTATATGACAGCGGGTTTGCCACCAATAAATAATTGCAAATTGACATTGGGCTACTTTGTTTGCAAATGCGTTGGCGGCTCGATTTATGCCCAGTTCATATTACTATTTCAAGGATAAGTTGGAAATTAGCGACAACGAATCAAACAGATCTTAACTTTCTAACCTTTATCAAATGAAGCCATTGACTATCGGCACGCCTTTTACTTCTTCTGCTATTAAAGTAATGATGCTTGGCTCGGGCGAGTTGGGTAAAGAAGTAGTGATAGAATTTCAGCGCTATGGCGTTGAGGTAATTGCCGTTGATCGTTACGATAATGCGCCCGCCATGCAGGTTGCCCATCGGTCGTACACCATTTCTATGTTAGACCCCGATGCACTTCGCAGCGTAGTCGAAAAAGAAAGACCCACTTATATTGTTCCAGAAGTAGAAGCCATTTCTACTGATACGTTGATCGAATTGGAGAAAGAAGGTTTTCGTGTTATTCCAACGGCTAATGCAACAAGGCTCACCATGAACCGCGAAGGAATTCGCACGCTGGCAGCCAACACCCTACAGCTCAAAACGTCACCTTTTCGGTTTGCCGGAACGTTGGAGGAATTCAACTCTTCGATCAGGGAAATTGGCATGCCTTGCGTGGTAAAACCGATCATGAGTTCATCAGGCAAAGGCCAAAGCGTGGTGAAGTCGGAGGCAGATATTGAAAACGCCTGGCATTATGGTCAGGAAGGTGGTCGGAGCGGTGGTGGACGTATGATAGTAGAAGGCTTTATCGATTTTGATTATGAAATTACCTTGCTTACCATTCGACATAAAGAGGGGGTTTCTTTTTGCGAACCGATCGGTCATCGCCAAGAGCATGGCGACTATCAGGAATCCTGGCAGCCACATCCTATGCCAGCAAAAGCATTGCAACAAGCTCAGCACATCGCCAAAAAAGTGGTCGATGCATTAGGGGGAGTTGGTATTTTTGGTGTTGAGTTTTTTGTGAAGGGCGAGGTGGTGTATTTCAGTGAGCTTTCTCCGCGTCCACATGATACTGGCATGGTCACGATGATTTCCCAGGATCTGTCTGAGTTTGCTTTGCATGCGCGAGCTATTTTAGGGTTGCCTATTCCTGTTATTCGGCAGCTTGGCCCTTCTGCGTCTTCCGTCATTTTGGTGAAAGGCAAATCCACCAACATCTCTTATTCGGGATTGGAAGAAGCGTTGTCTGAGCCAGACACACAGCTTCGTTTATTCGGCAAGCCAGAAGTAAATGGCGAAAGAAGAATGGGCGTTTGTTTAGCGAAAGGAGCAACCATTGAAGAGGCCAGGAAAAAGGCTAATCAGGCAGCTGCAAAAGTTCGATATCAAATAGGTTAGAGGAGAAATCTAAGTCAGCCCTACCAACCACTTTGAGACTTTTAACGTGTTTCAATCAGTAGTGAAAAAACACTCGATAAAATAATAGTTTTCAGGAACACTAGGGTACTCGATCGTTTCGTCCTCTGGAGTCCAACAAAAAATACCCTTCCCAACCCAAAAAACAGTATGCAAAAGTCCTTTTCTATTTTGATTACAATCCTGTTTTTCATCAGCGCATGTTCAGATGAAAAAGTTACCGCCACTGAGGAATATGCATCTATCAAATCTACTTTTGGAACAGCCATCGATCCTACCAACCTCGCCAACTATGCGGCTCAAACAAAACCCGCTTACATTTTAAAAGACAATACCACCACCAATCCAATCACCAACTCGGGAGCCACCCTAGGTCGTGTTTTGTTTTATGACAAAAATTTATCAAAAGATAATACGGTCAGTTGCAGTAGTTGCCACAAGCGAGAATTTGCGTTTGGCGATTCTAAAATAGTGAGCACAGGCGTAAACGGAGTAACCGGCAGGCATTCTATGCGATTGGCAAATAGCCGCTTCGCGAATGAACAAAATTTCTTTTGGGACGAGCGCGCAACATCGTTGGAAAATCAAACCACACAACCGATCCAAGATCACAAGGAAATGGGCTTCAGCGGAACGAACGGTGACTCCAACTTGGCATGATTAATTGTAAGATTAGAAGCACTTCCCTACTATCAAGAACTTTTCAAGCTAACCTATGGAGACAGTAAAATTACCGAAGCACGTTTACAAAATGCATTAGCGCAGTTCGTGCGAAGCATTCAATCTTTTGATTCAAAATATGATGTGGGCAGAGTAAGCGCGCCTAATGATAACGCAGCCTTTGCTAATTTCTCCGTGCTTGAAAATCAAGGTAAAAACTTATTTCTAGGCGCTCCACAATTCAACGCCAGTGGCGAACGTACAGGCGGTGGAGCAGGTTGCCAGGGTTGTCATCGCGCGCCCGAGTTTGACATCGACCCCAACAGCAGAAACAACGGAGTAGTTGGTATAGTGGGTTCAACAACTGTAGATTTGACGAATACCCGCTCCCCTTCATTGCGCGACTTATTGAATGCCAACGGCACATTGAATTCGCAAGCGATGCATGACGGAAGTTTAGCAACACTCGAGGCGGTGATTAATCACTATAACGCTATACCATCAACACCGGGGAATACGAACTTAGATCCAAAGCTGCGCCCACAAGGTCAGTTTCAGAAATTATTGCTTGCGCAAAATGAAAAGGATGCGTTGGTTGCTTTTCTCAAAACGCTTACCGGAACAAACATTTACACAGATGAGAAATGGTCAGATCCGTTTACTCCATAGACTGCCATTAGTTCCACTTTTATGTTAGTCTAAATAGTCTCTAAACTTCAAACTTGACGCTGGAATATGATTTGTGGACTTCATTCCACCTTGCACACTGGTACAAGATGTTTTTCGAAACCGTTGTTGATATACGTGACTTCAACAAAACCAACTATACATGCAATTTTGCTATCCGCATTTCAATGAAAAAATTAGGGAAGTCGTGAAACTCGCAACCTCCTATTTTTTCCGTTTCCCCAACGCGAAGGAAAAATTTTCTGGCGTTCCACTCACGCGAACGTTAATGAACCGCACACGCTTGTCTTTATCGCGATACTGAATGGCATCTTCCTGGTCGGGGTTTACCTCCTCCTTTCGTTTACCACCAAACAATGATTGAAAGCCAACTTGTGTCACCAACCGTAGCGGAACGCGAATAAGATAGTCCATTTTCAAATCAAGCGATTGTGTGCCCTCCATTTCAATAAAGCCCAATGAGGAGTTTATTGTCATGGCGGGAATCGTCAACGTTCCTTTTGCGAGATCGAGTTTATTGCGAAGGGTATCAAACCGCACGTTGTTGAGGTTTCGGTCGCGAAAGAAAGACGACATGGCTTGCAGCGGTGCAAAATTGACTAGGCTACCATTTGCAATGGCGATATCCAGGTGCGCTTCTCCTTCATGGAGAATGGGTGTAAGATCGGGATGTACAAGGAACACGCTGTTCACCGTGCCTGTGAGTTGCCCGTGCAGGTTGTTGCTGATGAGCATGTCTTGCCCAAAGTTATCGAACTTGATAAGGAGCTGATCGAGATTAAGTCGGTTGAAGTTGGCATTGCTTTTAAAGTAAATGTTTTTTGGATTAGAGCCATTCAGGTAGCCATTCATGGTAAAGTCGCCACCGGCAAGGTTCATATTAAGTGTGTCCACAAACAGGTAGTGATTTGACTTGGTTCGTGCATGCACTTTTAGGTTGGTGATGGCCACGTGGTGATGCTTAAGCGATTGAATGTCAGCACGAAACGTCATGTCGGTAAACGGAATTTCAAAAATGTTGAACGCTGACGCGTGATCTTTTGCCTTTGCAGGCGATGGGTTATACGATAACAGTTGATCGAGATTCAGCGAATTTGACCGGATGCTGAACAAATTGTCACGCACCCGCAACGTGCTATGCCGACCGGTATAGTAACTCAAATTGAGGTTAACATCACTCGCTCCCAAACTGGCCGATAGGTTTTGAATACTAATATGTTCATCTTGATAATGGATGCGACCTTTCATTTTTTCTACTTTTAACGGATGCACATTAAGTCGCGCTTCCATGCGTTCCATGAGCAAATCGGCAAAGCGGAATTTTCGCTGAAAGTTCAAATCTACCAAACCGTGCAGCTTTAACTCACGCGCTATTTCGTGGCGATAGTCTTCTGGCAGATAGCTCTCGCCTTTGTAAGTAAGTAGATTGTCCAATCGAAGTTGTTCCGAGTACAAATCAAACTCAAACCGGGTGTCTCCATATTTCACACTATCAAACCAAAGGTTGTAGTTAGTCAGTTTGCCATTAAAGTGAAAATCGGATTGATCAATTTCACCACTGAAATTTTTCAACTGAAAAGTGGTGTCGTTGATAATCACATCGGCATGAAGATCGTGTAGCGCATGTGGGTAACCCTTTACCGTAGCGTAAAAATCCTCGATGTAGAATTCTCCCCACGGTAACGGAGAGTGACGAAGCTTCCCCACGGATGTTTCAAAACCGAGCTTCATTCTAAAGTTAGAAATGACCTCTTCCATCATTGGAGCAGAAGCGGAATCGAACTTGGTCAAACTGAAAAGATTGATTTTATCCGATGAGCCTTCCAGTCGGAATGTTACATTCTTCTCGTGTTGGTGGAAAAGCGCAGGTAAGTCGCTGATAGATCCACTCAGTTGTAAGTTAGAATCGGAAAGGCGCAGGAGAAACGTATCCATGACTACTCGGCCGCCTTGCATCAAGGCATGTAAATCCAATTTTTCAATGGGGTGTTGGTATCCAGGAATTTGAAAACTAAGGTTACGAATGCTCAATTCACTTTCAATTCCTTTTTTCAATTGTGCCAATGATTGCTCGGGATTTTCAAAGTCAATAAGTTCATCAAAATTCATCTTCACGATTATATTGCCCTTAAGGCGCTGTAAACCTTCTACACCCAAAAACTCTCCCAGAAATTCCAAGTCCAGGTCAGAGTCGAGCGTAACGGCTACTTGCGGATCGTTGAAATTCTCTACTCGTAAGTTTCCGCGAAAGCTTCCTCGCCCGGGCTTAACGGAAAAATCATTTAACTCAAATACCATCGTATTCATCGATTGGCTTTTGCCATTAGTCAATCGCCCCGTGAAATTCAATGACTCAACTTTCTTATCGGTACTGGTGTTTTGAAAAAAGCCATTTTCACAACCAAAGCGGAAGTCAAGTTTTGGTTGCCGGTTCTCGGCAAATGCGCCTTTGATCGTTCCTTCAAAAAAGACTTTCCCAGAATTGCGATAACGCCTTAGATTTTCAGAGACAGCGGCTGGGGCCAGACCAGTGAGCAAACTAAAGTCAGGCTTTTCGCCAAACAAGGTTACATCCAACTGTAATGAATCGGCCAACGCCACCGTACCGTTTATTCCAAATTTTGCTTCGTTCAAGGTGAGGTGCGTTTCGCGCAATTTCAATTTCTGATCTGTGAGATGGTAGTCGAGGTCGGTGTTGATGGTGATCGCTTTATTAAAAATAAACGATGGAACCCCGTTTAGGAAAATAGAAAGTTGGCTGGCTGCATTGAGTTTCAAAAAGAGATGATCATCTTCCAAGCTTAACTTCGTTTCAAGTTCCTGCACCTGTGTTTCCAGCTTCAAACTGTCGACTTCCCGAAAAAAAGAAAGATGAAAATCCTTTACCATAAATTTTTTCAAATGAACGCGCACAGTGGAAGTATCAGCAGAACTGCTTGATTCGCTTTTGATGTTTTTAGCCCGCAGAATATTGATGTCACCATTGACGTGCTGAATCATGTCGAGGTGGCCTCCTTCTAAGTCAATCAGGCGCACATCAAAGTTAGATCGCAGCACATCCCACCAGCGAAACCCGAGATAGAGATCATCTACTTGGTAAAGTGGTTTGCCTTGTTTCGACTTATTGGGGTAAAATACCACACCCCGTAGGTCGATGTCCACATAAGGGAAATCATGAAATAGTGAAATGCGACTGTCTTGAATGACGAGTTCACCAACAAAGTTGCTATTGGCATGACCGATCGCCCACTGGGTAAGTTCACGCTGGCGATAATACAAGAGCGCTGTAGCAACAATCACCAATACAGCCACCATGCCCAATGAGGTGGCCGCAGCAATTAGAATCGGACGAAGTTTCATATACAAGAAAAGAAGCCGCAATTTACCAACAAGAGTTGTTCTTCGATGTTAACTAAAAGTAAAACATTTTAGTTTTCGCCAACTTAACTACCCTCGCCTAAAGGGCGAGGGGTTGTAATTCGGGCAAAAGCCGACTAAAAAAGTGCAAAAGCCTCGGCTTGCAAACGCGAGCAAATCGGAAGAGAAAAAAGCATACTCAGTTAGAAAATATTACACTAAAGTCTTCGCCTAAAAAGCGAGGGATTTTCCCCCAGGTACATACACTTAGCAAAGCACCTTTGTGAAAGAGTAAGGCGCAATATTCTTTGAAGCCGTGAATCAGAACCACGTTGTTGCGCTTGTGCGTGTAACATGGGCAACCCCATTTCAATTCCTCCACAAGTCCGCAACTGAGTACAATGGTGCGCAATGCTTTGTATTCCTCCTGCCATGGTGTGGCCTTGTTAAAAAACCAATCGACTTTGGGGTTGGGGGTGTTCATCTTCCTTTTTTCCACTAATTCACTAATAAAACACGAATTAAGAAAGTCAATTCGTGCATTAGTCGCCTGATCTTTCTATTGTGTATATATCTTCGGCAACTGGGCCAAAATCACCACCCTTGGCGGTGGCTTGAAAACGGGTGCCATTATTGGTTTCATAATGTCACTAGGTTTCGGTCTGAACATGTACGGCACTACCAATATTTCTAATCTAACAGCCACACTAGTTGACCCGATTGTGATGACCGTAATGATGGGCGCATCGGGAGGCGCAATCGGCTGGGTGCTTGGCAGGAAGTAAGAAGCAATTTGCTACCTACCTCGTCCCATTCTTTATCCGAATAATTTTTCCATCGGCTTCATCAGTGAGAAGATAGAGCTTGCCTTGCGGGCTTTGAGCTACTTTGCGAAGCCTCACGCGATCATTTGTAAATAGCTCTTCCACGCGCGAGACACTTTCGCCCCGCACCACTAAACGCCAGAAACTACCCTGCGACAAGCCAGCTACTAGTAAATTATTCTTCCAACTTGGAAATTCATCGCCAGTATAAAAGGTAAGGCCAGTAGGCGCTACAGTTTGCAACCAATACCAAACGGGTTCTGTATAAGTGTTGCCTTCGAGTATAGGTGGGGCATATTCTGCAAAGCGATATTTGCCGGTAGTCTTTATCGGCCATCCATAATTGGCTCCGGCTTTTAAGACATTTATTTCATCACCCTGCATCGTTCCATGTTCACTAAACCAAAGAGCATTGGTAACCGGATGTTTTGTCAATGCTTGCGCAGCGCGTATACCCACGGCATACAAACCGGGAACGGCTTTAGGACCAAAGTCAGGATTATCCTTCGGTATCGTGCCATCAGGATTGATGCGATAAATCTTTCCGCGCTTGTCTTCAATGTTTTGGGCAAAGGGCAAGGCTGGTTCATCCTTTTCATTGAACAGTCGTTCCCCCATTGTGATATAAAGTTTGCCATCACTGCCGAAAATCATTCCACCTCCATAATGATGTCGTTCTTCTGTAAAAGGTGTGGCCAGAAAAATAGTTTGAACATTGCGCAGCGCATCGTTCTCCAATACAGCACGAATTACTTTGGTAGCCTTCTGTTTTCCTTGTTTCGCTGCATAGGCAACATAAACGAATTTATTTTTGTCAAACTGCGGATCAATCACAACATCAAATATGCCCGTATTGTCTCCGCGGTCTCTTGCCTTGGCGGTATCGGCAGGAAAGCCTTTGATGGCCAGTTTTGTTTTTAATGCCAGATTTATTTTTATGAGCGTTCCTTCCTTTTCTGTTACCAGTGCTTCATCCTCCGATAAGAAAGCAATGCTCCATGGTCGGGCCAATCCGTCAATAATCGTTTCTTTTATCGGTTCCGAAAGATCGGGTGCTGTGATGTGCGGAATTCGGGTTGCTATTTTATCGACAATAAACCACTGCTGATCTATTTTCATCAAGTTAAAATAGTCGGTAAAAGTGTCTCGTTCGGTTACGATCTCTGTTTTGGCAGCACCGACTCCTGCGGTTATGTCTAATGAGACTATTCTAGTAGTTAGACCTGCTGGTCGTTGCCTAAGTCTAAAACCACTTAGATATTGAGTTCGATTAAAGTCAATAAACTTGCCATCCCTGAAATTTTTAAGATGGCAAGAGCGATGCATGGCTCGCCCAATCTTGGTCGTATCACCGGTTGCCCAACCATCAAAATAGGTTTGAATAACTTCTTCAGCCTGCTGGCGGTCGGATAAATTTTGGGCTGCCATTGAAATGGCAAAACCGGATAAGGTTAGCGTTAATGCAAGTAGTCTTTTCATGTGTTAATTATTGTTTTTTTAGTTGTCACATGGAATCGCTGAGATTCATGCTGTTGGGTGTGTAGCATCTTACTAGCGATTTCATGTCCATTTATTTTAGGATAGCACACGGGTAGCTTGCAGAAAGGTTTGTTCCAATGAGTGCTGAATGGTTGTTTTCGAGTCCGGATTTATAAATCTGGACGAAAAACTGGTTTGTCAGGCTGAAATGTCGCGCACGATTGAACCGGCCTTGTGTTGTTGCTGAAACAATGCAGGCGTCATCCCCTTCAATTTTTTAAACGTGGAGAAAAAGGTAGACCGAGAGTTAAAGCCCACTTCGAAGCCAATGGCTTCGATTTTTGGATTGTCACCGGCCAACAATAGTTTGCAGGCTTCATTAATTCGATATTCATTAACATAACCAGTAAAACCTTTCCCAAAGTTATCATTTAGAACCTGCGAAAGTTGGTGCGGGGGTATCATTAGCTCGCTCGCTAGATCAGCCAGCTTTAAATCCGGATTTTTAAAAAGACCTTTCTCCAACATTACCTTTTCCAACCGACTTTGTATTACCGATGCTTCGCCCTCGCTTAATTTTTTACTTCCATACTTTGCAATATCAGACGACCAAAGCGGCAGGTTTTTTTTTCGATATAAGATGAAAACAACAATGAAATAGAGCATGAACGAAAATGCAATTGAGCCAGTAATGTAAACAGCAGGCGAGCCAGTCAGCATAGTAGTCAAATACAGTGCAAAAATAATGGTGACGGCACCCCAGATAATTAACAGCCATGTTTCTTTGGCCGTTGGCTTTTCTTTCTTTACCCGCGTTTTGCGAAAAACCTCTTTCAGTAAGACGCCCGAAAACAATATGCACGCGCCCCACTGTGCATAAATAATCTTGAAGTAATATACATTCCATATCTTAGCATACCGCGTATAAGGATAAACAAGCCCAGCGACAGCAATCGCGAACGCGCAGGAGATAAGTACCCACCACCAGTTTTTAGGAACTTTCTTGGGTGTCTCCAATTCTGCTTTGATAAAATATACCAAGGAAGGACCAATAAGAAAGCAAGCGGACAATCCGATTTGCAAGTAGAGCTTAGGCAACGTTGGGATGAAATAAAGCCACACCGACTTGCCAATGCGTAAGCTTAATGTCAGCAGTAGCAAACCAAGAAAATAAACAGAGACACTCTTTTTGCCATTTATGAAAAGGTAGAGGCTAAGCAATAGGCCATTAAAGACCCCTAGCGCGCAAAAGAAGAAGAATATTTCTTTTTGAAGAGACATTGGTTGTAAAGCAAAGAACAAATTTACAGCATAACTCATAAGCCTCATAATTCATTCGCATTCCTCTTGATTCTTCTCCACAAAAGTTAATTAACGTTAAATAAGGTTAAGGGCAAGTTAAAGTTCTTGTACTTTTGATGACATATCAACTATAATTGCATCATCATTATGGAAAAATTAGATCAGGTACTTTTTTTCACACTTGAAAAATCAATTAAAACGTATCGACAGTTTGCACAGCGTCAGATTGACAAGGCTGGCATTGATATTACCATCGACCAATGGTTGGTGCTTAAGTCAATACAAGATTGGCCAGATATTTCGCAGCACCAGATTGCCGAAAATGTTTTTAAAGATTTTGCCTCGGTAACGAGAATGATAGAACTATTGGTAAAAAAGGAATATCTGCAAAGGGAGTTTCATAAAACGGATAGACGAAGATTTAATCTCATCATCACAAAGAAAGGACAAGCAGTTATTCAAAAGGTAATTCCTGTCATTACGGCCAATCGAAAGCAGGCATTAAAATCTTTGACTAAAGCCGAGATAGAAAACAACAAAGTATTTCTAAACCAAATAATAGAAAACTGTAAGCCAGAGTAGTTAACCTTTAAATTTTAAATATGAAGACAATTGCAGTTGTGTTGTTAGCGTCCATTTTATCGGCCACAGTTGGGCTTGCACAAAAGGGAACAACGGAGATTCCGTTTACCATGGATCGAAATTTGATTTTGATCAAAGCAAAAGTGAACGGCAAAAAGGAGTATAACTTTATTTATGATACTGGTACCACCGGTTTGGTCTTGAGTGAAACGCTTTTACAGGAAAATAAACTTAAGATAACCGGAAAGACTACCATCCAAAGTCCTAACAGCGTGGCACCCGATCAGGTTAATACCCTGACCGTCTCTACGCTGAAGCTTAACAATTTTGAAATCAAAAATCTGGACGGTGTTGCTGTGCCTCCGCAACAAATCTTTTCACCGAATGCTTCGGGCATCATCGGCCTCAGCGCTTTTACGGGAAATCTGGTGACAATTGACTTTAAGAATTCAAAGTTGATTTTAACAAAAGGAAAGTTAGACATCAGCGATGAAAAAGTAGTAAAGGTGGATTTATCGAAAGTACCTGAAGGGTACGTTAAAGTAAACGGAGAGGAAATGTTAGCACATTTTGATTGTGGTGGCCCCGAGGCGATTTCCTTCCCGATGGAATGGAAATCAAAATTGAAACTAAAGTCAGAACCGGTTCTATTTGCCAAAGCAAGGACACCGGGTGGAGAAGTAGAAATCTATAAGAGTCAATTGGTAGGCACGATTTCGTTTGGATCCATAGAACTGAAAGACCCCAGCATAACCTTGGTGACTGGTGGATTTGGTGCCATCAATTTTGGAAGCCCTTTCTTTCAAAAGTATGCAACTACCATTGATATGGTTAATCAGTTGATGCGTTTCGATTCGTTTTGATGGTTGCAGCAGTTTATTCATACACTAACAAACTCAAACAATGAAGCAGTTACTTATTTGCACACTTTACCTTTTTATTTTTTCAGTTGCAGAGGCACAGCTAGAAAAAAAGATTGATAGTTTGATGACTAGTCAATTCACTACCGGAGAGTTTAGCGGCAGCGTATTGGTAACAAAAAACAATAAAGAGATTTACAACAAGCAATTTGGCTTTGCGGATCTGGAAACAAAAAAGGCAATTTCAAAAGATACTAAATTCAGTCTAGGTTCCATTCCTAAAATGATGACAGGCACCGTCATCCTAAAACTGGTGGAAGAAAACAAACTAAAGTTGCATGAGCCAATCAAGACCTATTTGCCAGATTGGAAAGTGCCCAATGGTGATAGCATTACCATTCACCATTTGCTAACCCACAGCTCAGGATTGGGAGACTACATGAGTGCTGATGAATTTCAACAGCTTGCCGGTAAGCAAAGTACTATTGATAACCTGATGAAAATAATCGTGGCTCAGCCTCTAAGCTTTCGTAAGCCAGGCTCAAAATTTCGATATAACAATAGCGGGTTTGTAGTGATGGGAAAGATTATTGAGAAAATAGAGGGACAGCCATACTTCACTGTACTAAACAACCGAATTTTCAAGCCAGCCGGAATGAAGAACACCACTCCGGTTATCGACCTCACCAACAAAACATTTGCAAAAGGCTATGTGAAGAAGGACGGGACGTGGAAACCAGAACTAGAAATCATACCACCCTCCGCTGATGGCGGTCTATTTTCCACCACACAAGACCTCCTGTTGTTTGACAAAGCACTGTCGGAAGGAAAACTGATCAGCAAAGCCATGTTGGAGACCATGCGCACAAAACAAAATGGTTCGTCTGGTTATGCTACGATTATCACACCCATCAATAACGGAGTTGGGTACGGGCATAACGGTGGCCTACCCGGATATCAGGCCGGCTATCGTCATTATTATGTAGGCAAAGATGAGTACACCGCTATCGTATTTTCCAACCGCGACTTTAAAGCGATTCCCATTTTAAAGGAAATTCAAAATTTAATCAGTAAACAATAATTCAAATAAAAACCACAATTTAAAATTCTATGAAAAAAGTAGTAACCATTGCCGTGTTTAGTCTATTCGTTGTATTGGCTGCCAAAGCACAAGACAAAAAAACAGTTATTGAAAATCGCTGCAAAGAATTGGTTCGTGTACTTAACCTGAGTGAAAAAGACCAGTGGAGAAAATTCATAAAGGAAAATTACACCGAGGCATGGATTAACAAAAAAATGCGCCTTCAGGTTCAGGGCGGCCCGGATGGAGGAGCCCCCGCAAATAACAGTAATGAAACGACTGAGTTAGAGAGCAAAGTAGGGCTTTTTCAGCGCTTTCATGACGATTTGGGAAAAGGCACCATCACCAATATCAAAATAGATGGTGACAATGCAGATGTGCAGGTAAAAGGCGAGACCGGACTAGACTTATCATTTGCCTTGAAGTTTACACCTGCTGCGCCCCACTTAATAGATGGATTAGGGGTGCAGGCGATGATGGGTGGGCCGAAAAATTAGTGTTTCGAAAGCGAGCAAATAAATTCAAAAACGAACAGTCATCGTTGAAATTTTGATGGAATTCTATCGGCAAGGTTATTGCTAAATGACCATTATTTTCTATGAAACTATTTTTTACACTAGCTTTTTTGATTTGTTTTGGGCCCACAGTTTATTCTCAGACCATTAGTAAAACCGAACAGCTTTTTGAAAAGTTTTGGAAAGAGTTTGATGAGAACTATGCACTCTTTGAAGTAAAGGGAATTGATTGGCAAGAAATCTACACCACCTATCGTAAGCAGGTTAATGCAAAGACCTCCGACCAAGAGTTGATAGCTGTGTTTAAACAGATGCTTGACCCTCTGAAAGATGGGCACATCAATATTTTTCAAAAAGACAAACGCCTGTACAAGGGTGAAAGCAAGAACAACTCTTTCCGAACGGAATTTCAAGGCGTTGAGAAAGAATTTTGGCTGAATGTAAATGCGCTGTTGCAACAGCAGGGCTTTGGAGCGCCTCAGCCAAAAGGCGCATTAGTAGATGGCAGCTTCACCAAAGCGGTGCCACCCATGTATGTATCTCGCGCTAATGAAATCGGCTACATTCGCTTTACGCGATTTTTTAATCAACTAAAAGGCGTGATGGGATCCGACAAAGATGAACTGGCAGACCAGAAAGAACTAGCAAAGCTTGTAGATGAAACACTCAGCGAATACAGTACATGTAGAAGTCTTATCATCGATTTGCGGGATAATGGTGGAGGACACAGCGGGTATGAACTAGCAGGAAGATTTATTAGCGATTCAGCCCTGGTGAATTATAAGAGCATTCGTAGCAATGGAAAATTTTCTGCGTTGAAAGAATACCGGGTGAAGCCATCTAGCAGTGTTCACTTTATAAAGCCGATAGTAATTTTGACGAGCGACCGCACCGCTAGCGCAGCAGAAGACTTTACCCTGTCACTTAGCAAGTTTCCAAACGTAACCATTGTAGGCACGGCTACCAAAGGAATGTTTTCGGATACGTATTCATTCGAGTTGCCTAACAAAATGGAAGTATCTCTGTCTAATCAGCTTTACTATGATGCCAATAAAATCATTTTGGAGGATAAAGGAGTAGCACCAACGGTAGAAATAAGAAACACCAGAAAAGACATAGAGGCAAAAACAGACGCAGTGCTGATGAAAGCTTTTGAGGAATTGAAATCAAAAAGCAATTAATACTTTAAATTGACATAGCCCCTCACTAAACACAAAGTAACGTGATACAATTCTTTAAGATTTTATCTTTTGCTTTCTTTCCATTTCTAATCAGTAATAATTGCAATGGCCAACAAAAGAGAGACTATCAAATCAAAATTGATAGTCTACTACAAACCACAAGCCCCAGAAGTTTTAATGGCATTGTCTGGATCACAAAAAAGGATGAAACAAAGTATCTAAAGACTTATGGCTATTCAAATTTTGAAACAAAAACACCTTTTACGTTAAAGGACAATTTCAGAATTCAATCCCTGACCAAGCAAATTACCGCAGCCATAGTTTTAAGAGAGGTTGAAAAAGGCACAATAGACCTTCATGTTCCCATCAGGAAATACTTGCCTGATTTCAAACAGACGTGGGCCGATACTGTCACGGTTCACCATCTGCTTAACAATACTGCAGGAATTGTTGATAGTACCAAGCCATTGTCTTTCAGACCCGGAACTGATTATTATTACAGCAACCCGAGCTATGGCCTTTTGAGACCAATTATTGAAAAAGTTACAGGCAAAACATTTATAGAAGTAGCCAATAGTCTTTTCAGAGAATTGGAAATGCCCAATAGCTATTGTTACGAAATAAATAAACCAAATGCCGGGCTTATTAATGGGTATTGGGTTTCGAAGGATTCAGTCAAATTGTTTGATTTCAAAAGTCTCAACTACACACCTGAAACCTGGGCAAACTTTATTCCAGCAGGTGGCATGATTTCTAATGCCATTGATTTAAACACTTGGGATAAAAAACTTCATCATGGAAAAATACTAAAACCAGAAACGTATAATTTAATGACCCATTACGAAATCACTGCCCAGCACGACTCTTTTGGGAAAGACAAAGTTGGCTATGGTTATGGACTTAGAATAAGCGATAAAAGCCCTGTTAAATATTTAGGACACAGCGGCAAAGGACTAGGCTTTCTTTCACTTAAATTTTACATTCCTGAAAAAGATATTGATGTTATTGTTTTACAAAATCACTATGACGTAGATAGCAAACTCCATTACTACTACGAATCGAAAATAAGAGAAATCGTAATAAACAGTAGCCTTGTAAAGTAGCACTGGGCATCATCTACTTCAAAAGCCATCGAAGAAATTTTACCCAAGCACTCCAACGTGTGGTTTTCTTTTGCGATAAAAAATGATTTTCTGTTTTGTCAAAAGCATCTTCGATCAGCGCATCGTGTAGCCACCGGATTGCCAACGGCCACGTTAGCAAAGCGAATCCGGAAGTATGCATGTCAAGGATGTGTCTGATTTCAGTTGTGTGAGTATCCAATGCGACAATGTCAAAACGATGAAAACCATGAAAGCCAAGAGGCTTCGAAAATCGAAACTGAATAAACTCTCCAGATGAGTACGCTTCTACTGTGTAACGAATCGGCCCGTGCCCTCCTTTAGAACCCACCGTTAGCCCATTATCTAACTTCATAGCTGGCCATTTGTCGTTAGCTAACATCAAATCATTTTTAGAAGCCAACGTATTGAATAAATCCACTACAGCCGATTTGGGTTGATGAATGATACGCTGGTGGATATTGATAACTTTCATAAGCGGAACTTCAATAAAGTCTGTATTCTTCAGGTATTGTGGCCCCCATAAATCCGTTGGTCATTCCATAAAGA
The DNA here is from genome assembly GCA_027487845.1 of Flammeovirgaceae bacterium. Classification (GTDB taxonomy): domain Bacteria; phylum Bacteroidota; class Bacteroidia; order Cytophagales; family Cyclobacteriaceae; genus ELB16-189. The sequence continues at coordinate 520,724 of JAIYCV010000042.1, forward strand.
ATGAGTAACATAACCAATGCCCCCAAAATCAAAATAGCTTTAGATTGCCCATTCACCGATACTCCCCACATAGCGTTTTTCATTTTACAATGATGGATAGCTGCGATATGACCGAAAAAGGAAAGAATAGCAAGACTATAGTAAGGAATAAAAAACAAGTTGGCGGGAAAAGAATTTAAACCTGCAGCACCAAAGTAAAAATTTGTGTCAACGTGAAGGATAAACCTTCCAGCAAGAACCGCGCTTACGTGAATAACCAAAAACACAGCCAGATACAAACCAGAGAAGACGTGTAGCTTTTCAAATCCAATTTTTGTGGTTTTTCTTTTCGATAAAAAGAGCCGTATGCCGGAATACATCTGCATCAGCACAGCCGCTAAAAGTAAAAATTCAATGATGGGTGCGCGATAGAAGTGACGTAATGCATTCATCCATTCAATATGCCTATCCACACTGGCTATACTCGCTAAATGATTAGCCAAATGAAGACCAATGAAAATGGTAAGCGCTATGCCACTGGCAAAATGAATTTTACGAATTCGTATTTCTTTCATTCTCTTCCCCAATAGATCAAACCTGCAATGGCAAACAAAAGCAACCATTGCCCTAATTTAAAAAAGCTATTTTTAAAATTTTTAGAGATGATAAGCGTTAATAAGAACGCTAATCCATAAGCAAAGAAGTAGGTAGACAGCAAGGTCAGGATGAGCGATTTCTCTTTTACGTATTCTGTAAAGTTGATGAGTGTTAGCCCGATAAAAGCCAATAAAAAATCAGCAGATACGATATGAAAAGCACCTCGACCCATTGTCCATTTTTCCCGATGGTCAGTACTTCCATCTACGGGTTCAAGTATTTTGTATTCTTTGTCGCCCCAAAAAGTGTGCGCGATAAACGTAAGTAGCACCAACGCGTTTGCTGCCAATAAAGCCACATTCATAAGTTATTTTTTCGAAAGATGAGGCAAAATTTAGCAACGTCACTTGATTTAAATCAAATTCGATTTTCTGGGTTGCCGAGCACGGCTAAGGGTTTCTAGTGTTATACCCAAGTAAGAAGCGATGTGGCCGAGAGGAACACGTTGCGTGATATCAGGCCGCAATTTTGTTAAACTTTCATACCTCTGTTGAGCTGATTCAAACTGGAGTGAGACAACGCGTTGTTGCAACTGCAACATGGTTTGAGTAACGGCCAGTCGGCCGAACCGGTCGAAATCGTGATAGGTGTCGCACAAATAGTTTACGTCCTGGCGATTGATGATTAGTAGCGTGGTGGGTTCTATGGTTTCAATATAATGGGGACTGGGAATATTAAGAAAGTAACTGTTGATGGCACAGATAAAATCATTTTCGAATCCAAACCAATCGGTGACGTTCTTACCATCCTTTAAATAATATGCGCGCACGCAGCCCGCATAGATGAAAAACAGCTTGTCAGAAAATTCGCCTTCTTTCACTAACGTGGTGTTTGCCGGTTGCGATTCGAGCCGTAGTCGCTGCGCAAAGTCCTTTTTACAATCATCTGACAAAGCCGACAGTTTAGAATCAATAAAATCAATGGAGGCCTTTATGATGGAATCTGCATTCATTTAGCGAAGATACTACCAGAAAGTTTAGGTCTTCTTCGTATAAAGCATTTTTTCAAGTCCGTGTCTTGTTGCTCAAATAAAATCACTCGCACACACAAATTTTTTTTGCTACCTTTCTTTCATCCTAAATCAAAACTTCAAATTCATATGGACGCAAAGAAAAGAATGATGGCAACCCTGGCTGGGTTCATTGTGTACTTCATGCTCGGTTTTTTATTGTATGGTATTCTACTCTCCGATTTTATGGGCGCCAACACGGGCTCGGCCACGGGTGTGATGCGCACCGATGACGAAATGCAATGGTGGGCGCTGATTGTCGGTAATGTGATGCAGGCTTACCTGCTGGTGTACATCTTCGGCAACTGGGCCAATATCACCACGTTTGGGGGCGGCTTAAAAGCAGGTGCTATCGTTGGTTTTATTATGTCACTTGGTTTCGGCCTGAACATGTATGGCACTACCAACATTTCTAACCTAACGGCCACACTCGTTGACCCAATTGTGATGACCGTGATGATGGGTGCAACGGGAGGCGCAATCGGCTGGGTACTTGGGAGGAAGTGAGGCATTCGGGTTTCCTCCACTTAATCATCCAGCCCTTTTCCCGTCATGATGTGTGGTATAAACTTCTCAATTCGTGCCTTGCGGGTGTTGGCTTGCTTGGCCGATGAAAAGTATAGCAGGTAGCCACGCTGCCGCCCGGGCGTGAGCGACTCAAATGCTTTTTTCAACGAGGGAGATGCATCCAGCTCCCGCTTGAATTCTATCGGCATTTTAAATTCTGAGACTTTTTTGAATTCAACTTTCTTGCCTGTCGCTTCGACTTTAATGGCTTCTTTAATGTAAGCTTTCAATACGTTTTCCTTATCGGTGATTTCATCTAGGTGGGTAAACCGAATCTGCCGGGCAGATTGCACATTCTCGGTTTGCTGAATGAGCATCGTTTTAGGGTCTTTTAGCAAAGCACCTTTGTGAAAGAGTAAGGCGCAATATTCTTTGAAGCCGTGAATCAGAACCACGTTGTTGCCCGCTTGCGTGTAGCAAGGGCAACCCCATTTCAATTCCTCCACAAGTCCGCAACTGAGTACAATGGTGCGCAATGCTTTGTATTCCTCCTGCCATGGTGTGGCCTTGTTAAAAAACCAATCGACTTTGGGGTTAGTAGGCTTCATGATTCATGGATTAACGGAAAAAAATTTGATTTTAAGCAAAAGCTTTGAAGTTTAACCTAAACTGATTTGGTACTAGACCGGCTTTGAAAAGCTTTGGATGAATGGATTTTTGTTCAAGTAAACTCTTACTTTCAATGATTGTCGAATCCGCACACTGGGTACCAAAAGTTATTGAACAAATAGAGTTTAAATCAAAAGCCTTTAAACCGTTCTCAGCAAGGAGAACCCTAAACTCTTTTTCATAACTCCAATCTTCAGCTTTTGTAAATACTAAATTGTCGACTGCCACCTTTGGCGATTCATGAAAATTGATAGTATCTAGTTCCGAGCAATAGGTTACCTCTTTGACATTTACTTTTATTTTCCCATTCTTAGTCACACTTCTAATAAGCGGGATTGAATGGAATTCGATGCAAACACCAGTGTGTTTATTCGCGTAATGAGACCACATTAACATATTTTCTCGATTCAAGCTAAAACAAGTAATGCCACTCTTTACCAATAGATCATTTGCTATTTGATTTAACGCATGAGGTAATTCGTGTGGATTTTCCTTAAAATCCTTCATCTTTTTTGCTTTGATTTCATCACTTATCGTGGGATCATTCTTAACTCGATCAATGGCTTTTTGAGTAACTGCGAAGGAGATCAGACCTAAATAACAATCATAAGGGTCGTTGAATTTACTAGGAGGTGTAAAATTTAAACTCGAGTTTTCAAGAATCTTGATGAGTATTTCAGGACAAACAAACTTAAAAACTGTAGCGGGAGGCTTATAATTACTTTCAATCATATTCAAGCAATGTTAAGTCACAAAGTTCGAACTTTTTTAGCTGATACCTCATTGTCCGAATGCGTCCCTGCCAGGAATGGAGCGACATGTCCTAGCCGGAAATGGAATGTGCGGATTGGTGGCGAGTGGCAATAGCCCGGCCCGAATTCACCTGCATTGGTAACGACACATGCCAATCAGTATTTCCCATAAAATCTTAAATTTGAAACTATGGGGAGGAAAACAATTTTGCTCGCGCTTTTTGCTGGAATGTTAGCCCTAAAATCGTTCGCTCAGAAATTGGGTCGAAGCTATTTCATCACTTTAATCGTTCGGGTTTTCTTAAGTAGTAACACAAAAAACAGCTTCAGTTATGGCAAGAGAACCTCTTAACGAATTGAAAGGTTTTTTGAAGCCATTTGACAAAGAGGTTCAAAAAACCTGCTTGCAACTAAGGGAGTTTGTTTTAGACATGTTTCCAAACACCAATGAGTTAATTTACGACAACTACAATGCGTTGGCAATTGGCTATTCACTGTCTGATAAACAAAAAGAAATGTTTTGTCATATTGCGGTGTATAGCAAATATGTCAATATTGGTTTTGACCATGGCGTTAAACTTGACGACCCAAAACAACTTTTAAAAGGAACGGGCAATAGAATACGGCACGTCACAGTTTCGGCTTTTGCAGAGTTTGATAAAAATTATGTAAAGCAACTTCTTAAACAGGCTCACCAGCTTACCCTTGACACGCTCGAAAAGAAAACTCAAACAATAGTAGGGCAATCAATCGTTAAATCAAGTTCGGCTAAGAAAAAGAGACCCGACTAACATGCGGCCTGCTAATTTAAATTTCTGCTTTTTGAATGGCTATCCCTTTTCCTTCTTTGTAACATACAGCGCATAACTCATCGCGGTAATAACAACAAAATAACCAACTGCCAGCCAATGAAAGTTGAAGTCAGGAATGGCAGCTTTGTTGGCAATACCACTTTTCAAAAACAAAAATGTGGTGTATGTGTAGGGAATAATGTACCCATACTTCCACGATAGGGAAGCTAATGCACCAAACCAAAAAACAAAACCTGCGCCAACGGGCACCAAGAAATTTTTGAATTGCATGCTAATCAGGTATTGCAAGGCAATGATGGGCAGGCAATCGATAAAGTAAAATAGATTCTGCTCCAGAAAATACAAATAGGGAAATGGTGCTTTTGGATAAGGTACTCCGCTTACAAGCAAATAAGGAATAATGGCCGACAGGTAAATTCCAATGTTGAACAACACGAAAAACTGAAACATCATCACCAAAATGACCGTGAGCTTTGAAAAGAAGATTGTTGTCAAACTCAGTGGCGTTGTATGAAGCTGTTTCCACGTGTTGTTTTTGTATTCAATTTGAGTGATTAAGCTGGTGGCCAAAACCACTCCCATTGGCAACAAAAAGATGGCCATCGATTCCCAAGAGTTTTGCCAAAGTTGCATCCAGAATTTATCTGACGAATACATAGCAGGCAGTGTTTTGTATTGAACCAACCGGATAATCGTAACGATGACAGGCGTGAAGAACCCACCAATAATTACGATCCACAAGGCCAGGCTGCGTTTTGTTTTTAGTCGTTCGCTTTGAAAGCTATGGATGAAAGAAAGGCTCATATCAATGGTTAATCATGTCAATAAATATTGATTCAAGGTCGTTTTTTACAACGCTGATTTCGTAGACAAGAACATCGTTCGCCACCAGTTGTTGATTAAGAGTTGCAATGGTTTCTCTAGCGAGAGACGGAAGGATAATTTTTCCGTTTTCAACACGGGGTGACAAATTGTGGTCGCTCATTAACCTGAGTGTTTTCTCCTGATCACTAGTTTCAAAAACGGTTTGCAATGACAATTGCTGCCTATTTTTCAAATCGTCTAATGTCCCCTGAAACAGCAACCGCCCTTGGTTGATGATGCCAACGTGTGTAACGAGCTTTTCTATTTCTGCCAGCAAATGACTTGAAATAAGAATTGTAATTCCATCTTCTTGATTCAGTTTCTTTAACAATTCGCGCACCTCAATAATGCCGTTGGGGTCAAGTCCGTTAGTTGGCTCATCTAAAATCAGTAAAGCCGGATTATGCAGCAGTGCAATGGCAATACTCAATCGCTGCTTCATGCCCAATGAAAACTGACTTGCTTTTTTGTTTCCTGTGTCGGGCAGGCCTACCAAATTCAAAACGTGTTGAATGCGCTCTTTAGGGCATTGATAAACTTTCTGTAACAGACTTAAATTCTCCTTCGCTGTGAGATGTCCATAAAGAGAAGGGCTTTCAATCAGTGAACCTATTTTTTTTAAGATGCTAATTCTGTTTTCGTGAAAGGGCAATCCAAAAAAATAAATCGCACCCCGTTGCTTCTTTAGCAAGCCAAGGGCTAGTCGAAGAGTTGTGGTTTTGCCTGCACCGTTTGGGCCTAAGAAGCCATAGATGCTTCCGGTTTCAACGTTTAGGTTGATCTCATGAAGAACTTCTTGCTGTAAAAAATGATGGGTAAGATTATTTGTTTGAATGCAATAGTCGGGCATATTTCAACGCTGAGTTTCGTCAAGGGCATGACGATAAATAAGCCAACATGTTACACCGGTAAATTTGGCTAGAGCAAACGGCCAGGGCTTTTTCGGTTAGTAGATTAAGTTTTCTCTAGCAATATGTCACCGTTTACTCCTCCTTCAACGAATCAACTGGATTCATAGTCGCTGTTTTAAACACTTTGTAGCCGATGGCAACAAAAGAAATAAGAAAAAGCAGCGCAATTGAAACAACAAATGTAATTGCATTAGCACCTTGGTAATATCGCCAGATGCTACCCATGATTAACTTCGCCTGCAGATATCCTCCCCACGAGCCAAATGCCGATGCAAGAATGAGGATAACCACAAATTCTGTATTGACGATGCGCGCTATATTGAAAACAGAGGCACCCAATACTTTGCGCACTCCAATTTCTTTCATGCGTTTAATAACGTTGAGTGATACAAGTGTAAACAACCCCGTTGCTGAAAGCAGCATGGAAATGACTCCGAAAAAAACGAACATATACACAATGTTAAGATTGACCTCATCAACTTGTCGAAGGTCATCTACCAACATCCGTCCGGGGTACAATCGATTTGGGAAAATTTTATTCCATTCCTTTTCCATAAAAGTATTTACAGCTGCCACGTCTCCTGCTCTCGAGCTTACTACTAACTGCGTGTATTGATTTGGCAACACATACCGAATCATCATGGGTTCAAGCTCACGCCAAAGGCCGCGCGTATAAACGTCTTTAACTACACCTACTACAAACAACTTGGTAGTATCTCGCCACAGTAGTTGCTTACCGAGGGGTTTATCCCAGCCAAAAAGATCGGCCATCTTTTGTGTAATGATAATCGATTCCCTTTTGTCCGTTTCAGAATCCTTTATGAAATCTCGTCCTTCTGCTAGTTTCAATTGCATTGCTGGTAGGTAATTGTCACCCACTTCTATGATATCAACTTCTACTTCGCTGGATTCCCACTTGACGGGATCATTAGCCCGATTGGAAAATATTCCACTTTTTGCTCCCGCAATGGAAAGAATAGCTGGATTAGATTGGAGCGCATTGCGATAAGTATCAAACTGGCTCTGATCATTTACATTGGCTATGATTGAACCACGAATATCGAAGCCAAGATCATAGTTGCGTTGAAACTGCGCATTCTGAATAAATCCTATCGCGCTCACAATCGAGATGAGCGAAATGGTAAACTGTGATCCCAACAGAAAACGCGTAAAATAGTTAGTGCCTCCGAACTCAATTTTACCTTTTAGAATTCTTACCGGTTCAAATTTGCTGATATAAAACGCTGGGTAACTTCCCGCGGCAATGCCAGTAAAAACCAACACACCAAAAAGAAAGAGTAGAAATGTTGGGTTATCAAGGTAGTGAGGTGTAAGCTGAAAATATTGCCACAGGTTATTCCAGCCGAGCACCAATAAATCGGCCAAAAATAAACCAACAACCAATGCCATAAAACAAATAAACATGGTTTCGCCAATGTATTGGAAAATCAAGTGTGCACGACTACTGCCCATTACTTTTCTTAACCCTATCTCTTTAAGCCTTCGGGACGAAATAGCAATCGAAGTATTAGTTAAATTGAAACATGCGATTAGTAAAATCATAATGCCGCTTACCGCTGAACCAATCACTGCTGAGATCGGTGGCGCGCCCCAGGTTCTCGATCGCGTATCATTTGATCTATCTCGATGCGCCATCGTGGTAAACGGATCTAACACCAGCTCCTTTATTTGAAAGTCTTCTCTCACTTTGTTATTGTTCTCAATAAAAGGCTGTAATTGTTTCAACACGTTGCTTACGCGTGTCCGGTCGTTGATCTGAACAAACAAAGTGCTTTCTAGTATTTTCCAATCGTCTTCGCGAATCGTCTTATGTTCATCCTTATAATTCTCAAAATTCAAATAGGCAGATCCATCACGCCTGTAGAAACTGGAGTTCATTACCGGATCTTTGAAAACGCCTGCCACTTTTAGTTCTTTAATCTCTTGACCATACACTTGGCTTATCGCCTTGCCTTTCGCCTGATCGCTGTTTCCAAACAACCGAATTGCCATTTGTTCACTAATAAAAACGGCTGTCTTGTCGGTCAATTCTTTTGCATCGCCCGAAATAAAATCGAAAGAAAACAGACTAAAAAATTCCGGATCAACATAGCTAAGGTTAGCTGGAAAAAGATCGTTATCCCTTTTAAAGTTAGAGTTAGAATAATAGTAACGCGTAGCTTGATCGACATCTGTAAACGTCTTTCTAACTATGTCGCCCAGCGGAAATGACGTAAATCCAAATCGGGTTATTTTGTTATCGAACTCGCGAACGGAACCCACCCGATAAATACTAGCGTGGTTGCGATGGATCTTATCGAAATTTGAATCATATTCATATGAAAAATAACCAACGATAGAGAGCGCTATTGCTATCCCCATGCCGAACACATTAATGAAGATAAAGAGTTTATTCTTTAACATACTACGGTAGGTAATCAGCAAGTAGTTTTTTATCATTTGTTTCGGATTAATGGTATGCCAAGTTTAAACCCTCTGTGGTGGAAAGGTTTCTCACTAAATTTCAATGAACGAATATTTGCTATCTGGGTTGCTGGTTTTAAAAAAGTAGCCAGTTACCGTTGGAAATCGTTTCCAAAGACGTAATCTGAAATCGAGCTTGCAATACGGGAATCGAAGCTATAAATTGAAAGTTTTTACATGAGATCATGACAAAGACGATCAAGAATCTTGTTCCGAAAACAGATGTTGTATTGGTTGGCGCGGGCATTATGAGCGCCACACTCGGTATGTTGTTAAAGGAACTTCATCCTGAAATGACCATTCAGCTTTTCGAGCGTTTGGATACCGCTGGCTCGGAAAGCTCTGATGCGTGGAACAACGCAGGTACAGGTCATTCGGCTTTCTGCGAATTAAATTATACCCCTCAAAAAGACGATGGCTCAGTAGATATTGCTAAAGCCATTAAAATAGCGGAGTCATTTGAAATCTCGCGCGAATTCTGGGCTTACCTGGTTGAAAAAGGTCATGTTCCAAACGCGCAGGATTTTATTACCAAAGTGCCTCACTTAAGCTTAGTTTGGGGCGATGAAAATGTTGATTTTTTGAAGACTCGCTATGAAGCCATGCAGGCGAACCCGCTTTTTAAAGACATGTTGTATACCGAAGACAAGCAAAAAATTATGGAATGGTCGCCCTTGGTCATGCAAGGGCGAGACGAGAATCAACATGTGGCGGCAACCCGAATGGAAATAGGTTCTGATGTAAATTTTGGGGCACTTACAAGAAGTTTGATTGATAAGTTGGAAAAAATGCCGGGCGTAACTGTGCACTATAACCGCGAAATTTTAGATATCGATCCTGATAAAAATGGCGGTTGGAAAGTTTTTATTAAAAATTTATTGAGCGATGAAAAAGAAAACGTAAACGCTCGTTTTGTCTTCCTAGGTGCTGGTGGGGCAACTCTTCCGCTATTAAAGAAAGCCGAAATAAAAGAGCGAAATGGATATGGCGGTTTTCCTGTTGGTGGATTATGGCTGAAATGTACCAATGAAGAATTGATTCAGAAACACCGGGCCAAAGTCTATGGGAAAGCATCCGTTGGCTCACCACCTATGTCTGTCCCGCACATTGATACCCGAATGATAGACGGGAAACGGGAATTGCTGTTTGGTCCCTTTGCCGGATTTTCAACTAAGTTTTTGAAGAATGGATCGAGGCTGGACTTAGCTAAATCGGTAAAACTAGATAACGTTATTCCGATGGTGTCTGCTGGTTTAAAGAACTTACCACTAACAAAGTACCTGATCGAACAAGTGCGGCTTACGCCCGAAGATCGGTTGGAATCACTAAAAGAATATGTTCCGAATGCCACGCTTGAAGACTGGGAGCTGAAAGAAGCAGGGCAGCGTGTTCAAGTAATAAAAAAGAATGAAGGTTCTAGCGGTGGCGTTCTGGAATTTGGAACTGAGATTGTAGTTTCTTCCGATGGAAGCGTTGCTGCTCTTTTGGGTGCATCGCCTGGCGCATCCACTGCGGTTGCCATTATGCTAAACATTCTTCCAAGATGCTTTAAAGAAGAAAGCCAAACCGAAACCTGGAAGAATAAGCTAAAGGAAATTGCTCCTTCATTTGGGAAATCATTATCCAAAGATGAAAAGCTATTGAACGAAACACGAACCCGAACAGGAAAGATTTTAGGATTGAGTTGATCTAAACACGCCTCCACATTGGTCTTGTTAAACAGGTGGGACCACCACCACCTTTGTAACTGATTTCTTGTCCGTCATATTCTAACACATTACAACCTGCTTGCTGTAATCGTTGTTTTGTAACTTTGTTCCCTTTTACCATGATACAGGTGCGCGGTGCGGTCGCTAAAACATTACACCCCATCGAATCAAATTCTTCTTCGGGCACTTCAATTAATTGATAACCTCGTTTGATTAATTCTTCCCGAAATACAATCGGCATTAGCGGAGAGTAAACCACAGCAAGGTCTTTATCTACAGGGCTAAAAATAGACATTAAGTGAAAAACATCAGAAGAGCCCTTGTAATGAGGGAGCTGCACTTCGATCACCTCGATTCCGGCAGGTTCAAGCAACACGCGCATTTGGCGGATGCCCTCTTGGTTGGTGCGATACGTTCGGCCAATAGCCAAGGTTTTTTGATCTAGCCACGCCACATCGCCACCTTCTACAGTTCCAGGGGCTTCAATCTTTCCTAAAATTGGAATGCCTGCTTTGTTGTAAACTTTTTCTGCCGCAGATGGCTCGTTGACTCTTCCCGCTTTGCCCATTCGGCAAATGATGATGCCCTTATCCGTTGCAATACTTGCATCACGGCAATAAAGGCTGTCCATCGTTACTGAATCATCTTCCTCAAAGTGTTGGATTTTCACATCGCCAGCCCGCAGCAAATTTTCAAACTGTTGATTTTCGTTTTGCGCTTGTTTGAAATCGGGAGCACCTAAAAAGTTAAGCTCTTGCCATTGGCTATCAACTTTTGACTGGTCGATAAAAGCATCTTCTACTTTCTTGATAAAAACAGTTTGTAGTGTTCCGTATTCGGATTGGCAGGTGAGATTCATTGGGTTCATTTTTTTGATGTTCAAATTAAGATCACGTTGAAAGCGCTACTTTTTCCGCACCTTGCTCCAGGCATACAAAGGCAAACCAGCCATTAAAAGTAAAAAGCCCCAGTACACGGTTTCCTGGCCCGAGCCACCAATAGCCCACATAGAATAACCGAAAGCCAGAAAGGTGATGGTCAACTTAGAAGCGCTATTCCATTTTAACTGTTTTGACTTTGCAGCCAGAATGATAAATGAAACAGCAGAAAACAGATAAGGCACAAGCACCGCCATGGTAGAAAGCAAAATAATGAACTGGTAAGTATCAGCAAGACTTTTGCTAAAGTTCATGAGCAGTAAAAGCGAGACAAACACACTGGCAGCAATGATGCTGGTGGCCGGTGAACCAAATTTGTTTTCCTTTTTTAATACTGAAGGAAACAACTTATCTGTGGCTGCGGCAGCTGGTATTTGGCCTTGCATTAGTATCCAACCATTCAACGCGCCAAAGGCAGCCATAACAGCACCGCCCGCCACGAGGTAACGCGCCCACTCGCCCCACATAGATGCAGCCGCATCAGCAAAAGGAGCTTTTGATACTTTTAACGATTCGGGCGAAAGCACGCCCATAATCACCACGGTTCCTAAAATATAAAGTACTGTAACCGCAAGGGTACCGTACACAGTGGCACGTGAAATTGTTTTCGCAGGATTTTCAACATGACCAGAAGGGATTGTGGCAGACTCTAAGCCCACGAACGCAAACAAAGTAAGAGTAGCAGTTGCGGTAATAGCATTGATGTCCGACAACCCGCTTGTATTAAATGGAAAATAATTGTCGGTGTTGATATAAAAAAGCCCTCCCAGCGTAACTAAAAGGAGAGGCGCAATTTTTAACACGGTAGTAATGAGTTGCACCAATCCTGCATCTCTTATCCCGCGCATATTTATCCACGTAAGAAACCAAATTGCCGAAAGCCCCACGCCAACAGCAAGCGCAGAATTTTCGGCCAGTGCGGGAACAAAAACTGTTAGGTAACTTAAAAAGGCTACGGTTATTGCTGCATTTGATCCCCAGATAGAAATCCAATAACCCCACGCGACTAAAAAACCAGCAAAATCGCCCAACCCCTCGCGTGTATATGCATACGGGCCACCATTGGCAACGGGCATCAACTGACTAAGCCAACTAAACACCAACGCCAAGCACATGGCACCCAATCCTGAAAAAAGCCAACCGACTAAACTAATACTTCCGTAAGATGAAAGCGTAGCGGGCAACATAAACATGGCCGAGGCGATCATATTGCCCATAACCAACGAAGTGCTGGTCCAGAGGCCTATTTTTTTGGGTGTACTCATTGCTTCAAGCAACAAAATCAAACATTCAATTCCAAATAATGTGCTGAAAATCCCAAAGCTGTGTTTGGAATAAATCACGGGAAAAACAGCGACAAGGAGAATTTCAGAACAAACTAAGCTGTTTGTATTCTATCCAGTTTATAGGATCACCATGAATACCTGAAGTATATTTTCGTTTTATTGATTTGATAAACTCTTCTACCAAGACATCGTCTTCAATGGTATAATAGTCTCTTAATTTGCTACATAGTGGCTTGTAAGCGTCTTCAACTTCTATGTGATTATTTCCTAAGTAAATGAAGTGATTTGAGATAAGGACATACTTTGCTTGGGTGTCTTGCTTAAGATTAGCTTCATTTAATTTACCGCCATGGAGGCTATGGTGGGAATCCAACTGGCACCATTCATTATCTTCTTTATGGTAAATGTTATCGCCATGAATTTGAACTAAACTTCCATTCAAAATGGGTTTCTTTCTCGCAAACCTTTTATCGCTCCAATATTCCTCAAAATTGATTTTCTCGGAAACTCTCATAAGAAATATTAATCTGTTGAGGAGGCCATTCTGTTTGGCTCCTGTTCCTATAATCCAATCATTAACATCAGCCTTTTTTCTGATATGAGGTTTGCAACACGCTAAAGTGCAGTAGCCAAAAAAAGGATTAGGTGCAAAACCGTAATCCCTAGTTATTTTATAAGAATAATAGCTCATTATTGGCAACTAATTCTGGTGACATTGTATGCAGGTGTTTTGGGTTCCCCGCTTGAATTACACCAGCCTACATCTTCCCCTTCAAGCCCAGCAATAATCTTGTCAGAGTTCCAACCAACTAGCCCATGCCCATATTTTTCAAGGCTTTCGGGTATATCAGAATCCTTTGCGCCTTGCATAAAAACTCCAATTATTCTTTTTTCTTGCCTATGTGCTTCGTCTATTTCCCAGTTTACCCAATCTCTAGAATGGGTTTCCGAACCTATTAAGACGACCACAGTTCCAGCCCAAGACATTTTCATCTTCAAAAGGCGCCTAATTGTATCATCGCTAACTGTTTTTTGATTTAACCTATCTAGGTTTTTAGGTTTTGCTCTGATCGAACTGTTCCTAACAATATAATCTTTACCAGCTAAAAGATTCGTAAAATCCGTCACCGCTTTGTCATCTTTATGATGATGGCTGATGAAAACGTTTTTTGATGTACTCATTTCCGTTTTATTAGATGATTAATGTTCCATTTAGGAGGGAAGTAAAATTCAATTGATTCTTTTGGCTGAATGCAAAACCTTTGTTTAATCCTATTTCTATTTGAATAGCCTAAAACATCAGGATGTGCAACTCTTGAGTACTTATCGACCTCACAAAAGATATTCTGGCAATCAATCAACTGCAAATTCCTGCCCCACAGAGTATTAAAATCAAGCCCTAATTTATCAAATTCGGATTCTTGGTTGTCTGCCATCATTTTGATGATATCTTCAAATGAGTATTCGCCAAAGTCAACAAAGCATTTAGCGATGCCGTCCTTTGCTCCTGGACCAGCCTTCACAAATTCTCCTTCATTGAAATCAGTTAGAGGACCGTAATTAATATCTGTTACATATTGGTAAGCCAAGAATTCACCAATAGTCGGATACTTGAGCAATAATTTGTATGCAGATTCCATACTACCACAAAGTTGGAGTTGTTGAGGAACTTGCTCGTTAATCATCTTTTCAATTAGCTTAAGATGATTTTGATGTTTTTTTTCAAAGCCAAAAGCAGAACGCCCAGATGCCATAATGTATGCAGCAGAGTAAATCGGAATTTTATTACCCATTAGCTCCATTAGCAGCTTGTGATATTTTTTGAATGAATAATTCTTAAAAGACAACTCTCCTAGTTCATCTTCTAAAAACTCCCAAGTTGAAATACGGTTAAATATTTTAAACAGAAGTGTACGAAAGAATATTTCATTTGGGCTTTGATCTCCTTTATAGATAACATTCTTGATCAAGTATTGACTGACTCTGTCTGCTGCTCTATATACATTTGTAAATTTGTATTGATTCAAAATCGAATCTTTTGACCAAGGGAACAATTCCCCATTCAGTTTTTTAAAAAAAATATTCTGCCTTTCTGTAGCAAACCGCCAATAGGTTTTGTAAACAACACTTGGCTTCGGCTTTGACTTTTTTCTAATAATCAAGAGGCCATCTGTTTTGTTATGAGTTTCCAATTTCTCTAGCTGCATGTCAGGATGTAAAGCGATTTGTTAAACCCTTTAAAATTAAATACACAATCTCACTTATGTGAGGAGTAACGGCAAGTCTTTTATTTTCCAATTCAGTTAATCCATTTGCCTCTGCTAGTCCTTTAAATTCTATTTTACTCAGCATTGAAAAGTATTCATTATAGTCTATTGGGCTATTCAAATGTCTTGAATTGTATAGTTTAATCATATTCATGTATTCTATATAAGTTGAATAACCTTCATTAGAGAAAGTAGCTGATTGAGTGCCACTCAAGGCATTAATGGCATCCTTTGTTATGCCTCCAAAGGCACCTACCAAATAGACAGGGCGATTATTACGCAGTGCGATCAAAAGTTCTTCTAAAACTCCGGGACATTTTCCTTTGAACCCTTTTGCCCGTCCGCCTATAAATATTCGTGCATCGCAGTCAACGTCCATTTCCTCTCTCATCTTTGTTAAGCATCTTGACCATATATACAGATTTTCACTTGAGTCTGGCTTTAAAAACTCGCTGGTATCCACAATCGCTAGATCATTGGGTGGGGCTACTCTCTTGAAGGAAACATTTAGCTTCAACTCCGCTTCTTTTTCTTGTTTTAAGTTTATAGATAATGGCCATGCCAAGTAACTATAGAATCGTTCATAGGGTGCTAATTCTTTATCTGCCTTGTAGTAAGCTAATAAATCAAACATAAGCTCTGTAAATCCACCTTGCCTCATATCACCGCCATAGGCTACCTTTCCGCCTAGTGCCAAAATGTATCGGGCTATTTCAATCATAGCATCTTTCAAATGAGCAATTCCATAGCCCAATTCATTTAAGTTGTCGCTTTCTGAAATAGATACGCCAATTGTCCTGCCCTTTAATAGAAATTTTCTGGAAAGAATTTCTCGCTTCTCAGGCACAACGAACTCACCAGGTCCTCTATCGTCACCAATATTTGAGATTTTACTTTCCGCGCTCATTTCCTTTTCGATATTGATGGTAATGTCAACGAAGTAATGAATACAAAATCATCATCCAATTGGTTAAGGATTTGCATTTCTTCTGAACCCAATGGCGGGTCAGGATAGATAACCAAGGAATATTGCTCGCCCATATTTAATCCTCTTTTTTTCAGTTGAAGAAAATTAAAGAGTTCTGGTGAGGTGCTGAGTATTTTATGAGTCTTGATGCCGTATAGATCAGTAAGTGAATCAAGTAATGCTTTTGTGTAGAGATTGAAAAGAACTTGCTCTAAAGTCAAATCTATTATCTCAATAAAATTATCTTTGAATCTAATTGATGGGTAATTTCCTAAATATGGGAATGCTCTTTTTTCTCCGTTCTGAACTGCATTCACAATTACAATAGGACAACCTGCCGTCTTTGCTTCCAAGACTTCAATTCTACACCATTCTCTATCTGAATAACTGTCAGATTGGAAAACAACTAATGCGGATTCGTGTGCTGCCTTTTTGATTTCTTCTCCAAAATTTGATCCATATGCAATATCAGTCGTATCAAAAAATGTCTTCAATTGCGTTTGAGAATTTATATAATCCCTAAACTTTAGCGCATCAAATTTTGATTCATCATGCTTAGAGTGGCTAATGAATAATTTTACAGGTGGCGAAATTGCTAATGACTCAACTTCGTCAGTAGCCTTTTTCATATTCATTAACAATCTACATAGTTCGTGTAGGATTGGAGTCTTGATTTGAGAATTAACAATTTCGCTTCCGTTCTTATCACAACCTTGTTTACTTTTATCCGTGCGGATATAATTGATGGCAGAAAATTTTATTGATACATTGTAGGCGCTTTTTGACAGTGCCACAGGGTAAACTCTTCTCTTATCTTTCTCGGCCTCACATTTGTCAAAAATGCTGTCAAGGTAGTTTCCGTAGTTCTTATCAAGAACAAATTCATCCGACACTAAAGCAATAACGGCTGTATATTCAGATTCACTAAAATCAATTTCTATTGGCTGTTTTGTATCAGATATATTCGTGTTCCTGAAATAAACAGGAATACCCATTGATCGAATCAATGGTTTGGTTGAATCTCTACATAAAACGGAATAAAGGAAATCAGCAATTTGCTGTCCTTCCAAATAGTCCGGATGCCAAACTATAAAAACTGAAAGTGGTGTTCTGAAACTCACTTCTTTCCTAAATAAATTAGTGACCTGTTTTTTCTACTCACCAAAACCCTGCCTCCATTATTTTCCCTAAGTTGATTATAGATTTGATAAGAGGCTAAAATTGCCTTTTCCCATTGTTTACCGCTGCACTCGTTAACTTCGGTTTTCATAACCAGATTTTTTACTTTCTTAATAATTCCTGAATCCACACTTTTACTGTATTTCAATAAGTCGTGGTCAAGTGCATGGTGATAAATATAAAGCGAAACAAGTTCTTCGGTAATTTGAGACCTCGCCCCATCTTCATTTTCATCAATAGCAGGATCGCTTTTCCTTTTTTTCTTTAAAAGTTTGCGTAACACCGGTGACCAGCCTAAAACTGCTAAATATCCATAATGAAAAATATCATGGAATCTATAGCCATCATCTTCGTAAGTGTTATCAGTCAGCGGATCGCCAATCGGTTGGTCGTCTCGTTTATCAATAATTTGTAATTTGTTTTTCCCATCTTCGGTATAACTCCGGAATTCAATTTCAAACTCTTCGGGAAATCTTTCCTCCTTGGGATATTCAAGATCGAAATCTTTGTACAATGAATCATCACCTGCTAAGAATCGATCATGGGTTTTAGCAAGATTTTGGGTCGCGATATCTTCTAATGTTAAATTATTCTGAGACGCGATTGTCGAAAGATACCATAAAACATCCCCTAACTCCTCAGCTAGTTTATCTTTAAATGCAACATAAGATTCTCCGTCCTTAAGTTTTATCTTTAACTGGGTTACTACCGATCCTATTTCGCCAATTATTCCTAAGAAAGGAACCATTTCTGTATACTTGGCGTCAGAGGCACTATCTTGGATAGTTTCTCTTGCCTTTTTTTGGTATTCGTTAAATTCCATATTGCTTTTTTGTTGCCATTGACTCCCAATGCGATTCCTTGCAAATAATTCTCTCTGTAAATTGGGGAAAATTTTTGGATAACTTCTGTTTAAAAGTCCTTCCTAATAATGATTGATCGTTCATTTCCGTACTAATTTTTGTTCGCTTTTATACAAAAATCTACAGCTTTAGTATCGAGATCACTCAAAATAAGCTAAAAACGAAGATTTGGCTTGCGGATTTTAAACTGAATGATATTTGCTCTAGGCATTGAAATTCAAAGCCCATGACACGTCAATCCTCTACTTCCCCGGTTCTTATCGCAATTATTTTAATCATAACTTTTCCGGTCTGGTTTTCGATTGCCGCAGTCCTTTTTGGGTTAGCAGCTGGCTTTTTTGGGCTTGTCTTTGGATTGATTGGCGGCCTATTTGGGCTCATCATTGGCATAATCGCCTTTCCTTTCAAATTGATTTTCGGGTCTGACGATTGGGGTTGGCATCCGTTTCATTTTCATGGATTTCATTCCGATGGCTGGTTCATCATTGCAGTAATAATTTTAGTGGTACTTGCGCTCAAGAAAAAATAGTTTGCCTCAGTCTGAATAGGCCATTGGCAAATTGATATATTTCGTGCATGCCGTATCACGTTGATCTATTTGCTTTTTTCATCTTTCTCGGCATTATACAAGCGCTATTTCTTTCCATTTTCTTTTTCAGCAAGGAGAATCGCAAAATAGAGGCAAACGTATATCAGGGTATTTTAGTGTTGGCAATGGCCGCTTGCACGTTTGAGATCTTTCTGTGCTACACCGGCTACATAATCAATTGCCTTTGGCTGGTTGATTTTTCTGAATCGCATGCCTTTATCATCGGCCCTGCTTTTTACTTGATGGTGAAAAGTCTTATCGATGGCAAGACGGATAGAAGTCGGTATCTCCATTTTGTCATTCCCGTTTTATGGCTCGTTCTTCAGCTCCCATTTTTAATTCAGTCGGACGATGTAAAATTTAATGCGTGGATTGGTGCTTATCATCCGGCTGGATTATCGTTTCGCAATACCGAAGAAAATTTCTTTAACCCACCTTATCATAGCGAATTCATTTTACTGCATTTGGCGTTTTATACGGTGTTGGTGTTGGTTACAACCATTCGTGCATTCAAAAAAAGAAACGAATCGTTTTGGAAAACCAAGCAAACAACATTCGTAAAACTTCGAGGAACCACGCTGCAAATTGTGGTGGTTATCTTTTTAATTTTTATCGTGAAGCTGTTTAACGAAGACGATTTAGGCGACCACTTTTTTGCCGCTTATATATCCGTAGCAATTTATTTGATGAGCTTTCAGGTAATCAAGCAATCCGGTTTTTTTAAACAGGCTAGTTTGGCCGATCCTCAACAACAGAAATACAAAAGTTCTTCGCTTTCGCTGGATGATCAAAACGAAATTCTCAAAAAATTAAAACTGGTGATGGACGAAGAAAAGCCTTTTTTGAAACCCGACTTTTCGTTGCCGGAATTAGCGAATCAATTGAAATTATCTGTTCATCAACTTAGTCAAGCCATTAATGATGGTTTAGGAAAGAGTTTTTTTGAGATGACTGCCGAGTACAGAATTGAGCAAGCGAAGGTTTTATTGAAAGAGAAATCGCACATTAAGGTAGAAGAGATAGCCGAAGAGGTTGGCTACAATTCCAAATCGTCATTTAATACTGCTTTTAAGAAGTTGACCGGAATGACTCCCAGCGAGTGGAGAAGCCTCATTTAACAAGCTTGTATTCCAGACCCGGCCCATCGCACATACGCCACGTGCCAACAATCAAATCTGGAGATTCAATGCGCAACTGTTCGCTTTGGTTTCCCATGCAACTGGCAAGCAAATCGAATCCTGTTTTATAAGTTAGTAACAGGATGGTTTTGTCAGTCGCATCAATAACGTAAGTTCCACTCGCTTCCTTAACTTGGCCGTCTTGCGTGCGCGACTTGTTAAAAGTACCGTCTGGATTAAAGATGTAGTGTTCTTGCCAACTCATATCGCTTCCTGTCGTTTCTTTTACACTCCACGATGCAATCATTTTTACGAGCTGCCACTTTTTGGGTCCTTCAGCCTGTTTTTCATTTTCCACAAATTTGTCAGAACACGAAAAGACGGCAGTCGCCAAAACTAAAGTTAAAATCGTTATCGTTTTCATGCTAGCGTAGTTTTGCCCTTTGACACTACTCGGGACAAAGAGGTTGGAAGTTGAAGATAGGATGTCAGGTTCTAAATAGGTATCAAATTATTAACTTTCATAAAAATTATATTTTTAGATGCCTGAGCTAAAGTTTCTAGTCGAAAAAATTGATTCTCTAAAATTAGAACTAGAGAAATTATCTCCACTAAAAAAGGAGGACGAAAAAAGACTTGATAAAAAGTTCAGATTAGAATGGAACTACAATTCGAATCACATAGAAGGAAATACGCTTACCTACGGGCAAACTGAGTTGCTCTTAATTTTTGACAAGACAACAGGTGACCATGAAATGCGCGAATATGAAGAGATGCAAGCGCACGATGTGGCAATAAAGTTGGTAAATGAATATGCGAATGATAAAAGCCGGGAACTAACTGAAGCCGATGTTAGGCAATGGAACAAAATAATTTTAGTAAAACCCTTTTGGGCAAATGCCCAAACCTCTGATGGGCAACCTACTCGTAAACTGATTCAGCCCGGGGAATATAAAAAGGAACCCAACTCGGTGCGACTTCAAAATGGTGAAATGTTCCCTTATGCATCGCCAGAAGAAACGCCAGCCAAAATGAAAGATCTATTGGAATGGTTGCGCAGAGTTTCTGCTGAAAAGAAATTGCATCCGGTTCAAATTGCTGCTCAACTTCATTATGATTTTGTTAGGATTCATCCGTTTGATGATAGTAATGGCCGCACAAGCCGATTGTTGATGAATTACGTGTTGATCCAGAATGGCTTTCCACCAGTGATTATAAAAAGCGCAGATAAGAAAGGTTATTTGAATGCACTCAACAAAGCCGATGTTGGAGACCTAAACGCTTTTATTGAATATGTCGCCAATCAATTAAACTGGTCGTTGGAGATAAACATAAAAGCTGCAAAAGGCGAGAGCATTGAAGAGGAGGATGATTTAGATAAAGAGATCGAAGTTTTTAACAAGACCATTAAAAGTAAGAAAAAATCTGAGGTGAAAACTTTTAAAATAGTTGATGGGTTATTATTCGGAGTAGGTGAGCCTTTATTTAGTTCGATCCTAGAAAAACTTAAAAAACTATCCCCTTCCTTTGCTTTTAGTCAGTTCGTATTTACGACTAGTGAACAATCTACTTCTGTTATTTTAAATGGCAGCAAAAGCATTGGAAGCTTGCTTGCAGATCAAATTGCTTTAGTAAGACAACGATTCTCCAACCAAGAAGCTGGATTGGTAAATTATCCTATCAACCTTCGGCTGCAAATTCATTTCTCAGGTAATTTGTTAAAGCCAGAGATGCCCTACTATTTTAATGATTCTTTAGTTCTTAATCTATTTGACTTGCAATATGAAGTTTTATTTGCCGAGCAAAGGCTATTGCGAAAAAATTTCAATGATTTTGCATCAAAGGAGGAAATTGACGCGATTATAAAAAACATCGTTCGTCTGGTCATGGAATCTTTGCCTAAAGAATAGGTATAATCTTGTTCGACTTTATAAATTCGCCCTTCTAGGTTATAAAATCGGGCTAACCAATGCCTTTGCTCACCGTTTCTTTGAGCAAAATAAAAAACGCCATGAGCCCTGAGTTTTCCAACCAACAACCATTAACCATCAACGACCAACGAAGATACGACCTCGATTGGCTTCGTTTTATCGCCATCGTAATCTTGCTTTTCTTCCACACTGGGATGTGGTTCAACACGTGGGGCTGGCATGTAAAAAACAACGAAAACACGGTTAGCTTTCAATACTGGATGATCTGGTCGCACAACTTCCGCATGCAATTGCTTTTGTTCATTTCAGGTGCGGGCACTTTTATGGCTTTAGGCAAAAGAACTTCTGGGGAATTTAGAAAAGAACGTTTTACACGATTGTTCATTCCCCTGGTTTTCGGGATGGTGGTGGTGGTGCCTCCACAAATTTATTACGAGCGAATCAATCAGTACGCGAATTATTGGGAGTTCTACAAAACGGTGTTTCAATTTAAACCCTATCCTGAAGGAGGAAGTTTGAGCTGGCATCATCTCTGGTTTATCTTGTACTTGTTTATCTATTCTCTTCTGGCACTGCCCTTTTTGAAATTCATTCGATCGCCAAAATCAGCTCAGTTCAAGAATATTGCTTTCAAACTTTTATCAAGCTCTGCAGGTTTGTTGTTCATACCGTCCGTATTTATTTTGGTTACCCAAATTTTACTACGGCCCTACTTTCCAGAAGAAACGCATTCACTATTTGATGACTGGGCTTATTTTACTTACTACTTTCTATTTTTTATCATGGGCATTGTTTGTTACTCAAATCAAAAGCTTTGGGAGGCGATTGGTGCAAATAGAAAGCATTTATTAATCGCGCTGATTTTCATACTGATACCTTTTTATACCTGCTATTTTCATTTCAGAGAATTGATACAATTGCCATGGACGGGCGACACAGTTGAAACGATTTTCGATGTCGCGTCTATTTTCGTTGCCTGGTTCACCGTTATTACCATTATTGCCTATGGGCAACATTATCTAAATAAGTCCCATAAGTGGCTTTCACAAATTAGCGAAGGGCTTTACCCTTTTTACATTTTACACCAATCGGTAATAATTGCTATCGGTTATTATGTCTGCAAGTTAAACTGGAGTATTGCCCCGAAATATTGGGTTATCTGTTTTCTTACGCTAGTGAGTTGTGTTGGGTTTTACTTATTGTGCATTAAGCCATTTAATGCAATGCGTTTTTTGTTTGGTGTCAAGCTGAAGAAATAGAAGTTAAAAGGATATTGAACTTCTTCGGAAGTCTCAATATCCCTTCGGTGAATTACATCGAAACAATATTCACATTTAGGGTAAAGTCGTTGTAGATAAACCAATCCTTTTCAGATCCGGGCTTGTCTTTGCCTCCATACTCTATTCCGAAAAGGGTTCTGTCAATAACTATTGTTGCGGTCACATTCTTTGTTTTCTCCACTTGATTTAAAGCTGCTATAAATTGAATTGGTTTGGTTACTTTTTTTATAGTTAGGTTACCTGTTACTTCGTATTTTAAGTTTGATACTTCTTTTGCAGAAGTGATAACAAACTTAGCCGTTGGGTAAAGATTGGTTTCAAAAAAATCTCCTGTTGTTACATGGCGAACAAAGTCTTCATTGTGCTTTGCATCGGTAATGTCATCAACGGTAATAGAATTCATATCTACTTCAAATTCTCCTCCCACCAGTTTCGAATCCTTAAACTGTAACGAGGCTTTGCTCAATCGAATTTTCCCGTAATGAGTATCCGACACACTTTTGGCCGACCAACCAACTTCGCTTTTTGTAGTGTCAACAGGTGGTATTACTACACGGTATTTGTTATAGATAAACCATGCAGCAATTACCGGTGCCAATAACGCAGCGATGAGAATTATTATTTTTCTTTTCATTTTAAATTCGTTATGTGTTTCAACATTATTTCAATGACTTTTGTAACTCTTCATTCATCCGTTGGAAATCTTCTCGATCATTTTTTCGAGCCGATTCCCAGGAGGCTTTAGAAGTGGCCAAAGCACCCGCTCTATCATTTAGTGCTTTTTGAATTCTTGCTTTATGATAGAGCATCCAAAAAGCTTCCGGATTGCTTTCCAATGCTGTGTTAATCCATGAAAGAGCCTGCTTTAAATCTTTGCCATTTTCTAAATAGTATGTAGCGGCCAACACTAAGTTATTCGGAACAATCTTGGTGTTTGTATCGATTGACCTCATCACTTTAGCATCAAAGTCGGCTGTGACAGGTATTTTGACTGACGTGTTTTCCCACATCAACTGAAGGTTCGCTGTTTTTCCGGTTTCAGATAAATCAGAAACTTCAACGGTAAAAGTTTCTACTCGCTCTGTTAATCGTTCGGACTTTACCGATAATCGAGCTTGATCTTTGGTTTGATCATAGCTTTCCAAATCGCCACCCATAGAAACATCTTTGTAAATAATAACGGTCCACTCTTTCTCATTGGGGATTGTAAGCAATAGATAAGTTCCCTTTGGCACATCGGCATTGCCGAATTTTACATCATCACTGAAGGTGACTTTTGTTCCGCTGTTAGCGGCTGTGCGCCAAAGTTTTCCGAAAGGCACAACGTACTCAGAAGTGCCACCAAATATTTTGCGGCCCTTGGCTTTAGGTCGGGAGTATTCAACCTTAACATCAGTGAGACCGACAACCGTGGTGACAGAAGCGGAAGGGCTGGGTGCGGGCACGATCACCTGCGCTTGAAGCGAAATGTGACTTGCCCAAAGTAGTAGAAAAAAGAGACTTCTCATTTGTACCATTAGTTTTAGGGATTAATTTTTCCGAAACTAACGGGATAACCGTTTTTGAATCTGTTAATGAATTCTTAAATGGTGTTAACGAGTTGTTAAATTTTTTTTGGCGAATGACGTTGCTTTTGTGGCCGGTCAAAGCATTTAAGCTTGGGCCTCATTTTTTCTTGGCCAGGTAAAGGCGTAAAAAATAACTAAAGAAGTGAGCGCACTTTCTACAATTGCTAAAAACACGTAGAATGTGCGCCAAGGAGTTAGTGAAGTAACGGCTATCAGCAACATAATGGCGGTATAGAATACTCCTAACGTAACATTCAACCGCCTATTCAAAGCTGGTTTAAGAATAACGGAAAGGAAAACCATCAACGCAGGAACAGCCAATAAAACCGATGCGGCAAACAACTTCATAGGGGTATCGAGCATGCTTTCGCCACTGATCATACCCGATACTTTTTGGGGTACATACAATTCAAAATAATCGCCATACAAATAACAAAGTGTTACGGCTGCCCAAAGGCTCGAAAGTTTAATTTTTACATCGACTTTCAAATCAACGAAATCTCCGGTGCCCATAATTGTTCGATTTTCTTTCCCAATGAATTGGAGACGACTTGTTGTAGAAAAAGTTACAGCGCGTAATTCCGCTTTATTTAAGTTTCTTCTCCGCTTTATATGCGTTGATGTGATTCTTCAGCGCATCCTGCCAAAGAATGTCTGCATCCCATTTGCCCAAAAACACTTCTCCGGTTTCGAGTTTCTTAAAATAAAATTTATATACTTCCTGTTCGGCAGGAATTGCCTTCAATTGTAATTCGCCATTTGTAAAAGTTGCTGAAGCTATTGCACTTGCCGATTTTGTTGATTCATACCCCAATACATCTTTGGCTAAAGATCCTTTTGCGTGAACAAATCGCAGAATAAACAAAAATCCTTTTTTTCGAAGATCTGATTCGTCTGCATTGCCATCCACCAACTCATATTTACCAGAATAATTTTCTTTCAGAAAAATTTCTAGTTCTTTATCCGCGGCTTGGTCACCGAATTTAGGAAACGCAACTGAAAAATAGCCTATATCTGTTGTTAGCGTTTCGTTTCTTCTACCCACAATGGGTGATGCTTCTTTTTCAGTAATGTATTCGGGCTGATCGTTAATTAAAAAATTCTGCTTTTTTTCGACACCAATCGCCCGTTGGTAAATCGTGTTAAGCGCTTTATTCAAACCACTTTCGTGGACAAACCAAGCTGGCTGGGATATGTCAATTAGACCAGGTTTATTATTAAATGAGATAAAATAAAACTCATATTCGTTTTGCACCTTGCGAAGAAAAATTAGAAAAACGATATTTCGTTTTACAAGATATTTAAAGCTTGTTCGTTGGCAATCGACTCCAGCCAAAGTGCGAGAAATTTCAAGATAAGTTACTGCATCAATACCTGCTTGTTGAAATGCTTTTTGAATTGTTTGTCGCTCCGTTTCACTGATATCCTGGTCATAAAATACGGCTGCCCGAGTCGAGAGCAGCGTTGCCGGAAAGGCTCCATCTGTTTTCATTGAGCTAAAAAGCTGACCTTGACTTGAAAGCGTTTGCGCTTGCAGGCAAATCAACTGATTTGCGAGCAATACAAGTAATTGAAATGTAACGATTCGTTTCACGTTGATAAAAAACAAAGTTTTAACGGCTTATAACTTTAGAATATTCATTATTCAAATGTTCATCTGTATCTGGTATAATGCGTTTATGATCTAATATCAATAGTTGCTTCCATTGATATAACTCCCACTTTAGCTCCACCTTTATTGAGTTGTAATAGGTAACAAAAGTACCATTTTTAGAGCACGGCAAAAGTTTATCGTTCAACAGAATAGATAGTACGATGTTTTGCCATTCGTTATTGTGGTTTATCGATCAAATCCAGAGAAAAACTCCCGATTCGTCTTCCTTCACTTGATACGTTTTTAAATCGTTCGATCGTTCAGCGGCTTCCCGACCAGTTGCAAGCTTAAAACGGTAGCCGTGCCAAGGACATATTACCTCGCCCAGGTAATTGACCGTTCCTTTACTCAACGACTCACCATTGTGACTGCACCTGTCGTCAAGGGCGAGTATTTTGTTTTCAAAAAGAACTAAACACAAACGGGTGTTGCCAATTATCAGCAGTTGTGGTTTGCCAGTTGCTAGTTTATTTTTCAATTCGTTGGCGCTTGAAAATATTTTAACCCAATCCATTTTTTATTTCAATCTGTTTCGCTCTGTAGTTCTAAAAATAGCTATTCCGTAAACTATCTTTCGGAAAAAATTTGATTTCGATCCTCGACTAACTTTTTTAATATGGCGAAACATCTTAGCCTTCTCCTTTGTTTGTATATCTCAATTTCTGCAATTGGCCAAATAAATCCCAAATTACAGTCAAAAATTGAACTGCAAGTCAAAACAATTGAACCCAAAATTGTAGAGTGGCGAAGGTATTTTCACGAGCACCCCGAATTAAGCAATCAAGAGTATAAAACTGGAAAATTCATTGCTGACTATTTAAAATCAATAGGGCTAGAGGTTCAATATCCTGTTGCCAAGACGGGTGTGGTGGCCTTGTTGAAGGGGTCAAAACCAGGTGCAGTTATCGCCCTCCGGGCCGATATTGATGGGCTTCCTATCACTGAACGAAACTCGTTGCCGTTTGCTTCTAAAGAAAGATCCGTTCTTCGCGGGCAAGAAACTGGAGTGATGCATGCATGTGGGCATGACGCTCACATTTCTATGTTAATGGCTGTAGCGCAAATTTTAGCAAGCAATAAGGCTGATTTGAAAGGGACCGTAAAGTTCATTTTTCAGCCTGCGGAAGAAGGCGCTTACGGGGAAGTTGCAGGGGCAGAATTAATGGTTAAAGAAGGTGTTCTTGAAAATCCGAAAGTAGAGGTGATTTTTGGCCTTCATATTCAATCGCTTACTCCCCTTGGTAAAATTGAGTATCGTGCCGGAGGAATGATGGCAGCCGTGGATGCTTTTGATATCAAAGTCACTGGGGTTGGCGCGCACGGTGCGACACCTTGGGATGGAGTCGACCCGATTGTGGTGGCAAGTCAAATTGTGAGTGGTTTGCAAACGATTGTTAGCCGGCAAACAGAACTCACAAAAGCGGGTGTAGTTATCACAGTAGGTTCGTTTCACTCGGGCATAAGAAGAAATATCATTCCTGAGGAAGCTATGCTGGAAGGCACCATCCGTACATTCGATCCTGAAATGCAACAAAAAATCCACGATAAAATCAGGCTCACTGCGACTAAAATTGCCGAAAGTGCGGGGGCGAAAGCAGAAGTCATTATTAATAAAGGTTATCCCGTAACTTACAATGATCCGACAATTACAAAAACAATGGTTGCTAGCTTGGAACGGGCCGCGGGTGTAGAAAACGTATCCATCACGCAGCCTGTTACGATGGCAGAAGATTTTTCCTTTTTCCAGCAGAAAGTACCGGGGCTATTCTTTTTCTTAGGTGCATACCCAGCTCAAATGAATCTACAAAAACAGCCAACCCACCATACTGCTGATTTTATGATCGATGAAGGTGCTTTTGTAACCGGAACACAGGGGCTTCTAAATTTGACGCTTGATTATATGTTTCAGAATACTTCGTCTTCGAAAAAATAAGCTCTTGGTGAGTTTGCCCATAAAACATATTTCATTGGATGTATGGCAAACGCTTATTCGTTCAAATCTTGAGTTTCGAAAAAAGCGAAATGAGTTATTGGCTGATCATTTCAACATAAGAAAACCTTTTGGTTTTGTTGAAACCGCAGCCAAAACACGGCAAGCTTGGTGCACGCAGGTGAATGAACTGGTTGGTAAAAACCTGGATAGCTTTGAGATAGTACTTCTAATACTGCAAGATTGCGCAATAGATATTAAGTCAATCTCAATCGATTTTTACGCGAAGTTTTACACACAAATGGAGATGCTGTTTTTAGAATATCCACCGCTTTTGGCCGAACAGAATTTATTTTCATGGTTGACACAAGTAAGGCAACACAATATCAGTGTAAGCCTACTTAGCAATACTGGCCTCATCAAAGGTGAAACACTAAATAAATTTTTTCAGCGTCTAAATCTGAATTTCGACTTTGCTTTGTATTCCGATGAAATTGGTTTTTCGAAACCTAATCCCAAAGCTTTTGACCTTGTTTATCAAAAATCGCGTGCCATCAAAAATCTTTTGCCGAGAGAAATCGTTCATGTTGGCGACAATTTAAATGCTGATTATGCTGGTGCTCTCGCTGTTGGATTTCAGGCACAATTGATTGATCATTCAGAAAATACTATATCCTCTTATCTTTCCAAACATGTATTTAACATTCGCCAAACATAAAATTGAAGATGCACAGCAGCTTCCATTCAAGGCGGAAGAATATAGCCGATTTAAGTTTGGTGATAAAGCTTTTGCAAAGACTTTTGGTGAGGAGTTAGCAAACGATTTTATTAAGGTCCATGCCAACACTTTATTGGGTGCGCAAGAGTTAGTTGTCGTGCCAAGCCCTTATAATGCAATACCTACAGCATCGGGTTTAATGTCTGTTTTTTTCAAAGAAATTATTAATCAATTTCTTTATCAAAACAATCGCCCTTTCTTGCTCGAATCTAAAATACACCGCTACAATACCTACAGTGTTGACTACAGCCAATTGAGTTACGATGAGCGACTGAAGCTAATGGCTTCAGATACGTACCATTTTCATGAATCGTTTCTTAACAACAAAACGTGCTTGTTCTTAGATGACATCCGGGTAACCGGAAGCCATGAACAAATAATCAAGAACATGCTAGAAGTGAATAAGCTCAGTGGGGCTTTTATATTTGTTTATTACGCTGCTTTCAATAATAAAAACATTCCACCCAACCTTGAAAGCTATTTAAATACGTTTTCCATTAAATCTCTTGGCGATGTATGCCAGGTGATCAATTCCCCTTCGTTTTCGCCCACAACACGAATCATAAAATACATTCTCAATTCTGAACCGAATTTGCTTTTAAGCTATTTGGATAAGATCGATTTAACGATGTTAAAAGAAATTGTTAGGCTCGCCTTACAAAACAATTACCATCATATGCCCGAATACAGGGGTAATTTCTATGCCATTGTACGTTTCACAAAAGGCACTCCGTTCACCAACTGATGCTAGTTCTATGTGTTTTCTTTAAAACTCAGCTTAAAGTAGAGAAGGGTAGAAGCTAAAATCAGGGTGAACAAATTAGCAACTATAACAGGAATATCGCGCATCATAATGCCGTAGATAAGCCAAAGCAATACACCAAAGCAAAAGAACGAAAACATGCCAAGCGAAAGATCTTTAGCTGTTTTGGTCTTCCATGTTTTTATTACTTGGGGTAAAAATGCTATTGTTGTGCAAGCGCCTGCCACCAGTCCTACTATTTGTGTGTTACCCATTTGTTTGATTTTTTACAAAACTAGCGAGTTTAACTCTTCGCGCGGGTGTTCTGTAATAAAAGTATCCTCTTTTGTTGGTTCAATCGTTTGTTGAGTTTTTTGTGACGAAATGATTGTTGTTTCCTTCTTTTTCAATAGGTTGAAAAATTATATGGTCTCTGTTATGAAAAAGCCTTTCCTTCTTCTTCTCTTTCTATTAACATTCTCTGTAGGCAAAGCACAAGAAAATGGGTTTCCTTTTGGAGTCATTAGCACAACGGATCTGCAAATGGAAAGGTACGAGTTAGACGCTACCGCGGAAGCTGTTGTTCTAAATGAATTTGGCGAAGCCTATTTTGACGAGGGAAAATTGAATGTTGAGTATCATGCAAAAATCAAGATCCTCACAAAGGAGGGTTTGAAGTACGGCAACTTTAGAATTCCTCTCAGAAAGAATGAATCAAATAAAGAAGAGATAGTAAAAATTAAGGCTGTAACCCATAATCTAATTGCTGGCAAAATAGAATGGAATGAAATGGATCGGAAAAGCATCTTTTACGAAACAAATTCGCGCTATGCGGATTTCGTCAAATTTACGCTACCTAATGTCAAAGCAGGTTCTATAATTGAAGTAGCATACACCATCAAGACACCTTTTATTTTGAATCTATGGCCGTGGGAGTTTCAATCTGAAATACCTAAGAAGCACTCGGAATTTTGGGCAAAAATTCAGGGAAATTACTTGTACAATATTTCGATGAGGGGGCCTTTAGGGCTGTCAAAAAACGAATCGAGCCTAATCTATTCGTGTTTTAGTTTTGGAAGCAGCCGAGCCGATTGCGCGCTCTACAAGTACGCTATGGATAACATTCCTGCGTTCAAAGAAGAAGATTACATGACCGCCAAAAGCAATTTCATTGCAGCGATAAATTTTGAGCTCATGGAAATCCGATACTTTGATGGAAGAATTGATAAGGTTACACGGGAATGGAAAGACGTGGAAGATGAGTTAATGCAACATAGCGACTTTGGTTCGCAGTTAAAAAAAGCCAAAAATTTGGCTGACGATGCTATTAGCGGTGTAATTAATTCCGATAGCTCAGATCTCTATAAAGCGCGGAAAATTCTCTCTTGGGTAAGAAATAATTACTCTTGGAATGAAGAGGTGAGGTTGTATTCTGAATTTGGTGTAAAAAAAGCATGGGAATCCAAAGTAGGAAATTCAGCCGACTTGAATTTTATTTTGTTTGGTTTTTTGCAAAGTGCTGGGCTAAAGCCAAATCCAGTTATTTTATCTACGAGAAGCAATGGAAACCCCGTTGCGGATCTCTATCCGGTGTTAAGTGACTACAATTATGTGGTTGTGAGCGTTGAGATAAATGGCACTGTGTACCTTTTGGATGCAACAGAAAAGTTTATGCCTTTTGGCTTGTTGCCTACCCGCTGCTTAAACGGGAAAGGCCGCTTGCTCGCTAAAAGTAAGTCTGACTTTGTCAATTTGAGCGCAACCAAGGGCAAACAAAAACGATTTACCAGCATTATTCTCAAACTTGACGAAAACGGCAATTTTAAAGGAAGCGTTTTCATTACATATTCAGATTATGATGGAGCAGCACGGAGGCGACAGCTTTCAGCATTTTCTAGCAACGAAGAACGGATTCAGTTTGCGCAAAAAGAGTGGTCTCGTGTGCAAGTAAGGAGCTACACAAATGAAAATTTATTGGAGGTAGAGAAACCACTTACCGAAAAACTAGAAATTGAGTTTGAGGCAGAGGTTGAAAAACCTAGACAACTCTATTTCAATCCGTTTATCGCTGATCGTTGGGACGAAAATCCTTTTAAGTCAAATGAAAGGTCTTTCCCCGTTGATTTCGGGGCACCACTTCAAAAAATCACATCGCTAGTTATCGAGATGCCTAGCAATTACAAGGTGGACGATTTACCGAATTCTGTTGCATTAGGGTTGCCCAATGAAGGTGGAAAATTTTTGTTAGCAACCGGCAAAACAGATAAAAATGTTACTTTTAGAAGTACATTAGTCCTGAATAGAGGTATTTACAATTCTCAAGAGTACCATTATTTGAAGGAGTTATTCAGCCGAATTATTCAAATAGAGCAAGCCGATTTGGTTTTTCTTAAATCAGAAAAATAAAAGACTAACTAGCTTGTAACTCCAGTTTTTGCTTAAGTGACACTATTTGCATTTCTAGTTCCTGTTTTTGCCTTGTCATTTCCTCTTGTGTTGCTTGAAGTTCTTCCGCATTTTGGCGCATTTCCTCCTCTTGCTGCGATAATACTTCTGCCCTCTCTTGCGACTCCCTCAATAATTGTTTTGTCTGCGAGGCGTTTTGCTTATTAAAAATTAAGGAGGCAATGCTTTCCGATATTTTCTCTACAAATTCTATTTTAAACTGTTCAATGATATGAAAGGAGGCCAATTCCATAATCCCTAAAATTTGGTTACGCTGCTTGATGGGTATTATAAGAACGTTCTTTGGAGTAGCTTCACCGAGGCCCGAAGTTATTTTCACATAATCCCTTGGAATCTCTTTTAGGTAAATTGTCTGACCTTCGAGCGCACACTGGCCGACCAGGCCTTGACCTATCTCAATTGCGTCATCTATGAATTTCTTTTTGCCGTAAGCGTAGGTAGCAATTCGGAGAAGCCTCTTCTCTTCAACTATAAATAACGCTCCTTGGTTTACCTCGAGGTATTTTATAATCAAAGCAAGAATTTTATCTGCTAAAGAAGAAATGTCTTCGGATTCGTTTTTGATAATTTCAGAAAACTTTGCGGCTCCTTCGTTTGCCCAATTGATCTTTTGCTGTCGTTCTTCACCTTCACTTAGCTTTAGTTGCATTTGGATGATCGATTTAGCTAATACGTCATTATCAAATCGTTCATCATATTTTGCTTTTAGATCGCCTTCGCCCATTTTGAAGGCAAACGTTGTTGCCGCTTGAAGTCGCTCTAGAAATTGGTTCAAAGCCATTTTCGTCTGGCCTATTTCTTCGGTTGTTCGAATGGACAGTTTTTCCGGAAATGCGCCACTTGCTAAATTCTGCATCGCGTTTCTTATCTCCTTAATTGCCTTTGTTATTAGGTCTGCATAAAATACGGCCAAAAATATGCCGGCTATAAGTTGAAGCCCAAAAATGATCCAGAGTCCGAACATAATTTGCGTTGTTTGGTTTTCGCTTCTTGTCTTCAAGGTTGCTCCAAATGATGCGAGCGGTGCTTTTAGATCTATTAACCGCTTATCTAATTCGCCCCTTTTACCATCTTGCGGCTTTAGCCCTATTTGGGTCTCAATCTCCACCACATTTAGAAACTCGGCTTTATAATTTTCGAGGTTGTTCAAAACATCGCTGGTACGAGAATCTTTTATCTGTAGAACTGTTAGTCTGAATCTTTCTGCGTTTTCGATAAACTCAGCTTTGTATTTTATGTCTTTTCGCAAGAAAAAGTCTTTTTCATTTCGCCTCAAGGTTAGCAATTGCGCCTTGTCAAACTTGATTTCACTTTCTTCTATTTTGTGTACTGCTTTTCTAAGAGCACCTTCTAGCCCATAATCTTTGAACCCGCGCTTTCTCAACAATTGTTTAAGGGAATCGAAACCCATTTGGATCGATAGTAATGCCGTTTGAATATTCTGAACGCTGTTTTCCGAGCTGGTTGTGTCGTTGAAATTTTGCTTCAGTTCTTTTAATATCGAAAGCGACATAAGACTATTTTCATCATACGTTTCAATGTACTTGCTCTGGCCAAGCTCTTGGAAATCGTTCTCCTTGTAACCTTCATATATAAATTCCTTTATCGCAAATTCTTGGGATTGAATACAGAGTTTCAGTATTTCTACTTTTTCATTTACATCCTTGTTATCAATAATTCGATTAATGGAATTCAGCGATAGAACGATAAGTAGAACCGAGAAGAGCAAAATAGATCCAAAAGCAGCCAGTAGTTTTGCCCTTATCTTTAGTCCAAGAAGCCAATTTTTCATTTGTTTACAAATAATAAACAAAGAACGGATTCGACCAGCAAGCTTGCTGGATGCGAAGGTTATTGTTTTGTTAATTTATGGAATTTGCGTTTGTAAAATCGCCACGCAGCTCCCGGTAACGTTTACGTGCCTCAGAAGCATAAACACTGCCTGGGTATTTGGATAGAAAGTCGCGATAGATTTCCATTGCCTCCGACTTTTTGTTTAAGTGCTGTTCGAAAACCTCCGCTTCTAAAAAATAGGCATCATCAGAAAGCACATCCTGAGAATAAAATTTTGTTATCATTCGAAGCACCGAAATGGTCTTTTCGAAATCACCTTGCTTTAACAAAGTATTTGCTTCGAGCCAATATATGTCATCTAATAACGTGGAGCTTTTCATTCTCAAAGAGTCGCCATCTCCTTCTATTTTTTTAAGCGCATCTAGTTTTGTTATGGCTACATCTAGCTTATTTTGATTGAGTAGCATTTCAATTGAGGCGTACTCTTTTAGGGAAGTGGCCAGTGTGTCTGAAGCTGTATTTTCCTTTATCCGAAGGCTCAGCTCAAGTGCATCGTTCGCAATTTCTCTCGATGTTGCTTTTTTTAGAATGTCTAGATGCTCTTCGGCCAATTTAAAGTCGCCAATGAAATAAGATAGTTTTGCGTTTTTAAGTTTTGCATCATAACCCAACACGGTTTCTTTATTGGTTTTCTCAACCTGCGAGTAAAGCAATGAAGCCTCCCATGGCTCGTATTTAAAGAGGTATAGATCCCCTAACTCCAGTTTGCATTTAGATTTTAACAAAGGCGAGTTAACTTTTGGATTCGCTACTAGACTTGTTAATATTGAAATTGCTTTCTCCTTGTCATCAAGATAGTAAGCAAAAAGAAGTGCTTTGTTTTCAATTGCTTCAAACGAATTAGGGTTATCTGGGTAAGTTTCTATGAACTTGTCGTAGCTCGCTATCATTGATCGCACAGAATCTATTTTGACTGGCAATTGTTCTTTCAGCCTAGCTTCTTTTGTTTTTAAAAGACCTAGTCGAGCCGAGAGAAAACTGCTCGTGTTAGCGTACTCCTTCATCACAAAAGTGTAAGCCTTTTCAGCCGCTTCATAACTTTTATTGTTAAAAGCTATTTGAGCTATTTCAAGGGTTTTACTGGTTTCCTTTTTGAATCGTTTGTCAAATGCCCTAGCTTGGACAAAAGCACCTAAAAAATTTCTTTGTTGGAGATTTACCCATATTAAAAGCTCCGCGTAGTTTTCGTTGTCGGCAGAACTTTGAACTTTTAAATAAAGCTGTCCTTCTAATGCTTGTAATTCTTCTGGCTTGGTAAGCAGCACCTGAAGGAGATTTTTTATGTAACCTAAATTTCCTGGCGTTTGAGCAATGTAGTTTAGATACTCATTCACCATTTCGTTGTTTTTACCGCTAAGCCTGAAGAGATTGGCCAATTCCAGCGTAAAAATTGTTGGTGTGTTGCTTGTTTCCCTGGCTTGTTGTAGTGCATCGATGGAATAGGCGATGAGATTGTTTGTTAAGAGATAGTCTGAAATTTGCTTTAACCTGGCTATATCTTGTGATGATTGGCGGATTAAATTTTTCAAGTACCTGTTTGATTTGGGAAGATCACCTTGGCGTTGATAGATAATTCCAAGATCAAGTTGATAGGTCAGTTTATTTTCATTTCGGAGCAAACGGTCGACATAAGTCTCAGCGTCTTTAAACATCGATTGGTCAAGTAGTAAGTTGAGATAATCATTGTGTATGAAGGGTATGTTTTCATTTTTTTTTGCTAGCTGTTTATAACTGTCTATCGCTTTTTGTTTTTGGCCTTTCAGCAAATATTCGTTGGCAATTTGAATCTCTGTTAGGTCCTGTGCAAATGTGGCCGTTGGATAAGTTGTAATCCACACTAACATTACTTGTATTAATCTATTGATTATTAATTTTTTGTTATAGTTATTAGGCATGTGGAAATGTGGGTATTTTTTTTCGTGAACTATTTGTGGTTGGTTTGTGGGTAATAGTGGGGTTTGTAGTGTTTTGTTGCTGGTTTGGAGGTTGTTGTTCACAATTTGTTGCGGTGTACTTTGGTCTTTTGGGTTGTAAACATGTTGGCTTGTTTGATCGGTTGTTAGTACTTTTTCGATTGAGGGCTTTTTTTTGGTTTGGTTTGTTTTGTTAACTGGAAAAAAAACTTTTACACAATTTGTTCAGAATTGGATTTTGATAGGTCCTACTTCCCAGTTCTCTCTAATCGGGATAACGAATTTTTTGTCTGAGCCGATGAAGAAAAAGGTTTTTTCAGGCTCTTCGCGTTTTAAAATGTTCCCGAAGTCCCATTTTTGGTTTGCGTTTGTGTCTAGTGTAATTCGTATTTTGTATTCACCGTTGAGGTGGGTGAAAGTGTGTTTTTTCTCGTTTAGAAAGGAGCCAACAACTTCGTTCGAAGAGTTTATTAATTCGATGATGTAATTTTTTTCATCGGTTTTGACGTCTAGATGCAGCAGCCCTGTATTGGTGGTGTGTCTGGTTGGGAGGTTGATTTTTTGACTTTTTGATGAGTCGCGGTGGATTGATATGGCGAAGCCTTTCCCCAATAACAATGCTGGTTTTGCAGGTTGTTGTCTCCTAAGCGGTTGTCGAGTGGTGGCTGTTAGCGGCTTTGGAGAGAGTAGGGCTGTGTCAATTTTAGTTGAAATTGAGAATTTCTTTGTTTTCTGGTTGTAGCTAATTTGATTTTCCTTGAACGATATTTTTGTTGTGGAGTCTATTTGGATGTAGATACTGTCTTGGTTGAATTTGGCTGTTGGCAGGTTTGTTTTGCCACGTAGCTCTAAAATTCCGGTTTCAAAGTCCATTGTTGGCGGTTCGGTAGACAAACTAAATACTTGTTTTATGGCTTTGATATTGGTTTGTTTTATGTAGATAAGCGAGTCGAAGTGTTGTTTCAAACTGTCCGTTGCTTTAACGTGTATCTTTGTGCTATCATTCGTTGATGTTGATTCGTCATAATGGAGTTGTATTTCGGTGAAATTGTCGCCAAAACTTGTGAAAACGGTGTTTGGGAGGTCTGATACCGAATAGTCTGTGAGGTTTTTGTTGAATCTGAGTGTTGTTGCTTTGGTTGTTGAGCGGTTGCTGTTTAGTTTTATTGGGCGGCTATCTACTTGAATTAGACTTAGTTGTATCGAATCGTTTTTTTGTCTTATTTTGATAGGCTTGGCTTTGAAGCCGTATTTCTCGTTGGTGCTCTCGATTTTTAAGTTTTTGTTTTTGTCTTCATATGCGTATACGTAGTAGTCTCCGGCCTTCAGGTTTGTTATTTTAAAATTGCCCTTTTTGTCTGTCTTTGTGAAATAGGTGGAGTGGTCAGTAAATATCTCGAAAGTATCGGATGCATATAGTGCAACAGTAATGTTTTCGGGGATTGTCTCTTTTCTCGATTCCGCAACGCTGCCGGTGATGAACAAAGAGTCTATGGTGTTACCTGTGCTGAATGCCAAGTGAAGGTCTTCGGTGGGATTGCTTTCGGTTATGTCCTGAATTGATTCTCTAAAAAGTATGTTGTATGTGGTTGAGTCATGCCATAGGGCGGGTGGTTCAATTGTTATTTTGTTTGCTGTAGCGGCGTACTTTATGTCTTTTCCAGGTGAGGGTGTAATTATTATTTGCTCTTTTGGATCTTTTAGTTTTACGTCCTCTGAAAAAAGCAGTTCTATTTTTTTGCCCTTGAAGTTGGTTTGGTTTGCGTTTGGGGTTGATTTCAAAAGAACAGGCTTGGTTACGTCCTTTGGTCCACCTTCTGGGGTTGTTTGTCTTGCGCAGTTCGAAAAAATTATTGTTGTAATTGCCGCTAAAAGGACGTTGGTTGGTTTCATCTTGGTTTCGCGATATATATTAGGCTGGAATATTCGGTCGTTTTTTTTGCGCTCCTGTTAGATAACAGCCCATTTTTGATGGCCTTTAGAAAGTTTATTACTTTGTTTCCGGGCGTGTACTTGCTGCTTAGAATTGAGACGTAGTAGGAATCTAGTTTCAATGGAATAATTTTTTTGACCTGTAATCCAGCTTTTTCTAGTACGTTTGACATTGTTGTCTGGTCGAAATGCCAGAGGTGTCTCGGCAGGTCGTATGCAGCCCAATATTGTCCGTAGTGTTTTGCGTCATAGCTTTTGTGATTTGGTACTGCGATGAGTAGCGTTCCTTTAGGGCTCAAGTATGTTTTGAGGGTTTCAATGGTGGTTGCTAAGTCTGGCAAGTGTTCCAAAACGTGCCAAACGGTAATCATATCGAAATTTCTTTCGGTGATTGATCGAAGGTTGGAGGCCACCACTTGGCCTAGTTTTGCCGTGGCGTCTTCCCTCGCTTTGGTTGATGGCTCGACTCCGAATATCCGGTATCCTTTGCCTTTACAAGTTAGTAGGAAATCCCCTGTGCCGCAGCCATAGTCCATAATAGATCCTTTCTCGCCTATTGCCTCGCTGACGATTTTGGTTTTCCATTGTAGAGAGAACACCCTTGCTAGTTTGTAAGCGTTGTAAAATAACGATGAATTTTTTCCACCGTGAGATAAGTAATTGTCTGATTGATAGTATGTTGGTGTTTCCGAGTCAGATGGGATAGGGTTGGTGAAGGTGATGCCACAACTGTTGCACCTATCTATATTAAATTCTGTTGAGGTTAGGAAGTAGTCTTTGCTTGCTAAGACTCTTACTACGTTTTGACTTGAACAGAAAGGGCAGTTTGTTAAAGTTGTCATTTTACTTGCCCATGTATATAGTCAGTACTGATATATCGGACGGGTTTACACCGCTTATTCTTGAAGCTTGGCCAATCGTTTCAGGTCTAATTTTTTTCAGTTTTTCGCGACCTTCTGATGAGAGAGCTTTCACTCGGTCATAGTCGAAATCTGTTTTAATTACATAGTTGGTGAGTGATTCGATTTTTTCTGCCATTTTCTGTTCCCTCTCTATATAGCTTTCGTATTTCAAGTGTATTTCAACTTGCTCTTGGATTTCCGTTGGAAAAGCATTTAGAGTTGCATTTAGTGAGGTGTTTAGGTTCTTGAGTTCGGAAAGACCGATTTCTGGCCTTCTCAATAGTTGAGCAATAGTTTGTGGCTCCCTGATCTCTGAACTATTAATAACTATCAAAGAGGGATTGATACTTTCTGGTGGCACCTTAATCTCTTTGGTTTTTTTCAATAGTTGGTCGACAAGGGCTAATTTTTCGTCTAGTTTTTCCAAACGGGAATTATCTGCCAGGCCTATTTCGTGGCCTTTTTTTGTCAATCGTATGTCGGCATTATCTTGTCTTAGAAGAATGCGATATTCGGCACGTGAAGTGAACATTCTATATGGCTCTTTGGTGCCTTTATTAACTAGGTCGTCAATTAATACACCGATGTAGGCTTCGGATCTTTTTAGTACAAATTCTGTCTTTCCTGTATTTTTTAAGTGCGCGTTAATGCCAGCTATTAAACCTTGGCAGGCTGCTTCCTCGTATCCGGTGGTTCCGTTTATCTGACCTGCAAAGTATAAGTTTTCGATTTGTTTGGTTTCTAGTGTGGTTTTTAACTGTGTCGGTGGGAAATAGTCGTACTCAATTGCGTAACCAGGTCGGAACATTTTGGCGTTTTCGAAGCCAGGTATCTTTGTTATTGCTTTATATTGAATGTCCTCTGGCAGCGAAGTTGAGAAACCGTTTACGTATATTTCAACTGTGTGCCATCCTTCAGGTTCTACAAAGATCTGATGTCGATCACGTTCTGCGAAACGGTTAATTTTGTCTTCTATAGAAGGGCAGTATCTGGGTCCGAAGCCCTGTATTCGGCCTTGGAACATAGGTGATTGATGAAACCCCTTTTTTAATTCTTCGTGGACTGCATCGTTAGTATATGTGATCCAACAGCTTAGTTGGTTTTCTGGTGGGGTAGTATTGGTATATGAGAAAGTACCTGGTTTTTGGTCCCCCTTTTGTTCTTCCATTCGTGAATAATTAAGGGACCGGCCATCTACCCTTGGAGGCGTGCCGGTTTTCATTCTTCCAGCTTCGAAGCCTAAATTGATTAGTGTTTCGGTTATACCAGTAGCATTTTTTTCTGCTGCTCTACCCCCTCCAAAACTTTTTTCGCCAATGTGAATTTTGCCGTTTAGAAATGTGCCATTTGTGAGGACGACTGATTTGGAGCGTATTTCTATACCTAGTGCTGTCTTTACACCCTTAATTTGTTTGTTATGCACTAGTAGGCTTACAGCCATTTCTTGCCAGAAGTCTACATTTTTTATGCGTTCTAACTGAAGGCGCCACTCTTCTGAGAATTTCTGTCGATCATTTTGACTCCTTGGACTCCACATCGCGGGGCCTTTCGATAAGTTCAACATCCTGAATTGAATCATAGATCGATCAGTTATTATACCCGAGAAACCGCCAAGCCCGTCAATCTCTCTGACAATTTGCCCCTTTGCCACGCCCCCCATTGCTGGATTGCATGACATCTGGGCAATTGTGTTCATATTCATTGTGATCAAAAGAACGGAAGATCCCATTGTAGCTGCCGCTGCGGCTGCCTCGCAACCGGCATGACCTGCACCAACTACTATTACATCATAATCTTTAAACATATCCAACTTTGGTTGTTCCACGTGGAACAATGATTATTATCCCGAGTCCTCTTAGTGTTTCACGTGGAACTTTTTATTAAACAACTTCAAATAAAAGTTTTCCATTTCTACCATTTTTTTCTTTTGCAACATCTTTTTATCGCTGTACCCACAGAGATGTAGTAACCCATGAATCATTACCCGATTTATTTCTTCTTCAAATGAAACTGAAAACTTCGTTGCGTTTTCCATTACCCGATCAATACTTATGAAGACATCGCCTATGATGATTTCCTTGTCGCTAGAATAATCAAATGTAATGGTATCGGTTAGTGTATCGTGCTTCAGGTACTTTTCATTCATCTTTAAAAGGTAACTATCACTGCAAAAAATATAGCAAAGTTCAAGGAGTTCTTTTCCTTCTTGACTAGCACAGGCCATAATCCATTTTTTTGTAACACGCTTACCCTTCATTAAAAAAGATATATCTTCTACAATAAAAGAGACCGACCCCATCAATTGATATAGAAGCTTAGCTCAACGATTCTTCCATTTTCCTTAAAGTCCACCTCGTCAGATAGGTGTTTCATTAGGAAAATGCCCCTCCCACCGGGCTTATCAATATTTTCTGGTGACGTAGGATCTGGTAAATGCTGGTAATCAAAACCACTTCCCTCGTCTTCTACTTTAAATTTTATCATCCCTTCTTTCATTAATAGCGTCAACGATACGTTCTTTAGTGGACTACTATTGTTGCCATGCTTTATAGCATTGTTGACCGCCTCGGTGATGGCAATCATAATGTTCCCATAGATATCATCGTTAAGGCTGAATTTTTCTCGTGCATTATCAATGAAACTTTCAATCATTCGAATGTTTTCTTTGATGGATGGAATTTCGATGTGAATGCTATTCATGTCTTAACAATTAATTTTTAGTCGTCTTACTCAATTTGTGAACTTTCCAATCGCACTTTCCTGCAACTACTGTATTTTGTCTTTTTGAATTCTTTTAAAATATTCTGTCACTTCTTTCTTATAGTAAGGATATAATTTTGGAGGAACGGTTTTCAAAAATTCTGTTTCCTTTTGCCTTATCCTTAAATACTCTTCAAATGCCCTCGGCACTTCCTTCGCATAGTCTTTTGCACTTTCACCCTTTCTTTCTTCTTCTTGATTTTGCTCCCTTAATGACTTTTCTGTTTCTAGAAGACGAGTCATAATTTCTTGTTGCCTTTTTATAGTCTGCTCAGTAATTCTTTTGTTTACCAAATCCATCTCCGTCTTTTCCATTTCTTCCGATAAATCTCCACCTGGCATTTTACCACCTTGCTGTTTCATTTTGTTCTCCATCTCCTCCAATGCCCTTCGAATACGCTCTTGTTCGGCAGCCATTCGGGCGAATTCTTCAGAATAAGATCGTTCACCTTTACCACCTTTTTTCAACTCGTTTAATTTATCATTTATTTTCTTTTGCAGTTGAGATAGGCTTGGCTCGCTCCCCTTCTTTTTATTTTTTCCTTTTCCAGGTTTTGATTTTGAGATCATCTCCATCATCGCATTAAAATGATCGTCTAGCATTAATGCAAGATTATTGATGCTGGTCATTGAAAGTTGCATTTCAGTAGCTGCATTTTGTTTTCTTCTTTCCTTTATGTTTTCGGATGCCTTTGCAAAGTGTTCATTTAAATCACCAATTTCTTTTATCACAAAGTTACTCATCAATGGATCGCGTTTGGAAATAGCTAGTAGGCTGTCTTCTAGAACTTTAGCATCATCTTTAATCTTAATTTGATTTTGTGAAAGGGTTAAATATTTAGGGTCAGCCTGCTGAACATTTCCGAAATCCTTCATGGTAAGTTCTTGATCGTAGGACAATTTGATTAATCCATGTACAGCCTGCCTGAGAGATTCTAGGTTTTGCATATTGATCTCCATTTCCATACTGTTTTGCGAACTTTCTAAATCATTTTTGACCTGATTCAATTTGTTTATTGCCTTTTTTTGAGATTCTGCCGCTTTCTTAGGTTGTTTTTGATCAAGCTGACTCTTGCTTTCTTTTTGGTGTTGGTCAATTTGATTGAGATCTTCCTTAGAAGGTGTATCAACTTGCTTTTCTAGCTCATTCGACAATTTTTCTAACTCTTCTGCCGTCTTTTTAATCTCCTCTAAACCTTTATTTGTTTTTGCCTGGCTACTAGCAATGGAATCTCGCAATGCGCTATTTTCTTTTGAGTTTGGATTTTTTTCATTCGCTAGCTCCTTTGTATTTTTTTGAATTTCTTCTTCTTGCTTAATCTGATCCTTCAGCTGATTTAACGCTTGATCAACCTTATAGTCAAACTGAAGTTCCTTGAACAACTCCAAGGTTCGTTCAAGCTCTTTCTCAAGATCAACTTCTTTTTTATTGATCTTATCAAGCATTTTTTGCAATTGTGATGGCTCGGTGTTTTCATTTACAAGTTTTTGAAGCTCTTCAAACATTTTTTTCGTTTCGTTATCCAACAACTCGTCCATCAACTTTTGAATCTGCTCTGACTTTTCTTTTATTTTCTCATTTTCTTCTGTAAACGCCTCTTTTTTTTTCTCCAAAAGGTTGTTTTGCTTCTTTAACTCATCAATGGCTTTATCGAGTTGTTCCTTTTGCTGAATAATTTCTTCCAGTTTTTTCTTATCCTGCCATTCAAGACCCTGCTTAGCTTTAAGATGTTGCTTCGCATCGTCTATTGATTTTTTTAATTCTTTTGCTTTTAAAATGCTCTCATCAATTTTAGATTCAGTCGAGAGTTGCTCCTTTGAAATTTGATCTTTCAACTCGAGATCGGTTGGAAGCGAAAAGACATAAGTCTGTGTTCTTGTTGATTTACTGCCATTAACCCCATCGTTATCCCACACTTCAGCATAATAGCTTACTTTGTCCCCAGGTTCAAGTAGTAGAGAGTCTAGCCGCCAATCATAAAAAAAGGTAGATTGCGAATTCGAACTGAAGACGATGTTCTTTTTACCCGATTGGCTCGTCCCACCTTTTGCAATTTCATACCGTAACAACAATTTGGTTATGCCGTAATCATCTTTCAATTGTCCGCTCAAATAGATGTGGTTAAAAAGTATTGTATCCGAGAGAATTGATAAATTAATCTCCGGATGTTGATCTTTTATTATTTGTATTGAATGGCTGACCTTATCCTTATTATAGCGATCGTTATTTTCGAGGTCGATTTTATATTGATCCGAATTTTTGAAACCTTTCTTAAAACTAAACATTTGATTGTCAGAACTTTCCATTCTATTTCCTGATTCTGAAGACGAAAATTTAATGATCGCGCTTTTTGTGTAGATTGCATTTACTTTCCAGCCAATAACGCTTCCTTCGGGCAGTTCCACATCTCCTGCATTCACAATTTCTACATCTTTTTGTCTTAGATAACTGGGGTACTTGATACTCAATTTTAGGCTGGTCAATTCTGGCCTATTTAACACCTTAATTGAATAGGTATTCGAACTAAAGCCAGCCGCCATTAAAATAAAGTCTATTTCAGACTGGACTTTTTCGAAGGTGTAACTATAAACACCTTCGCTGTCTTTCGAAAGTTTAAGCTGACTAGAAGATCCTACCAAAATCGATAGTGACTCAGGCTGATTTTCACCAACCACTTTGATTCTAACGGTTAAGTCCTCATTTACAAAGGCACTAAGATCTTTATTTAGCAATTGAAATTGGAAAGGCGCGATAGGCTGAAATTCGGTATTGAAATTGATAATTCGGGCCGTGCTATTTGTAAAAATACTTTTGTTGTAAAGTACTAGAGCTACAATTATAATAACAGGTATGGCTAAATACCTTAAGTATTGCCTATTATCATTAAGATCAACCGCTTTTTCAAAAGCGATGTTTTCAAAGGAACGCGTTTTCTGATAAATGCTTGCGTTGGCCAATGCAGATCTGCCGGCCAGTTTTGAAAGTTG
Source organism: Flammeovirgaceae bacterium (assembly GCA_027487845.1). Lineage (GTDB taxonomy): Bacteria > Bacteroidota > Bacteroidia > Cytophagales > Cyclobacteriaceae > ELB16-189. The sequence continues at coordinate 564,982 of JAIYCV010000042.1, forward strand.
AAGAACGTTTATCAATCGATCGCTAATTTCTGGGAAATGCTGCCCAATAACGTTGGCACTTTGCTCTTCCGTAAGTCCTTTACTTTTTAAAATCCAAAGAAGTGGTGCTTTAAGAAATCGGTAAATACAAAACAGGAAAAAGCAAAAGAATAAAATGATAATACCTAACCTAGCAAAACCATTAAGCCATAGATTATACTCAGTTATTGTAGCTGTTATAAAGTAAAAAAGGATAAAAGAAAGTGTTAAGATACCGCCTCTTATGAATAGACTTAAATAGTACTTTCTTTTGAAAGCAGCTAGTTTATCTTCAATATCATTAAGGGCGTCCACCATTTTAAGATAGCTCTAAATATAAAAAGAAACGTATTTCCATCAACCTTAGTTTATAATTTAGCAACACATCACCAAAACCAAGCAACGCGTTTACAAACAAGCTTACGTTCAAAAATAAGCTTCGTTTTCAAAATACTCCATGACATGCATTTTAAGCAGCTTTTCTTGCTCGAGCAGATCAAAATGCGGTAATTTTTTAACCATCTTCCAATGCGGCCAACCATCTTTGTCCAGCCCCTCCAATTCATAATAGCCAGAAAGACTTAGCACTTTGCAGATAGCGATATGCATCAAATCTTGTTTCTCTTCCTTGCTAAAACGAAGAAATCCTTTGCCAAGTTCTTGAACTCCTATTATGAAAAGTACTCCATTGAGGTCTTTAGGCTTTTTCCCTAAAAACGTTTCTAGGTTTACTAACAGGCTCTGCCAGCCCTGCTCTAGTACTAGATCTCGCTTAAACATGATGAAGCTCTCCCCAATACTCAAACGCTTTTCTAAGGTGAGGTATGACGATAGTCCCGCCAACCAGCGTGGCTATTCCCATCGCTTCATGCACTTCTTCTGAGCTTAAGCCAACTTCCTTACATTTGCCCAAGTGATATTTTACACAGTCATCGCACCGTAAAACCAGTGAACAAGTTAATCCTATTAATTCTTTCGATTTAAGACTCAATACACCTTCTTGATACGCGTTTGTATCAAGGTTGAATATCCGTTTTATGATTAGGTCATCAGAAGCAAGAATTTGATCATTCATTTTGCTTCTGTAGTCGTTAAATTGTTCTACTAAACCCATAAATTTATTCTAATTAATAGAACAAAGATGAAGGCAAATGAACGTAATTCAAAAAGTCTCTCCGATGTTATGTTTGACTTTATTGCTTTATTTTTCCCTAATTATTGTTTAGCGTGTTCAGAACCGCTAGTAAAAGGCGAAGAAATGCTATGCACGAGATGCATATTAGACTTACCCAAAACAAATTATCACCTCGACAAAACCAACCCTATAAAAGAGCGATTGATAGGCAGAATTGAAGTTGAAAACGCTATTGCCTTTTTAAAGTTTAACAAAAAAGGAAGCGTGCAACATTTGCTGCACCAATTAAAATACAATAATCAACCCGAAATAGGAATAGCGCTGGGTATGATCTACGGAAAGGAGCTAATGGACGCTCAAGTCTTAAGAGGTTATGACATTTTAATTCCTGTTCCTTTGCATCACTCAAAGGAAAGAAAACGAGGCTATAACCAAAGCACAAAGTTTGCTGAAGGTCTGGGTTTACTTCTGAATATTCCAGTAGAGGACAAATTGATGATAAGAACAAAGGCGACCGTAACACAGACAAAAAAAACAAGGGTAGAGCGTTGGGAAAATGTTAAAAGTGTTTTTGAGTTAACAGATCCATGTCAAATCAAAAATAAATCAATACTCTTGGTAGATGATGTTGTTACAACAGGTGCCACAATTGAAGCTCTGGGCCATAAACTAATGGATGCGCAATGCAATAAAATTAGTATTATCTGCTTGGCAGAAGCCCAATAAAAAAGCCCTCATTAGAGGGCTTTTTTTTAACTATTTACTTTTTTACTTAATAATTTGATCCAGCTTTGATCATCGCGCAACGGAAACCAATCGTTGCTGTTGCAGAATCTTCATCAAGAAATCTTCTTGTACCTGGTGACATCCAATAAGCAACATCTTTCCAAGATCCGCCTTTGTAAACCCTAACTTTATCAGAAACAAGCGATTGGAAATTGTCAGGCTTTTTCTGGTAGGTGAATGATTTCGAAGAGTCATTCTTTGTCTTCGAGTATCCGTTTTTATAGCTCGTGTGGTCGTCTAAGAAATCATCTCTTCTTATGGGATTTAGATCGTCAAAATCCTGATGAGAAAGTGGGCGATATACATCCATTACCCATTCACTCACATTACCTGCCATATTATAAAGACCATATTCGTTTGGAGGATACTCATACACGTAGGAAGTGATTAACGCGCCATCATTCAATTTACCTGCAATACCTGCGTAATCACCTCTACCCCGCTTGAAATTCGCGAGAAAAAATCCTTGCTGAGCACCATACGGATTTCGTAGTGAGTGACCATCCCAAGGATAAATACGTTGGTGCGTTTGCATCTCTTCTAGCCATTGTGTTCCGATAAGCGCTTGAGCTGCGTATTCCCATTCCGCCTCCGTAGGAAGCCTGTAGTCGGGAACGACAACGCCTGATTCAATAGGAATTCGACCACCAGGAGTAGTTGGTTTTAAATCATCACGACCAGACTGTGTTGCGAGGGCATCATTGACTTTTGAAGTTCTCCATTTTGAAAACTCGTTTGCTTGTTTCCAAGACACACCTACCACTGGGAAATATCTAAAACCAGGATATCTTAAATAATGTTCTACGTAAGGATCATTGAACGCCAATTTTCCTCTCCAAACATTTGTATCTGGCAAATTTCTCGTGTAGGCATCTTTAATATTAGGGTCAGATGATCTTGGAGAATCCAAGCTAAGGTATTTTAGAAACTCAAGCCAGTGAATGTTTGAAATTTCAGTTTCATCCATAAAGAAAGAGGCAACAGAAACGGTTCTTTCAACATTGTCACCGTAGGCCATCACGTCCTCTTCGAATGACCCAAGTACCGCACGACCGCCTTCAATAAAGACAGTATTTGGAGCATCTGGCTGCTGATCATAGCGATTAACTTCAAATCCTCCGCCATCGGCATCGTTGTAAGCTAGGCCAGTTGCTGTGCTGAACTCGCCAGGATTTTGAGCAGTTGGCTTTCCACCTTTCGTTCCGAACAAGGAACAAGATGAAATGAAAAATGACATTGCTGTCAGTAGAAATAGACCTTTAAAGTACTTCATGGTATTCATTTGATGTATAACGTAAACGCTAATATAGACAGATAATTATGAGTTTTCCAAAGGCAGTTAATTTTATTGAAAAAAGCAATTCAAAGTTATTGAATAAATAAAGCTTTTACAGTTCCAATTTGGGATTCTTCTATTCAAATTTGGAAAAACTGACCTACAAAAAGGCCAAAATCCCGTAAAAAACCAACTGGCACAACTATTTCATTATGGCTAGCGAATCAAAAATGACTATGACTACGCTAAATGATTTTCTTTACGCATCATTCGAAAAAAAATGTGATGTTGTAACAATGAGTTCTCAGTTTGTAACCGGAAGAAAGCTGGGAGACTGCAAAGTTTATCTTTACCATACCGGAAATTTTTTTATTGAAGTCTACTATTCGGTAGTTTATAAAAAAGTTTTGATGATCAATGCCTTCAACGATGCTTTAGGGCTTGAACCTTATTTGGAGGCGATTTCGTTGGCTGATTTAAAGCTATAATCCATAATTTTATTGAAAATGACGATAGCAGCCTCCACGGAAGTGATGTTGCTAATTGTTAAAATCAGCTTGCCGGCCGTATCCTTCATTCTGCATTGCTTGGAATGTATTTGAACGAAAGTTAAAATCTTCCCAAAAACATCAGATTTGAAGTATTCATCTTTTCCAGAGACAAAATAGGCTCTTAGATTGTCATTTTTTAAGGAAATCTTCTCCAATCCTAATTCCTCGCCCATCCATCTAAGCCGCACGGAATTAATGAGTTGCTCAACGGAAGGTGGGAGCGGCCCAAACCTGTCAATCAATGAGCTACTAAAACTTTGAAGTGCTATTTCATCTTTTACATTATCGAGACTGCTGTAAAGTTGCAGTCTCTCACTTGAGTTGTTGATGTAAGTTTCAGGGATTAGAATTTCTAGGTCGGTCTCAATCACACAATCTTGAACAAGGTGCTTAACTCGTTGGGCTAGCTCTTCGGAGAATAAATCTTTGAAATCAGTTTCTTTCAATTCTTGAATCGCATCATCCAAAATTTTATGATAGGTATCAAAACCTAAGTCGGTAATAAAGCCAGTTTGTTCTGCTCCTAATAAATTTCCGGCACCGCGAATGTCCAGATCGCGCATCGCTACTTTAAAGCCATCGCCCAATTCCGAAAATTCTTCCAGCGCGGCCAAGCGTTTGCGTGAATCAGAACTTAGTCCAGAAGAAGGTGGGGTTAATAAATAGCAAAAGGCTTTTTTATTAGAGCGCCCTACTCGGCCCCTCATCTGATGAAGATCGCTTAGCCCAAACATGTGAGCGTTATTGATCATGATGGTGTTAGCGTTTGGAATGTCTAATCCAGATTCTATAATATTTGTAGACACTAACACATCGTACTCACCTTCAATGAACTTTAGCATGGCTTTTTCCAACCGGTCGCCTTCCATTTGGCCATGGGCAATACCGATTCGTGAATCGGGAACAAGTTTAAAGATGGTATTGGCAATTTGTTCAATATCACTTACCCGGTTGTGAACGAAAAACACCTGACCACCTCTCTTTAATTCATAGCTTACGGAGTCACGTATTGATTCTTCATTAAAGGAAAATATCTCTGTAGTTACTGGCTGCCTGTTGGGTGGTGGAGTTGCAATGATACTTAAATCGCGAGCACCCATAAGTGAAAAATGGAGCGTACGCGGTATGGGTGTGGCGGTAAGGGTAAGCACATCCACATTTACTTTCAGTTCCTTCAGTCTATCTTTTACTTTAACCCCAAATTTTTGCTCTTCATCAATTATCAATAAACCAAGATCTTTGAAAACCACGTCTTTGCTTACCACGCGGTGAGTTCCGATAATGATGTTTACCGTGCCGTCTTTTACCTGACTAAGAATTTCTTTGATTTCTTTTTCTGTTTTAAAACGCGAAACGTATTCAATTTTTACAGGGAAATCAGAGAGCCTTTCGGCAAAGGTTCTATAATGTTGCATCGCCAAAATAGTAGTTGGCACCAGCACGGCAACCTGTTTTCCTTCGGAGGCAGCTTTGAAAGCAGCACGAATGGCCACCTCTGTTTTACCAAAACCAACATCGCCACACACCAGTCGGTCCATTGGGTGCGGCAACTGCATATCTTTTTTCACTGCCTCAGTAGCACTTGCTTGATCGGGCGTATCTTCATAAATAAAAGAAGATTCTAGCTCTGCCTGCATAAAACCATCAGGCGCATAAGCAAAACCAGGTGCCGATTTTCTTTTGGCATATAATTCGATCAGCTCTTTTGCAATGTCTTTGACCTTCTTTTTTACTTTGGCTTTCTTGCTGTCCCATTCTGCAGAGCCTAGTTTACTCATCGAAGGTGCAGCGCCATCTTTGCCGGAGTATTTTGAGATTTTGTGAAGCGAATGTATGTTGATATACATCAGATCATCATCGCGGAATACAAGGCGTATCGCTTCTTGTTCTTTCCCATCGACTGACTTTTTTTCAAGGCCAGCAAATTTGCAAATGCCGTAGTCAATATGCGTAACAAAATCGCCTGGTGTTAACGCCTGAAGTTCACGAAATGTTAACGCCTTTGTTTTGCTAAACTTTTCCTTTGCTCTGTAGCGATGGAACCGTTCAAAGATTTGATGATCAGTGTAACACACAATTTTTGTGTTGTGGTCAACAAAACCTTGGCGAAGAGCAAATTCCAGCGGTTGAAATACTAGATCGGGATTTACTTCTTCGAAAATTCCGCGTAAGCGATCTAATTGTTTACCTTGATCGGAGGCCACAAAATTTGAAAGGCCTTTATCTTGTTGCTCTTGCAAGTTACTGGCTAACAATTCAAAATTTTTGTTGAACGAAGGCTGAGCAGACGACTTAAATTCGTAGGTGTTTGAAGGCGTAAATGAAAAGCGAGAACCGCATTCAATTAGTGTAAAACTCTTAATTTTTTCTTCAAAACTTTCAGAGGTTTCGAATAATTGTTCGGGCTGAAGCACAACTTTCGCCCCTCCGCTATTATGAAGAATAGTATCAAAGCTTTGGCTGGCCTTGTCAAAACATTTTTGAAGCACATTTACGGTAAGCTCAAAATCCTTGATCCAGATTCTTGCGTTGGCCGGTATAAATTCAAAAAATGATTGGCGTTCTTCCAAGATTAAACGAGTTTGAACGTTGGGCATCAAACTCACTTTATCTAGAGAGGTTACTGAAAGCTGCGACCCAGGATCAAAACTTCTGATACTCTCCACCTCATCACCAAAAAGTTCAATTCGGTATGGAAGGTCATGTGCAAAGGAGAAAACATCGATAATCCCTCCACGAATGGCAAATTGTCCGGGTTCATAAACGAAGTCCGTTTTCTCAAAATCATATTCGTGGAGAAATTCCTCCAGAAAAGTGTGGTCTAACTTCTCACCCTTCATTACTACGAAGGTGTTAGAAGCGAGTGATTTTTTGTTAATTACTTTTTCAGATAATGCTTCAGGATAAGTAACGATGATTTGAGAATCGGGATTTGTGCCAATAAAATTTAACACCTCGGCTCGCATGAGAATATTGGCATTCTCCGTCTCATTGTACTCATAAGGCTTTTTGTACGACATCGGGAAAAACAAAATTTCCTTTTCCCCCAATAGATTCTGCAAATCATTTAATACATAAAATGCTTCTTCTTTGTCGTGAAGAATAATTACATGAGTAGCTCGCGTGCTCTTATAAACCGTTGAAAAGATTACAGAATCAAGGCTTCCCGAAAGGCCTTTTACGCGAAGTGCGGTTGTTTTGGACGTGCGAATTCCTTCCGCCAGGTTTTGCACCAAGCTATCCGACTTATAGATACTTAAAAATTCGTTCGCCTTCAAACCTCCCGATAAAACAAAGGGCAAAAGTAGCTAAACACGGCTACCATTTTACATGGCCAACGCAAAATTTACTAATAAAGACATGTCTTTTTTAAACGTTAAACTTTTAACTTTGACGTAATGTATTATGTTCGATTGCTAATTCTTTACTTGGGCTACACCAGTTCAATCTTTCTTTTGGTAGGATTGTATAAACCATGGACCATGCTGTGGTGGGAGGACGTGCAAAATAGAAAAAAGGTCTTCCAGGTATATGGAACATTATTGGTTGTTTTTTATTCTATCTACTGGGGATTAGGATTTATAAAGTAAATACAATGAGAGTAGCACTAATTTTTTTTGTTGTCGGGTTATTAAGCTGTGAACGTAAAAAGGAGGTGAAAGTAGAAACGCCTGCTTCCACCTATCCTCAACAGGAGGTTAATCAATTGCCAATCATGTTGATGACGGATAAGGACAACAACACAACCGATGCCAATAAATTAAAAGGTAAGAACATCATCATTCTTTTTTTCCCCGATTGCGATCATTGTAAACGCGAAGCGACAGAAATAGCTGAGCGAATAAAATCATTTGATGGTTACACACTCTATTTTCTGTCGATTAACCCTTTTGAAGAAATTTTAAAGTTTGCCGAAGACCATAGGTTGAATGGCATAAAAACCGTAAAATTTGTTCAAACAACTGGTGATGCTATTTATAATAACTTCGGGGCGGTGCCCACGCCATCAATGTATATTTATGACAATGGTAAATTAGTTAAGAAATTTAATGGTGAAACAAAACTAGAAGAAATTGTAAGGTATTTGTAGACTAACCTATGCGTTTTGCAATCAGTAACATTCGCTTTTCGGAAGTTACTCCAAACAAAAACAAATTCCCTCCATCTTTCAAACTGAATTTCTTTTTTAGTTCATCTGCACTCAGCGGGTAATTACGTGTGGCAACGTTAGCTTTACCATCGGAAAAACATTTTTTGAGATCATTTTCTTTTGGATTAACACACTCAATTTTAAAAACTCTGCCCGGAAAGTTTTCGACAAACTGATGGGAGGTATAAAGATGTGTGTTCACATGAAGTTTAAAAAGATTGAAATGTGTGCTAACATATTTGAAGGCTCCACCTTTTAGTATCGAAGTATTTGGTTCATACAAATAGGTGAGTGGTTCTGCATACAAAACATTTGAATTTTTCTCTGTCGAGAAAGTGAATTGCACCATACTGCGATTTCCGGAGAGATCAACGCAATTGATAATTGGCTCACCACTAAATCCTTTTTCACAAAGAAATAATACCTCTTTACACTCATTATCAACCGAGACTACATAAATATTTTTAACAAACTGAAGTTCTCGCGCACCTTGTTGCAAATCCAACAACGGAGAAGCTTTAACTAAAACAAGATAAGTATGTTCAAAAAGTTTTGGCAACAGTATGTCAACAGCAGGATCGCACTCGCTAAACTTGTAAACCCTTCCTTTTTTTGCTCTGCGTGAGGGATCGACAAAAATAAAATCAAAGTTGTTTTTAGACGAGTTGATAAAATCCTCAGCGGTGGTTTGATGATATTCAATGTTTGTAGCGCCTAACTTTATATGATTGAATTTTGCTAACTGTAAGACTGGTGCCTCTTTTTCGACATATTGAAAAGACGAGCAATTTTTGCTTAAGAAAAAAGAGTCAACGCCAAAGCCTCCTGTTAGGTCCACTCCTTTTAAATCAGAATTATTAACATGCTCTTGAATGATTTCTGTTTTAAATTTTGCTGTAGCTTCTGAAGAAGATTGCTCGATGTTTATGCTTGGCGGATAAATAATACCGCGGGTATTATAAAAAGAACCAAGTTTGATTTTTGCTTTTCTTCTTCCGACAAATTGATTAGCAATAATGCCAGAGGGAATTCCGAAAAGGTTTTTGTGTTTCAATACAAATTCTCTTTCGTCTAAATGTTCATTTGCAAACAAGAAATCTTGAAAGTCATTTTTACTAAGTAATGAAAATAGATTTTCGTCCACTTATTCCAGACTTACGTTTACCTTATTCCTCTGTATTTTTCAAAAAACTTAGTAAGTCATAAGCACCATTGATAACAAAGGTTTTTTCTCCCGTTAACTTCTTTGGAAGAATAATTTCCTTGAAGCCATCGGAGGATTGGCCGATCTCAACTTCCGTCATTTCATAAGTGCGTTTACTTTCGTTGGTTACAATAAACACATACTCTTTGCCATCGAAACTTACCACCGCTTTTTCAGGAAGGCAACTGACTTGCTGTAGACTGGTCTCTATGCTAGCATTAAAATAGGATCCGGGAATTAAGGAATGATCCTCCTCAGTTAGGTGACAGTGAACACGAACCGTGCGTTCCGGAGTAATTTCTTTTCCAATTAAGTAAACGGTCGCATTTCTTTCGCGCGTCTCATTGGCTAGAGTAAGATGCACCTTTTGCCCTACCCGTAGTTTTGTAATATCTTTTTCGAAAACCTGCGCTTCTGCATGTAAATGTTCTGTGTCTACTATTTCAAGCATTACATCTGCTGGATTGACATGAATGCCGATGTTGATATTTACTTTAGTGATGTACCCCGCTATGGGCGAAAATAAACTGATCGTGCTGCTGATCGCGCCTTTTTCAAGAATATCAGTTTCGATATTGATTAAATGAAGCTTTGCTTTTAGGCCTTGCACTTTCGCCTTGGCACTATAATAATTTGATTTCGACAGTTGCAACGATTTAGCCGCGTTTACATTTTCTTTGGCAAGTTCTTGTTGCCTTTGATAATCTAATTCAAGAAATTCTAACTGACTTTTACTATCCAGATAGTCTTGTTGAAGCTGAATATAGTCTTGATTTTCAAGCGTAACTAATAATTGCCCTTTCTTTACCTTCATACCTTGTAGTAGTTCGGTATGTTTTACGAATCCCGCCAAGGGTGCAGAAATGGTTACCAGGTTTTGTGGAGGTACATCCAACATGCCATTCGCTTTTATGGATCCGGTAATCCCGCGTTGCTCCAATTTTCCAACTTGTAGATTTACTGTATTAAATTGTTCTTCGGTGAGCGTTACTTGTGAGGTTGTCTCCGCTACGGCATTTAGTTTTGGTTGATCCGATAGTGTTGGTTTTGAACAAGAAAAAATAAAAAAGAACCCAACAGAAATTTTGACAAAGGTTTTCATGATGAATAAGAGTTTTGGATTGTCCATATTTTTATAACGTTCCAGTAAGGAACTCAATTTTTATGACCGACTGATTATATTGATTAAGTACCTGCAAATAATTCGACTTGATAATTATGGCATTTTTAAGCGACTGTAGGTACTCGATGTAACCTATTTCACCAGCCTTAAAAGATTTTTTTGATTGCGTGAGAATGAGGTTGGCATTTTTAAGCGCGCTGCTTTCATAGTAATTTAAGCTAGAGCTATATTTGTTCAGTTCTTGCTGCGCTTGCGCAAACGTACCAGCAAGAGTCGTCTTAAAATGTTCAGCATTTTTTTTCGTTTCTAATTCTGCGAAAGCAGCAGCTTTTGACCGCGCAACTTGTGGGCCAAACCATAAAGGAATGGAAACGCCCAATTGAAAACCTTGAAAGCGGTTTCCGGCATTAAACCTTTGATCTTGACCATTGATGTTTTGAGTGCCAATTAAACTTTGATTGAAGTAGCCAATAGTAAGGTCGGGTAGCATCCGCGACCGTTCGGTTATTTTTGCCTGCCTGCTGATCACACTTTGATGCTGCAAATAATTTAGTTGTGGATTAGCCGCTACCGAAATAGAATCAACCACTTGAGCAAGCTCTCTTTTTTGTAGAACACCTGCGGCAGAAACTGGTGTTTCAAATTTCAACAATGCCTGAAGATGGGTTTTTGCAATCTCTACATCTGCCAAGTTGAGTGCTGCTTGATTTTTGACTTCCATCAATTGGCTTTCGGCAGTGGTTTTTTCGAGCAAATTGCTCTCGCCAGTTTTGTAGCGAATACTGCTGGCTCGGGCAAAGTCTTCAAACAAACTATCTTGTGAGCTGATCAACAATCTCAAAGCCTCTAAATACTGTAGCTGATAAAATGAAGACTTCACTTGGAAGGCCAATTCATTTTTTACCACCGATAAGTTTTTCGCTGCGCCAATAACTTGTTCTTGGCCTAACTTATGTTGGTTGCTCAAAACGGTTGGAAAAGGAATGCTTTGAGTGAACGTCAGATTGTTATCTTGATACAACGAGTTGTATTGTCCGTGCATCCAGCTGGCAGAAAGCTTGCCGATTTCGGTGGAGGTTTTCTTCATTTGTTTGAAATAATCAATTCTAAACTCTGCCGACTGAATGAGTTGGTTATTCTTCAATGCAATACCTAACGCTTCGTCCAAGGTTAAACTACGTTGCGCAGACACAGAAAATGCACTGCACAAAAGTGTCAATGCAACTGTTAGTCTTTTTAAAATCATATTCATCATAATAATGCTTCTAATGTTGTTCATCTTTTAATTGCGATAACGCTGATCCCTTTTCAATGTATGTATAAAGCACCGGCAGCACTACAAGGGTGAGTAAGGTAGCCGTAATTAGCCCACCGATTACCACGGTTGCCAAGGGCCGTTGCACTTCTGAACCCGATGAGCTTGACAATGCCATTGGTAAGAAACCAAGCGAAGCCACCAAGGCAGTCATAATAACGGGGCGCAAACGAACTTCTGTTCCCTTTAAAACTACTTCATTTAAATCGCTTAGGCCACTATTCTTTAAACGCGTAAACTCAGCAATTAACACGATGCCATTGAGTACCGCAACGCCAAAGAGTGCAATAAATCCTACACCAGCTGAAATACTAAACGGCATGCCCCTTACCCACAGCGCAAACACACCACCTATTGCCGACAAAGGAATGGCAGTGAAGATGAGCAGTCCATGGCGCAGTGAACTAAACGCAAAGTAGAGCAAGATAAAAATCAATACCAACGCCACCGGCACTGCTATCATTAATCGTTGGGTTGCTTCTTCCAGGTTTTTGAATGAACCACCATAGGTTACAATATACCCCGGTTGAAATTTTATTTGGGATTGAATTTTGGCATCGATCTCGCCTACGATCGTTGCTACATCGCGGCCACGCACATTGAAGCCCACCGCTATTCTGCGCTTGGCATCATCGCGCTGAATCTGATTAGGCCCCACCTTCAGTTTTATTTCTGCTACCTGTTCCAATCGAATTTGAGAACCGTGGGCATCTGAAATATAAAGCGCTTTAATATCCTCTATGCTTAGTCGCTTACTCTCCACCAAGCGTACTACAAGTTCGAAGCGCTTTTCATTTTCGAATACCATGCCTGCGGCTTCGCCCGAAAAGCCAGTACGCAACGCCTTATTGGCCTCGTCAATGTTTAACCCAAATAGGGCCAGCTTTGCGCGATCGAATGTTACCACCAGTTGTGGTAGCCCGCCAATTGGCTCCACAAAAACGTCTTCGGCTCCCGATACCGTGCTGGCAATCTTTCCAATTTTTTCGGCATAGGTTGCGAGTAAGTTTAAATCTTCGCCATAGATTTTTAATACAACATCTTGCCGTGCGCCTGTCATTAATTCGTTGAAGCGCATTTGAATAGGTTGTTGAAAACCGTAGGTTACTCCGGGAATAACCTGATGCAGCTTGGCAGAAATTTTATCGGCTAGTTCTTCGCGGTTGGATGCGTTTGTCCATTCCGATTTTTCTTTCAAAACAATAATCAAATCCATTGCTTCAATTGGCATGGGGTCGATTGGAATGTCGGAATTTCCGATTTTTCCGACCACGTTTTTTACCTCTTGAAAATTATCTAAAATGACCTTCGAACTTTTCTCCGCTACTTCAATACTTTGGCTTAAGGAGCTGCCAGTAAGCAACCGCGTATCCACTGCAAAATCGCCTTCATCTAGTTGTGGAATAAATTCCCCGCCAAGGGTAAGAAACAAAAAGATGGATAAAATCAATAAAACAGCAGAGCTAGTAACCACCAAGAGCCTCTTCTTAAGTGCGAAGTGGATAAGTGGAGAATAGACGCGATGGATAAAGTTGATGATACGATCGGAAATGTTTGGCTTGTGGCCGGTATTTTTAGATAAAAGCACTGAAGAAACCATTGGCACGTAGGTGATGGATAAAATTAAAGCGCCAATAATGGCAAAGGCCACGGTTTGTGCCATGGGCCTGAACATTTTGCCTTCAATGCCAACCAGCGACAGAATGGGCAGGTATACAATCAAAATAATAATTTGGCCAAAGGCAGCTGAGCGCATCATTTTGGTAGCCGAAAGGTTAACCTCTTCGTCCATTTCTGTTTGCGTGAGTCGTTGCACCACTCCGCGCATGGCTAAGTGATGCATCGTGGCTTCCACAATGATGACTGCCCCATCTACAATCAAACCAAAATCAATGGCACCAAGGCTCATGAGATTTCCTGACACGCCAAACGTGTTCATCAAAATGATAGCGAATAGCATGGCCAGTGGTATCACCGAAGCTACTATCAACCCGGCCCTGAAGTTGCCTAGTAACAAAACCAACACAAACACAAGGATCAATGCCCCTTCAGCCAAGTTCTTAGAAACGGTACTGATGGCACTGTTCACAAGCTTGGTTCTGTCCAGATAGGGTTTGATTTCAATGCCTTCCGGAAGTGTTTTCTCGATAATGGCAATACGCTCTTTCACTTTTTTAATCACACGCGAAGAGTTTGAACCCTTTAACATCAGCACAATAGCACCCACCGTTTCGCCATCGTTGTTATAGGTCATGGCTCCATACCGATTGGCATGACCAAGTTTAACTTCTGCTAAATTTCGCACTTGCACAGGCAAGCCGTTGTTTGTTTTTACGATTATGTTTTCGATGTCCTCCAGGTTCTGAACCATGCCCTCGCTGCGAATGAAATAAGCGAACGGTTTTTCGTCAATGTAAGCACCCCCCGTATTTTGATTGTTCTTTTCTAGCGCAGCGAAGACTTCCGAGATGGTGACATTCATGCTCCGCAGTTTTTCGGGATCAATGGCGACTTCATACTGTTTGGTAAAACCCCCGAAGCCGCTTACATCTGCTACTCCCTCCGTACCCAAAAGTTGCCTGCGCACAATCCAATCTTGAATGGTACGTATGTCCATCGGGGTATATTTTTTTTCATATCCCTTTTTTGCTTGTAGCGTATACTGATAGATTTCACCCAAACCTGTTGTAAGTGGCGCAAGTTCTGGACTTCCCGACCCAGCAGGTATCATCCCTTTTGCCTGATTAAGGCGTTCGTTTACCTGCTGGCGTGCCCAATAAATATCAGTTTCTTCGGAAAAAACGATTGTTACCACCGATAAGCCGAAGCGCGAAAAAGATCTCATTTCTGTGATCCCAGGAATGGTGGTCATTGTTTGCTCTACTGGAAAAGTTACGAGTCGCTCTACTTCGGGGGCTGCCAATGAAGGCGAAAGTGTGATCACCTGAACTTGAGTATTGGTGATATCGGGCACAGCATCAATAGGTAGCTGAGTAACAGAATAGCTGCCATACACGATGAGTGCAAGCGTGGCCATTGCAATGATGAACTTATTCTTTATAGAAAAAGAAACTATGCTTTCAAGCATAAAAATGATGTATTATTTAGAGTGAACTGATTACAGAAATTAAAACGGGAAAGGTCGGGGCTTGAAACACTAAGACCTTATAGATTTCCAAGAATCAATTATGAAAGTTTTGGCGGCTGAAAAATAGCCTGATTGGGCGAAGCGAAGAAGGCAACTTTATAATCGGAAGTATGTTTGATCTCCTCGAAAGACGAAGGCTCTTTTAAAGACAGTTTTTGAAAAGGGAGACTTACTGCAGCGGCAACATACGAATGGTTTTTATCCTTAAAAGGGAGTTCGTTATCTTGATCATCGTGCGACACATCTGTTTTGTAATGCATCACTATGAATTCCCAAAAAGTGATATCGCTCACGTGCAGTTTGTGTTCTTGAAAATGTTCAATCAAAACGGGCACACGCAATAACTCGTGAAACTCAGTGAACGAGTTTAGATAAAGAACTAAAAGCGATATGGAAATGAGTTGTTTCAAAAATTTACTGAAGCAAAGTTAAGTAAAACCTTCAGAAAAAAATAACTGAAATAGGTTTAGCGCAACTTGGCTAATTGTTTACAATTCGAAAAGAGTTTACACCCCTTGCACAAATTCTAAGGCCAATTTATATTTTTGAAGTATTGAAAACAGCAGAAAAAGGATACTTTTAAAAAAGTAAAGTTGCCAATTCATCGATAGTCGAGTTGGGCAAGATGGAGTAAATTCAAAACGGATTTAATGAAAAAAAGTCTTTTACGATACGCATTGTTGTCTACCCCAATTTTGGCAAGCTATGCGTTATCGCCAGTATTAATTTTCGATGTCATTAATAGATCAGAATTGCCAACCATAATCGTTGGAATGTTTGTAAATATTTCCATTGTATGGTCCATCAATATTCTTATTACGCTGCACCTGCAGCATCTCGAAAAATGGAAGCGATACGCTCTTAGTTATCTTTTCCAATTGCTTTTTCAACTTGTTTTGTTCCTCGTTAGCGACTTCATCGCCATTAGGCCAGGCCTCGCAGAAAAATACCTAAGTTACCCAGTACTTATATCGATTAGTTTTAATGCTGTTATTATTCTCCTGTGTAATTCAGTAGAGAATGCCTTCAAGAAAAATGTGGCAGAGATTGAAAAC
Organism: Flammeovirgaceae bacterium; assembly: GCA_027487845.1. GTDB lineage: Bacteria > Bacteroidota > Bacteroidia > Cytophagales > Cyclobacteriaceae > ELB16-189. The sequence goes on from JAIYCV010000042.1 coordinate 580,743, forward strand.
CGGGAACTGAAATTTCAGAACAGCGAAGCACAAAAACAACTATTGCTTCGCCAATTGCACCCCCATTTTTTATTTAATGCATTAAGTGTTTTGAAATCACTCATTAAAGAAAAGCCCGATACCGCTGAAGATTATTCAATAAAACTCTCAGACTTTCTAAGGTATTCTGCAAGAGCATCTGCACAAACGCTGGTGAGTTTGCGTGAAGAATTAGAATTTACAACGGGTTATATTGATTTACAAAAAGTTCGATTTGAAAATACGTTTTCATTTTCTGTTGGTATCCCAAAAGAAGTCATGCATTTTAAAGTACCTGTGTACTCGATTCAAACATTAGTTGAAAATGCGTTTAAGCACAATTACTTTACGGAAAAAAATCCACTGAGCATTGAAGTGAATTACCATAACAATAAACTTATTGTTACCAATAATAAAGTATCGATCAAAGTTATTGAACGATCAGGTATGGGTCTTGTCAATTTGAATCAACGCCACAAGTTGATTACCGGAAAGGAAATTGACATTCTTGAAACAGAAAACACATTTTCGGTAACTATACATTTGGTGGAGTGATGAAGATTGCAATTATAGAAGATGAGAAGCCTACCGCCAGAGATTTGGCCAAAACCATTACAGCTATTGAGCCCGATGCGGAGATTGTAAAGCTGCTCCATTCCGTAGAGGAAGCGATTGAATATCTTTCATCGAATTATGTTGACCTCATTTTTTCTGATATACAATTAGGCGATGGATTGAGCTTTAAGATTTTTGAAGAAGTAGAAAACCACGCGCCCATTATTTTTTGCACGGCCTTTAATGAATATGCACTGGAGGCCTTTAAAAGTGCAGGCATCGATTATCTTTTAAAACCGTTCAGCAAAGCCACCGTGGCCAAAGCGCTCGAAAAATACCAGAAACTAAAATCTGCTTTCGCCAAGCCACAGCACGACTTTTCACATTTGCTAAAAGAAATAGAACGGAGCATTACCAAAAAAGGAAGCTCTATTGTTATTCGCCAAGGCGATAAAATCATTCCGCTAGATAGCGCCAACGTAGCGTTTTTCTTTGTCGAAAACGAGAACATTTACGCCTACACCTTTGACCAAAAAAAGCTGCTCGTCAATGAAAAAATGGAGCAACTGGAGGCTTCTTTTTCACCTATTTTCTTTCGTGCTAATCGTCAGTTTCTTATTAATCGCAAGGCGGTGAAAGATGCGGCACAATCTTTCAACAGAAAAATCGTGGTGAATCTACAACTCCCGTTTAAAGAACCCATCGAGATAGGGAAGTTGAAAACGACTGAATTTATGGAGTGGTTGGCTGAATATTAACGATGAGTGTGAGTTGATGGTAATGTACTGAAAAATAGTTGGTGACTTTGATGCGATAATTTGTTAAAATTAGCGCGTCAGCCTGAAGAGGAATCAAGCTCTGCTGGAGAGCAACTTGTCAGCAATAAGGTTGATG
>JAIYCV010000038.1 GCA_027487845.1 Flammeovirgaceae bacterium
ACCTTTCACAAAATGCCACAGAGAAAGAAGCTTCCTTTGTCCTTGGTGCATGGTTAAATAAAGATGGGAACAAAGAAATGATTCAAAGGTTTTTGATTCAATACCTTTCACAAAATGCGACAGAGAAAGAAACTCATTCCGTACTTAAATCTTGGTTAGATAAAGACGGGGACAAAGAAATAATTCAAGAGTTTTTGATGCAATACCTTTCACAAAATATCAAAGAGAAAGAAACTTATTCTGTACTTAAAGCATGGATAGATAAAAACGGAGACAAAGAAATATTTCAAAATTTTTTGGTTCAACATGGCAGAGGTGCTCGGTTTGTTTTTGAATCATGGTTACATAAAGACGGAGATAAAGAAATAATTCAAGAGTCTTTAATTCAATACCTTTCGCAACATACCAAAGAGAAAGAAGCTTCCTTTATCCTTGAAGCATGGTTGAATAAAGAAGGGGACAAAACAATAATTCAGGATTTTTTGATTCAATACCTTTCACAAAATGGCAAAGAAAAAGAAGCTTCATTTGTCCTTAGTGCATGGTTAAATAATGACGGGGACAAGAAAATAATTCAAGAGTTTTTGATGCAATACCTTGCGCAACATGACAAAGACAAAGAAGCTTCCTTTGTCCTTGGTGCATGGTTGAATAAAGACGGGGATAAAGTATTGATTAAAGATTTTTTAATTCAATACCTCACGCAAAATGCCAAAGATAAAGAAGCTCAATTTGTCCTCGGTGCATGGCTAAATAATGGAGGGGACAAAGAAATAATTCAAGAGTTTGTGGTTCAATACCTTTCGCAAAATGCCAAAGTGGAAGAAGCTCAGTTTGTTTTTAAAGCATGGTTAGATAGAGACGGGAACAAAGAAATAATTAAAGAGTTTGTGGTTCAATACCTTTCGCAACATGCAAAAGAGAAAGAAATTCAGTTTGTTCTCAAATCATGGTTAGATAAAGACGGGGAAAAAACAATAATTAAAGAGTTTTTAACTCAATATCTTTCGTACCATGCCAAAGAGAAAGAAGCCTCCTTTGTCCTTGGTGCATGGTTAGAGAAAGACGGGGAAAAAGAAACAATTCAAGGGTTTTTGATTCAATACCTTTCGCAACATGCCAAAGATAAAAATGCTCGGTTTTTTCTGAAATTATGGTTAGTTAAAGACGGGGACAAAACAATAATTCAAGAGTTTGTGGTTCAATACCTTAAGCAAAATGCCACCGAGAAAGAAGCACAGTTTGTTCTTTGTGCGTGGTTAAATAATGGAGGAGACAAAGAAATGATTCAAGAGTTTGTGGTCGAATATCTTTCAAAAAATGCGAAAGAGAAAGAAGCCCATTTTGTTTTTGATTCTTGGTTGAGAAGATCTATAAAGCTAAAAAGCATAAAAAAATATTTAATCGAATTTCTTGAGAAGTACTGCGAAAAAGACATTGCTTCCAATGTAATTCGCTTATATTTAGAAAACTATTATCATATAGACTTTATAAAACCCTATTTTGGAAAATGGTTGACCAACTTTGCTGAAGACATAAATACTCATTATGCCTTACAATCGTGGTTGCGAAAAAGTAAGGATTACGATTTTATAAAACCTCATATATTTAGATGGCTAAACCAAAATTGTAAAAATTATAATGCCTCCTACGTTTTACAAGCATATTTAGATAAGACAGGTGATTTTATAAGTAGCAAAGATTTTTTGTACCAATGGCTTTTATTGTTTGGAGAAAAGAATGAAGCAAATTATGTGCTGCAAAAGGTAATAGCCTATGAAAAGAAAAGTGATGTTATCCTCATTTACTGTAAAAAATGGCTTTCAGAATTTGGGAGTGATTATAGTGCTCATTTCCTGTTAAGAAAATGGTTGGAATTTCATAGTTACGAATTACTTAAAGCTGAAATTGACAGCTGGCTTTTACTATTTAGCCCTAGGACTGAAGGAGAAAGGATCGTGCAAATGATACAGAAACAATAAAGCCCGGTTAGTAAGAATGTACAAAAACAATACCCAAGATAGGTCTTGTCGACCAACAAGTTACAAAGTTTAGTTAATTGACCCTTTGGTCGTGTGCTTAAACTGTTATCTCCCCCACTAGCGATTCAGCAATCAACAGCTTTGCTTTATATAATGGATAATTGCCCAACAGCACCATCAACTTGGTTATGGCAGCCTCGCAGGTCATGTCTCCGCCACTGATCACTCCAATTTCTTCTAATGTTTTACTCGTTTCGTATTTCCCTTGAATCACCATTCCGCCAGGGCATTGCGAAATGTTTATGATCAGGATTCCCTCTGTAATCGCTTGCTTCAGTCGCTTTAAAAACCAAGCCGATGAAGGTGCATTACCGGCACCAAAGGTTTCCATGACTACGGCCTTCAATCCGCTTGACGCCAAAATGCTATCTAGTGTTGACTCGGTTATCCCTGGGAATAGCTTTAACACCGTTATGTTTCTTTCCAGTGAGGATTTTAGTGTGAGTTTCGTATTTGCATCTGCCTGCTCAATGGATGCATGAGAATAGGTTATGCTCACCCCCGCTTTGGCTAGCAGCGGATAGTTTTCGGACTCAAACGCATCGAAGTGCATGCTCTCTACTTTCTTTGCCCGGTTACCGCGAATCAGTTGATCGTCAAAATAAATACACACTTCGGGAACAACTGCTTTACCCTCTATTTTTGCAGAAGCAATTTCTAATGAAGTAATCAAGTTTTCACGCGCATCCGAACGCGTTTCAGCTATCGGTAACTGAGCGCCCGTAAACACCACCGGCTTTGCTAACCCTTGTAACATAAAGCTTAAGGCCGAGGCGGTATACGCCATCGTATCAGTGCCATGCAACACCACAAATCCATCTTGAAACTCATAGTTATCAAAAATGATCTTACCCATCATCTGCCAATGCGCAGGTTCAATGTTGGAGGAATCGATGGGATGCTCAAATGATACAATTGTCAAGTCGAGCATCAAGTTGCGCAACGTGGGCAGGTGCTCTAAAATCAATGCGAAATCATAGGGAATAAGTACTCCGTTCTTATCGCGACTCATGCCAAACGTACCACCGGTATAGATGATCATTATTTTCGACACCGGACTTTCTGGCGTGGCCGTATTGATCTTTATTTCCTTGTAGTTCATCTTGTTTGTTCGGTTAAATTGAAAAGCAAGTCGGCATTTTTGGTTGACACTTGAACTTCTTCCAGCGTAATGTTTTTTAATTCTGCAATTCGCTCGGCTACGAGGGGGATATAAGAAGGTTCATTTCTCTTTCCACGATGCGGCACTGGTGCCAAATACGGGCTGTCCGTCTCCAAAACAATAGTGGACAAATCAAGCGATGGTATGACTGTATCCATACCTCCTTTTTTGAACGTGGCCACACCCCCAATGCCCAAATAAAAACCCAGTTTGGTTATTTTCTCCGCTTGTTCAACGGTGCCATTAAAGCAATGAAAAACTCCGCTCAACTTAGGATCTGCAAGAGTTTCGAGCAAGTTAATTGTTTCGTCCATGGATTCACGACAATGGATAATCAAAGGCAATCGATATTTTTTCGCCCAGCCCACTTGGATATCAAATGCTTCCTTTTGCTGATCCCAAAACGTTTTGTCCCAATGCAAGTCTGTTCCCATCTCCCCTATGGCATGAAACCGCCTTTTGGAAAGCCATTGTTCCACTATGTAGAGTTCACGTTCAAAATCCTTTTTAACGGAACAAGGATGCAAGCCCATGGTGGCAAAGCATTTTGTGGGGTGCTTAAGTTCCAACTCCATCATGGCATCAATAGAAGTATGATCGATGTTGGGCATCACGATTTTCCGCACACCGACTTCCTCGGCCCGAAGCAAAACTGCATCTCGGTCTAAATCAAACTCATCTTTGTAAATGTGCGCGTGGCTATCTATCCAATTATAGTTTGAAGAAACCGTTTTCATGTGTTTAAATTAGTAGTGAGACATTAGTATCAAGATGTGAGACTCGTAATAATGCTGTCGGGTGTAGAGCAATTTAATGGCGATTTCATGTATTTGAATTAGTAGTGAGACATTAGTATCGATATGTGGGACTCATAATCATGCTGTTCGGTGTAGAGAATTTTAATCGCGATTTCATGCTAGCTGAAAATATATTTTGAAAAAATAATAACACCGATAACAAATGCGCCTGCCGAGGCAATAAGCACGGCACCTGCGGCAACGTCTTTAATCTTTCCAGCCAATGGGTTTTGTTCTGGAGACACTAAGTCGACAATGTATTCTATTGCAGTATTTATTAACTCTAGCCCGATGACCAGTGAAGTAGTTAACAAAAGAACGAGCCATTCGGTAGTGGTTATCTTAAAATAAAAACCAAGGCCAAAAACTAATAGAGTAGCCACCGCATGAAATTTTAAATTCAGCTGCTCTTTAAAGGCAACAGCAATGCCCTTAAACGCAAATTGAAAACTTTTCAAGAGCCTACTCATAGAACTTCATCAATAGCTTTTTTCAACTCAATCCCATTGTCTGCAAAATCAACATCACTTTTATACTCCTTTGCTTTTCTAAGCGCACGATCCAGCCTAAACGAATGTTGATCTTCAGAATACATAATTCCTTTCTTCATCAACGATTGCGCTAAATACTCCTGCTCCGTCTGTCCAGGCGTTGGGATTAATATCGCTTTCTTCCTTATTTTTGATAAGTCCATAATGGTGCTGTAGCCAGATCTGCAAATAATTACATCCGAAGCTTCGATCACTGCATGGAGGGCAGTTGCAGGAAGAAAATCGACTTCGTCAATAGGGCCCGTCTGAATCGAAGAATCAGACGGGATTCCTCTAACCAATAAACATTTTCTTTTGAAGGCGTCTGACACTTTAAAAGTGTCATTAGGCCCCAAGCGTTGACTGCGTTCCTCTTGTATCCAATTAATTAGTTCCTTTCTCAGCAGCCTTTCAAATTCACTTCGCTGCGGTTCAGGGCCGCTGATAATTGCAAGAATATCATACCGTCTTTCTTGCGCAGCCATTTTTTTAAATCGCGATAGCGGCCCGATGTATCTCACGTTTTTTTTCTCGCTTCTTGAGAGCTCGCCAGCAAGTGATTGCCCGCCCGGCCAGTCGGGTATCCAACAAAGCGAAAATCTCTCGATACATTTAGCGTTGAAATTACCTACAAGTTTTCTTAGATACCAAGGAACGATGATATTGATTTGATGGGTTATAAAAACAGACTTCACTTTAGAGTTCCAACATCCATATCGATTATCAGAAACAATAAGATCGATCTTTCTTTCTTCAATGATCCTTTCCAGCACTTCATGCTCTTGTTCTATCACCCTCAAAAACTTGGGGATTTGAAGGCCCATTGAAATTGACATGGGTAACAGCGAAGAGTAGTGTGGATTGTAAGAGGGAAGTTCATCAAACTCCGATGAAGGAAACGCTTGTTTTAATAAACGTAAGGCCTGCCCGCTGGAGGCTATAAAAACTTCGCACCCACGGTTTTTAAATTCCTCGATGATCGGTATACAACGCGTAGCATGGCCAAGCCCCCAATCCAGTGGGCAAATTAGAACTCGTTTGGTGGATTTATCTGGCAACTTGTCTTCCGAAAAGGCAAAGCTAATCAACTGGTATCGTCTTAAAACTAAATCCTTGATTTAAAAAATAGTCAATGTAGCGTGGTAGCGTGTAGCGCATATTTCTTTCTGCTTTGAAACTATCATGAAAAACCACGATAGAGCCCGGTCTGGTAGAATTAATAGAACCCCGTAAACATTTTTCTTCCGAAAGATGTTGGTCGTAATCCTGCGTGAGTACATCCCACATTACAATTTTATGCGTTTTCAATGCGTTGATTTGCGCCTGCGTTATTCTCCCGTAAGGAGGTCTGAATAAATTGTCAGTCGAATCAAAAAAGGGTGAACATTGGTTGACGTTGTTCACATACTCTTCAGTAGTGCAATTCCATCCCTTGATATGATTGAATGTATGATTACCAACACCATGTTTATCTGCTTTTATTCGCAAAAAAATATCTGGGTGTTTTTCAATGTTTTCACCGATGCAAAAGAACGTTGCTTTGATGTTATACTTACCAAGTGTATCGAGCACAAATTCAGTTGGCCCGGCAACAGGTCCGTCATCAAACGTTAAGAATAGCTCATTTGCTTTTGTGTCAACCCGCCAAAGCAACGAAGGATAAACCCAGGGAAGGAAAAAAGGGCTTCGGAAAAGTAGGTTCATGAAAGCTTATTCGACTCGGCAGGTTAAGATAGTGATGTCATCGCGGTAGCCATTTCTGCCTTTAAAGCCATCTAGCTCTACAATCAAATCTTGATGAATTGTTTTCAGGTCTTTCCAATGGTTGTGCTTGAAATACTCCACAATTCGCTCCATGCCAAATTCCTCTTCATTTTCATTCGTTGTTTCGGTCAACCCATCGGTATAGGTGAACAAAAGGAAATCATCTAAATCGGAAACAAAACCTTCATTGACAAAGGGCAACGGATGCATCGCTCCTAGCACAGTGCAGCCATCTTCTAATAGTCGAATACCATTTTTCTTGTCGTATAAAATGGGTGGATTATGCCCTGCGTTCACGTAGATCATCGTGCGCAGGCTGATATCATAAATGGCACCAAAAAAGGTAATGAACTTCTCGCCCTTTGCACTTTCTAACACTTGATAATTCAAGGCCTCCACAATCTCCAGCAGATTTGGGGTTTGACGCAGCAATGTATGCAGCGAAGCCTGAAAATTAGACATCATCAATGCAGCGGGTATTCCCTTTCCGCTCACATCGGCAACGCAAATTAAAAACTGATTCTTATTGATGGGAATGTAATCGTAGTAATCACCACCTACCAGATCGTGCGGCAGGTAACTTGCTTCTAACTTTAGCCGATCGGTATAAGGCAATTTATCGGGGAACAGAAATTGTTGCACATCGCTGGCAATCTCCAACTCTTTGCGAAAGGCTTCTTGCTCTAACTGTTTGCGGACAAGTTTCTTGTTTTCGATGGCAACGATTATGATGTTGCTCAACGCCTGAATAAATTTGATGCTCTCATCATAATCATGCGCTACCATTTGTGGATCAAGCCCACCAACAAATATTAAGGCAATTGTCTGCGACTGGTGTGCAATGGGAATGACAATATCAAACTCCTCAAAGTCGCAGTTCTCGAACTCTGAAAGGCGGTGGATCTTTTTCACCATTTTCACCCGTTCGTCAAGCTTTATACGGTTATAGTTTTTTGCGGAGCCAAAGTTTACTTTACAACTCCACTTTTCGTCATAGACAAAAAGGGCGAGCTTCTTAATGCTCAGATTACCCCGCAGCGTAAAGTTGAAAATCTTGTAAAGCGATTCCTCCGGCACATTGCTGTTGATTGCTTGTGTAATCTCCAACAACGCGTTTAGCTCCAGTTCCTTCTTCTCAATCTGCTTTTTTAGCGCAATTTCACTCATTTGTATCACCTGGTTTGGTGCTGATGTTTAGTGGCGGGGTTTTTAACCTGTTTCCGGCACACGAACAGAGCGAAATTAGCAAAACAAAACGGAAAGTCAACATAACACCCCCCTGTAGCCTAGGTGCAGCGTTCGCGGCATGGTGGTTTTCAGGTTAATTGTTTTAAAGGGCCGGGGCGTTGCGGATGGATTTGTGCAAGCGTTGGCGCATGGGCGGATAGGATCGGCCTCCATTTTGGGTTAGATATGGCTTAATTTGGTCAATTTCGAGGTCTTGGTGCAAGAACTGAGGTCACGGGTGCGAGAATACTACTCACAGAAGTGTCTTTGCTAGTCACGGTCGCAAGAATCGAAATAACGGAAGCTAACTTTAAAATCACAGGCGCCAGAATTCTAAAAGCGGACGCGAGAATACTACTCGCAGAAGCGTCTTTTCTAGTCGCGGTCGCGAGAATCTAAATAACGGAAGCTAACTTCAAAGTGACGGACGCGAGAATTCTAACCACGGAAGCTAGAATACTACTCGCACAGCGTCTTTTCTACACACGGGCGCTAGAATCTAAATTACGGATGCCAACTTCAAAGTCACAGACGCGAGAATTCTAAGAGTAGAAGCGAGAATACTAATCGCAGAAGCGTCTTTGCTAGGCACGGTCGCGAGAATCTAAAACGCGGAAGCTAACTTCAAAGTCACAGATGCGAGAATTCTAAAAGCGGACGCGATAATACTACGAGCTGATTTAAATCTATGTCATCCTCTCATCCGATTAAGTCGTTATGTTGACGATAGAGTTGGGCAACATTAGTAGAAAGGGCAGGGCCTGCGAATAATCTAATTGTGGGTACTCCAGTCCGAGCAGGCGAATGTTTTTGTAATAGGTTTGATGCTGCTGATAGTATGTTTTTTCGCTTTGAACAAACCATGCTTTATCTCCCAGTTTTTGGGCTAAAAACCATTTTTCGATAAGCCTTGCACTGCGACCGTTACCATCGTTCCACGGATGTATTTTTACAAACACGAGGTGGATCATGGCCGCGAAAAAGAATACTTCACCTATACTTAATTTCCATACACGCAATGTTTCTATATCCGAATAGAATTTCTCCATCTCCACAGAAACTTCAAAGGGTGTAGCTGCGATGTATTCAATTTTACCATCGGGTGTAGACACGTACATATTGTGAATACGGACTTTGCCTTGCTGGTGCGCAGCTACAATGTTTTTGCTCAGTAGTTTGTGAGCCTCGGCTATGTTCTCCTTGGTTAGCGTATTGGTTTTGGCAAACATGTAAGCGTTGTACAAGTCATCTATCTTCCTTGTGTAATCGGGCAAAAACTCGATGCCAAATTTTTTATGTTTGACATAGCTATCTAAGTCTATTTCTTCGCCTTCAATTTTACTCGAAAAAACAGAAGATACGGAAGTATAAAAGCTAAATGTATCTGTAGATATTGCTGCGTCTTTCAACTCATCAAACTTTTCCTGCAACTCCGCTGGTACTTGCTTTAAGTAATCTTCAAGTAAGGTGGTGGGTATTATTTGTAAATCCATCTCAGGGCGTTGGCAATGCTTCAAAGTTGTTGTTCTACGTTTCGCTTCCGGTCGTCAGGCGTTATAGAATACTTAATGTTGTTAATCTGCCAATTTACATTTTTTCTACCGTTTGTGGCACAAAAAAAGGCATTTTGACTCAAGTCCGGCTAATCGAAGGATAAGCTCGAATGCTTAATTCTTGGTAGGCATATCTGCCACTCGATTCTGTTTCGGTTAGAAGATTACCCTGACCGAAGCCGTCATACTTCTTCCATAGCCATCTACACCCGAAGCATACACCCGATAGGCTTTATCGAATAAATTTTGAGCAGTTATATTTAAAGAAATATTACTGAATGAATAACCCATGTACACGTTTACAATATTCCAGCCGGGCATTACATTATCTACCAGTCTGCTTTTAATTCGTACGTCCGATTTATCGCCCGCTGCCAATCGGCTTTGGTCGGCTGCCATCGCCCATTCGCCTTTTACCCACAGGGAGTTTTTGTAGGTGTACTTTACACCAAGTCGACCAAATAAAGGCGGGATTCTCCTCATCGGTTCATTCTTTGTAATATTCTCGCCATGCGTAAATGTTAAGTTACCTGACAAAGTGAATGAACGCGTGACGGCCGACTCCACATCTGCTTCAATACCCCTTACCAATGCTTCGCCCACGTTTTGCTTTTGAAACACTTTCCTGCCTTCGGCCATGTCCGATCCGTTGTATGTGGCCGAAACACGATCAATCAAATCGGTTAACTTGGTTCGATAGGCCGTTAACGTCCACGAAAGCTGTTTTCCACTAAACTTTAAACCACTCTCCATAGTAAAAGATTTTTCAGGTGACAGGGCTGAACTGGGTATTTCAAACACGCCACTTTCAACGGTACCGAATTTGCTCATATCATCTACGTTGGGAGAACGAAACCCGGTATTAACGCCACCTAACAATCGGAGGTTAGAATTGATTTTATAAACAGCACCCGCATTGCCTACCCATGCGTTCGGGTTGATTTTTTGATTGCCAAATACATTATCCACCACTGAAACTTGCACGATATTAAACCGTGCACCTGCCAACAATTGAATGTTCTTTAAATCGATTTGATGATTTGTATATACTGCACCGTTCGAAAAAGAGGAGCCATCTGCATAAGAACCTCTTTCCGATTTCTCAGCACCCGTAGTGGTGTTTAACACCATGGATTCGCTTTTTACTTTGTCAAAATAATATTCAATTCCCGTTTGTGCTTGCCAGTTCAGAGCCGGAGAAGAGTTAACCTCTGCGATTAAGCCTGTTGTTGTAACTTCATCTCGCTGTTTTTTAAGATCCGCAGAATTGTTTTTTTGCGACAACGTTCCTTCAATGGATTTATTCAATGATGTTGTAACGCGAAAAGACTTAACCCACTTATTGGCTGTTGTTGTTTCCCACCGGAGATAACTTAATTGTCGCGTCTGCGGCTCGAAACTAAACAAGCTATAACCACCCAAAACCACTTGATCGTAGCGCGACACGTTATGCTGCGTTGATTGTTGAAACGCCCCTGTAAGAAGCCCTGTGTTTCCTGTGCGGATCAATACCTTCGCATCACCCGACCGTTCTTGGTAGCCAGATGGGTTTAATGTTCCTAAATCACCACCTGCCAGAATATTCCCAAAGTTTCTACTTGAAAAGCCGCCACTGAAAGCTACTTTTTTGTCGGCCAACTCAATGCCCGTGTGCACTGATTGCTCCATGCCCGCGCCCATCCATTTACCTGTTGCATTTCCACTTACTTTAAAACCATCAGACGAAAAAGAAGGTGCTTTTGACAGGATGTGAACTACACCTCCCAAAGCATCGCTACCGTATAAAACTGAACCGCTTCCGCGGATCACTTCCATGCGGCTTATCAAATCAGGATCGATCGTAGATAAGTATTGGTTGGGGCCATAACGATAGGTAGCATTATTTAGTCGAATGCCGTCAATCATTAACAGCACTTGATTGCCTACTAACCCACGTATAATTGGTGCACCTCCTCCATGATTTGTCTTCTGTACCCAAACCCCTGTTTCGTTTAGTAAGGCTTCTGGCGTGGAACGGGCTGATTTCTGCTCAAGATTAGTTGTCGATAAAATTGTAGTCGGGGGCGCGACATCAAATGCACGTCTCTCTGTACGCTGGGCAGTAACCGTGACTTCATTATTTAGCAAAATAGCAACGGGTGATAACTCAATTTGCAACTCGTTGTTTGTAGCAAAACGTTGTTCAACAGTAGCGTAACCAACGGAGCTGATCCTAAGATTCAAAGAGTCAGAACCAACCCCCTCCAATATAAAAACTCCACTCTTGTTGGTAACTGTACCAATCGCAGAATTAGCAATCAGAACGGTTGCTCCAACAACCGGTTCTTGTGTTTCTTTATCTCTTACCGTTCCTTGAATTGATTGACTAAACGAGTACTGACTAACTACAAATAGTACTACGACAAAATACAAACGCATATCCTTCCTTTTTTTTACAAGGGGTATCTCTAAAAACCTAAAAGCAAAGTCTTTGCAAGGGAGGAACGACCGAAACAATCTCTCATTTGGATTCCAAATTTGGGATTGCTTCACTAGCGTTCGCAATGACGGACGGTTTTTATAGATACCCTATAGTTAATTAATGATTTACTTTAGTCCTTCCGTCATCTTTACGCTCCTTCTTCATCTCCTCGGGGTCGTCCATCTCCACTGAATTTTTCATGGCTTCCCAATCAAATTTTTCATCAAGGGGAGTCATGGCTTTTTTAGGATCAAAAATGCGTAGGTCGGAAGGCAAGGCATTGTACGGAGTAAAGTCGGGTTTATCGGTAAAGCAATCTCCTAAATCAGTAACGCCAAAATCATATTGGTTTAAATAGGGAATCCCCAATACGTTCCAGAACGTTTTGAAGATACTTCCAAAACTATAATGCGAGTGGCTATTAAAGTTCTTTTTTGCATACGGTGATATTACCATCAAAACGCTGCGGTGTGCATCAATATGATCGCGGCCGCCTTGTGCATCGTCTTCGGTAACCACAATCATCATGTTCTTCCAATACTCCGTATGACTTAAAAATTCAACAACCCTTCCAAGCGCCAAATCATTATCAGCCATATAACTTTCGTTGAATACAAAGCCACCTGCTGGCCGCTCACCTGCTCCATGGTCGTTCAACAGCTGAAGTGTTAACATAGAAGGCAACTCTTTTTTAGGAGTAATGTATTTCTCGGTAATCTCCTTAATAAATACATCAGTTCTAAATTGATCGGGTATGGCCATGTTAAAGGTTGGGAACAAATGCGAAGTGCGATCGAATAGTGGTCCCGGCAAGGGATAGTTAACTAAGTAGCGAACACCACCATATTTAAAAGTTGAATCCGAGAATCCGCCCGCGTCAAATTCGACACCAAAACCAAAATTATAAAACTCTTTCTTGTTCCTGAAAAGGTGATCCCACATAGAGCCTGCCTGGTTATAGCTCTCGGGGAAGATTGCGCCTGCCGCACCGGTCATACCAAACTTACCGGGTGCTTTTGACTCTTCGCGCTGACTGCGTTTGCCACCGTATGAAGCTGGATGATGTGTTTCCATCCATTGCGTGGGATAAGTGTTGGTTAACCAAACGTGACCATCTGCTGAAACATCCGAATCCACATAAAAATTATCGCTGATGGTAAACTGTTTTGCCAGCGCAAGGTGATTTGGCATTACATTTCCTCGCTCCACTTTTTGATCGCCTTTTTTATTTGTAAAGGATACATTGCTGCCAAAGCGAGCCATAGCTGAATCGCCATTGCCCGTTTTAAGCTGACCGAACACTTCATCGTACGTTCTATTTTCTTTCGAGATAAATACAATGTATTTGATCGGTGATTCGCTGGCTGTTGGATATGCCGGAATCGGATTTTTGGCTTCAGCTTCTTTAGCAGCTACTTCTTTAAACGAAAAATTATTTGCAATCACTTTATCTGTTAATGCTTTTAATTCTTCGTCTTTCGGAATATCCATAATAGAAACAGCACCTCGCATCAAGGCACCAATGTAACTCGCGTAAGGATGATCGAACGGAGGTTTAAAGTCAGCTCCACCGTTGGGGCCACTTCCAAAGCCCTTTGCGTTGGTAACAATCAATTGAGAGCCATCGGGTGTGACTTTCACCTTAGAAGGAAACCACGCTGTAGGAATATGCCCTAGTACTTTTGAAGATTCTGTATCGATAACGGCTACCGCATTGATGCCCGCTTCAGCCACATACAATCTCTTCTGATCGGGTGAGAGGGAAAGCCCAAATGGTATAACTCCTTTCAAATTGCCAAGGCGTTCGTCCAATTTCAATTCGATGGAGTTAACGATCTTGTTTTCCTTTCGGTCGACCACAGAAATATTATCGTTACTGCCATTGCTCACGTAGATAAACTTGTCAGTTACAACCATCGAATTAGGGCTTGAGCCACCTACCGCAGGGATGCCCTCCATCTCCTCTCCTACCAATACTCCAGTTTTTACTTTCGATACTACTTCGGCAACTGGTTTACTTACATCTATACCCCACACAGAAAATGATTCCGGTGCATTCATTTCGCCTAAGCCTTCAAACTCGATCGAATCATTTTTAACACCTTCTTTCATTTCCTTCGAACCATAGGCGGAAGTAGGATACTTACTTGCTGTTTCATTCAATCGCTTCATATCTAGACTTTTAATGTAACTATATTGAAACATTCCTACGTTGGCCACATACGCAGTCTTGTCATCTGGCGACAAGGCAATCCCGAATGGATAACGACCCGTTTTTACATTTTGAATTACTTGGTTCGTTTTGGTGTCAATCACCATCATTCGAAAACCAATCTGATCTACGGCATATAACTTCGAGCCATCTTTGCTCAACGTCATGTCACCAATGTAGCCATCTTCATAATTGGTGCCATCAAATGATTTGTTGCAAAGAATCTCACCTAATTTTTTACTCGTATTGAGATCGAAAATATAAATGCGATTTTGTTGGCCTCCCGCCACATAAACTTTGGTGTTGTCGGGCGAGATCGCAAGTCCCATAAAAGTTGCTTCGAGCATGCCTTTTTCAGGAGTAAGGGTTTCAGGAATTTGCTTCACGAGTGGAGTGGCAGAATTAAAATCTTGAATGATAGAAATTGAAAAAGGCCCCACGCCAGAATTGGCAGTGATGATTGTTTTTCCATCTGGACTTAACACCAACCCGAACGGATGGGGGGCTACCATAATTTGCTTGCCTCGCGGTGTAATAATGCGCCCGTTGGGAATAATTGTTTCGCCTTCTTTTTTAATCTGTGTAAATGCCGAACCCGCAGGCGCGGACGCAACCCAGATTTTTGTGTTATCGTTTTTGGAAGGACTACAAGAAGAAAGCAGAGCTAAAAGCAAGAATAGAGCAAATGGGTAGCGGATAAGCTTCATATAATTTGGGTTGAGCCACAAAGAAAGTAAGGGAAAAGGGAAGAAACTAGCTGTAAGGATTAAGGATGTGTTATGTTAAAAAATAGGTTTAGGGTCAGATCTGTGTAAACGGTTGAGAGGCCACATTTTCATTTCGCCAAAATACGAATTCGCTTGAAAAAATTTAACCCAAAACAATTAAAATGTACTTGGCTTGCATCTAGGTTAAGTCTCTCGGATATCTTTAAATAAAAAAAGAGAGCTGTTAATTCCAGCTCTCTTTTTTATGATGCTTCCATCTCAATTATTCTTTCCGCTTTAACCCAAACAACGGCCTGATAAAGCTTACTCTTCGCACTACAAATTCATACGTTATCAAACATCCTCCAGCGGTAAACACCAACAGTAAAATGAATTGAAGGGGAACCGGAATATCTAATGGGAAGATCAACCATGATGCCGAATACAAAAAAATCATGTGAAGAATATAGACAGGATATGCCGCTTGACTTAGATAGGTTAGTATTTTACTAGGTTGATTTAGATAGCGCGATGCAAATGCTAAAACCGAAAAGATCCACAGATTGGATTCAATGGCCAATAGGTAACCGGGCACTCGCATTTGTGGTTGTGTTAAACGATATCCATAGAACGCGATAGCCGCAAATAATAAAAGCCAACGCCCCCAGACAATCATTTTCCAAAAACCTTCTCCGCTTAAGACAAAACAAAAACCGAAGAAAAACGCCAGCAAGCCCAGAAAGAATCCATGCCATGTGACCGCATAGAGTTCGTATGGGTTTGGCTGCACTATTAAAACCTCAATAACAAACGCAGTAAAAACAGTAAGTAAGCCGAGAGGATGACTGAATACTTTTTTGATAGCACGAGCGAGTGCACCTTCTTCATTTTTTTTCAGGTAGAAGAACACCGGAGACCACAACAGTACATACACAAAAATATTTCCTAGAAACCAAAGATGGCCGGGGTTATAGGGAAGTAAATTATAACTGAATTCAATGTTATAATACAAGTGCAAAATCAAGATGCTGATGGGAACAATAACAACTATTCCAAACACTAACGGAATAAGAATTCGACTGGAACGTTCGCGCAATAACTGCTTCCAGTTTCTATTTTGCAGAGAGAAGTATACGCCCATGCCTGAAACAAAAAACAGCAAGGGTATTCGCCAAACGTTTAGCATGGTCATAGGAATCCACAAGCTTGCCCATGGTTTTGGATTGGCAATAAATCCGATCATCACGCCCCACGATTGAAAGCCAATGGCAACATGATAAAGTAAGAGCAAGCCAATGGCTATTACTCTCACCCAATCGATATCAAATCTTCTTTTCATCTCCTTTTTTCAAATCATTTCAACATGGCAGCAATCTCAGGACGCGTCTTTTCAATGTAAGAATAATCCAGTTTCAGCCCCATCGGAGCAAGGGCAGTTCCCATCATATCATATACGCCTTTTACATCTTTGAACAGAGGTGTAACAGATTCATAGGCAGTCGAGCTGAAGTTGTTTTTAATGGATTTGTCCGCGCCTTTGGCAAGTAACATTTTAACAATCTCGGGCCGGCAAAAGAAAGCTGCCGTGTGCAGGGCTGTTGAACCATCTTTGTTTTGAAAGTTGAGATCAGCACCTGCATCGATCAATACCTTTGCCATTTTGGTTTTACCAAATACAGCAGCCGTGATGAGCGGACTAGAACCGCCAAAAGGATCTTTTTCATTGATGTTGCTCCCAGCCGAAATGTGTTGTTGCAATGCTTCAAGGTTTTCGGTGAGCACGGCAGTGTGAATGTCAACTTTAGGTACTGCTACTTTAGATTGACTGCTTTGCGCATTCCCATCTTTGCTTTTGCAGGAGGCCACCAATAGTAAAATGGCCACCCACGTGAGTGGGGTAATTCCGTTGAACGAGAAAAATTTTTGTGTTTTCATAGAGTTTGTTTTTTAAATTTTAATGATGCAAAGAACCGGTGATCTTCGAGCGAAGGCTAAACAACTATGCGCCTAAAACCTTAAATTTTGCGCGAATCAGTATAAATTATGACGCAACGATATAAACGA
>JAIYCV010000041.1 GCA_027487845.1 Flammeovirgaceae bacterium
CCAGTTGTGATTTGCTTTCAGATTGTGTTCTTTGATAGATTGCATACAGATACTCAAAGGTTTTTAACCTTGGCGACTATGTTGTGATTTGCTTTCAGATTGTGTTCTTTGATAGATTGCCAGTCGTTTTTAACGGTATCGTAGGTGTTGTGATTTGCTTTCAGATTGTGTTCTTTGATAGATTGCATACAGACTCAAAAAAAGGCTTACATGTTTTTAAGAAGTTGTGATTTGCTTTCAGATTGTGTTCTTTGATAGATTGCATACAGAGTAGGCATCCCGTTACTGCTAACCGCAGGAGTTGTGATTTGCTTTCAGATTGTGTTCTTTGATAGATTGCATACAGAGTACCCCCATTCAAAACTTTCTATCTCAGTTACTTACAGCCAAAATTACGATGTAAAAAAGTGTAGCAATCTATCAGTAAAAGCCCTGGGCTAAAACAGTTCTAACTGTTGTGGCACCGGGGCTTTTTCTTTTTCAACCCCGCCAAAAAATACCTGCATCATGCCAAATTGCTTATCAGTAACGGTAAGTATGCCCACATGCCCTTTGGGCGGTAAGTTGCGCTGCACACGCTTTACGTGCACTTCGGCATTCTCGCGGCTTGAGCAGTGGCGTAAGTAAGCACTAAACTGAAACATGGTAAAGCCATCTTTCTGCATTTTTTTGCGAAAGTCGGCATAGTTCTTTTTGTCTTGCTTGGTTTCGGTGGGCAAATCAAAAAGTACCATGATCCACATAATCCGGTAGGCGTTTAAGCGTTCGGTTTTCAAGGTAGTAGCAAGTAGTAAGTAGTAAGTATCAAGTAGTAAGTAGTAAGTAGTAATGTCTTACGTCTAATGTCTTACGTCTAATGTCTTACGTCTTACGTCTAATGTCTTACATCTTACGTCTAATGTCTTACGTCTAAAATCGGGTACAAAATCTTTCGGGTTTCACCCATAAAACACTTTGCCAGCGAGGCGGTGGTGCGCTGCATGGCAATCATTAATGGGCTGGTTTCTCCTCCCTGCAGTGTTACGTCTACGGCAGGCAAGACCAACAGCTTTTTCTTCATGGCGGGCGAAATATCTTCGGCCAGTCCGTTTTCTTCTACCAATTGCAACACCAGTTTATCGGCAAAGGGGCGGTAAGGCTCCATAATGTCATCGGCCAGGCAATAGGCGTTGTATTGGTTGCGGTGAAAAATGCCCATAACAGGCAACAAACCAGAGCCCACTAACGCCCGCGCCATGGTGGCGCGCAGCAGGGCATACGCATAGTTGAGTAGTTGGTTGGGTGGTGGCCCAGCAGGATCGCGTATGAAGTTCTGTAAGCTATATTGGTTTGGTTAGGTTCATCGAGGGGCAATGAACCGTTAACGTTCTTAAAAATGTGTGCCCAATACCATGCTGCGGCACGGCCCTCTTTGTTTTCGGGGTCGCCCGATTTTACGTCATCTGCCCAGTGTTCCATATTTTCGGTCTCGAATCCGTGCAAGCGCAGCAAGGCTGCTTGGTTTAGTATTTTGGCTCTTACTGTTTGTTGCCATAGTTGCTTTTTTAACGGCTCGGTGGCTTCTAGTTGGGCTTGAAAGCGCTGGCTTTGCAGCGAGTGGCTTTCTAAGTTGAGTAACAGGCCGGTGGGGTGGTGCGTGCCATTGCACGTAATTACGGCCGCGTTGTTATCTAGCAATTTGGCCAGCAGCGCCTGAGTTATACTAATTTGCTGATGGTCTAGTATTACAACACCAATGTCTTCAATGGGAATGGAGGCTGTAGCTTCTTTTTTGAACTCTTCGGGAAGGCTATCGTTTTTTTCTACGGCTGGTAAGCGTACTATTAGCTGGTCGAGCTTAGTGCTTAGGTAGGCAGGGTTGCCAAAGTAGAGGGTACGTTTTATCATTTTTTTTGTTAAGAAAAAAACCTGACAGACCTTGTAAGTTTTTTAGCGAGTCAATAGGGCGCTTTTGCTTATATCTTGAGATCTGTCAGGTCAAGCAGTTACTTTGTTGGTGCCGGGGCCGGTGATGGTTCGCCATTGTTTTTACTACGACTGCCGAGCAGTGTGCTAAACTTTTCAACCAACGCAGTAAGCTCGCGTGTTGTTTTGCCAAATGGCTCGGCTCCATCGTTTATATCGAAGTGAGAATTTATCCGTGCTACCAGTTTTTCGTATGCCGCCACCACTTCCACCCGCTTCGCTTTTAGCTTGTCGGTAGGGGCAGCGCCTTGTTGTTTGTTGCGTTCCAAAAACTTGTTATCGAACGCTTTGTTGGCAGTATCCAATTCAATCAACCAGTTATTCAGGCCAAGCGCAGCTGTGGCTGCCACTAGTTCGGCTTTGGTAGTCCAATCGGTAACAATCTTTTTTATTATGGTTGTTTCTACCTGGTAGTTCTCTTTGGCAATACCTGTGCCGTGGGCATCCAGGTTGGTTTTTAATAGGCGCGCATTATTCTTGATGGTGGCATCAAAATGGTTAAGGTGCGCATCAATAAACCCTATTATGCCATTAATGGCATTGTCGCGTCTTTCATCAAGCAAGCTCAACTCTTCAGTAATGCTACTTCCTTTTTCTTTGTTAAAAAGTGCTTCCGCCTCGCCCGTGGTTGTTTTAAGTGTGGTAAGCAAGGGCATAACTAAGAGCCCATCAGAGCCATTATCTACAATAATGTTTATTACATTATTGGTGAACTGCAGAAATTCCCCGTTCCGCAATCGGTTCAATGAAATTTTGGGTACCATAAAAATGATTTTTTTAAGTAATAGAGTTTATTTTTTGTGCGTTTTTTGACTAAAAAACACGTTTTTGTGCCTGCAATTTGGAGCTGCTGGTGGCGGCAAGGTTTTGCAGCCTTGCAATAGTATGCTGCCGACAGCGGTAGGACATTGCAGTGGTGCAATTTGCTGCTGCGGTTGGCGGGAAGACATTGCAGCCTTACAATTCTTTGCTGCCGATGGCAACAGCGTATTGCAAGCTGATTCTGACCTGACGCTCCTTTGCAGCGGAATTTATTTCAGGGGGGGAGCGGGGGAGGTGCAGCCAAATAGTTTTCATATTGAACCATTCTTTTAATCTCCTATGTTTACTATTTGACCCAATGCATCGAGTTTTACTTTTATTCCTGACATATTTTCGAGGCTTTGAATTACGATAAGCCTGCCTAACTTTTTTTTCAATACTACACCGTCTTCCTTGTCACTTACTGATGTTTCTAAGTGATGCCTGAACCACCATCCAGATAGTAATGAAGATAGTTTTTGAACTCTAAATAAATTCTTACTGATTATGGAGTAGTCCTTATTTTGAATAGCGTCAGTTAGAGTCTCAAGGTTAATGTTGAAAATAAACATTTCATTCTGCTGCATGCTGGTCAGATAAGTCCATCCGTCTTCTGGTAGCTTGTTAAGAAAATCTTGAGTGTATTTTTCTTTTTCTTTTTCAGAAAGAACGGCATCCCAAACCTCTTTGGGGTTTCTTATAATTACAGGCAAACCATTCATTTTCCTTTCCACGGCATCCCAGAATGTGACTGCGTGTTCTACCTTTTTGCCTTCCTTGTTTACATAAATAGCGATGTGGTGGTTATTGCCTGGCTTTACAAAACCAATCGCTTTTTTCGCATCATTGTACTTTACAGGAGCAACCGCATCTAGACCTGTAAAACACCTCACCGTTTTTATGGGTATTCTTTTTTCTTCATTAAACCATACGGGTTTATTTTCCAAATCCTTGAACGCTTCTTTAGGATTGTTGTTATGCTCAGCCAGTCTTTTTTCAGTTGCCTTGCGCACGCCATTATCAACAATAGAAGGAAGGTCTTTTACCGTGAGAGTCCCGATTGGATATTTAATGACATACTCATCCTTAAAAGTCATAATTTCCACAGCTGTCAATGCGTTGGTTTTTGAATTATCTAACCAAATGGGATTTTTACTGAGTGCTTTAAAAGCTTTGGCTGGGTCGTTATCAGATTCAGCAAGCCGTTGCTTGATAAGAGCTTTGTGGGTTTTATTCACAATGGAGTCCACATCCGTAAAAGAGCTTGAAAGTTTTACAGTTTGATATTTCCTTCGCTTGATTTTTCCATAAACACTTTCTTCGCTCAATGCACCTCTTGGGATAATAATGCCCTCTTGTTTTAGTATACTCTTACCATTTTTCTTCACTTTTCGCTTGCCTAATGTGGCCACCTTTTTTCCCGACTTGAATGAAATCAATATCTGCGAAGCATGTGTTTCAATTACAGCGGTGTCAAAAGGTCTTTTCGTAAGCAACGATTTTTCTAAAAGAGTCAGCTTTTCCTTGTACACCTGATCTTTTACCTCCGCTAGCATTTCATCGCGCGTATGTTTGGAATTAAGTGTGTTGATGCGCTGGATAAAACCTTGCTGTGTGCATGCAATAGTAAGCGCATCAATAGCATGATGGCGGTGGTCGTCTCGCTTTGTCCAACCAAGTATTCTTTCCTTCTTATGCGTTTGGCCGTTGTTTTCAAATTCAACCCACTCTGTTTTTCCAGCTGCTTTATATTTTTCTAACTGTAAGTGCATCAAGGCTTCTTCCCATCCCCATAATTTACGCAACTTCTCTGTTACGCTTCCGCTGGTTGCCCATACATTACGACATACTTCTTGAAGAATCTCTCGCGACTTTCGCGCGATGTATTGTGTTTCACGCAGTTGCCGGGCAATAAAATCAGTTGGGATTTTAGCATCCGTCATCAATAATTTATCGCGCTTCGCTTTAGTTATTTTTCTGTCTTTAAAGAGCTGTGCAACGGCTTCTTCGAAGCGGTTTAGTTGCTCTGTCGATTGAGTTAGCATGTAATCGTAAGCCGTTGAGTTGTCTTTAGCCTTGTTACATTTTCTATGACTGATTACCTTATTCTGAAATGAATCGTCAAAAATTTTTGCTTTAGGTATAATATGTTCAACATCCGATTCATCGCCATTTAAAAAATCTGAGAGTTCAATTTTATTACCACAATACAGACAGTTTCCATCGGTTTGTTCATACAGTCTCCATTTCTCAATATTTCTGCGATTTGCTTTTACTCCATATTCTTTACTAAGTCTTTCAGCTATGGCTTTATTTTCAGTTTCTCGTTTTGTGTTATTTCTAAACGCGTTGTTTCTTTCGTCTAAGCTTTGCTTTAGTTCACGTGCTAACTCTATTCTTATCTCATCAGGCTTTCCAAATTGTTCAATAATTGCGTTGACAAGATTTATTAGCTGATTGAGGATTTTCTCTACCACAGGCTGCCTCAAGCTATTCTTAGGCAATAATTTGAGTTTATCTTTTAATGGTCTTATTAGATTTTCTTTTGCAGTAATAGAATCTGAATGATTGTAGCCTGCCAAAGTCATGGCATCACTATACTTAGCCCCTTGCTGTAAATGTGGCAAAATATTGCGTATGGCCTTTGCAGATTTGTTACTAAAACCGCCTTTGGTGAAGTCAAGTTTTGCCAACTTGCTGGCCACATCTTCGGAAAGATTAAAGTCATTGCTCAATTTTTTAATGATGTCTTTTTCCTCTGGTATAGAATAAAGGATATGCCATAATTTATAAAGCGGCTGATTTTCAACTTCTGCCGTTATCCGTTTACGATTGACTACTTCACCAGAGGAAACATCCACTTTCTCATAAGATTCTATGGATAACTCGAAACCAATTAATTTATCTAAGTCGGCCTGATCTTTTAGAGTCTTTACAATGGCCGTTTTTGTGAGGTTGCCTTGAAGACCTTTACTTAATTGCTTATTACCATAGTAGCCGTCATTTTTCCCAATACCCAATATCTTGAATAGTTCCGCTTCTGATAGTTTTTCATGGTTATCTAAATAATTGAATAGCTCTTTCTTTTTTTCAAGCGAGATAACAAAACCTTCACCACGCTTAGAATTGATGGTGATGTTATTAATAGTTTCCCACAGCTTACAGACTTGAAATAGGGGTGAACTTCTAGGTGTTACTTTTGGGCCGCTAAATATTTCCTTACCTTCTTTATTCTTATACCATTGCCCTTCAAACTCGCAGACTGACACTAACCCTTTTTGCGACTTCAAGGGTCTTTGGTAGTAAATTATCTCATCACGTAGTTGTTGGATGTTTCGATCGGTAAGTATTTCTGGATAATATTCTTGCTGCTTTTTGCAAATGGTGTTGAACTCTTCTATGTATGCTGCTCTAGGAAATATCTGATCCTTGATTCGGTAGCGTTCATCATTTATCAACCCTTTATAGAAATACTGCCCTACTGTAATCTTGTCCTGTTTAATCTTTTCGTAACGAGAATTAACTTCCGCTACATAATCGGTTTCTTTTTTATCTTTTGTTTCGTCTTTGCGACTGCTCTTGTAACCACGTTTTTGGTTTAGATGAAATAATATTCGGCCAAGTTGCGGCAAAGTAATTTGCTCATGTGTGGCATTTGATCTCAAGAAATAAAGTTCAAGGGCAGGTATCGTAAACAAAGAGGGTTCAGGCACCATTCCTAACTCTGTTAGTTTTTCAAACAAGTCTTTCTTTCTTAATTGATAGCGATCATATCCTTTGCGTTGAGTACGCTTTTGGGTTCTCTTTTGGTTTTTTGAAATGGCATTGCCAGCTTCAAATTCATTCTTTTCATCAGTGGCTAGTGGAATGATTCTGCTGCCAAGCCCTTCGATTTTAATTTTTTCGCCTTCAACCTGGCTAATAATCGCCCAGCCGATAGAGGTTGTTCCAATGTCTAGTCCAACTATTTTTTTGTTTTCCATATTTTATATTACTTTTGACACACACAATCTGAAGCAAATCACAATAAGGATTATTCCGTTGTGAAAACATTTAAAATAGCCCCGCCCAAAAGCGGGGTTGTTTTTTATACACGGATACCAAAAACCCTGAATTAAGCCAAAAAAAAAACGAGCTTTCATCTGGCTTATGGGAAACTAACCTATCAACCGATAATTGAAATAACTAAAATTAAATTTAAATGTCAAACAAATACGTTAATTTTTAACGTTTTCACGTTGGTTTACGTTTTTTACGTAGTATTTTAGTAAGGTTTAACGTAGGGGCTGGTCTGTTCTTCCAGAAGGCTGCTTTGTCTTTCCCTCCATCGAGCGGTTAAAAACTGGTCGGTAAACAGCAAGGCCACGTGTCTGACACCTTTAAGGTGTCTTGACACGTTGACTTACTCACAAGTAACTACAATAGCTTCTCAATAACTGGCTTTAAATTCCTAGCAATAATCTTATGCCCCTCCGCAGTAGGGTGAATGCCATCGGCCTGGTTTAGTTTCTCTATGCCTCCCACGTCTTTTAGTAGAAAGGGGATAAGGGTGGCGTTATTTTTCTTAGCTAGCTGTGGGTACATATTCTTAAATTCTTCGGTGTATTGTTTGCCCATGTTGGGGGGCACCATCATGCCTGCTAATACAATTTTTGCGGCAGGGTATTTTTCATTTACTTTCTCAATAATGGCTTGTAGGTTTTTTCTGGTTTGGTCTAGCGGTAGGCCGCGAAGCGCGTCATTGGCACCCAGTTCTAGCACAAATACATCTATGGGTTTGCGCAGCAGCCAATCAATTCTAGCTAAGCCACCGGCCGAGGTTTCCCCGCTAAGGCCGCCATTGGTTACTTTTACTGCCTTTCCGTTTTTGTTCAGTTCTTTTTCTAACAGGGCAGGGAAGGCTTCTTCTGCCGAAAGGCCGTAACCTGCAGTAAGGCTATCGCCAAAGAAGAGTATGTTTTTTTGCTTAGAGGGTTGAACGAGCAACAGCAATGCAATAAGGAACGATGTTTTTACGACTAGCATGGTAAGTTGGCCGTGAGTTAGAAGCTGCGAGCCACGAGTCAGCCAGATCAGACTCGAAGCTAGAAGCTAAAAGCTCGTGGCTTAGTTTAGTTTTTCGAATATAAAGGATTAGTTTTAAGATCGCGAATGTTAACAAAGTTTCTGGTCGTGGAATCGGGTTCACCGCTTATAATGGCTGGCAGCGTCTAAATTATGAACGATATTGTTTTAAAAGCCGAGGCCCTCACCAAAACCTACACTTCTGCCGAAAGGCAACTCACTGTATTGGATGAGGTCTCCTTTGAGGTGGCCCAGGGCAATACGCTTTCTATTATTGGCCCTTCGGGCAGTGGAAAAACCACTCTGTTAGGTTTATGTGCCGGGCTGGATGTGCCGAGTAGTGGCATCATTTCGCTGATGGGGCTTAAGTTAAATGCCATGAGTGAGGACGACCGCGCCTACGTGCGCAATCAGTACGTGGGGTTTGTGTTCCAGAATTTTCAGTTGCTACAAACGCTTACCGCGCTCGAAAATGTAATGGTGCCGTTGGAGTTGCGAGGAGAAAAGAATATTACCGTCAAAGCACAGCACCTGCTCGATAGGGTAGGGCTGGGTGGCCGATTTAACCATTACCCATCGCAGCTATCGGGTGGTGAGCAGCAGCGAGTGGCATTGGCCAGGGCTTTTATCACGTCACCTAAAATTCTATTTGCGGATGAGCCGACTGGCAATTTAGATGGAGAAAACGCGGCATTGATAGAGGAACTTTTGTTTGGCATGAATCGCGAAGAGAAAACAACGTTGGTGTTGGTTACGCATAACTTGGAACTGGCGGCCAAAACCGAACGCGTGTTGCGAATGAAAGGCGGCAAACTGGTAGAAGATTCAATCACTGCCTTGCCATGATTGAGTATCGTATTAAAGTAGCAAGGCCGCTGAAAAATATTTTCACCGATGCGTGGGTATGGCGAATGGCCTTGCGTGATGCACGCCACAACTTCTCGCGGTTGTTTCTTTTTGCGGCTTCACTCATCACAGGCATTGCAGCCGTGGTGGCCATAGGCTCCATTAATTATTCCATTCAGCGCGACCTTGACAAAAATGCGAAAGAATTGCTGGGTGCTGATTTGGTGATCAACAGCAGTAAGAAGATCGATTCCAACCTGTTGAAACTACTAGATTCTACCAACACCGAGAAAGCTTTTGATGCCGACATGGCTTCGATGGTGTTGTTTTTACACAACCAACAATCGCGGCTGATAAAACTCACCGCGCTAAAAGGTAATTTTCCGTTTTATGGCAAGCTGGAAACAAAACCAGCGAATGCCTACGCATTAATGAAGTCCGGCAAGTTCGCTTTGTTAGACGAATCGCTGGCCACGCAATACGAAGTAAGCACGAACGATTCCATTAAAGTAGGTAACACCATCTTTAAGGTGGCAGGAGTGGTTACTAAAATACCCGGTGGCGGTGGGTTTACTTCCACCATATCACCTTCCGTTTACATTTCGATGGATGTATTGGATTCTACTGGTTTGGTTCAGTTTGGCAGCAGGGTAGGGTATAGTTTGTATCTTAAAACAAAGGAGGCCGACACGCAGGCAATTATTGACAAGCTGGAGCCCACACTGAAAAAGCTGAACTATACTTTTGAAACTGTAAAGAGCCGCAAAGAGGGGTTGGGTGACGCATTGAAATCCGTCTATCAGTTTTTTGCATTGCTTGCCTTTATGGCGTTGTTACTTGGCTGCATTGGCGTAGCCAGCGCGGTGCATATCTATGCGAAGGAAAAGCGGGAAGAGGTAGCGTTACTTCGTTGTATTGGGTCATCGGGTTGGCAAGCGTTTAACATCTATTTTATTCAGGTGTTTTGTGTGGGCTTGTTGGGAAGCGCAATAGGTTCGGCCCTAGGCATCGCTATACAACAAGTAATACCCATTGTGTTCAACGACTTTATTCCCGCTCAATTGCAATTTTCACTTTCGTGGGAAGCTCTGCTAGAAGGATTGTTGCTCGGTTCTATCATTTCCGTTTTGTTTACGATACTGCCGCTTATCTCGGTGCGATTTGTTCCGCCATTAAGCACGCTGAGAGCAGAAGTGAAGCAGGTAAAAGTAGTTTCTAAAACGCGTATGGTTGCCATTTTGCTGATTGTGCTCTTTCCGGTGTTGGCAGCTGCCTATCAGACGCAGAGTATCGTCACTGGCGCATTGTTTTCAATTGGATTGGCGGTGGTGTTAGCGGGCTTATATGGAATCGGGGCATTGTTGCTCTATTTATCCAGACGTTTTTTTCCACACCATGCAGCGTTTACCTTCCGCCATGCGTTATCAAATCTTTTTAGGCCCAACAATCAGACCCGCGTGCTAGTGGTGGCCATCGGTCTCGGAGCATTTATTCTCGCTACACTAAACATCATCCAGAATAGCCTATTAAATCAGGTGGAGTTTCAAGGAGGTAAAAACCAATCGAATACGATCTTGTTCGATATTCAACCAAAGCAGAAAGAAGGCGTGTTGCAATTAATTAAAGGCACTGGTTTGCCGATGAACCAAGTGGTGCCGATGGTAACCTGTAGGCTGGCGGAAGTGAAAGGTAAATCGGTGGAGACAATTTTGAATGACAGCACCGACAAAAGGCCAGAATGGGCCGTATCGCGAGAGTACCGAGTTACTTATAGAGACAGCCTCACCAAGCCTGAAACGTTGTTGGAAGGAAAACTTCAACGTTTTGAAAAAGGGCAAAAAGATTCAGTTTTTGTTACTATTTCGGAGGCCATGCATGAAACCCTAGAAGTAAACCTGGGTGATTCACTTGTGTTTGATATTCAAGGCGTGCCGATTAAGACCTTCATTAGTGGAATAAGAAAAGTAGAATGGTCTAGCGACCCTCCAAATTTCATTTTTGTTTTTCCTTCTGGCGTGTTGGAAAATGCCCCTCAAATTTGGGTAGCCACCACTCGTATAGAAGATGCGGTTGTTTCAAGTAAGTTCCAACAACAGTTGGTAACACGGTTTTCAAACGTGTCGCTAGTAGACCTGCGTCTGATTTTGAATACGGTAAACAAACTCTTCTCTAAAGTGGCTGTTGCCATTCGGTTTCTATCTATGTTTAGCATCATTACAGGAATGATTGTACTAGCTGGCACGGTATCAAACAGCAAATTTGTGCGCATGAAGGAATATGTTTTGTTGCGGACGATTGGCGCACGCACCAAGCAAATTTCTGCCATCACGTTAATAGAATATGCCTACCTCGGTTTTTTTGCCGCCATGGCGGGCGTTGTGCTTTCGTTAGGCGCTGGTTGGTTATTGACTTTCTTTTTCTTTAAAATACAATTTAGTGTGAATGCAGCAGAACTTCTGTTAGTTACTCTTGGTGTCATTTCACTCACTGTTGTTATTGGTTGGCTTAATTCGCGTTCCGTTATTTCTACGCCACCGTTGCAGGTGCTAAGAAAAGAAGCTTGATTCTAAAACTGAAAGTAAATAAAAGGCTGTATACCGGCCGACTTCGTTTGCATTACGAATACAATCACGAGCAAGAGAAATGCAGTTTTACCAACTAGTGGAATGTTAGTAAACCATTGCTGTGATTTCAATTCAACACTTCTCGGTATGAAATGAAGTAAATAACCTAGTAGCATCAGTGCTACCGTGGTTCGATATCCACGCAGAAAATCAACTAAAACATGGGGTTTAAACTGCGTGGTTATCTGAACTATTACTTCCCACGCGTTTTCCATTGTTGTTGCTCGAAAAAATATCCAACAGAAGCAGACAAAGTGAAACGTAACAAGTAGGCTAAGTAGGTTTATTAGAAAATTCTCCTTTACTATAAATTTTGAATTCAATCCTGTAAAGAATTTGTGCACAGCAAGCCCGATGCCATGCAGGGCACCCCATACAATAAAACGAAATGCAGCCCCGTGCCACAAGCCACCCAATACCATGGTGATGAATAAATTGAAATAGGTTCTTAGTTTGCCTTTTCGATTTCCGCCCAACGAGATATAGAGGTAATCTTTTAACCAGGTAGACAATGACATATGCCATCGTCTCCAAAACTCAGTAATATTTTTTGATTGGTAGGGCGAATCGAAATTAAGGCAGAACTCAAACCCTAGCAGCAACGCGATACCGATGGCCATATCAGAGTATCCCGAAAAATCGCAATAGATTTGTAACGCATACCCATAAACGGCAAAGAGATTCTCTAATCCAGTATAGAGCGTTGGCGCGTCAAAAATTCTATCTACAAAGTTTAAACTTATGTAGTTGGAAATGATAGCTTTTTTAAAGAGGCCTGTGCAGATAAGGTAGATACCTCGGCCAAACATTTCTTTGGATACAAATGTGGGTTTGTAAATCTG
Source organism: Flammeovirgaceae bacterium (assembly GCA_027487845.1). Classification (GTDB taxonomy): domain Bacteria; phylum Bacteroidota; class Bacteroidia; order Cytophagales; family Cyclobacteriaceae; genus ELB16-189. The sequence goes on from JAIYCV010000041.1 coordinate 12,143, forward strand.
GGGTATAAAATCTGCTGCCCTTACGATAGGCCCTGCAACCAACTGAGGAAAAAAGGAAACAAAAAAGGCGTAATCTAAGATGTTATCAACGGGCTTTAACGTGCCTCGATAAATATCAATTGTATAACTCAGCGATTGAAAAGTGAAGAATGAAACGCCCACAGGTAAAAATATATCCAGCGGTTCAAACGCCAAACCCGCGCCCAGGCTAAATAACTCATGGATAAAGTTGGTGTATTTGAAGTAACCGAGCAATCCTAAGTTTACAATCAAGCTAACCACTAGCACGAATAGTTTTTTTGATTTCTCTTTTGAATAGAAGATCAGGTTAGCCAACAAATAGTCGATAAGGGTTGAAGCTATTAAAATGAGAAAGTAAATACCACTTGATTTGTAATAGAAATACAGCGAGAACAGTGTTACAAAAGTCAATTTGGCACGGTGAGTTTTACTCAGCAACGTGTAGATGCAAAGAAAGCCAAGAAACAGGAACAGGAAAAAGCCGCTGTTAAAGATGAGCGGCTCATCTTTGTGATACAAAAATTGATCAAAGACTTTATGGATGTCGAAAGAGAACATAGTCATTGTAAGCTTTGATGAACGCATGATACATCATATTGCCTTGCAGTCGATAGCCTGCTGTGCTAAAATGAACTCCATCTGCACGCAGGTAATTTGCCTTTTTCCATTTATCTGCAGAGTGCTTGCCTCCTCCAGCTTCATACAAATCGAAATAAGCAATTTTGTTTTTATCGGCATAATCGATTATTTTTTTTCGTACTAAGTCAATCCCGGGATTTCGTTTTGTTTTTTTCTTGTAAGAATCGGAAGGGGTGGTCAACAAAAACTGGGCTTGGGGGTTAGCTCGTTTTAATTTATTTACCAATGAATCGATGTGTTCGCTTAAATGTGGATCGGAGTAAGGGTATTCTAGTGCCTCGTTTGTTCCAAGAGAGATGATAAACAAATCGGGATTAAGAGCTGCCGTTTGATCTGCAAAATAATGTGCAGAAAGGTAGTGACGGTACTTAGCGCTGTTTACGCCAATAGAATGATAGACTACACCCGATTTTTCATTTTCGAGGTTGACACCGAATATCACCGCTTGGTTCTGTGTGTTGATTGATTGAAGTGCTTTTATAGTAACTTGATTTGTGCGCAGCGGTAGCAGCACTTTAGAGGTATTGGATTGCTCAAAAGTATAGGGGCCAATAAATGCTACATCTTGGTTTATTGAATCTTTGATAACGAAGTTATAGCTTCTACTGTCCTTCAGATAAAAAAGGGTAAGTCGGTCAAATCGGTAATCTAGGGAAGGAAAATTTGAAGTTTTAATGGTTAATGTTGCTTCTTTATCCGCTGTCTTTAATGCCGCTCCTGAAATCCCAATGGGTGTTGTTGTGTCAGGGTTTATAATTCTGTTTACGTCCCATGTTGTTCCCGATGAAGAGGTGATGCCAAAGGCTTCGTTTGTTCTTGCCAGCTTCCACGGAAAAACCAATCCTCTGCCTCCGTTTCCGAAATCGAGATTAAAATTTTGCCGCAGAGCGCCACTTAAAAAATCGGCTTGAATATGAGAATCACCGATTTGAATAATATTCAATCTCACTTTTTTCTGGGCGCGCAGTTGATAAAGTTTTTCAAAAAATTCTGATAGAGAAGTAGCGTTGTGTATAATTGCATCTTCCTCCTGAACTAGCTTTGCTTTATCGTCTAATCGAAATGCAATAGTATCTTGCGCGAAGCAGCCGAATCCATATAGAATTGTAAGGATGGCGAGTAGTACCGTTCGAACCTTAATCATAATTTTTCTTCTCCAGCAATAACGCGTCTGCTAATAATTTGGCGATTTTTCTACCTCCCCAGTAATTTAAGTGCGTGTAGTCTTTTGCGCCCATAGCAGGCTTTGCATTGACAAACTTGACCATACTATTTTTTCCACCCATGGCACTGTACACATCCCAAAAAGCAATTTTGCTTTTCTTTGCTAGCTGACGTTGTGCGTTAACCATAACCGGTATTGCGGGAATCGTTTCAAATGTGCCATTTTGATTGCTGCTTCTGTCGCTTACGCTTAACAATAAAAAACTGGCAGAGGGAAAGCTCTCTTTTAATCGATTGATCACAGTATTCATTCGCTCGACATACCATCCGTAGCCAGCAGTATCTGACTCATGTACTACGTTAAGGCCGTATTGAAGGATGATCAACTTATATTCACGAAATGCATTAAACTGCTTATGTTCTGTTGGCTCAATTTGGTATAGGCCAATTCCTGAATTTCCTCTCATCGCAAAGTTATCGACATATACACCCGTGCTTTCTTCAAAGCTGGTGCCATATACTTGAATACTATCGGAAGGTGGAAATCGAAATTTGATGGATTGAATATTGTCGTGGGTTAAAGTGAACTCCTGAAGAACATTGTTGGCGTCAAAAGATTGGCTCAGTGAAAGTGTGTCATTGATCAAGTACTCAAAGCGCGAGTTTATCTGATTCTTTAAATATAGCTTTACGCTATGGAGGCTAAAGGTTCGCCCTTTTAGCGCGGGCTTGTACTCTACTTCATTTGCTTCTAATGGAAGAAAGCAATAACCTGAAGTTCCCAGCGCAGTTTTTGGGCTTCTTTCGCCCACAATGGACAGTGTTTTCCAGTTCGAAAAGTTATGTTGAATCGTAGTACGAAACTTTGACACCTCTGAAGTGATGGGCACAAACCCAACTCCCCGGCCGCCATACAACCGTTGCAGCGTATCTCGAAAATTCGCGCATAATATGTCACCCTCTATAAATGAATCTCCAAAAAAGGCAATTCTAACGGCTTGATTTTTAGTGTTTCGGATGCCCTGAAAAAACGATCTTAACGCACTCTTGTCGGCACTATAATCTTCAATGCCACTGCGGAATTTTTCTTTATTTATCAGCAAAGAATCTTTCAAAAGTGAATCCGATTTGATCGGCTCTATAATAACCAACTTTTCTTCCTTATCGGGTTCAATATCGCTTACGATATTTATCTTTTTAATCTTAAAAGAACCGATCGAAAATTCACCGACAAGCGAAAGCACAACTAATGAAAGAATCGTTAGGAATAGGATTACAATAGATTGGGCTAGATAATTCTTCAAAACACAAACGCCAATGGCTCCGATTTAGCATTAATAACCTTACTTGTAATCACAGCTTGGATTTACAATAGATGTATATAAAACTTCGAAAGATAGCTGGAAAACTGAAAAAAGCAGTAAAACACGGTCCATATTATAAGGGGCTGGTATTCTGAACCCAAGAAGTCGTAAATTTGTTGATTGAAAAAACAACATCATGAGCGAAAAGATACGACTGGATAGCATTGAGGAAGCCCTTGAAGACATTAAGAATGGAAAAGTGATTGTGGTGGTAGATGATGAAGATCGTGAAAACGAAGGCGATTTTATTTGCGCTGCCGAAACCATAACCCCTGAAATAGTGAACTTTATGGCTACTCACGGGAGGGGGCTGATTTGCGCACCGCTTGTGGAAAGCCGCTGCGAAGAACTTGGCCTGGATTTAATGGTGGGAAAAAATACTGCCGCCTTCGAAACTCCGTTTACAGTATCGGTTGATTTGATTGGACATGGTTGCACAACGGGGATTTCCGCATCGGATCGTTTCAAAACAATCAAAGCGTTGGTTGATCCAGAAACCGATCCTGCAGAGTTGGGAAAACCGGGTCATATATTTCCGCTGAAAGCGAAAAAGGAGGGGGTGTTACGAAGAGCGGGTCATACCGAAGCGGCCATTGATTTTGCTCGCCTTGCGGGATTTAGGCCAGCAGGGGTATTGGTAGAAATTTTGAATGAAGATGGCACTATGGCACGGCTTCCAGAGTTGCGCTTAGTAGCCGATCGCTTTCAGTTGAAGCTAGTTACCATTAAAGATCTCATTGCGTATCGCATGAAGAAAGAGTCGCAAATTAAACGGCAAGTAGATGTTAATATGCCCACTGAATTTGGTGACTTCAAACTGGCTGCTTTCGAACAGGTAAATACGGGCGAAGTGCATATGGCGTTGATGAAAGGAGAATGGGAGAAGGATGAGCCAGTGATGGTTCGTGTCCATTCTTCTTGCGTAACGGGTGACATTTTTGGCTCCTGCCGATGCGATTGCGGTCCACAGTTACATGCCGCCATGGCGATGGTGGAGCAAGAAGGGAAGGGCATTGTACTCTATATGAAGCAGGAAGGAAGGGGCATTGGCTTGTTAAATAAATTGAAAGCCTACCAATTGCAAGAGCAAGGCTTGGATACGGTGGAAGCGAACATCCAATTAGGTTTTGATATGGACAATCGCGACTATGGAATTGGGGCGCAAATACTGCATGAATTGGGAATTACAAAACTCCGGCTGATTACGAATAATCCAAAGAAGCGAGTGGGTTTGATGGGTTATGGCTTAGAAATAGTGGAAAACATCGCGATCGAAATTATGCCTAACGCACACAATGAAAAGTATTTACTCACAAAGCGCGATAAAATGGGTCATACCATCTTAAAGAAGAAATGAAAGAGAAAAAAATGAACAGTATCAATCGGGAAGAACAGCAAAGATATTGCGCTGCTAGCCTCCGCGCTTTGTGCTGCTTAGTTTTTTTGTTTCTTTTTGTTTCAACGTCTCCGTTGCCAGCTCAAATTTATCAAACCCAGGAAAAATTCGCGTTTGAATTTTGGCACGAAGGTAAAGTGGTATTAGATGGCGGAGATACGTTGAGAGGGAAGCTTCAGTATAACATGCAAACGGAGTTAGTGCAGCTCCAAACCAACCAAAAGCTAGAAACATTGACTCCACGTAAAGTAGTTTTCTTTGAGATCTTTGATCAAACCGTAAATCGCTATCGGCAATTCTATTCATTGCCTTTTGCCTTGACTGGGCAGTACAAAGCGCCTGTTTTTTTTGAGCTACTCACCGAAGGTAAATTAACGCTTTTGTCTAGAGAGAAATTAGAATATAAAACGTATTCCTCTTTCTACGTCTACGGAACCTACACTCGGTTAGTATTGACAAATCTCTACTACCTGTTGAAAGAGAATGGAACTATCCAAGAATTTAACGGCAAACGCAATGATTTTTATGAACTTATGGGAAGTAAAAAAGATGAAGTTGAAAAATATGCAAAGGCAAACAGACTAGACTTTGCAAATAAGTATAATGTAGTTCGAATAATTGAATACTATAACTCTTTGATAAAATAGCAACCATGATAAAGCCGTTAATACTTGTTTCAAATGACGATGGAATTACCTCGAAAGGGATCAAAAGCCTGGTTGACGTAGTGAAGAAAATTGGCGATGTGATTGTGGTGGCACCCAACAGTCCGCAATCGGGTAAAGGGCACGCTATTACCGTGGGCGAGTCGTTAAGGTTAGAAGAAAACACAACGCTATTCGAAAATGTTCGGGCGTATGAATGTTCGGGCACACCAGCCGATTGTGTGAAAATGGCAAGGCATTTTGTGCTGAAAGATGAACGGCAACCAGATATTATTGTTTCGGGAATAAATCATGGTAGCAATACCTCTATCAGCGTGTTGTATTCAGGTACAATGTCAGCAGCCATTGAAGGTGCCATAGAAGGCACACCCGCCATCGGGTTTTCGCTTTGCGATTATGGTTCGGATGCAGATTTTTCGCACACACTTCCTTATATCGAAAAATTGGTGCGTCAGGTGTTGGAGAAGGGGCTGCCAAAAGGAGTTGCCCTAAACGTCAATTTTCCAAAGAAAAAATCAGAGCCATTTAAGGGAATTCGAATTTGCCGGCAGGCGAATGCAAAATGGGTGGAAGAATTTGACCAACGCTTTGATCCGTATAACAGGCCCTATTTTTGGATGACGGGCAAGTTCGTTAATTTTGATAAGGGAGAGGACAACGATGAATGGGCAATCGCCAACAATTACATTTCTGTTGTTCCATGTCAGTTTGATTTAACAGCTCATCAGGCAATACCAGTTTTGAATGAGGAGTGGGAGATATTGAACTAGTTCAAAGCGGGTCTACATCGAATACAACCTTTGAATTTCTAAATTCTTTTTGTTGAGTCACATGATCAGCGAGCGAAGACAAAATTGTTTTGACCTCGCTCAATTTGCCTTGATCTCGGCTAATCTTCAACAACACGGTCAGTAAGAATTCGTTTTTTATTTTAGAAATGACGGGTTCTCCTGGGCCTTGAATTGTTATCGAAGTAAGTTTTGCTTTTGCATCGGCAACAAATTTTTCGGCTACTTCAGCGCACTTTTTTTTGTCTTTGTTTTTGATACTGACGTGAATGAGCCTTGCATACGGTGGAAAGAAATGTTCTTTTCGATCGGAGAGTTGCCATTGAATAAATCCGTCCACATCATTGTGCGTGACATAATGAAATAGAGGATGTTGTGTATTTGAGGTTTGTATCACTACTCTTCCCTTCTTAGCGCGCCTTCCTGCACGGCCACTTACCTGTGTAATCAACTGAAAGGCCCTTTCATAAGAACGGAAGTCAGGAAAATGCATCATTCTGTCGGCATCAAAGACTCCCACCAGACTCACGTTGTTAAAGTCAAGACCTTTGGTAACCATTTGCGTGCCTACTAAAATGTCCGTAGTGCCGTGTTCAAATCCTTCAATAATGTTTTCATAACCACCTTTGGTTCGCGTGGTGTCAAGGTCCATTCGCTGTACAGTAGTTTCTGGGAAATAGAGATTCAGTTCTTCTTCTAATTTTTCTGTGCCATAACCCATTGTCCGCAACCGCTTTGATGAACAAGTTGGGCATTGCTTGGCCATTTCTTCGCGATAACCACAGTAATGGCATACCATCGAATTTCGATATTGATGATAGGTTAAACTAACGTCACAGTTGATGCATTTTGGTATCCATCCACAGTCTTCACACTGAATCATGGGTGAATAGCCTCTGCGATTCTGAAAGATAATTACTTGTTCTTTTTTGTTGAGTGTACCACTTACTTCGCTGAGAAGCACAGAGGTAAAATCGCCTTTCATTCGCTTGAGTTTTTTTTCGAGTGCCACATCTGCAAAAACTATTTCAGGCAACTCGGCCTCACCGAATCGTTGGTTTAGCACAACTCGGCTATACTTTCCCTGTGTGGTTTGATAGTATGATTCTAGCGAAGGCGTTGCACTTCCTAACAAAACTTTTGCATGATGTTGTTGTGCCATTATCAAGGCCACATCGCGTGCATTGTAGCGGGGAGACGGATCGTATTGTTTATAGGAACCGTCATGTTCCTCATCCACTATAATTAATCCGAGATTATCAAACGGAAGGAAGATGGAAGAACGAACGCCTACAACAAATTTGAATTTTCCGTTCAATACACCATTCCAAACCTCTACCCGTTCATTGTCGGAGAATTTGGAATGGTAAACCCCCATCGAAGCGCCAACTATTTTCGAGAGCCGCTGAACGATTTGGGTGGTGAGTGCAATTTCTGGCAGCAAGTAGAGCACTTGCGAGCCCGCGTCAAGTGCCTTTGTAATCAGGTCGATGTAGATTTCGGTTTTGCCACTTCCTGTCACTCCTTGTAATAATGCAACTTTACCGTTATCGAAACTAGAAAGAATTTCATTTCTGGCTTTCGTCTGTGCCTCGCTTAATAAGATGGGGGTATAATTACCTAAATCACTGAATCCAAATCGGGGAATGGTCTGGTCAAATTCTTCGAACACGCCTTTCTTCACCAGCGTTTGGAGGGAGGAATCTGAAATGTCTTCTTTCAAAAGATCTGATTTTTTAATTCCTTTTTTATTGATTGAGATGTTGTTAAATACTGGAATGTATTGGAGATACTTCAACACGACCGCTTCTTGCTTTGGCTTGGCACTGATCGTTTCGAAAAGCTTCTCCAGTTCTTTTTTGTCGTTATACAGCGAGGACAATCTCACCCTTCGTTCTGTCTTTGGGTGGAATTTTTCTTTTACTTGTTCTATTAATATGATCGCGCCTTTTGCATGTAGCGATTTTAATAACGAGTAGATTGTTTTTGCGCTGAGTAATTTCGTGACATCCGAATAGGTAAGGGATTCAATTTGTTTTAGCCTACTTAAAACCAGTTCTTCTTTTTCTGAAAAATCAAACTCAGTTTCATCCCTATTGAATAACGGATTAATTTGAACAATCGATTCACTGGAAAGTTTTAGTCCCGAAGGTAAAGCCGCATTCAGCACTTCGCCCAGTGTGCACATGTAGTAATCAGCGATCCATTGATATAGCAGCAACTGTTGGGGATAAATGATTTCATGTTCATCAAGCAACTCCAAAATGTATTTGGCCTCAAACTCTTGTGGAGGTTGCTGATGAATGCTGGTAATGATTCCCGTAAGGATTTTCTTGGCGCCAAACTGAACAATGGCGCGCTGACCGATTTTGATCTGCTCGTTAAGCAAAAGCGGCACTCGGTAGGTAAAGGTTCGGCCTACCGGAACAGGCAATACCAGCTCGGCAAACAGGGTGTTAGATTCAGCAAAGGAGAGTTGGTCAGCCAATTTCTACTTTTTATTGGAAGGTAAAGTTAATGGTTATTGGCGATCTCTTTAGGGTTTATTATCCATCATCTAGAACTAACGCATTGACAATTTTGCAATTTTAGAATACCAGGATAAGTACTACTTTTAAAACCGATAAATAAAGCAAAATCGGTAGAGTAACAAAAAAAGTCTAATTTTTTTGAAAGCGGTGGGTGGAAGAATAAAAACCGATAGATGATGTTGTAAATCCGATTGGTTGCGAGGTGGAACCGATCGGTAAAAGAATAGAACTGACCCTGTCACTTGATCTCCGTTGCTCCCGGTTTTAACGCAGTCTTTAAAACGTCCTTTACTTGTTGAACGCACCCCTTAAGTGTAGCATAGCTATTATCAGGAGCATTTAATACTATAACTGCAATTGTATATTTTGTGAAATTTTGTTGATACTGCAAATTTTTGTCGAAGGTCAACAAGGCATCGAAATTGTTCTCGACTAACAGCGCTAGTAATTTGCCATTTGAAATACCGGTCCAGCCTTTGTCAGCCGCAGTGTAAATTTCGTATTCATTAAGGTCTAGTTTCAGCCTTTTGGGAAGGTTCTCGTCAAGCAGCAGTCTCATAGATTTGCTCTATGTTTTTTGAAGTCATAATTTTGCCTGCAATTTCAATAACCGCTATTGCTTGTTCTTTTTTTACTGTAGGGAAGTCTTCGAGAAATTCGCCCACCGGTATCCCTTTTTCCAAATGGTCAAAAAGCGTCTGGATAGGGACCCTGGTTCCCTTAAATACTGGATTTCCTGATAAGATTTCCGAATCAATATTTATGTAGTCTTTCACTCGATACATAGATCAAATATACAAACTTTATGTAAGCTAACACACTACTTCCCGCTGTATGGGATTTGCAATCCCGAACCCAGAGACAAAGGATTTACAATCCAGTTTCATTCAATCGACCACAAGACTTATCACTCCTGCTGTTTGGAATTTGTAATGCCTAAACCAAATAGAAAAGATTTACAATCCTGTTTTATCCAACAGCAAGAAAGGACTTATCACTTACCTTTGTCTTTCAAAATTTTTAAATTGTGATGTTGGATTTGTTTAGTGATGGCGAAGTGGTGAATAACTTGTTGCCTCAAGATGGAGTGGTTCATTATTTTGGCAAGGTGGTTAGCCAAACAAAAGCTATTTATTATCTGGATGGGTTGCTAAACGGAATTGAGTGGCGAAATGATGAAGCCGTTGTGTTTGGCAAGTTGATAGTTACCAAGCGTAAGGTAGCCTGGTATGGCGATCGCGCATTTAGCTATACGTATTCTAGCGTAACCAAGTATGCGCTCCCGTGGACGGCAATGTTGCTGGAGCTAAAACAACTAGCGCAAGAGAAAACCGGGGAAACCTATAACTCGTGCTTGCTCAATTTATATCACAGCGGTGAAGAGGGCATGGCCTGGCACAGCGATGGCGAGAAAGACCTAAAAAAAAATGGATCCATTGCCTCGTTTAGTTTTGGGGCCGAGCGTAAATTTTCATTTAAGCATAAAGAAACAAAGAAGGTTGTATCAGTCAGTTTAGAAAACGGCAGTCTTTTAGAGATGAAAGGCACCACGCAAACACATTGGCTGCATCGGTTACCGCCTACAAAACTCGTACATAAACCAAGAGTTAATCTTACATTTCGAACGATAGTAACTTGACGTTTGATATACTCGGAGTTTCAATCCTTTCTTAAATTCCTCAACTCTACTTTTCTAAAATCAACTGGCTGGCCTTCACTCTGCAGAGCAATATAACCTGAGGTTAGCGGTTTGCCCGGCTTCCAAACAGTGCTGTCAAATCGATTGGCAACACCGCCACCCATGGTAGGCTTGCTGTAACGAAGCACCGTGTCTCCATTAATGATGTGGGTAATCAAAGAATCACCCAGCACAATCAATTCTGCTTTTACCCATTGATCGCCATCATAGGTTTTCGAAGTGGAATTCAAACAGTGTCCATTGTATTTAGTTCCGTTAAACACAATGTCGGTGCCGGGGGAACACATGTTGCCAGTCGGCCTCGGTTTGCCGTCACCAAGTCCGCCCAGAAACTGCATCTCTACAGAGATTGGCCAATCTTGTTCTTTGGGCATGGTGCGCGGATCTTGTGAATGAAACATCACTCCACTGTTTCTCAGCGTATAATCGGGTGCGCCTTTTTGAAGCTCGCCAACAAATCGATATTCTAATCTAAGATGAAAATAGGAGTAGGGTTGATTGAAATAGAGATGTGCAAATTGATCGTTGAAATCGCCATACTGATCGTATAGCACTTGGATGATGCTATCTTCCACGCGGAAGGTGTTGCCGAAATTTACACCCACTTCATGGTGATGGATTTTTACGGTCCAACCGTCCAGGTCCTTTCCGTTAAATAGAGGAACAAATTCATTTTCTGAACCATTGCCTGGTTTCTCGCCACAAGAAATTAGAAGCAGGAAGAGGAAAGCTGATGTTTTTGATAATGCATTCATGGGCGCTCGGGTTGTTTTAGGTGAAAGTCAACTCCTAATTTACCCATTGAATCTGTTTTTACAATCATCGTAAATCAGGCTGGTATCTTTTGCGATAAAAAAACCACCTAAACGCTTAAATTTGCAGCCTTGATTTCTAAAAACCCTCGTTGATGAACTTTTCAGCCGAACTGAACCAGAATTCGATCTTCAAAACAGTTTCGGAAGTTGCCGATGCGCTTCATTTCGAGGTTTTTGTAGTAGGTGGTTTTGTACGTGACCTGATTCTGGCCCGGCCTTGTAAGGATATTGATTTTGTGTGTTTAGGCAGCGGCATTGACTTGGCTACCGGGGTGGCAAGCAAATTGGGTAATCCACAAGTGACAATTTTTAAAAACTTTGGCACTGCCATGATCAAGGAAAGCGATTACGAGCTTGAATTTGTGGGTGCCCGTAAAGAGTCTTACCGACTTGAATCACGCAAACCGATTGTGGAGGATGGCACACTGCAAGAAGATCAAGACAGGCGGGATTTCACCATAAATGCCATGGCTATCAGCTTGAATGCTAGTAGCTATGGAAGGTTGGTCGATCCGTTTCAGGGCGTAGAGCATCTCAAGGCTAAGATGATCAAGACTCCGTTAGATCCTACGATCACTTTTTCGGATGATCCGCTGCGAATGATGCGTGCCATCCGGTTTGCTGCGCAATTAAATTTCGATATCGATCCCGATACCTTTGATGCAATCATCAAAAATACCCAGCGGTTGAAGATCGTTTCCATGGAACGAATTATCACAGAGCTCAACAAGATCATTATGACGCCAAAACCGTCTTACGGATTTAAGCTCTTGTTTCATAGCGGCTTGCTGAAGGAGTTTTTTCCTGAAATGGTGGCTCTTCACGGTGTCGATTCAGTTGGCAACAACGCCCATAAAGACAATTTCTTTCATACCCTTCAAGTGCTTGATAACGTGTGCAAGGTCTCTGACGACCTGTGGCTTCGCTGGGCTGCCATAATGCATGACATTGCTAAACCGTTGACTAAGCGCTACGAAGAAGGCCATGGGTTTACCTTCCACGGCCATGAAGATAAAGGTGGCCGAATGGTGCCGGGACTGTTCAGAAGATTGAAGCTTCCGCTGGATGATCGCATGCTGTTCGTTCAGAAGCTCGTTCGCTTGCATTTGAGGCCGATCTCCTTGGTAAAGGATGTAAGCGACTCCGCCATTCGCAGATTGCTTTTTGAGGCTGGAGATGATATCTATGAATTAATGAAGCTTTGTAGAGCCGATATCACCTCAAAGAATACCGAAAAAGTATCCAGGTTCTTGACCAATTTCGATAAAGTGGAGCAGAAGATGAAAGAAGTGGAGGCCAAGGATAATGTGCGTAATTTTCAACCGCCCGTAACCGGGGATGAGATCATTACGCTTTTCAATGTTCCTCCTGGTAGAATTATAGGCGAAATAAAGGAGCAAATCAAAGAAGCAATCCTGGATGGAAAAATTCGCAACGATAGGGAAGAAGCATACCAATTAATGTTAGATATTGCAGCCGAAAAAGGACTGGAAAGGAAAATTTGAAAAAAATAGTCAATATGAAGAAATTAATAACGTTGGTTTTTATAGTTGCTGCCTTCGCGGTAAGTGCCCAAAAGAAAAAGGCGAAAGAGCAAAAACCTGCCGAGCCGGCAGTAGAGCAAAAAGTAGCCCCAGCAGTGGATACCGTAAAGAAGCAGCAGGCACCGCAAGCGAATCCGTTGGTAGAGCATTTTATCAGAAAATATCAATTGGCCACCCGCTGGGGCGATGAATCGGAAGCGAGAGATGCCATCTACGATTTGATAGCCGAAAATGCGGTGAATGATTCGATCATATATAATTTGGCGCTTTCCTATTTTGACTCTCGGCAGTATGCTCCTGCTCTGTTGGTAACCCGCGATTTACTTTCTCAGAACCCGAAAAGTATCAACCTATTGGAACTGCAAGGAGCCAGCTATGAGGGATTGGGGCTAAAAGAAAAGGCGCTCCCTAGCTATGAGGCCATTTACCTGCAAACCAGCAACGTAGGCGTTCTTTATAAAATGGCAGCCTTGCAGTTTGATACCAAAAAATATCCTGAAGCGATCACTAACTTAGACATCATTTTAACCAAACCAGAGGCTCTTACTTTAAAAGCAACTTTCAACGATGCACTAGGCAAACCCAAAGACTACGTGTTAAAGGTAAGTGTACTCAATTTGAAAGGTCTGATCGTTCAAGAAACCGACAAAGTTGCGGCAAGAAAACTTTATACCGAGGCGTTGGCATTGGCACCTGACTTTGCCCCTGCAAAAGAGAATTTAGCGAAGCTGAAGTAAATGTTGGTCGCCCGAAGAATTTTCTTCGGCATTGCGACTGACGATTACGGGTAGTTTATCTTTCAACATTTTTTGCCGCTAAGTTTGAAAAGCGGCAAAAAATGTGTGCGTTTTATAAAAAGGTCAATGCAACCTTCTAATGTAGGCTGGGTCTTTATCGAAGAAGTACTATTCTTTGGAACACGTTGGCGTAAATCTCCATCAAGACATCATTGATCGCTGTAAAGCAGGCGACAGGCAAGCGCATTATAAGCTTTATCAGCTCTACAGCAAGAGCATGTTTAATATTTGCTATCGCATCGTGAAAGACGAGCCTGCGGCTGAGGACGTGCTTCAGGACGCTTTTGTTAACGCGTTTAGAAATTTAAAAAATTACCGGGGAGACTCCGCCTTTGGTGCTTGGCTGAAACGCATTGTTGTAAATAAGGCAATCACCCATATTGGAAGGCGTAGGCTAGAACGAATTCCTGATGAAGAAGGATTTGACATTCAAGAAGAAGTGCAGATTGAATCGGCCTCATTTCCGTTTACGGTCGATCGTGTAAAAGAAGCGATTTTGAGTCTTCCAGACGGATATAGAACCGTGCTTTCTTTGTATCTTTTGGAGGGATACGATCACGAAGAAATAGGGCAGGTGCTGGAAATTTCGGAGTCTACATCCAAGTCGCAGTTTAGTCGCGCAAAAAAGAAACTGATAGAAATTCTAAAAGAGCAAAAGTATGGATGACTCATTAAGTGAATTTGTAAAAAAAAATAAAGACGGGTTTGATGATAAGGAGCCTTCCGCTCGCGTATGGAAGGAGATCGAGAATAGACTCCCCCTAGCTAAACACGTTTCTATTTGGAATTCAGTAGCCGTTTGGCGAGCCGCTGCGTTGGCATTTCTCTGTTTATCCCTGTACACTTTTTTTACAAGGCCGAGTGGTAGACCCAATATGAATGCTTACCAGTCAGCCGATTTCACAGACTTAGAAACATTTTATAGTGGCCAAATTCAAGAAAAGGTAGAGTTTATAAATAGTTTTGAAACAGGCAACGAGAAAGATCAACTCGGCCAAGATTTCCAAAAACTGGATGCAATGTACCAGGTGTTGAGTGAGGAAATGAAAATAAGACCTTCTGAAAAAGTCAAAGATGCGATGGTATTAAATCTATTGATTCGTATCGACTTGTTGAACCAACAAATTAAAAAACTCGAAGACAAAAGAAAGCCGAGGAATATGGCCAGCTAGATTTCACATAAAGGGTAACCTTGCTATCTTTGATAAAACAACAAGAAAATGGGTTTAGTATATGCACCGATAACACTGATTAATGGGGAAGATTTAATTCTCGCCAAAAGGCACATTATTGGTGAAGATGAGGTGAAGCAAATGACCATTAATATGTTGGCAGATTCGGGAGCGTACATGTTGGCGATCAATGAGACAATCCAAGAGCAGCTTCAATTTCCAGTAATTGAAACCAGAAAAGCCCAAATGGCTAACGGTTCTGTAGAGGAGTATGATGTTGTTGGTCCGGTGGAAGTCCGATTTAAAAATAGGCAATGCACTTGCCGCGCCATGGTGTTGCCGGGAGATAATGAACCTTTACTCGGAGCTATTCCAATGGAGGATATGGACATTTTAATCCATCCGCTAAAGCAAGAGCTGATCGTAAATCCCGAACATCCTTACTTTGCTCAAATGAAAATGAAGTAAAAGGTCGGTTAGGTATGGAAAGCAAGACTTATACTTTTGATGCACTGAAAATATTTAGCGTGTTAAAGAAAGCCAGGATACATCAAAACTCCTCTTCACTTACCAATTCAAATTCTTCTTTTGCAGAATCTTGAATTTTATTGTCTTTGCATTTAAGCACCCTTGCCGGGAATTTTTTAATTAGCCCATAGCTGTGTGTGGCCATTAGAATGGCTGTTCCGCTTTTATTGATTTGCTGAAACAACTTCATGATTCCTATTGATACTTCAGGATCGAGATTTCCTGTAGGCTCATCGGCAATTAAAATCATAGGTTCATTAATTAGTGCGCGCGCTATTACTACACGTTGCTGCTCACCGCCACTCAGTTGGTGAGGCATTTTCTTTTCCACCGAACCCAAGCCCACTTGCATTAAAACCTCCGCCAGGCGATCCTTCATTTTGGCGCTTTCCTTCCAACCAGTGGCGCGCATTACGAAGTTTAGGTTTTCGCCCACGGTGCGATCTGGAAACAACTGAAAGTCTTGAAAAATGATGCCTATTTTTCTGCGAAGCAGTGGTACTTTACTTGCCTTCAAATCGCCAATATTAAAACCTGCTACCGAGATATAGCCATGCCTTAGCGGGAGATCTGCATACAGTGTTTTTAAAAGGGAAGATTTGCCAGAACCTGTTCGGCCGACCAAAAAAACAAACTCTCCTTTGTTAATTTCGAAATCTAAGTTGTAAAGCACGCTCTTATCTTCTTGAAAGATAGTGGCATCAGACACTTTCACAACGGGATCGGAGGAGAACATGGGCGTTAGCTATTTGCTTTTTTGTGGTCTGCCAAGAATTTTTCAAGTCCCGAATCAGTCAGCGGATGCTTTAGTAAGTCGGTAATTACTTTTAGTGGACAGGTAGCCACATCGGCCCCAATTTCAGCGCATTTAATCAAGTGAATGGTGTGGCGAATACTGGCTGCCAATATCTCGGTTTGGTAGCCATAATTATCGTAAATAAGCCTAATTTGTGCAATCAACTCAAGACCATCTTGCGAGATGTCGTCTAATCTGCCGATAAAAGGTGAAACGAAAGAGGCTCCCGCTTTTGCCGTTAGCAACGCTTGACCGGGCGAAAAAACAAGCGTGCAATTGGTGCGAATGCCTTCGCTCGAAAATTTCTTGATCGCCTTGATGCCGTCTTTTATCATAGGCACTTTCACTACAATTTTATCATCAATTTTTGCTAGTTCCCTGCCTTCTTTAATGATACCTTCAAAATCGGTGGCTATTACTTCGGCACTCACATTGGCATCCACAATATTGCAAATTGCTTTATAGTGCGCTAGTACTTTCTCGGCTCCGGCAATTCCTTCTTTTGCCATCAGCGAAGGGTTGGTGGTTACTCCGTCAAGCACACCCAAGTCGTAAGCTTCTCTTATTTCAGATAGATTGGCGGTATCAATAAAAAATTTCATGGATAGTAGTTTAGACTGTAAAACTACACTTTTGAAATCAGTGATAAACTAGGAGCTAAAAAAATTATTGGGGAGGGAATAAAAAATGGCAAACTAACATCGCACCGCTACAACCGCTTACCCTTGCTACCTTCCGATCCTGGGGGAGTTCAGCAGGAGCTGGTCGTGCCAGTTTGCCGATGCAAATATACAGAAAAATTGGTTTGCTGAACTTTTTATGTGTTTTCTTGAGGTTTGTATTGCCCCGATATTGCGCCTGAAAAATATAAATTGAATTCTAACGCACTTGATTCTTTAAAACCCCTAGCCACTATTTTTTCCGAAATATCCTCATCGGGCTCCATCTCATTAGCATCCACTGCCCCAGAAGGGTGAATTGTAATTTCAATTCCTGTAAAGTGGATGGGATTTAGTTGAACTAGTTTTTTAATGCCCTCGTCTTCTTTTCTAAAGTAGTGATGTACGATGTTTTTGTTCATGTCAGCGATGAGTCAGCCAACACTAATTTCTCTTCTAATGCAGCCAACGAAATCTTGCTGATCAATTCTTCTTCCAACAAGGCGGCCCATGCTTTCAGATATTGGATTACATCCTTTTTCAAGTTTTGCTTCAAATCGCGCTCTTCCGGGGGAAGTGTTCTTAGAATCTTGCCGTCCGAAAGCTTTTCTAGGTGTTTTAGGTCTTCCGAATCAAACCCAAAAGCTAACAGTTCTGAAATAACATCGTCCAACGGCAATCCATTGATAGGGCAGTAGTCGTTTAATTGCTCCGTCCAATCGCCATGACGCATCATGGCGCGCGCGTGTATTTCTTCTTTTGTAAGTTTGGTTACCTCCTGTGCAAGAAAGCCGCAATTGCAAGCACCCATGTGCCCCCATTGGTAAATGTTGCTGGATTCTAATTTAACTGCGGCAGATCGAATTGCCAGTATCAGTGGAAGTGATGGTTTTGCCATGTCTTTTCTTTTACGATTAGTAACACCAAATTTAAGGTGCTAGTTATATAAAAGTAACAAAATGCAGAATGTTTTGGCTAAGATTTTGGAAAGAGCAACTACTTCCTTATCATTGCACCCTCAAAGTAAAATTAGCAAATGGGTAAAGGAGACAAAAAGTCAAAAAAAGGCAAAATTTTCATAGGTTCATATGGCAATTCTAGAAAAAGAGCCTCAAACAAGGCAAGTGTAGCTGTAAAAACTGCTCCTACGCCGGTAGTGGTAGAGGCGGTAGCTGAAGAGAAGCCAAAAGCAAAAAGAACAACCAAGAAAAAAGAAACAGCTGAATAGAAATGAAAGCGTTTAGTTTTATAGCATGGTGGTGGCATCGTTCGGTTTTCGATCGGTAAGTGGCTATGTGAATAAAATAAGATTCAACTGAAAATTATACAAGCCGCCCCGATCACTCGGGGCGGTTTTTTTTTGTTACGAATAACCCATTTATGAAGTTTAGTTTTAAAACACGGTCAAAAAAGCTTCTGGCGGATACACTCACGCCAGTGAATATTTACCTCAAACTACGCGATGTTTTTGCGTCTAGTATTTTACTGGAAAGCAGCGACTATCATGGTCATGAAAACAGCCTGTCGTTTATTTGCTGCGAATCTTTGGCTTCTTTTCAAGTGGCCAACGAACTCATCGAGATACGATTGCCAAATAAAACAAAAGAGATAAAACCGATCACTAAAAAAGGCCAGGTGCTTGACGAACTAGATTATTTTAGGAGCCTCTTTTCCATCGAGAAGTCTCATTCAAAATATATTTCATCGGGTCTTTTTGGTTATATGAATTATGATTCTGTCCGGTATTTTGAAGATATTCACTTGGACATTAAGGAACGATTGATTCCCGACATCCTTTACAAAGTATATCGGTATGTCATAGTGATTGATCACTTTTCAAACGAACTTGTTTTATTTGAAAATCACCTAACTGACGATGATAAATCTGGGTTGGAAAAATTGGAAAAGATCATATTCAGCAATCGATTTTCAACTTTTCCGTTTAAAGCAACTGAGAGTGAGGTTTTCAACTGGACCGATCATGAGTTTGTAGATTTGGTAAAGAAGGGTATGAAGCACTGTTTTCGTGGAGATGTTTTTCAAATCGTGCTTTCGCGAAGGTTTAGTACTGGTTTTAAAGGAGATGAATTCAATATCTATCGCGCTTTGAGATCCATCAACCCATCTCCCTACTTATTCTATTTTGATTATGGGAACTTCAAACTGTTCGGATCATCTCCGGAGGCTCAAATTCAAATTAAAAATGACGAGGCAAGTATTTATCCGATTGCTGGAACCTTCAGAAGAACGGGAAATGATAAAGAAGATGGAGAGCTTGCGACCCGGTTGAACGCTGATGAGAAGGAGAATGCTGAACATGTAATGCTGGTTGATTTGGCAAGAAATGACTTGAGCAGGGATTCATCGGAAGTCATAGTAGAAGTATTTAAGGAGACTCAATACTACTCGCACGTAATTCACTTAGTCTCTAAAGTCACTGGCAAATTGCGCGATGGTATTTCTTCTTTAAAATTGGCGGTTGATACGTTTCCGGCAGGTACTTTATCAGGCGCGCCAAAACACAACGCCATGAAACTAATCAATCAGTATGAAAATGTAAACAGGAGTTTTTACGGAGGTGCTATTGGCTATGTAGGCTTTAATGGCGATATAAACCAAGCGATTATGATTCGCACATTTTTAAGCAAGGAT
Source organism: Flammeovirgaceae bacterium (assembly GCA_027487845.1). Taxonomy (GTDB): domain Bacteria; phylum Bacteroidota; class Bacteroidia; order Cytophagales; family Cyclobacteriaceae; genus ELB16-189. Next base: position 31,373 of record JAIYCV010000041.1, read on the forward strand.
AACAAACTTATTTACCAAGCGGGTGCTGGTGTGGTGGCTAAGTCGGTGCCCGAAAATGAGTTGCAAGAGGTGAGCAATAAACTGGAAGCGTTGCGCAAGGCAATAAAAATGGCAGAAGAGATTTAGGATGGTGATTTTCGATTTGTGAATTTTTCATTTTACGTATGACAAGAATAATAATAATAGATAACTACGATTCATTCACTTATAACCTGGTTCATATTATTAGGGAGCTAGGATTTGAGATGGATGTTTTTAGAAACGATAAAATTTCCGTTGATGAAGTTGCTGGCTATGATAAGATTATTTTGTCCCCAGGCCCAGGTATTCCCGATGAGGCTGGAATTTTGAAATCTGTGGTGAAGCAATTAGGTTCTTCAAAAAGTATTCTTGGCGTTTGTTTGGGGCATCAAGGTATAGCAGAAGTTTATGGAGCGGAGCTTTTCAACATACCTTACGTACTACATGGCGTTACTTCACAGCTTCACGTACTAAATACAGGAGAAAAACTATTCAGAACGTTGCCGGTAAATTTTAACGTAACTCATTATCATTCCTGGGCTGTTAAGGCAGAGACCATTCCATCAGAATTAGAAGTAACGGCTGTAAACAAAGAAGGATTGGTAATGGCTATCGCTCATAAAACATTGGATGTTCGAGGTGTCCAATTTCATCCGGAATCCATAATGACTGAGCATGGTAAAGCGATAATGAAAAACTGGATAACTCAATAGAATGCTAACTAGCTTTGTCTTAAATCGTATGTCTTATGTCCTTACGTCTCATTACTAATGTCTAATGAAAGAAATACTAAATGAATTAATAGAGCATCGGTCGCTGAGCAAAGAAACTGCCCGGAAGGTGTTGATTGATTTAGCTTCAGCCAAATACAATCAAAGTCAGATGAGCGCGTTTATGACGGTCTATATGATGCGGGCAATTACTATTGATGAGCTTCAAGGCTTTCGCGATGCCATGTTAGAACTTTGTGTGCCAATTCGTTTTGATGCACCCGTTATGGATGTCTGCGGAACGGGCGGTGATGGCAAGAATACGTTCAATATTTCCACGTTGAGTTCGTTTGTCGTGGCAGCGGCCGGCCAGCCAGTCGCAAAACATGGCAACTATGGTGTGTCATCAGTAAGCGGGTCATCCAACGTGCTGGAATATTTCGGTTACAAATTCACTAACGAGAAGGATCTTTTGGAGAAGAGCTTAGACAGAGCTAATATATTTTTTATGCATGCACCATTGTTCCATCCGGCAATGAAGAATGTCGCTCCGATTCGAAAAGAGTTGGGAGTGAAAACATTTTTTAATATGCTCGGCCCAATGGTTAATCCAGCATTTCCGCCCAGGCAGTTGGCGGGCGTGTTTAGCCTTGAACTCGCACGACAGTATGGATATCTTTATCAACAAACTGACAAAGACTTTGTTATTTTACATGATATTCAAGGATATGACGAGATTTCGTTGACAGGTGCATTTAAAATATTTACTAATCAAGGTGAACATGTGTTAGAACCAGCGGATTTGGGATTGCCAGAAGTTCAATATGCTGAAATAAAAGGTGGGGCAACGGTGGCAGAGTCTGCTGAAATATTCATGAAGATACTAAGCGGGGCAGGAAGTGATTCGCAAAAAGCGGTGGTGATTGCCAATGCAGGCATGGCATTATATTGTGGCGATAGAAATTCTGGAATAGAAGTTGGTATGGCTCGTGCGAAAGAAGCACTCGAATCAAAAAAGGCGTTGGAAACATTTAAGAAACTAATAGATGTTGGGCAATAGCCTACTTGCAATGAAATCGCTGTAATTCTTAATTGATTATCATGAACATACTAGAGCAAATTATCGAGCATAAATACAAAGAAGTAGCAGAGCGCAAGAGCCTTTATCCTGTAAAGCTTTTAGAACAAAGCATTTACTTTTCGACACCTTGTGTTTCGATGAAGAAGTATTTATTGCGCGAAGACAAATCGGGCATTATTGCCGAAATAAAGCGCAAGTCTCCTTCGAAGGGGCAAATTAATCCCTATGTTTCTATAGAGCGCACTTCTCTTGGTTATATGCAGGCCGGGGCTTCGGCACTTTCTATTCTCACCGACAAACATTTTTTTGGCGGTAGTAATGATGACTTGACCATCGCTCGTCAATTTAACTTTTGCCCGTTGCTACGTAAAGATTTTGTGGTGGACGAATATCAAATTACAGAAGCCAAATCGATCGGTGCGGATGCGATACTCTTAATTGCAGCTGCGTTGGCTCCAGTGAGAGTAGTAGAATTGAACGCTTTTGCCCATTCGCTAGGATTGGAAGTGTTATTTGAAGTTCACAATGAAGATGAACTTTACAAAGAAGCAATTGAGCAAGTGGATATGGTAGGGGTCAATAATCGTGATTTAAAAACATTTGACGTGAATATTGACATATCTAAACGGCTTTCCTCATTGATCCCTCAGCACACAGTGAAGGTTTCGGAAAGTGGAATATCAGATCCGGCCACCATCATTGAACTAAAACAGCTTGGCTACCGAGGTTTTTTAATGGGCGAAAATTTCATGAAGCATAGCCGGCCAGAAAAGGCTGCTAGCGATTTTATAAAGGAGTTAAAAGGACTTGAAGATAAGATAGGTGCGTAGAGTTAAACAAGTAGCGATCAAAGTCTGTGGTATGAGAGATGCCACCAACATAAGGAAAGTCTCAGCATTGTGTCCAGATTATTTGGGCTTTATCTTTTACCCTAAATCAAAACGATATGTTGGAGATAATTTTGTTGTTCCTGAAATCCCAAACGCAATTACTAAAGTCGGGGTATTTGTCAACGAAAGTACAGATGTGATTTCGAGATTAGTTGAGAAATGTTCAATTGACCATGTGCAGTTGCACGGTGACGAGACACCTCTGCAATGCGATGAATTGAAGGCCCTGGGCTTCACAGTGATCAAAGCATTTGGCGTGTCAGAAGATTTTGATTTTAATGTGTTAAATCTGTACAAGAGTAGGTGCAATTATTTCTTGTTCGATACCAAGGGGAAGAGTTATGGAGGAACAGGAAGATCGTTTGATTGGGACATTCTTCAAAAGTATGATCAGGAAGTCCCTTTCTTTTTGAGTGGAGGTTTATCGTTGGCCAATGCAGAAAATGCACTCAACATCAAATGGATGAATATTCATGCACTAGATGTTAATAGCAAATTTGAAATTGAGCCAGGTGTAAAAGATGTTGCCAAGCTTGATGAACTATTCAAATTACGAAAGGAAACTGTTATTTAAAGTAAAATGCTAGAGTTTCACGTCTTATGTCTCACGTCTAATATCTAACTATTATTTATATGAAATTTGAAGTAGATGAATTTGGTTACTATGGTCAATTTGGTGGTGCATTCATACCGGAAATGCTTTATCCAAACGTGGAAGAGCTTCGCGAAAATTACCTTAATATAATTTACACGAAGTCGTTTCAAGAGGATTTTCATTACCTCTTGAAGGATTATGTTGGAAGACCGACACCTCTTTATTTTGCTTCTAGGTTGTCTGAACGGTACAACGCTAAAATTTACTTAAAGCGGGAAGATCTTTGTCATACAGGTGCTCACAAAATCAACAATACGATCGGTCAAATTTTATTAGCGAAGCGATTAGGTAAAAAGAAGATAATTGCAGAGACAGGCGCTGGGCAGCACGGAGTTGCTACAGCCACAGTTTGTGCTCTCATGGGGATGGAGTGCATGGTGTATATGGGCAAGCACGACATGGAACGTCAGCGGCCAAATGTTGAACGCATGCGCATTCTTGGCACTAAGGTTATCCCCGCTCTCAGTGGAAGTATGACCTTGAAGGATGCAACTAACGAAGCCATGAGGCATTGGATTAACAACCCAACCGATACTCATTATATTATCGGATCGGTTGTTGGGCCTCATCCTTATCCCGACATTGTAGCAAGGTTTCAGTCGGTAATTAGTGAAGAAATAAAAAAGCAATTAATTGAGAAAGAGGGTAATCCTTTTCCCGACTATGTAATTGCTTGTGTTGGAGGTGGAAGCAACGCGGCCGGAGCATTTTATCATTATTTAAATGATGAGCATGTGAATTTGATAGGAGTTGAAGCTGCCGGAAAAGGAATTGACTCGGGTGACTCTGCGGCCACCACTGCATTGGGCAAACCGGGCGTACTTCACGGAAGTAAGACAATTTTGATGCAAACAGAGGATGGTCAAGTGGTAGAACCATATTCAATTTCAGCTGGCTTAGACTACCCTGGCATTGGCCCAATGCATGCGCATTTGTTTGATGTTGGACGAGTGCAGTTTATGAGTGCTACAGATGATGAGGCTATGAATGCGGGGATTGAACTCAGTCGCACGGAAGGCATTATTCCAGCTATTGAAACAGCCCATGCAGTAGCGATGCTTGGCAAGATGGAGTTTGCCAAGGATGACGTTGTGGTGATCAATTTATCTGGACGCGGGGATAAGGATTTGGAGACGTATATAAAGTGGGGGAAGTATTAGTTGGTGGTTGGTAGTAAATTATTGTTCGACCTAAAACCCAAAATTTCAGTTGTTATGCCATTAAATAAGTTATTCGAAGCCAAGAAATCAAACATTTTATCAGTCTATTTCACTGCGGGTTTTCCGATGTTGGAAGATACAATCATCATTGCGAAGCATTTGGAAGATGCAGGTGCCGATATCATCGAGATTGGAATTCCATTTTCTGACCCGATTGCCGATGGGCCTGTAATCCAGGAAAGTAATAATATTGCTTTGGCCAATGGAATGACGGTGAAGAAGTTATTAGCTCAAGTTGTGGAGATCAGGAAAGAGGTATCGATACCAATCATTTTAATGGGTTATATTAATCCTGTTCTTCAATACGGGATAGAGCGGTTTTGCAAAGAGGCATCTACCGCTGGCGTTAATGGACTTATCTTGCCCGATATGCCCATGGATGAATATCAAAAAACATTTAGATCCTTGTTCGACAAACATGGACTGAGTAATACGTTCTTGATTTCACCGACCACTTCGGATGCACGCATCAAAAGAATAGACGATGCAACAACCTCGTTTATTTATGCGGTTTCTTCTTCTAGCACCACAGGCGCTAAAAGCGGATTTGCCGATGAGCAACTAGCTTATTTTGCTAAACTTAAGGCAATGAATTTAAAAAATCCGTTCCTAGTAGGCTTCGGAATTTCAAATCACCAATCGTTTTCTAAAGTCTGCGAATATGGAGCTGGAGCTATCGTAGGGAGTGCATTCATAACCATTTTAAAAAACAGTAAGGACTTAAAAACTGACATTCAATTGTTTGTGAAATCAATCGTTCAATAATTCATTAATTTGAAACTATGATTCTTCAATTACAGCCCGCCATCACTTCCTCCGAAAAACAATCGATCGTTGGCACACTTGCTAGGTTGGGGTTTAAATCCAATGAAGTAACTACGCAGCGTGCTCATTATCTCGTTGGTATAGGCAAGAAAGAAATTGATATTCGGCAATTGGGCAATCTTCCTGGTATTCAAGACATACATCATGTTTCCGATGAATACAAATTAGTATCAAGGAAATGGAAAATAGCACATTCGGTCATAGATTTAGGTGATGGAGTCATAATCGGAGATGGTTCATTGTCTATAATGGCTGGGCCGTGTTCAATTGAAACAGAAGCTCAAGTAGATGCAACGATTGACCACTTGCTAAAAAGTGGTATTCGAATTATGAGAGGGGGAGTTTTTAAACCAAGAAGTTCGCCCTATGCCTTTCGTGGTTTAGGTATTGAGGGGTTGAAAATGTGGCACACCAAAGCGCGAGCCGCGGGAATAAAAATAGTGAGTGAAGTAATGCAAGTAAGTCAGATTGCCGACATGTATGATTACGTGGATATATTTCAGGTGGGGGCGCGAAATACTCAAAATTTTAATTTACTGGATGAATTGGGTAAAGTAGATAAGGCGGTAATGATTAAGAGAGGTATTTCAGGAACAATCGAAGAATTACTTTCATCGGCCGAATATGTTTTTAGTGGTGGAAATGAGAAACTCATGCTGTGCGAGCGCGGGATAAGAACCTACGAGAGAGCGAGTAGAAACACGATGGATATCAATGCGATACCTATTCTAAAGGAGAAATCACATTTGCCCGTAGTAGCTGATCCATCTCATGGAATTGGCATTCGCGATTTTGTGGAACCAGTTGCTTTGGCGGCTTTGGTAGCTGGAGCCGATGGCATTATTTATGAGACGCATCAACGGCCTGAGGAAGCCTTTAGTGATGGTCAACAGACATTAGATTTTGTGGAATCCGCTACCCTGATAAAAAAACTAAAAAAATTGGAGGAGGTGGTCAGACAATTTTAAAAATCAATTTCATTTGGAAATAGTAAGAATCCTCCTTGTTTGCTTCCTTTTTTCCTTGTGCTTTCTTTGCACTGCTCAGAAGCAACAAGGGAAAGCGTCCTTTTATTCCGATAAGTTCAAGGGTCGCAGCACTGCCAGTGGCGAGAAGTATGATCCGATGCAGCTTACGGCAGCACATAAAAAACTACCCTTTGGCACGTGCGTATTGGTTACAAACCTAGTTAATGACTCCTCCATTGTATTGAGAATAAATGATAGAGGTCCTTTTGTTAAAGGAAGAATCATAGATGTATCAAGGGCCGCGGCCAAAAAACTCGGATTCTACCTAAATGGGATTACTAAAGTATCTGTGCAAATTGTGGATTCCGTTTTTACAAAAACGAGTCAAAATTCTACGCAGTGAAATCGTTACTAAAAACGTTTGCTGCCATTGCTCTCTTCAGTTTGCCTGACTATATTAGCCTTTATGAATTGGATTGAACTCATCGGTCATCTCGGGGCTTTATTAAGTAGCATTACGTTTATTCCTCAGGTTTACAAAGCATGGAAGTCCAAAAGCGTGGGTGACTTAAGCCTGTTAATGATAAGTATTGTCTTGGTGAGCACCATTGTTTGGCTGGTATACGCGTTTACATTAAACTTATGGCCTGTTATTATTGCTAATTTAATTGTTTGTGTGCTGAGCATTACCTTACTTTATTTTAAATTCACGTTCAAGAAGTAGGTCATTATGAAACGAAACAAAACGAAAGGGAATGGTCTCATTTTGTATGGTATCAAGAATTGCAATACGGTGAAAGCCGCTATTTATTGGTTGGAGCAACATGATGTACCCTACGATTTTTACGACTATAAAGTGAAAGGAATTACAATAGAGAAATTACAATGGTGGGGCGACCAGGTGGGTTGGGAAAGCCTGTTGAATAAACGTGGAATCACCTGGAAGCAATTGGAGCCGGCTGTTCAAGAGAGAATTGTAGATGCGCAAACCGCATTTGCGCTGCTTCAAGAGAAAACCAGCCTCATAAAAAGGCCGTTGATGGAAGAAGATGGCGTGATTATCGCCTTGGGATTTGAGGAGAATGTGTACTCAAACAAGTTCAGTTAGAAAGGATAGCCAATTCCTATGTTATAAATAACTGGCTCCCTTTCCACGCCATACGGGCCTACGAAACTCACTCGATTTAAAATAAATTTATCTCCTGGCTTTCTGGCCGGATCGTATGCTTTAATGCCAACGTCCAGCCGAAGCACTAAAAATGAAAAATCAAACCGCAAACCAAACCCAGTGCCCACTCCAAAGTCTTTATAGAATTGGTCTGCTTTAAACTTGGTATCACCCGTCCATTCTGCTGAATTTGGACTTGTTGATTTCTCAAGTTCAGTAAAAGACCATACGTTTCCTGCGTCAACAAATAACGCCCCGCTTACAAAGCCAAACAGTTTTTTCCTTAGCTCAAGACTACCTTCTAGTAAAATTTCACCAGGTCGTTCGAATTGATAATTGAAAAGCCCATTTCCTTGTGGGTTGTCGCTCAGATTGGGAGGGTAGGAGCCCACCCCAAGCCTCCTTGGTCTCCACGCGCGCACGCTGTTGCTCCCTCCCGCAAAAAAATACTTTTCATATGGCAGCGCATTGTTTTCACTGTAGGCGTAGCCAATCCCCGAGTTAAACCGATAAGCAATAGTTGTGTTTCTATCAATTATTTTGTTCCATCTCAAATCTACATTGATTCGAACGAACTTAAACAACTCAAGGCCTTCGTTGCTGATCCAGGTGGGCGTATAAATATTAAACAACGAGCCGCCTCCCTCTACCTGAGCTCTAAGAAAAAATGAACTTCTGTTGTTGTTTCCATAATTGTTAGGGTTATAGGTTACAGCGAATATGGTACTACTCACAAAAGAGGGTTTGAAAGAGTTTATTAAATTGTTGCCCTGCGCTTTTAAGGTATCTAACCTTTTTTGAAAATCCTCAGCAATAGTTGATCTGATAATACTAAGACTGGTTAACGTCAATGAATACTGAAGTGTTTTTTTATTTTGCCATGTGTAGGTATTTGAGATGGTGGTTATCGATCGCTGATATTCCGGCCTCGCGGTATAGGTGTAGCCCGCCTGAAGTCTCGTTTTTGGATTGTATTTGCCAAGGTGAAATCCAGTTTCTGCTCGAAGGGGAAATAAAAACTGTGGAAAGGTTAGGTTACCATTTATACTCGCTTCTGTGCTCTTATAAATATTTCCTTTATCAGTGGCTGATGCAACGCCCTCAAAGCCAAATCTGCCATTAAGATCAAAAGTTTCAAGGCCGTGAAAAACATTCCGCCATTTGAAATTCATGTTGTAATAGGGGCCTGGGTATCCTTGTGTAACAGTTACGCCAGCTTCGTTGGTTAATGAATATTTATCGAGCGGGCTTGTATAAATATTAGCGATCACTCTAGAATTCGTAGTGTCATAGTTAATATTTACGAACTTAAAATTGTCCAAATTTGCGAGCAGCCGCTGTGTATTTATAGTATTAGTTCTGCTGTACAGGCTATCTTTATAAACGAAAATCCGTTGGCCTAATATCTTTTTGCTATAAATGTCTTTTGATTGATTGAACGTTATATTTCTATAAACTTTTGAGAACCGTTTTGCGGAGCCGACATTTGTTCCAGCATCTGCGGTAAATAGCACGGAATCAATTTTAAATTGCTTATGATTATTTCGTTTTTCTCCCAACTTGATTTCAAGGCGAAATGCAATCTTTTGTGAAGATCGAAAAGCAGTGTCTATATCATAGCTAATATATTGACGGCTAAAATCATAAAAACCTTTGTCTTTCAAAAATAAGTCGATGCGCTCTCGTTCCTTTGTTAGAATGTCTTGATCAAATTGGTGGTGATTCTTGATTAGACTATTGGCAGTGTCGGATAGAATTATTTTATAAACAATGGTATCTCGAATTTTATAAATAACAGTGTCGTAGAAATAGGCTTTTCCAGGTTTGATTGTATAGCTAACTCGGGCAATTTTTTTGACCTTTTTTACTTTGAAGGACGCACTCCCTTGAAAGTATCCTTTATTGTGAAGGTAAATGGTGAACTTGTCAATCGTGGCTAGCGTGTTTAAAGAATCAAAAACCGAAACTTTTTCTCCCCATTGCATTCTTTTGTTTCCAAATTCGATTTTTTTACTGAGCGCATCTATTTTTTTTTGCTTCTTAAACTGAAGTGCTGCTTTTCTTTTTGCAGTAGAAGCAGTTTCAATACGTTTATTAAACTGCCGTTCCAATGTATCTCTTCCCGCTATAAATTTATCGCGATCATAGTTTCGTTCGCCCCAATAGTACATCCAAACAAGCCAGTTGATCGGGAAAATAAAAAGACGTCTGTTTGTTTTTTGAATATATTGACTTTTAAGTGGCTCGGCATTGAATCCTTTGGGTGCATGAATAGTTTGACTAACCAAGAGTTTTTCGTTTTTGGCTAAATAGCGCGTACCAAGGCAGCCCGAAAATAGAATGCAGGAAAGCAGTAAGAACAGAATATTTTTGCCTTTATTTACCAAATTGGCTATGATCTCAAAATCGAAACTTAAGTACATTAAATCGTTGCAAGTAAAGAAATACCGAAACGAGGAGCAACGCTTCCTAGTAGAAGGAGCAAAAAGTGTAAAAGAAATTCTTCATTCTGACTACGAGGTAGAATTGATAGTGGGCGTGCCTCATTTCTTGTCTCAAATAAGTACCCTCTACAAGGCTGAGTTGGTTGAGTGTTCAGAAAAGGAGCTGTCATCTATTGGAACTTTTCAATTTAATGAAACAGCTATTGCTATAGCCAAAATGAAGCCAAATAAAAAACCAATTTTAACACATAACGAGTTGCTTTTGGGGTTAGATGATATTCGTGATCCAGGAAATTTGGGTACTATCATACGCATTGCTGATTGGTATGGAATAAAAAATATCATTGCATCTGAAAATACTACTGATTTTTATAGTCCAAAGGTAGTGACTTCTTCAATGGGTTCGTTTACTCGCATAAACATGTATTACACCCACCTTTCGAATTTTTTAAGTAATTCTAATAGGGTTGCTTATGGAGCATTTTTGGATGGAGAAGACGTTCATAACATAGACATTGAACCAAATTCTGTTTTGGTAATAGGCAATGAATCAAATGGAATTTCGGAAGAGGTCGAATCAGTTATTGATCGAAGAATTACCATTCCGAGGTATGGAAAAGCGGAATCGTTAAACGCTGGCGTTGCTACAGCGATAATCTTAGATAATTTAGTAAGGCTACAAAAATGAATTACTTTCGCTGGCAGATTCCTCAGCAATTTTTTCCGCATTTTCTTTGCCAAGAAATTGGTTTATTAAATAATGCCCAAAATAAATCAAAGGAGTGAGGAGTATTGCTACACAAAATTTGTAAATATAATTTGTAAAGCCAATAGCCATAATTTGGGTGTTGCTGAATGTACCATAAAAGGCAATAAACAACACTACGAAGCTATCAATAAATTGAGAAACTAGTGTAGAACCGGTAGCCCGAAGCCATAGCATTTTATTGCCTGTCAATTTGCGCATCTTATGAAACACAAATACATCTACCAATTGCCCCAATAGAAAGGCAGCCAGTGAACCAATAATTATTCGTTGGCCTTGCCCAAATATTTTGTTGAACGCAAAATCCATGTTAAAGTAATTACCAGCCAAATCTTTATTGTTAGCATCTTGCCACCATTGAGCGGGCGGTAACTTCATGGTAATAAAAATGACTACAAAAGCATAGGCGATTAGGCCAGCAGTCAGGTAACTAATTCTCTTTACACCAGGCTTGCCAAAGTATTCATTGATTAGATCTGAGGTAATAAATACAACGGGCCATATTACAGCACCTGCGGTAAGATTAAAATCCATCTCAAAGCCAAACATATTTAAATGAGCTGGCTGAAGGCCTAGCGTGCCCTCTCCTGAGAAAATTTTAACACCTATCATTTCTGCAACGATCGCATTGGTTAAAAATATTCCACTCAAAATGATGAAGAGCCTGTTTTTCTTTTGATTTAATGCTAAGTCCATCATAGCGATATTTTAAAAGTTTGTCCTTCCACAGCAAGCGAAGTGTTGGGGAATATATTTTGCGCCTCTTTCAACATTGGTTCAAGATCTCGGTAGCGCGCAGAGAAATGCCCTATAATCAACTCTGTGGTGTTAGATTGAATTGCGATATGGGCAGCATCCGCAGTGGTGCTATGAAAAGTTTCGATTGCTTTCTTCTTTTCGTCTTGCATGAATGTAGCTTCATGATATAAAAGGTCAACCCCCTCAATTTGTTTTGCGATTTCTAAATTAAACGAAGTGTCAGAACAGTAGGCATAAGACCGTGATCGGGGAGGAGGGAGCGTCAACTCCTCATTTTTATAAAGCAGTGTTCCACGGTCGTCAAAAATGTCTTTGCCTTCTTTTAACGCAATTAGCTGTTGGAGGAGAATACCTGCTGGTAGTCTGTCTTTGTTAATTTTTCGTTGCTTTGTTTTTTCTTGTATCAAAAAGCCTGAGCAAGCGATTCGATGATAGAGTGGAATGCTTTTAACGGTGAGCGCATCATCTTCATAAATTGTTTCTGCGTTTTCCGGTTTAATGGTATGGAAAACAAGATGGTAGCTCAGCGTTGAGTTAGAATATTTAAGCTGCGCTATAATGATTTCGTCTAAACCCTTAAAAGCATGAATATGAAGCTCTGATCCTCTCTTTTGCAGATGCATAGAAAAGAGCAAACCCATCAATCCAAGAAAATGGTCGCCATGCAAGTGGCTTATAAAAATCCGCTGAATCTTATGAATGGGAATCTGAAATCTCGATAGCTGCATTTGAGCACCCTCCCCGCAGTCTATCAAAAAAAACCTATTTGCAACCTGTATGTATTGGCAAGAAGGAAACCGACCATAAGCAGGAATTGCCCCACTTGAACCAAGTATGGTTATTTCAAACAATTGATTTTATCGATTGCGTAATTATTAGCTTTCAAGCTGGCTTCTATTCGCCATCTTTTAAATCCTTTTCAATCTCGTGCATAAAAACCGCATCGATTGCTTCATCGGCAGTAGGCAGAATATTGAGTACGCTGTCCAGTTGTGAAATCTTTATCAATTTCATCGTGTGGTCTGAAAGACTCGCCAAAATAAAGATACCGCCATCTTCTTGCAGTATTCTATTACCAACTAAAAGCGCACTTAGGCCAGAAGAATCAGTATATTTTACCTCCGATAGATCGAGAATGATATTTAAAACTCCTTCGGCATGAAGGGTAATCATTTCTGACTTTAAATTAGGAGCAATGCTTGAGTCCAGCTTCTCCTCGTGCAATCTCAATAAACTATATTTTTCCTGCTTGTCGATCGTGTATTTCATTTCTCAGTAGATTAAAAGTTGAAAGTTAGTAGTAATTTTCAGAATTTAAGAATCAAAATTCAAAGTTCAACGATCTCATTTTTTGCTATTTGTAATTGCCTGAACGATGGCTGCTTCAATGCGTTCGGTCAACTTATCGTAATTGATATCATCAAGACTTTCTCCGCTAACTTTGGCGTATAGTTCTTTGTATCGATCGGAAATAGAGCCTACAATTTCGTCTGTCATTTCTGGCACTTTTTGTCCTTCCTTACCCTGAAATCCATTTTCAATAAGCCATTGGCGAACAAATTCTTTTGATAGCTGCTTTTGAATTTCGCCCTTTCGTTGCCTCTCTTCGTAGCCATCTAGGTAAAAATAGCGCGAAGAATCGGGAGTGTGGACTTCATCTATTAAATAAATTGTCCCTTTATGTGTTCCGAACTCATATTTAGTGTCAACCAAAATCAATCCTCGTTCCGCGGCCATTTCGTTACCCTTTTGGTAAAGTGCCAACGCATACTTTTCCATTAAACTGTAATCTGCCTCCGATACAAGCCCCCTCGATAAAATCTCTTTTTTGCTTATATCTTCATCGTGACCCACCTTGGCTTTAGTGGTAGGTGTTATGATTGGGTTAGGCAGTCGATCGTTTTCTTTTAAGCCCTCTGGTAATGGAACTCCGCACAATACCCTCTTTCCTAATTTGTATTCGCGGGCGGCATGCCCAGCTAAATATCCGCGCACTACCATCTCCACAGGAAAAGGCTCACACTGAAAGCCAATGGTAACATTCGGATCGGGCGTGCTGATCACCCAATTTTGGGCGATTTCTTTTGTCGCTTTTAAATTAATAGCGGCAATTTGGTTGAGCACCCTTCCTTTGTCAGGAATGGCTTTTGGCAGCACCACGTCAAAAGCTGAAATGCGATCAGTGGCTACCATTGCCATTACATCACCAAAATAGTAAACATCTCTCACCTTGCCACGGTAGAAGCCGGTTTGCCCTGCGAATTTGAAATTGGTCTCTTTTATTGATTGCATTGCCATTAAATTGCCGCAAAATAAGGAAATCGTGATTGAAAGTTGAGATTTTGGCTACTTATTTAGCCCTCAAAAAAAGCAATTGCAAAACAAAGCCGTATAATCAAATTGAAAAAAGTCCAGATCTGATTTGCTCATTCTTTTTCGTCTAGTAATCGCTCAGTTACTCTTCTTGTGGAAATTGTTTATTCGTCTTAGCTCATCAGAAGTTTCCATCGCCCCTCGTTTCGAGACGTGATCTCCATCTGGCGTAAAACAACTATCAGGTAGTGAAAGGTTTTGAAGATCAATAACTCTCAACTTATACAAAGTTAACAATTCTTTGTATTTGCTTGAATAAATGGCAGGGATTTTACTTTTGTAGAAAGAATGAAGTGGCGTGTTTAATAGGATCAACGTGATTTTTTTTGAGTTGCAAAGATCAATTATTTTTTTTAAATAGAATAAGTTGATTTCCGAAAAATTGTTAAGCGATCCATCGGTAAAATATTGTGTTTGTAGTCTTTGTGTCATGGAAGTTTGAGAGGCCTCAGTGTTGGAAAAATCATTTGAATATCCAAAATCGGAAAAAAATTTTTTATCGTCAAATAATATCTCGTAACCAATTAATGAAACATCCTTGACGAAAGAATTCAGCGCCCATGCATTCCACAGAGCCAGTTGAAATTTCTCTTCGATTGGAACTATATAGAAATACTTCGGTGAAACACTCAAAGAATATTGACCGCATATGTAGTCGTCATAGTAGCTTGATAAACTGTGATAACTAAAACCAAGATATATCTTTTCGATTTGTCGATTTTTTTTAATAACATTTGCTAGTTTGAAATAAGAAAAATAGAACGACTCAGAAGCTGTTGAAATGTTTTTGCTGTTCGTTAGCAAACTATCAATAATAGCGCATTGAATATGAGAATCCCCGATGTAGATTTCTCTGATACTTTGGTTGAGTTTGAACGCGACTGATTCAGAAATATAAGAGACTAATACCAAGCCAACGACAAAAACTATTAATGGCACATAAGTGAACTTAATTATCTGTTGAATGAACTTTTTCATGTGTATTTAAAACTGAAAGTAGATGAAATTTTGCTCTTTACCAGAGAAACAAAAAATAAGTACGATAAGGGAGTAATAAAATGTCCAACGTAGTTTTTTATTCCAGTTTACACCCATTTTTTCTAACGCGTATTTTTCTTCTCTTCCAATCCACTCAATCCCTATAAAAAATGCGATAATGAAGACTAATAAAAAGGCATCGCTACGGCCTGCAAAGTAAGGTATAGTAAAAAATGATCTGGAAAAAATTTCAGATATATAGTCAACCGCATGTTTAACGTTATTAGCGCGAAAAAAAATCCAAGCAAAAACTGTTAAACAAAAAGTGATTGCAATTGAGAACGATTCTTTTATTCGAGGTAATTGTCTACCCTTTGCCACAATTTCAAGATTATTTCGGTTTGTACCGAAGATCACTGATGGCATGACAAAAAGAGCGTTCAACAATCCCCAAACAATAAAAGTCCAGTTCGCTCCGTGCCAAAACCCGCTCACCAAGAATATTATCAGTGTATTCCTAATTTTCTGCCATGTATTGCCTCTGCTGCCTCCGAGCGGAATGTACAGATAATCTCGAAACCAAGTGGAAAGAGATATATGCCAACGCCTCCAAAATTCCGCCATATCTCGCGAAAAATAAGGGAAGGCAAAATTTCTTAATAATTCAATTCCGAAGAGGCGAGCTGTTCCCAATGCAATGTCGGAGTAACCCGAAAAATCACCGTAAATTTGAAATGAAAAGAAAATTGCCCCTAATACTAGGGTACTTCCGGTATAGTTTTCCGAATTATTGAAAATTAAATTTGCGTACTCAGCACATTGATCCGCAATAACGATCTTCTTGAATAGTCCCCACAAAATTTGCCTTAAACCGTCTACCGCTTGTGTGTAATTAAACAATCTTCTTTTTTTTACTTGAGGTAAGAGATGTGTTGCCCGCTCAATTGGACCGGCTACGAGCAAGGGAAAAAAGGCTACAAATAAAGAATAGTCAATAAAATTCTTCTCTGGCTTTATTCTGTCTTTGTAGATATCTATGATATACGAAAGACCATGAAAAGTGTAGAATGAGATTCCTACAGGCAGAATAACCTTGAGCGTCCACGGATTCAGGACTATTTTTAATCCACTTAATACATTTGTAAGTGAATCAATAAAAAAATTGTAGTATTTAAAAACCCCTAGAAATCCTAAGTTAATCCCGATGCTTAACCAAAGCCAAATTTTTTTCGAGTGTTGATTATCAGTCTGAGATATTTGAATTCCAGAAAAATAATCTAGCAGTGTTGAGAATATGAGCAAAAATAGAAATCTCCAATCCCAATACAGATAAAAGAAATAGCTTGAAACAAGGAGTAATATATTTTGAAGTCGAGCATTTTTCTTTGGGCAAAGCCAATACAACAAAAAAACAACAGGTAAGAAAATGGCAAAATCGAGCGAATTAAAAAGCATTTTGTTAGCTGACTTTTTTTGAACTTTTACTCGACTTATTCATTCTTACAATTTTTTAATTCAGAGCATTTTTTCGCGTTCACTGTAATGTCAGCTTAAAAAAGATATTCGCAAGCCCGCACCAAAATAATATACATCTTGCACCTTTCCTCGATAAAAGCTGGTTTGTCCCGCGAATTTAAAATTGGTTTCTTTGATTTATTGCATTGCCATTAAATGGCTGCAAAATAAGGAAATCGCGATTGAAAGTGTAGGGATTTTGTGTTGGCTTTTGATAATAGTTGTCTCTTATCTACAGAAGCATGCGGGTTATAATGCGGTCTTAATTTTTTTGCAACGCCTTCCATTCTGCAATGAGTGCCCATGTATGCGCTTCGCAGCACCATTGAATTTGAAAAAGAGGCAGGGGAGCAAATACATCGAGTATTGGGTTCTGAAGTGGTCTTAACAAGCTTGCAACAAAAAAAGAGTAGTTCTGAACTTCCCGCGAAGAAATGAGTGATTTAAAGTCAATTTTTGAACAATACGATTCCTTCAAACGGAACAAACTCGTTTCTAAAAGAACTGTATCAATCATGCTTAGTGTGTTATTAGACAAAAGTTTATAAATATCTTCGGTTATTTTATCTCGACATTGAACTAGCGCTGGAATATCAAATCGCGTAATCAAACGAACTATATGATAAATAATCAAGGGTGCTTTGGGGTAATAGCAAGCAACCGTAAAAGGGTTGAGCAGGTATTGGTTACTAAGCACGCATTGCTTGATGTATTGAATAGAATCATGGGCATGATCGTCTAACTCGAGGTCAAAGTATAATAAGCAGTACAATAGATTTGATAACGCGCAAGCATCAAATTCTGGGCGCATGTGTTCACCAAAGTAAGTTGAATAGGCTCTTAGCGAACGATATTCTGGAAAAGTATTTTTGATCGTTTTTTTGTATCCATTATAGTGTAACCTTAGCTTTTTCTGCAACCAGAAAGCATCTTCTGCCGAGCATCCGTTTGTTAAATACACCAAGGCGGTGCAGTCAATATCATCGGCTAATTTTAATTTATTTAGTGGGTGTAAGATTTTACCATGAGGAAAATGATGATTCGGTTTTGTTTGAAAAAAATTGTAAGTTATTATTCCGTCTTTCGATTGGAAGGCTTGGTAATTTTACTTTTTCGCAAATCTGGTCTATTAATGTTATAGCTGAAGTTGAAAATTGCTTTTGTTGAATATCTTGAAGCGTGAAAAGTGTAATTGCCGTGCAGAATACATTTGTATCAGGCCGCTGATACCCCCAATTAAACCCAAATTATGCATTAGGGAATTTCAACCACCCTGTAAATTTTTGAAAATGAGCGCCTTGCAGCAAGTTTTATTCCAAACCTTTCTAATGCTATGCATTAGAACTTAAGTCATTGATTGATTCTCTTGAAGAAAAAAGTTATCAACATAGTCTAATGTATAATTTGGGTTAAAATTTCTACGGTAAGACTCAAATATTCCGGAAGGGAAATAGTTGCGGTTCGCAGTTTTTTGTAAGAGAACGATTTTTTCAATGATGTCGTCTATTGAATTCATCGTTTATTAAGTGTTGTTGACTACTACATTAAACCGCTAAGCACAATATGACTCCATTGGATTCTAATCCATCTCTCCAAGTGCTATTCTATGCAAAAAAGAATTTTCTGAAACTCACAAAAAACTATCCATTTAAAGGTGGTGGGAATATCATCTTGGGAAAAACGATGAGCGACTTAGTGTTAACCTAAATAAACCAAAGAAAAAGACTAATTGCGTCAGATAGAAAATCATATAAAAAGCTAAATCAAACTTTAAATTTAAGATTAGACCTATTTCTCCTTCACCAAAATTCCCGCGTTGAAGACGTAGGTTTTAATCAGCTTACCAGTCTCGTCAAATTCTATCCATTCTTTGTGGCGCTTATTGGCAACATATTGGCCTTGCTCTTTTACCTGGCCATTTTCATGGAAACTTTTATACAAACCGTGTTGCCTGCTGCCGTAATATAAACTTTCAGACAGTACTTTTCCGCTTTCATAGTAGTTGGTTACCATGCCCGTTACCAACCCATGAAGTCGTGTCTCTTCTACCTGTCGTTGACCAGAAGGGTAATAAATAGTGCGGATTCCATTTAGCTCTCCCTTGTCATAAATTTCTTTCAATGTTAAATTCTTTCCGTCAGCAGCATAAAATTTCCACGTTCCTTGCGGCTTCGATTTTCTAAACATTTTCTCGGAAATAGGTTTCCCATCTTCGGCAAACTCTTCGGCAGTCAGATCTAATCCGCTAGCCGATACTTGTTCCTTTAATCTCACTTTTCCATTCGGATAATACGTAAAGTTAGTTCCCACTTTGCCTCCACCTCTGTATTGGAATTTATGACTCGTAGAGCCATTGGCAAAATAGCCGATGTTATCGCCATGTAATTTGCTGTTCATGAAATGCCCATCCAGTCTTAGCTTACCTTGCTCGTCATAGCGTTTAAAGTTGCCTAACTTTTCACCCACGGCTAATGTGAACGAGGTTTCGAGCTTGCCTGTTGGATAATACGTGCGGTGAAACTCCGTCATCACCCCATCCCTAAAGTTGGTCTCCGTTTCTAAGTTGCCATTCTCGTAATACGTCTTGGTTACACCGTTTGGCTTTTTGTTTTTATACGCAATTTCTTTCCTGATTTTGCCTGATGTGTAGTATTCTCTTACTAATCCATCTGGCTTGCCTGCAACAAACTTTGATTCTAACTTTAGCAGACCAGTAGAAAAATACGTTTTCACACTGTCTGTGAGTAAATTGTTTTGGTAAAAGCCTTTTTGGATGGGCTTACCTTTTTCATCAAAGACTTCTACTAAACCATGGCGCATGCCATCATGATAGTTTATCTTTCGAACCAACACACCTTTTTCGTTGTATTCATAAAATAAGCCTGAGCGCTCGCCATTCGCAAAGACACCTTCCATGGCAATCTTTCCGTTGGGGAAATACCGTTTATATTTGCCATCAATCTTTTCAGGGTCATCGGCCTTTACATAATACTCTTCATGTATTTTGCGCTGCCCAGCATCAAAATACTTAATTACCTGATTTTGAGCTAAGGTGAAAACCGAGGTCGATAAAAAGGCGAAAATGAAAAGTGATGATCTCATAATGCTTCGAATCTAGTATGTTGGATAAACGAATAACAGGTACAAATATTTCGTTCGTTTATAATCTTTCAATAACAATGGCCGAGGCCCCGCCACCACCATTGCAAATCCCTGCAACACCTATCGAAGAGTTATTCTGTCTGAGAACATTAGCCAGCGTAATAGTGATACGTGCACCAGAGGCTCCCAGTGGATGTCCTAGTGAAACTGCTCCTCCATTGACGTTTACTCTGTCAGCATCAATTTTTAGCAATTGATTGTTTGCCAACGCAACAGCGGAAAACGCTTCGTTAATTTCATAATAACCCACATCTACTTTTTCAACGCCTGCCATTTTCATTGCTTTTGGAATCGCTAACGAAGGAGTCGTAGTAAACCACATTGGATCTTGAGCAGCATCTGCAAAGCCTCTGATCTTCGCGATAGGAGTGATGCCCAATTCTTTCGCCTTTTCTTTGCTCATTAAAATAACACATGCTGCTCCGTCATTTATGGTTGATGCATTGGCTGCGGTGACGGTTCCTTCTTTGGTGAACACTGGTTTTAAACCTGGTATCTTATCAAAGTTCACATTTTTGTATTCTTCGTCCTCTGCAAATAAAGTCACATCGCCCTTCTTACCGGTAATCTCAACGGGAACAATCTCATCTTTGAATTTTCCTGCAGCCCATGCGGCAGCAGATCGTTTATAAGAGTTGATTGCATACGCATCTTGCTCTTGACGAGTGATCTTCATCTCTTTGGCCGTATTGTCCGCACAAACACCCATCGCGCAACGATTGTACACATCGGTAAGCCCGTCATAGGTAAGCCCATCTAATACCTCTCCATTTCCATACTTAAATCCATACCGAGCCTTCATCAAGTAGTAAGGAATATTGGACATGCTTTCCATACCCCCGGTGACCACCACATCATTCTGACCTAGCATGATTGACTGAGCTCCCAGCATAATGGCTTTCATACCTGAAGCACATACCTTATTCACAAGTGTGCATGGAATATCGTATCCAAGACCCGCTGCCACTGCTACTTGGGTGGCCGGTGCTTGCTGAAGCCCTGAAGAGATTACGTTGCCAAAAGAAACTTCTTGCACCTGTTTCGGATCAAGATTTATTTTTTGCATCGCTCCTTTGACGGCAATGGCCCCTAACTGAACAGCTGTTAATGATGACAGACTACCTCCGAAACTTCCAATGGGTGTGCGAACGGCAGCTACGATGTATACTTCTTTCATTTTCTTGTTTCGTTAATTGGGGATTCTTTTCAATGTGCAAATATCCTAATTTTAAGCGAGTACCTCTTTCTTTTTTACGTTGGTCAAATAGGCTGGATCCATTAAAGTTTTTGAACAAGCCGCTGCATGTGGAAGTTCATAGCGGAAGAAAAACTTCATGGTGTGTACCTTGCCTTCATAGAACTCGGCAGTTTGGTTTGCAAAGCTTCCTGTTTGGATGGCAATATGCGCGACAGTAGCTTGCTTGAGCCATTGCCAAGCGAGTACCACGTAGCTTAGTTGTTCCATAAACACAGTGGCATCGGCCAGATAGCGGTTGATGTCTCCCTGCTGTGCGAATTGGCTAAGATGTTTTAGCACCTCGCTTACTCGATTTAACTCAATCGTCAATTCAGTAGCATAGGATTTCAAAGAGTCATAAGTAGCTGCCTGCTTGATTACACTCTCTATGGAGTCCATAAGAACTTTTAATGCCTTGCCCTTTTCCATCACCACCTTTCGCCCCAATAAATCGATCGATTGAATGCCCGTGGTGCCTTCATACAGTGAGGTGATTTTAATATCGCGATAAAGTTGTTGCACTGGAAAATCCATGGTAAAGCCATAGCCGCCCAATGTTTGGATCGCTAATGCCACCGCGCGGCTCCCTTGTTCTGAGGAATATGTTTTTACAATTGGTGTCAGTAATTCCAATAGCAAAAAGCTATTCTGTTTTTCTTCTCCATCCGCTGCATGTGCAATATCAGAAAGGCGATTGCATTCCATGACCAACGAAAGCGCCCCTTCGGTAATTGCTTTTTGTGTAAACAACATTCGTTGTACATCCGGATGGTTAACGATCAGGGTAGGTGGCTTTAACGGATCTTTTTCATTGGCTAATCTTCCTTGTGGCCTTTCATTGGCATATTGCAACGAAGCCTGGTAAGCAGCCATAGCTGTTGATGCTGCACCCAGGCCAACGCTGATGCGGGCCTCGTTCATCATTTGAAACATATAGCCCAAGCCTTTGTGTGGCTCGCCAACCAACCAGCCATGGCATTGATCTTTGTCGCCAAAAACCAAGTGAGTAGTACAATAACCTCGCTGCCCCATCTTTTGGAAATCGCCAGCACAGAATACATCGTTGGGAGTAAGTGATCCATTTTCCTCTGGCCAATATTTTGGAATAATGAATAGCGAAATTCCTTTTACTCCGGGTGGAGCACCCTCAATTCTTGCCAATGTTAAGTGAACAAAGTTATCGCAGGCTTCATGCTGGCCTCCGGAGATAAATATCTTTTGTCCTTTGATTTTGTAAAAACCATCACCTGTTGGCTTTGCGCTCGTAGTGATATCAGTCAGCGAACTTCCTGCCTGGGGTTCGGTCAATGCCATCGTGCCCTGCCAATCGCCAGCAAATATTTTTGGAACAAACTTCTTTACTTGTTCACTCGTTCCGAAGCTGGTAATAAGCGCGGCTGCACCAGCCGATAAACTGAAATAGCCCTGACTACTGTTGTTGGCCGACATAAAGATGTGCTGAGCTGCATTGAAGATCATCATAGGCAATTGCATGCCACCAAATTCAAATTTGGAACCACCGCCAATCCAGCCATTCTCTGCTGCTTGCCTGATGATCGTTTTTAATTGTGGATGAGTTTTCACTCCACCATTACCATCATATTGAGCGGGCTCTGCATCCATCGCTTTGAAATAGGGAGCCATATCGCGATCCGCCAGCAACTTTGCGGATTCAATCATCATCCACGCTTCTTCCCAGTTTAAATGAGAAAAGTGAGGAAGCGCAAATACATCTTTCACATGGTGTACTTCTTGAAGAAGAAACTTGGTATGTTCTATGCTCGTGTATCGCATACTTTTGAATGTTGAATTTGAAACTTCGAATCTTGAATTTTGAATTTTGAATCTTGAATTATCTTGCGGCTCCACCATCTATTGTCAGGCAAATGCCGCTGACAAATGATGCCTCATCGGAAGCCAGGTAAAGATATCCATTTGCAATATCTTCTGGAAGACCCCATTTGCCCACCGGAATATGCGCAAGGCTTTGCTTCCGAACGTCTTCAGGCATCGCATCAGTCATCGCAGTTTGAATAAAACCAGGGGCAATGCAGTTGGCCGTGATTCCGAAACGCCCCAATTCTAGTGCCCATACTTTTGTCATCCCAATAATGGCAGACTTTGTTGCCACGTAGTTGGTTTGACCATAGTTGCCTCGGATAGCTACATTAGAGGAGGCGGATACAATACGCCCGTAATTTTGTTCTTTCATGATCGGCACCACTGCCTGCGTACAATTAAACACGCCCGTTAAATTAACGGAGATTACATCGTCCCATTCTTGCTTGGACATTTTTAGCAATGTTCGATCTTTGGTGATGCCAGCGTTGTTTATCAGAATATCAATTCGACCAAAATGGTTGTGTACTTCACTCACACCCTGAAGCACCTGTTCCTGGTCCGCTACTGAAATCTTTGAGAAGATTGCTTCGTGACCTTGCTTGTTTAGATCCTCAACAACCGTTTTGCCTTTTTCCGAAAGATCCCACAGGATAATTTTGGCTCCTTCTCTCGCAAAGCGCTGTGCGGTGGCTAAACCAATACCGTTCGCGCCTCCGGTGATTAATGCAACTTTATTTTTTAGTCTCATCGATGAAATTTTAAATGTTGAATGTTAAATTTTGAATTAATACAACGCTGTCAATAACTCCCCCACGTAGGCTGGTTTTTCTTCACCTTCTATTTGAATCGTGCATTCCACGAAAAGCTTGATTCCATTATTGGGCATATCTTCAACATTTACAATTTTTCCGGTCATGCGGATCCGACTATCAGACTTTACGGCAACCGGAAAGCGTGCTTTGTTAAGTCCATAGTTGATAGCAGTAGTAGCGCCTTCAATTTCAATTAATTCATAAAAGAATTTAGCTGCCAATGACATGGTAAGATAACCATGTGCAATGGTCTTGCCCCCAGGCATTTGTATTCTGGCACGTTCCACATCCACATGTATCCATTGATTGTCTTGGGTGGCGTGAGCAAACTCGTTGATTATCTCTTGGGTCACCAAAAACCAGTCGGTCACGGCAAGCGATTGACCAACATATTTTTTGATGTCAGCCAACTTGACCTTTAGTGGCTTGGCAATAATTTGATCTGCCGTTCTTTCTTTCACCGAATCCACTTTTGGAGCAGGGACATCTTCTGCCCAGGTTCTTACCTTCACTACCGCTTTGCCAATAACTTTTCGGTTCATTAGGTCTTCTAATGCTTGAGGGGCTTCTTCCAATGAATAGACTTTGTGAATATGTTGTTTGATTTTGCCTGACTTCATCCATGACAAGAGTTCACCTAAATTTTGTAAGCTCTGTTGTGGTTCACGCTCCGCAAAGCTTCCCCAGAACACACCCATGATGGAGCATCCTTTTAGCAACGGCAAATTGGCAGGAAATTGTGGAATTTCTCCCGTGGTGAACCCTACCACGAGGTACCGACCTTTCCAAGCTATCGAACGCAACGCTTGCTCGGCCAACTTTCCGCCAACAGCATCATAAATCACATCAACCCCTTTCTCTTGAGTAATCTCTTTTAGTCGAGCGCGTAGGTCTTCTTCTGAATAATTGACAAGATGATCGGCACCTTTTTCTTTGCAGGTATTCAATTTCTCTTTGGAAGAAGCCGCAGCGATCACGGTGGCGCCCATTACCTTTCCTAATTCAACAGCGGCTAAACCAACACCACCAGCCGCGCCTAATACCAATAAGGTTTCTCCTGATTTTAGCTGTGCACGATCTTTCAAAGCATGATAGGACGTGCCGTATGTATAGAGTGTACAAGCACCGTTGATAAAATCCATGCCTTGGGCCATCGGGAAAACACGATTGGCTTTAACGACTACTTGCTCTGCAAAACCACCCCAGCCGCAAAGCGCCACCACTCGATCACCTGTTTTTAAATGTTTGACTTTTTTTCCAACAGCTTCAATTACTCCTGAAACTTCTCCACCCGGTGAAAATGGCAAACCAGGTTTGAATTGATATTTATTTTGAATGATAAGCAGGTCTGGAAAGTTGACGCCACAAGCAAATACGTTGATAATGACTTCATCTGGTTTGGCAATAGGAGGGGAATTTTCTTCGATCAACAATGTTTCGGGAAGACCAAATGCTCTACAAACGACTGCCTTCATGTTGCAACGATTTTAATTTTACATTCCTTTACGTCCTAAATCGTACTTCGTACTTCAAAAATTGTACTTCGCCTACTACCAATCCGGTTTGCCTTTGTCTTTGGGCTTGGTGGCTTTGCGTTTGTTTTGTTGCAAGTACTGTACCTCCTGATTTTTCATTGCCTCTAAAATCATTTTGGCTTTCTCCTCAGAGATGTTCATATCTTTTAATTTTTCTGACGGAGACGGCTTGTTGTCTTGCTTTTCTTTCCCTTTCTTCTTTTCGTCTTCTTTCTGCTGCTCCTCCTTATCTTTCTTTTCCTTATCCTTCTCTTCTTTGGATTGATCTTTCTTGTCTTTTTGGTCTTTGTCCTTCTTCTCTTGATCTTTCTTTTCCTGGTCTTTTTTCTCCTGATCTTTCTTTTCTTGATCTTTTTTGTCTTTCTCTTTTTTATCCTTATTCTGCTTGTCCTTTTGGTCTTTCTTCTGATCTTTTTTGTCGTCCTTTTTATCGTCCTTATTTTCTTTATCCTTATCCTTTTGTTCTTGTTTTTTCTTGTCCTCCAATTTCTTCTTTACCATTTCATAATTGAAGCGCGCGTCTTCATTATCAGGTGCCGTTTTCAATGCCTGTTTAAAATAATTGAGGGCTTCTTCCAATTTCCCTTGCCTGTTCGCTACCACGCCCAATTGTTGGTTAGCAATGGAGTTGAGTTTAGTGTCTTTACTTTGAGTTAAAGGCAAATACGCATTTAGTACGTTCGCGGTATCCTTTTCGTGAAAATAAGAGTTCGCTAAGTTTAGTAGCACTTCTTCTTCTTTTACTCCCAAAGAATCTACCAGGTATTTATACTTTTCGATGGCGGTTTTGAAATCGCCTTTTGTGTAGGCTTTTTTAGCTTCACTCTTTAACGAATTGATTTTTCCGATTTTATCGAAATCTGTGAGCAATAACAACAAGCCGATAGCAATAGTCAACAACTTCATATTCGCACTGTTTTTATCTGTATCAACAAATCAAATATAAGAAGGCCAAGGGCAGCTAACAAGAAATAGAAATACCGATTGGCCGAAACATCTACGAAGCGGGTATCACGTAATTCGCCCTCAATTTTACTAATCGTGTTGATTAACTTAGAAACATCATTTCTGTTTTCATTGATTTCAAAATATTGTCCACCTGTTTTGGAGGCCAACGCTTTTAACGATGATGAATTAAGTTTCGAGATGACGGCATTACCTGACTGATCTTTTTTAAAGCCAATTCCCGATGAAATTTTGCTTCCAGCTTCGGTTCCTACTCCCAGTGTGAAAAGTTTGATGTCTTTATCTTCAATTTCTTTTGCTATTTCACTTGTTTCTTCTCCAAAATCTTCGCCATCGCTAATTAAAACAATAATCTTGGACTTCTGCTGACTGCTGGTTGTTTGCTCTTGTTCTGTTAGCTTCTTCAAGGCCAGCGACAGGGGAGGAGCAAAATCAGTACCCGCAGATGGAACCAAGTTTGTATTCATGGTTTCGATAAAAAGATTTAGGGCATTCTGATCAAAAGTAAGCGGGCACTGCATGAATGCTTCAGACGAGAAAATGATTACTCCAAGCCGATCGGAATTAAATGATTCGACAATCTTTTTCATTTCAAATTTGACTTTCTCCAAACGAGTTGGCTGAACATCGAACGCCTCCATCGACTTAGAAAGATCTACGCAAATCATGATGTCTTTGCCGATGGATTTGATTTCTTTTTTTGAATCTCCGAACGTTGGGCCTAAGAAGGAAAAAACAAGTAACCCGAATACCAAGGTGCGCAAAAAAAGTTTAAGAAATATTCTGTTGAAAGAAGTGTTGAGCGTTTTTGCAATTCGAATTACCCTTATTACAAAAGCTAGGTAAAAGACAAAAAATCCAACAACGAGTATGACTTCGAATAGGCTGAAAGGACGGAATAGACTCATTTAAAAGTTTAAACGCCAAAGATAATGTTATGATCAAAAAAACTTAATGACATTTGATGCTAATGTAGCCTGAAAATTACTTTTTCAGAATTTCAGTACTCAAAAAACGTCTTGATTTTTCAGAAGTAGGCCAAAGTTCCTGCATTTTCGTCAGTATTTTGTTTTAGCTTGTATTTTCTGGGTTTCGGGCAAGGTTCGGGTATCCTCTACGTAACCTTCGGGTAAGCTTCGATCAGGGTTTTTGTCTGCAAAAATGGCACTAAGAAATTCGCTGAACAAAATGCAGTGAATCCCTTAAAACACCCCACAAGATCGTGAGGTTTAAAAGTCGGTGTGGCTACCCAGCGCCTTGCTGGGGGACTGACGACCTTGGCGCTTATGCGTCACGCGATACGTCTTCAAGAAACCTTTTCGCTCCACGTTTCTTGATTTTTGTTTCGAGTGCCATTGCCTCGGCTCTGGTTTGGAATTCTGCACGCCAAACCACTACCCAAAGAATCCCATTTTTTATCGACTTGGTTTCACCATTGTTGTGCTCAAGCAATCGTTTTGTTAAATCCTGAGTAGAACCCGTATAGTATTTAGAAGTTGTTTTGCTGTAAAGAATGTCAACTACAAATGACATAAACAAAAAGAGCCCCCATCTATATGAGAGCTCTAATGTGTCGGGGTGGCCAGATTCGAACTGACGACCTCTTGGTCCCAAACCAAGCGCGATACCGGGCTACGCTACACCCCGAAAAACATTTAACCTAGATTCGTATCTGCGACCTTCCCGCCTCAAAGCGGGACGCGATACCGGGCTACGCTACACCCCGAAAACCTTATTGAGGGCGCGAAGATATTAAAACATCTACAATCACCAACATTTATTTTTGTGATCCCGATTGGATTCGAACCAATGACCTACTGCTTAGAAGGCAGTTGCTCTATCCAGCTGAGCTACGAGACCAGACTTCGCCAGACCTACGTTTGCTCAATCAAGCCAATGCGTAGTCATAGTTAAGCGGAGAGGGGGGGATTCGAACCCCCGGTACAGTTTAACCCGTACGACAGTTTAGCAAACTATTGGTTTAAGCCACTCACCCACCTCTCCTTTTTGATAACAAGGCTGCAAATATAAATATATTGATCTTATTTCGTGCCATCTTTTGTTTTTTTTGAACAGCCCAATTGAGCCCAACGCTTTTTCGCCAAGAAAGGCTTATTATTTTTGCTTTAAAAAAGCTCCCGTAAGCGCTGCAAATCCGCCCACTAATCCACCGATTAATGTGGTTAGCACAAATGAATTAAGAGGCAGAAGTTTGTTTACTTTTTCAGTCAAGATCGAGTGCGTGGTTTGGTCAATATAGAAAGCCATTCCGAGCCAAAGAATCCCAACACCAACAAAACCTGCGACAAAAGAAAAGCCAGTTTTGTTGCCCACCGCGAAAGCTACGCCAAACGCTCCGATCGCCAATGTCCACCATGGCAAAAAAGTTTGAAATAAAAAACAGACAAAGATGGTAGCTATGATTTGAATAATAAATTTCATTTTGATGCAGGCGTTAAAGTAGTTGTAAATAGAGCAGATGAGACAAGTGCCGATGGAGCTCTTTCAAATTTTAAACGTAGCGGCTGAGCTTTTTCCCATGGAGTTATAAAGTTATCATAGTACGGACTCCCTGGGTTGCCCGATTGTCCGCCTGGATAAACTCCCCAGGCTTTTATTCCTGTTTTCTCAAGACTCACCACCATGCGCCAACTTGGCCCCCATCCTCCGCGTGATGCATTCAGAGTATTGGCGTTTCCTCCGTTTATGGCGTGCACACTGAACGGTTCTAGGCGCAATAGATGCCGAACAAATGAATCTTTAAAGTGCGCCCAATCAGCTTTTCGCCCATGGTCTTTTTCCCATTTGTTGATGCGCTCAATGGCCCGTTGAAGCCCCATTTTTATGATGTCATTTTTGGTTTCTTTTTCAGGCGTTTTTTGATGATCATAAAAAGAAAGATCAGGATGGTTCTTCAATAGCCACCAAGTCATATATTCCGAAGGCTTTGGCAAACTCACCTTGCTATCTACCATTTCGTCCCATATCGACAATTGTAATTCTTCCAACCAGGCTTCGAAATAAGAAGCAGCAGTTCCTTCGGCATTATTGGTGTAATTCCATGCCTTCACCAACTCAACAATTTTCTTTTCATCTTCCGTTAATGTGAATGATTGAACACCTTCAATCAATAGAGGAAGGTATTCTTCAGCTTGAATATTATAGTTGTCGTTTTGTAATTGCATCATTTGCTGAGGAGTGATGTTGTTCATTTCACTCAAAACTCGGTTCACTCTTCTATTCCGATAATGCTCCCACTGATTCGAATGGACAAAGTAAGGGTAGCTGCCATCTACAGGGTATTGATTAGCGGAACTAACAAAACCTCGCTCCGGATTTTTGATCATTACATTTTGATCAAAGGGAATAAAAGCCTTCCACTCAGAAGAGGTCTTTGATCCATCCAACACAAACTTTCCCTCGTCTTTTCTGCGCACTGGGTATTTACCCTGTATGCGTATGGCAATGTCCCCTGACACGGATGCGAAAGCAAAATTTTGGGCTGGGAAGTAATAATGATCAAGCGCTTTCATATAGTCGCTATGGTTCTTGCCCCGATTAAACTCATAGAATGTTCGCAAGATGTTACCTCCATCGTGCGCAATCCATCGATAGGCATAATGCTTATTTTGTTTATCGGCATGATACGATTCATCATAGGTCACCGGCCCGAGGTGGGTTAACACGATCGTATCGTAGAAGTCAGGCCTGCCTTTGATCGAGAATTTCTCTATTATTTTTTTAGTTGATTTCCATTGCCCATCGCTCAGGTATTCATTCTTGGTGTTGTCTTTGAATGTGATTTTATACCAATCCACTAAATCACGTTGGGCGTTCGTGGGACCCCATGCAATGGAATCATTGAAGCCTATGATTACACATGGCGATCCTGGAAACGAAGCACCCATTGAGTTAATGCCTGGTGCGTTCAGGTGGATCGCATACCAAATGGAGGGCATCGTCAATCCGAGGTGTGGATCACTGCATAAAATGGGGGAGCCACTAGCTGTTTTTTTGCCACTTACTGCCCAGTTGTTACTGCCAATATTCTTAGGTTGTTTTTCTACAGGTTTAATCGAAACAATTTCGATCGGTTTGACGGCTGTCAGTGAGTCAAGAGTTACAGGCTTGAACTTCCAGCCGCCTTCATTATCTACGATGGGGTCGCTGACCGGCTCGCGATCGGGGAAGAGAAGATCAAGAGTTTCCTTCCCGAAAGTGCTTAACGCATTTGTTAACTCAATATCATTTTCTCCAGAATTGAGCGTTTTTGCCATATTCATCAGAAATAGGCCTACCTTCAATTCTGTCCAAGGCTCTGGTCTGTAACCCATCAATTTGTATTCGATGGGAAGATCTTCATCGCTCAATTGATCAATGTAAGCGTTCACCCCCGCAGTATATGACATTACCGCTTCTTCAATTTCTGGATCAGCCTTGATCATCTTAAGGCTATTCTGTGCACCTACCACCATTCCTAATCTGCGCTGGTTTCTGTCAAAATCGAGAGCAGCCGCGCCAGCAATTTCCGAAATTCTACCTGCTGCAGCGTGCGTTTGAAATTCCATCTGCCACAACCGATGCTGGGCTGTTACGTATCCTTGTGCATAATAAAGATCAGCATTGTTGCTGGCAAAGAGGTGGGAGATAAGGGCACTATCATACACGACTGTGACTTTGTCTTTCAAGCCCGGAAGATTCACCTCTTGATTGCTCACCTTGCTCGTCTCAGCATTCTGCCAGAAGCCATGAAAAGGATCGAGAAAACTACCGAGCGGTGGGATTGGGCTACCGAAATTCCAGACATTGTTTAAAGCATAAAGCAAAGAAGCCGTTACCAAAAAGGAGAAAGCGAACTTAATAATTTTCATGTACACCAAATTAATTCCCTAATTTTCGCCATTTATTTTCAAAAAGCAATCTTTAATGAGTGAGGGGGCTATTAAAACCGAATGGTTTGTGTTTTACACTAAGAGCAGACAAGAGAAAAAAGTGAACGAACTTTTGTTGAAAAACGAATTTCAATCATTCTTACCTACCCAAAAGGTGATGAGGCAATGGAGCGACCGGAAGAAGAAAGTGGAAGTGCCGTTGTTCAACTCTTACATTTTTGTGAAAATTGAAGAGTACCGAATCGTTGATGTGCTGAAAATCCCAGGGGTATCATGGAATATAAGACATAATGGGAAGCCCGCTTTTTTGCGACAAAAGGAATATGAGTTGATCAGCCGCTATGTTCAAACAGGGTTGTTTATTGAGGTCAGTCAAAATAGCGAATTGGTAGCCGGGGATAAAGTCAAAGTTATAGATGGTCCGATGAAGGGTTTTATGGGCACTTTGACCAAGAGAAACACAGAAAATTTATTTTCGGTGTTTATTGATTCATTAAATTATTCCCTTACTATTCAGATAGATAGCCAAGTTTTGGAAAAAGTCTAGTTACTTTTTTTTGCCTTGCTGTATAAAGAGTAAGAAATCTACTCGTTAATTTTTACTTTTGCACGTGCTTGAGCAGTTGATTACGTCCCGTACGAGAATAAAAATGTTGTTGAAATTCTTTTCAAACAGCAATTCGACTTCGTATTTGCGGGAACTTGCAGAGGAATTCGGGGAATCTACCAATTCAATCAGATTGGAACTCAATAAGCTCTCCAAGGCTGGCTACCTGACGTCAAGTTCTAAAGGGAGAACCATCGAATATCGAGCTAATACTACTCATCTTCTTTTCCCTGAAATAAAAAAACTTGTTCACAAATACTTGGGTATCGACACAATTGTTGAAGACATTGTAAATAAGGTAGTTGAGAAATTAGGTAAAGTCTTCTTTTGCTTTATCACAGGTGATTATGCCAAAGGAAAAGACAGCGGTATAATAGATGTTGTTTTTGTTGGTGATGTAGACCAACAATACCTTCGGGTTTGTGTAGAACGAGCCGAGGCACTCATCCACCGGAAAATCAGAACGTTGGTTCTTTCCTTGTCTGAGTTTAAAATAAACAGGGAAGATTTGAAAGTAGATAAGGCGATTGTTCTCTGGGGAGAAGAATAGAGAATAGCCTTTATACGAGTCCTTTGTGAAAGCAAGTCCACCAAAATGTGACTGAAAGGGCGGAGCTGTAAAAAAAATCTGGGTTTATTGTGTTCCTTCGGGGAGTAATTAAATTTCAAAACTGTCAAAAAATGATCAAAATGAATTTCAAAAGTTTTTTTTTCAATCATAAAAAAATAGTTTAAGTGATGAAAAAAATACTATTTTCGATGCTTTTCGCATGTTTTATTATGTCTTGCGTTACAAATAAAAAATACAACCTCTTGCAAAAGGACGATGTAAATAAGACGAATCTTCCTCGTGAAAAAGTAGTGCGCACGTATGACCTTGATAGTGTTTATCAAACGATACAGACGAATGATGTTTTGTTCATTAGTTTCGAAAGTTTGACTTCCAAAGAATTTGATTTTTTCGGAAAATCGTCCCAACAGTCTGGAAATACAGCATCTCTAGCCCTTGGCGCAAGTGCAATAGGTGACTTGGTGGATGATAAAGGAGAAATTCCTTTTCCAGTGGTTGGCAGGGTTAAAGTTGCTGGTCTTACGGTTTTCGAAGCTCAAAAGGCGTTGCAAAAGATAGCTTCTAAATATTTAGAATCTCCCATTGTTAAAGTTAGGTTGTTTAATTTTAGAGTACATTTTGTAGGTGAGGTAAAGGGAACATCTGTTACCCTTTCGAACAACAGGGTAAACATGCTTGAGGCAATTTCACTCGCAGGCGGATTTACCGATCTTGCCGATAGAAGTAATGTTAAATTAATTAGGCAGAATGGAAACAAATCGGAGATAGTGTACCTTAACTTTTTAGACGAAAATATACTTAAGTCTCCCTATTTTTTTGTCCATCAAAATGATGTTTTAATTGTGCCTCCTTTGCGCCAACGTCCCTTTAGAAACTACTTTACATCAAACTTATCGCTTGTGCTTTCTTCCTTGTCGATTTTGTTGCTGGTCTACACGTATGCTAAATAATCGTATTTGAAAAATGGACAATAACAAAAAAGCATCCAGCAAATTTCAATCGCTAGATTTTCACATCGATATTACACGGATTCTTAGCCGGCTTCTGAGCAATTGGTATTACTTGTTGCTTTCAGTTAGTGTAATGATGGCCGTTACTTACTATAATAGTCGATTTGAACCAGACCTATACCCGGTTAGCACCTCAATGATTTATTTGGATAAGCAGGAAACGCTTTCGGGAGGAGATTTTTTGTATCGTGCCCCAGGTACGTCTTCAGCCAAAAGAAACTTCAATAATGAGCCGTTCTTGTTGCGTTCTGAATTTATTGTTCGAAAAGCGGTGGAAGATCTAAATTTCGCAGTATCTTTTTTTAGCGTAGGCGAGTCTATTCCTGTTGAAGAATATAGCTTACCTATCCAATTATTACATATTGCACCTTTTATTCAGTCAGGCAATCAATTTATTTATTACTTCAAATTAATAGATGCTGATCATTTTTCGCTTGAGAAAACAGATGGAGATAATAAGACAATCTTGCAAAATACGTTTTTAGTGGGTGATACAATCAGTTTTGATTCTCATCAAATAAAGATTGAACCGATACAAAATAAAAAGGAGGTATTGCCTTATTTTGGAAAAAGATTCCAATTAGTATTAAGGTCAGTTAACGATGTCGCTGACGAATACATTGGTAAGCTTTCGGTTAAGTGGGCTGAAGAAGGTGCAGCAATCTTAAACATATCTTCAGTGGGTACTAACCCGCAAAAGGAAATTGATTTTATTAGAGGTCTTGTTAAACGCTATCAGTCTTATGATTTGGACAAGAAGAACCAAGTTTCTACTAGGGCATCTAATTTCATAAATACTCAATTACAGAGCATATCTGATTCTCTTCGGATAATTGAAAATCAGTTAGAAAAATTTAAGACCACCAACCAAGTTCGCGGAGACTTAAATGCTCAGACGCAGCGCTACCTTACTAAAGTTGAAGAGTTAGACCTCAAGAAATTGGAGCTGAGTCAGAATAATACTTATTATAGATACCTTGAAGACTATATTACTAAAGGTCAAGAATTGGAGCAAGTAATTCTGCCCTCGGCATTGGGCCTTTCTGATCCTGTAGTAGGTGGATTGATTAAAAATATATCAGAACTTCAAATAGACTTAAAGCTATTTGTCGATCAAAAAAAGAGTGAAGGAAACCCTCTTTTTAAAGGCCAATTAAATCGCCTTAATGAGTTAAAACGCGAGCTGCAAGTGGCTATAGCCAACCTTCGAACAACTGACAAGTTGAAAATTGAATTTATCAACGGCCAGATAAAAAATGCTGAGAAGCAGATCGGATATATCCCTTTGGCGCAACGACAATTTGTTTCAATTCAAAGAAACTATTCGTTGCTTGAAAATTTGTTTATCTTATTGTTGAATAAGAAAGCAGAAGCTGACATCAACAAGGCGTCAACAGTGTCAGAGTTTGTCTATCTTAACGAGCCTCGTGTAGCCGGAGGATCTCTAAAGACACCGTTAAATAGAAGTATGTTTTTAGCGTTTATTATCGGCCTGATAATTCCAGTTGGAATAATTGTGATAATTGAGTTTTTTAATGTAACTGTTCAAACGAAAAGTGATATTGAGAGATTTACAGACATACCCATTATTGGTGGTGTTGGTCATAAAAGAGGAAAGGCTCATCTTGAAGTATTAAATTCACCATCTTCGATTATTGCTGAAGCATTTAGATCGTTGCGATCTAACTTGGCCTATTTTACAGGCAATAAGGAAAAAGTGGTCTTTATGATTACCAGCTCAATAAGCGGAGAAGGAAAATCATTTGCAGCCATTAATTTAGCTTCTGTACTTGCATTGTCTTATAAGAGGACGCTACTGATCGGGGCTGACTTAAGGAAGCCAAGGCTTCATACGGAGTTTGGGCTTCCTAATGCAGTGGGTTTAAGTTCTTTTTTGGCGGGGCTTGAGGATTTTGATGCAATCGTTCAAAAAACGACAAACAATCTTCTTGACTTTGTGGCGAGTGGCCCTATACCACCCAATCCATCTGAATTACTGATCAGTCCGAACTTTAAGAAATTCATGGAGAAAGCCCAACAAGAATATGACTGTGTTGTAATAGACACCCCGCCCATTGGTATCATATCAGATGCTTTCCCAATTATTGATTTTGCCGATCACGTTGTGTTTCTTGTAAGGCAGAAACGTACACCAAAACTGATACTTAACTCCGTGCAGGATTTATACCAGAATGGTAAAATAAAAAACGTAAGCATACTGTTTAATGACATTTATACAGGCATAGGTGCAGCTTATACAGATGCCATTTATTATGTCTATGGCTATGAAAAGAAAGGAAAAAACAGGTATTGAGATTCCGATATTTTTCAATGATGGTTTCAAATGTGTAGGATAGCAGGCATAGTTAGTAGCCAAAAACTAGTCGATACCACCTTGGTTGATTCTATGCTGTCATCAATGAGGCGAGGTGGGCCTGACGATACTGGAATATACGGTTTTGATCAAGTTTGTTTTGGCCATAACAGATTAGCTATAATCGATGTTTCAAGCGATGGCCATCAACCGATGAAAAGTCTTGACGAGGATGTTATATTAACTTTTAACGGAGAAATATATAATTATATATACATCAGGAAAAAGCTTCAACTACTTGGTTTTTTATTTAAAACAAACTCTGATACAGAAGTCATTATTAGAGCCTATGAATATTGGGGTATAAAGTGTGTGACGCTTTTTGAAGGAATTTTTGCGTTTTCATTGTACGATAGAAAGAATGGGAAAGTCTTTATCGTCCGTGATTATCCTGGCGTGAAACCTATTTATTATTCGTTATCTGATTCGGAATTAGTTTTTGCGTCTGAAACGAAGGCATTTAAGGCAGGCGCCCTGAGTTATTCTCTTACAAAAGACTGGGAGGTGTTTTTTTTGGCTTTTGGTTTTCTGCCCTATCCTTTTACTACTTACGAAGGGGTGTATGAGCTTGCGCCTGGAACCATTTTAGAAATTAAACTAAATGATTTTTCAGTTTTGAAACACGTGTTCTTTGAGCAAGAAAATAGAAATGGTTTTATCAAGGAAAAAAAACACATCCTTAGTTTAGTCAAAGATACCGTAGAGAATGCTGTAAAAAAGAATCTCATCAGTGATGCCCCTCTCGGGGTATTTTTAAGTGGTGGGTTAGATTCAAGCTTAATCACCTTGTTGGCGGACAAGGAAGTTACCAATTTAAAAACAATCTCCGTAAATTTTGATGAAGCCGATTTTGACGAATCAAGGTTTCAACAAGAAGTTTTGAAAGTCACTAAACACGCGGTACACACTTCTCATAGGATATCGAAAGAAATGTTTTTTAGTGCCCTTCCTGATTACTGGGACGCTCTAGACCAGCCAACTGTTGATGGAGTAAATGCCTATTTTATTACTAAATGTGCCCATGACGAAGGGTTGAAAGCGGTTCTTTCGGGCATCGGTGCTGACGAAATATTCGGGGGATATCATTCCTTTAAGAAAACATTTTGGATGAAGTTTTTAAAAGGGCTTCCGTATAGGCGAAGAATATTTAATTTTTTAGGCAGAACATTTAAAGATACTTGGCTCAGAATTTCCTATCTGGATTTCAAAAATCCAGTAGGTGACTATCTTTTTTTGAGAGGTATATTTTCCCCGATTCAAATCGCTGAATTGACTAATCTTCCCCAAGAGCAGGTTCTTGAAATTCTTAATAAAGTTTCAGTAAAGACACCCTACGATGAAAAAGACAAGCATTATATCTCTTTTTTAGATACAAAGCTTTACATGCGCAACCAACTCCTACGTGATTTTGATTTTATGGGCATGTGGAACGGCATTGAGGTTAGAGTGCCGTTTTTAGATATAGCACTTCTTAAGACCGTTAACAAGATTGCTCCGAGTTTTCGGTTTAAGAGAACCAAGTACCTGTTAAAAAAAGTATTTTCTGAAATTTTACCTCCAGGGGTGATCGATAGAAAGAAAAAAGGATTTACTTTTCCATTTGGGATTTGGTTGATGAGTGCGCCCGAGCAATTAGATGGGAGTCTTAATGTTAATCAGGCTTTTATAGACGTTCGTAACCGTTTTTTAGCTGGTAAAGTCCACTGGAGCAAATTTTGGGTTTTAATGGTTAGGGCTCAGTTCGAGCAATTGAATAGAAATGACTCAAGAAAAATAGGATTTAACACGTCTGAACAGTCGAGTTTTTTAAGGAAGGCAAATTTTTAAAATATTGAATGACCAAGTTTAATATTGAGAGAAGGTGTGTAAAAAAAATATACCATAACGCGATGGTACTTTTTTAAAATGATTTGACCGACATTGAAATCAAGGTTAGGATTGATATTTTTTAGATAATGAATTTGCCTCGCTTAATCGAATTTCATTCTCATGGTGTTTCTGAATTGGGCTTTATTTCGGTGGCCGAAGAAAATATTGATGTTCCTTTTCAACTAAAAAGAGTTTATTGGACATATTATACCCCTCAAAATGTTTCACGAGGCGGCCATGCAAATGTTGATAAAGAGATGGTTATTATCGCGGTTTCTGGGTCAATAGTAATTTCTAGCGAAACAGTAGAAGGAATAAAAAGTGAATTTTTGCTAGAACGCCCTAATATAGGTTTGTATTTGCCCAAGCTTTGTTGGCATACCATGAAATATAGTCACAACTCCGTACAAATGGTGCTTGCTTCAAATCTATATAGTGAATCGGACTACATACGCAACTATGAGCAATTCAAAGCCTTATCAAATTCACAAGCTGTCTGACGTTCAGACAACTAAGATAGGTGAGAACACTTCCATTTGGCAGTATTCCGTAATTTTAAAGGGAGCTGTAATAGGAACGAATTGCAATATAAATTGTCATTGTTTTATAGAGAATGATGTGGTTATAGGTAACAATGTAACTATAAAAAGTGGCGTTTAT
Source organism: Flammeovirgaceae bacterium (assembly GCA_027487845.1). Classification (GTDB taxonomy): domain Bacteria; phylum Bacteroidota; class Bacteroidia; order Cytophagales; family Cyclobacteriaceae; genus ELB16-189. Next base: position 69,283 of record JAIYCV010000041.1, read on the forward strand.
TTGTGGGATGGTTTGAGGATAGACGATAATGCTTTTATAGGACCTAACGTAACCTTCACCAACGACACTTACCCAAGATCAAAAAGATATCCAAAATCTTTTAACGAAATACGGATTAGCCAAGGGGCCTCTATCGGTGCAAATGCTACTATATTAGGGGGTGTAATAATAGGAAAGTTCGCGCTTATAGGTGCGGGAAGCTTAATCGTTAAATCTATACCCGACCACGCTTTAGTCTATGGCAATCCAGCTAAAATAAAGGGCTGGGTAGATAAGAACGGTGCTAAAATGAAAAATATAGGAACTGAGTGGTTTAGTGAAAGTGGGATTAAATTTAAAGAAGTTGGAGAAAATATTGTTGAAATCTAAATGAATATCCCTTTCCTCTCATTTACTGGAATGCACGCTCCTATCAAGGGGGAAATCTTGGCGGCTTTCGAATCATTTTTTGATTCAAATAGTTATATTTTGGGGGATAATGTAAAGAATTTCGAATCCGCGTATGCTGAATTTAACACTACAGAATTTGCAATTGGGGTTAGCAATGGTCTTGATGCGTTGAGAATTTCACTAGAGGTTTTAGGCATTGGGAAAGGCGATGAAGTAATAGTACCATCAAATACCTACATTGCTTCCGTGTTGGCAATATCGCAAGTAGGTGCTACTCCGATTTTTGTGGAACCGAATGAGGAAACTTTTAATATCGATGTAAGTAAAATAGAAGACGTGATCAGTGGTAAAACAAAGTGCATTATGCCAGTTCACTTGTTTGGCCAAGCTTGTGAAATGAATAGTTTAGTGGAAGTTGCAGAGCGATACAATTTATCAATTGTAGAAGATAATGCGCAGGCACACGGAGCTTCATTTAACGGCAAATTGACAGGTTCTTTCGGGCACATTAATGCGACCAGTTTTTACCCTGGTAAAAATTTAGGTGCGCTAGGAGATGCGGGCGCGATAACTACCAATGATGATAATTTGGCAATAAAAGCAAGGTCATTAAGAAATTATGGTTCACAAAAAAAATACTACAATGATTTCATAGGATTTAACATGAGGTTGGATGAATGCCAAGCTGCATTTTTATTGATAAAATTGAAACATGTTAGAGAATGGACTCTTAGACGACAACAAATTGCCGCATTGTACAATCAATTGCTGAGTGGAATTGAACAAGTCTCACTACCAACCACGAATCGCGGTGCAACACACGTCTATCACTTATATGTCATTCAGGCTAAAGCAAGAAACGAGCTTCAGGAATATCTTGCTACCAAGGGAATAGGCACATTGATACACTACCCAATTCCGCCTCCTTTGCAGCTCGCTTATAAAAGTCTCAACTATAAGATAGGAGATTTTCCAATTGCAGAAAAATTGGCGAACACTAGTTTAAGTTTGCCTATTTGGCCTGGTATGGAATTAGTCCAGGTTGATTACATAGCGGATTCTATAAGAGAATTTTTTAATCAGCCTTCAGGGAAGAAATAAAATTATTATAAAAATTGAGAGTTTTGTTTTTAGGCTGTAATCATTCTTCGGTGCTAAATTCCTATTGTATCGGGATGGAGAAATTAGGAGTTAGCTACTTTGCAATGAGCTTTGAGTTTAATAGGTCTAGTTACGTTAACTATTCAAAAATTTATACGGTTTATAAAAAAAAGGTCGGTCTATACGAAACGATTCTCGGTGTATTCGTTCTGTTTTATCAACTGATGAAATGTGACGTTATCCATATAGTCTCCGATTTCGGAATACCTTCTCGTCTGAATAGAATTGTCGCTCCATTACTTTATAGTCGGAAAGGGATAAAATATTTTATAACGTTTACTGGATCAGACATACGAGACCCAGAGATTGAGCTTTCTATTAATCCCTTTTTTAAACATGCTTACCACAATCCTTTATATGAAGGGAAGTACTGGGAAACATCGGAAAATTCATACAAGCATCAGTCATTTTTTGCAACCAAAGGCTTTAGGTTAGTAGCAAATCCCGAAGTTGTTCCGTTTGTAAACAAAGAGCTTTTTAGATATAGTTTTCTTTCGTTTCATCCCTCTTGCAACACAATTGATTTACCCCAATCGAATAGTGGATTAATTCAATCTAAAAAAGTAAGAATTATTCACGCACCTACTTCGCCCGTAGCAAAAGGGTCTCAATATGTCATAGCCGCTGCTGAGAAGTTAGTAAAAAAATGGCCAGAATTGGTTGAGTTTAGGCTCCTTTCAGGTCTTACTAATGCGGAGTATCAGAAGGAATTAGTTAATTGTGATGTGTTGGTGGACCAATTAATTTGGGGCTGGTATGGAATAGCTTCCCAACAAGCATTGGAATTGGGAAAGGTGGTAGTTTGCTATGTTTCAGATTTTAGATTGAAAATGGTTAACGATTGCCCGATTGTAAACGCAAACATCTTCAATATATTTGACGAATTAGAAAGCCTAGTATCGAAATGGGAATACTCATTTGAAAAAATCAGTATTGAAAGTAAACGGTATTATAATCGGTATCATCTTCCTGCACGCGTTGCACAAGTGGCCTTAGAATTTTACAAGCAGTAGTATGAATCAAAAAGATGAATGGGACTTGCAAATTACATCTAAGTCAAATTTTTTTGATTTAGATATCAAAGAATTTTGGAGGTATAGAGACCTTCTTTGGTTATTTGTTAAAAGAGACTTTGTTGCTCAATATAAGCAAACCATACTTGGCCCAATTTGGCATTTGGTGCAGCCAATTTTGACTACTCTGATGTTCTTGCTTGTTTTTGGTAGAATAGCAAAAATACCCAACGATGGCGTTAATCCCATTCTGTTTTATATGTCAGGAATCGCAATTTGGAATTACTTTTCGTCTTCATTAACTAGCACTTCAAGTACTTTTTTAACAAATAGTAGTATTTTCGGCAAGGTGTATTTCCCAAGGTTAATCATGCCAGTTTCAGTGATCTTGTCCAACATTGTCCGGTTTGGCATTCAATTTTTACTGCTGTTAGGAACCATGGTATGGGTGTACGCCAGTGGCGACCCAGTGGTTTATATCCGTTGGACTTGGCTATACATTCCGTTTTTGGTATTGTTTATGGCGGGCCTTTCATTGGGTTTAGGCATTATAATTTCTTCATTGACCACTAAGTATAGGGATTTTTCTGTGCTACTCTCATTTGCTGTTCAATTATTGCTGTATGCTACGCCAATAGTATACCCTATGTCATATTTACAAAACTCTAAGTACATTTGGCTGATAAAACTCAATCCATTGACAGCCATCATCGAAGCATTCAGATATTGTTTATTTGGTAAGGGTACGTTCACTTTAAACGATTTAGTTTACAGTATTACCTTTATGTTGGTAACAATTGTAGGAGGCCTTTTTCTGTTTAATAAGGTCGAGAAAACATTTATGGACACGGTTTAACCCCGCATTAATACGATGAGCGAGGTAGTAATTAAAGTTGAAGACGTAAGTAAGCAGTACCGGCTTGGGCAAATTAGCACAGGATCGTTCGCCCATGACGTAAACAGATGGTGGCATACGCTAAGGGGCAAGCCAGACCCCTATTTGAAAATTGGCGAAGTGAATGATCGGACGGTTGTTGGAAACAGCGATTACGTGTGGGCACTTCGCGATATATCGTTTGAAGTGAAGCAAGGTGAGGTGTTAGGTATTATAGGTAGAAATGGAGCTGGTAAAAGTACATTGCTAAAAATTCTGAGCCGCACCACATTGCCTACTACTGGTTCGATAAAAGCAAAAGGGCGAATTGCAAGTCTTTTGGAAGTAGGGACAGGGTTTCATCCTGATTTAACTGGCCGCGAGAATATCTTTTTGAACGGTGCAATTTTGGGCATGTCAAAAAAGGAAATCACCAAAAAGTTTGATGAAATCGTAGATTTTTCAGGTGTTGAGAAATATATAGATACGCCCGTAAAACGATACAGCAGCGGCATGTACGTACGTTTGGCATTTGCAGTAGCAGCCCATTTAGAGCCTGAAATATTAATCGTTGATGAGGTGCTTGCTGTTGGGGATATTGAATTCCAAAAAAAGTGCCTCGGCAAAATGAAGGATGTAAGCGTCAATGAAGGGCGGACTGTATTGTTTGTAAGCCATAATATCTCGGCAATTCGCGGTTTGTGTACAAAAGGTATACTGTTGGAGAATGGATTGATTACTTCAAATGGAGAGATATCAAGAATTATTAATGACTATCATGATACAAACCAATCGATTCAAGATGATGTGATATTGTTGGCTAACAGTAAGAGGTTTAATCTTAAGCTGCCTTTTTTTATAAATCAAAATGGAGACCGAAAAACTCAATTTGACAATGGCGAAAAGATATTCCTTCGATTTAAATTTTACTTTATTGAAAGAGTAAAACGAGTCAATCTGGGTATCGCATTATACAATTCCGATGATATAAGAATTTTTACATCGCACGCAGCCGATGATATTGGATTCAACCTAGTGGATTTAGAAAGTGATGTTGTAATTGATACAGACTTTGACTTTCCTTACCTATCGCCCGGTAAATACAAACTCCTATTTGGTATTGAAGACGAATACGCTCAAGCCGAGATATATAACGCGGATATGTATTTGTATTTTGAAATTTTAGATAATGCTCACAATAAAAACACTAAGGATGGCCTTTTGTGGCACACTACAAAGTGGTACAAAACAATACTATGAATAAGAAAGCAATTGTAATTACAACAATCAATTCACCCAATGAGTCGATAAGAAAATTTGGCAATATTGAAAATTGGAATTCCATCATAATCGGAGACAACAAAACGCCACTTCCCTGGGAATTTAAAAACTCAACGTATCTTGGGATTGAGCAACAAAATAAATTGCCATATGCCATTATAAAAAATCTTCCTTTTAATCACTACTGTAGAAAGATGATCGGCTATGTGCATGCAATGGAGTATGGCGCAGAAATTATTTATGATACTGATGACGACAATATCCCTTATGACTACTGGCACTTGCTACCGTTTGAAGGATCATTTGAAGTAACCAATAAAGACATTGGGTTTGTTAATGTTTACAAAAGCTTCACCAAGGAAAAAATTTGGCCCAGAGGATATCCGCTAGAACTTGTACTTGATTCCTTTAGAGCCACGGAAACAAAAAGCATGCAATGTTCTATTGGCGTGTGGCAAGGCTTGGCAAATCAGGAACCAGATGTGGATGCTGTTTATAGACTTACGATCAATAAGCAGGTTGAGTTTGAAAGGAGAGACCCAATGGTATTGAATAAAGGTGCTGTTTGTCCATTTAATTCTCAGAATACATTTTTTAGAAAAGAGCTTTTTGCACTGTTGTACCTTCCAGCATTTGTAAGTTTTAGATTCACTGATATTTTACGGGGCTTTATTGCGCAATCAATCATGTGGCAACAAAATTATTTGTTAGGCTTCTTTGAGGCTACAGTATTTCAGGAACGAAACCCTCATAACTTTTTAATTGATTTCAAGCAAGAAATTGAGTGCTATCTGCTTGCGCAGCAATTACCGGTGCTGATTGGAGAAGCAATTAGAAAAGAAGATTCTGTTGAAAATAATCTCCATCATGTATATGCCAATCTTTTGAAGAAAAATATTGTCCAGTCACAAGAAATGCACCTGCTGGAACAATGGTTAACGGATGTATCTAAATTTAAAAACATTTAAATGGGAGAGGTGAAAATTGCATTGCTCCTTCCATCGCGAAGGAGATTTAAACGGTTGTTTGAAACACTTTGGGTGACTAGCGTTTACAATGACACAAAGTTTTTCATAGCAGCAGATTACCCTTGGTATGAGCAGGTTATTTTGAAATTATTCTTTTGGAATAAAAGCGTTATCGTTGACGACAGAAAAGCGAATACGATAGGAATGAATAAAGCATATAACAGGGCTTTAAATCATGCCTTAGAATATCAGCCAGAGTATTGTGTGCTTTGGGCTGACGACCTAGTTCCTGAGAAAAAAAATTGGTTGTCTAATTTGAAGGGATATCTGAAAAGCAACGATGTGGAGTTTGGAATATTCTCTACTGATGAAGGTGGGCATAAAGGTATTTTTGGTTGGAACTTTTGGGGTGAAATACCTTGTGCTCATTTTTGTATAATGAAGACCAACCTTTTAAATGGTTTTATGTTGCATCCTGAACTGGTTTCTTATTTTGGAGATAACGAAATATCTTTGCGTATGAAAAAAAAAGGAGTTAAGATATCACTGTTGCCAATAAGAGTACATCATTTTCCAACTGACAACGAAACTAGAAGGATCACTTCTAAATATTATATGATTGACAAAGGCAAATTGTATGAGCTTCATCCGGAGATCACAGGTGTTATGGACCCTTTTATTGAGAGGGCGGATTTTAGGGCAAATTTTTCCTTCATTTACGATGACGGCAGTTATTTTGATGAAAACATGATTTTAAAATTTATTGACTATGATGCGATGATTGAAAAAGGAAATAATTGATAATTATAAAATTCGTAAATCTTATCTAATGAAAAAGATACTGAGAAAAGTTATTTTGAGTTCATCTTCAAGGAAGATCTTAAAGAGTCTAAATAGATACATCCTTGATTATGATGAGTTCACCAAGGATTCAGGAGATGATAGAGAGGAGGTTGAGGGTTTGTTCAATCACTATGACGCTGGAAGTCTCTTTAAAATTCACAAGGATTGGTTTCAAAATATTGCTAATGTAGAAGCGACAAAACTTAGACAATATATTTTAACTGATCAGAATATAAACTTAAAGGATTTTCCGAATGCTGTCCTAATAAGAGATGTGAAGTCATTGGATTTGTCCCAAATTCGTGAGTCAATATTCTACATCTATTTTCAATGCGATTCAGATGCACGTGATTCGCTGAAGATAATCAATGACAACGGGGGAAAGTTTATTCCACATTTAGGATTTGAAAATACTTCATATCGTTTTATCAATTCATTAGCTCTAAAAGCTCTAAAAAGAACTTGGGAAAAAAGAAAAAGGCTCTCACATTTGAATATTATTGTACACGAAAATGTCTGTGAGGCGATCGAAATTACAAAACAGATTGAGGGCGATTATGTTGAAATTGGTGTGTTCAAAGGAAGTTCAGCATCTACGGCTTTAAATTATATAGACGTATGTCAAGAGATAAATTCAATTAAGCCTAGGAAGGTTTGGTTGTTAGACACTTTTGATGGATTTAATTATTTAGATTCGGACACCAGCGCAGACGTTATTTGGAAAGGAACACACAAGTTATTTGGAGTTGAAGATACAAAGAGTTTTTTAAGGGAAACCTTTAATCATGTAAAAACCAATTATGAACTGGTCGAATCAAATATTTGTGAAAAGGATTTGCCTCTGAATCTTCATAAAATCGCTGTTGCTAACATAGATGTTGACCTTTACGAGCCAACTCTTGCAGCCCTTAAAAAAGTTGCTCCTTTGATACAACCAGGGGGTATTATTATCTCAGAAGATCCAGCATGCACGCCTGCACTTTATGGCGCATATCTGGCCTTGAATGAATTTCTGGAGACTAGCCTAGGAAAAGAATTCATCTCGGTATTTAAAACCGGCCAGTATTTTTTAATTAGAAAAAAGTTTGATCGCGAGGAAAATAAATTTTCATAATCATTTCGTATTGCTATGTACAAAGAGATCAGTGAGTGTAGAATTTCTAAGAGTAATAATTTAATTACTGTCTTATCGCTTGGAGAACAATACCTAACGGGCGTTTTTCCGAAATCAAAGGCTGAAGAGATGACAAAAGGTCCTTTGGATCTAGTGTGGTGTCCAGACAGTGGTTTGCTTCAGATGAAACAATCCTATAGTCTAGATGAGATGTATGGTGATAACTACGGATATCGTTCGGGTTTAAATGCGTCAATGGTTCGTCACCTCACGAATAAGATTCATATGCTAGAACGCATGGTGGAAATAAAATCTACTGATCTGGTGATTGACATTGGTAGCAACGATGCGACATCTCTAAAAGCTTATACAGGAAAACATCGAAAAGTAGGAATTGATCCCACCGGAAAGAAGTTTCAGGAATTTTACACGGATGATATTTCACTGATTCCGGATTTCTTTACGGCAGGAGCCTTTATAAAACTTTTTCCAAGTGACAAGGCAAAAATTGTAACCTCCATTGCCATGTTCTACGACCTTGAGAACCCAGGGCAGTTCGTGCGGGATATTGAGTCTGTGTTGGACGAGAATGGTATCTGGCATTTTGAGCAAAGCTACATGCCGTCCATGTTACGCACCAATTCGTACGATACAATATGCCATGAGCATCTTGAGTTTTATTCTTTTAAGGTTGTTAAAAACTTGCTTGAAGCGAATGGCATGCGCGTGGTAGATGTACAAATGAATGCCATTAATGGAGGTAGTTTTGCTATCACAGCTTGTAAGAAAGGCTCAACCATAAAATCCAATCGCCCCATTATTGACTGGATGATTCGTCAGGAAGATGATATGGGACTTGATACACCAAAGCCGTATCGTGATTTTGAAGAACGTGTATTTAAGCACAGAAAGAATTTAGTAGAATTGATTGAAGCCCTCGTGGCCGATGGAAAGAAGATCATCGGATATGGTGCATCAACGAAAGGCAATGTGCTCCTTCAATTTTGCGGAATCACTACAAAACAGATCCCTTACGTTGCTGAAGTGAACGAACAAAAATTTGGGAGTTTTACTCCGGGTACACTGATACCTATCATTTCTGAAAAAGAAGCACGAGCTATGAAGCCGGACTATTTTTTTGTATTGCCTTGGCACTTCAAACATAATATTTTAGAGAGAGAGAGAGAATATATTGAACAAGGAGGTAAGTTTATTTTTCCCTTGCCTGAGATAGAGATAGTTTAAAGAAAATGGCAAAAGTTCTATATGTAAATCATCGCCAACAGCAATGTGGTGTCTTTGAATTTGGTAGCGGAATAGCCAACGCATTGATCGATTCAATACAACATGAATTCAGTTATTGTGAATGTGACTCATTTGAGGAGTTAAAGACAAATTATAACAATATTCATCCGGATGTAATCATTTACAATTACCACCCCACTACTATGCCTTGGATAAGGTCTGGGAGGTTCAATCTTCCAGTAACATTTATGCTTAGAGCAATTCATATTGGGACAATTCATGAAGTATATCAGCAACTTGCTGACGATGTCACTGATGAAATTTTTGATTTTCATATAGGCCCAGATCCAACAATGAACTTGATTAATCCTATCGTTTTTAAAACTGGTAGGCTGCTTCCAATTATACCTGATATGAAATCAGCAAGACGCGTTGATAAAATCCCAATCATAGGTAGTTTTGGTTTTGCCACTGGAGGTAAGGGTTTTGATAAAATCGTAAAGTTGGTACAGCAGGAATTTGACGAAGCGGTAATTAAGTTAAACATATCTTTTGCTAAATTCGGTGATGAGACAGGGGAAAATGCCAGAAAAATAGCACAAGAATGTCGGGCGCTTTTATACAAAAAATCGATTCAACTTATTATAGATCATAGATACCTTGAAAAGCATGACCTTTTACATTTCCTCTCTAGTAATTCAATCAATGTGTTTTTGTATGACAACATGGAGGAGAGAGGAATTTCCAGTGCTACAGATTGGGCACTAGCAAGTGGAAGACCATTGGCAATTTCCAGAAGTAGGTTGTTTCGACATTTATATAACTGTCGGCCAAGCGTTTGTGTCGAAGATAGCAGTTTACAATCAATTCTAGAAAATGGAACTGAATCGTTAGAGTTTTTATACAGATTGTGGAGTCCTGAATCGATTCTAGCTGAATATGAAAAAATAGTCTCAACGGTTCTTACTCGTAAAAGTAAGTCCCGATCTGGAAAAAGAAGGCCTATTTTTTTTTATTTGACAAGAAGTTGAAGAAAGGAGTGATTATCTAAATATTTAAACACACTTATAATTGAGGGCTTTGATAATTGGGGTTGCTGGTCAAGATGGATTTTATCTAAAGGAATTATTAACCCGAAGTAAAATTGAATGCATCGGATTGTCTAGAAGCAATGGGGACTGGATTACAGGAGATGTGTCAAATCGGCAATTTGTTGAAGTTTTAGTTAGAAGATATGAACCAGACTATATTTTTCATTTGGCAGCGAATTCCACAATACGACACGAGGCAGTAATTGAAAATCATGATACGATCTCGACAGGTGCAATAAACATTCTTGAAGCAGTTTATAAATACTCACGAAAAACGAAGGTGTTTCTTTCAGGGAGCGGTCTACAGTTTATTAATAAAGGAATGCCAATTTCAGAAAATGACTCTTTTGATGCGAGCAGTGCATATAGTGTTTCACGCGTTCATTCCGTCTATGCCGCCCGTTATTACAGAACCCTCGGGCTTAAGGTTTATGTCGGATATTTCTTTAACCACGATAGTCCATTTCGGTCAGAAAGGCATGTAAATCAGAAAATCGTACAGGCACTTAAAAGAATCGCAAATGGAAGCAACGAGACTTTGCAACTTGGTGATATTTCAGTAATGAAAGAATTTGGCTTTTCCGGAGATATTGTAAAGGCCATTTGGATGATGATGAATAACGATGAAATCTTTGAAGCAGTTATTGGAACAGGAAAAGCTTACTCAATACAAGATTGGTTGGATGTTTGTGCTGAATACTTGTCATTGGATTGGAAACAAAACACAAAATTTGAAGAAGCACCAACTATTCATAAACACCCACTGGTATCAGACCCAACGAGCATAATGAGGCTTGGCTGGACTCCCCAAGTTAATATTCATCAGTTGGCTGATTTAATGGTTAATACATAATAATAGACTATGGCTGAAACATTAGGAATGCTTTGCGATAAGCTAACGATAGTTAAGTTAAAGCAGTACCACACAGAGGATGAGGGAAGGCTGAAAAGCCTTGATGTTCAAGTTTGGCAACTGCAAACTGAAATTGATGAGTATATCGGTAATGCGCTTCAAGGAGTAATACCTATCGAAAGACTTACTTTTGCATCTAATAAAGTTTTCAAAAAGGAAAGCAATAAGATCCAAGAAATAAATGGGGAATTAGGTAGCGTATTTTCCAAGTTGGCCGAGATTAACTGCAAGCTTTGGCATGAAGTAGAAAAAGGCTATGATATCGAGAAAATCCCTGTGTCAGAAAAGGATCAACTGATCAAGTCTTTGGCTATTTTGAACTTAGAGCGGAATTCGTGTATTGATAGGATTGATATTCTTTTCTCAGAAATGGTCTCTAAGAAATAATTCCGTGCCAAAGCGATTTCTCATAGGGCAATTGGCTTGTTTTGGGGATTGTTTATTTGCCACCACAATCGCAAAGCAAATAAAGGCTGATTTTCCTACAAGTCATGTTACTTGGGCCATAGCAGAAAAGTATAAGTCAATAATAGAACTAAACCCACATATTGATGATGTATGGGTGGTATCAATATCCAATAATGATTACTATGGCAATGGGTGGAAAGCATTTTATGAGGAAGCATTGGATCGAAAGAGCAACGGTATCTACGATGAGTTAATATTTAGCCAAATAGAACCTCTCAATTGGATTCATTTTTATGGAACGATACGTGGAGCCATCCTAAATGCCTATAAAAGACCAATCACAGTTGATATAAAGCCTGTAGTCAAGCTCTCGAATAATCAGATAGAAAGGGTTAAGTTTTTTACAGAGAGAAGCAGAATTAGCGATTTCAAGAATGTAGTATTGTTTGAGTCTTTACCAGGCAGCGGTCAATCAATAGTCAACATAGAATTTGCAATCAATGTTAGCATATCAATTGCACGTAGTAACCCTGATACCTGTTTTATTTTATCCTCCTCTCAGAAACTTCCGTATTCAAATTCGCAAATAATTGACGCTAGCGAATTGAGCTATATTGAAAATGCTGAGTTAACAAAGTACTGCACGCATTTGATAGGGTGCAGTAGTGGTATTACGTGGCTATCTACTTCTGATTGGGCCAAAAAACTTCCCATGCTACAGTTGCTAGATTCTCGCTTATCTTATTTTGCGGGTGTTAATTTTGATTTTCAAGCATTTGGGATAGACAACTCAAACGTGATTGAGATGACCCATTTCAGTCGAGCAGAAGTTGAAAAATGTGTTCAGGCAATGCTAGACTCAAATGTAAACCAAATAAGAAATACATTTAACCAAGAATACAAACCTTCTTTGGCGAATTTCTATTTTATCATCGAGTTGTTATTGCAAAGACGTAAGAGCTTTCTTGATTTGGTATTGTTTAGTTTTAGGTTTTTTAGGCTGAACCGCTCACTTGGCAATAGTCTTCATGACGACCCTTTGAGAATTGTCATTAGGATTGTTAAGTTGAAATATCCCAACACCTATTTATCGTTACGCGCTCGATTTTCAAGAATCGCAGACCATTGACATGGAAAATAAAAAGATAGCCTTCACCCTTTGTTCAAACAATTACCTAGCTCAGGCAAAGGCGTTAGGACAATCCTTGCTAAGGTATAATCCCGACTACGTGTTTATTGTGGGGCTTGTAGATTTGGTTAATAAAGATGAGTCTTCTAATTTCCCTTTTATTCTTTTGGAAGCTCATAGTATTGGTATTCCAGAATTCGATAGAATGTGCGAGCGTTATAGTATTGTCGAGTTGAATACCGCTGTCAAACCATTTTACATAGATTTTTTCTTTCGTAATTACAATGGGACTCAGATTGTAATGTACTTTGATCCGGATATTCTTGTATTCGATAACTTCAATAGAATAGAAAAAGAATTGGACGAAAATGATATTTATCTGACCCCTCATTTTACGACACCTATCGATGACGATTTTCTTTTGAATGAGAGCGATATACTCAACGCTGGGTTATATAATCTCGGCTTTATCGCTGTTAAACGGAGTGATAACGTTATCGATTTTCTAACTTGGTGGAAGAAAAGACTAGCCACAAAATGCTATATAGATTTTTGTTCGGGCTTATTTGTGGATCAATTATGGATCAACTTAGTTCCTTTGTTTTTTAGAAAAGTATTTGTTTCTTACAACCCTGGCTGCAATTTGGCGTACTGGAATCTTCATGAACGCACGTTATCTCTGATAGACGGAAGATATTTTGTAAACAAAAATACACCCTTGATTTTTTTTCATTTTAGTGGGTTCTCGCCATTGCTCCCGAACCAAATTTCAAAATACCAAAATAGGTATGATTTTACAAATCGAAATGATATGGTTTCTATTTTTCGCGAGTATCGGGATACATTATTCCTCAATGGCTTCGAGAAGTACTTGGATCTAAGATGTCATTATTCAAACAAAGTTGAGCCTCAGAAGCAGGTAACCAACAAAATGAAGCTCTTTCCAACAATCAGAAGAATTGTTCAACGAGTTATAAAGTTGTTTTGAGTTTGGAGGTTTTTGGCATTTTGGGTAGTTATCGTTAATACATTTTTATACTTCTTATAAACGAAGATATATTCTTTGTTAGTACATGGTATAACGTTTGCCGAGCCCTATTTATCAAAATTTGAGATTCAATGAAAAAATTCTTAATTACAGGATTTTCTGGGTTCGTGAGTCACCATTTCCTTCTTTATTTAGAGGAACTAGGTCATTCGTCAAAGGTTATGGGCATAGACGTAAACCAACCGGGTTTCAGTTATCAAGCTTTTAAGTACGTCAAGTGCAGTTTTGAGAAAATTGACCTTTTGAATAAAAACCAAGTAGATAATATAATTTATCAATTTCAACCCGACTACGTTCTCCATTTGGCTTCTTATAGTAGCGTGGCCTTTAGTTGGAAGAATCCTACTGCAAGTTTTGCTAACAACACAACCATTTTTTTAAACCTGTTAGAACAAATCAGGGAACTCAATTTGAAATGTCGAGTATTGTCAGTAGGTTCTTCCGAGGAATACGGAAACGTTTCGTTATTAGAGATGCCACTTAGCGAAAGCCATCCATTAAATCCTCTAAGCCCCTATGCAGTCGCAAGGGTTTCGCAGGAGCTACTTTCTAAAGTATTCGTAGATTCCTACGGAATGGACATAGTGTTGACCCGTTCGTTCAATCATATCGGCCCTGGACAAAAAGACATTTTTGTTGTGTCATCTTTTGTAAAGCAATTGGTTGAAATCAAGAAAAAACTAAGAGGAAATACCCTCTCGACTGGCGACCTTTCTATAATAAGAGATTTTCTTGACGTACGCGATGTGGTGCGAGCCTACTATAGCTTGCTAGTGAACGGAGTTTCTGGCGAAGTTTACAATGTGTGCAGCGGAACAGGCGTGAGTCTTGCCGAAGTTGTGAGGTTACTTATCGAAATGTTGGATGTAGAAGTAGTTGTAAAAAAAGAAAGCATGTTGATGAGGCCTAATGATAACATGATCATAATAGGAAGCAACGCCAAGTTGAAACAGTGTACAGGCTGGGATCATATCTATACGCTCGGGCATAGTTTAGGGGATCTTATAAAATACTGGAGAGATAGTCTTTGAGAATTATTTGTTGAATGAAAATCCTTTACGACCATCAGATATTCGAAATTCAGAAATTCGGGGGTATTTCTAGAATTTATTGTGAACTTATGCATCGCTATTCAGGCAGTCCCGATGTTAGCTGGGAATTGCCGATTGTTTACTCAAGCAATACCTACTTAGCTGAAATACCCGAGTACAAGAATAAGATACTACCAATACCAAATGAGGTCGACTATCAGAAAGCTTTTTTGTTTGGTTATTCATTTAGGGGAAAAAGACTTTTGTACGAATTGAAGAAGGCAATTTTTCCTGAGCCAAGGCCGCTTGGCGTCTCTTCGGTCAACAAGTCCAATACGATAAGCAAGCTTAAGGACGGTAATTTCGATATCTTTCATCCAACCTATTATGATGACTATTTTTTGGAATACTTAGGAGAAAAACCGTTTGTGTTGACAGTATATGATCTCATATATCAGATATTTCCGGAGTATTACTTGCACTTTGAAATTGACAAGAACAGAGCACTTTTGAATAGAGCTAGTAGAATTTTGGCAATATCACAAAGCACAAAAAAAGACCTGATAAGCATCTTTGATGTCGAAGAGAGTAAAATAGATGTTGTTTACTTGGGTAATTCTCTCAGGCAAAACTGCAATTCTGAACTTTTGGATACTCCTGTTTCAAACCTACCTGATTTGTATTTTCTGGTAGTGGGAAGCAGGACTGGCTACAAAAACTTTCTGTTCTTAGCACAAATGTTTTCTGCTCTTTCGATGAGTGAAGAAAACATTCATTTAGTTTGCACAGGCACTGAGTTTAGTAGCGAGGAGTTGGGTTTTTTTAAAAAATTGGAAGTCTCAGATAAAGTCCATCATTATCATGTAGACGACACTCAGTTAGCGATGCTATATAAAAATGCACTTGCACTTATTTATCCTTCGCAGTATGAGGGATTTGGTTTGCCAATATTAGAAGCTTTTAGTTGTGGATGTCCTGTTTTGACAGGACATAACAGTTCTCTGGTAGAAATTGCAGGAGATGCTGCAATCTATTTTCAAGAGAAAAATCCCCAGTCGCTTTTAACCGCCATGAGGGCTGTTTTGAATCAAAAAGTACTTAGGAGCGAGAAGATCAAATTGGGAAGTGAGCGTTTAAAGGAATTTTCGTGGCAGATTACCGCTGATAAAACGTATGAAGTTTATCATAAAGTGTTTTCTGAAAAACGTTAGGGTATGTATCCTTTGCCTAAGATTTCAATAATAACACCGAACTATAATGGTGCTAGGTATTTGGAGGAGACGATTGTATCAGTTGTGTCACAAAACTATCCCAATCTTGAGTATATCGTTATTGATGGCGGAAGTGGCGATGGTTCGGTTGAAATCATAAAAAAGTATTCACACAAGATATTTTATTGGGTTAGCGAGAGGGATTCGGGAATGTACCACGCCCTTCAAAAAGGATTTTCAATTGCCAGCGGAGAAATATTTGGCTGGATCAACGCGGATGATAAGTTGCACGCCAAATCATTATTTGTGTTAGCCGAAATATTTAGTTCCATTGAGAAAGTTAATTGGCTGAACGGAATTTCTACGCATTTTGATTCTACAGGTCGAACCGTGCTAGCGTGGGATGCGAAAATATGGCATCGGCTTGATTTCTATTCAGGTAATTATAAGTGGATACAACAAGAATCCACCTTTTGGAGAAGGTCTCTGTGGGAAAAGTCAGGTGCCTGTTTTAATCTAAACTTAAAGTATGCTGGAGATTTTGATTTATGGTTGCGCTTTTTTAGACATGATCGATTATATAGTGTTAGGACAATATTAGGTGGATTTCGGTTTTTGCCCAATTCAAATCAAATCTCACTAAAGAATAGAGAAAAGTATAATTTGGAAGCCGATAGATTATTTGAAGGCGAAATCAAAACATTGGATGCTATAGAATTGAAAAGGTTAAATAATTACAAAAAGTCTATTCTTGTTCTCGGATTTCTTAAAAGGCTAAAGATATTCAATTCAGGTGCTGTCGAATTTCTGGTTAAAAAGTATTTCTATGAAAAAGATCTCCTTCTCTTTTTTGATCTGGAATATGAAAAGTTCAGATTTTGATCTTTCGATTTTTTCACGATGAAGCTAGTTAAAAAACTCTTCTTTTTTTTGAAAATTAAAAAGAATTTGTTTCTTAACCTCTTTAAGAATTTTCTTTTTACGTTAGTTTTTAAATGGCAGGCTTCTAGAGGGTATATTGCTATCGACATTTGCTCAGATTATGGAATAGGCTCGAAAATGATCACAGCAATTTATCTGCTGGACTTTTGTAGTAATGCAGAACTTACCCCTGAGTTTTCATTCTCATATCCAGATGATGATAAGACCGATTATTTTGAATGTTTTTTTTTACTTCAAAAGGGAGCGAATCATCCGAAGTTAAAGATAAGGTCAGTTAATGAGATTGGCTTAAGTGGGAAATTCGATGATGCGTTTTCACTCTCTGACGCTAGTAAGTTGTTCGAGAAATATATTGGAATAAGTGATTTGATAATCGATGAGGTGGACTCTTTTGCAAGCACTAGTTTTAAAAACAAGAAGATACTTGGCATACATTGTCGTGGAACCGATAAAATTGATGAAGCGGAAGCACTAGATTTTCACAGTATTCTAAATTCAGTGTTTTCAATTTTAGACAGTAATCAATCGATAAAGACTGTATTTATCTCCACAGATGAGACTAAGTATATAAATTTGCTGACTAAAGAACTGATGCCATTGGGGTATGAAGTATTGTTCCGTGAAGACTCAAAAAGGTCAATCGATGGGAAAGCGATACATCTAAAAGAAAATGATGTAAATAGAAAGGACATAATAAAAGACGCATTGGTAAATTGTCTTTTGCTTTCTAAATGCGATGTACTTCTGAAATCTGTTTCTATTTTAAGTGATTGGTCAAAAATATTCAATCCCGAGTTAAAAATTTTTATGTTAAACAAACCTAATGAACATGCGAATTGGTTTCCAACAAACAAGGTATATTTAGGCAGCGAAAAAATTAGTAATTAAATGATTAAAAAAATATAAAAATGGAATGCTAAAGAGATGAAAATAAATATTGTAAAACCTTTCTTGCCCGAGTTAAGTGAAATATCAGATGATTTTGAAAGGGTGTTAAAAACAGGTTTGGTAACAAATAATTCACCATTCGTAAGGCAATTTGAAGATAACTTACAATCATTTTTCGGATCTTCTCTGAAACCCACTCTTTATTGCAATGGTGAAATGGGTTTGTATCACCTATTGCAAGCTTGGAAGCACAAGTTGGGTTATAATCCTCACGAATCGTTTGAAGTGTTAGTACCTTCCTTTACATTTTCAGGTACTATAAATGCGATTGTTCAAAATAATCTCAAGCCTGTTTTTTGTGATGTCGATGACACCTTTGTACTTGACACCTCGAAATTAAAAATAGACTCAACTCAAATAAAGATGGTGGTGGCAGTGGGGGCATATGGAAACCTTCCTGATATTGAAAGGCTCGGTGAGTTTGCGAACGATAATAAGTTGGTGTTTATAATGGACAATGCTCCTGCCTTCGGAGCTAAATTCAAAGGCAGATTCCCTTGCTCCTTTGGATACAGTGAGATGATCAGCCTGCATGCTACGAAGATATTTACCTCAATGGAAGGAGGCCTGAATATTGTAAATGATCAGGAAATTCAAGACTATTTGATAAGACTGAGGGATTATGGTCAATTCGAAAAAGTAAGAGGAAACATTGATATACCTGGCCTTAATTCAAAGATGCAAGAGATATCAGCGTTAGTTGGTCTAAAGAACTTGGAAAAGATAGAATATATATTGAGCCAACGATTTTTAAATGTTTCAAGGTACGATAGTTTTTTTGAGCCTTTTCAAAAGTCGGGACAACTGCAAACAATGAGGGTAAATAAAGATGTCGCGTGCACGTATCTGTATTACCCCATTTTGTTAAATGAAGAAGCAACTCTCTTCGTTGAGTACATGCAAAAAAACAATATCGCTGTAAGAAGATACTATACAGCAAATCATGAATTAAAGTATTATAAGAATAGATATAGATTCCATGATCTTTCTTTTACAAATGGAATAATGAATAGGATTGTGTCTCTTCCTCTACATACTGTGATGACCGAGGATGAATTTCAACATCTTTTTAAAATTATTGAGAGCTATTTTGCTAAATAGGAGCTCCCTAGGTGATTTATGCTTGAAGAGTAAAACTGTGTATTAAAAGAATTTAGGAATCAATGAAAAAAATTATAGTGACAGGTGCGGGAGGTTATGTTGGAATTCCGTTGTGCCAGCAACTTCTAATTAAAGGGTATCATGTGGTAGCGTTAGATCGCTATTTTTTTGGCCTGGACAAGCTCTCTACTATCATTCATAATCCGAATTTAACGGTGGTAAAAGATGATATACGATACTGTGCTTCGTCTATTTTTAAAGACGTATACACAGTTATAGATTTGGCTGGACTTAGCAATGATGCTTCAGCAGAAATTAATCCAGAATTAACGATATCTATCAATTATAAAGGATCAGAAAGATTTGCGAGAGAGGCAAAGAAAAATGGTGTGCAACGCTACTTATACGCGAGTTCGGCTAGTGTTTATGGCGCTGGTTCAAAAGAGGCTCTGAAAGAGACTGATGCACTCTTTCCGCAAACTGAATATGCCAAGAGTAAGGTTGCAATAGAAAAAGTCTTGACCGAATTGAAAGACGACTCATTCTCGCCCACAATGTTACGAAATGCGACCATATTTGGGTTGGCTCCCCGCATGCGTTTTGACCTCGCCATTAATATTATGACAATGAGGGCTTGGAAGGAACGTGTCGTGTATATAATGGGAGGAGGAGAGCAATGGCGACCTTTTGTTCATGTCAATGATGTTGTTTCAGCTTTGTTATCAGTTTTAGATGCACCTAAAGAGCTAGTTAATGGAGAAATTTTTAATGTAGGTAGTTCCGATTTAAATTTCCAAATTAAGCAATTGGCGCAATTCGTTTTGGACGTGATACCGAATGTCAAGATTCACACGATACCAGATGATCCAGATAAAAGAACCTATAATGTAAGTTTTGATAAAATCAATAAAGTGTTAGGATACAAGACAAAGATACAAGTACACGAAGGAATTGTAGAGATAAAACAGGCATTAGAAAAAGGGATATTGAATCCGGATGACCCAACTTGTTATACGCTCCAGTGGTATAAATCTCTCATCTCTTGGGATCAAAAGATAAGGGAGTTATCTTATAACGGAGATATTATTTGATTTTTTCACCGTGGATAACCTAATGATTATTGGAGGTGGGCGACATGCTGTTGAAACGTTTTATTTGCTTGAAGATTTGGGTATTCATTCGATCGTAAAGGCATTTATTCAAGAAGAAACAACTGAAAATCAAAAGTTGTTGAATATACCAGTCATAAAAAAGGACACTTTAATAGCGCATAATTTTAGCAACGACAAAAAACCTCTATTAATTGGTGCAATTGGTAACATCAAAGATAACAAGAGAGTTGTTGAAGATTTCAAAAGGGAGGGCTTTTCGTTCTTTAGCGCCATTATTCCGACTGTTGTTCAAAACAGACAACGGCACTTGGGGAATGGGATAGTGATAGCGCAGGGGTCTTTATTGAGTTGTAATGTGTCTATTGATGACCATTCAATGATCAACATAGGTTGCACCTTAAGTCATGATGTTACTATTGGAAAGTATGTAAATATGTCACCTGGTACTCACGTTGCCGGCAATGCGACTATTGAAGACGAAGTATTTATTGGAACTGGTGTAACGATAGTTCCCAAGGTAACAGTTGGAAAAGGATCCTACATTGCTGCCGGGGCATGCATTACAAAAGACATTTCTCCCTATAGCATGGTTGCCGGAGTTCCAGGGACTATCAAACGAAAAGTCAGTTGAACAGAATCAAATTGGGAGATTGGAAGCACTCTACTTCGCTTTTATTATTAAAAAGGGTTTATCGCTTTTTTAAATACAAAGAGGAACGCGCTCGACTTTTTCGAGAAGTCGAAATTAAAAGAATACAAGACAACCATATTCTTAATCAATTCGATCCGGCAGCAGAGAACTTAATTATTTTTTTTGTTCCAGGCGCGGATCGTTCCACAGGCAAAGAGACGATATCGGGGGGAGTAATTTCGTTGGTTTCGATTTGCGAAGAAACAAAAAAGCTAAAGCCTATTCACAAGGCAGAAACGATCGCGTGTATTTTTCCGAGAGATTTTCTGTTTATTAAGCATGAGAATTTCCCTAACCAAACAAACATTTATCGGTTTGAACAATTGCCTGTTTACTTTAAGAATGCAAAAAACATTACAATTCATTTACCCGAGTTAATGGTATCGAATTTTAAAGATGCATTGTTAAATTTTGAAATAAAATGGTTAAAGAAGAAAGACCTGGTCCACATTAACATTATTAATGCAAATATTCAACTGATGCCTGCTCCCTTGGAGATTGATTCATTAAGTGAGATCGCAGATTTGATTACTATAACAGCAGCTCATACCAAATATTGTACAAAAAACTTCAGAGATTTTTATAAAAAGCCACTTCATAAATTTTCGGCATGGATAAGCCCTGAGCAATACATTTATAGACCTTATGCTGAAAAAGAAAACCTTTTAGTGGTCTCTCCAGATGAGAATCCTAGCAGGGAACACGTCATGCAAAAATTACAAAGTATTCAAGGGCTTGAGATTGTAGTACTGCAAAATTTCAAGTACCAAAAATTTAAGGAGATTATTGGAAAAGCAAAGTGGGCAATTACTTTTGGCGAAGGTCTCGATGGCTATATATTAGAACCTATTTTTAGTGGAGCGATTGGTTTTGCTGTCTATAATGAAGAGTTTTTTACAGAAGATTTTAAGACACTCAAAGGAATCTTTGCAAGTTATGAAAATATGGCTGAAGTAATTGTGAAGGAAATTAAATTGCTAGACAGTCCTTATGATTACAAAATGGTACAAAAACAGCAGTTTCAGCTTTGTGCTAAGCACTATAACTTCGGTCAGTACCAAGAGAACATAAAAAAATTTTATCTCCAAGATTACACGTTTAAATAAATGGAACAACCTTTAGTTACGGTAGTTACCGTTACTTATAACTCTGCTGATTATGTGCGCGATGCTATAGAGAGTATTTTGGCATCCAGCTACACAAACTTTGAACTGATTATTGGAGATGACTGCTCCACCGATAGTACATGGGAGATTATCCAAGAATACAAAGATCCACGTATTGTTGCCTACAGGAATGAGCAAAACTTAAAAGAATATCCAAACCGCAATAAAGCAATAAGCTTGGCGAAGGGAGAATACTTGCTCTTTATAGATGGTGATGATATGATTTACCCACATGGCTTGGAATTTATGGTTCGTATGTTAGATGCTTTTCCAACTTGTGGAATGGCAATACGGAGTGGGTTCAGAAATAATTTATTTTATCCCGTGATTATTACTCCGACTCAATTTTACCGCGAACAGTACTTTGGTACTGGATTTATGGGGACTGCTTTGACAAATGTCTTTTTTAGAACAAATGTCCTAATAGAAGTTGGTGGCTTTTCATTGGAGTCAAAAATTGGGGATGAATTTATACGTTATAAAATTGCAGCGAGATACGATTCTTTGTTAATTAACGATGATCTTACTTGGTGGAGGGAGACACCAGGGCAAGCTTCACGAGCTATCGCTAAAGATGGTATTACAATACTGGAATCCTATAAACTATTTTTTCAATTTATAGACCACCGTGATTGCCCGTTACCACAAATTGAACGAAATAGAGCGAGGCATAATTTGTATATCAAACTTTCAAGAGTCATCATAAAAAAAATTTGCTCACTATCATTTAAAAAAGCAAGCTCGCTGATTAAGTGGTTTAGAGTTCCGATTTTTTATTTGATTTTTATTAGAAAACCTATTGTTGAGGATGTTTTTGTTGAATTTTCTGTTGAGAAACCGCTCAGGTTGCCATTTTCGGAGCATCCATTTGCGAGTCCTCTAAAATATGTTAAAAATCAAAATTATGATCTATTGTAACATTAATAGCTATTGATTGAAAATGGCCAAATTTGATACCTTAGTGACAATCGGGATGCCAGTTTACAACGATGTAAATTTTGTCGATAAAGCAATTAATAGCCTTCTTTCACAGTCTTATGCTAATTTTGAATTGATAATTTCAGATGACAATTCAACTGATGGAAGTGGCCAGATTTGTGCGGAATTTGGGATCAGGGATAGCAGAATTTACTATTACAGGCAACCAATTAATCTTGGTATCTCAAAAAACATGGAGTTCTTGGTAAAACAAGCAAAAGGGAAATACTTTATGTGGGCTGCAAATGATGATTTGTGGTCTTCAGATTTTATTGAGGCACACGTGAGGTGCTTAGAAAATAATCCGGGAAGTATCGTAGCGTTCTGTAATTATTGTTCTGTTGACGAGAATGATGAAATTATTTCGCCAATTGTATCGATTGATTTTTCTAACGAAATTTTATTTGATCGCCTCACGAAGTTTGTGAAAAATCCAAATGATGCGTTTGGTTATGGTCTTTTTAGGAGGAATAAAATTGTTAACATCTGTTTTCCCAAATGGATTGGTTACAACGCAAGCTGTGCTTACGATAATATTTTCCCCCCGCTCTGTTTTGCTTTGACTTGTGGAAACTACAGCTCGGTAAATGAGAAAAGACCTTTGTGGTTCAATCGAATAAAAAAAGCAGAAAATATAAATCATAAAATACCTTTTGGCAATGTTTTTCTGTTGGGTTATTTCTTCTATTCGATTAGGAAACTAAATTTGGTGATGGAGTCTTGTTCAGCTATATTTAATGCAAAGAGAGAAGTTGGGATTGTTTTAAGAATTTTTCCCAGATTATTTTTTTCTTGGTTTTTGATTCCAGTTTTTTACAATTTTCATAAGAAATATTCAGCATATTTAAAAAATGGGGCGAATACCTTTATCTAAGCTTGAAATTAGGATGACGTTTATTTAAGTGCCTTTGGGGAATCTAATATGAGTTATAAAAATGAACATTATTTAGAGAAGGATAACTTCTACTATGATCAGAGTCGAGATGAAATGCTTTCTTATGTGCCTGTTGGAGTTAATTCAGTTTTGGATGTGGGTTGCTCATCAGGTGCTTTTGGTAGGCTGTTAAAAGAAAAACGAGGTTGTGAAGTTTGGGGTATTGAGCCTACGGATTCGGCAATAAAAGCTAACAAGGTTCTCGATAGAGTTTTTCACGATGTATTTCACCAAGAGCTGGATTTAGGTGACAAGAAGTTTGATGCAATTATTTTTAATGATGTCTTGGAGCACTTAGCTGATCCCTGGGGAGCTTTGAGTTTCGCAAAAGAGCTATTGACAGTCGATGGATGTATAGTAGCTTCAATTCCGAACCTACAATGTTATTCGGTCGTTAAAGATCTAATAATTCATGGAGAATTTCAATACCAGGAAAGCGGGATATTAGATAAAACTCATTTACGGTTTTTTACAAAAAAATCCATACATCAGCTTTTTTCAAATACTGGTTATGATATAATAACAATAGCAGGGCAGAATTCAGTTGTAAACGGGTCACGATTTCTTAGAATGTTGTCATTTTTTACAAGTAGAAGATTTGATTCTTTCTATTACGTCAATTTCGCTCTTTGTGCTAAGAAGAAAAAAGCGGAATAGAATGTGTGGAGTAAGTATTGTAATTAATAGGAATGATCGAAATGACGATGAAAAACTAATAATTGATTCTCTCAATAGTAAAATATCAAATAGAGGTCCTGATGCTGAAGGGTATTACTTCGGTACTAATTTCGCATTTGGTCATCGCAGGCTTTCGATTATTGATCTTAGTAGCGCGGGGCATCAACCGATGCTAAGAGGGGAACTATGTATTACTTATAATGGTGAAGTTTATAACTACCTTGAATTAAAACAAGAGCTAGAAGAACTTGGTCACGGGTTTGTTTCTCAAAGTGATACGGAAGTTATTCTTGCAGCTTTTCAGGAATGGGGAACGGATGCTTTCAAAAAATTTAATGGTATGTGGGCATTTGCGTTGCATGATGCCAGCAAGAATGAAATCATATTATGCAGAGATCATTTTGGCATTAAGCCGCTTTACTTCACTACTACCAATAGTTATTTCTTGGCGGGTTCTGAAGTCAAACAATTCACAGCGATTGATGAGTTTATCCCTCGATTAAACAAAGCAGTGGCTGTTAATTTTTTAGTGAATGGCCTACTTAATTATTCCGAACAGACCTTCTTTGACGGAGTTAGGGAACTAAGGCCGGGGCATTTTTTACGGTACAACTTAACTACTCACCAATATAATGTAACTCAATGGTATGATCTTGAAAGTGCGGCCGCTCGAAAGGACGTTAGTTACCCTGATGCTGTGCACGCTGTTGGTGAATTATTTAGGAACAGTGTTCGGATTCGCATGCGTTCTGACGTACGAGTGGGTAGTTGCCTTTCAGGTGGCGTAGATAGCTCTGCCATAGTGAGTGTGATTCATAAGGAACAAATTGCAAACGATGATTTTGCGACTGTTACTTCTTGCTATACCGATGTTCGGTATGATGAACAGGTATTTAGCGATCAGGTCTCGAAACAAACCGGTTTTCGGGCAATAAAAGTTTTCCCGGACCTCAACCACTTGCTTGATATGGGCGATTTGGATAAGATGATTTATCATCAAGATCAGCCTTTTAGCGGAGCATCTCACTATTCAGAGTATAAGGTATTTCAAGCTGCAAGCAAAGAACAAATTATCGTGATGCAAGATGGCCAAGGGTCAGACGAATTCCTTTGTGGGTATGGCGAATTTTATATAGCTTATCTAAAAGAACTTATTAGCTCATTTCGGTGGATGAAGGCTGTGTCCGTATTGAATGAAAAATCTAGGCATAGAAAAATTAATTTATTAAAGGAACTGCTTTCAGTTGGCAAAACAATTATAGAACCATTTGTAGTTCAGTTATTAAGAAAGATATTGAATAAGAAAGTTCATCCTTGGCTGTCTGAAAAATGGCGAAAAATAGCTTATGATTCATTGTTGAATTTTGAGGGTGGGGGGGTGCGCGAACTCAGTTTGAAAGAAATTCAATATTCAAGTATTCCCTATCAACTTCATTCTGAGGATCGCAATTCAATGCTTTTTTCAATAGAATCTAGGCTACCATTTTTGGATCATAGATTGGTAGAATATGGTATAGGTATTCCATCAGAATACAAGATCAGAAATGGGTTTACAAAAGCAGTGCTGCGCGATGCCATTGGAGAACTACCAGAGTGTATAAAGAGAAGAACAGATAAGATGGGGTTTGTAGCCCCTGATCCAGTTTGGATGATACAAAACAAAGAACGAGTTCGGAAGGATTTGGAAAACGTAGTGAGTTCGATGAATATTTTTTCAAATGAACTCCTCAATCGATTTGATAGGTTTACTAAAGGTGAGTTAGGGTACGAACCGATTTATTTTAGGGCGATGGCATTTTATCGCTTTTGTGTGATATTCAAAATCAGAGTAGATTGATGCTGACCATTGTAAATTATGGTGTAGGGAATCTTTCTTCCATGCAAAATATGCTTAAGAAGGCTGGAGTTTCTTGTACCATAAGTGCTAGCCCTGCGGAGATAAGTGATGCAAGTCATATAATATTACCAGGTGTAGGTGCCTTTGATACATGTGCAGGTAAGTTACACCAGTCGGGTCTTATTGAAATTCTCCATCAGAAAGTAATCGTGCAAAAGACTCCTGTCCTTGGTGTTTGTGTGGGGCATCAGCTTTTATTTGAGAGTAGCGAAGAAGGTCAATTATCAGGTCTTGGTTGGATAAAGGGAAAGGTTGTGAAATTCAAGGATGAAATGCTACCCGCCAATACGAAAATCCCTCACATGGGCTGGACAGACGTCACTTTGAGTAAATCATCAAAACTTTTTGAAGGAATGTACAGTGAGCCTAGGTTTTATTTTGTACACTCCTACCACGCGCAGCTGAAGAATGAAAGCGATGCTCTTTTTTATGCTTACTATGGTTACAGGTTTGTAGCAGGTGTTGAGCAAGGTAATATAATGGGGGTACAATTCCATCCTGAAAAGAGTCATAAATTCGGGCTAAAGCTATTAGGCAACTTCGCATCGATTTGTGTTTGAAGTACAGTATTATTGACTATCCTAGTTACACTATTAAAGTGTTAGAAATAATTTTTTTTGGTTTGTGAAAAGATTTCGTATCGTTCCAACTCTGTTAGTTCAAGATGGGGGTCTCGTCAAGTCAATAAAGTTTAAGAATCACAAGTACGTGGGAGACCCAATTAATGCAGTCAAAATATTTAATGATAAAGAAGTAGATGAAATTGTTGTTTTGGACATATCGGCCAGTGCTGAGAAACGTTCACCCAACATTGCTTCAATACGAGAGATTGCCGGGGAAGCATTTATGCCACTTGCCTATGGTGGTGGAATCACAACGGTAGCGGAAATTCAAGAGTTGATTGCATCTGGGGTTGAAAAAGTGATCTTAAACACCGCTGTTTTCAAGAACCCAAGTTTGGTAACCCAAGCAGCAGCCTATGTGGGCTGTCAGAGCATAGTTGTGGCAATCGATGTGAAGAAGACAATTTGGGGAAAACTGAAAGTTTTCATCAATAATGGAGCAAAAAACACAAATAGAGACCCAGTTGAATATGCAATTGCAATGCAACAAGCGGGTGCTGGAGAGCTATTGCTGAATTCGATTGATCGTGATGGGACATTTGAGGGATACGATTTAGAATTGATTGAAGCGGTTTCCAAATCAGTGTCAATTCCAATAGTTGCTAGCGGAGGAGCATCTGAGATTGAAGATTTTAAAAAGGCAGTCAATGCTGGCGCTTCAGCCGTTGCAGCCGGAAGTTTATTTGTTTTTCGAAGGCCTCACCGTGCAGTACTTATTAGTTACCCCGATCAAAAGGAATTGGCGCAAAAAGTATTTTTAAAGTAGTAATAAAACATTGATGTAATGGAAATAGAATTACCAAATCTGTTAAAACAAATGTATGTTTCTGGCTTTGTTATTGATAGAAAACAGAATAGAAGAAAGGCTACTGATTCTACTATTTCGGAAGCTGAAGCCAAAATGTTAATGAAAATAGTAACTGATTGTGCGGCCGTTACAACTCTCGAGACTGGACTTGCATTTGGGGCTTCTGCTTTGGCAGTATGCAAGGCAAAAGAAAAAATGAATTCGAAAGAAACGGTTCACTACGGTGTTGACCCCAATCAACGAGATTATTTTGAGGAGGCTGCTTTGGTTTCGCTTGAGAAAGAAGGTTTGATCAATCAATTTAAGTTACTGGAGGGGCCAAGTCACTTAGTAATAAGTGACCTGATAAAAAGCAACGTAAAATTGGATTTTGCATTTATTGATGGATGGCATACTTTTGATTATACGCTGATCGATTTTTTTCTTGTTGATAAACTATTGCGTCCGGGTGGTTTCATTGCATTTCATGATATGCAAGCATTGTCTAAGCAAAAAGTACTAAAATTCATTTTGACCCATCGGAAATATCAAGTCGAAAAAAAGTATGCTGTAAGAGGTAATGAGCCCAGACTTTCGACCATTAAATTTTTTTTATGGCGATTGATAGTTAGCCCTCGTCTTTTATTTTCATGGTTTCATTGGAATTACCAGTTTTACAATTCTTCTGGACTTATTGTATTGAGGAAACAACAAGATTTTGAACCCAATTTTGATTTTTACAAAGCTTTTTGATTCTTTCAATTGATTTTTTTGCTTTAAACATAGAATAAATCCGAATGATTTCCTCCCAAGCAGATATTCGATATCAACAATGTGTTTACACATTAATGGATAATATTGCGGATGCAGATATTACGTTCGATGAAAAGGGAGTTTCAAATTATTACTATGACTATAGGAAGGCTGAAAAAGATGTTTTTCTTGGAGCCGAAGGTCAATCAAAACTTGATAGCTTAGTCGAATCGATTAAGCAAAAAGGGAAGAATAAAAAATATGACTGTTTGATAGGGCTAAGTGGCGGCGTAGATAGTACTTATGTGGCTCATCTTGTTAAAGAACTAGGCCTTCGTCCATTGGCTGTTCATTTAGATAATGGATGGAACTCTGAACTTGCCGTAAAAAACATAGAGAATGTTGTAAAAAAACTTAATATTGATCTCTATACCCTGGTCGTTAATTGGAGAGAATTTAAAGACATTCAATTGTCCTATCTTAAAGCATCAGTTGTAGATATTGAGGTAGTCTCTGACCATGCTATTTTTTCAACCATGTACAAATTGGCAATGGAGCATGACATTGGTTATATAATTAGCGGGACTAATGTTGTGACAGAGTATATCATGCCGCCCAGTTGGCTGTATAGAAAGATGGATTTTACTAATTTGAGAGACATCCATTCAAAGTATGGAACGGTTAAATTAAAGACTTATCCGTTTGTAGATTTCAAGAGGCATGTTTATTATTCTGCTCTGCTTAAACTTTCTCCCATTTCCATTTTGAATTACGTGCCTTACAACAAAGCAGAAGTGAAACAATTTATCACAAAAGAATTAGATTGGAGAGACTATGGAGGTAAGCATTATGAATCAATTTTTACGAAATTTTATCAAGCTTATATTTTGCCTGAGAAATTCAAAATTGATAAGAGAAAAGCTCATCTGTCCACATTAATTTGTTCGGGTCAAATCACTAAAGAAAGTGCGTTAAAAGAATTAGCAATGCCTCTATATGAAGAAGCTGAACTTAATGCTGACAAAGAATATGTATTGAAGAAATTGGGACTTTCAATGCGGGATTTTGAAGCAATTATGAAGTTACCACCTCGTAGACATGAAGATTTTAATACAGACATTAAATTGAAGGAGTTTTATATGACTTTGCTTCAAAAAACGCAAAAGTTTAGAAAAACACTAATAAAGAAATAGAAATGACGCCAAGACTTAAATTTGCTATTGTAGGTTGCGGGCGAATTGCCCAACGGCACGCTGAGCATATTAACAATAAGGGTAAACTGATCGCTGTCTGTGATGTGTTGATTGAGAAAGCGGATCTCATGGCTGCCAATTTTTCAGCTAAGTCATATTCAAAATTGGATGATATGTTGGCCGTTGAAAAGGAAGTTGACGTTATTGCTATTTGCTCCCCGAACGGACTTCACGCAGACCATTCTATTAAAGCACTCAATGCTGGTTACCATGTGTTATGTGAGAAACCCATGGCAATATCCACTTATGATTGCGGTTTGATGATCCAGGCGGCAGAGAAATCCAACAAGCGCTTATTTGCCATTAAACAGAATCGTTACAATCCGCCTGTTGCGGCTATCAAGAAAGTAATTGATGAGGGGAGGTTAGGAAAGATAATGAGCGTGCAACTCTCTTGTTTTTGGAATAGAAATCCAGATTACTACAACAATTCTTGGAAAGGAACTTTGAAATTAGATGGAGGAACCTTGTTCACTCAATTTAGTCATTTTGTTGACTTGCTTTATTGGCTCGTAGGTGACATTAAGAATGTGCATTCCTTTATGGGGAATTTTAACCATGAAAATATTATTGAGTTTGAAGATACAGGAGCTGTAATTTTGCAGTTTCATAACGGAGCCATAGGAACAATTAATTATACGGTTAATAGTTTTCAAAAAAATATGGAAGGTTCACTTACGATTTTTGGTCAGAAAGGAACGGTGAAAATAGGAGGTCAATATTTGAATGAGTTGGAGTATCAAAATATTGATGGTTATAAAATTGAGAATTTACCCGAAGGTAATAAGCCCAATAATTACGGGAACTATGTTGGTTCTATGAGCAATCATGATAAAGTGTACGATAACTTGATAGAAGTCTTACAGAAGAATGCAACAATCACGACCAATTCATTTGAAGGTCTTAAAACAGTAGAAATAATTGAGAAGATTTACCAATCTGCTAAACGCGTATGAGTGGGCCGATTATGTCACAGTCTCAAATTGTAAATGTCCAGTTTGGCGAAACAGTAAAAATTGTTGAACCAGTAAATCTCTACGGCTGTTCGATAGGATCGGATTGCTTTATAGGTCCATTTGTGGAGATACAAAGAAGCGTTTTAATTGGCGAGAGGAATAAAATACAATCTCATTCCTTTATTTGTAGCTTGGTAACCATTGGAAACGATAATTTCATCGGCCACGGTGTAATGTTTATCAATGATCTATTCGATTCTGGCAGGCCTGCTGGTGGAGATAAATCTAAATGGAAAGCTACGTTAATTGGAGACTATGTGTCAATTGGATCGAATGCTACTATTTTACCAGTTTCCATTTGTAGCTATTCAGTTATCGGAGCTGGCTCGGTTGTTACAAAAGATATCACAGTTCCAGGTGTTTATGCGGGTAACCCTGCCAAGCTAATCAGAAAATTAATTAAATAGCATGCAAGTCCCTTTTGTTGATCTTTCGGCACAGTATCAGAGTATCAAATCTGAAATTGATGATGCAATCAAATCTGTAATTTCGGATACAGCCTTTATTGGAGGAAAGCATGTGAAAAATTTCGAAGATCAGTTTGCCAGTTTGTATGGAGTTAAGCATGTGATTTCGTGTGCAAATGGTACAGATTCTTTGTACATAATTATGAAAATGTTAGGCATTGGAAAGGGAGACGAAGTAATAACAGCGGCCAATAGCTGGATATCTAGCTCTGAAACAATTTCTCAAACTGGCGCAACGCCAGTCTTTGTAGATGTGCATCCTGAATACTATAGTTTGGATGAAGATAAATTGGAGGGTATAATCAATTCGTCTACGAAAGCGTTAATAGCAGTTCATCTCCAAGGCCAAGTGTGTGAGTTGGATAAGATAAAAGCGATTTGTGACAAGCATGGAATTTATTTAATTGAAGATTGCGCTCAATCTCATTTTTCAGAGTACAAGGGAAAACGAGCTGGTCTATTTGGAATTGCGGCATCCTTTAGTTTTTATCCTGGCAAAAACCTTGGCGCTTATGGCGATGCTGGGTGTATCATTACAGACAATGATGAGTTAGCAAAAAAATGCATCATGTATGCTAGGCATGGTGCGCTTAAAAAGCACCACCATGAAATGGAGGGCATAAATAGTCGATTAGATGGACTCCAAGCCGCTATTCTTTCCGCCAAACTTCCTCATATATTAAATTGGACTAATAAAAGAATTGAAAACGCGCGCACTTATGATAATTGTCTGAAACAGATAAATGAAATTGTAATTCCAACCAGAAGGGAGAAAACCAAGCATACATACCATTTGTACGTGATAAGGGCTTCAAAACGTGATCAGTTGATCGAATACCTAAACCTACAGGGAGTTGAAACTGCGATTCATTACCCAAAAGCTTTACCTAACTTGCAAGCATATAATTATTTGGGTTATAAACCATCTGATTTTCCCGTGGCCAGTCGCCATCAAGAGGAATTAGTTTCGTTACCGATGTATCCAGAGTTAACAAAATACATGATTGGTTACGTAGCCAATTCCATAAATGATTTTTACAGCAAGTATGCCTGATTTAAGAAATAAGACCATATTAATTCTTTCACCACAGGCATGGGGAAAAATGTTTATTTCAAAACACCACTATTCTCTAGAGCTCGCAAAGCGTGGCAATACTGTTTATTTCCTCAACCCGCCTGATCAAAGAATGAAAAATAAGGTCGGAAGTATTGAGATAAAGCCAAGCGATGTTCAATCTAGATTGTATCACATTGAGCATCGTTTATTCTTTCCTTACATATTGAAATTTAAGACGCTTTTTTTTTTTCATTGGCTCATGGGATTCCAAGTTAAGCGAATTCTAACAAGGATAGGGCAACCAATTGATATAGTGTGGTCATTTGATATCGGAAACCTTTATCCGTTAGATTTGTTTTCTCCCAAGAGTTATAAGATTTTCCATCCCGTAGATGAGCCGCAAAGTCCGCATTCCATAAAAGCAGCCCAAGGAGCTAATGTGATTCTTTCAGTAACACCTGAGATTTTAGAGAAATATCATCTATTCAATGTGCCGAAGTTTTCCATAAATCATGGAGTAACTGAAGACTTTCTCGAATTACAACAAGTTGATTACAACCCAAACCTTCCGTTGAGGATAGGTATATCTGGGAATTTACTTAGGGTTGATATCGATAGAGAAACGCTCCTTCATATTATAGATGAAAATGGTGATTGTAAATTTGAATTTTGGGGGAGTTATGAGGCTAGCCAGTCAAATGTAAGTATCTCAGACGAGCACGAAACTATTCAATTTATTGGACAACTTAGAAATCGCAGAAATTGTATTTTGCATGGTGCTGTTAGTTACGTCCAGCTTGCTAAAGCCATTCAACAAATGGATGCCTTTTTAATTTGCTACGATGTAAAGAAAGACCATAGCAAAGGAACAAACTATCATAAGGTAATGGAATATTTGGCTACCGGAAAGCTAATTGTATCGAATAATATCTCTACCTATCGGGATCGACCCGACCTCGTTCAAATGGTGTTAGAGAGGGAAAACAACAGAAAACTACCTACGTTGTTTAAACAGGTTATCAATGCTATTCAAAAATATAATAGTAGTGATAGAATAGCGAAGCGAAAAAGCTTTGCACTCGAAAACACCTATGAAAGGCAGGTTGATAGAATTGAGAAATTAATCGATATGTAATGGACAGGCTAATACTAATCAGATGCTAAGAATTACCAGACAAATCAAAAGCACACTAAAGAACACAACGGTTTGGATTAAGTTATCAAATACTATTTTTTACCAATGGCTTAGATTTCCAAAGCAGCATAAACAAACCATCGAGGAATGCAAGTTTTATAATGATCTTTTTAATAAGAGTAAAGTTAGGCTGGTATTTGACGTAGGTGCAAATATTGGAAGTAAGAGCAGTATTTTTTCGCAATTAGCAACCAAGGTAGTTGCCTTTGAACCCTCTTTAAAACTTTTTACATACTTAAAAAAAAGATTTAAATATTCTAATGTCTTATTGGTAAACAGTGCTTTGGGGGCTGAAGTTTCTGAGCTTGAATTTTTTGAGATTCCAAACAATGAAGCATACAATTCACTAAGTAAAAAGCACATTGAATCAACCGTTGTTCAACGTAAGGTGGCAAACGTTGAGACTATAAAAAAGACAATTGTAAAAGTTGATACGCTTAATAATTTTATAGAGAAATACGGAGCACCCAACTATATCAAAATTGATGTTGAAGGGTATGAGTTTGAAGTGATACAAGGTTTGAAAATGTCGATACCATTGATAAGTTTTGAGTCGAATTTGCCTGAATTTCAGAATGAGTCGATAAAAATCATTAATCACCTAGTTGAGATTTCAGAAAATAGCTATCGTTTTAACTTTACTGCCGACAATACTTTTTTAAAAGAGGATTTTGTGGGAAGAGAAGACGCGAAAAATTTTTTATTGACTACTCAGCTAAGATATGTAGAAGTTTACGCAAAGCTTTTTTAACAATTAGGTTTATAGTTTGAAAGTAATATTTAGGTTGTTGATGTGGTTTTGTATCAAATGGCTTTAATAAATAGACAGTTTTTTTTAACAACTACTTGCAAGGCTTGGATTGGTGCTAATCCATCCGATGGGTTAAAAAAGCCGCGCCATAGGTTAAACGCTATTAGCTTGAAAAATCTTTTATTCAGTTGCATTAGCAATGTCTTAGCAATTTCTAATTGACAAATTCCATTCCAAAAAACTGAAACATTCGCGTTTGCTTCGATTCTCTCTTTATTGTATTAGAGCTTTGATAGCTAGATCATATGCTCGACAAATAACAGCGATAGAAAAAATACGAACTTCTATTGAATGAAGAAACGGTTGGCCATTATCACCACACATCCCATTCAATACAATGCTCCTCTATTTAGGAGGCTTGCAGAAAGAGGTGCGATAGAATTAAGAGTTTTTTACACATGGGGAGAAAGCTCTGTTAAAAGCAAATTTGATCCCGACTTTAAAATTTCTTTTACTTGGGATATTCCTCTATTGGAAGGATACGACTATCAATTTCTGATTAATACATCAAAAGATAAGGGGGCCCATAAATTTGACGGCATTATTAATCCCGATTTAGTGAAGCAAATTGAGAGATGGAGGCCAGATGCCATATTGATTTTTGGTTGGAGTTTCCGAAGTCATTTAAATGCTTTGAGGTATTTTTGCAATAAAATCCCCCTTCTTTTTCGAGGTGATTCAACTTTACTGGATGAACCGGCAGGTTTTTCAATAAAGAAGATATTTAGGAGGGTTTTCTTAACTTATGTTTATCAACATGTTGATCATGCACTCTATGTTGGGACAGATAACAGAAGATATTTTTTAAAACATGGCTTAAAGCCTCATCAGTTAGTTTATTGCCCCCATTGTGTTGACAATGCCCGTTTTGCCAAAAACGAAGGCGAGTTTCTAAAGCAAGCTCAATTATTGAGACAAAGCCTCAACATCAGTTTTGAGGATAGAGTCTTTTTATTTGCAGGTAAGCTTGAAAAAAAGAAAAATATAGATTTGTTATTGAGAGCGTTTACTAATAACAAACTTGAGCGAGCGCATTTGGTTATTGTAGGTGATGGCGCGCTTGAATTTGAACTGAAAAAAGAATACGCTCGTTTTAAGGAAGTTCACTTTATGAATTTTCAAAATCAATCTAAAATGCCCATCATCTATAGAATGGCTGATGTTTTAGTTATCCCATCCCAAGGGCCAGGTGAGACTTGGGGGCTGGCCGCTAATGAGGCCATGGCGAGTGGCACTATAGTGTTAATGAGTAACAAGTGTGGTGGTGCAAAAGACTTGATTTTGGAAGGCGAAAATGGCTATGTCTTTAAGTCAAACGATATCAATGATTTGATTGAGAAGTTGAATTCGGTGGCGCAGCAAGAGTCACTTTTTGAAATGAAGTTGAAGGCGCAAGAACATATCTCGAAATTTACAATTGAGAGGGCTTGTAATGTTATTGAGGGTGTGTTGTTTGATAAATTAAGTGAGGCCTAGACTTTTAATTATTTCTACGCACCCTATTCAATATAATGCGCCATTTTTCAAAATGCTTGCGCAAAGAGGGCTGGTTACCGTAAAGGTTTTTTACACTTGGGGAGAATCTTCATTGAGCAATAAACTTGATCCTGGATTCGGGAAAAAGATAGTTTGGGATATACCTATTTTAGACGGGTACGATTTTGAATTCTTGGAGAATGTTTCAGATAACGCAAGCTCAAAGCATTATAACGGAATCGTAAACCCAGATATCGTTAATAAAGTAAATCATTGGAAGCCCAATGCTATTTTGGTATTTGGGTGGAAGTTTAATAGCCATTTGAAAGTACTAATTCATTTCAAAAACAGGATACCGATCTTTTTTAGGGGAGATTCTACACTACTTTCAGAACCAAGGCGACCTTCAGTAAGTAAAATGATCAGAAGACTGTCCTTAAAATGGATTTATAGGCATATTGATTATGCTCTTTTTGTGGGAAGTAATAATAGGGACTATTTTTTGAGACATGGTGTGAAACCTTCTCAATTGGTACATTGCCCGCATGCGATAGACAATGCAAGATTTAAAGAGCCAGATCATGATTACGCCTCAAAAGCGCTTCAAATAAAAGAACGACTAAACATTAAAGAAGGTGAAAAAGTATTCTTGTTTGCTGGTAAGCTTGATCAAAACAAAAATGTTATCTTACTTATTAAGGCATTTAATAAATTGAACTTGTCTTCAACGCACCTTGTGATTGTTGGTGACGGTAACTTGGAAACAAGCTTAAAGCAAATCGCGCGGGGAAATGCTAATATACACTTTATGGGATTTCAGAACCAGACTGTGATGCCCATAATTTATCGAATTGGCGATGTTTATGTTTTACCTTCAAAAAACGAAACATGGGGATTAGGTGCTAATGAAGCAATGGCTTCTGGATGTGCTCTACTAATGAGTGATACCTGCGGAGGGGCAGTTGATTTGTTGAAGGATTCAAAAAACGGCTTGGTTTTTAGATCTAATGATATGGCAGATTTATGCGATAAACTTATTCATCTTAGTCAAACGGCAGATCTCAATGAAATGAAGCAATTCTCTAAAATTTATATAGAGAGATTTTCGTTTGAAAACATCTGTGAAGCAATCGAAACGTTGTTGAAAAATATAAGAATTGATTTGACTAAGGAATAAAAGTTCATTTTCATAAATTGAGAGGGGCTAATTTTACATCGTTAGTTAGTAAGCAGATGAAATAAAATAAAAGTCGACAGTAGTCATAGAACCAAGAGAAAGTAAAGTCAAAAAGCGATAATGGGGTTAATATCAACTTTAAGGTACAAGGTCAATCAATGGTCTTACTCAGCAGGCCGTTGGTGTTATAGCAGACGATGCGATTTGGCAAGACTGCTACTTTTTTTATTTTCTTGCAGGGGAAAGAATTAGATTAAAAATGGTGTTTTCAAATAAGCGATGCGTATTCTTCTAGTCGGAGCAGATAAAACATTTTCAATAGAAAATTACTACTATAACTACCTAACAGAGGCTGGTGTAACGGTTGATCGATTCTTAGCACAAAACATTTTTTATGAGTTATATGAGAAAAGCTCACTAAGTAAAATTGGCTTTAGATTAGGTTTCACTTCCAATATCTACAACCCAATCAATAGACTTTTTAAAAAGGCGGTAGAAACTTATAAACCAGATATCGTTTGGGTATTTAAAGGGATGGAGCTATATCCAGAAGCCCTTCATTGGGTGAAGGATCAACGGATAAAACTGGTAAATTACAATCCAGACAATCCTTTTTTATTTTCTGGAAGGGGCAGTGGTAATAGTAATATCACGAAATCAATA
Organism: Flammeovirgaceae bacterium; assembly: GCA_027487845.1. Classification (GTDB taxonomy): domain Bacteria; phylum Bacteroidota; class Bacteroidia; order Cytophagales; family Cyclobacteriaceae; genus ELB16-189. The sequence goes on from JAIYCV010000041.1 coordinate 106,728, forward strand.
GGTTTATATGATTTGCATTTCACTTACAATAAAGAAATTGAAAATGAGATAAATGAAAAATTTAATAACTCGAAAGTATGTTACCTCCCATTTGGTTTTGATTTGACCGAGGAAACTTTCTTACACTGTAGGCAACTACCTGAGATCAATGAGTGTTGTTTTTTAGGAAACCCTGATAAAAGTAGAGTTAGTTTTATAAAAACGATTGCCCAAGCCGGTATTAAGGTTAACGTATTCGGACACGGATGGAAGCGATTCATTTCGCATGATAATGTCGTTATTGGTGATGCAGTTTATGGAATCAGGCTTTGGGAAGTACTTAGGCAATATCGCGTTCAGTTAAACTTAATGAGACCGCATAATTTAAATTCGCATAATATGCGAACATTTGAGATACCCGCTGTTGGAGGTGTAATGATAGCACCGCGGACAGCTGAGCATGAATTGTTTTTTGAAAATACGAAGCAAGCTTTTTTGTATCGAGATGCGGTGGAATGCATTTCGTTGATAAAAGAAATTTTGAACTTTTCTACACGGCAAGTTCAGCAGGTTCGCAAGGCAGCACGCGAGAAGTCAGTTAGTGCTGGTTATAGTTATAGAGAACGTGCGCAGCAAGCACTAATTCATTTGCAAGCGCTTTGAGCGGAGTTACGATAGTTCGAGATTTCTTCGTTAAGCTGTTTTTAGATATCTATCGTGGATAATAAAAGGAGAAACATTGTGGTTGCGATCTACTCTCATGCAGAGCTGTATCCTCCAACCCTAAACGCAATAGGAGAGTTGGCAAAAGTATTTAAACAAGTGATACTAGTTCAGAGAAACCATATTGAAGGTAATTGGACTTATCCGCCCAACGTCTTCGTTGTTTCTCACGGTAATTTAATGACTGCTCGCCAGCAAGAAAGCGCTTCTTTGTTTTTAAAATCTTGGTTGTTTATTTCATTTTGCATGAAACTTTATGCCCAAATTTTAAAATATAGGCCAAATACAATTCTACTGTACGATACTATTGCACTTTTTTCGTTTAGCATGATTCACAGGCTAATGCCATTCACCAGCAAGATATGGTATCATAACCACGATGTTAGTGAGCTTAAGTTAGTTAGGAAATTTTCGATTTCATGGTTTGCCATAAAATCCGAACACAAATATTTTAAATACCTTAACTTGTTTTCTGTTCCGGCAATGGAGAGATTATCATATTTCCCTTTGAATGAATTTAACGGAAAGCATTTTTTTATTCCCAATTACCCGTCCGTAGCATTCTACTCGAAATTTTACCGACCTAATAAAATAACAGATTCAGTCAAGTTGGTTTATCAGGGACACGCAAGCGAATTACACGGGCTTGAAGAAATTATCGAGTTGCTGCCGCGGAAAATTCTGGATAAGTATATCTATCTAGTTATCAAAGGACCTTGTACACAGGATTATCGAATGGTGCTTGAGGAAAAAGCAAGGAAATTTGGAGCACTGGACAAAATCAGTTTCTTTGGAATTTCTACTTATTCAGAGGTACCTAGAATAGCAGCAACCTGCCACATCGGTATTGGTATTCATGCTAAAAGTGACATAATGAATACAACTTTAGGAACTGCCTCAAACAAGTTATACGAATATGCCGCGCTAGGTTTACCCATTCTTTATTTTGACTCAACCCATTTTAATCAACATCTGGCAGACTGTGAATGGGCATTTCCTGTTAAACTAGACTCAAATTCAATAGCAAAAGCCATCGAATCAATTATCGAAGACTACGATAGTTTGTCTGAGAAGGCGCATACTAATTTTCTTAAATGTCTTAATTATGAATTTGAGTTTGCGAGAGTTCGTAATTTTTTGACCTAAAATTAGATTCAAAAGCACCTTATCTCTTTGAATGTTTTTTTTGATGTGATCAAAAGGTAATGAGAAATATTGGAATCAGCGATTGCGCATAAAACATTTTTATTGACAAACGGAATTTGTTTTTTTTAGAGTAATTAGCAAATTTCTATCTCAGCGAAAGTAGCCTAGATTATCAGGGTTTTGAAAACCAACTTTCATGGCTTACGCACAAAATAAAGTTTTATTTAGTGGCATCTCCGAAAAAATTAGAATGAAGTAGTCTAATATTTGAGTTTCAAAAGAAGAATGATACAATGACTTTTAATTAGCAGTGTTACTAGAGTTTCGTTTCTGCAATACTTTTTTTGTCTGAGTGTCAACTACCTAGTATTTTGAAAAACTGAATTTGTAAGCTAACTAACTTCGAATTTTTGAGTTCGTCAAGTATCATCTGATATCAATAGCGAGATAAAAATTCAGTAACTATTTCCATCATTTTTTGATTTTGTGGTGCTATCTTCCACGAATTTTCTAAACGAGCAGGTTATTAAAATGGAGAGCTGTCGATTTCCTACTTGTGATTTCAAATAGCTCTTGAATAAAGTATTAATATTGCACTCGAGGTTAAATAGAAAAAAAACGTTTACACAAAGAACAGTAAAAGTTTTTTTTAAAAAGTGGGTAAAATGAAGATAGTCTATTTTTTCAGAAAGCGTCAAAACGGTTCGTATAGTATTGAAAGCGTATTCAGGGAAATTAGCAGATTGCTACCCTCAGATATTTTTCCTATGCTAAAGGAATTAAAATTCCACAGTAAAGGTTTTCTTCCACGCATAGCTATTGCATTGCAGGCTTTTTTCAATCAAGCAGATATAAATCATGTTACGGGCGATATTCATTTTATAACTTTATTTTTGAAGGGTAAAAGCACCATTCTTACCATTCATGATATTGGATTTGTAAACCACCCTAGTAAGATTAAGCGATTTTTATTGAAGCAGTTTTGGCTGGTATTGCCTTTGATGAAAGTCGCTCGCATAACGGTGGTTTCAAATGCCACTAAGGCTGAGATACTAAAAATAGCTGGCTCCCAGTTTGAATCAAAGATAGATGTTATTTATAATGGTCTTCACGAAAGATACAAGCCTAATGTTAAAGAATTTCCTGCGGCTAATCCTACAATTCTTCAAATAGGCACGAAACATAACAAAAATCTATCTAGATTGATCGAAGCAATCGCGCCTTTAAATTGCAGGCTTGAAATTATAGGGGAGTTAAATGGCGAACAAATTGATTTGTTAGCTAAAAACAAAATTGTTTTTAGCAATGTGCGCGATGTTACGGACGATCAGGTACTTGAGAGTTACAACAGAGCCGACATTGTTTCTTTCATTTCAACTTACGAAGGCTTCGGTTTACCCATTATTGAAGCCAACGCAATAGGGCGTGTGGTTATAACTAGTAATTTATTGAGTATGCCAGAAGTTGGCGGGAATGCCGCTCATTTTGTAAATCCATTCGATGTCAGCGCAATAAGAGCTGGTTTTGAACTTATTATTAGCGATCAGTTTTATCGTGAAAGTCTTATTTTAAATGGTTTTGAAAATGTGAAGCGTTTTCAAAAGGAAAAGATTGTTGGCCAATACGTACAACTTTATCGCTCATTACTAAGCAAAATACGTTGAGTTATTTTTTAAACCTTTATACGGTAACTGCTTTTTTAGTATTTTCATATTTGCTGTTCATTAAGCAAGGGGGAAAGCTATTCCCAATACTTTACCTTTTCCTTTTCACCTATTTTCTCCAGTATGTCTATTCGGTTTACCTGATTTATAATGAGTATCCCATCTTAAAGGCTCAAATGAAAATTCCGCAGGAACAATATTTTGATTACGCCATACCTGCCCTTTTCTTTTTGTTTGCGGGGGTCTTTATTTTTAACAAAAATGTTTCACTTACAGGGTTATTATCAAGAATTGACAAAGAATCCGCCAACAAATTGGGTTGGTTGTTGATTGGGCTATCGTATGCATTTGATGTTGGGGCTTTTTTAGGAATACCTGCTTTAGGTTCTTTCCTTTCTTTCACTGTTTATCTAAAATACGTAGGTGCAATGGCGTTGTTTTTTTCTCCGTCAGTCCTTAACACCTATCTTATTTTATCGACTTTTATTGCGCTTGCCAATAGTGCCCTTAGAGGTGGTATTTTTATTGATTTTTTTGTATGGTCAACCTATTTCTTTTTAATCGCTAGTTTAAAATTTAAACTATCTTTTTCCGTGAGAATTCTTTTTGCAGTGTTGGCTATACCAACGCTGATAATAATTCAATCGATTAAGAAAGAGTATCGAGACGCTACTTGGAGTGGTAAGGAAAACGCTGGCCTTGAAACTCTTGGTGAATTAGCAGAAGAGGAGCAATTGCGGGTAGAAAAGAAAAATGATTTGGCTAACTCAGTCGGTGTTGTGAGAACAGTCGGTCGATTAAATCAGGGTTGGCATTTAGGTCGTGTGTTGCGATGGGTGCCAAAATATCGGGCATTTTCGGGTGGCGAAGAGTTTTGGGGAGATATTGAAGGGACTCTGTTACCAAGAGCATTTTTTCCAAATAAGAAAGTAATTGGGGGGCAAGCGAAGTTTTTGGAATTTACTGGTTATAAGTTGATAGGAGGAACCTCTATGACAATTGGAGTTCTTGGCGATTTTTTTATAAATTTTGGAAGAGAAGGATCTTTTTTAGGGCTATTTATTTTTGGTGCGTTAGTTTCTAGATTATTGTATAGCTTCGTTAAAAAGTATGTTATTGACGATCCAATTAACTTTGTATGGATTCCCTTCTTGTTCAGTTACTTGATACGAGCCAATAACGATTTCTATATAGTAATCAATAGCTTTGTGAAGGGCTACCTTATTTTTCTAGCGGTAAACTACCTTCGGAAAAGAATGTGAGAAGGTGTTATGGTATTTGTAAACAATTTTGAGAGTTTTTATTTTATACCCTTACTATTGGCCTCACTTTAAGGCAGGCGGACCTACCCAGTCGTTATTTAACCTTGTGTCATTGTTTAATCACAAAGTTAGTTTCTATGTGATCTCATTAGATAGAGATATAGATGGCGCGCCTCCAACTAACGCTATACAAAGTAAAAGGTGGGTGTCGGGACCCAATGGTGAGCAAATTTATTTCACTCATCGAATTACAATAATGCTCGTTTTACGCCTCCTTTATCAAATAAAGCCTTCTACGTTATACATTAACGGGATCTTCAATTTCCAGACAACAATTTCAGGGCTAATTTCTCATACTCTTTTTGGACTTAATACTATCATTTCTCCAAGGGGAATGTTGCAGTCATGGGCACTCAAAAAAAAGAGTTTCAAGAAAAGAATATACTTGTTTTTGATTAAATTTCTGTTGAATAAAAGGCAAGTATGGCATGCCACAGATATCAACGAGTCTAAAGATATAGTAAGGGTTTTTAAATCGGAATCTATTTTTATTGCTCCCAATGTTCCGCGGAGGGTGAGTGCCTTTAAGGAGCAGGAGTCGCCAATTGGTGCGAAAACCAGGTTAGTTTTTTTGTCACTAATAAACTCAAACAAGAATTTGCACTTGGTTATCAATGCAGTGAATGAAAACGCACAGTTTACGTTAGACATATTTGGTCCAATTGCTGACGAAAAATATTGGGACTTTTGTAGAAAGTCCATTAAGAATCAGCAAATAGTATATCGGGGATCAATACCCGCTTGGACTGTTCCTGAAACACTCAAGGAGTATCATTTTTTTGTTTTGCCTACGCTTGGTGAAAACTTTGGGCATGCAATCTTTGACTCCCTAGCTTCTAGCTTACCAGTTATTATTACTAGAAATACGCCTTGGCAAGACATTGAAAAAAATAGATGCGGCTTCTATATTGACTTAGCAAAGAGCGATTCACTTAACAAAATTTTGAAAACGATTATCAGTATCAGTAATGAAGAATACCAATCGTATCGCCAAAATAGTTTTAATTATGCCACAACCTATTGGCAACAAAACGATTATTATTCACACTATAAATTTTTGATCGGTTAGCATGATGAAGAATAGATACCTGTTGGTTCAGTTGTGTATAAGTTTTTTGAGTTCTTATTTTATAGTCACCACTTTTTTTTCCGGTGAAACCAAATTTGACGAACTTGCATTGGGAACAGAAACAGTTACCTATTTGGCAGTTGATGCACAAGGCAATGCAATCCATCTTCAGAAGACAGATTTGATGGAGAGTGATGGATTTGTGAAGGCTTGGAAAGCAAGGGGCTCAAAACCTGTAACGCTATTTCTAGGCAATTCCCAAACGCATAGCATTAACCAGCAAAAAGAGAACGAAGTCAATTACGTGGAACTGCTCCACAAGTCAAGACTGAATTTAGGAACTGATATTATGTGTATAAGTATACCAAATGCAGGCCTACAAGAATTTTATCTAATTTATGATTACTGGAAAAAAATATTGCCCATCAAGTATTTGATTGTCCCTATTTTTATGGATGATATGCGGGAAGATGGCATACGAGATTATTATTTTGCGGATTTGATTACTGGAAAGTACCAAATATCTGATACGAGCATTTTGATCTCAAAAAAAATCAATAGAGAATTGCAAACTTTTTGGCGTGCGCAGCAACAAGTGGTTCAAACAAATGACGTTCACACTAAGGAGGTAGTTACTTTTCAGGAACTTTCGGAATCGTTCTTGAACCGGAATTTGGAGCGTTATCAGGTTTGGGCGAATAGACCAAACTTGAGGGGTGAATTTTTTAATTGGTTGTATAAACTTAGAAATAGTGTTTTCGGGATTAAGGCAAGCACTATTAGGAGGATGATACCCCAGCGATATAATGACAACATGGAAGCATTGAGGGCGATCGTGAAAGCTTCCACAAGTGAGGGAAAAAAGGTAATCGTATACATACCTCCCATAAGATATGATGTTAAGCTTCCCTATGATTCTATTCAATACACAACATTTAAAAAGGAGATACAAACCTTGGCTGACGGTTTTCAAGATAAAATGGTTGTGTACAAGAATTTTGAAAGTATTATTCCGGGAGAGCTATGGGGTTACAAGGCAGCGACTAACCTGGATGCAAAACGCGAAATTGATTATATGCATTTTAAATTTAAAGGCCATCAAATATTGGCAGATTCACTCAGTAAGGCGTTAGATCAAGCTAATTAAACCAATGGTATTTAACTCTGTCACCTTTATTATTTTTCTTACCTCAGTAATTACCTTTTATTGGTTTTTGCCAAAAAAGATAAGGATGTGGATGTTACTATTCGCAAGCTGTATTTTCTATGGGTTTTGGAGATGGGAATACCTGAGTGTCATGTTTATTTCAGCATTGACCGACTATTTTACAGCTATCGAAATAGAAAAAACACCGCTTAAAAATAAGAAAAGGCGAAACGGACTGCTTGCAATTACGTTAGTTGTCAACTTGGGATTGCTTTGCTATTTCAAGTACTTATACTTCTTCACAGAGAATGCCAATTCGGTTCTAAACTTCTTCAATATTGATTTTAGTCTTCCGTTGTGGCGTGTCATTTTGCCCTTCGGAATCAGTTTCTATACATTTGAGACCATTAGCTATACGGTAGATGTTTTTCGTGGGTTGATAAAAGCGGAGAGAAGCTTTCTTAATTATGGGCTTTTTGTTACTTTCTTCCCCAAGCTCGTTGCGGGGCCTATTCAGCGAGCAGGGGAGTTGCTCCCCCAACTAAAAGAAAGACCTTCCTTTAGATCAATTTATTTAGCAGAAGGACTAAGAAGAATCTTGTGTGGATTATTTTTGAAAGTTGTCCTAGCAGACAATATCAGCCCTTTTGTTGATGAAGGATTTGCTCAAAATGCCGCTACCTTCTCCGCCATTGATGTATGGATGTTGGCTTTCTTATTCGGCTTTCAAATTTATTTTGATTTCTCGGCTTATTCTCACATTGCGGTGGGGGCCGCGCAAATGATGGGAATTACAATTCCCGAAAATTTTAACTATCCCTATATCGCTTCCTCGTTCAAAGACTTCTGGAAGCGTTGGCACATCTCTCTCTCTTCTTGGATTCGCGATTACTTATACCTTCCGTTGTCAAATGTAAAAGTCGTGAAGACAACAGGCGCGGGAGGCATCGGAGAAGGGCTCGAAACCACCAACCAGCAAGCAAAAACAAAAGGTCTATTTCTTACATGGGCTATTATGGGGCTTTGGCATGGTGCAAATTGGACTTTTGTGTTCTGGGGAGTTTTTCATGCAACTGTCATTTTTTGCGAAAGAAAATTGAAACCGTTGAGAGATAGATTTCCGTTTTTCAAGATTAGCCTAGTTGGTTGGGCAATAACTTTACCGCTAGTAATGTTAAGCTGGATCCCCTTCCGTGCCAAAAGCTTAGACGACACGTTCATGATGTTAAGTAAATTAGCCAGTTTTAAAAACTACACTTTTTATACGATGAGAGAAAATAGTTATATCGTAACGGCTGTTGTTACACTTCTTTTTTTAAGTAACTATCTTGCAATGATTTTTTTGGAGGATAGGATAAAGCGAATACCCACGCTCAGCTTTGCAGTGAACTGCGTTAGGTTTACCATCATTATCATTTTCGTTTTTACATTCTTGCGACCAATTAGTCAATTTATCTATTTCCAATTCTAGTAAATCATGTTTATACTCGGCCTCAATGCCTACCACGCAGATTCGTCCGCTGCTATTTTTAAGGACGGCATTTTAATAGCTGCCATCGAAGAAGAGAGATTCCGCAGAATAAAACATTGGGCCGGTTTCCCCAGCGAGGCAGTAATGTTTTGTTTGAAAGAAGCAGGTATCACCTTAGCCGAAGTAGATCACATTTGTATAGGCCGCGATCCCAAAGCAAAATTTTTGCGAAAAGTCCTATTTGTGTTAAAGACCTTAGGTAAGAAAAATTCACTTTTATCAGATAGACTTAATAACTCAAAGAAGGTGGCAAGTATTGAAAGCGAACTTTCAGCATTGAGTGGATTAAGTGAGGGCGTGGTCAAGAGCAAAATAGTGAATGTAGAACATCATCGAAGCCATTTGGCTTCGGCTTTCTTTGCAAGTCCGTTTGAAGAAGCCGCAATAGTGTCAATTGATGGTTCGGGTGATTTTACAACCACCATGATAGCTGTTGGGAAAGGTAACAAAATTGATGTAATTGACTCAATTGATTTTCCAGTATCTGCCGGCCTGTTCTATACTGCATTTACTCAATACTTAGGCTTTCCTCATTATGGAGATGAATATAAAGTGATGGGGTTGGCGCCCTATGGAAAACCTGTTTATGCGGATTTGGTAAGGAAAATCATACGATTTTCAGAGGATGGTTTGTTTACTTGGGTGCCCGACTATTTTGCAAATATCACTGAAATTAAATTAGATTACTCAACACATATTCCAGTGGTTTCCACTCTATATGGAAACAAAATGGTGGAGGTATTTGGGGCACCAAGGCAACCAAAAGAAGAACTCACACAAAAGCATAAAGATATTGCAGCGAGCGTACAGTTAATATGTGAAGAACTGATCATACATATTCTAAATCACCTTCAAAAACGTACAGGTTTAAAAAATATTTGTATAGCGGGTGGGGTCGCTCAAAATTCAGTGGCCAATGGAAAGGTGATCGAAAAGACTAATTTCGAAAACCTGTATATACCCTCAGCGGGGCATGATGCTGGCATTAGTATGGGCTCTGCATTGTACACGCATAACCATATTCTAAAGCAAGAAAGAGTTCCACCTGTTTACAATGCTTATACGGGCAGTAAATTTTCTAATGAAGAGATTGAAGCTTTTTTGAACAGTAAAGGTATAGCCTATCAAAGGTTAGACGATGATAAGCTATTTGACAAAATAACGGACAAATTGATCGAGCCGGGTGTAGTAGGGTGGTTTAGTGGTCGAGCTGAGTTTGGCCCTCGTGCGTTGGGTGGAAGATCAATTCTGGCCGACCCCAGAAATAATCACGCAAAAGAATTATTAAATCTGAAAATTAAAAAGCGTGAAAGTTTCCGTCCATTCGCGCCATCTATTTTGAAAGAATTTGTTGGTGAATACTTCGAGAAAGTAGAAGATGTTCCATTTATGGAAAAAGTATTTCCCATCAAGAAAGAAAAACAACACTTGATTCCTGCCGTGACCCATGTAGATGGAACCGGCAGACTGCAAACAGTTTCTTCCGATGTTTCGCCAAGATATTATGCATTGATCGATAAGTTTAGGACAAAGACGGGCATTCCTATTTTATTGAATACATCGTTTAACGAAAATGAACCTATCGTGAATACGCCAGCGGAAGCGTTGGACTGTTTTTTGCGTACTCAAATGGATATGCTTGTGCTCGAAAACTGTTTGATAGAGAGATAAAGTTGAAAGTTTCCCTCATTACAGTCTCCTTCAATTCGGCAAACACTATCAGAGATGCCATAGAATCCGTGTTGTCCCAGGATTACCAAGACATAGAATATATTATTGTTGATGGCAAATCAACTGATAGCACAGCCTCGATTATCGAAAGCTATTCATCACGAATCTCAAAATGGATAAGTGAACCAGACCAAGGTATTTACGATGCGATGAATAAAGCTATCCAGCTTGCCACTGGCGAGGTGGTTGGAATTTTAAACTCAGATGACTTCTACCACGATTCAACAATTATCTCGACTGTGATGGAAGTGTTTAAAACCCAGCAGATAGATGCTGTCTTTGGTGATTTGGTTTTCGTTGATGTCAACAACTTATCAAAAGTAGTTAGGAAATACTCTTCGAAGGGCTGGACACCGAGAAAATTTGCGTACGGCTTTATGCCAGCGCACCCAACATTTTTTGTCAAGAGAAGCCTATATAAAGAGGTTGGTCTTTTTAAAACACACTACCCAATCGGGTCAGATTATGAATTGCTAATACGCTTTCTTTACAAGCATAAGATAAAGTATCGGTATATCAATAAAGTCATGGTAACCATGCGCAAAGGGGGGGCTAGTACTAACGGGTTGAAGAGTAATTTTATTTTAAACCGAGATATTTTGAATGCCTGTCGGGAGAATGGTATTCGCACAAACTACTTGAAGATTTATTCCAAATATTTCTTCAAGGTATTCGAATTGATAAACCCTTCGGCTAACTAGCCCAGACCATATTTTTGATGAGGGTATTGTTAACAGGTGTAACGGGTTTTTTGGGGACAAGTTTAGTTGACTATTTCCAACGTGACCCCTCCACTGTTTTGTATGGATACGGCAGAAACCGGGAGGAGGCAAGGAGAAAATTTCAGGACGTGAATTTGGTAATTGTTGACAGTTATGATAGCCAAAAACTAAATGAGCTAAAAATTGATGTCATTATCCATCTCGCAGGCATCGCGCACGACTTGAAAGGTAACTTTAAACCTTCTGACTACTATGAGGTCAATTTTGAAGGAACAAAGAAAATCTATAAAGACTTCCTGCACTCATCTGCTTCGAAATTCATTTTTCTTAGCTCAATCAAGGCAGCCATTGATAGTTGGCCAACAGCGGTAGACGAACATATCACGTGCCATCCAATTTCGGACTACGGCAAATCAAAACTGTTAGCAGAACAATTTATACAATCTCAAAAGTTACCACCCAGTAAAGCGTTTTACATTTTAAGGCCTTGCATGATTCACGGTCCAGGCAACAAAGGAAATTTGAACGTGTTGTATAAGTTTGTTAAGAAAGGCATTCCTTTTCCTTTTGGTGCCTTTAAAAATGAGAGGTCATTCTTAAGCATAGATAACTTCACCGCAATTGTCAATCAACTCCTGAGAAAGGAAGTGTCCTCTGGTGTGTATCATTTGTCTGACAGTGAAACGCTCTCAACGCTAAGTTTATACAAACTTATTTGCCAGGTTGTAAGGCAAAAGGAGAGGGTTTGGTTCGTTCCCAAGCCCTTGATAAAATCATTTTTCTTCCTTCTCGGTAAAACTGGCCAACTGAATAAGCTGACGGAAAACGCAATTGTGAACAACACCAAGATTCTTTCTGCTATCAATATAAAATTACCCGTTGGTTCAAAAGAAGGTTTAACCAAAACCATTAAGTCTTTCCGTGGTTAAAGGTATTTTTGTTTTGTTTGGCTTGATACTCTTTGGAATAGAGTATGTGTACTTTCGGTTGGCAAACCAATTCAAAATAGTGGATAAACCGAACGAGAGGAGTTTGCACGTGAAGCCAACAATTCGAGGTGGGGGCGTTATTTTTCCTATTGCTGCCGGAATTTATTTTGTCGCTACTAATTACCCGTCTTTTCTTTTTCTGGTCGGCCTAATTGCAGTAAGTGTAATTGGATTTTTAGATGATATAAGGAGCCTTAAAAGTTTAACACGTTTTATAGTGCAGAGCATAGCCATTGGGCTAATGATTTACGACCTTGAAATATTTTCCCAATATTGGTGGATTTCTGTAGTTACTTTTGTGGTGGTTACCGGCACGTTAAATGCCTACAATTTTATGGATGGCATCAATGGGCTTACCGCTGGGTATTCGGCTGTAATAATGTGTTCCCTACTTTATATCAACAGTTACGTTGTTCACTTTACCGAAGCAAATTTGATAGTTACATTTTTGATTAGTCTTCTAGTCTTTGGTTATTTTAACTTTCGAAGAGTTGCCATCTGCTTTGCTGGCGATGTGGGGAGCATGGCGTGTGGCTTTTTTGTAATTTATCTTATTCTAGATTTAATTTATACCTCTCACAACTATGTTTACATACTATTTTTAGCCGTGTATGGAGTAGATAGTGTATTGACAATTGTGCACCGCCTTATCTTAAAACAAAACATATTTAAACCCCATAAATTGCATCTGTATCAGCAATTGATTTCTATTGCAAAAATCAATCATCTTCAAATGACGTTCATTTACATGGTGATTCAGTCATTAGTTTGTCTATTGGTCATTTTCATAGTAGACCAGGCTATTTCAACTCAGTATTGGATAGGGTTGGCTACACTTCTTTTTTTAGGTGCTACCTACCTTTTTGTGAAATTCAAACTCCTCACAACGTATTCTAATGCCAATATATCGCAGCCACATTAAAGGCGCTCTTGATTTTTTGATTTGCTTTTTTGGTTTAATAGCATTCAGTTGGCTTTTTCTAGGAATATTATTTTGTTACTGGATAACCAACAACACGCCAATCTTTTTTCGACAAGACCGCATCGGGTTGAACAACAAAGTTTTTAAGATCTTGAAATTTAGAACACTATCACTAAACGAACATCTTCCCTTAAGAGAGAGAACATTTGTGCTGGGGCAATTTTTACGAAGAACGAGCCTAGACGAACTTCCCCAATTATGGAACGTGCTTAAAGGCGATATGTCTTTGGTTGGCCCAAGGCCACTTCCTTTCTACTACTTACCGCGCTTCTCCCAACATCAATTACTGCGGCATACGGTGAAGCCGGGTATTACAGGATTGGCCCAAGTAATGGGGAGGCATCGGTTAACTTGGAGTCAGAAATTCAAATTCGACCTATTTTATGTTTCGAAGACTACTTTTTCTCTTGATGCGCTTATCGTATGGAAAACAGCACAGCTTATTTTTTCCTGGCAAAAAGACCGTTCATTAGAGGAAGTAGAGTTTACTGGTTTATAGTTAATTATGAGAGATCTAGCGATAATCGGTGCAGGTGATTTTGGTAGGGAAGTGGCGTTACTTGTACATCAAATAAACAAAGCGAAGCCTACCTGGAACCTATTAGGGTTTTATGATGACAATTTACAAAAAGGATCATACGTGTTTAAGTTACCCGTCTTGGGGAGGATAAGTGATATTAAAAATGATCCCAAAAACACAAATCTTGTGATAGGTATTTCAAATCCTCGGGTGAAAAAGGTGATCATAGAAAAACTAGCTGGTCAAGAGCTGGATTTCCCCTCACTAATTTCCCCTGCCTGTGAATTAGGTGATGCAGATAATTCCATCGGAAAAGGTTGTATTATTACAATAGGTTGCATCTTAACAGTAAACGTAACAATTGGCGACTTTGTAATAATCAACTTGGCGACTACGATAGGGCACGATGCGCACATAGGTGATTTCACTTCCGTTATGCCACATTGCAGTATCTCAGGTGGCGCGAAGATAGGATCAGAATGTTATTTCGGAACGGGGAGTAGCATCTTACAAAATCTATCGATAGGTGATGGAAGTATAATAGGTGCAGGGGCAGTGGTGACAAAAAGCTTTCCGCGTAATGCCAAATTGATTGGCATACCAGCAATTAATGTAAACTAATATGTGGAAAGACTTTAAACCGGCATTTCGGTTTCTATTGGTTTTCGTAATGTGCTACGTAGTGGCCAATGGACTGTATGGCATTTATATTGCCCGTACTAATCCTCAGCCCGACTTTTTTACTCGTCTTATTTCAAATCAAACTGCCGTTGTTTTAAACCTTTTAAATGAACCAGCACATACGATTATTCGGCTAAAACAACCACTAGTTGCGATATCAACGCCTAGCAGGGTGGTTCTCGATGTGTATGAAGGCTGCAATGGCATCAATGTAATGATTGTATTCCTAGCTTTTATTGCTGCCTACCAAAGCTTCAACCAATCTAAAAAGAAAATGATATGGTTCGTGCCAATGGGCATCTTGATTATTTGGACTACCAATATAATACGCATATTCTTATTATACTTTGTAGCCTCTTATTATAAGATCTATTTTTACTTTGTTCATAAATATCTCTTTACGCTCGTTCTTTATGCTATTGTCCTTCTTCTTTGGTGGTGGTGGATCAGATTGAACGAAAAGCCAAGTAAATTGCCTCATGCTAGTTAGGGTAACTTTGATAGCTTTAGGAGGTGCGCTGTTGGCATTTATCTATATTTTCCAGCAAACAGATCTTTTGCCGTATCTTGGGCTTGGCAACTTAAAGGATGAGTGGCTGGTTTTTAGTATCACGCGGGCAATCCGGGTTTTGTTAAACGATGCAGCCTGCATACTAATTATACATGCCGTTTTTAACGAAAAGAGGTATAGCCTCGTGGCGGGCTACTTTTTTTGTTTCGAGTTTTTTGTGCTGTTGCCCATCTACTTGGCAATTAAACTTTCCATCGAAGGCCCCTCTGAAATTTCCTCGCCCTTGTTATCTCAATTTCATAGGCTAATTGTAAACCCGGTGCTTATGTTTGTGCTTTTTATAGGTATGTATTTTCAACGTAAGGTTCAGTCTTCTCGTGAATAGCAAAATTCCGCTCTCATATAACCCCATCGATAGTAAGGCAATAGCTGCCAAAGCGCGCGAATATGAAGATGCGAATCATAGCCAGCTCGTCCGCGACTTTGAAACCGAACTTGAAAAAACAACAGGAGTGGCGCACGCGGTGGCTGTAAATTCGGGCACAGCTGCTATTCATTTGGCACTAAAAGCGGTGGGCGTGAAGGCAGGCGATTTTGTACTCGTATCCACGTTTACCTACGTGGCAACCATCAACCCGATCATCTACCTGGGTGCCGTTCCTGTTTTTATTGATAGCGAACTACAAACTTGGAACATAGACCCTCAATTAATAGAAGATGCATTCAAACATTTTGCGGCCAAAGGCAAACTGCCAGCTGCTATCTTGGTGGTGCATACTTATGGCATGCCCGCCAATATGGATGCCCTGCTCAACCTAGCGCGCCAATACGGTGTTCCGCTTGTGGAAGATGCGGCCGAATGCATTGGATCATCGTATAATAACAAGCCCTTGGGCAGCCTGGCAGAGGTGGGAGTTCTTTCTTTTAACCAAAATAAGATCGTCACCACCTTTGGTGGCGGTGCGGTGCTGACTAACAATAAATCCATTTACAACCAGGCGCTCCATTGGGCTTCGCACGCGCGGGTAGCCTATGAATACTACCACCACGAGGAGGTAGGCTATAACTACAAAATGGGCTCATTAAATGCTTGTGCTGGGCTTGTAAGCCTCCGTGATTTACAAACCGCGGTAAACCAACGCAGGGCTGTTTTCGAGCAATATGCGGAGTTTCTAAAAGAAGACAGTACCATTACATGGCAGCACGAACACCCGCCTGCCTACTCCAACCGATGGTTAAGCTGCTTCGTTTTTCCGCCCCAACAGGCACAGCGGTTACAACAACTAGCCAGTAAACAGCAAATAGAAACCCGCCCGCTGTGGAAACCCATGCACCTCCAGCCCGCATTTGCTGGCGCACGCGCTTTCCTATCAGGTGTTGCCGAAAACTTGTTTAAAAATGGGCTGTGCCTACCTTCTGGGCAAATGAATGAAGCCCAACACGAACGAATTTTTCAGGTTCTTCATCAACTTCGATAAAGCAACTTCTCTTTTTCTCAAAAAAAGTGGTTTTTTTGCTTAAAACGGCCTGCCAAATTGTAATATTGCACAAAAACCTATTTTTTTTTTGGATTTAACAAGTTACCTTTGGCAAATAGTTCGTATTTACACCGAGATGAATTTAAAAAGTACACGTTATGATATTTGAAAAAAATGCAACAAAAGTTACGTTCAGTCTTTTGTTTTTTTTACTGTCCCTTTTAAGTTTTAATTCATTATTTGCGATTTCAACTACCTTTACAGGTGCTGCTGATAATAATTGGAATAATTCTAGCAATTGGACTAATGGTGTTCCTGGTTCTTCAGACGATGCTATAATTTTAGCTGGAAATGTGACGATTAGTTCAACTGGAACAATTATTGTGCAAAGCCTTCTAGTGCAGTCAGGAGGTGTTGTTTTTCTCTCTGGAACTGGTGGAGTGAATACTTTCACGGTCACAGGAACCACAACCGTTCAAAGTGGTGGTTTTATCTTTGTAACTACTGTTCATAACTCTTTTGGTGGAACAATTACGATGGATGCGGGTGCGAGTATTCAAATTCAAACTGCTGGGAGGTTGAATGCGTCTGGTGATGTTATAGTCAACGGGTCTTTGTCTGGCGTGGCCGGGGACTTAAATTTCGGTACACTCACAATCAACGGCAATATGCAACTTGGTTTAGCTGCTTCGGGGGTCGACATTAGTGGAGGTAGTATTACTATAAATAATAGTGCGTATATAGACTTTAATAATCGCCCGTCAACTACTGTAACTCTCACAGGCGATTTTAATAACAGCTCTGGGCTCAATGACGGCATTCGAAACACGAACAACGTCACATTTATTGCCAATGCTAGCGGTACTCAGACTTTTACAGGTGGAGGTTTCTTAACAGAGACTTTTTTTGGTAATCTTACTGTAAATGCCATTTCTACGTTGGAACTTTCAAATTATAATAATGTAACGGGTACACTTACCAACAACGGCACTATTTCGTTGCCAAATGCTTCCGCTGTCTTTACTATTGCGTCATCCGCTACGGTGGCTAGGCTGGGTACCGTTAATAGTAATAGCGGTAATTTTGCCTTTACTAACTTGACGCTGGCCACCACAACACCCGTCACTACTATTAATTTGGCCGGTGGTTCTTTTACAGGAACTTCGTTGATTAAATCGGGTACTTCAGCAATTAATGTTACTGGGAGTACAGCAATTTCATTGTCATCGTTTACTAACAACGGTGGCACGTTAGATTTAGGAGCTTCTACTGTTACTTTTAATGGGGTAGCTTCAGCATTAGGGGGCAGCCAATCAACCACCTTTTATGATTTAGTGGTTGGCCCTGGTGCTGCGTTAACCGGTACATCTTCTTTTACTATTGCCAATAGTTTTACGAATAGCGGAAACGCTAGTACGTTTTCTTCTGGTACGGCTACTTTTAGTGCCGGTGGCATTGGCATAATAGATGGAGGTAGCAATGGCACACGCTTTAACAATATGACCATTCAAGATGGGGCAGCCATAAGTATTGCCAATAAAGTGGACCTAGCTGGTGTACTAACCCTGCAAGGCCTGGCTAGTACTTTTGATGCGGATGGTGCTGCTGGCACTGGGGTATTTACGGTAAAATCTACGAGCCAAACAGCAGGCGGCCAAATTGCAAACTTACCCGCGCCAGCAAACTTTACGGGAAATCTAGTTATTGAGAGGTATCTTCATTCGGGAGGTGTAAATGGAGATTACCGATACTTATCAGTTCCTATAAACACTGCGATCACACCAGTTAATTTAAGTTTGTGGAAGTCAACGTTTGGCGTAACTGGTAATTTTACAGATCCTAGTGACTATGCAGTAACAGATGGTGGTGGAAATTTCGCATCTATTCAGTCAGTAAACAAAACTACACCATCCGTTAGCACCTACACAGGAACTGCATATTCATTTCTAGCAAATGCGGGCAACCCTGTTTCTTCTGTTGCATTGTCTGGCACCACCGGCTATGTTGCCTATAATTACGCTAGTTCTCCTGTTACAATATCCTACCCAGGCGAGATTCAGAAGGGTTCGATGTCTATACCAATTTCCAGCACTAACTTGAATTTTAACCTAATCCCTAACCCTTATCCAGCAACCATCGATTGGGATAATATCGCTGGCACTGGTCTTACATCTGCGATGTATTTACGGAATAGTGGTTCTGTTATTACAACGTACGTGAGGGGAGGAAGCATAACAAATCCTCCAGTAGGCTCATGGCAAGGGGAAATTGCAATAGGTCAGTGTTTTTGGACTCAGTCAACTGGTGGGTCTAGCTCCCTCTCGCTTGACGAGTCAGCAAAAAATACCGCTAGTAACAATTCGATTTTTGTGCGTGATGGGTCAACTAAGCCAAGTGCCGTTCGAGTGCAACTTCTTTCAAAAACTCAGCGCGATGAGGCGATCATTCAATTTGTTGAAAATGCAACTGATCTGAAAGATGATAAATTTGATGCTGCAAAGTTTAAAAATGGAATCCTGATCTCACCAATTGGCAGAAATAGCTATCTTAATGTATCAAGCTTCAATACTGAATCAAATTTAGACCTTGCTATCAATTCAATTGCGCCTTTGGCAACAAACCTAGCCTCTAAGGCGGTTGGCCTTAAAGTTTCTGATGTTGAAAAGGGCGATTACACACTGAATATTTCTACTGAAAACTTTGCACTTGGTTATTCTATAGTGCTAAAAGATAAATTTTTAAATAAGCAGCTTGAATTAAAGAGTTCAATTAGTTACTCGTTTGCTGTCACTGACAATCCCGAGTCTTTTGGTGATAAAAGATTTGTAATTGATTTTGTACAGGCGATTACAGCAGTTTTGGA
Source organism: Flammeovirgaceae bacterium (assembly GCA_027487845.1). Taxonomy (GTDB): domain Bacteria; phylum Bacteroidota; class Bacteroidia; order Cytophagales; family Cyclobacteriaceae; genus ELB16-189. Next base: position 125,786 of record JAIYCV010000041.1, read on the forward strand.
TGAGCCTGAATCTGGGTTTCAGATTTATCCTAACCCAGTAGTTAAAGATAAATTAACAATTGTCACTCCTGCTTTGTTAGCCGGCAAGGTTAAGAGTATCTCTGTTCTCGATATGAGTGGCCGTGCATTGTCAGTTGAAGATCAAATAGATTCTTCGGAAGTTACGTTCGATGTAAGTAGTTACAATCCTGCTGTTTATGTAGTGTCGATAAAATTGTCGAATGGTATTTTTAAATCTTATAGAATAATTAAAAGATGAAAAATTTGAGACTCACATTTTTATTAATTTGTATAACTATTTCTATAGGTTTTAGCCAGCCGCCTGCTGATCCAGACCCAAATGGTAATGGCGGTGGTAATCCAACTGTACCTATTTCTGGCATAGAATTGTTAATTGGTGCCGGTTGCCTTGTCGGTATTAGGCGGTCCTTGGGTTTTTTGAAGGGATTTAGAAAGTCGTCTTGATTACTGGTCTTTTAAAAAATTTGAGGATTCTTCCTCGCTGGGTTATTGTCTTCATTGACTTCTCGTTAATTTGTATTTCGTCTTGCCTTGGCTATCTACTAAGATTTAATTTTGATCCATCGGAATTGACAAAACACCATTTTTTAAATGGTGTTTTTGTTTTCGGTATAGCTGGGGTTTCTTCAATTTTTCTTTCTGGCAGCTATAAGGGCATTATAAGATATACAGGACTTCAAGACGGTGTAAGGATTTTTTATACCGTTCTTATTAACCTCCTTTTAGTAGTAGCGTTTAATATTTCATTTGCGGTAACACTAGATGCGTTCATCCCGTACCCGGTGGTGGTTATATCAGCGCTTGCCTCTTTCCTTTTTCTGTTCAATTATAGACTACTTGTTAAATACATCTTTTCTTTTTATAAAAATGCAATCCAGAAAAAATTCAGGGTAATCATTTTTGGAGCCGGAAAAACAGGTATCATCACACGCCATGTGATCGACTCGACCCCGAGAATGGACGTAGTGGGATTTATTGAAGATGATGTTAACATGGCGGGAAAGCTGTTGGATGGGAAGAGAATATTCAATGGTTCGGTCGATTTGGAGAAACTCCTAATCGACTTAGATGTCGATGAGTTGGTATTTACTCCCAAAAACATCACACTTGAGCGAAAAAATGAAATTGTCGATATCTGCATCAGGAGCCAAGTGAAAGTGAGGACTGTTCCACCTATTGAAAAGTGGTCTAAAGGGCAGCTCAATTTCAATCAGATAAAGGAGATAAACATAGAAGACCTGCTTGAGCGTACTGAAATACGGATAGATAACCCGCAGATTCAGCATGAGATCGCTGGTAAAAAGATATTGATTACAGGGGCTGCTGGTTCAATAGGAAGTGAGTTGGTTAGGCAAATGGTGAAATTCAACCCCCAATTGATTATTCTACTCGATCAAGCGGAAACACCCTTGCATGATATTGAAAGAGAAATGCGAGCGAAATCGAACGGGGTGAAACTAATTGCCTTCCTAGCCGATGTTACCAATCAGGAAAGAATGGGAAATATCTTTCACGACTACCCTCCGGACATAGTTTTTCATGCGGCTGCTTATAAGCATGTGCCTATGATGGAGAACAATCCGTGCGAATCGATTAGTTGCAACGTGCTGGGAACGAAGATAATGGCCGACCTATCAGTAAAATACAAAGTACAAAAGTTCGTAATGGTATCAACAGATAAGGCTGTAAATCCTACCAATGTAATGGGTTGTTCGAAGAGGATCGCTGAAATTTATGTTCAGTCGTTGAATAACTATTTGGAGCTGAAGTCGGAGCCTCACACCGCATTTGTAACTACCCGCTTTGGCAATGTGTTGGGTTCGAATGGATCAGTTATTCCTATTTTTAAAGAGCAAATATTACAGGGAGGCCCAATTACAGTAACACATCCTGAAGTTACCCGGTATTTTATGACTATTCCAGAGGCCTGTCAATTAGTAATTGAGGCGAGTGTGATGGGAAATGGAGGCGAGATCTTTATTTTTGACATGGGTAGCTCCGTCAAGATATCAGACTTGGCAAAAAAGATGATTTCTTTGTCAGGATTGAAGCTAGGAAAAGACATTGATATTGTTTTTACCGGCCTGAGAGAGGGTGAAAAATTATATGAAGAACTCTTGAATAATTCTGAAAATACCGTTCCCACTCATCATAGCAGAATAATGATAGCTAAAGTGGAGGGCTATTCTTTTGAAGAGATTAATCGTTTTGTCGACTTGTTTAACGACTTGATTTACGACAAAAACGAACTGAAGACGGTCGCATTAATGAAGGAGTTAGTCCCAGAGTTCAAGTCAAACTATTCAAGATTCGAGATCCTGGACACGAAGTTATCGTAGGTTGTTTTTAGTAAATTTGTAGATACTGGTCTGGGGAAGCGTGCTCTTTTTAACAACATCAAGCTGCGAGCAATAAGTAGTTGTTTGAAAAAGCTTTTTCCTTAAGCCTATCTTTCTGGGTGATTACTCAACCAACGCTGGAGAGCAACTTGTCACCAATGAGGTTGATGTTTATAGGAAAAAAAGAGGGCTGGTCATTTGTTTGGTCTGCCCTCTTTTGTTGGAGGCATATTACTGAAAAATAGTTGGTGGCGTTGATAAACCCGGATTACGCATTAGAGAATTGAAATGGAAAATTGACTGAATTGGATTGGTTCCAAAGGCCCTTGCACCACTCTCTTCTTTTCATGTTCAATGCGAGTTTAAGGGTGAATTGGTCTCCAAC
>JAIYCV010000034.1 GCA_027487845.1 Flammeovirgaceae bacterium
ATGAAAACCATCCCACCCCACGGGGTTATTTCCTTGTCTGTATAACCAATTTCAAACTCCATAACACTAAAATAGCTATTGCTACGCATTAGAAAAACCTATTGCGTAATTTGGGCTTAGCTGGTAATTTAAAACCACATCGTAACAATTCACAAAATGATTAAAGAAAAAATAATTTCCGCGTATGAATTAATGGCTGCTAAGTATAACGAACTTATTGACAACAAGCCTCACAACGCCTATTATGACCGGCCAAGCACACTTCAATTGTTGCCAGACGTGAAGGGAAAAACAATCCTTGACGCTGCTTGCGGACCGGGAAAATATGCTGAAATTTTAATTGACAAAGGCGCCATTGTTAAAGGGTTTGATATAAGTCCTAAAATGGTTGAGCTAGCAATCGCCCGAAATAATAACAAGGGTGAGTTTTTTGTTCATGACTTGTCTGACCATTTTTCTATGATAGAAGATGGCTCGTGCGACATAGTGCTTTGTGCATTGGCGCTGCATTATATTGAAGACTGGACATTTACTATCAAAGAATTTCATAGCGTTTTAAAAGAAAAAGGAATACTTGTCATATCTATTGAACATCCATTTAATGACTATATTTTTTTTAAGTCAAAAAAGTATTTTGAAGTTGAAAATGTAAAATGCACCTGGAGGGGTTTCGGACAACCGATTGAAATAAATAGTTTCAGAAGATCACTAAGCGAGTGTATAACACCTTTGACAGACAACGGCTTTTACATTGATAAATTAGTGGAGCCTAAACCAACAAAGGAATTTGAAGCAGTAGACCCGCGACATTATAAAGAACTCAATGCGTTTCCAGCATTTATGTGTATAAGAGCTGTGAAGAAAAATGACGATGTGTAAAAAAGCTGAACATATTGAAGAAACCGAAGGCGTGGAGTTAAACTTCTACCCAGCCATCGAAACATAGTTGGCTAAGAGTAATAATTAAAACAAAAAGAGAACAATATTCTGCCGTTAAGTGGCCCAGGTCTTCCCGACTTCTGAAAGAGGAACACAACCCTTAAATGGCCCAGGCACTTGGCTGTATTGTAATACTTGCGTAGCTCCAGGCTCACTTGTAAAAAATCCCAACAAGGTTAGTTCTTTTACTTGCAACACAAATGGTTTCTCTTGTTTGGATCCGCTATCCCACCAATTTCCAGATCCACCCTCCACAGGCTGATTAAAGGCTAAGTCGTGTTGCGCTTTCACAAACTCTTTTTTCTTTTCGTCAGATAAATCGTTGAACTCGCTGTCGTGGGATTTTACAGAAGCATCATTAAAGCCCTTTAAACTTGCTAGAAACTTATCTTCGTCTTCTTGCGAGTACGTTTCAGAAACGAGCGTATCGATAAATTGTGGAACTCCCGCATCTTTCGCGCCCGGTGTAGTTGTTTTCGGCAAGATTATTTCCGCTATATCTCCAATCAAGGCTGCTTGTGCCTCATTGAAAAAAACGGGCTTGTAGTTAAGTGTTGGCGAAGTTTTACAACCACTCATGATACCGGCAAGAGCGGGTGCAGAAATAGCATAGCCTAAGATCATGGCAGTGCGTTCGATGGCTTCTCTTCTGTTCATAATTAGACGTTAGTAGTTAGACATAAGTAGCAAGATGTAATTCGTTATTAACAATTCGCAATTGATTATTTCAAGTTTCCATTTTTCAATTCGCTCACTGCGTAATCCGTAGCACGCGCGGTCAAAGCCATGTAGGTGAGCGAAGGGTTTTGACACGCGGAGGATGTCATAGCTGCCCCATCGGTAACAAACACATTGGGTGCTTCATGCACTTGATTCCACTTGTTAAGCACCGATGTTTTAGAATCCTTACCCATTCTAGCGGTTCCCATTTCATGAATACCCAAGCCAATATTGTTCGGATTATCGTAGGTGTTCACATTTTTAAATCCAGCGGCTTCCAACATTTCTGCAGCTGCGTTTTTCATGTCGGTGCGCATGGCCTTTTCATTGTCCTTCCACTCGGCATCTATGCTCAGTGTTGGCAAGCCATAAACATCCGTTTTCTCTTTGTTAAGCGTAACACGGTTATCGGCATAGGGTAAGCATTCGCCAAAGCCAGTTACACCGATGCCCCAGGCGCCTGGAGTTTCTAGCGAGTGTTTCAATTCTTCTCCTATCATCATTTCTTTCACGCCTCTTCCCCAGCCCTCGCGAGAAGCACCTCCTTGATAACCAAAACCGCGCACATAGTCGGTGCGTTTGTCGTCACCCACATTGCGGAAACGCGGAATATAAATACCGTTGGGCCTTCTTCCGATATAATACTTATCTTCATATCCCTCCACAGATGCAGCAGCGCCCGCTCTGTATTGATGATCCATCAAGTTACGACCCAACTGATCGCTACCATTCCCAAGTCCATTAGGAAATCTAGCTGATATTGAATTAAGAAGAATGTGCGTGCTGCCGAGGGTGGAGGCGTTCAAGAAAATTATGTTTGCGTAAAAATCAATGTCCTCTTTGGTTTCAGCATCCAACACTTTCACTCCAACCGCTTTACCTTTCGTTTCATCATAAATTATAGAATGCACAATAGAGTGCGGTCGCAACGTCATGTTGCCCGTTTTTGCTGCTGCCGGAAGTGTGGAAGCATTGCTGCTAAAGTAGGCACCATAAGGACAACCTCTGTCGCACATGTTTCTCGATTGACAAATGCCGCGACTCGGGTCGTGTGGCAACGCTGCCGTTAAATGCGCAACGCGCCCAATCGTGATCTTTCTGCCATTAAATTTTTCTGCCACCTTATCACGAAAATCTTCTTCTACGCAATTAAGATCCATCGGTGGTAAAAATTTGCCATCGGGCAAATGGGCCAAGCCTTCCGCCCGGCCACTCACACCTATATAAGACTCAACATAATCGTACCATGATGCCAAGTCTTTATACCGAATCGGCCAATCCACTCCGTGGCCATCTTTTGCATTTGCCTCAAAATCTAAATCTGACAAGCGATACGTTTGCTTTCCCCACATAATGGAACGTCCGCCCTCGTGGTATCCACGAATCCAATCAAATGGTTTCACTTCTGTGTAGGGGTTTTCAGTGTCTTTTACCCACCAGTGTTTGTTGGCTTGGTTCACCCAATTGGTGCGCGATTGCACGGGGTAGAATTTCATCTCTTCGAATGAAAGCTTATTGGCATTGGGCAACTGCCAGGGGTCTTTGGTCATGGTCGGGTAGTCGGTTACATGTTTTACCGCACGCCCGCGCTCCAGCACCAGGGTTTTAAGACCCTTTTCGGTAAGTTCTTTGGCAGCCCAGCCACCGCTAATGCCCGTACCCACCACAATGGCATCGAACGTGTTTTCCTTCTTAGCGTCAATGTTCAAGTTCATACTCTTTGAATTTGAACCAAGCTACTTTTTTTTGCTGATTTTTAATAATGTTTTTTGAGGAACACCCGATTGAATTGTACTAAAACCATCTATTGCTTCTCAAAACGCAAAATAGATTTCCTCAACGTAGTTTGCACTTTAATTATACACAGTCCTCGTGTGTATTCTGATACATCAATTTCAGTTTTCTTTCCTTCGATATGCTGGCTAAAAATGCTTCTGCCTAAGAGGTCGAATATCGCCACTTCTTTTTTACCATCCTCGTTTCCTAAATCAATTGTTAAAATGCTTGTCGCAGGGTTTGGATAGGCTAGCAATGATTCTGAAGTAGTGGGAATATCCCCGGTTATAATCAAATTCTGATCGAGTGAAAACTCACTTAAACAATCGTCCGCTTTTACTAGTACCTTGTAAGTACCCGAAGTTTTGATTACTAAGGTATTGTTGGTTTCGCCCGTTAGTAGAGTGGTTCCTGAGTACCACTGGTTTCCTGTTGAGGCACTGGAAGTAAGGGTTGGCGTTGCCATATTTAAACCCGAAAGTGTAATGATTGGTTTAAGCGGCTTGATACAAAAGCTTTGACTTACCGATGCAGCACCATTATAGTTTTCGTTACCTGATTGGTTGGCCGTAATGTCAACACGACCCGGTTTTAGCAGGCTTACTACTCCGCTGGCAATACCTACCTTGTCGGAGGTAGTTGAGTAGCTTACTGGCAAGGTCGAATTCACCGCTGCCGCGAGAGTAAAGGAGCCATCGCCAATTGTCTTGTCTGGCAAGGCACCAAAAGTAATTTGCTGTTGCGCTTTGCTAACTGTCAATACTTGTTGGACCTCAGCCGCAGCCTGATAACTTTCATCGCCAAGCTGACTTGCTGTAATCGCAGTTGAACCTGCTTTTAAAATGAGGATTGTGTTTCCATTAACGGAAGCCACAGTTGGGTCTGAACTGGTATAGGTTATCGGTAAATTTGACGAAGCGGAAGCGGATAAAACAAAAGGGGAATCACCAACTGCTTTTGAAGGAAATGTATTAAAGGTAATGGATTGCGGGGCTTTCAAATCGTTGAAAAAATTTAGACTATATCCCTGCAGGTAATTATCGACTGCTGGCTTAAGAATTGATATCTTATTTGAAGGGTCAAATTCAAACATCTTAACGTCAGAAATTGTGCATAAGCCAAATAATTTACCGTTGCTTGCAGTTACTAACTTCGTTAAGTTAAAAATTGAATCAAAGTCTAGAACCTTACGATAGGTATTAGTTGCAATGTCATATTCAATGATAAATCCACTTTGCTTTGCCCCGCCACTGGGAACCATTCCGTAAATTTTACCGTCAGCACCTTGAGTTAAACTAAATTCGCTGTTATTGCTTTCCTCAATAATATCAACCTTTCTAGTAATGTTACCAGAAGTAGGGTCATACTCGAGCAAAACGCCATGATTATGCGATCCGCCAGATGAAACCGCTCTATACAGCTTCCCATTCGTATGTTGAATAATTGCACCAATACCATAACCTGTTAAGTCGCGGGAAAAATCGAGCTTTTTGGTGAGCTTTCCTGATATTGGATCGTATTCCAGCAGGGTGCCCAAACCATTCTTCCCTCCTTGTAGCGTAGAGAAATAAAGGATACCATTTTTTGCTGAAACAATATATCTAATAAGATCATATCCATTGTTAGCCGCATCATTATTTGGGAGTTCTATTTTTTTAATTAAACTGTTGCTAGTTGGAACATACTCATACAGTGCAGTAGCCCCGTCACTATAGCCGAACCAGTAAAATTTTCCATTAGAAGATTCCGTTAACTGCTTATGTAGACCATAACCTGAATAACTCGCAGAAGCAATGCCATCAAAGTCAATTTTTTTCAAATACGTATTGGACAAGGGGTCAAATTCAAAAAGAACGCCTTTGTCATAGCGGCCTCCCAATGATGTCATTCCATAAAATTTTTTCGTAGCCGATGACTGCGAAAGGCCACCAATGATGCTTGATCCATTATTTATTCCACTGAAGTCTACCAATTTCTTATATATACCTGTAGCTAGATCAAATTGAAACAAAACACCGGCATCAAATTTACCTCTTCCACTCGTAGCTCCATACAAAAGGCCATTCGTAGATTGGAGTAACGTATTTAGAATGGGTGACCCTCCATCAATTCCTTGGAATGAATATAAATCTCTATAAGATTGAGAAATAGGATCATATTCAAATATATTTCCAGGTCCCATTCCACCATAAAAAGTCATCCCGTATAACTTACCATTTCTTCCGATCGACAAATTAGAAAAAGGGGTAGCGCTCAAATTATTATCAGCAAAATCTATTTTTTTCGTGTACGTATTATTGGATGGATCAAATTCAAACAAAACTCCCCTATCTGAAGATCCGCCATTTGTTGTAACACCATAAAATTTTCCGTTCGCGGCTAATACCATTCTCCCAGCCGGTAGTATCCCTTTGGTTTTATCTGTAAATTCAAACTTTTTTATTGTTGAACCTGCAATTGGATCGAATTCAAAAATAACTCCTTGATTGTTCACTCCACCATGCTCAGCAATACCATAAAACCTTCCGTTGCCATCTTGACTCAAACCTCGCCACGAATATTCCGTTAAATCAGACGGTAGCAAAACCACAGTGACAAAAGATTAAGACTGAATATCAAACTCCAAAATACTACCAATGTCGTAGAAATAAAGTTTGCCATTCGAGCCTAAAAGAAGATTACCATTGTTAGTTCCTACAATCGTTTTTTTTGTGATCTTGTTGTTCGTTGGATCATATTCAAATATCCCACTGGATATTAGTGTGGTGTTACGATAAACTCCTGAAGTAAGTCCATATAACTTTCCATTACTTGCTTGAATAAGATTACCAAAAGGATGAGCCAGCTCTTTATCCTTCGAAAAATCAATCTTTTTCAAAACTGAGTTAGTTGCAGCATCAAATTCAAAAAGAGTACCAAGATTAGAAGCCGCCCCGTCAGTAGTGATTCCGTAGATTTTACCATTTGTCGACTGGACCAATTCACTTGGATAATTTCCAGTAGATTCTTTATCTCCTGTTAATGTCTTAAGGATTTGGACTCCAGTTCCATCGCTGTTGGCGATAAAAATTTCTCCTATACCTCCCAACCCACCATTTTGCGTAGTTCCTAAAAAATTACCCTGTCCAAATGTAAAAACTGAAACAAAAATAAAAGACGCAAAAAGAAGAATAAATCTGATCATTGTAGTAAATGTTAAAAACATAAAATCATCAAAAGTGAATTCAAAATAGGTAAGATAAGCTTACCCCCTCAAATGAAACGCCTTCGGTTTCGTAAATGCTCTTATTCCAGCATGCGAAAGCGTAGCTCCAAACCCAGAGTGTTTTCGTCCGCTCCAAGGCAGGGCTGCACTCACGCGGTCGCAGCAGTTCCAATACCCGGTGCCTGAGTTAATCTTTTTTAAAATACTTTCAGCGCGAGTTTGATTTTGGCTATATACAGAACTTGTCAACCCGTATTCCGTGTCTTGCATTAATTGTATGGCTTGTTCGTCATTTGTCACTTTCAAAATGCCAATGATGGGGCCAAAAGATTCATCTTTCATTACACTCATCGAATGGTTCACATCAAGTAAAACAGTAGGTTCAAAATAAAAACCTTTTCCTTCCATTCGCCTTCCACCAGCAGCTAACGTTGCTCCTTTTTGGAGTGCATCGGCAACCTGGTTTTCCAAAAAAGCAATCTGTTCTTTTCTACTCAACGGACCAATATAAACGCCCTGCTCTGTGGGCCTACCAATCTTCCATAAATTGACTTCTTTGACAAATTCTTCCACATATTGATCATACACATTCTCGTGGACGTAGATACGCTCAACCGCGCAACAGCTCTGGCCATTATTATAAAATGCGCCATCGGCAGTGCCAGCAGCTACCGCTTTTACATCGGCAATATCATCCGTAACATACAGGGGATCTTTGCCACCCAGCTCACATTGGCAAGGCACCATTTTAGGAGCTACCTTTTCATAAATATATTTTCCGGTTTTATACGAGCCAGTGAAAAAATATCCGTCCAGCGGAAGATTGAGTAGTAATTCACCCACTTCTCTACCGCCTACAGCAATATGAAAAACATTCGCGGGAACTCCGGCTTGCTTCAGCAATTTTTCTATCTCCAATCCCGTAAGAGTTGAACACTCGGATGGTTTGTAAAAAACCGCATTACCAGCCAGCAGAGCAGGTACGAAAACATTCACCCCAACTAGGTAAGGATAGTTCCAGGCCGAGATATTGCAAACAACACCCAGTGGTTCATAAGAAATTTTCTCGGTGATGCTTTGATCCTGAAACATTGTCTCATCTGCCAAATACTTTTCAGCATTTTCAGAAAGCCATTTAATACGTGCTCTGGCTCCATTAATTTCATTGCGTGATTGCTGCAGAGGCTTGCCAACTTCCGAAGTTAAAATTGCAGTCAGTGATTCTATATTTCGCTCAAGTATGTCAGCGAACTTCTTGACAATAGTAATTCGTTCGGCAAGAGGTACCTCTGCCCACGTTGGCTGAGTATTCTTCAATTCATTGAATTTTTGCTCAACGCTTGCTTGAGTATCTTGAGCAAGACTCATGATAATCTCTTCAGTTGCAGGATTAATAATTTGCATAAGGATTATTTTATACTTTTTAAAAAAGCTTGTTTTATATTTTTTGTAAACGGACTTTCTTGATCAATCATTCGTTCAGGATGCCATTGCACCAGCATCAAAAATGATTTTCCATCGGGCTGCTCGCGCTCAAGGGCTTCAATTATTCCGTCTGTTGAAGTAGCACTAATTCTCAACCCATTGCCAATACTGTCTGCACTTTGATGATGGGCACTGTTTACTTCACCATTTTCCTTTCCAACTATGTCGAATAAGTGGCCACTAAGATATGTGTCGATTTGATGATATCGATCAGTGTCGTTTAGCTTTGAATGATCTGGCCTACCGCTTGTCGGGATATCGGGAATCAACGTTCCTCCAAAATACACATTGGTAATTTGCAACCCACGGCAAATGCCTAAAAGAGGCAATTGATTTTTTTGTATATAGTCAATTACTTTCAGTTCAAATTCATCTCGCCTTTCATCCATATCATATTCATGGCAGAGCGGCAAGTATTCCATTTTATTATAAAACTTAGGATGGACATCTTCTCCGCCAGTTAGTAAAATACCATCGCACGTATGTATATCTGAAAAGTTATCAAGCGCATATCCCAGTTTAACAACTTCTACATTGGCATCCGGTGCAATCCAATTTGCGTAGGCATCATACTTACTACAATCGAGCACGCCAATAGTCTTTTTCATACCTTAATTAGCAATGAGACTTGAGATGTGAGACATGAGACTGAGCAATTCGGTAAACATTGAATTAAATTTTTAAAGAGCACGCAAGTACAATTGTTTAAAGTCTTCTCTTGAAACCGGTTTTGGATTATTGGGATGCGCGAAGTCGGCAATGGCAAGATCGGCCAATGTTTCGATATGTTCGTGTTGCACTCCGATCGCGCTAAGTTTATGAGGAATATTTATCTTAGAATTAAGTTCGAATAAATACTTTACAACTGCTTCACCCGTTTCCTCCTCCAACTCCAAGGTCCGTGCAATTCTTCGGAACTTATCTTCAAAGCCAGCGATATTAAATTCCATGCCGTAAGGAATATTAACCGCATTGGCTAGGCCATGATGCGTATCTAACAAAGACGAAAGCGGATGTGCTAAAGAATGTACCACTCCCAGCCCTTTTTGGAAGGCAACGGCACCCATTAATGACGCTATCAACATATTGCTACGCGATTCCAAATCGGGTTTATTTACAGCGGTCTCTAACGACTTACTTATTAACGAAATTCCCTCTAGCGCAATACCCTCGCACATAGGGTGTGGCATTTTCGCTACAAACGCTTCCATATTGTGTGTAAGTGCATCCATACCTGTTGCTGCGGTTATGAATGGCGGCAGTTCCATGGTAAGCAAAGGATCTGCAAAAATTATCTTTGCTAACAGCTTCGGAGCAAAAAGAATTTTCTTTTGATGGGTTTCATCGTCAGCAATGATGGCACTTCTGCCAACCTCACTTCCGGTTCCCGCGGTTGTCGGAATGGTAATAAAATGCGGAACATCGTTGGTTACAAAGACATCGCCTCCAATTAGATCGTCATACTTAAACAAATCCTCACGATGATTCACTCTCAACACGATTGCACGAGCCACATCCAACGCTGCGCCACCACCGATACCAACAATTGAATCGCGCTTGCTTGCATCGTACACATCAGTACCCTTGTAAACATCGGACTTAACCGGATTTTTATGAATATCCTGAAAAATCTCAACGGAAAGATTTTTCTTTTTTAAGTCTTCTATTATCTCTTTGAAGAACCCGAGTTGTGCTACTGTCGGATCAGTAACAATAAGAGGCCTTGCAAGACTATTTTTGATGAGATAGTCACCCAGCTCTTTACTGGAGCCTGCCCCAAAGCGAATGGTGGTTGGAAAGTTGAATTGATATGTTTTATCGAACGTCATAGTTTGATTAATTTAATTGTGTCATTTTTAAATCCGCAGACAGTGTCTGCGGAATTCATTTTTTGTTTTCTATTAACTTCTTCAGTTCATTTTTACTAGGAAGTATCATCTTATACTTACTCGCGAAAATTTGCTTGTTGTCTTTCGGGAGTGTTATCTCCACAAGTGTTTCACTCTTATCTTTACAGAGTATAATTCCAACAGTATTATTCTCTTCGGGTAATTTAATTTTTCTATCATAATAGTTTACGTACATCTGCATTTGGCCTAAGTCTTGATGCTTAAGATCTCCCATCTTTAAATCAATAAGTACAAAGCACTTCAAAATACGATTGTAGAATACTAAGTCAATGTAAAAATGGCGTTCATCAAAAGAAATCCTATTTTGACGCGATACAAAAATGAACCCCTTACCTAACTCCGATAAAAAATGTTCAAGCTTGTCGATAACAGCCGCTTCAAATTCATTTTCAGAATAGATCCTCTCTTCTTTTAATCCGAGAAACTCTAAGACGTAGGGTTCTTTTATCGCGTCTTTTGGAGTTTCGATTGTGTGCCCCTTTTTACTAAGCAATTTAATTTTTTTCTTATCTCTGCTTAACACCAATCTTTCATACAGCGATGAATCAATTTGGCGTTGTAGCTCTCGAACGGACCAATTATTATTTTTTGATTCTATTTCGTAAAATTTTCGTTCACCTTGATTTTCGATACGAATCAACTTGATATAGTGAGACCAACTCAACGGAAACCTATTCTGAGCCTTTGCTCGAATTAATTTAGATTCCGCAGACAGTGTCTGCGGAATTTGGTAAGTAAGGTAAAATTGGCGCATAGCCTCAAGGTTGCGCTCAGAAAAGCCTCGCCCAAATTGCTTTTGCAACTCAATTGATAATTCCTTAATCAATTTTTCGCCATAGTCGGCACGTTTTTTACCACGCTGTTGCTCCTCTACAATACGATGGCCAATCAAGTAGTACGTGTTGGTCATCACATGATTAATATTTCGCAATACGTTTTTTTGGCTTTCTTCTAATATGCCAATAATTTCAGATACGGCCCTTTTTGAAAGATATCTCATCTGTTAAACAATTGGAATTTACCAAGGGTAATAGGTGCGATGATAAATGCAATCAGTAATCCGGAAACTCCAGTTCCAACAAGCTGCCCAATTAGATTTTGATCGATACCTAAAAGACTTCTCAGGATAACAATTGAAAAAGAAATCACTAAAATAGTTATCCAATAAATTGGTAAAGGTTTAGTAGTGACATTCTGAATTGGAAGCGATCGGATGAAAAAGAAAATAAGTGCGAATCCTATTATGGTGCTTCCATGCTGTAAAGCACTATATAATGGAATTTTAAATTGAAGAACATTCATTGCAGAAGATAAAACTGGAAATAATAAAACGAAAAAACCAGTTTTATGGGTAAACCCATCCCATAACAAATGAGAGGCTGCGCCTATTAAGGTAGAGATCGAAATAATAAACCAATCTGTTCTAAACTTTTGAATCCAGTTGATAGGATTTACTGATACTCGTGAAGCTAACCAATTAGGTAAGTTATTGAACAAATCATTTCTAATGATGCGATGGAAAATGAACGTCAATAAGATACCAAATGGCAAGTCAAAACAAACCAATCCTAAATAGGTGTGACTAAAACTACTTCTAATTTGCATCCTCAAAAAGTATTCGAAATCAGGGGCAACACTGCCAGCTATCAATCCCGTTAGGGAAAACCACTTGGGTGATATTCTAGCTAATGGAATTACAATGGCGGGATGTGCAAATGTAAAGGGCATACTTAAATAATCTCAAAATAGCGTTTAAACTCCCAATCGGTTACAGCCTTTAAATGTTGCCTCCACTCCCATTCGCGTGTAATGGTGAAATGTTCGACAAATTCGTTACCTAAAATTTCTCGTGCTATTTTAGATTGTTTCATTTGCTGCGTTGCCTCGTGTAAATTTCCAGGCAACGTGCCATTAGAAAAATCATGGTAACCATTACCAACTGTGGCTGGCTGCTTTAAAGGGAGTTTATTTTTGATTCCATATAACCCAGCAGCCAGGGCCGCAGCCATTGCCAAATATGGATTTACATCCGAACCAATAACGCGTGTCTCTAGCCTACATGACTTACTTCCACCAGACAACACGCGCAAGGCGACTGTTCTGTTATCAACTGCCCAAGTCAATGTTGTTGGCGCCCAAGCACCTTCTACCAAACGCTTATAACTATTGATGGTTGGTGCAAACATGGGAAGTATATGAGGCAGACAATGCAACTGACCTGCCACATAACTCTTCATTACATCGCTCATGTGGTGAGGATCTTTCTCGCTATAGAAGAGATTTTTCTTGGCGGCTTTATCCCAAAGGCTTTGATGAACATGGCCGCCACAACCAGGTAGATTTTCACTAATCTTAGCCATAAAAGTAGCCATGATGCCATGCTTATAGGCAATCTCTTTTACAGCTGTTTTAAACAATACCGCACGGTCCGCAGCTTCTAACGCATCTGCATAAACAATGGCAGCCTCTAAAACACCTGGTCCTGTTTCGGTGTGGAGACCTTCTAACGGCACGTTGAATTTCTTCATCAGATCAAAGAGATCCGTAAAGAACGGATTCTCTAACGTACTCCTTAAAATCGAATACCCAAACATTCCCGGTGTAAGTGGCGTCAAGTTTTTAAACTGCTTTTCATTCACGCTTTGAGGTGTCTCCGCGAAATTAAACCATTCAAATTCTTGTGCGAAAAAAGGCGTGAAGCCTTGGTCTTTTGCTTCTGTTATAACTTTTTTTACCAGTTGTCTTGGACAAACTGGAGATGGATTACCCTTCGCATCAGTCAACTCGCCCAAGAAAAAGGGAATATCATTTTCCCAGGGAATTTTTCGAAAGGTGTTTATGTCTAGCTTCGCAGGAGCATCTGGATAGCCAGTATGCCAGCCTGTGAACTTGCCATTGTCATACGCCACATCGTTGGCATCCCATCCAAAAATCACATCGCAAAAGCTGGTTTGATTGTCGATTACCGAAAGAAATTTTTCAACAGAAATATATTTCCCCCTCAAAATTCCATCGATGTCGGTAAAGGCAACCTTTACTTTTCCGGAAGGATGATTTTTTACATAATCAAGAATCGCTTTGGTTGTCATGTTGTTTTTCAAAGTGGTAATTCAACGGAGTTTTCTTTTCGTAACTTTATAGATACCAAATGAAAGCGCAATAATCAGAAAATAAAGTATTGCCAATCGAAGGTTAAAGATCGTCATAGCCACCAAAGAAACAAAAGAAATTAACAACGCCAACAAAGGAAAAACAGGATAAAAAGGAACTTGAAAGGGTCTTTCCAACCTTGGCTCAGACGTTCTCAATTTAAGTAGTGAAATCATGGAAATAAAATACAATGTAAGTGCTCCAAAGACGGAAATCGTAATGATTTCGGATGTCTTACCTGTGAGCAATGCCAGAATGCCAACCATCATATTGAATAGAAGTGCATTGGCTGGTGTTTGAAATTTTGAATGGACTTTGCCGACCATCGAATTGGGTACTATCACTTTTCCGAATTCGAAGGTTGAACGACCTGAGGCCAACATCAATCCATGAAAGGAAGCAACCAATCCAAATAGACCAACGGTAATCAAAGCATGGTAGAGTAAGTTGTTGTTTCCGACTAATTGCGCCAGCGCCAAGGGCAAAGGCGAATCGGAAGTAGCACCATCTTTATACACAACGGCTTCCCATCCTCCCACACCTACCGATCCCACGAAAGTGAGAACACACAAAATTACCAGCGTGAAAATGGCGGAACCGAAACCTAGCATTATTGTACGCTTCGGATTGATAGCTTCTTCGGCAATGTTTGCCACGCCTTCGATGCCTAAGAAAAACCAAATAGCAAATGGAAGCGAGGCAAATGCACCTGACCAGCCATGTGGAAGCGCGTTTTGGGTGAGATTTTTAGCCTCCACCTGTGGAAGCGTGATCCCGCAGAAGAGGAGCAATTCGGCAACAGCCAGAATGGTAATAACAAGTTCAAAAGTAGCCGCTGCCTTCACACCATAAATATTAAGCGCAGTAAAAACTACATAAGCCAATATGGCTATTGCAAGAATAGGAATTTGTGGGAAAAATAAATTGAAATATGCCCCTAAAGCAAAAGCAATGGCAGGCGGAGCAAAAATAAATTCAATGCTTTGAGCAATGCCAGCAATAAATCCTGCATCTTTTCCCAAGGCGCGTGTCGCGTAATCGAATCCACCTCCCGCTTTGGGGATAGCGCATGCTAACTCGGTATAACTAAACGTAAACGTGACATAAAGCAAGACAATAAAAACAGTGGCGATACCCAAACCCAATGTGCCACCTTGTTCAAGCCCTAGATTCCAACCGAAGTACATTCCGGAGATTACATAGCCAACGCCTAAACCCCAAACCATAATGGGTGTAAGGGTTTGTTTGAGTTGGGGAGCAGACATGTGGCAAGATAGCAATGAAAGCTATTTTGAAAAGACCAATCCTTAACAATTATGTAATGGTATTTTTCAATATGTAGTAAGTTGCAAACCAATATTTGTGTATGATCAAAGGAAACCGATTTGTTTTGATTACTTGTTTGACCGTTCTTTTAGGGTGTACTGAAAAGACAGTTGAAAAATCAAACGATTGTAAAGAGGCCGCTGCACTCAATCTTCGAGCTGACAAATTTATTGCAACCTTGCCAGATTCAGCCTTTATTTTAGCCACTAAGGCCCTACAATTGAGTTCGGAAAATTGCTTAGACACCAAAGCTTCCAGCCACCAATTAATAGGTAAAGTGCTTTTCAAGCAGGGAGTTTATCAAGAAGCGCTAAATCAGGTATTGAAAGCAGGAGAATATTTTGAAGCTGTTGGCGAGCTAGGAAAAGTTGCCGAAAACCTGAACCAATTGGGGCTTTTGTACTACAACATCAGGCAGCCAGAACTTGCTTTGAAACAACATTTAAAGGCACTTTCTATTTATGAATCATTAAAAAATGAAGCGGGCAAAGCCAACTCATTTGGATCGCTAGGAAGGCTTTACGAAAAACGCAAGGAGTATGCTAAGGCATTTGAGTATCAGCAAAAGGCACTTGATCTTTATAAAAAATCCAACAATCTGGTTGGCATGTCTACAATTCTGGAAAACCTTGGAAGTATTTATGAAGATAAGGAGCAATTTCCCATCGCGCTTACGTATTTTAAAAAATCGTTTGAGCTGACTACACAAACGCGAGATAGTTCGCTCATGATTATTGACCTAAACAATATTGGCGACAACTATCGGAAAACTGGCAAATATGACTCGGCTATCCTTTGGACAAACAAGGCACTTAATCTTGCGATTCGGCTAAAAGACAAGTATCAACTAAGCAGTGCCTATAAAGATATGAGCAAGGTTTACGGGCTTGCCGGAAAATATGAGGCAGCTTATAATAATCTTGAGATAGGTAGAACTATTTATGAAGATATGTACACTACCGATGCTGCAAAACAGCTTGCACTGTTTCAGACTCTATTTGAAATAGAGCGGAAGAACCACGCGATCGACCAGCTTGAGGCGAATGAACGATTGAACAATACCATAAAAATTCTACTTTCAATTTCATTAGGGCTCATTGCTTTATTGGGAGGCGTAGTTATCAGCCGCCAACGGCTAAAAATAAAGAAGAACAAAGAGGTGATCGACCAAAATCAAAAAGTATATACAGCCGAAAAAAAGTTAATGGAGGCCGAAATTGAAAACACGCACCTTCACGAGCAAAAGCTTAAAAATGAGTTGGAAACAAAAGCAAAGTCGCTTACCTCACATACGCTTCACATCATAAGCAAAAACAAAATACTTGAAGACATCCAGCAAAAGCTCACCGAAGTTTTGAAAGAAGGCCCGTCTGATCACCGAAAGGAGATTAAGAATGTGGTAAAAATGATTGAGCGCAATTTTGTGCAAGACAAAGATTGGGACGATTTCAGAATGATTTTTGAACAAGTGCACCAAGATTTTTTCCACGAACTGCAAAAGAAAGCTTCCGATTTAACAGCTTCGGAAATCAGGTTGGCTTCTTTGATTCGTCTCAACATACCTTCCAAAGACATCGCCTTGCTATTAGGCATTTCACCCGATAGCTTGAGGATTTCACGCTATAGGCTCCGAAAAAAATTGAACCTCGATCCAGACAAAAGTCTAACACAATTTATTGCGAGTATTTGATTAATGATTGTTTAACAGCAAATTAACATTGCGTAAATCATTATTAACCAATACGATAACTCATTTTTTTAGTTTTCTGTTGCTGTTCTGTAAACAGGATAAATAGCACTTTGTTGCCTTTTTGCTAACTCCATTTCGTTGACTTGCCCTCCTTGAACCGGCAATCTTTGCATCACGAAACCACAAAAATTAATTCGATGAAGAACCTTCTACTTTTGGCTTTAGCTTTCATTTTTCTGAATGCCTGCACGTCAGGAAATAGTACCATCCAGCAGGCTGCAATAGTAGATTCTTCGCCAACAGTAAAACCAGTAATTATAACCGAGGCGGTTCAGTTTGATTCCGATGACCCTGCCATTTGGATTGATGCTCAAGACACTTCCAAAAGCCTGATTGTGGGCACCGATAAAGATGAAAATGGCGCTTTGTACGTGTTCGACCTGAATGGAAAAATTATTCAGGATAAGGTTGTGAAGGGCTTGAAGCGACCAAATAATGTAGACATCGAGTACGGTCTGATCCTAAACAACAAGCCAACAGACATTGCTGTGGTTACAGAACGGATTACTCATAATCTCAGAATTTTCAGTCTGCCCGATATGACTCCTGTTGACAATGGTGGCATTCCAGTTTTTGAAAGTGAAACGGGCGATGGCTTTCGCGATTTAATGGGTATTTCGCTCTATAAACAACCGAATACCAATAAGATTTTCGCGATTGTGGGCAGGAAGAGTGGGCCAACCAATGGCTATCTCTGGCAGTACGTATTAGAAGACGATGGCAAAGGTGCAGTAAAAGCAACCTTGGTGAGAAAATTCGGTCAATACAGTGCTAAAAAAGAAATAGAATCCATAGCGGTAGACGATGAATTAGGATTTGTGTACTACTCAGATGAAGGCGTTGGAGTTCGTAAGTACTATGCCGATCCTGAAAAAGGAAATGAACAACTGGCTTTATTTGGAACTTCAGGGTTTACCCAAGATCACGAAGGTATTTCCATCTATAAAATCAATAATAAAACTGGTTACATCTTAGTTTCCGATCAACAATCCAATCGGTTTAGAGTGTTTGCAAGAGAAGGCTCAAATGGCAACCCACACGATCATCAGCTAGTCAAAATCATAAACATGTCAACTTCCGAAAGCGATGGCTCGGAAGTTACAAGTGTGTCCTTGCTGGGGCAATTCAAATCAGGCCTTTTTGTTGGGATGTCCACCGACAAGACTTTCCAATTCTATCGCTGGGAGGATTTGGCTGGGAAAGATTTGGTTGTTGCTCCCAATGGTACTATTCGCGGATCAGTAGAAAATGCTCAATCCAAAAGATAAAATGAAAAAGGGTTTATTCATATTAGTTTTCTTGGGCGTAGGAGCACTTTCATTTGGTGCTACTATTAAAGGGAAACTGTTCGATGAAAACAGGGAGCCTCTTATTGGTGCACACGTTCTCATAACCTCTATTCAAAAATATGCAGTAGTAGGCCTAGATGGATCATTTACCTTAACAGGAGTAGCGCCTGGTAGCTACGTGTTGGAAGCAAGTTTTGTAGGTTATAAAATTCAACAAAAGTCAATTTCTATCTTGAGTGAGAGCGAATCTTCTATTCTGGATTTTTTTATGGAGCCCGAAACTACTCAGCTTAACGAAGTTGTAGTCACGGCTAAAACCGAAGGCGGATCTGACTTTCAAGCTCGGTTTTTAGAGCGCAACTCAGCTAACACACTCAATGTCGTTTCTGCGAAGTCTATTTCACTAACGCCTGATCTGTCGGTAGCAAATGTTGTACAGCGTGTTTCTGGGTTGTCGGTTGAAAGAAATGCCAATGGCGATCCGCAGTATGCCATTGTGCGTGGCATGGATAAGCGCTACAGCTACACGCTCATCAACGGAGTAAAAATTCCTAGCCCTGATAACAAAAATAGATATGTGCCTTTGGACATTTTTCCTGCGGCACTGCTTGATCGGTTGGAAGTATATAAAAGTTTGACTGCTGATTTAGAAGGCGATGCCATGGGTGGTGGAATTAATTTGGTGATGAAAGGTGCCCCCGAGAAGTATGAGCTAAAAGGCGATTTTCAATTGGGATACAATCAAATCAATGTAATTAAGGGCTTTGATACATTTAATAGCTCTGTGGTTCGCAGTCTTTCCCCACGCGAGCAGTTTGGAGTTGGCTACCAAGCGCAGCCTTCCGATTTCACCAAGACCAATGGGAATACTGAATCGGTAACTCCCATTCCTGATATCCTAGCTTCTGTTTCGATTGGCAACCGTCTGTTACAAAATAGACTAGGGATAATGGCGGGAGGAAGTTTTCAAAATTCCTATCGTGGCACCGAAAGCATTTGGTTTGATACTGATACTGATCGCTTTGGATCCAACCTCCCTTCTATTAGAAGTGTGGAAGCTCGGCACTATTCGACCCGCCAAATACGTAGTGCCTTGCATTCGCGCATTGATTACCGATTATCTCAAATGCACTCCTTTAATCTGTACACTGCGTATTACAAACTTATTAATAACGAGGCACGGGAAACCAACACCACCTTTTTGGATGGAAGAAATTACAGCAGCACTGGAGGAAATTCGATATTGAGCTACAGCACACGCACAAGAGTCATTGATCAAGGGATTTTTAACACTACGGTTCAAGGCAATCATAAGTTTACAAATTCATTAACGTTCGATTGGTCAGCTGTTTATTCAGTAGCTAAAAACGATCGGCCTGACAACCTTCGCTTCGATCGCAATGGCGAGCTTAAGAATTTTGTTGAACAGCCTGTAAACGTTGAGCGCAGAAATCCACGCCAGTGGGAACGCAATACCGATACTGACTATACAGGGTATTGGAACCTTACCTTCAAACCTACTTCTTGGAAAAATACTTCTATAAAAACAGGCGGACTTTATAGAACCCGTGAGCGCGATAATTATTTCAATCGCTACTTCTTTGATCCAAATCCCAGCCCGCAAATAAAAGATGTTGATTGGAAAAAATTCAGTGATGTGAGGTGGGAAATACTTAACCCTGCGGGCAGTGCTACCGATGCCTTGAATTATAGCGCATCTGAAAAAATCACAGCCTTATATGCTCTGACCCAATTCAACATTGGAAACCTAGATGTAAATACTGGTATAAGAGCCGAGTTGACTACCCAAGGTTACAAGCTAAAATTCCCCAACCAAAACCAAACCCCCGACAGCACCCAAAATTATACTGATGTATTGCCAAGCCTTAGCTTAAAATACAAAATAGCTTCAGATAGAAATCTTCGCTTCACTTACTATAAAGCGATTTCAAGACCTGGCTATTTCGAGGTAGTTCCTTATGTGATTGAGCAAGATGGCTATGACGATGTCGGGAATCCTGCCCTAAAACGAGCAAAGGCCGATAATTTGGACTTGCGCTATGAGTACTTCCCGAACACATCGGATCAGATTTTACTGGGCGTGTTTTACAAAAATATCAAAGATCCTATCGAGTATGCCGTAGTAAGAGAGGGAGTAAACAACGAGCCCGTAATGAAACCAGGCAACTATGGCACTGCCCACAACCTGGGTGTTGAGCTTGACTTCAGTAAATTCTTCAACAAGATTGGGATTAAAGGAAACTACACATTTACATACTCTACAATCACCTCACTCAAATCGTTACGAACGCGTGAAAATCCTAACGATCCTACCAGCGATCTAATTGTCATCCCCACAAATCAGACTCGGCCGTTGCAAGGCCAAGCCAAGCACATTGGCAATCTCGCGCTTCTTTATAAAGACATACAGAAAGGTTTTGAATCACAGCTATCAATGGTTTATACAGGTGAGCGATTGGAAGTCATTTCCCCTTTCATAGACAATGATTGGTACTCATCACCCATTGTGCAAATGGATTTTAGCATCGAAAAATCAATAAATAAAAAATTCGAGATTTTCTTGAAGGGAGTTAATCTTCTGAATTCTCCTTACGAAGTATTTGTGAAGAAACCGCTTTACCAAGAAGCAGGGTCAACCAATACTTATCCCTATCAGGAAGACCCAACAAATAAAACATTAGTACGAAGAGACCGGTATTATCAATCCTTTCGATTCGGAGTAAGATTTAACCTTAATTAATATAAATCAATCAAACTAAAACAAGTACCTATGAAAATTCCAAAACAAATTATTTCGTTCGGCATGAGAATTACCACCATGCTTGCCATCTGTGCATTGATCACACTCAATGCGTGTAAGGAAGAAGAAGGCACACCTTCTGCTCCACAATTATCTACAGACGCCTCTACGTTATCCATTAAATTGGGTGAAACAAAAACAGTTGCCTTAACTATTTCGGCAGCAGGAAAATTAAAGGACATTGTTGCTACCGCTGATAAAGGAACTGTAACAGTAACAGGCACAAAAGGAGTTGGCGAAAGCACAGCTACTGCAACGCTTACTTATGTTGCACCTCAGGCGTTGGGCACTGCTACTATCTCTATTACGGTGAATGATCAATCAAGCCAAAGCGTAAAGAAAGACATTGCGGTTGAAATCACGGCTCAACCTCCAGTAGAACTTACTGGTGGTGCAGTAGAAGGTGAATGGGGTCCTTTCCGCACGTATACCATAAAAGGTAGCCTGAATGTGCCAGCTGGGAAAAAATTAATTGTTCGCGAAGGCACAACGATTATAGTGGATGGTGACGGCAAGCAAGGCACTAGCCCTGAAATTTCAGTTGCTGGTAGCTTCTATAGCTATGGCACTGAAGCTAACCCAGTTCTTTTCACAGTTCCTCAAGCCAAGCGCACTAAAGAAAATATCTTTGCCGGATTGTGGGGCGGCATTTTAGGCACAATCGAATCTCCTGAAATGGCGATCATTTACACACGCATCGAATATGTGGGAGGTCCCGCTTCTGCTGGAACAAACATTGTTACTTCTGGTGAATTAAAAGAAGGTGACCCACGTGGTGGCTTGTATTATACTAACCCTAACGGAAAATTTGTAATGCAAAACTCTACTATCGCTTATTCAAAAGATGACGGCATGCGCGTAAACCAAGGCACGCTTTTAATTACTAACAACACGTATATTTTGAATGGCCAAACAGGAGGCGAAGCATTGAATGTAAAAAGTGGATGTCGTGGCGATGTGGCTTTCAACACATTTTATCAAGCCGCTACCAATGGAATTAAATGGTCAAACTCAGACGACCGCACGCCACAGACAGATGTAAACGTGTATAACAACACAGCCATTAACTGCGGTTGGCGACAAACTAAATCTGGTCGTGGCGGTTCGTTCAACTTAGAAAAAGGTGGTCGCGGAAAAGTTTACAACAATATTGTAGTAAACTGTAAGTTTGGCGTTCGTTTCCCTAAATCACCAGACAATCCAGATGTTGCTAACTCTGCTGTAGGTTATAATTTTTATTATGGAGCAAACGATGTGGTTACTGCTCAATTCTACCCAACTTCCATCAGCTCGGTAGCTAAAGGAGATTCAGAAACTGCCAACGATATCTCAACAGGCACACCCAATTTTGTGACGCTAACAATAACTCCATTTGACCAAGTAGCTGCCGCAAACCCTGCAAATATGGATTTCCCAGCAGCTTTTAATTTAAAGTTAGCAGCGGGTTCACCCGCCTTGGCTAAAGGAAAAACAGGTTGGGCTACAAAGTTTACCAGCCACTCTGTTGATGGTAAAACCTATAATGTTCCAGCACCAGCCAACTACATTGGAGCTTTCGGAAGCAATTAATTTCTAGCAGATAATTGAGGAGTGTGGTTACTCCTCATTTTTTAGTTGTTGATAAAAGGGGAGTGTGGTTACTCCCCTTTTTATTTTTTTATTGACTTAGAAATGGATTCGCGAGACTGGGATAAATCAGTTTATCTTCAATCATGCTTCGTTCATTTGCCGTTCATTTGCCGTTGATGATCCAGATACTTCCCAATGAAGTTACAGGTGAACCCTAAACAAAATACATGTTGCGATTTCTACAAAGCTGGCTCTTTTATCGGTCAAAATGACCTGAATTGAATTTGTTATCCAAATTTTCCTGCCAAAGCTTCCTTATTTAAGCTTTTAAAGCCTATGGATTACTATTTGATGCCCTCCAGCAAAACAATAAAGCCATGAACTTCGAGAAATTCACTATAAAATCGCAGGAAGCTTTACAGAAATCTGCCGAGATAGCAAGTGCACTTCAGCAACAGGCAATAGAACCTGGCCATTTATTAAAAGCCATCCTTGAAACAGACGAAAACGTAACTACCTATCTATTTAAAAAGCTTGCTATTAATAACAGCTTGCTTGTTAGCAAACTGGAAGAAACTGTAAACGCTTACCCGCGTGTTTCTGGTCAGCAAGCTTATCTTTCAACCACCACCAATGCGGTACTACAGAGTGCCGAAAAAGAACTGCGCGAGTTTAAAGATGAATTTGTAGCGGTTGAACATTTGTTGCTTGCCTTATTATCGGGTAAAGACAAAATTGCATCACTGATGAAAGATGCCGGATTCGACCGATCTACATTGATAAAGGCAATTAAGGAATTACGGGGCGGAACTCCTGTAACAGATGCCAATGCAGAAGCGAAGTACAGATCATTAGAACGATATTCAAAAAATCTTAACGATCTCGCCAAAAAAGGAAAGATAGATCCTGTTATTGGTCGCGATGAAGAAATCAGGCGCGTGCTTCAAATACTTTCGCGCAGAACAAAAAACAATCCCATCCTTTTAGGCGAACCGGGCGTTGGTAAAACTGCCATTGTAGAAGGCATGGCGCAACGCATCGTCAACGGTGATGTGCCCGAAAATCTAAAGTCAAAAATATTAGTCTCGTTAGACATGGGCTTGCTGGTGGCTGGCGCAAAATATAAAGGCGAGTTTGAAGAGCGCTTAAAAGCGGTTATCAAGGAAGTCACCGACTCAGATGGTGAAATAATTTTGTTTATTGATGAGATACATACATTGATTGGTGCTGGTGGTGGCGAAGGTGCCATGGATGCCGCCAACTTATTAAAACCTGCATTGGCCAGAGGTGAACTTCACGCCATTGGGGCAACCACGCTAAAAGAATATCAGAAGTATATCGAGAAAGACAAAGCCTTGGAACGCAGGTTTCAATCCGTAATGGTTAATGAACCTTCTGTGGAAGATTCCATTTCCATCCTTCGCGGGATTAAAGACAAATACGAACTTCATCATGGGGTTCGTATAAAAGATGATGCCGTGATTGCCTCGGTCGAGTTATCGAGTAGATATATAACCGATCGTTTTCTTCCCGATAAGGCCATTGACTTGATGGATGAAGCTGCTTCCAAATTAAGGTTGGAAATGGATTCAGTTCCGGAAGAATTGGATGAACTTAATCGCAAGATCATGCAATTGGAAATTGAGCGCGAAGCCATCCGAAGAGAAAAAGATAAAGACAAAGAAGGTGTACTCAGCAAAGAAATTGCCGAGATGTCCGAGGCGCGCAATTCACTAAAAGCAAAGTGGGAAAGCGAGAAAGAAGTGGTGCAAGGCATTCGCTGGGAAAAAGAAGCCATGGACAAACTAAAGTTTGAAGCAGAGCAGGCCGAAAAAGCGGGCGACTATGGAAAAGTAGCTGAAATAAGATACGGCAAGCTGGTGCAAGCCGAAAAAAGGCTAGCCGACCTGAACTTAAGGATGAAGGAAATGCAAGGCGAGCACACGCTGATGAAAGAAGAAGTAGATAGCGAAGACATTGCTGAAATTATTGCGAAGTGGACAGGTATTCCAGTTTCTAAAATGTTGCAAAGCGAACGTGAAAAATTATTGAATTTAGAAGAAGAACTCAGCAAGCGCGTGGCTGGCCAGGAAGAAGCGATTAAAGCGTTAAGCGATGCCGTGCGCAGAAGCAGAGCTGGGTTACAAGATCCTAAACGACCTATTGGTTCTTTCATTTTCATGGGAACCACAGGGGTAGGCAAAACAGAACTTTCAAAGGCACTGGCCGATTATTTATTCAATGATGATAACGCCATGGTTCGAATTGACATGAGCGAGTATCAAGAAGCGCACAGTGTAAGTCGTTTGATTGGCGCGCCTCCCGGATATGTAGGGTATGATGAAGGCGGACAATTAACAGAAGCTGTTCGTAGAAAACCGTATTCAGTAATTCTGCTCGATGAAATCGAGAAGGCACATCCCGATGTATTTAATATTTTACTTCAAGTGTTGGATGATGGCCGCCTTACCGACAATAAGGGCAGGGTGGCGAACTTTAAGAACACGATTATCGTAATGACCACTAATATTGGTTCACAAATCATTCAAGAGAACTTCGAGAAAATTACAACTGAAAACTATTTCGAAGTAGTTGAAGACACAAAGGAACAAGTATTAGAAAGGCTACGGAAAACACTACGCCCAGAATTTTTAAATAGGATTGACGAAATCATCATGTTTCGCCCACTAAGTAAAAATGATATAAGAAAAATAGTTTCGATACAATTTGAGTTAATAAAGAAACGTTTAATAGAAAATGACGTTAAACTAGATATATCGGAAAACGCGTTGGATAGACTAGCAAAACTCGGATACGATCCGCAGTATGGCGCGCGACCGTTGAAGCGGGTAATGCAGCGAGAATTATTGAATGAGTTATCGAAACAAATTTTATCTGGCAAAATAAACAAAGACGACATAATTTTTGTTGATGTAAAAAACGAAGTCGAATTTAACTTTATAAATCTTCAACAACCCGAACTGGGTTGATTAAAGACTGTGGGCTCTGCAACTCGCTAAGAGTAAGGCAGAGATGTGTTGAGGGGGTTTGGTTTTTGGGGTTAGGGCGCAGCTGGGGAGCTGCGCCCTTCTTTGTTTAATGCGAAATACCTTCTTCTATATGAAATAGCTCTCTCATTTTTTCTTGCCCTTTCCTATCCATCATAACGACTAAATAATCGCCCACTGCTATCTTCACATTTCCCATTGGGTTTTTCAAAAGTCGTCTATGTCCATCTGTTATCTTTACTAAGCCTATAAGAATAACATTGCAGTCCATTTTCAAGTCCAAAAACGCTTTGTCGTATGGCATTCCAGCAAAAGGATTATCAGCTTTCACCATAAATTGCTTCATGTCATACTCGTCATCCTCATGCGCGTAGGCGATTAATTCCTCACTAAAAATAGCCACGTCCGGCTCGTAGATGTAACTGGCCAACAACTTCGAAGAAATATCATTTTTTGAAATGGCATACGTAACACCTGCATTTTGGAAAGTGTGTTTTAGATTTCCGTTATCAAGCGTTACTACCAAGTTAAGATTATCAAATTTCTTTCTGATGTTAATTATATAAACCAGTTTTTCAGTATCATCATGTAAGTTGATAAATACCACCGATGATTCTCTAATATTTGTCTTATCGATAAAATCGAAATTATTATAGTCAGAATACAACGTAAAGACTTGATCGTACGTGTAATATTCCCTAATCATATCAATGTGGGAGCGTTCTTTCGTAACAACCGCCACTTGCCTTCCAGCCCCCAACAAATGGCTGATTACAGACTGGCTAAACTCATTCCATCCAATTATTACAACGTGATTTTTGAAACTAGTTCCGTTTAGTCCTAATTCCTTTTGTTCGCTAAGTGTACTCATAAAATTGGCAATTTGACCGATTACAAAACCATAAACCCCTAAACTTGAAAGTAAAAAAAGAAACCCAATCATCCGGCCCCAGTACGTAACTGGGTACATATCTCCATAACCGACTGTAGTAAGAGTAGCGACTAAATACCACAACGCATCCTCCAGTGTGTCAATCTTTCTGGCTGGAGATTGATCTTCGAGGTACATCAAAAGTGCTGTTAACGAGACATAAAAAAGAATCACAAGCAATACCGTGATGATTCTTTTATTTCTGTTTCGGTGCGTCATTAGTCCTCAAATGAATTCCAAATAAGAAAAAATAGAATGAAAATAAAAATCCATCTAAAAAGTAACTAATCCTGGCAATGTTCAATGGTGCTAGACACCCTCTCTGTTTCTATGATACCTTTTTTACGTCCCCAACTGTTAAATAAAAAAGTCGAAATTTCTGCTATCTCTAATTCTGTTAGCGAGGGAATGCCAGGCATTGCTTTGTTATATTGGCTACCATTGACTAGCAGTTCGCCTTCGATACCATATTTGATAAGGCAAATGACCTTTTCAGGATTTTTATCCATAAAATCAGAAGTATTGAGTGGCGGATAGAGTAAGCCGAGCCCAACACCAGATTTTTGATGACAATTGCTGCAATTCTTGATGTACAATTGCTCGCCAACAG
Source organism: Flammeovirgaceae bacterium (assembly GCA_027487845.1). Lineage (GTDB taxonomy): Bacteria > Bacteroidota > Bacteroidia > Cytophagales > Cyclobacteriaceae > ELB16-189. The sequence goes on from JAIYCV010000034.1 coordinate 26,490, forward strand.
CAAAATATTGTTGAAATTTTACCGACTCCTGCTTACCTGTTTTTCCTAAACAACCCCACAGTATATCTCCGCAGAATAGTAGACTTACTAGAAATGCGACCCACACCTTCAATCGTCTGATCATTCCAGCTTGAGCTTTTTTATATCGCCTACAAGTCTATTTACCTCTTCCTCTTTTGTGCCGTCATATTTGCCTCGAATGCGGCCTTGTTTATCGATCAACAAAAAAGCACCACTGTGGATAAATCCGTCTGGCTCGGTTTTGTCTTCCATGGCGGTAGCGAAGTAGCTTGTTTGCGCTATCTTGTAAATCGAATCTTTCACGCCTGTTACAAAATGCCAGCGCTTGGATTCGACACCGAGCCGCTTTGCGAAATCATGAAGCAATGCTACGGTGTCATATTCCGGGTCGATGGTGTGCGAAAGCAACATTACGTCATCCATGTCTTTTGTTAATTCATATAAACGAACCATCTGTGTTTTCATAATTGGGCAGATGGTACGGCAGGAGGTAAAGAAAAAATCTGCCACATAAATTTTGCCCTTATATGTGTCGTTGGTAACAAACGCACTATCCTGATCTACAAACTTGAATGGCGCAATTTTGTGATACACCGTATCGGTACCATTTACTTCCCTCTGGCCAAAAATTGGGAGTTCATGCTTTTTACTTTGGCAAGATGAAAATGACAAGACCACACACACGATGAAAAGTAACTTCAAGTTGCCAGTTGCCAGCAGCCCGTTGCCCGTTCGAATTAGCTGATCGCTTGTGACTTGTAACCTGCAACTTGTAACTTGCAACTTGTAACCTGCAACCTGTAACCTTCTAAAAACTAATCTCATCTCCTTCATAAATTTCATAATGATCTACCGCTACTACGTTTTGTCCGAAATATATTTTGTTCTCTCTCTTCCTATAACTGGCTAATGTGGCCAACGGTTCTGTCCCTTTTTCCGCGGTTTCCTGATCTACCGTTGTAAGCACACACCGAGCACAGGGTTTTACTCCGATAAAATTATTTTTTCCAATCTTGAAATTTCGCCAGCTATCTTCTTGATAAGGCTCGCCACCAGTAAAAACAAAATTAGGGCGAAAACGATTTATTGGCAGCGGCTTTTTTAATCTATGATTCAGATCATCTAACGAGGCCTGCCCGATAATCAGAAACGGATAGCCATCCGCGAGACTTACATTTTCATCATTTATTTTATACGCAGCATCAACAGGTCTTGAGCCATCTTCGGGGAAACTTACCAAGCGGCAGTTCATTCCAAGCATGGAGGAAAACCAACCGCTAATAGTTGGATTTACTTCATAGGTAATAACCGAATCATCCCATATTTTAGATTGAATTGGACTTCCATTTGATTCCGACTTCTTGGGTATAGCAATCTGATTGCCTTTGAAAGAAACCTCTAACAAATCATCTGTCATTGTTAACTCAAACAAGGCCATACTGCTAAAAACTCGCTGTGTTAGAAAGTTTCCGTGCTCATCGATTAACATCCAGCGCCTGTCAAGCTCAAGCCCCTTTTCCTTAACTTTAGAAGATTTCAACCGAATGCCTCCAAGAGACTTTATCGGGTAAATCCAGATTTCAGACAATAGCAATTTTTTCAAAACAAACTTATTTGCGATTTTGCGCTAACTTAGGCAATTAACTGATTAAATGTAATGACAAACACTGCCGCACTGTGGTTTTTCGAGAGTGTAAATCTTTACAACACGCTTTGCCCACACAAGGTAAAAGCAATGGCCGGCACCCATGAGTTTGATCATTACAAACAGGATCAGTTTATCTATTTTCCAGATGAGCCTTCAGAATACATTTATATGATTGCTCAAGGGCGCGTTCGCATTGGCCATTATAGTGCAGAAGGCAAAGAAATAATTACTTCCATACTCACTGTGGGAGAGATTTTTGGTGAGCTAGCCATAGCGGGTGAAGACAAACGGAAAGATTTTGCGCAGTCGATGGATGGAGACACAAAAATTTGTAAACTCAGTATTCAAGAACTTAAGGCATTGATGTATGGCGACCGCGAGTTAAGCTTCAAAGTGCTAAAGCTGGTGGGCTTGCGCCTGATGAAATTAGAGCGCAAACTGGAATCGATGGTTTTTAAAGATGCTCGAACAAGAATTATCGATTTTTTAAAAGATACTGCTTCCTGGAAAGGAAAGAAGGTAGGTTATGAAACCCTTATCCAAACGAAGCTTACACATAAAGACATTGCTGCTTTAACAGGTACTTCGCGCCAAACCGTAACAACAATTTTAAACGAATTAAAAGAGCAGAATCAAATTAACTTCGATAGGCGAAGGATTTTGATTAGGGATTTAGAGAATTTGAAGTGAGGATTAACTCCCCACTTCTAGTCAAATTGTTAGCGCTTAAGCAAGGTTATTTGTAAAGCCTCTCGTAATACTCATCGGCCATCCTCCCTGAATCAAAAAATGGAAGCACATCGGTCATACTTGCCTTTACAATCTTTGTCCATTTTGCAGGCGATTTGTAATAGGTCGGGATGATTTCAAATTCTAATAAATCCAATAATCGAGTGGCTTCAATGTTATCTTTTTCTTCAGTGGGCAGCGCGTCATCAGCAGGTTCAATGATGAAAGCGTTTTTCCCTGGCTTAGCAAATTCAGGTACCCAACCATCGGGGATGGATAAGTTTACCGATGCATTCATGGCAGCCGTCATGCCCGAAGTGCCCGATGCCTCCCTGTACATTTTAGGGTTATTTAACCAAATGTCAGAACCTCTTTTTAAATGCCCAGAAATCCATAACTCGTAGCCAGTTACAACAGTGCAATTCGCCATACTTTTGGTCTTCCAATAAATTTCATTGAACATATTAATCGCACCAAAATCTTCCGGATATGGCTTTCCAGCCCAAATTACCTGAATCGGAAATTCCTTGTTCTGGGCAATCTTTAAAAAGCGATCGAAATGGTGAAGCAATAGATTGGCTCTCTTGTAACCGGCAAATCTTCGCGCCCAAACAATTGTTAAAATGTTTTCGTCAAACAATTTGCCCGTTTGATTAGCCACTACCCTAAACATTTTCCGCTTCAGAATTTTCTTAGTTGACACCAGTGCCTTGTCATCGTTATCGGCCAGTGCTTTTTCAAGATCTTGGTCTAGCCAGTAGGTTTTGTTCTGAGCGTTGGTGATGGCCGTTATCTCACAGATGCCTTTGTAATCGCCCCACATTTTTCGCGATACCTCACCGTGAAGCTGAGAAACTCCATTGGCAATTTTTGCCATTCTCAAGGCGGTTAAGGTGTAGTTTAATCTGCCATTTTCGGGGTGAAGTTTATCTTCCACCTCTTTTTGAGTAATGCCGTTGAAAAAGCTCATTTCATTGAGCAACGGCAAGCTATGCTCTTCATTACCCGCCAGCTCGGGTGTGTGCGTAGTAAAGACAACACGCTTTTTCACCTCCGCCAAACTTCCATATTTGTTAAACAAGTAAAAGCAAAGCGGAAGAGCGTGGCCTTCATTCATGTGATAGATTTCCGTCTTGCGCTCCAACACATCCAATAGCTTAGCACCGCCCACTCCTAACAAAATGGATTGAGTAATACGTGTAGTTTCGTTAGGATCATATAAGCGGTGGCTTATGGTTTGAGCGAGGTAGTCGTTCTCTGGAATATCAGTGCTTAACAAAAACAGAGGTGCTGCGTTGAAAACTTCGGGCTTTAACAAATACGCCTTCACATGCACTTTCACATTATGAATGGTAATCGGAAAAACAATTCCCGTGTCGGTAAGGAAAGAATAGTCTTTGTCTTTAAAAGATGCCTTTAACGTTTGATCTTGGTTGCGCTCCTGATCGTAATATCCTTTTTTCCAAAGAATGCCAACTCCAATTAAATTTTGTTTTAACTCATACGCACTGCGCATGTGTGAACCCGCCAAAAAACCTAATCCACCAGAATAAATTTTCAGCGGTTGATCGATGGCAAACTCCATGCTGAAGTAGGCCACAGGTTTAGAATATTTCTTATCAAACTGATAGGGAAAAAGGGTAGACAAGTCAAGCATGACAGCGTTGTTTTTGGGTTTAATTTTAATTGGGCTGCCAATCTAACAAATACAATTCAAACCCTTCACACAAATATGATTGCAAACGATTGCTGCATCCAATTCCGTCAAATCAATACGCTAAATTTCATTTTAGCTTCTTCAGTTGGTCCTCAATGGCTTGATTTTTAGGGTCTAATTGAAAAGCGGTTTCATAGGCCTGAATAGCCTTATCTTTAAAACCAGCATTGGCATAGGCTTCCCCAAGGCTATCAAAACAATTGGAAGACTGAGGAAAGAGATTGGCATTTATTCGAAAAACAGCAATAGCTTCAGTAAACTTTTTTTGAGCCATTAAAACATAACCGCATGAATTTAACTCCGATTCATTAACAACTTTATTTTTCAGTTGCATGGCCAATCCCCGGGCACTTATGTTTTGGTCTGCAAGTATACCATTGTTCAGCCATTCGATCAGTTGAGGATACCCAAAATAGTTGGGCGTGTATCCGGCCTTTGAAAAAATCTTCAGCAGATCGCGCTCTGTACTTTCCGTGGGGTATTCAACAAGTCGCTGAACTTCCGTTTTTCCTTTATAAATAATAAAAGTTGGAACGCGAAAAACGCTTACTCCTGCTTCCAGCTTTTGAGGTGATTGTTTATAAACCTCGAGTGAGTCATCGACTCCAATCAAAACAATATTTTTGGACGGAAAGGAGATTTGATCCAGTACCTTCATCATCTTCGGCAGTTCCCTTTTACTGTCACCACACCACGACCCGAAAAAAATCTTGATCGAATACTCGTCTAGCTTCTTCTTTTTTAATTCGTCAACAACTCGGATGTTCGGCTCATACGCTTCGTAGTTGATCTTATACCAATTGGCATAGGGTACAGCTTGTAACTGAGCAAGTGAAACTTGGTTTAACAATTTCGGGTCATGATTTTGTGATTTCACTAGAGCAATAACAAAGGCAAAAGAAATAAGAAGAACATATTTTTTCATAACGGTTTTTTTTAATGTGTCTTCAAAAGTATTGCTGAATGCCACACAGATGTGTTAATGAAATCCCAATAAAGTCTTAATCAAATGTTAAATGGTGTCTACAAATTGTCCCGTTTAAATTCCAGGTTATCCTTCCAAACATTTGCCCCATTTAATCCAAAACTATTTCGTATTTTTATATAACTAATTAACCATTTATTTTGATGGCAACATATACATTAAACATCAACAAGAAAACACACACCATTGAAGCCGACCCCAAGATGCCGTTGCTTTGGGCTATCCGCGATATTGTCGGCTTAACTGGAACCAAGTATGGCTGTGGAATAGCGCAATGCGGAGCATGTACTGTTCATCTCAATGGAAATCCTGTTCGGTCTTGCTCACTGCCCGTTTCGGTGGCTGCCAACAAAGAGATTACCACTATCGAAGGCCTTTCGGAAAACAATACACATGTTGTGCAACTTGCGTGGATAAAAGAACAAGTGCCTCAATGTGGCTATTGCCAATCGGGTCAGATAATGGCAGCTTCCGCCCTGTTAAAAAAGAATTCCACGCCCACCGATGCCGATATTGACGCAGCCATGCAAGGGCATATTTGCAGGTGTGGAACCTATCCACGCATACGCAAAGCGATTAAAACTGCTTCTCAATTGATTACCCAAAAAGCATCCACCAAATAATATTGCCATGTTAGCTAACACTGTAACACGAAGAGATTTTATAAAAATTGGCGGATTGTCCTCCATCGGGTTGACGTTGGGCTTCTACACACCAGCCGGGGCAAAAGAGAATTCCATTGAGTTGTTAACAAAAGAATCTGCCGAAACCCTAGGTGTTGAATTAAATGCGTGGGTTTCTATTGACACAACGGGAAAGGTAACCTTGATGAACCACCGCTCTGAAATGGGTCAGGGATCTTATCAAACCGTGCCGCAGATCATTGCCGAGGAATTGGAAGTAAACTTGGATCAAGTGCAAATTCTTTTTGCCCCTGGCAATGGCGCAAAATATGGAAGTCAATTAACCGGAGGGAGTTCGACCGTACGGGGTGCTTACAAACACTTAATGAAAGTAGGCGCATCGGCCAGAGAAATGTTGATTGAAGCTGCCGCTAACAAGTGGGCAGTTTCAAAAACAGATTGTTATGCTGAAAACGGTTTTGTAATTCATCGCGCATCGGGTAAAAAATTTGGCTATGGCGAATTAGTTCAGGAAGCTTCTAAACTTCAACCTCCAAAAGATATGAAGTTGAAAGAGGCCAAGAATTATAAGGTTATTCGTCAATCGTTACCTCGCCAAGATACGCCACTTAAAACAAATGGCACTGCCATCTTTGGGTTGGATAAGAAACTACCCGGCATGTTGTATGCTGTGGTAGAACGCAATCCACGCTTTGCAGGAAAAATAAAAAGCGTTGATGATACCGAAACAAAAAAAGTACCTGGCGTTCGCCATGTAATCTCTGTTAAGATGAGCGTATTCGCCTCCTTACGGGAAGGCGTTGCCGTTGTGGCCGACACCTTATGGGCCGCCACGCAGGGAAGAAAAGCTCTAAAGGTACAGTGGGACGATGCTGGTTTTGAACATCTCAACACGGAACAATTGTTTACGCGCATGCGTGATGATCTGAAGAAGCCAGGGCTCTCCCAGCGCACCGGAGGTAATGCAGACGCTGTTTTCAATAAAGCTGAAAAAAAAGTAGAAGCTGTTTATGAGACACCTTACGAGAGCCATAGCTGTATGGAGCCGCTCAACTGTATTGCTCATTTCAAGGGCGATTCGTGCGACATTTGGGGGCCAATTCAAGCACCCGATTGGATTCAAAGTTTGCTTACTGGGTTGATTGGGTTGCCTCCCGAAAAGATAAATGTAAACATGACCTTCCTTGGTGGAGGATTCGGACGAAAAGCCTTCATGGACTACCCCCACGAGGCCGCTGTTATCTCCAAAGAAATCAACGCCCCCGTACAAGTCGTTTGGACGCGCGAGGATGATATGACGCAAGGCCCCTTCCGCCCAGGAGCAGTTTATGAATGCAAGGCAGGTCTGAGCAAGCAAGGGAACATTCAATCGTTTCAAGCAAAAATAGCTGCACAAAACATGGATCACCAATGGCCGGGTGCTGATAAATCAACTTTTAACGGAAGCACTGTTGAAGGTTTGCCCGAAGGCTACTTTGAATCGATCAGTCATTACAGCTTTTCCGATATTCCCACCGAATCACCTATTCCAGTAATGTGGTGGCGTTCGGTGTATTCGTCCACTAATGGGTTTGCTTACGAAAGCTTTATCGATGAGCTGAGCCGAGAAGCAGGTCAAGATCCTCTTGATTTTAGAAGAAAATACTTAGGTAGCGAACGTTACCAATCACTGATCGACACACTTGAACAAAAAAGCAATTGGAAAGCAAGAGGTAAAAACGAAGGTTGGGGAGTTGCCATTACTGAGTGTTTTAAGACTACGGTAGGCGAAATCGTAAAAGTTTCACGAAATGCCGATGGGAAGATAAAAATAGATAAAGTAATTGCTGTAATGGATTGCGGATGGCACGTAAACCCGGACATTGTAAAAGGACAAGTAGAAGGTAGTATAATCATGGCACTGGGCGCTGCCATTAAACATGAGACTCATTTTACGGATGGCAAGGCAGTAGAACGCAATTTCGATTCTTATAAAATGCCGCGCATCAATGAGATTCCTGAAATAGAAGTATACATTATGGACAACGAAGAAAAACCTGGTGGCGTTGGCGAACCAGGACTTCCCCCATTTAGTCCGGCACTGACAAACGCAATTTTTGATTTGACAGGAAAAAGAATCAGAAAACTGCCTTTTAACATAAATGAAGTTTGATCCATAATTTTTTAAGATGAAAAATTTATTCTATTTGGGCTGCACTATTGCGGTCGTTATCTCATTTTGTTCCTTTCAGAAAAAACCAGCCTTTGATCTAAAGGCAAGCGTAACACGAGGGAAAGAAATTTATCAGGCGCAATGCCTTACGTGCCACCAAGAAAGTGGCGAGGGATTGGAGGATGTTTACCCACCCTTAGCAAAGTCAGATTATCTGATGGCTGACAAAAAGCGTTCGATCGTACAGATAATCAAAGGTGCAACAGGCGCTATGAAAGTAAATGGCAAAGAGTACAACATGGAAATGACGGCCTTTGATCTGAGCGATCAGGAAGTGAGCGATGTACTTAACTACGTGCGTAATAGCTGGAGCAATAAAGGGAACGCTGTGACTCCAGAAGAAGTGAAAGCAGCAAGAAGGTAATTCTCAAATTAAGCGATGATTAAACTCACTTTTCAATTCACAATTGCTCTCTCTTTTCTTTTTATTGGATGCACACCATCCAATAAAAAAGAGACGCCTTCCGCACCCATTAAATATGTAAGCGATTATGAAGCTCCCATTTTTGCCGATAGTCTACGAATCCAAAGAGCAAGAGCAGTATTTCCTGTAGTGGATAAGATTTTTCAAGATCATTTTTTGAAAAACCAATTCCCAAGTATCGCTTTTGGCGTTGTCATAGACGGAGCACTTGTATACTCTAATGCTTTTGGCACCTCCAATATCGAATCAAAAATAGCAGCTTCAACATCTACACAATACAGAATAGCTTCGATGTCAAAGAGTTTTACAGCGCTGGCTATTCTCAAATTAAGAGATGAAGGAAAACTAAGTCTAACAGATCCGGTGTCAAAGTTTATATCTGAAGTGGCCAATATTGAATACCTGACGAGCGATTCCCCCACGTTGACAATTGCAAATTTATTAACCATGTCCGCTGGCTTTCCCGAAGACAATCCGTGGGGAGACCGGCAATTGGCTGACACCGATGAAGACCTGATTAACCTAGTGAAGCAAGGAATTTCATTTGCTAATTCACCCGGACTCAACTATGAGTACAGTAATTTAGGGTTCGCCTTATTGGGAAACATTATTAGCAAAGTTTCGGGCACATCCTATCAACACTATATTACTGAGAATATTCTGAAGCCACTGCAAATGAATGAAGCGAAATGGGAATACACTGAAGTTTCCAAAGAGAAACTAGCGTTAGGTTATAGATGGGAGAATGGGCAGTGGAAAGAAGAACCGATTCTTCATGATGGAAGTTATGGAGCAATGGGTGGTTTAATTTGCTCGGTAGAAGACTTTAGCAAGTACTTGATTTTTCACGATGCGGCATGGCCTCCTCGAAGCGAAAGTGACTCACCGATAATTAACAGAAGTTCTTTGCGGGAAATGCACCAATTGCAAAAGTTGGGAGCTCTGTTTCCAAACAATAAAAATAGAAATGGAGAACCTTGCCCAATTGTTAGTGGATATGGGTATGGACTTGGCTATAGACAAGATTGTAATGGAACTGTTACAATTCGTCATGGTGGTGGCCTGCCTGGATATGGAAGTGAGTGGCGTTTTCTTCCAGACTATGGAATTGGCATTGTCTCATTAAGCAACTTAACATATGGCGGATTGGGAGCAGCAAATGCAAAAGCGTTAGACACCCTTATCTATTTGGCAAAGCTGAAGCCTAGAAATTTACCACCATCGCGAACACTAATACAAAAGCAAAAGGAAATAGTTGAGGTAATTCAAAGTTGGCAAAACAATAAGCTTGGTATTTTTGCTGAGAATTTTTTCCTAGACCAGTCGCTTGATGCTTGGAAGCAATCTTCATCAAAACTACTAAGAGAAAGTGGAAAACTGATGTTAGTGAGTCCTATTATTCCGGAAAATCAACTACGCGGAACTTTCATAATTGAGTGTGAAATGAAAAACATTGAAGTTTTTTTTACGCTTACGCCCGAGCACTCGCCACTAATTCAACAACTTGACTTAACGTTGCTCGATAAGAAATGAAAGAATTTAAAGCAATAGTAAACGAATATTTGAAAATTGATTTCACGCAGCGAAAAGCTGCGCTCGCTACTATTGTGAAAGTAAAGGGATCATCGTATCGCGGGCCAGGCGCCAGAATGTTGATCACCGATGATGGCAAATGGGTGGGTTCCATCAGTGGCGGCTGCTTAGAGGGTGATGCCCTCCGCAAAGCAAGGCACGTAATTGCTGAAAAAAAACCGATGACGGTAACCTATGATACGCGCGAAGAAAGTAATCAAAATCTTGGTATCGGGCTCGGTTGCAACGGGGTGATTGAAGTACTCATTGAACCGATCGATCATACCGACCCATTGAACCCAGTGCTGATCTTCAAAGATTATATAAAGACAGCAGAGCCGTTGGCGTTCGCAACCATCTTCAATGGAAAATATACAGGTCAAAAATTATTAATCAGCAAAAATAGAGTTATAAAAAATTCTTTAGATGCGGAGATTTCAATAACCATCCAGAAAAACCTTCAATCTGTTTTTGCTACACAAAAATCATACTCAAAGGAATATGGTTTCGAAACACACGAAGGGGAAGTTTTTTTTGAACTCATACAACCTACTATAACGGTCATTATTTTCGGTGGCGGATTTGACGCACGCCCGGTGAGTCAGCTTGCAAAAACATTAGGTTGGGAGGTACAAGTAACGGATGAATGTGTAGCGCACATTGCTCCTATCTTCTTTCCGCAAGCAGACAGGCTTTCGCTTTGCAGCCGAGAATTTATTGACCGGGATTTTCAAATTACAGATTATACCGCTTGTGTTTTAATGTCGCACAATTATGATTACGATCGCGATGTGTTGAAAAAACTACTCAACACCTCCGCTCCCTACATTGGCATCCTTGGCCCAAAGAAACGGTTTGACAAAATGCAGGCGGAGTTTTCAAAAGAAGGAATAGAATTAAAATCGATGGATTTCGATCGAATCCACTCGCCTATTGGTTTGGATATTGGAGCGGATGCAGCGGACGAAATTGCCGTTTCTATTATTGCTGAAATTCAGGCTAAGTTTTCAAATCGCGAAGGCGGATTCTTAAAGGAGAGAGAAGGTCCGATTCATTCGAGAGATGGATGGAGCGATATTATTCGCAAAGAAGCTTTTGTCAATTCATAACACTTTTTGCCGTGAGCACGATTGGCATAGTCCTTCTTGCGGCAGGCTCGTCATCCCGCATGGGGCGACCAAAACAACTATTACCTATTGAAGGAGAACCCCTTTTAGTAAGAAGTGTAAAAGCAGCAGTAGGTTCAAAAGCACATGAACTCGTAGTGGTACTAGGGTCAAATTACAAAAGCCATCGTGAAGTTATCGCTGGATTCTCAATAGAGATTATCGAAAATCAAGAATGGCAAAAGGGAATGGGCAATTCGCTAAAGAAAGGTCTCAGTCATCTAATAGACAAAAATGATTCCCTCAATGCTGTTATTGTCCTAGTCTGCGACCAGCCATATTTAAGTTCCGACATAATTAATAAACTCATCGAAGAATTCGAGCAAACTAAAAGTGTGATTGTGGCTTCTGTCTATACTGGCATTATTGGGGTACCCGCCCTTTTTGATTCTTCGGTGTTTGAAAAAATTCTTCACCTTGGTGATGAACAAGGTGCAAAGAAATTAATACAACAACAGCTCGCTAACGTGAAGGCTGTGGATTTTCCGAAAGGAATAATTGATTTAGATTTTCCTGAAGATTATGAGTCGCTTCTAGGCAGCCACGCTCTCTGACACCACCTTCATCCCTGCATTGACCATTGCCCCAAATCCACCATATACGTTAATCAACTTTGTAAACCCTAATTTTCGCATCAACGAAATAGCCATCATGGAGCGGTAGCCGCCTCCGCAATGCACCACATATGTTGTGCTTTTATCAAGGTCGTTCAAATTTGACGGCATATTAGCCAACGGATAAAACTTAGCTTCTTCTAAATGGCCGCTGCTCCACTCTCCCGGTTTGCGCACGTCAAGCACTTCCGCACCTGCGTTCATTTGTTCTTTCATGTCTTCCGCTGCTATTGACTTTACGGTCTGCAATTTCTCTGGCCAGGCACTTACACCACCCTTGAGATAGCCGACTACATTTTCATAGCCAACACGTGCAAGGCGCAAAATTGCTTCTTCTTCTTTGCCCGGATCCGCAACTAAAACCAATGGCTTCTTGATATCAATCAACGTGCCTACCCACACTGCGTATTGACCATTAAGGCCTATATTGAGAGAATCCTCCACGAAACCTATTTCAAAATCATCGGGATTTCGTGTATCTAAAATCAATGCTCCTTTTGCAACGGCATCTTTAAATTCTTGAACCGACAACGGATTATTATTGGACTTCATCACACTTTCAATAGAGTCGTAGCCTTGCTTATTTATTCTTGCATCCTCGAAGAAATAACTAGGTGGTGGTAGAATGCCATCAGTAACTTGCTCAATAAATTCTTCTTTGGTTCTGCTCTTTAATGCGTAGTTAAATTTTTTCTGCACCCCAATAGTAGAGTAAGTTTCTTTACCAATGTTTTTACCACACGATGAGCCAGGGCCGTGGCCAGGGTAAACAATCACGTCATCGGCCAGTGTCTTTATCTTTTTGTTTAACGAATCATAGAGCATGCCTGCAAGTTCTTCACGACTCATAACACCATCCAGCAAATCAGGTCGCCCCACGTCACCAACAAAAAGTGTATCACCTGTAAAGACGGCGTAGTCATTCCCATTTTCATCGATCAATAAAAAGCAAGAAGACTCTGGTGTATGTCCAGGTGTATGGAGAACTCTAAGAGTAATTTTGCCCACTTTAAACTCTTCGCCATCGCTGGCAGAATGAATATTATAAGCTGTTTCTGCTTTTGGACCATACACGATTGTAGCGTCTACTTCCCTTGCCAAATCAATATGACCAGATACAAAGTCGGCATGGAAATGGGTCTCAAAAACATATCTTATTTTAGAATTTCTTTTCTTGGCAAGCGCAATGTATGGCTCCGTTTCGCGCAGCGGATCAATTATAACTGCCTCCCCTTCTGATTCAATATAGTAAGCCGCTTCCGCGAGGCAGTTCGTATACAATTGTTCAATGTACATAAGCTGAATTTTCTCTAAATTTATTTGTAGTAAAGCGCAAAACTAGTGATAAAGTTCATAAAAATTCTTGATTTGTATCGCATTTGGTATATTGTGACTAAACGCTTTAACAAAGTGATGCCAGTCAGAATAAGACTTAAAAATTTCCTTTTTCTTCTTTTTCTATTGGGAGGATGCGTCAAATTTCCGCACACTAGCCAAGGCTATTTTACATGCCATTCTAAAAAGGAAAACGAACCTTTAAGCAAAGACAGGCAAGCGATAATCAAAAAAATCCTTGCGAGGGCAGTAGTAGATGAAAAAGACATCCCCGATTACCACTTGGTAAAGGACAAGAGTCATATTTTTATCCTCGCAACGGGGTATTCTCATTTTATGGGTAATACGGAAACATTTATTGTGAATGAAGATGACGTTCCATCTAAAATAAAGGATGTTGAGTTCTGTTTAAAATCTGAGGCAGAGCTGCAAAGCATCGCAGACAATACTTATCCATTCCTCTATCTAACTTTGGGTGAATTTACCCTCACGGGAGACATTGCCACCATTGGCCTAATGAACGGTTGGCAAGGGCAAAAAAATAGCAAGACAATCTTTTTAGGCGGTGGAGGGTATGTATGGAGATTGAAAAAAATCAACGGAGATTGGACGTTTATAGATATCGTAGTTAATTTTCAATCGTAGATAATAGCGAATCGTGTGTTGAGATTACTTGTCGCAATAATTTTTAGTTGGTTCTTTTGCTTTTCAGCAAAAGCCATTGAATACGAGCTTTTCGAGCTTGGTGGTAAAGTGGGGCTAAAAGATGAATATGGCAAAATTATTCTGCCCGCCACCTTTGAGAGCCTCGGCTGGTCAGACGGTAGTTTCTCTGTAATCGGTCAAACAACAGGATATAAACTTGATGATCATTGGGGCATTGTTAATCTCAATAAGGAGTTTGTTACAAAACCCATTTATGAAACCCTTACCTACCCAGGCGGCAGTCTTATCATTGCGAGGAGAAAAGTTAACGCGATCGAATCCAAATCAGGCTGCTTGAATTCGAAAGGTGAGGTAGAAATTCCTTTTGAATATGATGGTATACAGATCAATGCCTTGCAAGCCATCGTATTTAAAAAGCAGGGTGGTGAGTTTAAGTATGGCTTGATAAACTTGAAAAATGAGATTGTTATCCCGATGGAGTACACGCGCATTTCATCACTAGGCACAACTCGCTATGCCGTTGAAAACAGCAAAGGTCAGACTGCACTATTTTCCGATCAGGGAAATCCAAAAACACTTTTCTCGATTGACAGCATCTCTGTCTACAAAAAAAAATATGCTGTGTTTCATCAGGGATTCAAGCAAGGATTAATTGATCGCGAAGGGAACATTGCAGTAGAAGCTCACTACAAAAAAATAACGATTAATGATAACGAAACGATCATGGGCCAATTACCCAGCGTTTGCCAGATACTTACGGGTGATAACCAACAAATAAATAAAATTGAAGCGGACGGCTTGGTCAATTCGTACAATAAGCTTTATAAAGTCAAGAGAGGAAATTGGTTTGGTTTATGCGATGACCAGTTAAATATAGTTATTCCACCACAGTATGAAGTACTCACCGAAATTGGCAACAATCAGTTTCTTGCAAAGAAGAAAAACTATGGCGTGATAAGAAAAAATAATTCTGCTGTTCTCCCTTTTGAATTTGACTCCATCATTGTTGAAAAGGGTTTCGCCAGAGTAAAAGAGAAGACGTCAACTAAAAATAGCTGGGTCATCTATGATACGCTAGGTAAAAGGAGATCGGACAATAACTACGAATGGATTGGTGAAAAAAGAGATAACTACTTTTCGATCAAGAAGCGTGGTTATTGGGGAGTATTGAATTTACTAGGTGAAGAAGTGATTCACTGCGTGTACGATTCGATTTTAAATCATGTGGGTGAAGCATTTGCTGTCAAATTGAAAAATGGATACGGCATAATCAATAGTCGCGAAGATTGGCTCATGGCTCCTCAACCTATTCCAATAAAAATCCTTAAAGAGAATCGTATTTTCATGACAAAAGACAACATGAATTTTATAAAAGACTTTGCACATAACATCATTTATTTTTCTAAAAATACATTTTCATTTACCCCTGAGTATATGATTGAGAATGCAGCACAAGGAGGTGAAAGAAAACTGGACTATGATGGCAGAGTTATAACAAGTCCATCGCCTGTAAAAGTGGAGAAAGTAGAAACTGTTTTTTCAGAAAGTGAAGGCTACAGAGGTATAAAAAAAGACGGAAAATTCGGATTCGTTGATAAACGTGGTAACCTGCGAATCTCCAACAGATATGAGGCCATTCAACCGTTTAAAGAAGGTTTAGCGGCCATTAAACTGAATAATAAATGGGGGTATATAAACATGGATGAACGAATCATTATTCAACCCTTGTATGAATTTGTAAGTCAATTTGAAAAAGGCAAAGCACTCGTAAAGCGAAACAAAAAATATGGGTTGATTAACCGAGAAGGTAAATCGATCCTACCTGCGCGATACGATTCAATACATACCTTACCAGAGAAAAACTATTTACTGATCATTAACGGCTTAAAAGGTTTAGCTGACAAAGAAGGCAGGGTGATTATTGAACCAAAGTTTGATCAACTTACTGATTTAAACAACGGTTACTTCATTGCCGAACGAGACGGAAAATTTGGATTACTTACCCAAGATGGCCTGAGTACAATACCTTTAGTGTATGATCATCTTACCTTCAACCAAACCAAAAATAATTATCTCGTTTTGCAGCTAGCAGAATGGCAAACGATTGGGTTATAGCATAAAGTAATGTCGGCAGCCATCACCGTAGTTTTTGAGTAAATAAATCGATCGTCCGTTTCCAAGCCAATTCAGCCGCTTCTTTGTCGTATCGGGGTGTGGTGTCATTGTGAAAGCCATGATTTGCCTTAGGATAAATAAAGGCTGCATAGTCCTTCTTGTTTTCTTTGAGTGCGGCCTCATAGGCTGGCCAGCCTTCATTCACGCGTGTGTCAAGCTCGCCATAATGCAACAGCAAGGGAGCTTTAATTTTAGGCACATCAGCTGCTGTTGGCTGCCCACCATAGAATGGAACTGCCGCTGCTAGCTCGGGGATACGAACAGCCATCATATTGGCAATCCAGCCGCCAAAACAAAAACCCACAACGCCAATTTCCCCATTGCATTCTTTGTTGTTTTTTAAAAAATCATACGCAGCAATAAAATCTTCTAACATATCGTTTCGATCGCGTTTGCTTTGAAGCTCACGGCCTTGGTCATCGTTTCCGGGGTAGCCTCCTAAAGGTGTGAGCATGTCTGGTGCAACTGTGATAAAACCAGCCAATGCAGCTCTTCTGGCAACGTCTTCAATATGTGCATTTAATCCCCGGTTTTCATGTACTACAATGATACCCCCCAGCTTTTGTTTTGCGTCTGCTGGTCTTGAAACCAGTGCCTTGATGGTGCCAGCTTTGGGCGATGTGTAATTCAGATATTCCGACTTAAGACGAGGGTCATCAGATTTAATTTGAATCGCACCCTTGTAATCAGGCATCAGGAAACTTGTGAGAGATGCTAGCGTAAGGCCGCCCACCGCATACGCAGAAAGCTTTTGCATAAAATCCCGCCTGTCAATCCGGTTGTGGGCATAGTCGTCATACAAGTCAAACACTTCTTGTTTGATATCTTCCTTTTTAATTTCGTTCATGGTTTGGTGATTAGGGTGGCAACAGTTAGTTGGTTTACACAAAAAGCATAATCAGCGTTAGCACAAGTCCCGCCAAGGTAAAATACAAACCTTTCTTAAAGGTGTTGGTGCCAGGTAAAAACATATAAAAAGCAGACACAACAAAAAAGAATAAAGACAATCCGAAAAATATATTGAGATAAAACAACGGACTCTTAGTGTTTGCCTTATGTAGGTCTTGCAGCTTATCAATAAAAGGATTCATTTGCTTAGTTTGATAATTGGCCACACCCGTTGTTTTATTGTAGGTACCTTGCTTAAAGCTTACCACATCGCCCTCTTCCTTTTCAACTTTCAGATCGCGAATCCTCAGCTCTCTGCCTAGTTCTTCACTGCTCAAGTTTGGCTTTACCTGCTTCCCCACTTGCTTTATACTTTTTAAAAAATCTGTATCTCTGAAAATTAATGTAATTCCGCTAATGGCATAAACGGCCATAATGCCTGCCAAGAAAAATCCGAGGTACCTGTGATAAATTCTCATATTATTCTGTGTGTTGGTGTTACTGCTCATACTCGTTTATTGGTTTGTTTGAATTTTTAACATTTTTATTATCTATATTAATTTATAGGGCATGCCAGTTAGACAAAGTAAGCTCTGAATTTATTCCCAGTTTTCAGTACATTTTTACAAGCCAACGCAAGCATTTTCAAAAGCCGTAGGCGTCATCAAGTTTATCTGAGCTTCTTTTCCGGTTTGCCCTCAATGACTTGTTTAGCGTTTAACTTACTAACCACCTTTTTTCCAGTCTTGGCTTCAATCTCTTTTCTGGTATTTCCTGCAATGATTCCGCCCTGCTTCGCGATCACTTTGCTTTCATCCAGTGTCTTTGGCTTTTTCTCCTTTGAAATTTCAGAGGTAGTAGCCTCTGCCAGCATATTCAAAACCAATTCTAAGTTAGTCATGTGGTCGCGAAGGTTTTCTTTCTTCAAGTCCTTGTGTTTTTTGTATTGCTTTACAGACTTACCGCTCCAGGCTTTGGTGATAATATCCGTAAGTATGGCGAAGTCCATGCCTTTCTGCACTCCTCGTTTTTCCCATTCATTTGTAAGTTCTTTGCGGACCTCAATACTTTTAAGCCGTTGGTTAATCCAGGCTTTGGTATAGCCTTTTGCCAGATACGTTTCCATGGCGCGGTCGAAGCTCAATTCAGGGTCTTCTGTTTCTTCAATGCGTTCGTAGCCTACTTTTGCCAGCCAGACTTTGAAAGGTTCTGCTTTGGGTGACGGGATTGATTGAATTAACCTCAATATTTGGGTTGTATCCGCTACATCTGTTAAGTAGAGTTTGCCATCTGATGACATCATTTTCAGTTGTCCGATATTTTCGGACAACTGACTTCCTTCTTTTCTTAGCTTGGTTTTCAGGTCGTTCCAGTACTTTCTAGGCCTGTCGGTGCCAGTTAAAGCCTCAATAACATCAATAACAGAAAAGAACCACAATTCTTTTTTCTCATCCCATTGCGTTCTCACTTTTTTGGATTCAAATAACTTTATGTCGCTCATGGCTATCCGATTTATCGTCACGAAATCTCTTTTTTAGTTCATCAAGGCTGATGTTTTGTTTTGCTGTTGCCCTTTGTCAGCCAGTGATAGTCTATCATTCAAAGATAATCTTATCTGTCATTAATTCGGAAGGGTTCGAGGGGTATTTGGCTCTAGCCGGTTTTCGAGCTTATAACTAAGAACAAATAGGACCATTGGAAAAACAAAAAGCCCGAAATTACTTTCGGGCTTTGCTGTGGAGCCGCAGAGAATCGAACTCTGGTCCAGAGAAGATGAACGCGTACGTTCTACATGCTTAGTTGACTTTAATTGTCGGGGCTAGCAAGGCAGGCAACAGCCATACTCGCCCTTAGGTATTGTTTTCTCGACAGCCCACCATACCACAGGGCGGCCCAGTTTTGCATTTCGACACCGCGGGTTCAACCCCTGCAAAACGGAGGAGTTGAGCGATGATGGCCTTCCGACACTATGCCGGAACAAGCTAATCTAACCTTGGGTCAGATTAAGCAGCCATGGCGTAGTTAGACTCGCCTGCTAGTTGTTGGAACTATCTTTCAAGGCTCTCATCCCATGAGCCTGCATGCTGGCATACACTGTCACGCATCCTGTCAAAACCGGTCGGCCCCAGTTTTTTTGAATTCAGAGTTTACAGATTTCAAATTCAAAATTAGGAATCTGAAATTTGCAGTGTGTAATCTTTTGGACAAAAGTAAGTGAAAAAAAGTTCACCTGTTAATTCAACGTTTGAAGATCTGACACCTTCAGCTCGTTCAATTCAGGTTGAACCAATTTCTAACGCCTTGAATTTTGAATCTGGAACGTTGAATTAACTGGAGTACTACTTCTCCTTATACCTCTTACCCAAAGAAGAAACGGCAGCAACATTAAAGAAACCAACTGCTTTTGAACCGGTTGGATTGGCATTAGTAATGTTAGTTGAAACGTTAGAAAGTGGTCTAGAAAACAATTCGGAAAATCCTCCTGGTCTATCTGTTTGAAGTGTAAGTTGATTGAAATAGTTAAAGGATTCATACGTGATGGAATGGATCTGCACGTTGATAGAGTCGTTGTCAGAGAAAGGCGAAAGGTTTCCTGTGGCACCTGCCGAAGTGTCTTCATCCCGTGAATTTATCCCTCTTCGAATAGGGGTAATAAAAACCACCCCGTCAGTCTGTCCACCGGGCGAGAAACCGGCATCATAAGCAAAATTAATTTCGGCTGGCTTGTTCAGAAGTACGCCATTCTTAAATGCTTTTATCCAATAGGCGTCCCCGACTCCTAGCGGGTCTGTTGCCCAAAACTCTCCTCTGGTTACTAGTTTTGTTCCACCCGTTTCCTTTTCAGTTTTGAAGGTAATACTGTCAATTGCGGGTACTCTTCCCATTCGGGAAATCGACTTGAACGTTTCGCCCTTGTAGACTATGGTTAGCGTGTAACTATTGCCAATCTTTCCAAACGTTTCATTCCCAGCGGGCTTCCAATTGTAGTTCCCTGGCGCTTTGTCGTTTTCTTTAAAAGAAAAAATTCTCCCTTGGTTGTCAGTAATTGTAACGCTAGCGCCAGAAACGCCTGTTGGCAATACATTCTCAAGGTAAGGCTGTGTTAGCGTGAGCACAATGGTTTGCTCTCCTGCCAGATTGTTGATCCATGCGTCCACTACCAGAATTGGATTTACCTTTTCGAGGGAGGGGTTTATCTTGTCTTCGCACGCGACAAAAACAACAGCGCAAGCGAAAATTAAAAGTGCGGTCAACCCTTTATAGTTAGCGTTCATAATCAAAATTTAAAATTGTAAGAAATAGAAGGAATTACGGTGCCCACAATTGCCAATTGGGTGGCTTGCGATTGTAACGCTTGCCCAGTAGGAAAACGGGCGTCTGTCTGCGAAAAATAAATGGAGAACGGGTTTTTTCGAGCATATAAATTATAGAGGCCAAATACCCAGTAATCCGTATTCCTTCGTACACTTCCGTCTCGATGCGTCTTTCGGCCTTCAAAACGGAATGAAATATCCAATCGGTGATAATCGGGCAAGTGAACATTGTTCCTTGACTCCTGTGCATTGTATGGGATCAAAACACCTTGAACTACGTAGCGAGAAGTTGGGAAAGTAGTAGGTGTACCCGATGTAAACACGAAGTTTCCTGATACAGACCAACGCTTATTTATATCGTAGAAGCCGGCAATTTTTAAATTGTGTGTTTGATTGTAACGAGTTTCATACCATTCTCCTCTATTGATACCATCTGTTTTCAATTCAGACCTGCCCAACGTGTAACTTACCCACCCGGTAAATCTGCCTGTCTTTTTTTGAATATAGGCTTCTAACCCATACGCTCTTCCTTTTCCAACCAATAAATCGCCTTCTAAAAACCGATTAATTAAGAGATCCGCTCCATCAATGTAATCGATTTGATTTCTCGTATATCGCAGATAACCTTCTAACGAAAACTCATATTTCTTCTCATCACCGATTTCTTTAAAATATCCCAAGGTAAATTGGTCTGCCGTCTGAGGTTTGATGTTATTGGACGTAGGAGTCCAAACATCTAACGGATTGCTTGCTGTGGTGTTTGATATCAAATGAAGGTATTGGGCCATGCGATTGTAGCTCCCTTTTACTGAGCTGGAAGGGGAAGCCTGAACTTTGAAAGACAAGCGAGGTTCTAAATTGCTATACTGCGCAATGGCTTCACCATCACCGTATTTCTTCGAACCAATTACGGATCTTCTAATACCGGGAATAGTATCATTATAAGTGTACGCGGTGCCAGGCCCTAGGTATTGAAAATGTGAAAATCGTAACCCATAATCGATGGAAAGTAAGTCGGAAATTTTTTGACTGTTCCCAACGTGAACGGCTGTTTCCAAGTTATACTTCCGTTCGATACTAAGATCAACGGCTTGTCCATTCGTAACGCCCACGGCATTTGCAGGCTCGAAGGAGTAGTAGGTAACGTCAGCGCCAAAATTTAATTCATTGTTGCTATTAATGTAATAAGTGAACTGTGGTTTCGCGATAAAGTTAGAGATCGATGAATTCCACCGGAAGCTATTGCGATCATCGTTTCCAAAAGCCAAATTATAATCGTATTGACTGTAGACCAGAGTTAAATTTGAGAAAAGACGTTCGTTGAACAAATGATTCCAACGCAGTGTGCCCGTTTGGTTTCCCCAATCAAAGCCTTGCACTTTGTCAAACTTAAATATATCGCGACCAAAATAACCACTTAAAAATACTTTGTTCTTTCGGTTGATATTGTAGTTGGCTTTTAAAGTGAGGTCATAAAAGTTAAGCGCCCCACCATCCTTTAAAAATTGCAATGTTGGTCTGGCTAAAATATCGATATAAGACCTGCGCAAGGCTACAATGAACGATGCCTTGTCTTTCACAATGGGCGCTTCAATAGCTAGTCGGCTAAAAATGGTGCCGATACCTCCATTCGCTTCAAATTTTTTACTGTTTCCTTCTTTCATGCGCACGTCCAAAATGGATGCTATCCTTCCCCCATAGCGCGCGGGCACTGCGCCTTTATACAACTTTACATCTTTCACCGCATCTGGATTAAACACAGAAAAGAAGCCGAACAAATGCGAGGAGTTATAAACGGGGGCTTCATCTAGTAGCACTAAATTTTGGCCAACACCACCGCCACGCACGTTAAAACCAGCCGCGCCTTCGCCTACCGTGCTTACACCGGGCAATAAGAGCAGGCTTCGTATTACATCTACCTCACCTAGCAGGGTGGGTATTTTGGTGATGGTTTTTATATCCAGTTTATTGGTACTCATTTCCGTGTTGCGCACCGTGGGCTGGTCTTCAGTATCTTCAACTACCACTTCTTCTAACTGAGTGCTTTCTGGGGCAAGTTCAACATTGATTTGTTGGTTTTTATCCAGCGCAAAAGGGCGGGAAACAGACAAATATCCAAGATACGTTACCCCCAACGTATAATTGCCAGGGGGCAGGGTGATGGAATAGAATCCGTACTCATTGGTAAGCGCACCGTTGTTGATCTCTTTCACGTAAACGGACGCGCCAATCAGCGCCTCACCGTTGGAGGCATCTTTTATGTATCCATTAACGGTAAATTTTTCTAGGTTTTGGCTAAAGGCAGACGGAGCACAAAAAATAAAAGTGAAAACTAACAGTTTAAAAAACTTCATTTTAATAGTTTAGTATTTTGATCAATAACAAGACAACTGAAAAGCATTTCACCCTTTCCAAATTTAGCACGAAGGTATATCGTTTAAAAAGGAAAAATGTTACATACGAAGACAACAATCTTTCAGGATTTAGGTACTAGAAGTAAAGACGATTATGAATTGGATTTATTGCCCGTCAAACCTACTTCATCAATAACCAAATAATCACGTTTAGAAACCGATTGCGTGGCAATCATCTCAGCTAAAAATCCCGTAAGGAAGAGTTGAGTGCCAATTACCACTGCCACCAAGGCTAAATAAAATAATGGCTGATCGGTAATATCCCGCTTAAGCGGAATTTTAGAAATAAACAGGGAATCCATTTTATCCCAAAATAACTTTAGGGTGAATATTGTCCCAAGAAAAAATGAAATCAGCCCCATGGTGCCAAAAAAATGCATGGGCTTGCGCCTGAATTTTCCCACGAACGTAATGGAAAGTAAATCGAGAAAGCCGCTAAAAAGGCGCTGCCAACCAAACTTGCTGAACCCATATTTGCGCTCACGATGCTCTACCACTTTTTCGGTGATTTTGGTGAAGCCCGCCCACTTAGCAATAACGGGTATGTACCGGTGCATATCGCCATGAATGGTAATATTCTTAGTTACGATATAATCATAGGCTTTCAAACCGCAATTGAAATCGTGTATGTAAATGCCCGATATGCGCTGAACAACCCAATTAAAAAATTTTGAGGGGAGTGTTTTGGAAATCGGATCGTGTCGCTTCTTCTTCCAGCCTGAAACGATCTGATACCCCTGCTGTGCAATCATGGCGTAAAGTGCTGGAATTTCATCTGGGCTATCTTGCAAGTCTGCATCCATGGTAATTACCACGTTGCCATGCGCCTTTCTAAAGCCTGTTTGCAAGGCGGCAGCTTTCCCAAAATTTCTATTAAACTTTATTCCCTTAAATACCGGATTGGCTTCGCTTATTTTTTTTATTTGGTGCCACGTGCCATCGGTGCTGCCATCGTCAACAAAGATAACTTCATAAGAAAAGCCGTGTGCGGTCATCACACGGCTTATCCACTGACACAGTTCCGGTATTGATTCTTCTTCGTCCTTGGCGGGAATGATGAGAGAAATGTCCATCCAAACTAAATCATTTCTTCTGGTTGGTTTCTTCTCACAAAAAGTGAGGTAATTAGACTTAAAACGGCATAGATAATCAACCCAATTCCGTAGGTCTTAATAACCCCAACAGCAGAATATTGACTTTCTGCACTTTTTCTAATATCCGCTATTGCTTTCTCAATGGCATCTTCCGGAGTGCCAAACCCTTCCAGCATTTTCTGAGTATTTTCAATTTGTACATCGGTAAGTTTTGAAGGCAGCTCTTTGTCGATCACGGTATATAGAAGTAAGCTAAAAATTGAAGAAAGCAGGCCAATAACAGCAAGCGTTACAAAAGCATGCTGAAAAGCTTTTCCGTAAGGTAGAAAACCACCGATTGACTTGCGGTATGTGATCCCCGAATAAATAACTGCCCCAATCAGAACGGCAATAATAAATAATCCAAATTTCCAATTTACCAATGAACCATAGTCCACCACGTAGGCAATAACTGTGAGGAATATGCTAGCGACTCCGAAAATTACGCCCCATCTAATAGCATTTTGAATTAATGATGGCTTAGGTTCTGTTGTTTCTTCCATGATTTTTTAAAGTTTTGGTTGACGTCTTAAAATTACTGATATAATGATGCTAAAAAAAGCACTGATGAGCAAGCCTTGTTTCCAATAAAGTTTTGCCACATCGCTTCCTTTAGTAGCAGAAAGTGTCGCTAAATTACGTTCGTAGGCTTCTTTTCCTATTTTATCAATTATTTCTTTTGGCGGAAACTTGAGAGCCGCTTCTTGCAGTTGTTGAACATACTGGGTTATAAACGCAGGATCGATGGCCGCCACCGTGACCAAAACAGCATAACAAAAGAGTCCCCAGATCAAGGTAAATTCTATCGTTAAAATAAGTCCTTGCCAAAAATGTAGAATACCCCCGAAATAGAAATCGCGAAATTCCTTCAGCATAAAGTAAAATAACACTGGAAATAGAATGATGCGGAAATCTAAAAACAACGGAAACAATAGCGGATGTTTGCCCAAGTAGAAAAGAGACACCACCAACACCATGCAGATAACACCGCAGATGAAGGCATATCGAACAGGTACTCGATACAAAGCAGGAATTTTGTCCCAATTAAGCATCGATCCAGTTTTTTGAGTTGTTAAACGTTGCTACCACTTTACCCTTTAGCTTTTTGCCCAGCCAAGGCGAATTATTTGAACGTGACAAATTCTCCGATGCAGAAAAAACCCATTCCCTGGTTGGGTCAAACAGGGTGAGGTTTGCTTTCGCATCTACCTCGATCGTGGGTTCTGCCATTTTAAAAAGCTTGCGAGGATTAGTCGTAACCTTTTCAATCAATTCTTCCATTTCTATGAATCGGCCTAACTGCGCTAGTTGCGAGGCGAAAGTAGGGAAGTTAATGATACCGAAATCAGCCTGGTCAAATTCAATTTGCTTGCTTTCCTCATCTTGAGGCAAGTGGCCAGAGCAAATAATATCGATAGTGCCATCTTTCAACCCCCTTATCAAAGCATCTTGATCAGCTTTTTCCCGCAAAGGAGGGTTTACTTTATAGTGGGTATCAAAATCGTGCAATAAACTATCGTCAAGCAATGGTTGATAACTGATGACTGAACAGGTAATATACAAGCCCTTCTTTTTTGCTATTCGTATCATATCGACAGTTTTTGCTGTTGATATTTTTGCCACATGCAAGCGCCCCCCCGCATAACTCAATAGTTCTATGTTTTTGCCTACGGCCACTTCTTCGGCAATGCGGGGCATACCTTTCAACCCAAGCAATGTGCTGTTGATGCCCTCGTGCATCTGTCCGAAAAGATTCAAATGCCTGTCTTCTGGCTGGTCAATCAATACGCCATCAAATTTTTGAAGGTATTGAAGCGATTTCAAAAAAATATCGGTATGCCAAATGGATTTCAGGCCATCCGTAAAGCCAATGGCACCCGCTTCGTTCAGGTCTATCATTTCGGTAAGTTCCTCGCCTTTGTTGTTTTTGGTGACAGACGCCAATGCGTGAATTTGAACGAGTCTACTAGTATTGTTTTGAATGATGTAGCTCACCTCATTCTTTGACTGAACTGAGGGGCTCGTATTGGGCAGCACAGCCACTTCGGTGAAACCTCCGGCTGCTGCTGCCTTTGCTAGTGAATGTAAATCTTCTTTATGCTCGAGACCCGGATCGCCCACAAAAGCTCCTACGTCAAACCAGCCTGTTGAAAGCACCATTCCTTCTGCCAAAATCGTTTTGTCGGCCGAGAAATTCTTATCACCTATTTCTACAATTTTTCCGTTTTGGATCACCACATTTTTTACCTGCTTGTGAAAACTTGATCGTTTATCAATTATCTCAACGGACTTAATAAGTATTCTCATACGCGCTTATTTCAAAAATCGAATTAATAAAACCTCTGTCAGCAGAAAAAGTAAGGCTATAACAAGTGCTTGTTTCCATAAACTAACACCCAAATATCTCTCCTTTATTTCGGTACCAAAAGCAGCAGCATCACGTGCTTTAAAGAGGGAAATATTTTTTCCGCCCCCCAAGTTGGCTTTCATTTCTTCGCCATCAAGTTGATTTAAAAGAGATTCCTTCTTCGATAGATTCAAGCCTAATAGATCGAGTGTGTCGTCCTTTAAAGTAACATAATAGAATCCTTGGCTGATCAGATGCCTTGGCAACTCGAGCAACACGTTATCACCATTTCTCCTTTGGGTGGGCATAATCTCTTGATTACCCAGCATTTTAACTTGACCTTCAGAAGAAAGGCTGTCGCCTCTGATGGCAACAAAGCTATCGTCCAACGAATAATAGAGTTGGTGATTATCACTCTTTCCGGATGCTGCCAACCGATACATAATGGGCACAAACAAAGCATGGTTGTTAAAATCGGTAAAGTCTTTCTCGAGAGGAGACGCAAACAGAATGGTATTGCCAATTTTGGAAAGAAAGGGTTGGCCATCCTTGAGCTTCAACAATGCTGATCGGTCGATGCCCCAATCCATCAGTTTCTTCCCCATTGGCATTGCCAGCGCACTTGTTTTATCTTCAACAATGTTGTTAAAAAATGGATTTTGAAAATCGGGTCTCTCCATTTCAAGCGACTCGGATTTCAGAACCAGCGACAACGGACTTTTGGTCAAAAATTGGTACGAAGAAACGGCAGGCTTTGGCGAAGGAATCAATAAAACTAATCCCCCCGCCTGTTGATACTGTTTGAGAGTTGATTGGAAGGCGGCATCGATCGAATTTAGCTGGTTTACCACAATCAAATCTGCCTCTTTAATTACGCTATAGTTTATGTTCGAAGCTGAAAAACGTTGCACCGCAAATAGCTCTTTATTGCCAAAAACAGCCTCCACAGCCGAGGTGCCTTTTCCCTCTTTGATCTCGGCTACCTTAATTCTTTCCGTAAAATTCAGTGCGAACAAAAATTCATTATCAAAACTTACGGGAAAATCGTTGATCGCAAACTTGGCTTCGTTAAGCTTTTTCAAACCCGCTGGCAAGTTGAAACTGGCTGATGCTTCGCCATTGGGTTCAAAGCTAACCGTGGTAGTTGCAGATTGACTTCCATTGATAATCAGCTTTACCACCACATCTTCCCTTTTGGCGGTACCATTGTTTTGGAGCTTAGCGGTAAGGGTACTTTTTTCGCCACTAATTGCAAACGGATTATCGCGAAAAACCGAATCAACAAAAATATTCGAAGTTGACTTTTCATATTGAATCGGGATCAGGTGCCATTGGTTAGAAGAATCCAAAGCCGTTAACTTGCCCAGTGTTGATTGCTGAAAATCAGAAATCCAAAAGACGTCCAATGACAAATTATCCAGAGCCATCCTAGCCTTTACTTCTTCAAAAGACCTTGCCACAGATGAAAGCCTCAATTGCGAGAGCAAATTTTCAATTTCGGATTTCGTTTTAAAGGTGTTGGAGAAGGGGGCAAAATCGTTGGTTATGAGTTTAAACCGAGCCTCGAGAGGAAAAACGTTGATAATCTCTCTCAATCGTGCTATTCCATCGTCTAATCCGCGCGTTTTTTCGGCTACTCTGCTCGACATACTTTGCGAGTTATCCAAGTAAATAATAACATTATGGCCAGCAGTTTTTTGTTCCTTGGCGGGAAAAAAAGGCTGCGCAAAAGCAACCACCAGAAAGAAAAGGAATAACAGCCTACAAGCAAGCACTAACCAGTGCTTGAGCCTTCGCTGCTGTGTCGTCTCCTGTTTTATTTGTTTCAGAAGTCGGTTATTAGAAAAATAAACCTTTTTGGATTTTCTAAAATCAAAAAGGTGGATAACAACAGGTATCGAAAGAACCGAAAGTGCCCATAGAAAAGAAGGAAACGCAAAACTCATGGGCAACAAAGCTAGTAAAAAGTAAGCGTGATAGACGGGCTAACGAGTCAATAAAAAAAGAGTCCGATTTAAATCGGACTCTTAGTTGGCATTTTACCTACCCTTAGCGATCGACCCTCATTGCTGTTTTCCACCAAACATGACCAAATCATTTACAGCAATTTCAGTGATAAACTTCTTTTCGCCCTTGTCGGTCTCATAATTCCGATGTACTAATTTTCCCTCAATGGCTACCTCCTGCCCTTTTTTAAGGAATTTTTCTGCCACATCGGCCAGTGCACCCCAAATCACAATATTGTGCCATTGTGTGTCCTGAACGCTTTCACCTTTCTGATTTTTATAAGATTCTGTAGTGGCCAAAGAAAACGTAGCTTTTTTGTTTTTACTGAAAGTTTTTACCTCAGGATCCTTGCCCAGACGACCAATTAATTGAACGGAATTGCGTAAGCTTTTCATACTTGTAAGTGTTTAATTTTTTAAATGATTTTAGTTACTGCCACCGAGTTTGTTTCGATTGACGATGCAAAGGTGGGAGGTCGAAAAAATACGAGTCGTTTGTTATTCGGATACTTTCGATTATATTCGTTTGTAAACGTTTAATTACGGATAAAATGGCCAAAACAGCTGAAAAAACGTGTTTAGAGTGTGGTGGAAAAATCATTGGAAGGGTCGACAAGAAGTTTTGTTCTGACCAATGTAGGGTAAGTTATAACAATAAATTGAATGGAAATTCAACCAACTATATTCGAAATGTAAACAATTTGCTGAGGAGAAATAGAAGGATACTTTTAGACCTCAATCCTACGGGAAAAACCAGGGTAAATAAAGACAAGTTACTCAAAAAAGGTTTTGACTTTAACCACCATACTGGATCGTATAAGACGAAGGATGGCGCTATATATTTTTTCTGTTATGAGCACGGATATTTGGAAATTGAAAATAATTTCTATCTATTAGTGGTAAAAAATAAACCCTATGAGTAAAATCCTAATAAAGAAAGCCGCTGTTAGCAAAAAAACAGCCTCAATTAAGAAGAGCGTTGTTAGCAAATCTACCAAAGCTTCTGAATCACTGAAGTTTCTTCCTGGCGAAAAATGGGCCGAGTTAAATCTGCCAGGAATTAAGACCGTTAAGTATTATGCCGTTTCAAACCATGGGCGGGTTATCAGCTACGAAGAGAACCTAAAGCAAGGCACTCTGTTGAAACCCGGATTCGTTTCGAGGTTCCCGGCAGTAGTAATTGGCCGCACCTCAAATGGTAGAAAAACACTTACCATCCACCGTTTAGTTGCAACCTATTTTCTTCGCCAGCCGAGCCCCAAACACAACTTTGTTATCCACCTAGATCATGTAAAGCATAACAACCATTATTCAAATCTAAAATGGGTAACGCACGAAACTCAGATTGATCATGCAAAAAGAGACCCTATTTGGCTTACCAAGAAGAATCCAATGCATAAACTAAATGCAGTAAAGGTAAAAGCAATTAAGGAAAAAATGCTTGCTGGCAAGAAGATCAAAGTACTTGCAAAACAGTATGGCGTTTCAGAAATGCAGATTTATCGCATTAAATCGGGCGAAAACTGGTCGCATATCGAGGTTGATTAGCTCCTCTAAAAAATAATGGCAGATTGGACGCTGAAAGGCAAAAAAGCACTTGTAACGGGTGGGACTAAAGGTATTGGCCTTGCCATAGTAAAAGAATTTTTAGAGCTAGGCGCGGAAGTACTGGTAGTTGCAAGAGACACTAAGAGTATACAAGGCAGGCTGAAAAATTCTGCCAATCTTTTTACCATTGATGGCGACTTGTCCGACTCCCATTTCAGAATTCAGCTCGCTAATAAAGTTGCTGAAAATTGGGATAAGTTGGATATCCTAGTTAATAATGTTGGTACTAATATTCGCAAAAAATTTATCGATTATTCGGAAGAAGAGTATAGAAAGCTGTTTGAGGTTAATCTTTTTAGCTTGACAGAAATCACACGGCTTTCTTACCCCTTCTTAAAGAATTCGACCGCAGCGAGTGTTATTAATATTGCTTCGGTAGCGGGCACTTTCGATGTGCAAAGCGGACCTCCATATGGAATGACTAAAGCGGCAATCATTCAACTAACCAGACACCTTGCCGTAGAGTGGGCGTCTGTCGGAATTAGGGTAAACTCAATTTCTCCTTGGTATATTCAAACGCCTTTGACTGAGTCTGTTTTGTTGCAGCCCGATAGGCTTCAAAAAATAATCGATAGAACACCCCTGAGCCGAGTCGGTCAGCCAGAAGAAGTAGCCAATTTAGCCGCTTTTTTAGCCATGGATCTTGCTAGTTACATTACTGGGCAAGATATTATGGTAGATGGCGGAATGAGTGCTAAGGGGCTTTAGTTAAAACGTGATTATGGCTAAAGTTGTCATTAATAATTTCAAGGAATTTGAAACTTTTGTGGGTAAGGAAATGGGGGTGTCTAATTATGTTAAAGTAACCCAACCTCAAATAAACCAGTTTGCAGACGCCACATTTGACCATCAGTGGATTCACACTGACCCAAAAAGGGCGTCAGTTGAGAGTCCTTTCAAAGCTACCATTGCGCATGGTTATTTAGCCTTGGCACTAGTTCCCCATTTGTGGGATCAAATAGCTCAAATTAATAACTACAAGCTTTTGGTAAATTATGGCATTGAAAAACTCAAATTTAACCAGCCTGTATTAGTTGATAGCGAGGTTCGACTTCGTGTTTCATTGCAAGCGATCACTAATCTTCGGGGCATCGCCAAAACAGAAATGAATATTGAGATGGAAATCAAGGACCAAAAAAAACCAGCGTTTACTGCAACGCTGATTTTCTTATATCACTTCAATTAATTAAAGTCAGCTAGTTTTCTTTGGAGGCAAATCAAAAGCTTTGGATTCGTGTTCAAAGCCTTCTTTATGCGAACCATCACAAAACGGTTTGTTTTTTGAAAGCCCACATCGGCAAAGTGAAACGATCGTTCTTCCTTGCAGCCCGTAAGCTGTTCCTTGCATATCTACTATTTCAAAATCGCCATCGATTTTTACAGAGCCATTCGTGTTAATTGTAATCTTGGTCATAGTTTATTTATTATTTTTTGGGGTCTAACGCTTGATTAATTCTAGCCAATACATCTTGCAAATGGTAACGGCTCATTTTATCTGTATACATCGGGAGTGCCGCTGCTATTTGATTTTTTAGTTCATTCAAGTGCCCTCTGGCAACCGAGATCACATCACTCTTTTTAGGATCGGCCTCTGGGGAAGGTGGTGACGCTGGAAAAAATGGACTCGTGAATCCAACCTGCGGCGGGTTGGAAGATGTTGGATTCAACAAAGTTGACATCTTTTCAACAAAAACCTTTTGCAGGTTCCTGCGAAAGTTATCAATTGGCCTATGTGTCGCCAGTTCAGACCAAACTCCTTTCTGAACACCGGCAAACAAATCTTCTAGTCCAAATGCTTTTGAATTGGTTGCACTGCTTTCAATTAGGCGTTGCATCCGTGCATAATCAAACAGACTATTTAGCGTGGATTCCTGATACGTTCTCAATTGCTCTACTCCCGAACCTGGTCGGATATAACTCAACACATTTTGATCTAAAAGCCATGAGGGTGTTTCAAACAATTGAGTAGTTAAAAAAGAAATGGCATCCCGCTGAAGGTTGGTTGGGGTGGGTTCGTAAACCATTCCCTCTTGATCGTAGGTTTTAGGCGTTTCGTAAATACCGCCCACATACTTTGTTACATGCCCCATGTACCGTCTGTATTGACCTACAACTTGCAAATACATTTCATTTAAGAGGGTGTAGTTTTCGGCATCTTCTTTATACCATTCTTTTAGGTTTGGTAAAATCCGTTTTAAGTTTTTGATTCCGTACGCGCTGGCTTGCATTGCGTTATTGCCAAGATCTTCGCTTTGCGAGCGCGGATCATAAGGATTAATTTCTGAACCAAACCAATATTTTGGATCGCCACTGTGCGTAAGTGTCCATCTATTTAAAATTTTCTTGTCTTCCTCAGCATCCTTTGTTCCAAAAATAGGTTTGTAGCCCCACTCAATAGCCCATTTATCGTAGACGCCTATTCCTGGAAACAAATTGGTTATACCGTCCTCGGGTTGAGCAACATAGTTGAACCGTGCATAATCCATGATGGAAGTGGTGTGACCAAATTGATCTAAATAGGTTTTATCTCTTAATTTTTCCACAGGTGTTGCGTTACTCGACCCAAAATTATGACGCAAGCCAAGGGTATGTCCCACTTCATGGGAGGCCACAAAGCGGACGAGGTTTCCCATTAACTCATCATCAAATTCTCTTTTGCGTGCCCGTGTATCAACTGCTGCTGCTTGAATGGTGTACCAATCGTTCAATAAGTTCATCACATTGTGATACCAGCCGATATGGCTTTCTAAAATCTCTCCAGTGCGGGGGTCGTGCACGTTTGGCCCGTAGGCATTTTGAATATCAGATGCGAAATAACGAATAAATGAGTAGCGCGCATCTTCCGTACTGATGGTGGTATCGCCAGCCGCGACCTCCTTTGATAAAATCGCATTTTTAAACCCTGCTTGCTCAAACGCCTTTTGCCAATCCTCTACGCCCTGCTTTAGGTATTTTCTCCATTTTTGCGGTGTAGCAGGATCAATATAAAACACGATGGGCTTCTTAGGTTCTACCAACTCCCCCCTCTTCATCTTGTCAATGTCTTCTGCTTTGGGTTCAAGTCTCCACCGCACGGCAAAAACTTCAGGCTCTGCTCGTTGCGATTCTTCACCATACACAGTGTACCCATTCGCAAAGAACCCTATGCGTTTATCAAATAGCCTTTTCCGTGCGGGAATCGTAGGAAGAATAATAAAAGAGGTGTTCATTTCAAGCGTTACAAACCCGGTATTCGCACCCGCTGGCAAAACAGTGACTTGTGAAGGCGAGTTGGGTGAAGATGGCGGAGGTAATACAGATGTATAGGTTTTCACCATTCTCACTTCATTATTGATAGGATAGGAGCGCATGCTTTTAATGTAGGAGCGATCGGATTGCAAACCAGAAAGACTGTATCTTCTTTTCTTTTCAGGATCTAGTGCGATAAGTTGATTGTCGCCTTTAAAAAAATCGGTAACGTTAATCACCACCGATGTGTCCTTCCTTATGCTCTTAATATCGAACGAAGCCGCAATAGGATCTACATTAGAATTACGCACCGCCAAAGAAATTGGTCTCAACGTATCAGGACTAGCGTTTATGTGCAACACTGCTCTGAGAAAAACTTTGTTGTTAGGGCCGCGTTCCCATCGAAGCACTTGGCGGTTTTCTTCTTCGCCACCATACCCCGCTCCAGTAGGTGCTTTAGCCACTCGGCTTACCGCAATAAACTCTCTGCCTATAATAGAGTCTGCTAACTCAAAATAATAATCTTCTCCCAGTTTATGAATCGTAAATAAACCTTTTTGGGATTTTGCTTTGCCCATCATCTGCTTGAACGGTTGCATTCCACCCTTTTTCTTTACCGTATCCAATTTTGGAGCACTCGTAGCTGTAGGTTGATTTTTATCTGATTTTTTCTTTTGAGCCATAGCAGGCAACAAAAACATCAGCGACAATAAGATAGTAGCTTGTAAGCATTTTTTCTTATACATACGATTTCTTTAATCGCGATAAGCTACAAAGATTTAGTTTCGCATATATTTTTTTTACATGAATGATTTTTTGACCACTCGAAAGGTATTTGATTGCGAGTTTTAATGCCGGAAAATTATATGGTTAAAACGAATTTGATTTAATTTGCCAAGAATTTAACTTCCTACCAATGCTTCGAAAACCAATATTATTCATCGTCTTAGCAATTTTTCAGGCTTGCGCTTTCGGTCAATCCAAAAAAGAACTAGTAACAGAGATGGCCGCTCTTAAATCTCAGATCGCAGCTCTAACTGCTGAAATTACCAGCCTTAAAATGCCAAAAGAAGCAGACATTAGCAACGAGAATAAAAAGGCAAGCTACGGGCTAGGTGTTTTGATGGCCTCTAACGTAAAAAGTCAAGGTGCCGATTCATTAGACTTGGAGAGCCTTTCCCTAGCAATTCGCGATGTGCTACAAAACAAACCGCTGAAGCTTCAACAGCAAGAATGCCTACCGATTGTGCAACAATATATGCAGACGGCCTCTTCAAAAAAAGGAGAAAAAGCAAAGCGCGAAGGCATCCTATTTCTAGAGAAAAATAAAACTCAGCCGGGCATCACAACAACAGCGTCAGGCTTACAATACAAGATCCTAACGAAGGGGTCAGGAAAAACACCGACACCAACGGATAACGTAACCGTACACTATACTGGCAAGTTGATCGATGGGACAGAGTTTGATAGTTCAGTTCGAAGAGGCGAGCCGATCACTCATTCAGCAAGTGGCTTCGTAACTGGATGGAATGAGGCGCTACAGCTAATGCACGAAGGTGATAAGTGGATGCTTTACATTCCACAAGAATTGGGATATGGTGAAAGAGGATCAGGTCAAATTCCCCCTTATGCTGCATTGGTTTTTGAGATCGAACTTATAAAAGTGAACTAACGATAACAAAGTCTAGAGACCTCTTCCACCCGTGAGTAACGAGTAAAATCTTGGTGATATCTTACAGATTGCATACCCCACCAGAATACAAATGCCACATGCATTCTCTGTTTCATCAACTACTTCACCAATTAAGACTAGCGCACCTAGTGCCAATCAACCAGCAAGGGCGTTATATTTTCAATTTGCGGAAAAGCCAATCTATCAGGCCTTGTGGAAGAGATACACCTCCAATCACATTCATCAGGAATGGGAATCTTGTAAAAAGACGCATCAAAAAATAACTCCTCGATAACTCTCCACCTATTTTTTTATAGAGCTTTTTCTCATATCCAGTCATGAAATGCGCGCTAAAATCGGTTGCTTGAAAACAACTTATTATTTGTTCAGCGGCAATAACACCACTCCACATGGCAGTATCGATACCATGACCTTGCGCGGGGTCAACCAACGAAGCGCTGTCGCCACATAATAGAAATCTATCTCCGCAAATTCTTCTTTGTTTTGTCCATATGGGTAAACCAAACCCAACTAACTGTCCCTGCTGTGTCGCATTCTTAAAGCGACCTGCAAATGCGGGCGATTGCGTAACACCCTCTAGAATTTTTCGAATGTTGGTTGGGGAATCGCTTTTTTGTTTACGTTTCTTGGTTACTCCAAAACCTACATTGGCCCATCCATCTCGCAGGGGGAATATCCAAAAATAACCTTCGACTCCTTTTATAAAGTGAACTTCGTTGTATCCACTTTGAATACCCTCTATACCTTTATAATAGGCGCGAATCGCAGCAATCGGATTCCTATCGCTAGGGTCGCTTTTTATAAGCTGTCTTTTTACAACTGAATTGGCACCATCGCATCCAACCACTAGTGCAGCTTTTATAGAAGATCCATCCAGAAAAGAACACTCATAATAATTTGGTTCGGTTATAATTTTCTGAAGTGGCTTGTTTTCAAAAATGATCGTGTCCGTTTCGTTCCTTACAAGTTGAAAATTGAAGGTATCAAAATCCATTCGTTTGCTATTGTATGAAAACAATTTCCAACGGTATTTGAACACTGTGGTTTTATCTAAAAAAATAGAAATTGAATTGATTTCGGTTGTTTTCGCAAACGCTGTCATTTGATCGCCCCAATTCCTGCTTATACTATACATGGCTTTAAATGCAGAGCCGGGAATGGCATCACCGCATATTTTGTCTCGCGGAAATACTTCCTTTTCAAATAGAGCTACTTTCAATCCTTTGCCATGCAAGGCCAACGCACAAGCGCATCCAGCGGGTCCACCACCTATTATCGCTACATCAAAATCAACCTCCATAAAGCATACTGATTTTTTAAACTCTTCTGTTATTGCGTGTGCAAAGAACGGGGCGAGGTTGGTTATCTATTTAACAACCACTTGATGAATCGAGCAATAATAGAGGTAGATTTTTTTTCGGGCTTTGTTATTTTTGTTACTGATTTTGTCTGCTGAATCGGTGGCTCTTGCTTGGATTCTTTATAAATATCAATAGGGCGCCTTACTTTGCTGAGATAGCGCTGCGTTTTTAGCTCCTTTAAATAAGCAATCTTTTCAAGTTTTTTCTTTTGCTTCTCCTGTTCTTCATTTTCACGTTGAAGCGCAATCGGATTTTTGACTGGCCCTTGACGAGAACTGGTTCTTCTTTCTTGTTTATTATTGAATTCTTTCGGTACCTGTCTTTCTTGTTTGTCCTCGTTGTCTGTGACTTTTTTCTTTATTTCAGGCAAGTCGATTTTACCGATGACTTTGAGCCCTTGTAATGCTATTTTGGGAGCCTTGATAACTTCAGTTTGCTTTTCAATTGCGGCCGCATCTGGCGAGACTTCCTCCACCTCTTGATCGCCTAGCGCTAATTCATTGGTCACTTCAGGCAAAGTAGTTTCAGGTTCTTGAGCAAGGACTTGACTCTGCCTTTCGGGCTCTTGGATTGGTGCGAGCACAGCGGGGGCAAAATGATTCATTACTTTTGCCACGTCTGTATCTTCTACTTTTGCGTTGGAGTGATCTTCCACAAAAACGCTATTATCTGCTAAAAACTTAATGACTTCCGATTGGTTTTTGCCCACTTTTCGAGCTAATTGTGCGAGTCTCATGTTAAAAATTACACTACAAATATATTCCTAACCAAGTAGAAGTAAAACAACAAAAGCTTAATTACCGAGAAGTTCTAAATGCTTATTTTTACTGTGTAAATATCTCAGAAAATGAATTGGCTGCGTAGTCCTGGTGCGTTGTGGGCAAATGGATATTCTGTAATCCGGATATTCCTAGGCATCACGCTTATTTATCATGGCAAGGAAGTTTTTGATGCCAAGCTAATGGGAGATTACGGCAAGTGGTTAACCGATCTCCACTTTCCTGCACCAGCCATGATGGCGTACCTAGGGAAAGGAAGTGAGTTTGTTGGTGGCGCGTTGCTTGCCTTGGGTTTGTTTACCAGAGCAGCCTGTGTTTTTCTTTGCGTTACCTTTTTATCGATTGCTTTTTTTATGGGCCACGGTAAAATATTTATGGAAGACCAACATCCGTTTATGTATGTGCTCTTTTGCCTGATTTTCCTTTTTTCAGGCGCGGGTAACATCAGCTTTGACAGCTACTTCTGGAAAGAGAAGAACTAGTAAGAAATCGGGATTTGCTTTTTAAAACCGCCAGAAAGTTCGTTATATGGTAGCGTAACTGCCAATTCATTTTCTTCGACTTGCGCGGCAATTCCATTGCGGTCCACAAAGTAAGGAATCGGTTTGTTGTAAATCACCTTCGGATAATTATGCACTTGATCTTGAGACATCAAAGGGATTAGGTAATAAATCATCAACACATTGTTTTGAATTTCAATCTTAACATTTTCGATCATCACCGATGGTATGCTAAAACTGACTTTTCTATAGTTTTCAAATTGCTGTAAGCGAATTTCAGGTTGAGATATGCCACCCGAAAGCGTATTGATCATATCGATGCTCGTAAGCAACTCTGCAGGAATATTCAAGTTTGATTTCATTTTTCTTGCCGTTTGAATTAACCTTGCGACAATTATTGTACCTACAATAAAAAAGGCCACTTTGGCAGAATTTGTTGGTCTACAGAATAAAATCAGGCTTTTTTGTCTACTTTAACGTTTAAAATATTGTTACCTTTTAAAAAAGTATGGCGTCTGTAATTTCAACTCAAGGTTTAACCAAGAAGTATCAAAAAGCGACTGTTCTTAAAAACATAAACTTAGAGATTCAGCCTGGAGAAGTGATTGGCTACATTGGCCCCAATGGCGCAGGCAAAAGCACTACCATAAAGATAATGACTGGAATTATCCCAGAATTTGAAGGTGAAGTAAACGTGCTGGGATTTGATGTTCGAACCCAGGCACTAGAGGCAAAACGCAAAATTGGTTACATTCCAGAAAATGCCGCTCTTTATGAAGTTCTTACGCCCCTCGAATATCTATCATTTGTTGGCCAGCTTTACCAATTAGAAAAAGAAGTGATCTCGGCTCGCGCGAAAGAATTGCTTAACCTTTTTGATTTGGCCAAACAAATGGAAATGCGAATGACCACCTTTTCAAAAGGAATGAAGCAAAAAGTATTACTGATTGCAGGTATGCTTCATAACCCTGATATACTCTTCTTGGATGAGCCTCTTTCTGGTTTAGATGCAAATGCTGTCATCCTGGTAAAAGAAATTTTAGTTCAACTAAAAAAAAGCGGAAAAACTATTTTCTATAGTTCGCATATTATGGATGTGGTGGAGAAGATCTCTGATCGAATCATCATTATCAATAAAGGAGAGATCATCGCTAACGGCTCTTTCACTGAGTTGAATAATGCCGCCCACCAAGGTTCGCTGGAAGATATTTTCACCCAGCTGACGGGCAATAGAGAACACATTGAAGTTGCGGAACAGTTTATTCAAGCGCTAAACAACAAATAAATGATCGCGTTCTTAATACGGTTCATAAGCCTCTTTAAGTGGTTATACAATTGGATGGGTGTGGACTTTCAACAAATGAAAACCATTGTGGCAACGAAACTACTGATGGATAATCGAAGACACGTAGTTGGCGCAACTAGCCAGAAAGACGGTAACGTAAATGCCAGCTTCATTGGTGTAATGGTGATCTACGGAATTTTGGGATTATTTTTCAGCTACATCATTTATGTGATCCCCTCTTTCCTTATTTCAATGACCATGTATCATTCCTACTTGATACTGATGGTCTCTTTAACTTTAGTATCTGATTTCTCTTCCGTTCTACTTGATACCAGTGATAATACGATAATACTCCCCCGTCCCGTAAGCAGTAAAACATTGTTGGCTGCCCGTGTCACTCACATCGTAATTTATTTAACACAAATCACCATTGCACTTTCTCTGGGTGCACTAGTCGCTACATTTATAAAATTCGGATGGGTGATCGGTTTCTTATTAATGATCACCACTATTTTGTCCTTGCTTTTTGCGCTTATTCTCACGAACGGCCTTTACTTAGTGCTGATGCGCTTTACCAGCGAAGAGAAATTAAAAAACATCATTAACTATTTTCAGATAGCCATGACTTTCTTAATGATGGGAGCGTATCAAATTTTACCTCGTTTAATGTCAAAAAATTTTTTAGAAGACTCCAGTTTTGTGCTTACCTGGTGGGCTGCACTTGTTCCGCCTATGTGGATGGCGGGTCTGTTAGACATTTTTTATAGTTCCACAGTTGATTCGGTTCATGTTGTATGTGCATTGTTTGCAATAGGGTTTTCGGTTGTTGCCGCCTTCTTGATGAGTAAATTTTTCAGCTCTACTTTTAGTGAAAAACTAGCTGATCTTGGAACGACAAATGTAGCTGCGGAACCGAAGCAAAATCGAAGCGGGTTTCTGTTGGGAACACGAAACATAATTACAACGCAGGGCATAGAACGAGCGTCATTTGACCTTGTTAGCGCGGCTCTTGCCCGCGATCGTAAACTGAAACTTAAGATTTACCCGAGCATAGGCTCGATTGTTATTCTAGCAGTTGTTGTAGTTTTCAACGGTAAAGAATCATTTCAAGGAACATTAAATAATCTTTCTAATTTATCAGCTCACATTTTTCTTATCTATTCTGTTTTTTTAGTCATTCAAACAATAATGACACAGGTGTGTATTTCAGACTATTTCAAAGCAGGATGGGTGTTTAACGCTGCACCAATAAATAAACCCGGCCTAGTCCTTTTAGGAAGTTGGAAGGCTGTGTTAGCTTCGTTCTTTGTTCCTATCTATGGCGTAATCACTGTTTTTGTCGTATTGATATGGAAAACAAATGGGGTGGATGATTTGATTTTCGGCCTGGTCGCAAACATCTTTGTTACCTTGATCACTATCATTGTTTCTTCCAAGCATTTTCCCTTAAGCCTAGAACCAAATGCGAAAAATCAAGCTGGAAACTTTGTTAAAGTTATTCTCATCATGATGATAATCGGGGCGATAGGTTTTGGCCACTATTTACTTACGAAAGTTGAATACGGCCTATGGATTAGTTTTCCGTTAATAATTGGACTAACCTATTTTTGTTACGCAAAAGTAAAAGCATCAACATGGTCGCAAATTGACTTAGGTTAGTCGACAATAATTTGTCTGCTGATTAGAATTTTAGATATCAGACTTTTTGAGCCTGAGATAGCCAAAATAGTTAAAGAGAAAAGTCCACCCAAGCGCGATGGCTACCGAGCCAAAGCTCACATAATCTTGAATCTCCTGGAAGGCATAACGTGCAAACGGAAGTGGCACCAGATTCATGATTGATTCAAGCGGAAAAAATGGAATCAATCCCGGAACATAATCGTCTATGTTTTTCTTAATTATCAATTCAATTAGATACGAAGAAAAAAGAATTACTATACTTAATCCAGATCGTTGAATTAATATGCCGAGCATCAAAGCGAAAGACAGAAAGGCAAATACTTCTAAAAAGTAAGAAGCGCAAAACTCAACGCCAGCGAACATATAAGGAAAACTAATCTCCGGACTATAAATAAAACCTGTAATCAATGCAACAACAAAAACCAACACCATACTAGCCAAGCTCAAAACTAGGTTGGTAAGTAGCTTGGAAAGAATAAACTGCTCCCGGCTCATGCCATCAATAATATTTTGACGGATCGTTCGATATTGATACTCATTGGTGATGGAAATAATCACCATAATACCTAGCATCATCTTTAACAAACCGCTTCCCCACGCAAGGTTTTGCCAAACATCTGGGAAGTGATACAACGGTATCCTCTCGATATTCAGTTTACTGCCAAAGTCTTTAAATGTGCTGGCAAGCCATTTCAAAAACTCCATGCCACTGGCGGTGGCCATACCCAACGTAAGGAAATACAAACCACAAATAATCCAGAAGGTTCGGTAATTGAAAAGCTTCTTTAAGTCGACTTGCAGTAGATGAAGCATATTTTTATCTGATTTGAATTTGTTATTTTTTTATAGAATCAGCCTCTGCCAGAATCTCGAGAAATTGTTTTTCAAGACTTTTCTTTTGCGTGACTAAATGTGATACCACAATCCCCTTTTCATAAAGGAAGCGGTTCACGTCCTGACTGTTATACCCTTCTTTTAGCTTGACGACCATACTTGCACTATCCCTCTTCAACGAAAGAGTACCGGCAAATTCTTGCAGCACAAATCCCAAATCGTCATGGTAGGCGGCAACCTCAACGGTCTCCTCACCTTTGCCAACTTCATCTACTGCGCCCGAATGCATTAAAACACCTCGCCTCAATACCGCAAAGTGGGAACAAACTTTTTGGACTTCATCCAATAGGTGACTCGCTAGTATAATTGTCTTTCCGTCTGCCGCAATTTTCTTAATGATATTTCTGATCTCCGCAATACCCATTGGGTCTAACCCATTTGTAGGTTCATCCAAAATCAATACGATAGGATCATTCAATAATGCCGAAGCAATTGCTAATCGCTGCTTCATGCCAAGCGAATAGGTCTTGTAGGCATCATCTTTTCGAGACGTTAGTTCTACAACGTCTAAAACTCGGGCAATGTGGTCAGCGGGCGCTCCCTTAATCATGGCGGTCAGTTCCAGGTTTTTTTGACCACTCAAATAGGGGTAAAAAATAGGATGCTCCAATACAGCGCCAATCTTCTTGCGCGTTTCATTTGTTACTGTTTGCCCAAACCAAGAAAAGCTTCCGGAAGTGGGGTTCACAACACCCATCAACATACCCAGTGTAGTAGTTTTACCGCTTCCATTTGGGCCAAGAAAGCCAAATACTTGTCCCTTCTTCACCTCAAGATCTAACTTGTTTACAGCGGTAATACGCCCAAAAGTTTTGGTGAGTTGGTTGATTGATAATACTGTTTCCATAATAAACTATTTGAGGGTAATCCTAATCAACAACAACTTCCTTCGTCTTTTTCTTATCCTTGTCATCTTTACTCATGAATGACTTCACCCG
Source organism: Flammeovirgaceae bacterium (assembly GCA_027487845.1). Taxonomy (GTDB): domain Bacteria; phylum Bacteroidota; class Bacteroidia; order Cytophagales; family Cyclobacteriaceae; genus ELB16-189. The sequence goes on from JAIYCV010000034.1 coordinate 68,466, forward strand.
TTGCCCAAGTTCTGAACTTTCGTTAAGCGTGGAGAAAAATTTGGAGGCTTTACTTACATCAATTGTGCCTATTATATCGAGAACATACAACTTACTCGAATCACTCACCAACATAACCGTTCCGAGGGCCATTCCTTTCTGATCCTTTAAATAGACGTCAAAATTCTTTCCCTCAAAACGCGAAGTCATTACTTCCTCGTACGCTTCCGAAGAATACGATTTAAGAAGGTTAGTATAATCTTGGGTGCTGAATCTATTCTCACCTTTATCAAGCATTATAAATTTCATCTTCTCAATCTTCTTTACCAACTCATCAAACTCGGGACTATTTTCCTGATTAAGCATTCTCAAAGTATTCTTATAAAAATAAAGTGAAAATGATTTCTCGAATTTCTTCTGCAAGTCCTTTGTGGTTTGGCTCTGGGCATTCGCGGACAAAGTGACAGCAATCATCAGAACTAGTATTAGGAATTTTTTCATGGGGTTAGTTGGTTGAACGAGGAACGGCTTGTAAAGTTTTTAAGAAAAGAAAGCCAAAGAAATCACAAGTACTAAGATTTCTTTGGCCTTTATAAATTAGTTTTTCTTTTGCTTCTTATCGTCTTTGATCTTATCAAGATTTTTTAACCCATCGATATTAACTGACTTACCAATCTTCGACATTTCTTTCAGATCGATTTCGCCAAAAATACTCAATACCATAAACTCTTCGTTTCCGCCCATTACCATGACTAACTCGCCGATCTTGCCACTCGCTTCTTTGGTATAAAACTTCATGTCTTTGTCTTTATCGCGAATAGACATAAGCTCTTCAAACTCTTTTGTTGGAATCATATCCATCGCTTCTTTATAAAGTTCGCGCGAATTTCGCGCCCCGCTTTTTGTTAAGATTTTTAAGCCTCTGATTTTACTGACCGCGCTAATCATAGCCTTGTCTTCGGCTGTAGTCCCTTCTATGTTAGCCATCATGTTAAACATTTTTCCACTGATGTTGACAAGGCTAAACGAATCGTCATCCTGATACTTCGTGAAGAACTTTGAAATCGCATTGTCTTGCGCGTTTGCCACTACTGTCATCATCACCATCGCTGCTACTACCACACTCTTTTTCATCTTTTTTAAATTTAAATGTTACTAATTACTTTTTTTTCGTCCTGCTTTCCTTTGATTCTTCTTTCCGCCTCATTAAATAATTCTATTTTACTTGCCTCCTTCTGTGCTTTACCAAATCCTTTAGAAATCAGCATCAATGCCTTTTTGGTTTCTTCCAACGCGAGTTTGGGATCACTATACGTGTCTGCCACTTCCGCTGGATATGATTTTCTAACTTCTTGTCTCACCATATAAGTTGCCGCTGCTAAAACAACCACCCCTGCTGCTATCTTGGCCACGTTTGAAAACATTTTAATGACGTTGCCCTCGGGTGATGCTTGCTTCAGTTTTTTTAAAATGTTCGCATCAAAGCGTCCATCTGCCAGCGGCCGTTGTCGTTGGTTTTGAAAATAAGAAAACAATTCAGCCGTCTCCTTCAATGACGGTGGTACATTTTCAGCAGCAAAAAAAGCTTTCAATTGTTTTTCTTCTTCCAACGATGTATCGCAGTTCCAATATTTTTCTAATAAGCTTTCTATCTGTCTAGAGTCCATAAGCATTAATTTTTATTAGTTTTTCGCGAACGGAACTTCTAGCACGAAATAAATTTACTTTTACCTGATTCATATCTAATTCCAAAATTTCACAAATTTCGTTGTAGCTATAACCTTCTACGTCTCGCAAGTGTATTACTTGGCGCTGCTTTTCGGGCAGTGAGTTAATGAAAAGTGTTATCCGTTGCATACTTTCGTTTAGTTCAGTTGATTCCTGTGGCGACAACGCTGCTGTGCTCACATCGAAGTGATCGTCTATCGAATCGACTGCCCTTCGCTGTCGTGAGCGGATGCGATCAAGGGAGAGGTTTTTCGTCATTCTCATACACCACGCTTCCCAATTCTCTACCTCATTCATCCGCTCACGTCTATTCCAAACCTTAATAAAGACCTCCTGCACCACATCTTTTGCCTCTTCTTCATTGTCCAACAACCTAAAAGCAAATCGAAAAAGTTTGCTTTTGGCTGAAAGTATTCTGGTTTGAAAAGCTGCGAGATTCATCGATTCAAAGGCATGACGCTTAAAGATTGAGAGATGTTACAAAGGAATTAGAATTCTTTTGTAAGTTAAAAATAGATGACCGTAGTTAGGATTATTGATGCTGAAAGTTTTAACTACTATTCGTTGCTTGATTCCTTGGTTGACCAATTCCAATCGCTTTCCAATACAGTGCCGGACCCAATTTTGGTTCAAATGATGATTTCGATCTTGTGTTAATGTGATATATTGCCGAAAAGAAAAATGGATGAATCAAAAGAGAAGATTATAGTTTTTGATTCTTATGAAAACGCTATTAGGGGCAACTTAGTAAAAACAAAGTTGGATGCGTATGGAATTCCATGCTTTTTAAGTGGTGAAAATTTTGTAAACCTCTACCCTTTTAAAAATGAATTATTCAGCGGGGTAAGTCTCCATGTTTTTGAGAATGATGTAGCCCGTATAAGGGAAGTTTTGCGAGAAGAAGTGTGAGTTATTAAGTAAAGCACTCGCAAAGCAGAGAGTTTCTTGGCCAAGAAATCAATCCAACTATGTTGTATGTAGATACCTGCCCATGAAACAGTAGAATTAGAGCAAAAAAAAGCCCGTTCATTTTATTGAAAGGGCTTTGATAAAAAAAGGCAACGACTTACTCTCCCGGGTTTGACCCTAGTACCATCAGCGCGGGTGGTCTTAACTGCTCTGTTCGGAATG
>JAIYCV010000035.1 GCA_027487845.1 Flammeovirgaceae bacterium
AACTAAACCACTATCGACTGGAAGTCGATAGGTTGTAAAAAGAATGAAATTCTTACTCCAGAATAATAGTGTCAGTATCAATGTTGCCAGGTTTACGGTGATGCTCAAGGTATTCTTGAACCATTTCATCTGTTATGTTGCCCGTACTCCAAACACCATACCCAATCGCCCAAAAGTGTCGTCCCCAATATCTCTTAGAGAGTTCTGGGTACTCTTCTTGCAACCTGCGGGACGTTCGACCTTTCAAGCGTTTAACAATGTCACTAATGTTCAGCGATGGCCTGTATTCGATGTGGATATGCACGTGGTCTTTGCTCACAACACCTTTAAGGATCTTGACATCCTCCGAATCACAAATCTGCTTCACAAGTTCACGGCATCGCTTTTGGATGTCGCCCTCCAAAACTTTATATCTATATTTTGTAACCCAAACTATGTGGGCAGTAAGCCAAGATACTGTATGGCTGCCAATTCGCTGTTCTTTACTCACAAAGTAAAGTTAGACATTTGTGTAGCAACTGAAAGTCTTGCGCTGAAAGCGCATAGTTTCAACTAACGATTGAGACCAATGAAAAAGACTTGATAGGACGTTAAAAATTCTATTGATCGCTCATCGATAACTAATAAGTTTAAAAAATATGACAACTCTCGAAATCGCATTATTACAATGGCATACTAATACCAAAAGAACATTAAAAACGCTCGAATCATTTGCTGATGAAAATTTTCACCGTCAAATTGTTCCCAATGGCAATTCTCCATCTTGGCTATTCGGTCATTTAGCGGATACAGATGATATGCTCATTGAGTTAATTGGGATTAGAACACGTCTGTATCCTGAATTAAAAAATATATACCATCATGAAAAGGGTACAAACCAATCTGGTCATTTAAGCAAAAGCGACCTCATTGCTAGATGGAAAACAATAGTTGATACTCTTAATCATTCCTTTGCCACCATGAGCGAGGCCGACTGGTTGAGCAGACACACTGCTGTTTCTGAAGAAGACTTTAAGAAAGAACCGCAGCGAAATAAGCTGAATGTATTATTGAGCCGAGTAACTCACAAGGCCTACCATCTCGGACAAATCGTTTTGTTACCCAACTAGGTCACCAAATTCAGATTCGTGGATCGAAAAGAAACTGCAGGAAAATGGGAAAAGCGCTGGCATCCGCTTCGTGAAGAATGGATTGTATATTCAGCACATCGCAACAACAGGCCATGGCAAGGGGCAGATAAAATTAAGCCGATTGCTGCGCCTCTTTATGATCCAACTTGCTATCTGTGCCCTAACAATAAACGCGTAAATGGTGAACTAAATCCTAATTATTCCGATGTATTTATTTTCGAAAATGATCATCCAGTGGTTGGGATGGATGCACCCGATGTAATCTCACATGGGTTTTACAAAAAACAAAAAGCAACGGGCATTGCAAAAGTTGTTTGCTATGATCCTCGCCACGATGTCACTCTCTCTAAGATGAAATTAGATAAAGTCATCGCTGTTTTTGAAGCATTCAAAAAAGAGATGATACTGTTTGAAAAAGACCCTAACATAAAATCTGTATTAATTTTTGAAAATAAAGGTGAAGCGGTGGGAGTGAGTAACCCTCACCCACATTGCCAGATTTACGCGGTTGATTTCCATTTTAAGTTGGTAGAACAACAAATTGGAATTTCTCAACAACACAAAATCAAAACGGGGAAAACTATTTTCGAAAGCGTCATAGAATCAGAAAAAAAAGATCATATCCGGATTATAGTAGAAAATAAAAATGCCATCGCATTCATTCCGTTCTTCGCAAGGTATGCATATGAAGTGATGATTTTTCCAAAAGCTAAACATAGCAAGCTCAATACGTTAAGCTCCGAAGAGTTAATTGATCTGGTTTCCGCATTTCACCAAGTGGTGCGCAAGCTGGACATGAATTACGACATGAATTTCCCTTATGTCATGTCAATTTTGCAAGCTCCTGTCGATGGACAAGAATATCCAGATTTCAGAATGCATCTGTGGTTGCAACCCCCCTTTCGCCAACCAGGTTTGATAAAATATCTGGCAGGGCCAGAAATTGGTGCAGGTAATTTTATGGCTGATACGATGCCTGAAGAAAAAGCCTTTGAGCTTAATCAACTTAATCTTGCAGACTATAAATATGAACGATGATTTGTTTGTTGAGGGCTCAGCACACGGCCGGCTTGACGTCATGGGCGGAATCGCAGATTATTCTGGGTCACTTGTGTTGCAAATGCCGATTCAAGAGAAAACAATAGTGCGTCTTAAACTACGCTCAGATAATATTTCAACCTTCACGAGCACGACTGAGTCGGGAGAGGTTTTAAATGCGAATGCGAACCTTATAGATTTTTCTTTAGATGGAACCATCAATTATACTTTTGCCCAAGCGCGACTCAAAGAACTTAAGGAAAGTTCATGGATCGCTTACGTGCTAGGCTGTGCATTAGTTTTGCAAAAAGAGAAACAGTTAGATTTTAAAGGCGCGGATTTTATTATCCAATCGAGCATCCCTTTGGGCAAAGGGGTTTCATCGTCAGCGTCAATTGAGATAGCCACGATGAAGGCACTACAAAAAGCATTTGACCTAAAATTTTCTGGAACCGAACTTCCCAGACTTGCTCAGCGAGTCGAAAATTTAATTGTAGGCGCACCGTGCGGGTTGATGGATCAACTAAGCTGTTACTTTGCCAAGCCAAAAACACTTTTGCCAATCCTTTGCCAGCCCGATAAACTGCAAGAGGCAATTACCATTCCTGGAGATTTACATTTTATTGGGATCGACAGCGGAGTACGCCATTTTGTTGGAGCTTCATCTTACACGGACGTTAGATGCGCTGCGTTTATGGGTTACACCATTATCGCTCAATTAGCTGGAGCAACTGCTAACGAAATCAAAAATGCTATTCACCTAAACGATTTCTCGGCATTACCTTATTCAGGTTACTTATGCAATATTTCTGTTGATGAATTTGAAGAACGATTTAAGGGAGAACTACCTGTTCGATTGTCGGGAAAGGAGTTTCTCTCACAATATGGCGAATCGATAGACCAACTAACTAAAATTGATTTATTGAAGCAATACCATGTTAAAGTATGCACGGAGCATCCAGTTTATGAAAATCACCGAGTCCGCAGGTTTAAAAAAATCATGGAAGACTATAGATCACTTGGAAATTCAGAGCAAAAAATCAACATAGAAAAGCTTGGTCAGTTAATGTATCAATCTCATGAAAGCTATTCAATTTGTGGCTTGGGTTCTGAAAGAACAGATGAAATCATAAATTTATCTAAAAGATATCCAGAAATAGTTGGCGCCAAAATAACTGGTGGTGGTAGTGGTGGCACCGTATGCCTTTTAGCTTTCGGGGACAGTGGCCTAAGACAAGTAGTTGACCTTCACCACACGTTAAACTCAAAATACAAAGAACACCTAAGACTATTTACTTAACAGATTATAAAAAAATTTGACGCGAGTGAAATCAAAAACATCTTGTCGAGATTTCCATTCAATGAGATTGACAATAACGTCACCATAACAATTGAATTAACCACGTTAACCTAGTCGTAGTATCTTAGATTAGTCCTTAGCCTACTAATATTTTTTTGGCAAACTCTAGGCACCTGCGCGTTTCCTTAACTGCATCTGAACCAAATGGAATATCATACTCCAATTCAATGGTTACGGGGAATTTGAACTTCTTGTTCTTAATTAGATTAAGTACTTCTTTAATTGGCGTGTCTCCCTCGCCCCAAGGCATATTGATTTCTCCATTAGACTTCGATTTTCTGTCTTTCATATGAAGGCTAGTTATTCTATCTGCCCTTTTTTCAATTAATGCAAGCAATGATTCACTTGTATTTTTGCCGCCCGCAGCGATGTAATGGCCGCAGTCCAAATTAATAGAATTATAAGGGGACTGCGATAATGCAACATCCCAAGACGTGTCCGTGGCTTGAGTATGGGCGTGGTAGCCGACATATATTTTATGTTTCGATCCAACATCTCCTAGCCGTTGGCAATGAGCCGAGTCAGTAGGCAATTCGACAGTTACGCAATTTGCGCCAAGTGCCTTTGCCCCTCGCATTGCATATTCAATTTCGGCATCGCTATTTGTTGGCTCCAAACATAGGCGCGGTTTAAATGCGTAAACAGTAATTCCCGAATTATTGTAAAGCTTTCTAAAGGCTTCAAATTTGTCCATTGAAACAGTAGCTCGCCACTCAGCAACTTGTTTTCGATAAGCGGACATCTGTTCCTTTTGCTCATCCGTAAGTTGTTGGCCAGGCACAAATTTTATAGGACTTACCGGTTTTCCCGCATATTCTTCAACGGCATCGCCAATTAATTCTATAGCATTAACATTACTATCAATACAATACTGAAGCAATTGTACTGCATTTCCAGGCATACTACGAAATGAATATGTGATTACACCCAGCTGCACACCAGCTATCTTAGAATTCGGCTTTTCTATCGCACTTACAATATTTCCTACAAGTGGGCGATTGAAACCTAACCATAGCGCGGCTGACGCAAGAGAAGTCTTGGCTATAAATTGCCTTCGACTAACTAAATTACTTTTATTAATTGGCATGATGATATTCAGTAATGTACAAATTTCAAACACACACGTAAAACAGTTTCCAGTAATTAGTAGAGCCGAGAATCATTAAAAAAAAAGCCTCGGACTTCCGAGGCTTCTTTATTTAATTCTCATTTTTCTATCTCTTAAAACCAAGAGCACTACCTCCGCATTTTGCAGTAGAACCATCAAAGGTATATTGGATATAATAAATACCAGTTGCGTTACAAGGATAGGCAATGGCCGAAATAAACTGGCCGTTGATCTTACTTGTCGCCACTTTGTTTCGTCCTGAATCAAAGAGACTAACAACAATGCCATCTGTTGCCTGTCCATCTGCACACAAGTTAATCATATATTGGGTGCCTTTTGTAAACACATAAGAGTATTCAACCTTTTCCTTTCCACCCTCGCCATCGATTTTATAACTCTTTAAAAAATTGAAACCCCCTGCTAATTTAGGAATACACGCATTGCTAAAATTATCAGAATTACATTGGCCAACTAGCTTGTTTACCGAACCTAAACCAATCAACAAGAAAATAAACAACGATAAAATTATTCTTTTCATAAGCTTAAAAAATGGGTTAACTAATAATTTTTGTACGAATCAATTGAGTTGCCTTTCTAATATTTTCTACATCTTCTGTTGTTATTTGGATTGTGGTAGTGCTGTTGTCTTTTATAACCGCCACTCCATTGACAACCTCCATTGTAGATTCTTTATAAGTATACACTATATTAATCTTATCAAAAGCTGCCTTTAATCCTTCCATGTCCTTCAAAAGCGATGCCATATTTTCATCCGTGTCTTTATAGAATCCCAATAAAAGCACAATGTTCTCAAGAATAATTTTCTGCTCGCCTATCTTTTCCAGCAACTCTTTATTTTTAGGATTACTAGCTGCAACTTGGCAAGTAATTTCCATCGCTTCAAGCCATCCGCCCGTAAGCAGTAAAACACTCAGATTAGCTCTACTCTGGGTCTGTAGATATTTGTTTATACTATTAAAATTTTGAGTCGTGATCAGAAGAAGTGAGTCTAAGTTTTTGCTATTGGTAGCTAAACGTCCGATCGTCTCCACATCAAAAAACTGGCCAATATTTAATCCATCAGCCAAACTCTTTATTGAAGTAAGATATTTGATACCATCCTGATTTTGCTGATAAATGTTAGTATATCCCAAATCAGTTCCATAAATACCCAAATTCAAGGCCTTTTTATAGTTATTGTTATACTTGGAAAGATTGTCAGCCGAGTTGAGAATCGAGGATGAGTACTTTGTTCCCGATTCTTTGAGAAGAACTGAAATTTCAAGGGGGCTAGGAATCGATTCTAAAATCGCGCTAATGGTTTGATCATCAATGGATGGGCCTTGAGCTTCAACTGAATCCTCCGTATCCTCATTTTCCGCTTCCTTATTACTTGAGCCGCAGCCTATAAAGCTTAGCATAAATGCGGTCATACAACCTATCACTAAAACTCTCATAACCATGTATTTGTTTGCAAAAATATAAATTAAGTACGCTATACCAAAATTCGATTGTTACTTCTTTTTAACAAGATTTACCTTGCCAAATGAGTTAATTCCCTTTTTGAGGAGTTCAAAGTATAAAAAAATGTAGAATAATACAGTCATAGACCAAATTACTATGATATTAAACCAAAAGGTACCCATTTCTACACCGAGTAGATTCTTTTTTGGTGCAAAAAACTGAGTACGATAATCAAAAATACCGCTTTTTCCGGGATCTTGAAAAACAGGATTTATTTGTTGAATTAACTCACCATCATATTCCAGCAAACGACTCTTTGTTGTTGTATTCCGCACGAGATCAGAAAGACTTTCATTTAAATAACGATTCTTATCGTCATTGATGTTCCTTCCTTTCCTTTCATTCTTAGCCATTCGCTTCTCTATCTTAGCAGTATACTGATTGTAAATTTTTCTGTAGTGCTTTTGGTATTCATCAAAATACCTATCCAATTTTTCACCCAGTTCGCCATTGAATTTACCAATTGTTATTTCCGAATCGATACTTAACTTTTCTATGCCCAATTTGAATTTTTCGTTCCGAAGATTATCGCGTAGAATCTTTAATCCTTTTTCGATCTCTTTTAACGTTTCTTGATCTTTTGAGCCTATGTTATCATTAATAAATTTATTTCTAGCCTTAAGATCGTTCATAATAAACTCTGCCTTAAAATCTGCCATCGCGGCTTGTTTCTCATACTCATAGTAAGGCGCCTCATAATCATTATTTACAAATTGGTAAACAGCCATCGCTTCATATGCCCAACGGGAAGCCATCACATCTGCAATCAAAGGGACCTTTCCTTTTGTGCTGATTACATTATTTAATTTATCGAAGCTGAATAACACTCCACTTAAAATCATTTGCGGTATGAGCAATAGGGGAATCATAACATAAACGGTAACTGCCGAATTGAAAGCAGAAGATATATTCAACCCTAACACGTTGGCAAAACAAGAGGTAGTGAACAGAATAAACCAAAACGCAAAGGTCATTCCATGAATTTCGAGAACAAGATGAGCAATTATGACAAAAGACAGCGTTTGTATTGCTGACAATAAAAATAATATGGCAAGTTTAGAGAACAGGTAACTGTTCCAACTAAGATTCAAAAAAGACTCCCTTCTAAGTATTTTCCTGTCCCGAATAATCTCCTCGGCACTCACTGTCAAGCCCATAAACAAGGCCACGATAATACTCATTAACAAAAAAGCCGGGAAATTATCGTTGAATCTAAAAATGTATTCCTTACCCCCAGGCGCACTTTTATACTTGATTATAAATGTGAGGATAAAAGCAAGGAGTGGAGCCTCTAGTAAATTGATCAATAAATATTGCTTATTACTAAGCTTGGACAAAAAATCGCGAGTGGTAAAAATTACCGATTGCTTAAGTTTATTTGGTATTCTTAAATTATTCGGGGGTAGCTCTTTTACGTCTTCAACACGATTGGGCTTGAAGCGCTCGGAATACATCTCAAACCATTGGGGCGGGGTTATTTTACGCTTACTAGTTGGCTGGCCGTACTCGTCTACAACTTTTGCTTCTATGATATTGAAAATCTGCTCTGGATTAACATTACCGCACGTTTCACACTGGCCTCTGTTGCTATCTACTTGGTGAGTCGCCTTTTTGAAATAAGATACTGCCTCGACTGGGGTACCATAATAACTTTGATAGCCTCCCGTATCCATAATAATCATCTTATCAAACATTTTATAAATGTCGGATGAAGGCTGATGGATAACCACAAATATCAATTTACCCTTTAAAGAAAGCTCCTTTAATAAGTCTATTACATTTTCTGAATCTCGTGAGGAAAGTCCCGAAGTAGGCTCATCTAAAAATAGTACGGCAGGCTCTCTTATCAGTTCCAAGGCAATATTTAATCGCTTTCTTTGGCCTCCGCTAATCGTTTTTTCAAGCGGATTACCGACTTTAAGATCCTTTCGTTGATCAAGGCCAAGGTTAGTGAGTACTTCTAAAACACGTTTGTTCAGTTCCTCCTCCGAAAAATTAGCAAAGCAGAGTTTAGCGTTATAGTAAAGGTTTTGATACACCGTTAACTCTTCTATCAACAGATCGTCCTGAGACACATAACCAATTACTCCTTGAACTTTATCTTTTTCAGTATGAATATTAATACCATTAATTAGAATATCGCCTTTGCTGGGCGATTCAAGACCAGCGAGTACATTCAGCAAAGTAGTTTTGCCAGCTCCGCTCGCTCCCATAATACCCAACAGCTTACCGGGTCCCTCTGAGATTTTTACATCCCTTAGACCAATGGCTCCATTAGGAAACTTAAATTCCTCCACATTAGCATTGAATGATAATTTAGTGGTTTTAAGTTCTTCGTTAAAATTTGAAACTAAATCGCTGTAGTAGTGGGCATCTCCGGATTGAGTTTTGATTGTGCTGCCGTGTGAAAAAAGATACACTTTATTAGGCTGCATAATAAATCCATTCAACACATTGGATTCTTCACCTAAATACTTTGTAAAGTACAAATCCACGCTGCGTACTCGCATAAAGATCAAATGACCCGAGATATGAGCGTGTACATGTTTTTGCAGGTCGGTGGATTTGCCTTCGTCTTTATCGGCAACGAGCACGTCAGTGAAGTCGAGTGCTTTTGTAGTCGACTCTGTCACAAAACTCTCAATCAATTTATATTCCTCTTTTACGATATTAAACACAGTTGAAACCGTATTTATGATCTCGACCCGTTGCGAGGTAAAATTTTTATCTGAGCCAATTAATTCAAGTAGTTTAATTAGCACAACTACTTTTTGCTTTTGGGTTAATGTTTTGTTGATCTTCTTGCAAATGCCCAGTGTCTTTACTGAATCCTTAACGGAGGTGAGTTTATTCTTCTCCTCTTCTTCGGCAGTTCCTTGCTTATTGTACCCTGAATAATTATCATAGAGTTCGAGGTATTCCTTTATGGTATCCTGATCTAACTCTTGTTGAAAAAAGTTGATTACAAACTGACGCTCATTCTCTGTTACCCCCCCATCTTGCTTGGTAATAATGGCAAATAACTGGGTAAGGGCCTTGAGTATCTCTTCACTCATTTGCTAGTAATTTGAAATTCGAAGTTTACTAAAATAGGCAAACTCCAATTTTTTTTAATAAGTTTTAAACTCAAATGGAATTTCTACGAGCTCTGAGAACTCTTCGCCCGCCTCCTCCATGTCCTCGTCATCTTCATGAAAACACCAAATAACTTTAATGCCTTTTACATCTTCTAATGCAGAAAGAACATCTAAAATCAACTTCGAAGATGCCGTATTAAAGTATTCGAGTTTAAAAACAAATTCAGTTGTAGCATTTGGCGAGGCTTGATACGCCTCTATCCACTCTAAAACCGGTCTATAAAATTCAGCAGAATCTTCAGGAAGTGATCTTCCTGAAATTTCAAAGATTCCGTTTTTTTTATCGAGGATGATTTTTGGTGTATCCTCAGCTCCCTCCAGGTTTAAAATATCCATGTTCTATCCAGTTTTAATGTTTTTAATTCTATTCTTTATCTCTTGGCACGTTCACCTTCAAACAAAAGAAATCATATTCTTCATTCATTTCAGCGAAAAGAAATTCCAACTTCTCTCCAGACTTCCGAGCCATATCCACGAAACCAAGGCCCGCTCCGCCTTTATCAGAAATCTGCGAATTCTTGATAATCTCTTTATACATCTCTTTTAACCCATCTTTATCCTTGCTGTTTAACAAGTTGAGCGTATCAATTAATCCTTCTTTATGATTTTTAGGAATTGGGTTTCCCGTCATTACGCAATAGTGCGAATCGGTTTTGGAAATCATAAATATCGCGCTTTTGCTGATTAGCGATCCTGCCTTTAGGCCTTGCTCACTGCTATGTTTCACAATATTTTGCAATGCCTCTACCATCACATTGAAAACCTTGCGCTTGGTGCTTGATTCTTCCGCTGACGAATCCAGATTACGCTCGGCCATTGCCAAAATTGACTTGGTGGTTTCTTGGGTAAAGTCACCCTCGTAGACCAAAATTAACTTCTGCTCCATCATTGTGCGGTGCAGGTCGTAGATATAATTCATGGGTTATTAATTTTTGTTTTTAGCAGCCACATGGAATCGCCAAGTCTATTTTTTTGTGTTTGTTTTGCGAATGGCGATCTCACTTGCGTATTGTTTGAAAGTCCTAATTTAGAAGATTATCAGTAATAATTTGGTATCTGGCGAAATCCTTTAAAATTTAATTCCTATTAATAACACGTCATCCGTCTGCTTTGTCTCCCCTCTCCAAGTCTCCCATTCGAGGTCAAATACCTTTTCTGCTTCCGCCATTGATTGATTATGAACCCTTTCCACAATTTCCCTAACTTTTTTGGGACCAAATTTTCTGTTGTCTGGCCCACCAAACTGATCAGGAAACCCATCTGAGCTAAAATACACCGAATCGCCTTTTTCTAGCTGAATTTTTGTTGTTGTGAAGTTCGTCTGATTTTTGAAAATTCCTCCACCTATGGGGAATTTATTTCCTTTTACTTCTTCCATAACTCCTGCTTTCATAATGTAAAGCGGCCTATGTGCGCCAGCGTATTCTAATTCCTTGTTGGCAACCTGAATCCTGCAAAGTGCTATATCCATTCCATCTTTGGTAGCTGAGTCATCCTGATCTTGCCTTAGTGTTTGGGTAACGCCTTCATCCAATAAATCCAAAATTTTACCCGGATCTGTTACTTTTCTGCTTCGCACGATATCATTGAGAAGGAAATAACCAATTAATGAGAGTAATGCCCCTGGCACCCCATGGCCGGTGCAATCTACCGCGGCAATAAAAATATCATCTTTTATTTGAACAAACCATGGGAAATCGCCACTGACCACGTCTCTTGGTTTGTAAAGAATAAAGGAGTCTTTTAATGCTTTGTTGATCAACCTTGAGCTTGGAAGAATGGCATTTTGAATTCGTTTGGCGTAGTTAATTGAATCGTTGATTTTTTTATTCTTATTCTGAATTTCAAGTTCAATCAATTTGCGTTCAGTAATATCGTGCGATACCACCAAGACCGATTCAATATTTTCATTTTCATCGTACTCAGGAATGGCATTTACTTGCATTACACGAGCCCCCATTGTGGAGGGGAAATCCATTTCAGTGGAAATGGTATCGCTCGATTGGTTAACGCGTTCAACAATATTCAACCAAGACTCCAAAATACTGGTGTCTAATTCTGTTTCACGAACATTTCTATTTAGGTAGGAATAAGGCTGTTTTCCGGTATACGATTCGATGACAGGGTTAATATAGCTGATCGAATCATGTTCTAAGCGAGCAATCAAATCAGGGGAGTTTTCTGACAATGCTTGCATTTTACTGCGCATGCGCTGTTCTTGCTCTGCCCTTCTTCTTTCTGTAATGTCTCGTGAATTTAAAATAAATCCATGGATAACGGGGTTTGACATGAAGTTTGTACCCGTAGCCTCCAGCCAAATGAAATTTCCTTCTTTGGTTCGATATTCAAACTGAACAGTTACCTTCTGAGCAGGTTCTTTAACCAATTGCGCAAACATGGAGGTGTAAATTTCCTTCCTATCGGGATGAACCAAATCGATGTCCTTTCTCCCTTGCATTTCGCGTTGGCTATATCCTAAAATAGATTCTACCGAAGGGCTTATATACCGAATTACTCCGTCTTCTTCATAAATGGTAATTACCTCAGAAGCATTCTCTAAAAGTAATTGTTGCCTTTTCTGACTTTTGTTTACCTCTTCAACTTGCTCTTCCAACAATAAATTTGACCTTCGCAACTCTTCTTGAGTGGCTTGCATCTCTTCTGCATTTTGCCGCAGAACTTCCGTTTTTTCCTTTAACTCATTGCTTAATTCTTGAGACTCTGACAAAAGCCTGCGGGTGCGCTCGTTCACTCTAATATTGAAGATTGTTCGAGCCATTATCATACTTAGCTCTTGTACGAATTTTGCGTGCGAAGCATCAAACTTTTTAAACCCAGCAAATTCCATTACTCCATATACCTCTTCATTCGCAATTTGAGGGCTAATGAGCAGACAAGTTGGTTTGTTATCCCCTATTAAGCCAGAGGTAATGCTTATGTAGTCATCGGGAATTTCTGTACGAATAATAGTGTCTTGCTCAGCCACTGCTTGACCGACCAGGCCTTCTGCAAAACGAAATTTTCGCTTTATATATTTTTTTCGGTTAAAGGCGTAAGTAGTTCTTAATTCAATTGATTTATCGTCATTTACCAAATAAAATGCACCCTGAACAGCTCCAATTTTAGGGAGCACAAAGGTGATCATTTCCTCACCCAGCGCATCGAGATCGTCATGAGATCGAAGTATTTCGCCCGCCTCCGCAAGGCCCCTTATGATCCAGTTTCGTTCGTTCTCCCTTTTCTCGTTTTCGATCAGGTTATCGCGCATGCCTAACAGCGCCAATCCTAAAATGTCGTTCTCACTGGCAGGTTTAAAAGATGCATCAAATTTCCCCTCTCCTACTTTCTGGGCAAACTCCGCGTTTCCTTTGATGGTAGTTACCAGGTCATCCACTTTCAACGCCATTTGTCCAAACTCATCCTTACCTCGTACACCTGTGTTTTCAGGAAGTACGCCTTTGGATACCATTTCAAGCGTATTGCGCATTTCGGTGAGCGGAGCAGTAATTGTATTCGAAAACACAAAAGAAACGGCTACTGCCAGTAATAATGTAACGAGCCCTAGATAAGCATACAATTGAAACAATGAACTTCCAGAAGCAAGTGCTTCTTCCGCATCAATTTTAGCAATCAGAATAAAATTCGTATTGTTTACTTTCCGCCAAGCCTGAAACACTTCTTTGTGTCTATAGTCTGAACTTAATCCCGATCCTTGTTTGCCACTCAACGCTAATTCAAACTCTACTGCTGCCTTATCTGACTGCGGAATTGTTTTTAAATAAGCCGCTGGATCGCTGCGCAACGGGCTTGCGATGATAAATTGCTTTAGGTTTTCATCAAATTGAGCGAGGAATACCTCACCCGTTCTCTTTAATCCACGCACATCTGAGAGATATTTAAAAAGTGGATTGAGGAAAATCTTGGTCACTACAATGGTAGAATCAAGCGGTGCACCAACAAACAAATAGTAGGAACTATCTTTTTTCTTGATAAGGCTGAAGTGAATGCCTTCACTGGCTTTTTCTACAAATGAACCTTCTGGAATAAAATTGCTGCCAACTTGGTAGGAGCTGTCCGATGAAAATAGAATGCCACCTTTTTTATCTGTTTTTAAAAAAGCATCTACCGAGTAAGTAGCTGGAACTTGTGATGCCTCCACGGTGGAATTCGCTTGAATCAGCTTCATGGTAGTCACAATTCTATCAAAGAAATTGGACACTAATTCTGTTTTAGAATCTGCTAGCGCATTGATTGTAGCGCTGTTCTCTTCTTTACTCGAAGCAATATTTGTTTGATAGGTAAATACGCTGGCCGCGATAAGCACCAACAAAGAGATAACGACAATTAAGAGCGTAATCTTTGTTCTAATGGTAATGTTTTTAAGCATAGCAATCTTTTCTTTAGTCTAATTTTGAAGCAAGAAAACTACCCACTTGCTCCAGTTGCGAACGCAGATTCTCCAACATGGGCTTAAACGTGGCCAACTCCATTACAGCCTTTACTTTTTCATCCTGAATTAATGGTAAAATAAACAAATAACGTGGGTAGGATGCGCCTAATCCAGAGACAATAGTAATATAACCTTCTGGAACTTCGTCCAAATAAACACTTTTTCCAGATGCCGCCACTTGCCCCAACAGGCCTTCTCCGAACTCGAAGCGCGGTGCCGCAGTTTCGGCCACGGCCAATGCAAAACCGTATCTTAACTCTAGTTCTCTTTTGCCTTCATTATTTTCTGCCCGATAGATCGCGCCTTGACCAGCTTGTATGAGACCACAAATTTTGTTAAGGGCTTGCTGCAAAAATTGATCCTCATTCTCGTTTATAATAGATGCAAATAGTTCTACATCTATTTTATTCTGTTCTTCAGAGTCATTGCGCAGGTTTTCTTGTTGGTTTTCATCGACCTTCTGTTTTTCCAAGTATACGATCGTTTCCTTTTTTGTTTTAATGGCGATTGCCACGGTGAAAATGCCGATTAGAAGTGTGCCGATAACAATTGCACTTAGTTTAACAAAAACGCTTGTCGCCATAGAAACATTTGCCACGTTTCCATAATAAAGCAAATCTTGCGGAAGCATGAATAATTGGTAGGCTGACACTAGCACGCCAGCACAGAAAATGAGTGTCAATAAGATCGTTTGACTGCTTGATTCTTTAAATGAATTAATAAGATTTTTGATCATCGGTATTGTTTGTCTAGCTCTTTCAAAAACACTATTATCTCGTCTATCTTCAATGTATAATCGATTTTCGTTAAGGCCAACGCTGCTTTAGGCATTGTATCAATCATACATTCGGTGGGCTCTTGAACAATGGTAAGCCCTCCTTTATCTTTTATGTGCTTCATCCCTAATCCCCCATCTCGGTTGGCACCTGAAAGCAGAATGCCAACCAATTTCTCGCGATAAACAAAGGCCGAACTTCCCAGCGTTATATCTATCGCTGGCCTTGAATTGTTTATCATTTCTTCCGTGGACAAGGCAAAGTGATTGCCCAACTCAACCGAAAGATGATAATTTGATGGTGCCAAATAGATAAGACCCTTTTTAATCGGCTCTTTATCATGTGGTTCCAACACTTGCGCCACACTTTTTATCGACAAGGCTTCAACAAATCCATTTCGCACGTGTTTCAACCTGTGCAACGCCATTATGATGGGCAAAGGAAAGTCTTTCGGGAGTTGCGCCAGAATTTTCACGATCCCCTGAAAACTCCCTGCTGACCCTCCTATAACAACGGCCTTGTAGCTGTTATTTAAGTTATACTTGCTCATGGGTCAGTCCCTAATCCTTAATTTTTTTATACACCTTTTCCTCATTATTTACCACAAGAAACTTGCTTGCGATATCACACCAAATCAATGATTCTTTAGAACCTATTGCCAAATAGCCGTATTTAAACAGACTTTCGTGGAATTTCTTTAGCACATCATTTTGCAATGTTTGATTGAAATAGATCATCACATTTCGGCAAAGAATAAGATCAAACTTGTTGAAAATCTCGCCTGTAACTAGGTCGTGTTTCCTAAACGAAACATTTTCGAGCAGCTCTTTATTCAATACTGCCTTTCCGCCTTCCTCTCTATAATATTTTTTTAACGATTCGGAGCTGCCTTGAAAACGGATGTAGTTTTTTTCATTCAACTCCATGTTCTTTATCGGAAATGCTCCTGACTTTGCTTTTTCCAAAATATTTACATCAAGATCGGTGGCAATTAGTGTTACATCTTTTTGGATTCCCATTTCACTTAACAGGATAGCCATCGAGAATACCTCTTCACCAGAAGAACAGCCAGCATGCCAAATTTTAAACTGTTTATGGTTTAGGAGAATGCCGGGTATTATCTCTTCCCGCATCACCCTCCAGAAACCAGGATCGCGAAACATCTCGGTTACGTTTACCGTCAGCTCATCTAAAAACTCATTGATAAACGCTGGCTGTTCGTCTAACTTCTTGAGCATCACCTCCACCGAAAGGTTCTTCAATTCCAAAATGCGCAACATCCTTCTTTTAAATGAAGACATTGCATAATTGCGGAAGTCATAGCCATACTTTGTGTGTATCAGCTCTGTTATCCTTTTTAAATCAGCTATATCTATGTCCTGTACCACTTGATAGTTATTAATCTTTCTACTTCGATTCGTCAATCCGAATAAAAGTAAGTATATTTTTAATTAGGGAGAACAATATTAACCTGAAAACTCAAACTGGAAAGGGACTAAAACAGATGCTGACCTACATTTAAGCCATTTTTGCGGCTTTATCTGCATAATTACCCCGAATTCTAAGTTTTGCCGTTGCTCATATTCAATCATTACCTGGCGGCAAGCACCGCAACATGCAGCCGGCACAAAAACACCATCTTTTTTTGCGGCAACCACCATCATTAATATCTTCTTATCAGGTGATTGAATTGATTTTGTGTATAAGGCAACGCGCTCCGAACACATGCAAAGCGGATAGGATGCATTTTCCTGATTCGCACCATAAACAATAGAGCCATCCTCTAACAGCAATGAAGTGCCCACTAAAAAATTTGAATAAGGAGCGTACGATAACTTAGTAGCATGTTGTGCCGCACCTATTAATTTCCTTTCCCCCTCAGTCAATTGATCGAATTCAAAAAGAGCAAATCCCTCCATATCAAAATATCAAATTAAGAAAGTAAGTTGATCAAAAAATTCGGATTGCTAAAATCAGATAATTTTGCACCTTAGCTCAATTTTAAAACATGCCACATTGTATTCTCATTTTAGGTGCAGGACGGTCCTCTTCCTCTTTGATCTCATATCTGATCGACCATCACAAGAGTTTAGACTTATTGGTAACAATCGGAGATGTGTCGCTTTTATCGGCTCAAGAAAAAGCGGGTGCCTTTGCTAAGGCCATCCAGTTTGATATTTCGGATAAACAAGTAAGTTGTGAAATCATACGAAACAACGATATAGTAATTTCACTACTGCCAGCGGCCTTACATCCGAAAGTAGCAGAGTTGTGCATAGAACTAAAAAAGCATTTGCTCACAGCAAGTTACGTTTCAGAAAAAATGAAAGGCATGGATGAAAAAGCAAAAGAACTTGGTTTGCTTTTTTTAAATGAGTGCGGCCTTGACCCAGGACTTGACCATATGACCGCCATGGAATTGATTGACGACATTAAACAAAAGGGTGGCATCATTGAAAGCTTTGAATCGTTTACCGGAGGATTAATAGCACCCACCACAGATATAGAAAACCCTTGGCGTTACAAATTCACTTGGAATCCAAGAAACGTAGTTGTGGCTGGGCAAGGCACTGCCAAGTTTCTTCAAAATAGAAAACAAAAATACATTCCATATCAGCAGCTTTTCAAGAGAACAACCTCTATTACTCTTCCTAATTTGGGTGACTTTGAAGGCTACGCAAATCGCGACTCACTTAACTACCTAGAATTGTACGGCTTGCAATCTGTCAACACCATGATTCGAGGAACACTCCGAAACAAAGGGTATTGTGCCGCTTGGAATATCTTCGTCCAATTAGGCTGCACCGATGATACCTACGAACTGACGGGTCTGCAAAAAATGACTCATCGAGATTTCATTGAATTGTTTTTGCATGAAGACGATAAAATAAACACAGCCAAGAAATTGTTGAGTACACTCCACCTAGATGCCGCGAGTAACCAATTACGTTGCTTAGAATGGTCTGGCTTCTTTTCGGACGAGTTGATTGGGTTAGAGAAAGGAACACCCGCGCAACTTCTCGAGCATATTTTAAATAAAAAATGGAAACTCAGCGAGGGCGATAAAGATCACGTAGTAATGTGGCATCGGTTCACTTACGCGTTAGATGAAAAGACTCATGAAATCCAGGCTTCTATGTCAGTGATTGGTGACGACTCAGTGCAAACAGCAATGGCAAAAACAGTTGGACTACCGCTGGCAATCGCTGCAAAATTGCTCATCCAGCAAACATTGAAGACCCGAGGGGTTGTAATTCCTACTTCAAAAGAAATTTACGAGCCCATTTTGAAGGAGTTGAGTAAGCTGGGTATTGAATTGAAGCATCATTAATTATCCCGCCTAATAAACACAAAGTTGCCTCCTTCGTCTCCTACCTTTTGGATTTCTCCATACTGAGGTTTCGTATCGGAATTGTTTTTCATGGATATCCGAATTTCATCAAACAAATCTTCCGTTGGTAGGTATTGATTTTGGCTCTCTTCCAACGACTTCAATAAATACTTCATAAAAACACTTTTATCAGGCACGGTGGTAAGTGCGCCACTTGTTATCGCTTTTCGGCTAGGTCGCTTCATCATGTTCGCAATATCCACCGTAGCGTTATTAAAAGGTGCTCTTGTTTTAAAAATACCTCCGCTAAAACAAGCATCCGCAATTAGCAGCGTGTGTTTAGAATTGATCGCCCCGATATTTTCCACTAAGGCACTATTTCGAAACCACTTCGCACGATTTTTTTCTTGCGCATCGGACGGCAACCAATAACCAATGTTTGTTTTCTCATCAAAAAATCCATGCCCAGCGTAGAATATAACAAGGTAATCTGTTGGTTTTATTTTTCGAGTTAACTCCTCAAAGGCCACGTTCATTTCCTCAAAGGTTGGGTTCGTTAACAGATCGATGTCGCTCTCCTCAAACGTATACTTAGACTCTAGTACTTCTTTTAATTTTCTCGCGTCCTTAAGGGGTTCACTGAGGGTAGTAATGGCTGGATCCTGATACTCCTCTACAGCGATAAGTAATGCATGGTACCTATTACCTGACACCTCTGCTGTCGCCACCGGTTCTGTTGACACAACCAGCTTAGGCTTAAGATTCACCCGTACTGAGTTGCTCGTGCCTTCTATTTCTTGACCTAACGAAAGTTGGCTAACAAGGAGAATAACTGCAAAAGGAAAAAGTATTTTCATAATTCGTTATTTTAATATCAATTTAACAATGCCCGACTGCCCACCAGCAACTTGCATTTTCACAAAATACAAACCTGCAGGAGCTTGCGACTGCCAACTCACCTCATAGCTTCCCTTCCCCAAAGGCACGTCAAGTAGCGTAGTTATTTCCACCCCTACTGCATTGTAGATTTTGATCTGTACTTGACGTTGATCATAGTTATCAGATACTCTGAAAGGGATGGTAACTTCTTCTTTGGCCGGATTAGGGTAGGGACTGCCCAACAAAGGAAGTTCCTTATCAAGCGCATTTTGTACGTAGTCCTTTTCCCCGTAAATGAATTGAAGTTGAGTTGTCAAGGTGGTAATTGAATAACTTGATGACGTGCTCATATCCACCACCTGAAGTGTTGCGGGATCAAATAGAACAAGTTGTTTATTGGGGCTATTAAGGTTATTCTTTTCCCATGTAAGGGTAACGTTGCCTAGGTGATGTGCATGTTTCACATCAAAAGTCCACGTGAAATTTTCTTGGGTGGGCACTACCTCTTTATTGAAAGCAGATGCAATTTCAGGATGGGCGGACGAAAGTTCTGTAATATCAAAAGGCAAGGGAACACGTTCGTTGTCGAATTTATCTTTACCTTTTAAGCTGGCGCTTGTGTTCATTCCAAGCCCGGCCATTTCATTGCGCAAGCCATCTTGAAGCAACGTAAGCGTCACCTGCCAATTGGGTTGGTCTATGCTGGCCGATTCTTCCAATTCGCTTGCCACTCTACCCGCACTTGAATTGTATTTTACGGGAATCTTTAATGAAATAGCACTGGCAGCTTTAACAAACGCACCTCTGTATTTCGGCAGTACTGTAGCTGAACTAGAAAGCGTGCTGCCCGATAGGGTGGTCAGCGTCTGGCTGACACCAGCTATGCCAGCAAGTGCTGAGTTCGTGGCAAGGACATCGCTCCAAAGAAGGTTGTAATTATACGGGTTGCCAATCAAATTCCAACCTGTTGAAAGATTTATTGTAAATGGAGTAGCATCATCCGCCTGTACTGCTTGTGCAGCCCCCGGATTGATGGTGGCACTGTTTTTTACGATCAACCAGTACCCTTTCCCTGGCTCTATGGTGGTAAAAGCCGAATATTCGCGATTGTCACCGTTGGCATAGTCAAATAACCGCCACTTGGTTTTGTCATAGGCACCTAAGGCATTAAAAACCGAGGTAACCGAGTTATTAGCAATGGTAAAGGGGAACGCAATGATTTGATAGTTGCTTACCTGAGTACCAAAAGACAGGCCTGGCAATACCTGATCAGTGGACGCGGCAGGATAATTTACAAACGCCTTGGTGGTAGTGCTAGTAATTGTTTTTGCTGGACTGGATTTATCCAGTACTTCAAAATAATACACTAACCCAAGCGGATCCATCAAGTCAGACACAGAAAGCACCTTCTCGTACTTGTTACCAGATGCAGTGAGGGTGCTTGATCTTAGGGTAACCAGTGCCTCACTGATCCCTCCGCTCCTAAAATTGACAGCACTCACTTTAGAGGCATCATCGACCGTAATGCTAACGGTTAGGCCGCTCCCCTTGGTAAAACTGGTGGGCGAAATCTGACTTACAATGGCTGGACTAGAAGCCGTGGTAACTGTAAAGTCAGTTGCACTAGTAGCCGTTTGCCCACCCACAGTCACCGTTATTTTGCCAGTAGTAGCTCCTGTCGGAACAGCCGTGGTAATGCTAGTAGCAGTGGATGCAGTTACCGTGGCGGTCGTACCGTTAAATTTTACTGTATTGTTGGCGATGGTTGTACTGAAATTAGTGCCAGTGATGGTAACCGGAGTGCCAATCAAACCGCTGGTTGGATTAAAACTAGCAATCGTGGGCGAAGTTGCCGTTGTTACGGTAAAGTCTGTTGAACTGGTGGCTGTTTGACCTCCAACTGTCACCGTTATTTTACCCGTAGTAGCTCCTGTCG
>JAIYCV010000016.1 GCA_027487845.1 Flammeovirgaceae bacterium
CGCACACAATATATTTGCGCCAGGCGGGGTTGACGTGTAGTTCAACGTTTTGTTATCTTTATTGCGTTCGGTGTGTGGGACAGGACGCAGTTTCAAATTCCCGCCCGATCGCAAATATTCACGTTGGCAGTAATGGCAAGAGCCAAATTCCCTCACCTCAACCCTCAAAACGTTTTCCCTAGGTTGCTTCATTAGATGAAAGGGTCATTGATTAGCTAGTTGTTCGTTTTCTAAGTACTTTATTTCTATGGCGCTCTAATAACGATGCATTTGAGCAGTTGTGTTCAGTTATGTACTTGAGTTTTTTACATAAGTCAATAAATTTTTCCTATAATTTCTGCCAATGGGTAATTCTGTTTTTTTTATGTGAACCATGTTGCCTTCAATAGATTCTACCATAATCACTTGCACAATGTATGATTTATGAATTCGCACAAACTCTGTGACCGGCAACTTATCAAGAATAGATTGAAGGGTATGATAGGTAATCAATTGCTGACTGGTTGTTACAATGCGCACATAATCTTTCAGACTTTGTATGTAGAGTATGTCTTTAGGGGTAACAGGTATAAGCTTTTTATCCACCTTAAGCCATAATGTGTTGTTGTTTTCTGTTTGAGGTGGCAACAGTTCTTTTGGTTGCGTTTGCCCCACGGCTTTGCTTATGGCTTTCAAACAGCGAGGAAATGAAATGGGTTTTACCAGATAATCCAGCACATCTAATTCAAAACCTTCAACGGCAAATTCGCGGTATGCTGTAGTAATGATGATCGCAGGTTTATGCTTTAAGTTTTTAAGAAGTTCCATGCCGCCTAATACTGGCATGTTTAAATCCAAAAAAACAATATCGATCTTGCTCTGCTGCAGAAATGAAAATGCTTCTACAGAATCGGTAAATTTCGCTGTGAGGAAGACATCCTTAATTTGGGCAAGGTAGGTTTCGAGAATTTCAATGGCCAAAGGCTCATCATCAACAATTACGCACATAATCATGAAATGGGTATTTCAAGTGTAGCGGTAAAGAGGCCGTTAATGAAATGGGTTTCGAGGGTGTAATTTGTTCCATATAAAAGCTCTAACCTGCGTTGTACATTTCGCATGCCTATGCCACTATTCTTATTAAACAGTTGTTGGCCACTTTGATTTTTGGTTTGCAGCACCAGGCTATGTTGGTTTGCTGTTAACGTAATGGAGATAACATTGTCTCGCTCTTTCGTTAAAACATGTTTAAAACAGTTTTCTATGAGAGGCAAAAAGAGCAATGGCGGCACTTGCTTGTTTTCGGTTAATCCACTAATCAGAAAATATATTTTTAGTTTGTTGCTTAGCCGCACACGTTCCAGCTCGATGTAGTTGCGGATGTGGCTGATTTCTTTCTCTAGGATCACCTGTGGGCTATCGGCTTAATATAAGCTGTAACTCATCAGATCAGAGAGTCTTAGCACCATATCGGGTGCTAAATCTGACTTCTTCATGGTGAGCGCATACAAGTTGTTGAGGGTGTTAAAGAAAAAGTGCGGGTTTATCTGCGATTTGAGCAACGAGAGTTCTGTTTGTAGCCTGGCCTTTTCGATAGCATCTGTTTTTTGCACTTCCGCTAAATGGTCTTTCGAAAGTTT
Source organism: Flammeovirgaceae bacterium (assembly GCA_027487845.1). Lineage (GTDB taxonomy): Bacteria > Bacteroidota > Bacteroidia > Cytophagales > Cyclobacteriaceae > ELB16-189. The sequence continues at coordinate 1,620 of JAIYCV010000016.1, forward strand.
TATGCCGCTGGTCAATCCAACTATGCTCAGCAAATAAAAACTTTTATAGATATAGTTGCTTCCGTTAAAGGTAGCATCTGCTTCGAATGTGCTAGGACAAATGGGCGTATGCACAAAGGATTCTAACAACAGCAAATTGAGTGCGTTAAGTGAGAGAATCATACATAGAACCAGTGGGGTATAAACCAACAGCCTGCCAGTTGAGTAATAGCGTGGCATAAGCCAGTATAAATTAATATAACAGCAGGCTAGTATAAAGGGAATGCGAAGGGCAAAATTGTAAAGTGAAACTTCCCGGTCTTCTTCAATAAAGGTTATATAGGCAACATTAAATACAAACACGAACAACCAGAAAACGATGTGGTAAGCCAACCGGTTAGAGTGAACTTTATTTATCCAGCCGATGGAAAAATTTTCAGAAAAAATTGGACGCGGTGCCTGTACGGCAGATTCAAATGGAGACATAGGCAAATATTGATAATGTTAATATACAAAGTAAACTAATTAGCTCAGCGGCTGTGGTTATTAGATGAACAACATTTTTTAACGACAAACGGGCAAATTGGATTAGAAAGATGCTTGTCTGGCAAATAATGCTGGTTGGCTAATTTTTTAGTTTACTAAAAATACTTCTTGTTGATTTGGGCAATTATTAACACAATTATCCGAAAATAACATGAAGAAATATTGGGTATTCGCAGTTTTATTGCTGATAGCACAGGGTGCTTTTTCGCAAAACAAAAAAATCCTTATTGTTTCCACCAATCGAGACACTGTTGTCACAAATGCAAGCGGTACATTTTTAAAAGAAATGGCCTACCCGTTTCAATATTTTACCGATAATGGCTTTGATGTGGATGTAATTACCCCCAAGGGTGGCAAGGCGGCCATCTACCATTGGGGCGAAACGCCCGAAGCACTAAATAAAATATGGAAGAGTGATTTATTCATTAAGAAAACATCCAATACACTTAATCCCACTCAGGTAAATGTTAAAGAATATGCGGCTGTATTTTATCCCAGTGGCCACGGTCAATATTTTGATGTGGTAGAAGATGAACGCATTGCTTCGATATCGGGCAAAATATATGAGAACAAAGGAGTTGTAGGCACCGCAGGTCATGGTGCTGCCTCTCTTATCAATATTCGGTTGAGCAATGGCATGTTTTTAGTAGAGGGCAAACGGATGACGTGTTTTCCGCATTGGGCAGAATTAAAGTGGATGAATATCTCAAATTACGGCAAACTTCTGGCTTTCGATATGGAAGAAGTTTTGAGAAGACGAGGAGCCAACCTCGTAATTTGTATGGAAGAAACCAGAACCAATAAAGATTTGACGTTGGTGCGAGATGACAAAAACAGAATAGTTACCGGCTCATTTGCATCATCTGCACAATGGGTGGCCGAGCAGATGGTGGCAATGTTAAAAGAAAGAAAATAAATACCCAAATAATTTGCAATTGGGTGTTGAAGATTGTACCCGATAATCTCATAAGATATTGTGTGAATTATCTCTTTATCAGAAAACAATAAATCAAAAACAATAACACGGATCATGAAAACAAAAATTAAAACCACCTTAATTTTTTTAACGTTAACCTTTGGTTATCTAAACGCCCAGAATGTTTTGACCTTGCCAGAAGCCAGTCAGCGTGCTGCAGTGCGCCAGCGGATTGGGCTCACTGATATTGAAGTGGATTATTCCAGGCCATCCGTAAAGGGGCGAAAAATATGGGGAGAGCTAGTTCCCGTAGGTTTTAGCGTTCCCACCAATGATGGCAAAAAAAAGCTCCCTGGAAAACAGGAGCCAACATGAACTCAACGATTTCATTTACCCACGATGTTACCGTAGAAGGGAAACTGGTAAAGGCAGGAAAGTATGGTTTTTTTCTGGCAGTTCATGATGATGAAACCGCCACAGTAGTTCTTTCAAAAGCGTATCAGGCATACGGAAGCTATTTTTATAAAGAGGAAGAAGATGTGCTAAGAGCCAAGGTGAATACCCGCGCCATAACTTCTGTTGAACTACTTACCTTTAGCTTTGATGAGGCTACTCCTAAATATGTAGTGTTATCGTTTAAATGGGAAAACAAAGAAGTCCCCGTGAAAATTGAAGTGAATGTTCCTGAAATTGTAACAGCAAGCCTAGTAGAACAACTCAAGCAGCCGCTCACATTCACATGGCAAGGAAGAACGCAGGCGGCCCGTTATTTAGTGGATCAAAACATTCATCTTGATTTAGCTTTGCGATGGGCGGAAGAAGCGATAAAGGGAGATGGCGTAGAGGTGGATGGTGAGAGAAATTTTCAGACGCTCAACACAAAATATCTTGTGCTGAATGCGATGAACAATCAGCAGGGGGCAAAAGCAATTCTTCAGGAAGCACTTGCAAACCCAGGCAGTGTGAGTGCTTCTAATGCACTATCGTTCGGCCGAACACTTTTAACAAAGAATAAGAAAGAAGATGCGCAATTGGTTTTTGAGTGGGCATTGAAAAAATGGCCTACAGCCTGGGAAGCCAAACACGGAATGGCCCGCCTTTTATCGGCCAATGGTAAATACAAAGAAGCATTGAAACTGGAGCGTGAAGTGTATGACCTTGTAACGGAGGAGAGTTCGAAGGCTTCGGTCGCTAAATTCATCAAGCTGCTGGAGGAAAACAAAGACTTTAACTGAGTGAATCTTTAAAATTTATACGATGAAGCAAATTCTTTCCATCATGCTGCTAATGAATTTCATTACAGCTTTTGCGCAAGACAAAGTAGATCCAGAAAAGGAACTCATCATAGCTGCAATTAACGATTATATTGAAGGTAGAAACAATGGCGATATTGAACGCCTCAGGCGGGCGTTTTTGCCCACGGCAACACTAAAAGGTGTAAACGATAAAACTAAAGAGATGACCGTAATGCCTGTAGCTGATTACATCGCTAAAAACACACCCGGAAAAAAACACAATTGCACTACGGAGATCAGTTTTGTTAGCTATGCCAACGAGGTGGCCATTGGCCATGTAATAATCACCTACGAAACCCACGTTTACTTTGACTATCTCGTTTTAATGAAGGTCAACGATAAGTGGATAATTGCAGATAAAATCTACACGCGAAAAAATTTATAAGACTTCCTTGAAGAAACGTAATCTACGGTCATGTTTCAAATTTTTTTAAAGACAATACTCAGGTCAATGCTCAAAAATAAAGTCCATGCATTGATCAATTTCACTGGTCTTACTCTTGGTCTTGCTCTGGCATTACTCATAGCAGCTTATATCAGATTTGAAACCAGCTATAACACTTTTCACAGTCAGTCAGACAGGCTTTATAGAATTACAAACATATCCTCCTTTGGCCGGATGTATGCCCTTACACCTCCCCCCATAACGGTTTATATAAAAGAGTATTTCTCTGGGGTGGAAGAAGTCGGGCGCATATATGAACGAAGTGTGAGCATTAAAACCTTAGATGGAAAAGAGCCTCTCGAAGAAGAGAGAATATTTTTTACAGATTCGACTATTCACAAAATGCTTAGTCTTGAGTTTGCTAAAGGAAACTCCGCCAATCCGCTTGCAGAAAAATTTGCCGTGCTCATTATGGCGAAGAAATATTTTATAGAATTTAAGCGTTCAAAAAAAACGCAGGACACTTGATAAAATCTCCGACCTAAATTCAGTGTAACCCGACAGTGAAGCCACCGCAAGCAGCACACTTGCCAAAGGACGCACCTTCCGTCCCGCAGACGTTAGTCAGAATTAGCTCCCAACAATAAAATCAGTGGTGGGAAAATACTGAGCAACAAGATGTCCAAGGGGAGTAACCGCTTGAAGATCGCCTTGCGGCAAGCGGCCAATGCAGTCGGTAATCTAAAAGATACAGCTCTCTCCAATTTCTTTAAGCGCATTGCTTTTAGAAAAGGAAGAACTTCAGCAATCTCAGCGACTGCCCGAAAGTTGGCAGTTATCATCTGGAACATGGTCACCAAGAAGGTTTCCTACAAGACAGACTCACAATACGAGTTCTTGGATCAAAAAAGAAAGAGGAAAGTGATGGAAATGAAAAAGCTAATTCATAAGTTTGATATTACACCTGACGACCTGGGATTGCAATTGAATATCAACAACTTGATTTTTGCGGACTACCTCGCTTGGCGAGTCTCCGACTTTCGGAGACTACGCCAAGTAAAGGAAACAGTTTTACTAAAAAAATGGGTAAAAACTCTTAACTTTAGGCTATTATTAATATTTATTAACTTAATTACTAAATAATTTAGTAATTAGGCTACATTTGGGGATCAGATAGACAATGATTCCCCTAAAAAAGATTGACATATTTAATCAACTCCAATCGGAGATATTAAAACTGCAAGGGTTTAAGCCAGCCAATCAGATGGCGTTGGGCGCGGGGTTGGGAATCATTGAAAAGGCATTTCCAAACGCTACTTTTCCACTTGGAGCTATTCATGAATTCATATCTCAAGAGTCAGAAGACATTGCAGCAACCAAGGGCTTTCTAGCTGGGTTGTTAAGTTCTCTCATGAGAAATGATGGAACAGCCATCTGGATCAGCTCGCAGCGAACCATTTTTCCTCCTGCGCTGAAGAACTTTGGCCTGTCGCCCGATCGGTTTCTATTTCTCGATTTATCCAAAGAAAGAGATGTGCTTTGGGCGATGGAGGAAGCGTTGAAATGTGCAGCATTGACTACCGTAATAGGAGAGATGCGTGAAATTAGTTTTACTGCTTCAAGACGTCTGCAATTGGCTGTGGAGCAAAGTAAAGTGACGGGGTTCATCCTTCGCAACAATGCAGCTCGCTTAGGAACAACGGCTTGTGTATCGCGGTGGAAAGTGAGCTCCCTCCCAAGCAAAGCAATAGATGGACTGCCCGGCATCGGCTCCCCACAGTGGCGTGTTGAACTGCTGCGCGTACGCAATGGCCAGCCTGGTGTGTGGCATTTACAATGGAGAAAGAAAAGCTTTGTTCACATCAGTGATTATGAACCAGCATCAACTATTTCATACCCGGCCAAACAAGCAGGATGAATCCATGGACAAGCGCTTCGTGTCGATATGGTTTCGGTATTTTGCTACCGACTGGTTCAGCCTCCGGCAGCCTGAATTAAGAAAACGACCGCTGGTGCTGCGTATGCCTTCGCACGGACGCATGATTGTCACCGCAATAAATGCAGAGGCTGAACGCAATGGCCTGACGTGCGGTATGGTGTTGGCCGATGCCCGCGCACTCGTTCCAGCATTAGAAGTACTCGATGATGAGCCTGACAAAATCAGTCGTGTGTTGAGCAAATTGGGTGAGTGGTGTATTCGCTTTACGCCCTTTGTAGCAATCGATTCTACTGATGGTCTTTTCTTCGATGCCACCGGTTGTGCACACTTGTGGGGCAGTGAGGAGAAGTACCTGAGCGACATCATCCAAAAAATAATGGCCCGTGGTTATTCCGTAAGAGCCGCTATGGCCGATACGCCCGGTGCTGCTTGGGCCATAGCGCGTTATGAAAAAAAGGGCGGAGTCATTTCGCCAGGCAAACACATCGATGCTTTATTGCCGCTGCCGCCCCAAGCGTTGCGACTAGAGCAAGAAACCGTAGAGCGATTGCATAAGCTAGGGCTTCATCAGATCAACCAATTTATTCAGTTACCCCGAGCAGCCATGCGCAAGCGTTTCGGTCCGCAATTTCTACAGCAACTGGACAAGGCAATAGGGCAGGAGATGGAAATGCTAGAGCCCATTCAACCTGTGGAACCGTATCAGGAGAGATTACCTTGTTTAGAACCGATCGTGACGGCTGTGGGCATCGAGATGGCGTTGAGGCAATTATTAGAGAAACTATGTCTGCGCTTACAGCAAGAACAAAAAGGATTGCGCACCGCTGCACTAAAAGGCTATCGGGTAGATGGAAAGCTAGAACAGATTTCAATCGCCACTAGTAGACCTTCGCACCATGTGCCACACTTGTTCAAGTTGTTTGAAATTAAAATATCTTCTATAGAGCCGGCTCTTGGCATTGAGCTGTTTGTGTTAGAAGCTACAAAAGTAGAAGATCACTTGTCTCAACAAGAAAAGATGTGGGAAACTGCAGGTGGACTGCATGACCTGCGTTTGTCAGAATTGGTAGATCGCTTGACCAATAAAATTGGTGCAGACCGTATTCATCGCTACTTGCCAGCCGAGCATCACTGGCCAGAGCGATCTTACCAACCTACAGACTCTCTTCAAAAAAAGCCCGAAGTCGATTGGCGTACGGATGTGCTTCGGCCTTTGCAGTTGCTTCCGTCACCGCTACGCATTGAAGTAACAGCACCTATTCCAGATTATCCACCTTTATTATTTCGCTACAATGGCAAAGTACATTCCATTGTAAAAGCAGATGGCCCCGAGCGCATCGAACAAGAGTGGTGGCTACAACAAGGCCAGCACCGCGACTACTACCGAGTAGAAGATGAAGAGGGACATCGGTATTGGCTGTTTCGGTTAGGACACTATCATGAGGAAACATATACGTGGTTTTTGCATGGGTACTTCGCTTAGACAGGAGACATAAGACACTAGACGCTAGACATAAGACACTAGACATAAGACATAAGATGTAAGAAATGATACATAAACATTAAACGTGAAATACTTTCAATACTCAATACTTAAGTCTAACGTCTTAAATCTTATGTCTTAAATCTAAATGGCCTACACCGAACTTCAAGTCACATCCAACTTCAGCTTTTTGCGTGGCGCTTCACACCCGGAAGAATTGGTGAAGCACGCGGCTGCGCTCGGCTACGATGCCATTGCCATCACCGATCGAAACACGCTGGCGGGGATTGTTCGTGCACATGTTGCTGCCAAGAAAGAAGGCATCCGATTTATACCTGCCTGCCGGGTTGATCTTCAAGACGGACCGAGTTTACTGGCATATCCTACCAACAAAAACGGCTACTCGCGCTTATCGCACTTGCTCACGGTAGGAAATCTTCGCACAGAAAAAGGAAAGTGCGAATTGTACAAAGCCGATGTATACCAACATGCCGAAGAAATAAAATGGATAGTAGTTTCACCCAATGAACTTAACGATGATTTTCAGTTTGACCGATCATTCATTGAAGCCGTAAAAGAATATTGCCATGCATTGGGCACATCATTATCCATTTCGGCTACTCGCGTGTACCACGGATCAGATGCTAAACTATTGCACCGCATCCACCAACTCGTCCTGCAGCTAAACATCCCTATGGTAGCCACCAACGATGTGCACTACCATGTTGCAGAACGAAGAGAATTGCAAGACGTTGTTACCTGTGTGCGTGAGAAGTGTACTATTCATACTGCCGGCTTTCGCCTTCACCCCAATGCCGAACGATACCTGAAGACGAAGGAAGAAATGCATCGTCTGTTCAAGCCTTATCCAGAAGCTATTGCACAAGCACAGTTGATAGGTGAGGCCTGCACTTTTTCGTTGGATGAATTGAAGTATCAATATCCGAAGGAGATTACCAGCGGTGGACGTACGCCTCAAGCTGAATTAGTATGTCTCACCTGGCAAGGGGCACACGAACGCTTTGGTGAAACGATACCTGAAAAAGTAAAAAGCACGATTCACTACGAACTAAACTTTATCGAGCAGATGAACTATGCCGAATATTTTCTTACGGTCTACGACATTGTGCGGTACGCTCGTCAGCAAAAAATTCTTTGTCAGGGAAGAGGCTCTGCTGCTAACTCTACCGTGTGTTATTGTTTGGGTATTACTTCGGTAGATCCCGCCAAGTTCGATTTACTTTTTGAGCGATTCATTTCAGCTGCCCGCAACGAGCCTCCGGATATTGATGTGGACTTTGAACACGAGAGGCGTGAAGAAGTGATGCAATACATTTACAATAAGTATGGTCGTGACCGCGCAGCGATTGTAGCCACGGTAACCGAGTTACACCACAAGGGTGCCATCCGCGATGTAGGCAAGGCCATGGGCTTATCGGTAGATGTCATCACCCGATTGTCAGGATTGATCTGGAGTTTTTCTGAAGATGGGTTTGATCGTGAACGAATTCTTTCACAGGGCATCAACCCCGATGAACCAACGATCCGAAAAGTATTGGAACTCACAGCTCAGTTCATGGGATTCCCCCGTCAGTTGGGGCAGCACACGGGTGGCTTTGTAATTACGCAAGGTAGATTATCTGACTTATGCCCTATCATAAATGCGCGCATGGAAAACCGCACCAACATAGAATGGAACAAAGATGATATTGAAGCGCTTAAGTTTTTAAAGATTGATATACTGGCGTTGGGCATGCTCACTTGCATTCGAAAAGCATTTGATCTGGCAAAGAAGCACTACAACTTGGATTTGACATTAGCCAATATTCCGCAAGACGATCCTGCCGTGTATGAGATGGTAAGTCATGCCGATACGATTGGTGTTTTTCAAATTGAAAGTCGTGCGCAACAATCCATGTTGCCGCGCTTGCGTCCAAAATGTTTTTATGATCTCGTCATTGAGGTGGCCATTGTGCGGCCGGGGCCTATCCAAGGCGATATGGTGCATCCTTATTTGCGCAGGCGTAATGGCGAAGAGCCGATTGAGTATCCATCGCCAGAACTGAAAGAAATTTTGGGTCGCACATTAGGTGTTCCTTTGTTTCAAGAGCAAGCCATGAAGATTGCCATTGTAGCTGCTGGGTTCACACCCACAGAAGCTGATGAATTGCGCAGAAGCATGGCCACTTTCAAAGCGAAAGGAAAAGTTTCTTATTTCCGCGATAAGCTGGTGAATGGCATGGTAGCGAAAGGCTACGCGCCTGAATATGCTCAACGGGTTTTCAAACAGTTGGAAGGTTTTGGTAGTTATGGATTTCCTGAAAGTCATGCGGTGAGTTTTGCATTGCTGGTATATGTTTCTTCGTGGCTCAAGTGCTATTATCCCGATGTGTTCACGGGTGCATTGCTCAATAGTCTGCCGATGGGTTTTTATCAACCTGCGCAAGTGGTGATTGATGCGCGCAACCACGGAGTAGATATTCGACCTGTAGATGTAAATTTTTCTAACTGGGATTATCAATTGGAAGAAAAGTCAGGCAAATATTGTGCTGTGCGATTGGGCTTTCGGCAGGTGAAAGGATTGCGAGAAGAAGAAATGAAACTATTGGTCGATCGAAGAGGCGAAGGATTTACGTCTATGCACCAATTGCGCGAGTTAGGATTAGGCGAAGCAACCTTGGAAAGACTAGCCGATGCAGATGCCTTTCGCTCGTTGCAGCACGATAGGCGAGAAGCATTGTGGGAAGTTTCCACGCTAGAGAAACCCACTGCTATTTTTGGAAGCCAAGTGGTAGAAGAAACACCGATAGAGCTTCCTTCGATGACTGCTTCAGAACATGTGGTGCACGACTATGCGTCAACAGCGTTGTCACTCAAAGCACATCCGGCTAGTTTTGTGCGCGAACAGCTTCGGCAGTTACATGCTATTTCAACTGCTGAATTAGCCAGCGCAAAAGAAGGAACGCTTGTTAAAGTAGCCGGTCTGATACTCGTGCGCCAGCGACCCGGCACGGCCAAGGGTGTTTGCTTCATCACACTTGAAGACGAGACTGGTGTGGCCAACTTGGTGCTTTTCAAAAAACAATTTGATCACTATCGCAAGGAAATTATTCAGTCGCGCCTGTTGATGGTAGAAGGTAAGTTACAGCGCGAAGGAGAGGTGATACACGTGATTGTAAGACGTTGCTTCGATTTGTCTTCTTTGCTTCGCACCTTAACGGCCTCATTGAGCGAAGAACTATCCGTTACGCCATCGCGCGCAGATGAAAAGACAGCGGTGCACGATCCGCGTAATA
>JAIYCV010000039.1 GCA_027487845.1 Flammeovirgaceae bacterium
AATTTTATTTCTGCCTTTCGCTTACCCACTTTATTCAATCGCTGTTGGTAAACCTCAATCAAATCTCCTTCAATATGATCGAGCAACTTCGGATGGCAGTACCAGCGGAAGAAGCGGAGAGGGAGTTTAGGTGGCTTCTTAGACATAAGTATCAAGACTTAGGACATAAGATTTAGATGCGCCAAATCTTGTGTCTTATGTCTCCCGTCTATGAGTCTATCCCAAGTCACCTTCGGTATCGCATTCCACAATTCATCGCGTGTGCTTTTCGAGTAGGCGATTGCTTTTTTACCCAGGGCGGTTATCTCAAAATATTTGCGCGGTCGGCCTGCTCTTTCTTCAGTTGCTTCTCCGTTACTTGATTTTATATAACCTTTGTCTTCCAGCCGGATCAACGCAGTGTGCATGGCGCCCATACTTACGTCTCGTGCCAACCGCGCTTCAATTTCGTTTTTAATGGATACTCCGTAAGCTTCTTTATTTAAGATGCCGATGGTCAGTAAAACGATTTCTTCAAATTCACCGAGATAATATTTTTTCATTCGAATTGTTTAATATTATCTAAATGTAGGAATAATAATCGTGCCGAGCTTGAAAAGCCGGAAAATAGACTGAAAATGAATATTGAGTGAAATAAACTTGTTCACAAGCGAACAGGTTTGGTCGCAGTCGAACTTAAAATCTGCTAAACAGTCAAAACCAAATTGTAAGATTGGTTACAAGCAAGTTGCTGTTGTTCACAGGCCTAGTATTTCGTTCGAAAATTGAGTTGCCTGATAAGAAAGTTCGACCTTCAAACCGTAGCATAGCATTTTGTAGAACCTTTAAATTTATTCCAATTGAACTGCTAAGGCAATTAAAATCTGCAGCACTTGTGATCGGGATAATTTGAACGCCCTCTGGATCATCGAAATATTCAAACCGACCCGACAATGATAACTTTCGAGAAATCGAATACTGGCCGATGGCGTTCGCTTGCCACCAAATAGCACTACTATTCCCTTGGCGTTGTTGCATTCCGTAATAAACAGACCCTGAAGCTGACCACTTCTCACTCATATAAACGAAATACAAATCTGAAAAGTAGCGAGTGCCAAATTCAGGACGAGCGAAGGACACCTCATTTCCAGTATAGGTGTTCCAGTTTATCAAGAGATGCTCGGTCGCTTGATATTTTAATTGCGTGCCAATCGATTTATTTTCATTTTGATCCTTGATCTGCTGCCAACCATTTATTAAATATAAAAACACGCTCAGTTTTTCTGTCAATGGCACAGATAGTTTTACTCCCGAAAGATAATAAGGCACATATTCTGCAGCGAAAGAACGCGTGTAAGTCAATTGGTTCTTAGAGATGGGGCCCTCTGTTGAATAGGGAGAACTTAAGATGCCGGCATCAATCCAGATATTTTTTTTATCCCAAACTTTATAACCTATGTTTGCTTCAACAAGGTATTTCAAGATGTTTGGCTCTGATGCATAGTTCGCCTTCATGTAGGTACCAAAACCCGGAATCAAAGAACTCCGCAAACGGGAAGAAGAATACGTTAACGCTAAGTAAGCGAGATTGATAGCAATTTCGTTGTGCCGTGCCATGGATACAGAATAAGCCCGATCTCCCGTTAACGGCTTATTGAAATCGTATCCATAATATCCATCAATATAACCTTGCAAGGTGATTTTTTTCTGATCAGATCTGCTGGAGTCTTGGCGAATACTTTGACCACGGGTCGAAAAAACGCCAAAGAAAAGTATAATCAGCACGCTTCTCATTTTATTCTAAACTAGGGTTCAGGCAGGCGTAAATATAAATTCATACATCCGTTTTACCTAAACTTGGGAATATCTTTTTAAACACATAAATGAATGTAAAATAGCGGACTGGATTGCGTTATTTTTTTCCATCGGATATCTCCACTGCCTTTTGGCCGACACGAGGGAAGGGGGACTCCAGTGGGTGTGGATTTTGATCACCAAACTTAAATCCAAAAGCGTCTCGTTTCATTTCACTCCGTTTTCAAATTATTCACTGGGTTCGTCAACGCTGCTCTCACTGCTTGAAAACTCACCGTTATTAATGTTATCACCAAAACACCAATGCCAATTAGCAACAAAAGCCATCCAGAAATAGTAGTATGGTATTCGTATAGTTGTAACCAGCTGTTCATTAAATAATAACCGATGGGAGCTGCCAGTAGGCATGATATTGCTGCGAGGATAACAAAGTCTTTGGAGAGCATTTGCCAAAGACCTGACACGGAAGCTCCCAATACTTTGCGGATGCTAATCTCTTTGATGCGTTGTTCTGCCATGAATGAAGCGAGGCCAAACAAGCCCAAGCAGCTAATAAAAATGGCGATTAATGCGAAAATGCTTACCAATTTTCCGACTCGTGCTTCAAAGGAAAACTTTCCTGCGAATTCATCATCTGCAAACTTATATTCGAAGGGCGTGTTCGGATTATGCTTTACAAAAAGGCGATTCAATTCTTCTATAGCCTTACTTGCTCCAACTTCCGGATTGATCTTAACATTAATGAAGCTTGCCCGATCAGATCGATCCAACACGAAGACTGTTTGCTTATTTGATTCGTAAAGCGATTGCGTAACCATATCCTTTACCACACCGATCACGGTATAGTTTCTGCCGTAAAAGCGAATGGTCTCTCCAATCGGATGTTCTAAACCCATATACTTTACAGCCGCTTCGTTGAGTATAAAAGCAGAAGAGTCGGAAGGGAAGTCTCTGGAAAAATCCCGGCCTTCTTTTATTTTCCAGCCGATGGTCTTCCCAAATTCATAGTCAATCGCACCGCGGTAGATATGACCCGGTGAACTCGGGTCTTTACCTTTCCATTCATATCCCCAGTCCGACCACCACAGATTAGTTACAGTCGTTTCAGAGGTGGATACTTCGACAATCGCACCGCTGGTCAACAGTTCATTTCGCAACGCATTGTAATTCTTTTTTACTTCCTGGGTTTGCATGGGTATTGTCACCAGTCCATTCAATTCATAGCCAATCGGTCTGTCTCTAGCAAATTGAATTTGCTGATATACTACGGCAGTGCCAATAGCTAGAATAATCGAGACCGAGAATTGAACTATTACCAACGCTTTGCGCGGAAGGGCTGCATATTTTCCAACCCGGAAAGTTCCCTTTAGTACTTTGATGGGACTGAATGCAGACAAATAAAAAGATGGATAGCTGCCAGCAAGGAGCGTGATCAACACCGCGAAGGCAGACAGTGCTACCCACAACGATGGGTTTAGCCAATCAATGCGGATGTTCTTGCTTGCGATTTGGTTGAACAAAGGCAAGAAAAGATGAACCAATAAAATGGCGCAAATAAAAGCCAGTTTTACCACCAGCAATGACTCAACAAAGAATTGGCGGATGAGTTGAACACGACCAGACCCGATTACTTTGCGAACGCCAACTTCTTTGCTACGCTTCAAAGAACATGCCGTACTCAGATTCATAAAGTTGATACAAGCGAGCAAGACCACAAAAACACCTATCAAGCCGAATAACCAAACAAGCTCAATAAGACCTCCTATATTTACTCCATCCTTAAAATCGGAATACAAATGCCATTTCGATAGAGGGTGTAGAAAAAGTTCGGGGTTGAAGCGTTTATCATCCCCCTCTACGTTTTTCATTTTGGCATTCTTAATAGCGACTGATGCTTGCTGCATTTCCACGTTTTCAGCCAACTGAACAAACACCTGAAGCCAGTTATTGCCCCAGCCAAAACTTCGACCACCTCTATTAACAAGCACTTCAAGTGGAGCAATAAATGCGAGTTCTCCTCTAAATGATGAGTTATCGGGAATATCCTGATATACACCAATCACTTTAAGATCAACACTATTATCAAGTTTCAATACTTTGCCGATCGGGTCATCTACGCCAAAAAACATGTTTGCCGTGGAGGCGGAAAGAAGAAGGGAGCTTGGGTCTTTCAACCCGGAGCTTGTTCCCTTTATCATTTGTAGCGATAACAATTCTGGTCCGTATTCTTCCATGAAACAACCTGTTATTGTTATTACTTTTTCCTCTTTCGCCAGAATAGAACTGCTTGCAAAAGAAGACATCACCACATACTTGAAATAGCTTCCATAGCTCTCGCGAAGCTCTGGGCCAAGCTGATACGACTGAGATGAAAAGGTTTCCGTTTTACCATCCTCTGTGTTATTCTGAAGTACGGTTGCCACGGTGTCATAATTTTTCTGGTGTTTGTTGTAAGATAACTCATCATGCACCCACAACCCAATCAGTATGGCTACAGTCATACCCAGCGCCAACCCGCTAATATTGATTAAAGAATACCCTTTGCTACGAAGAAGATTCCTCCACCCGATTTTAAAATAGCTCTGGAACATATCGTAGTTATTTAAGTGATTCAATCTTGATTTCCGCATTGCAAACGGCCTGAGATAATTTAGAACTTGATACCAGTAATTCAGTTTTGCTTTGAAAGCAGATTTGCTTTTTAAGTCAGCATAGAATTTTTGTTCCAAGTCACCGCGCACTTCTTCTGATAAGTCACCGCGCAGGAAACTGTTGAGCAAGCGCGTGGCGAGTTTAGCAGGTGTTGTCATTTATTCAGATTTTAAACTGTTTACGGGGTTTGTAAGAGCAGCTTTTATTATTTGGGCAAATACCGAGCAGAATGAAAAAAGAGAAACCATGCCAATGGGAACAATGAACATCCAAGTGCTTAATGGCGCGCGGTAAGCAAAATTGGCTAGCCAATTGTCAAATACAACGATCGCTATTGGTACGCCCAACACGAATGCAATCGCAATCAGCTTAAAAAATTCTTTAGAAAACAAAAACACAATACTGGTGATGGATGCCCCCAGCACCTTTCTGATTCCTATTTCCTTCATCCGGACCATTACGGAATAGGAGACGAGCCCAAACAGACCGAGGCAGCCAATCAAAACAGAGAAAGTAGAAAATAGTAGAAATATTTTGCTGAACCTTTCCTCTTCTTGGTATTGATTGTTCACATCTTCATTTAAAAAAGAATATAGAAATGGACTGCCTGCGTATATCGTCTTCCATAGCGTATTGACTCTATCGATAGTCTGGCTGAGATTGGCCGTTGAACTCTCTGGCAGGCGAATTGAAATATAGTTGGTATTGGCTATTCTGTTTCGCAGTATGATCGGTTCAAAGTTATTTTTCAACGACTTGTGGTGATAGTTTTCAACCACTCCAATGACTTCTTTGTTATAACCGCTAAAACTCATCTTCTTGCCTATGATGTCCCCAGGATTGGAATATCCCAATAGCTCGCATGCCTTTCTGTTGATAACAATGACATCGTCTGGCGCATCACCGATTAGTTGTGTGTCCGTCATCATCCTATCATGCGAATAGAAATTGCCAGCCACCATCTTTATTTTGAACACTTTTAAAAAATCTTGATCCAATCTGAACACGGCAAAAGATTTATTAAAGGAATCATCTTGCCCCACCATTTTAACAGGCCCATTCATATCAAGGTCATTACTCGATTTGCCAGGCAGTGATGACGAAATCGTTACATTTTCTATTTCCGGGTACTTCGCAAGCTCTAGCTTGAACTGACGGTAGCTGTTAAGAAATTCTATTTCACTTGCTATCGTACGGGGAGAATTTACAATCAATGTCTGTTCATGAGCAAAACCTAACTCTTTTGATTTCACAAAAATGAGTTGATTATAGATAATAATCGTACCCATAATCAATCCAATGGACACGATGAATTGAAACACAACGAGCGACTGACGGAGCAGTGACTTCCCACGAGCAATACTGTGCGATCCTGATTTAAATATGTCAATAGGTTTGATTGTTGACAAGATAAAGGCAGGATAAATGCCAGAAATGAAACTTCCAAGCACGTACAGCATTCCTACTGAAATAAGAAATGACGGATCGGTGAACAAGGAGAACAGGAGTGGTTTTTTAAGAAGGACTCCTATCAATGGCATAGCGGCCTGTACTAGTACCAACGAGATGAAGACAGCAATAAAATTCATTTGAAATGACTCAACTAAAAGTTGAGCCATCACTTCCTTACGCGTAGCACCGTTTACCTTTCGGATGCCCACTTCTTTGGCTCTGCGCTCCGACCGAGCAGTAGATAAGTTAACGTAGTTTACCCACGCAATGATTAGAATAACCAAAGCAATGACAGAAAGAAAATAAACATTTTGTGAACTTCCATTGGCTTCCAACTCAAAACCAACATTAGAATGTAAATGAATGTCTTCAATAGATTGCAATACCATTCTATCCTTCGTCCTTTGCTTTTGATGCCTACGAAGTACGTTATCTAGTTTTGACTCCAACGTTTTGTAGTCTGTTTTCGGTTGTAGTTTTATATACGTGTAAAAATCATTCCATCCCCAATCATTGGTAGGATCGTTTTTTTTAATGAATGTAGTAAAGGATATGAGTGCATTAAATTTTAAATGAGAATTGACAGGTGTATCCTCCATAATACCTGTAAGGGTGTACGATTCTTTATTGTTGACGAGAATCAACCGACCTACAGGGCTTTCTTTCCAACTTGATTTTTCGCCAAAATACTTTTCTGCTACAGACTGCGATAGCACCATCGATCGCGGTTCTCGCAGTGCCGTCTTGGCATCTCCCAGAAGCAGTTTATAGCCGAAGAAGTTAAAAAATGTAGAGTCTGCGTAATACACTTTCTTCTCTTCAAATATTTTTTCATGAAGGTTTAGCACTAACCCAAAGTATTCGGGTGTAATGCGCGTATATTCAACTACTTCGGGGAAATCATTTTTGAGAGCGGGCGCGGTAGGTGCAAAGTTGGCGGCATCCCAGGTAACCTGTCCGTCTGATTCTGAGCCAAGGATAACACGATAGATGGTATTGCTTTGAGGGTGGAATCGATCATAGCTTTTTTCAAATTTCACATATTCGAGTATGATAAGACAGACAGACAACCCAATGGAAAGCCCAAGAATATTAATAAAGGAATAAACCTTCGTCTTCATTAGATTCCTCCACCCAATTTTAAAATAACTTTGAAACATATCGAAGTTGTTTAAATGATTCAATCTGGATTTTCGTATCGCAAACGGCCTGAGATAATTGAGAACTTCATACCAGTAATTCAGTTTTGCTTTAAAGACAGATTTATTTTTTATGTCTGCATAAAATTTTTCTTCTAAGTCGCCACGCACTTCTTCGGCAAGATCCCTGCGGAGGAAGCTGTTGAGCAGGCGCGTGGCGAATTTTGGAGGTGTTGTCATTTATTCGCTCTTCAAACTATTCACGGGGTTAGCGAAAGCAGCCCTTACTGACTGAAACCCAATTGTCAATAGCGCAATAAGCAAAGCTGAAGTTCCAGCCAAGGCAAATATCCACCAACTTACATTTACATGATAGGCAAATCCTTGAAGCCATTGCTTCATCACATAATACCCAATTGGCGAGGCTATAATGAAAGAGATAACCACCAACTTCAAAAAATCTTTGGACAACAGCATCACAATCTGTGATACGCTTGAGCCTAATACTTTGCGAATACCTATTTCTTTTACGCGTTGCTCGGCTGTAAAGCTGGCCAACCCAAAAAGTCCCAAGCAGGCAATGACAATGGCAATCAGTGTGAAGTAGCGGATGAGTGTTAACGTAAGTTCTTCTTTTTCATAACTCTTTTGAAAGTCCTTTTCCAAGAAAGAGTACGCAAATGGGGAACCACTGTTTATCTTCTTCCATGTTTTCTCTAGTAGGGCAATCAAGTCAGCATAGTCATTCGTATTTGTATCCAAAATAAGATAACTCATTGGCAAGCCGAAGAAAGGAGATACTGACAGGGCCATTGGTTTTACTTCTTGATGTAAACTTTGAAAGTGGTAATTCTTCACCACACCAATGATGTTCATGGTAACTTTTTTACCCTGCCATTCAAAATAGATATTCTTGCCTACTGCGCTGGCTGCTGCATACCCTAACTGCTTGATGGCTGCTTCGTTCAACACGACCGCAGCAGAGTCGCCCATAAATTCTTTTGAGAATCCGCGTCCTTGCAAAAGTTCAATATCTAAGGTTTCGATGTAGTCGTTACCCGCATTGCACATGATGATATCAACCGTTTCGTTAATTGATTTCCCTTCTGCATAAAAAAGCATATCATTAATATTTTCGATGCCCGGGTAACTTGATGCGTGTGTGGCCGCTATCACTTTAGAATTGGCTAATAGTGCGGCTTTTAATGCCTCTGCGTTTTTATTGGCTTCGGCTGTTTGAATAGGAAGTACGATTTTCTGGTTCTTATTAAAACCTAGATCTGTATTCGCTAAAAACCTCATTTGATCTCCAATTAAAATAGCACCGAGAATTAATACAATTGAAATAGTGAATTGAAAGACGACTAAACCCTTTCTAATCATCACACCAGAAAACGTATTCACCAATTTTCCCTTCAGTACTGTTACTGGTTTGAAAGAAGAAAGATAGAAGGCCGGATAAAGCCCAGCCAACAAACCAGTTATAATAGTTAAACCGACCAACCAAAAATAAACGTTGGGCAATTGTATCAGCGACAATTGTTTGTTGATAAGCTGATTGAAAATGGGAATGGCAAGTTGAATTAGTAAAAACGCCAAGAGTAAGGCCAATACGCTCATGAGTATTGATTCGGTTAGGAACTGGCTTATCAACGCGTGCTTCTCAGCACCTATTACTTTTCGTAGACCAACCTCTTTCGCTCTGCGCTCGCTTCTAGCGGTACTTAAATTCATAAAGTTGATACAGGCAATCAGCAGTAAGAAAACCGCAATCGAAAAAAATATATAGAGATATTTTATACTGCCATTCGGGGTCACTTCAAATCCATAATCCGAATGAAGATAAATGTCTGGAAGTGGTTGAATGAATAACGATTTGCTGAATCCTGCTGCCTTTAAATCTTGCCCGCCATTTCGCTCCAAAAACGGGGTGAGTTTACTTTCAAAATAGATTGGATCAGTGGCTATTTTTAATTTTACATAGGTGTGAAAAAGGTTATTGGTAGCCCAGTTATGCTGATTTTTAACCCAGCCACCTACATCGCTGTTATTCATAGATAGCAACAGGTTGGCTGGAATATGCGACTTCTTATTCGTTCTAAATACACCTTTTACGGTGTAATTAAAATCGCCAAAAGGAAGCGTAATTTTCATCACATGATCCACAGGGTTTTCGTTTCCAAAAAACTTTGCTGCTACTTCTTCCGAAAGAAGCATCGAATTGGGGTCATTCAAAGCCGTCTTATCATCACCGAAGATAAGATCGTATGTTAAGACTTGTAAAAAAGTAGAGTCGACATAAAAACCATTCATCTCAAAAAACTGCTTTTGAGTTGCCTCGTCCTTTACCACCATTTTATCGGTACCGGGGAATCTCAATAACCGCGTTGATTGCTCTACTTCTGGAAAATCTTTTTTCAATCCTTCAGCAATCGGAGCGGAGGCGGCCACAAATTTTTCACTTTTTACTTCGGAGGCAATCCGATAAATACGATTGCCATCTTTATGATGTTTATCATAACTCATCTCATCCACCACATAAAGCATAATCAACACACAGGCCGTCATGCCAATGGCCAAGCCAAAAACATTGATGAAAGAGAAACCTTTGTTGTGTAATAAATTCCTCCACCCGATTTTAAAATAGCTCTGAAACATATCGTAGTTGTTTAAATAACTCAATCTTGATTTACGAATGGCAAATGGACGGATGTAGTTAATGACTTGGTACCAATAAATTAATTTTGCTTTAAAGACTGATTTAGTTTTTAAGTCCAAAAGAAATTTCTCTTCCAAGTCGCCACGCACTTCTTCAGCCAGATCGCTGCGGAGGAAGCGAGTGAGCAAACGATTGGCTGTTTTAGGTGATTCTTGTTTCATCTTGAATTGACCAATGTCTATTCGTATCGCAATGCCTTTACCGGATTTGACCGTGCTGATCTTAACGTGTGATAGCTAATCGTAAGTAGCCCAATAACTAATGCCAAGGCACCTCCCAAAACAAACAATAGTAGGTTAATATTAATGCGGTAGGCAAAACTCTCTAACCACCGATGCAGGGCATAGTAAGTTATTGGGCTCACAATTAAAAATGCTATGACAATAAGCATGGCGAAGTTGCGAGACAAGAGAACGGTAATCTGGCCTTCTGTAGCTCCCAATACTTTTCTTACTCCGATCTCCTTTGTCTTTTTCTCTATGGTAATAGCTGCCAAACCAAACAAACCAATGCAAGAGATTAAAATGGATAGCCCTGCCATGATTGCAACGACTGCACTCATTTGCTTGTCCGATCGATACACCTCTTCAAAATGCGCATCTAAAAAAGTGTAATCAAACGGGAAGGAAGGCACCAGCTCGTCCCATACTTTTTTTACTGCAGCTATTCCTTCTCCGGTGCGGCCCTTCTCAATTTTTACGGAGAGTTCTTGGTATCCCCACTCAGGATGTACGACCATTGCCAACGTATTCACTTTATAGTGAAGGGAATTGAAGTTAAAATCTTTTACCACTCCTATGATAGTACCAAGCGAGTCATTGTGATACCAATCGT
Organism: Flammeovirgaceae bacterium; assembly: GCA_027487845.1. Classification (GTDB taxonomy): domain Bacteria; phylum Bacteroidota; class Bacteroidia; order Cytophagales; family Cyclobacteriaceae; genus ELB16-189. Next base: position 10,591 of record JAIYCV010000039.1, read on the forward strand.
GGCCCGCTTTGGTACCGATGGTTTCTTTTAACCTGAGCTCTTGCGCAAACGATTCATTGATCACAAACGCGCGACCGTTGTCGGTGAGGTTGTCTTTTGAAAATCCCCGACCCTCCTTTACTTCTATGCCATAAACGTTTAGATAATCATAATCCACATTTACATTGGAAGGTGTAATAGATAAAACACCTGTATCCGCCTTTACCTTGAAACCCCCTTGGTGAAAGTTGTTCCCCAAGCGCTGACCGCTGGCCGTAACACCACGGATCATCGATTGCTTTTGTAATTCTTTTTTGATGGTCTCAAATTTCTCGTTCGCCTCGTTATTCATATTCACCAGCAACATCTGGTCTTTATCAAAACCAATGTCAGATTCTTTCATAAAGGATAACTGCTGAATTACAATTAGCGTGCTTACCATCATGGCGATGGCCAATCCAAATTGAACTACTACCAACGTACTTCGCAGCACCGACTTACCCTCAACCCGGTTTCCACCTTTTAATATTCTGGATAAATCAAACGAGGTCATGTAAAACGATGGGTAAACGCCAGTCAGAATTCCCAACATGAGTGTACCTACTAACACAGCCGTCAATTGCCAACCATTTTGAAACAAGGGAAGTATGCTAAGTTTTCGCCCAATCAAATCATTGAGAAAAGGGATTAGAAGCGCGTCCAACAGCAAAGCCACCATCAATGCAATGCTCGCCAGCATAACCGATTCAAAGATAAACTGACCAAATAATTGTAGTTTCTTTGCGCCCACGGATTTGCGTACACCTATTTCCTTCCATCGATGCGAAGCGCGTGCGGTGGTGAGGTTCATAAAATTCACTGCAGCTATCAATAGGATAAACCCTGCTATCAGATAAAAGATAGTCAGGTATGAACCATTAAATTTTCGATAGTTAATGTAATCATGTTCAATGTCGTTAGAAGCCAAGTGTACTTCATTAAAAGGCTGTAGAAACAATTTATACGTTGTAGTAATATCGGGGTCATCCATATACTTAGATAGAAACGCTGGAAACTTTTCTTCCATGGACTTGATATTCGCAGTAGACTCCAACAGCAGATAAGTAGTCATCCAATTTCCACCCCAGGAATTGTTTACATTATTTTCTCCGCTGGTATAGGTCACCATGGATAGCAACGCTTCAAATTGAATATGCGAATTCTCAGGAACATCTTTTAAAATTCCCGTAACCTCATAATCACGTCCATCCCATAAAATTGTATTGTTGAGTGCATCACTCGTTGTCTTGAAAAATTTCAAAGCGGTGGACTCCGTAAGTAAGATAGTCAAGGGTCTATCTAGACATGTATTGATGTCTCCCTGAATCAAAGGAAAGTCAAACACATCAAAAATAGTACTGTCTGCCGCGATTACATTATCGATCAAGTGCTTGGTATCGTTCTTGGTGATTAATTGTTTTCCGCGCAGCCAAAGGCGCACATAATTTTTCACTTCTGGAAAATCGCGCTTCAAAGCAGGGCCCATACCTGGCATGGAAAGCGCTACCTTTTGCTCATTGGTGCCGTTAAATTTTTGCACTTCATCCAGGCGATAGATGTTCTTATTCTTGCTGTGGAAAGCATCAAAACTGCGCTCATCTGAAACAAACGAATAAATGGCCACACAGGCCGCAAGCCCAACAGCCAAACTAAATACGTTGATAAACGAAATCATCTTGTGCTTAGAGATGTTTCGGGTACTGATTTTGAAATAATTCTCCAGTAGTTGGTTGTTCATGGTTCTTAGTCTTTTTAGTTTTTTGATGGCGAAGGGTCGGAGATAATGGAGAGTTTGATACCAGAAATTCAATTTTGCTTTAAAGACAGATTTAGTTTTTAAGTCCAAAAGAAATTTCTCTTCCAAGTCGCCACGCACTTCTTCTGATAAGTCACCACGAAGGAAACTGTTGAGCAAGCGCGTGGGGAGTTTAGGAGGTGTTGTCATTTATTCGGATTTCAAACTGTTGACGGGATTCATGTTTGCTGTATTAAAACTATGAACAGCAACTGTTATGAATGCTAATACAATTGCGAGGCCAGCAACCAGTACAAATAACAAATAATTGATTTGTGTTTGATAAGCAAAGTTGCTCATCCACTTCGAAACAATGTAGTAGGAGGCAGGAATAATGGCTATCGCTGCTATGATCACTAACAACATAACCTCTCTAAAAAGTAAGTAAATAATCTGCGAAACCGAAGCTCCGTGTACTTTCCGTATGCCAATTTCTTTGGTACGTTGCACTGCGGCAAAAGCACTTAAACCGAGCAAGCCCAACAACGAAATGAAAATACACACCCATGACAACATTGCCAGCAATTTCTGTTGCGTTTCATCCGCGCGATATTGCTCATCAAATTTTTGATCGAGAAAGAAATATTCAAAAGGATGATTAGGGTCAATCGCTGCCCATTTCTTTTTGATTTCTTCTAATGTGGCGGGCAATCCATCGCTCTTCAATTTCAAATGTAGAAAACCGCCTTCTTTGCTAGGCTTTACAATCAACAGCGGTTCCACACGATTGTGGAGAGACTGAAAGTTAAAATCCTTCACCATGCCGATCACTCTTCCATCTTTTTCTGCATGGAAGTATTTGACCTTCTTTCCAACGGGATCATTTCCCCAGCCCATCAACTTTGCTGCTGCTTCGTTCACTATAAAAGAGTCTTCCAAATCGGCTTTCGATCCTGGCAAAAAATCGCGGCCTGCTAATAATTTCATATCCAGTGTCTTCAGATAGTCGTCACCCACATTCATCATCGAGAAAGACTGCTGTTTCATTCCTCCCTCTCCTTCAGCCCACATCACGGGTGCACCCACACCCATGCCAATTACATCATAAGAAGTGGTGACGGATGAAATACTCGGGTATCGAAGAAATTCATTTTTGATTGCTCCAATTTGATTTTGAACCAGTGTATCTTGTATGGGAAGAACCAATACATTGTCTTTGGAAAAGCCCAAGTCTTTCAACCGCATAAAAGCAATTTGATCTTGCATGAACCATGTACAAACTACCACAAACATGGAGATGCCAAACTGAGTTGTTGTAAGTACCTTTCGTAAAACCAAACTTGACGTTTGATTTTTAAATGCCCCCTTCAACGCTTTCAATGTGGGAATGCTAGGTAGGTATAGTGCTGGGTAAAGCCCAGAGATAATTCCTATTACAAATGTGACGGCAACAGAGCCAACCAGCATTGTTGGATTGTCGAAGAAGTTGAGTGACAGGTTTTTGCCAATCAACTCATTGAAAGGTGTAACTATGAGAATCAAATAAACGAGACCAATTGCCACCACTAACGATATAAATGATAGAAATACGGACTCCACAAGAAAAGATATCAGCAACGAACCTCGGCTTGATCCCAGTGTTTTTTTCATGGCAATTTCACTGGCCCTGTTGATGGATTTTGCGGTAGATAAATTCATGTAGTTGATACATGCTAGCAGGATGATAAAAAAACCAACTCCGGCAAAAGCGTAGAGGTAGCCGATATTTCCATGCGGCTCATCTTCATTTAACTTGGAGTAAAAGTGGATTGATGTAAGCGGCTCGAGAATAGGGGTAAACTTACCACCCACCTGATCGCCAAACGATTTAAAGTACTTGTTAAAGATTGCCCCAAATTTTTCATGGAACCGTTGCGTATCATATCTTTCAGGAAACAATAAATAGGTATAAACGTCAGGGTTCCAAAATGCCTCTGACTTTATCTTGCCCTCATCCATTGCCCAACTACGGTCTCTGAAATTGGAGATGAGAATATTGAATTTCAAGTGTGTATTTTCTGGGACATCGCGGATTACACCCGTCACTTTTCCTTCTTGGCCATCTATCAGCAGAGTTTGATCTAGCGGGCTCGCATCGCCAAAAAATTTTTTGGCTGTTGACTCGGTAAGCACCAAGTTATTCAGTCCTTTAAAACAAGTGCTTGGATTACCTGCTATAAATTCATGTGTGAATACATAAAAATAAGTAGAATCTGCTCGAACGATATTTTCTTCATGAAAAGATTTTTCGACTCCTTCTTTGGGTTGGTACTTGACGAGCGTACGCCCCCAACTATTAGCCCGCACCGCTTGTTCAATTTCTGGAAACTCATCTTTCAAAATGGGCGCCAACTCACGGGCTGACCTTGCCACTTGAGCATCTAGGCCAGTAGCTTGCAGATGTCCGCCTAGTCTGTAAATCCTTGCATGATTCGTATAGTGCTTGTCATAATTCAAATCATTTTGCAGAATAAGCAAAAGAAAAATGCTGACCGTGATACCCAATGCCAGACCAAGAATGTTGAGTACTGAAAAAGACTTGTCTTTCAAGAAGACTCGAATTGAAAATTTTAAATTGTTGAGAAACATATCGAGCTGGTTTATGTGTGATGTTTTTGATTTACGAATGGCAAATGGACGGACGTAGTTAATGACTTGATACCAATAAATCAGTTTTGCTTTGAAGACTGATTTAGTTTTTAAGTCCAAAAGAAATTTTTCTTCCAAGTCGCCACGTACTTCTTCCGCCAGATCGCTGCGGAGGAAGCTGGCGAGCAAGCGCGTGGCGAGTTTGGGGGGAGGTATGGTTTTAGTTGATTTCAAATTGTCAGAATCAGGATTTATAAGATTTTAAGATTAACTGGATTGTGATGTAATCATCCTGATCTTGGATTTTGTTTTCGGAATAATCGTTTTACCTCCAAACTTGTTGATCCAAAATTGATCAATAGGCCTTTGTCAATTTTATACGCTTGCAAATAATTCAACCCTTGGGCAAGGTGAACATCTTCTAATTTGATAACAGCTTTTAACTCCACCAATACCTTATTTTCCACTATGAAATCAGCGCGTCTTGTTCCTACCTCAACATCTTCATAGTAAATAGGCATCTCTAGTTCTCGGGCAAACAAAAGCTTTTGTTTCTCCAGCTCTATTGCCAAGCATCTTTGGTAAATGACTTCTTGAAATCCATTACCAAGTGCACTGTGAACTTTCATAGCACATCCAATGATCTTATAGGTAAGTTCATCTTTTGTAATGTCGTCCATGGTTTTGTTTTAAATTTTTAAGCTATCCGGTAAATCCAATAATCCCATCCATCCTGATCGCGAAGCCCGGAAACTGATTCCACAACGCTTGCTTAAAATCGCGCGCAGCGGTGAGGGTCTTCTTCCCATAAGCGGTTATGGTATAAATCCGCTTTCGCCTCCCGCCACGTTCAGCTGTCGATTTTCCCATCTCTGATTTTAGAAAACCTTTTTCTTCCAGCCGGGTCAGTGTTGAATGCACTGCACCAATGGACACCGAGCGGCCAGTTTGTGATTCAAACTCTTCAGCGATTCTAAAAGCGTATGCTTCTTCGCCCAGTATTCCCGTAAGGAGTAAAATAACTTCTTCAAATTCTCCAAGCTTTGTTTCTATCATATCATACTAAATTGTAGAACAATTATACGGAAGAAATTTTTATTTGTTCTACAATTTAAAATCAAATCAAAAGAAATCTGAAAATAAATAACCTTTAACCTGTAATTTTGGGGTTTAAAATCGAATTTACGTCCTACTACTTTATACTTGCATCTAATAAAAATGAAGATTTACACAAAAACGGGAGATGAAGGTTACACGGCATTGTTTGGGGGAACACGAGTCTCTAAGGCTGACCTGCGAATTAATACCTATGGAACGATAGACGAACTCAATTCTTACCTGGGGCTTTTGCGAGATCAAGAGGTAAACAAAAATAAGTTGGAAGAGCTAGTCGAAATTCAAGACCGACTTTTTACAATTGGCTCGATATTGGCCACTGAGCCTGGCAACACGAAAGTGAAAATCCCATCGCTGCAAGAAAGTGATGTTGTGTTTTTAGAAAACAAAATGGATGCGATGGATGAACTGCTTGAACCCATGCGTTTTTTTGTTTTACCAGGTGGTCATGCGTCCATATCATTTGGCCATGTTGCACGAACCGTTTGCCGCAGGGCAGAACGGCTGGTGATTGAATTAGATGCCCACGAAAAAGTAGACGCACTGGTATTGAAATACCTCAATCGCCTTTCCGATTATCTATTTGTACTGTGCCGAATGATGACGAAGGAATTGAACGTCACGGAGACTCCTTGGAGGCCTCGGATGTGATTATCCAGCGGCTTGGTATGGTTTATGTGGCGTTGAAATCTATTCTTTTGCGTAATGATTTAATACTCAAAATTTATGAGAGCATCTATTGTAGTGTATGTATTTCTAGCTTCGCTTTGTAACATTTCTAGCGCACAAGTGCCCGATTGGGTAACCAGCAAGCCAAATGATATTGCGTACTACATTGGGGTTGGTTCAGCCAGTAAAAAGCTTAACGATTATACCGGCATCGCAAAAAAGAGTGCTTTACAAGATTTAGTAAGTGAAATCAAAATCAATATAAGCAGCACTTCTATTTTAAGTCAGATCGATAAAAACTATCAATTCAAGGAGGAGTATGAATCCAAGATAAAGACAATGGCTGCTGCCGAAATCCAGGATTTTGAACGTGTTGCCGCTTATGAAGATGCAACCAACTACTGGGTTTATTATCGACTTTCAAAAGCTGCCTTTAGCGCCCAAAAGCAAAAGACATTGGGCGATGTTAAAAGCATGGCGTTGCAGTTTTTTGAAAAAGCTGTAAAGGCTGAGCAAGACCAATCGATTGCCACGGCTATTGATTTTTACTTTCGCACTTTGCTTACGCTCAAAGATTATTGGGGAGACAACATTGAAGTCAACTATCAAGGTAAGCCATTTTTTCTAGCTATTGAAAGCTATGCGCGGTTGCAGCAGTTACTAGATCTTATCAACATTAAAGCTGCGGCTAATTTTGTTCGGTTGTCTAGTCCAGCCAATGGGCGAGTTACTTTTACAATAAACAACCGCACTCAACCACTCGTCAAGATTCCCGTCTTATTGCAGTCATCGCCAGCCCGGATAAATCCAACTGGATATACGAGTGACGAAAAGGGCGAAGTTACCGCTTTGTTTTCGCCCGATGTATGGACGAGTGCTTCACGTGAAGCTGAAGTGATCTTGGATTTAAAAAGCTTTTCTAAAGGCAATTCAGAAGATCGGTTCTACAACTACTTAATTCGTAGCTTGAGAGTACCTTCTACAAAAATAGGAGTGGAAGCAACGTCAGCCAACCGTATTCAAGCAACGGGTGATTTCTTTCCTTTTTATTCGGGTTTAGTGATGGCAGACTTCTCATCACCCGAAAAATACACGAATAAAAATTTGAGGCTGGTGCCCATTCGAATGAAAGACAATTTTAAAGAGGCCGTTGGCAGTATGGGCTATTACTTGTCGCTGCACCAAGCCATGTTAACGGATAAAATTGCCATCAGCGAATCGGGCACTGGCGGTTCTGTAAATACGTTGATTGGCAGAAATCTCAGTACCGACACACTTTTTGTTATGTCGGGTGAAATTGTGCAGGGTGGCAAGCAAGATCGAGTGGTGGCGCGCGATATGCTTATTCCGCCAGGGGAAGGCAGGGTGAAGATACCCGTATTCTGTGTGGAGAAGGGGAGATGGAAGCTGAAAGGAGAAAGTAATGATGAAAAATTTTCAGAGTATTACGGAATGGCCAACGAACATCTACGCGATATCATCGATCACAGAAAAGGCCAACAGGCAGTATGGGAGGAAGTAGCGAAAAGTAATAAGCGCGATGGAGTCAGTAGTAGTAGCGATGCCTACACAGATCATGCAAATAATCGGGCTTTTCGCAACGTAGAACAAGACTATCTTAATTTTTTTCAGCGTTTGTTTGAAGATGACAAAAGTGTAATAGGTGTAATGTCGGTAACAGCAAATAGAGTGGAAGGTGTTGATTTGTTTATTAACAATCAGTTGTTTCTCCAAGAATATACAAAGCTAGTTTATTCATGTATTGACGAAGCTGTTACTTATGGAGCTCCTGTTACCGCATCGCAACGTATTATGGAGGACTATGTCAATAAGCTGCTGGATATTTCAACACAGGCAAATTTCATTGATCAACAAGGTCAGGCTTTTCGAAAAGGCCAACAAGTAATCCACATTTCTACTTATTGATTTTCAACACAGGGAGGCTTCAAAATTAGAGTTGTGACAATTTGTTACATCTGAAAATGCTAACTTCATAACTATTATACATACATTTACGTAATTAATCAACAGATTTAAGTGAGAAGACATAAGACTTAGATTATCGAAGACCAATTCGTCTTTAATCTTGCGTCTTTCTATTAGCTTAAAAAAATATATATGAAAGGAACAAACCTTGGCGAATTTGAAGAGCTGGTGCTGCTGACCATTGCGGCATTAATAAACGATGCTTACAGCGTGGGTATTTGTGATGAGCTAGAAAAGCAAACTGGAAGAACAGTAAAACTGGGCGTAGTGCATGCCGTGTTGAATCGGTTGGAGGAAAAAGGCCTCGTGAAAAGTAAACTAGGTGAAGCCACACAAGCACGCGGTGGCAAACGCAAGCGTTACTACTCCATCACCAGTGCAGGTAAATCTGCATTATTGAAGTCAAAAGAAGTGCGCGATCAATTGTGGAGCATGATTCCGCAGCTGTCGCTTAAAAGGATTTGAGATCATAGACTTGGGCGATGATAGGCGTCTGACACCTTAAAGGTGTCTTGACGCCTGCTAGATTGGAAGAGTTGAATTCTTAACATTAAATGAAAGACCTAAAGGATATATCACCACCGAAATGGGCAACTCAGTTACTCTCTTGGTATTGCAAGGTCGAGTTACTAGAGGATCTCGAAGGTGATTTGAATGAATACTTTGAACGAGACATAAAAGTAAAAGGAGTAACGAAGGCAAAATTGATTTATGTTATAAATGTCTTCAAATTCTTTCGCCCGTACACCGTTAGGAAACCTGAATTTATTAACACGTTAATTAATTGGATCATGTTGAGAAGTCATATCAAAACATCGATGCGCAGTGTAGCGCGCAATAAACTGTTTTCTACAATCAACATTGTCGGTCTTGCTGTTGGCATGTCTGTAAGCTTGCTGTTGATTGCTTTTGCACACGATCTTTTGTCGTACGATAAGTTTAACGAAAAAGGAGAACTCATCTATCGGATTACCTCAAAGGCGAAATTTAAAGAAGGATATAGCAGCAAGTTCGCCACTACGCCAGTTAAGATTGGTCAATTGATAAAAGAAAAAGTGCCTGGAGTGGAAGAGATCACGATGCTACAGGCAGAATTTGCTGGCGATGCAAACATCAACGGCAATTTCGTTCCACTAACAGGGTTTTATGCCGAGCCTTCCATGCTCCGAATCTTTACGCTGCCATTGGCGAAGGGTGATCCGACCACTGCACTCACCGAACCTTATTCCATCGTACTTACGGAAACTTCTGCAAAAAAGCTCTTTCGTGCTGCCGATGCTTTCGGTAAGACCATTCATCTCAACAACCTCGATTACAAAGTCACTGGAATTCTAAAGGATGTTCCTTTTTTTTCTCATTTGCAGTTTGAGTCGCTTGTTTCTTATAGTACCATTGAACCACGCATCGCAAAAGATCCAAATCTTTTGAAGTGGGGAAATGTATTTCAGCGTAACTATGCATATATTTTACTTCAAGAAAATGCGAATGCTTTTAACGTGCAAGCACAGCTGAATGCCATTTGTGCGCAAGAAAATAATTTAGATAAAGACGCACAGGTTCAACTTACACTTCTTCCACTATATAACATCATGATGGGTGATGATCTGGAAAATTCGATTCGCCCGGTGATGCCACGAATTGTATTGTGGGTAATCGGTGGATTGGCGTTTATCGTAATCTTGTCAGCTTGTTTCAACTACACTAATCTTTCTATTGCCCGATCAATGAGAAGATATAAAGAAGTTGGTTTACGAAAAGTGATTGGCGCTGGAAGAAGTCAGGTGCGCGCACAGTTTCTTGCGGAATCGGTAATCATTTCACTGATGGCTCTTTTGCTTTCATTCGGAATGTTCTTACTAATACGCCCTCAGTTTATAACCATCGCCCCAGAGCTATTAAAAATGGTAAAACTTGAAATAACGTTGCCCTTTATGTTACTGTTTTTTGCCTTCTCAATAGTAGTAGGTATCGCAGCCGGATTATTACCAGCACTCTTCTTCTCACATGTGAAAATTATAACGGCTCTCCGTGATGTATCCACAGCAAAGGTATTCAAAGGCCTGAGTTTCAGGCGCGCGTTGGTTGTAGTTCAATACACACTTACGTTGATCTTCATCACCAGTACAGCCATCGGATACGTTCAGTACAAGAACATACTTGAATTTGATCTTGGCTTCAATACGGAGAACATTCTTAATATCAGTTTGCAAAAAAACAACCCAGAGGAATTGATCAACAAGTTGAAAGCTTTGCCTGAAGTGTCGGGCGTTTCTCAATCTCGGCTACTAACTAGCGTAGGCAATGTTTGGGGCGGCTTCATCAAATATAAAGGCATACGAGACTCTGCACTTGTGTTTACCAACATCGTGGATGAGAACTATATTCCATTACATCAATATGAGTTGATTGCTGGCCAGAATTTCATAACACGACCAAAAACGAAAGACGCGACCAGTGAAATCATTGTAAACGAAAAGACACTTAAGGCATTCAACATCGCCAATGGTGATCCGCAAAAGGCCGTTGGCGAAGAAATTGTTCTCAGTGGTTTCCAGCAAGTTGGTAGAAGGCTTATCATCGTGGGTGTGATGAAGGACTTTCACTACGGAAAACTTGATTCAGACATTTCACCGGTTGCGTTTACTTCTCTTACACCCGATGCATTTCTAACAGCCAATGGTCGAGACGGCCTGATAAACGTGCGCGTAGATACCAGTGATCCGATCGAAACAATGGCCAAGATCAACGAGGTTTGGAAAAGCATTGACCCTGTCCACCCGATTGAAGCAAAATTTTATGACGATTCGATTGAGGATGCTTACAGCGATCTATCAGCGATGATTAAAGTAATTGGTTTTCTATCGTTCATCGCAATATCAATTGCATCCCTGGGATTGCTTGGCATGGTAGTGCTAGCCACCGAAACCAGGTTGAAGGAAATCAGCATACGAAAAGTAATGGGGGCAAGCTCGGGTAACCTGGTATTCTTGCTTAGTCGCGGATTTGTGATGCTACTTGTTGTTTCAGCTTTGATTGCCTTGCCTATCACCTATCTCTTCTTTGAAAAGATGGTGCTTACGCGTTTCCCTTTTCATAAAGCGATTGGCCTGGAATTGTTTGCAGGACTGCTTACCGTTATGGGTATTGCCCTTATTATGATTGGATCGCAGACATTGAAAGCTGCCCAAAGTAATCCGGCAGAAATACTAAAGAACGAACAATGAAGCAACAGCATCCCCCTCGCTGGGCAACTCGACTACTTCGTTGGTATTGCAAACCATCGTTACTGGAAGACCTCGAAGGAGATTTGAATGAATACTTTCAACGCAGTATAAAATCCAACGGAGTAAGAAAAGCCAAACTCATTTATGTCATCGATGTATTCAAATTCTTTCGACTCTATACTATTCGCAAACCGGAATTTATAACCCTTTTAATGAACTTTATTATGATAGGTAGCTACATCAAAACTTCTGGCCGCAGCATTGCGCGCAACAAATTATATTCAACTATCAACATTGTGGGACTGGCCATCAGCATGTCGGTAGGGTTGTTAATGATTTCGTTCATCAGTGACCTCTTGTCGTACGATGATTTTCACGAAAAAAAAGACCGCATTTATCGAGTAAACACAACTCGCCATTATTTGGAGGAGCCTGTTATGAATTTTGCTTCGACTTCGGTTAAGGCCGGAAAAAAAATCCAAGAAACCATTCCAGGAACGGAAACAGTCACAATGCTTCGCAGGGATTTCAACTATGATGCCACGGTAGGTGAAAATATTCTTCCCATCAGCGGGCTTTGGGCTGATCAATCGTTGTTCAAAGTGTTTAGTTTTCCCCTGCTTCAAGGTGATGCGACTACCGCATTGAAAGAACCTTATTCCATTGTGCTTACGGAAAAGTCAGCGAAAAAATTATTTGGGCAAATGGAAGCACTCGGCAAGTCATTAAAGATTGATACGACCAACTATCTGGTTACTGGCATAGCCAAAGATGTTCCCAAACTATCGCACATGCGGTTTGATGCCTTGATTTCTTTTTCCTCTATTGAATTAATGTCCAAAAGTGATCCCGATTTTCTTAGCTGGGAAAGCATTTGGTCAAATTATGTGTACATTCTTCTCCCTGAAAATGGATCCATTGAAACATTGCAGACCAACTTGGACAAGCTAAGTGCTTTAGAAAATGCTGCTATTCAAAACACCAAAAACGAATTATTTCTCCAGCCCTTAAAGGAAATAGTCATTGGTCCACACTACGAAAATGAAATTGGGAAAAACCTACCTGCGCTTATACTCTACGTCTTAGGTGGATTGGCATTTATAGTTATTATCTCGGCTTGCTTTAATTACACTAACCTTTCCATTGCCCGCTCCATGAGGCGTTCACGCGAAGTGGGCATTCGCAAAGTGGTTGGGGCATTAAGAGGCCATGTGTTGAGCCAGTTCATTGTCGAATCCGTCCTCATCTCTTTATTGGCCCTGCTGTTTTCATCCCTCTTGTTCCTTTTGCTAAGGAATCAGTTCCTTTCGTTGCATCATTTCATAAGTGATCTAGTTTCGCTGGAGTTGTCCGCAAAAATAATTCTCTACTTCGTTCTGCTGGCATTAATTGTTGGCGTGGTGGCTGGTTTTCTGCCAGCCTTATTTTTCTCGAGGATCAACGCTTTAAAGGTGTTGAAGGCTGCGTCTTCGCTGCAGTTATTTCGCCATGTGAGTTTCCGCAAAGCGTTAGTGGTTATTCAATATACTTTTTCGTTAATGTTTATTACGGTTACCATCTTGGGTTATAATCAATACAAAAATTTTTTGGCATTTGACCTTGGCTTTACAACAGAAAATATTTTGAATATTTATATGCAAGGCAATAAGAGTGATCTGATCATTCATGAGTTGGCTCAATTGCCCGAGATTACTCAACTTTCAAAATCAAGAATGATCACCAGCTTAGGGAGCATGTACGGATCGCAAGCCAAATACACCAACTCTCAGGATTCCTCCAATATATGGCTGAATGTAGTGGATGAAAATTACATGCCCTTGCATCAACACAAGTTGATCGCAGGCACCAATTTTAAGCTAAGGCCAAAAAAGGGCGAGGAGAGCGAAGTGATCGTAACTGAACAAGTACTGAAACGTTTTAACATCAAAGACAAGGATCCCAACAAGGCAATCGGGGAAGTGCTTACAATAGATAAAAAGAATCTCACCATTGTAGGTGTGTTAAAGGACTTTCATTACGGGAGCGTTGATAAACCAATTGAACCTGTTGCATTTCTTTATTCGGCAGATGAACCAAGTGGCTACATCAACGCAAAAATTTCATCCAATGACTGGCCCGCAACATTGGCCAGCATTGACAAAGCGTGGAGCAAGATTGATAAAATCCATCCATTGGATGCAAAATTTTATAACGAACAAATCGAACAAAACTACTCATGGTTTTCAATAATCCTCAAAGTCATCGGCTTCCTCACTTTCCTCGCCATCTGTATTGCTTCGATGGGCCTCTTTGGCATGGTGGTTTTTACTACCGAAACAAAACTGAAAGAAATTAGCATTAGAAAAGTTATGGGTGCCAACGAAGTTAGTTTGATTTATTTGTTGGGCAAAAGTTTTTTGCTGTTGCTAGCGATTGCCGCCATCATTGCGTTGCCGTTAACATATCTGTTTTTTGACAAGGTAGTATTAACACAAGTAGCATATCATAAACCAATTGAGTGGAGCGAGTTGCTTGTTGGCTCACTGGGCGTTTTGATAATTGCAGTTCTTATGATTGGCTCGCAAACCTTGAAAGTGGCGCGCACCAATCCTGCGGAAGTATTGAAAAATGAATGATTTAATGAATCGTGAAAACAAAATATCGCCTCCGCCTTGGGCAACTCAATTGCTTCGTTGGTATTGCAAGCCATCATTGCTTGAAGACCTCGAAGGAGATTTGAATGAATACTTTCAACGCAACATAAAATCCAGCGGAGTAAGAAAAGCCAAACTCGTTTATGTCATCGATGTATTCAAATTCTTTCGACTCTATACTATTCGCAAACCGGAATTTATAACCCTTTTAATGAACTTTATTATGATTGGTAGCTACATCAAAACCTCGGGCCGCAGCATGGTGCGCAACAAATTATTTTCGTTCATCAACATCGTGGGCTTAGCTGTAAGCATGTCCGTGGGCTTGGTATTGATTGGTGTGCTCACTGATGTTTTGTCGTACGATAAATTTCATCAAAATCATCAGCGCATCTCTCGGGTTATCGCTCGTTACGAGTATTTGGGAGAAAAGGGAAACAATTTCATGGCCACCACTTCGCTGAAATCAGCGAGGCTAATCAAGGAGAACTTTAGCGGAGTGGAAGACGTGGCCATTCTTCGCAGCACTCTTCAAGGCGATTTACAAATCGGTGAAAAGATAATTCCTCTCGGTGGATTCTGGGCAAACCCTGCGTTGTTCAAAGTATTTTCGTTTGAAATGATAAAAGGAAATCAAGTCACCGCGCTTCAACAACCATTTTCATTAGTACTAACCGAGACGTCCGCTAAAAAACTTTTTGGTGACCAAGACGCACTAGGTAAAACAGTTGTCCTGAATAAAGATAGATCATATACGATCACGGGTATAATTAAAGACATACCATTCTTCTCACACATTAAATTTGAGATGTTGGGTTCACTCGGTACGCTTGAAATTATTGAAAAGGAAGATTGGCGCAAAGATTCCTGGGATGACGTTTGGCGCACGTGGGCTTATGTGCTTTTGTCGGAAGGTGCTGATACAAAATTGATAAAAACGAATCTGGACAACTTGAGTAAGAAAGAAGACCCGTCCGTAAAAAACACACACATTGAATTAGCACTCCAACCAATGGATAACATCATGTTTGGTGATAGTATTGGCAACGAAATTGGGCCGGTTCTTGGCAGCACATTGCTTTGGGTATTTGGAGGGTTGGCGTTTATCGTAATATTATCCGCTTGCCTAAACTACACTAATTTATCCATTGCCCGAGCACTGAGACGAACACGGGAGGTAGGGGTGCGCAAAGTAATTGGCGCGATGCGCAACAATGTAGTGATGCAATTTATGGTGGAAGCCGTGATCATTTCGCTGTGTTCGCTAGCTATTGCGATAGTGGGATTCTTCTTGATTCGACCTCATTTTTTGAGCATCGAACCGGAGATCCAAAAAATGTTTACGCTGCAGTTATCACCGTTGATGCTCATTTACTTTTTCTTATTTGCTATTTTGGTCGGTGTCTCCGCAGGCATGTTTCCGTCATTATTCTTTGCAAAAGTTCAAGCGATTCAAGTACTAAAGAATACAGCTTCATTTGGTGGTTCAAAAAAAATCACTGGGCGTAAAGTGCTAATGGTAATTCAATACTGCATTTCTATCATTTTGGTTTGTGCCAGTATCGGTGTCTATCGACAATATCAACACTACGTAAATTTTGATCTGGGTTTTAACACAGAGAATATTTTGAATATTTCGTTGCAGGGAAACAAACCAGATATTTTGCGAAAAGAGTTGAGTGAATTACCAGAAGTAAAAGCGGTGTCACAATCCATGATGGTAACTAGCGTAGGCAGTTATTGGGGCACCAATATGAAATATCATGGTAGCCCCAATGATTCTTCGGGAGTAGGGTTTAATTCGATTGATGAAAATTATGTGCCGTTGCTCGGGCACAAATTAATAGCCGGTAGAAACTTTGAAGCCAAGGCCGATAGCACCAAAGAGAGCGAGGTAATTGTGAATCAACAAGTGTTGAAGCGATTTAACATTGGCAATCAAGAACCCGAAAAAGCATTGGGCGATGTCATTAAAATTGATGGCAAAGATTTAACCATCATTGGTGTGATGAAAGACTTTCAATATGGCCGTGCTAATAATCAAGTGTCGAAAGAGATTGTATTTCGTTATTCAAAAAAAGATTCACGACTGATGAATGTTAAACTCCAGTCGAATGACTTGATTGCAACCCATGCTAAAATGGAGGCTATTTGGAAGAAGATTGATCCGGTACATCCGTTCGAAGCGCATTTTTACAACGAACAAATTCAAGAAGCCTTTGCGGGTTTGAGTGCTACAGTAAAGTTGGCAGGTTTCCTGGCATTTCTTGCCATCAGTATTGCTTCATTAGGATTATTGGGTATGGTTGTATTCACCACAGAAATCAGATTAAAGGAAATCAGCATACGCAAAGTAATGGGAGCCAGTGAAGGAAAATTACTTTACTTGTTAGGCAAAGGTTTTGTGTTCTTGTTGTTGATTGCTGCCGCGATCAGTATGCCTATTGTTATATTATTTTTTGAAAAAGTAGTGTTCCCCAAGACGGCCAATCATGCGCCTTTGAATGTTTTTGAAATGGTGCTCGGTGTTTTGGCAATACTAATTCTAGCATTGATCATGATTGGCTCACAAACGCTTAAGGCAGCAAAGTCAAACCCGGCAGAGGTGCTGAAGAATGAATAAAAAAGTAGTAAGGCTTTTAACTTTTTGAATTTAGATTTTCGAGATGTTGATTTGCTAATTTTGATTACTGAACTTTATCATCAAGAAAATGAAATCAACATCACTTCAACTTACAGTTTCAGAAACCATTGGTTCAGTCTCTGCTGAGTTAATCGAAGCCGATTCCGCTATTGTGATGATTACATTGGCTCATGGTGCTGGGGCGGGCATGAATCACCCCTTCATGGTTTCTTTAGCCAACGAACTTGCGCTACAAGGAATTTCAACAATTCGCTTCAACTTTCCTTTTATGGAAAACAAAAAGGGAAGACCTGATGTACCTGCAGTTGCTCATCAAACAATTGAAACAGCGATAGTAAAGGCGCAAGAATTATTTCCGAGCCTTCCACTTTTCGTTTCCGGTAAATCATTTGGCGGTAGAATGTCATCTCAATACCTGGCGAAAGCGAAGCTCGATGTTGTTAAAGGAATTATTTTTTTCGGATTCCCATTACACCCAGCTGCGAAACCCTCCATCGAACGAGCAGAGCATTTAAACGATCTTAAAACGCCTATGCTTTTTTTACAAGGCACGCGCGATGAGCTTGCCGAGTGGAATTTGATAGTTGACGTTACTAACAAGTTACCCAACGCGATATTGAAGAAAATTGAAGGTGCTGACCACGCTTTCAAAGCGGGAAAGCAAAATCTAGTCACAACACTTGGTCCGCTAACAAAAGATTGGATAAGCCAGTTTTCGGTAAACCAAAAATAGCACATCTAAAATCTAACATTTTAAATCATTTCTTTTTACCTTGACCTTGTATTCAAAACTTATTGGCGGATGACTAAGGCGTGGTTAATTTTACTTATTCTTTTTGGCGTGAAATTAGGCAGCGCCCAAAATCAATTAGTCTTGTTGAAAGGTGAAAAGGTACTCGCCAGGTATAAAGAAGGGGAAGACATTACGTATAAGCTCAAAAAAGAAGCAAACTATAAAACGGGCTACCTTATTGCCGTAGAAGATTTTTTTATCGTTACCAGCAAGGATACCATTCCGTTGATCAACGTGGATAAAATTGATCTGCGAGGAAAATCGTACGATACTCGATTGAATGTTGCAGGAGCGGCATTAGTTACCATTGGCATAGGATATTTTGCTATCGATCAGTTCAACTCAATAGTGGTTAGAAATCAAGGGTTTAATGAAAGTGAAGGATCTTGGTTACCCGCTACCATTGCCACTGGCATTGGCTTACCTTTAATGGCGATAAAAAGGAAAAAGCATCATATAGGGTGGAAATACAAACTGCGATCGGCCTCACCCGGTTCACCTTTTTATAAGTATTGAACCAGTACTACAAGCCAGTTTTTCCCTTACCTTTGCAAAAATTTTAAAATGACCACAGAACAATTAAAGGACTTGAAAGTCCGTGTTGCCGCCCTCAGGCGGTATCTTTGACTACGACCGCAAAATCGTAGAAATACAAGACGAGGAAAATATTACCCACCAAGCTGATTTCTGGAACAACTCAAAGGAAGCGGAAACAATCCTGAAAAATATCCGCACAAAAAAGATCTGGACCGATGCCTATGAGAACGTGGAGCGGCAAATTGGCGACCTAGACGTTCTTAATGAATTTCACGAAGCAGGCGATGTAAGCGAAGAAGAACTCGACAAAGAATTTAAAAAAGCATTCACAGCTACCGAGGAGTTGGAGTTCAAGCGCATGTTGAACAAAGAAGAGGATCAGCTTAGCGCGATGGTTGAAATAAATCCGGGAGCAGGTGGAACAGAAAGCCAGGACTGGGCAGACATGCTTAACCGCATGTACATTATGTGGGGAGAAAAAAATGGTTATAAGGTAACGCAGGTAAACTATCAGTCGGGCGATGTTGCAGGAATTAAGTCGGCAACGCTAGAAATTGCGGGAGACTTTGCTTACGGAAAGCTTAAGTCAGAAATTGGAGTTCATCGCCTGGTGCGTATCTCTCCGTTCGACTCAAATGGAAGAAGGCATACTTCATTTGCTTCGATATTTGTTTACCCAGAGGTAGATGATACGCTGGAGATTGAAATCAACCCTGCCGATGTGGAACTTCATACTTCTCGTTCGGGTGGCGCTGGTGGGCAAAACGTAAACAAAGTGGAAACAAAAGTTCAGCTAACCCATAAGCCCACCGGTATTGTTGTTGTTTGCCAAGTAGAGCGCTCGCAACATGCCAATAGAGAAAAGGCCATGCAAATGCTGAAGTCGAGATTGTATCAATTGGAGATGGAGAAGCGCAATGCGGCTCGCGATAAGGTAGAAGCTGGAAAAATGAGAATAGACTTTGGTTCTCAAATTCGCAATTATGTATTACATCCCTATAAGTTGGTAAAAGATGCCCGCACAGGTGTTGAAAGCCATGACGCCCAGCGTGTGTTAGATGGCGACTTAGATGAGTTCATCAAGGCATTTTTATTAGGAGCTCAAGAAACTAAAAGTGCTGAGCTGTAATTGAAAGTTAACAGTCACGAACGTTTTGTCGACTTGAAGCTTCCAAGCAACGTTAAAAATCAAATGATCCGAAAAGAAAAACCGAGCATCTATACAAGGCAGTTTTGGTTGTTGTGTACGAGCTCGATGCTTTTTTTTGGAAGCTTCTCGATGATTATTCCTGAGCTCCCTTCTTTCCTCACACGGCTAGGCGGTGCAGAACACAAAGGATTGATCATTGCACTTTTCACGATTACCGCCCTGATATCCAGGCCATTTAGTGGAAAGCTTTCAGATACCATAGGCCGCGTACCGGTTATGATGTTTGGTGCACTTGTCTGCTTCCTGTGCAGTTTAATGTACCCCATTCTTACCACCGTTTCCGGATTCTTGCTTTTGAGACTAGTTCACGGCTTTTCAACAGGGTTTACCCCTACCGGGCAAACAGCCTATTTATCGGATATAATTCCTGCCGAAAAAAGAGGCGAAGCGGTAGGCTTGCTCGGAACAGCAGGAACACTTGGCATGGCGTTAGGCCCAGCGGTAGGAGGCTCAGTAGCCAATAGTTACGGGTTATCCTTTATGTTTTACAGTTCTTCACTCTGTGGACTAATTTCCATTTTTATTTTAATGAGGATGAAGGAAACGCTGCAAGAGAAACGAAAATTTTCGGTTTCGGCAATTCGCATTAGGCGGAAAGATCTATTTGAGCCAAAAGTACTTATCCCAAGTTTTATTATGGCTTTGATCGCCTATGCCTATGGAACAATGTTTACTGTGATTGCAGACTTTGGCTCCTTTCTGGGGATTGAAAACAAAGGTCTTCTTTTCTCCTATTTAACGGTTGCGTTACTTATCATCCGTTTATTAGCTGGCCGCGCTTCGGACAAGTATGGCAGAGTGCCTGTTTTAAAAATTTCAATCTTCTTCCTTACCGTTTCACTGATAATTATCGGGGTTGCTAAGGCTCCTCTCGTGCTAATTTTTGGCTGCGTCCTGTATGGCCTCGCCCATGGTGCAACATCGCCAACGCTGTTGGCTTGGGCAACTGATTTGAGTGACGAGGAACACAAAGGAAGGGGAATTGGATCGCTTTATATTTCTATGGAATTTGGAATTGGAATAGGAGCGTTTACCTCGGGTTTGTTATATGCCAACACCAATGCCAATCTCTTTCTGGTATTTATTTCTGCCGCTGCATTAAGTTTTATTGGCTTCCTTTATCTTGCTTTCAATCCTTTTAATCATAAAGCTATAAATCAATGAAAAAGACTTTCCTACTGATCTTCATCTGCGTTGCCCTTCTTGAACTTGTGGGGGTTGTGTTGGACGATGCCTCAATCAAAATGTTCGCAAAACCTTTTCTGGTGCTGTCATTGATAAGCTATTATCAATACTCAATGGAAAAGCCGTCTTTGATTTTTACAACTGCGCTATTCTTTTGTTGGGTGGGCGATGTGATGCTTATGTTTCAGGAAAGAAGCAGTATTTTTTTTATGCTCGGATTGGCCGGCTTTTTAATCGGTCATTTATTTTTTATCCTTGCTTACAGAAAGGCTCGAACAGATGAATCAGATGATTCTTTGTTAGGAACACAAAAGGCCCGGTTTGCTTTTCCTATTATTCTCGCTGGCTCGGGACTCGTTGTCACGTTGTATCCGTCACTCGGAGATATGAAAATACCAGTGTTGCTTTATGCCTTAGTAATTACAATTATGACGTTGAATGCTTCCTTCCGTTATGGGCGCACTTCAAAAAATAGTTATTGGTTGGTATTCATCGGTGCTTTTTTGTTTATGGTTTCCGACACCATTTTAGCCTTGAATAAGTTTCAGGCACCATTTCCTCATGCCGAATTATACATTATGTCAACGTATATGCTCGCTCAATTTGCAATCGTAGAAGGCATCGTTCAACACTCGGCTTTAACAAAATAAAAAGAGGGCAGTGGCCTGCCCTCTTCAAAAAAATAGTCATCAATTTTCTCACATCTTTCTCACCGATCCGCTTCCTGAAGCATGACTATTTACATGGCTGGGATTACCTTTATAAGAGACGCTGCCGCTTCCGCTGATGTTTGCGTCTAAATCGCTTTTCACATTGATCTCTACATCACCCGAACCCGAAATGCGCACATCGCATTTGTCAACTTCTAAGTTGGCTGCAAGCACCTTGCCTGAACCGCTTATGTTCGCTTTAGCACTCTCCGCTCTTCCTGAAGCCATGATTTTTCCCGATCCAGAAACACGAAATTCTGCTCTCTCCGCAATTGTTGCTTCCACCTGAATTTTTCCAGAACCACTTACATCGCTGCCATAAGACTTAAACTTTCCTTTTATCTCCAGGTCTCCTGAACCGGAAACATCTGCTCTGCCTTCTCCACTTGCTTCAATTTCAGCAATCAACGATCCGGAACCGCTTACTTTTAAATCTATATCATTGGTCAAGATTTTAGTCTCTGCAATCAGATCGCCAGAGCCACTCACACTTAAACCACTAATATCTTTTACAGTGATATACACATTGATTTTATCCTCATCGTTCCAACTCCAATTGAACCATCTTTCTTCCGTACCAATGACTAAGCGATCTCCATCCAACCGTGTTTCAATTTTTGCGAGTACAGTTTTACTTCCTTCTAATTCTACCTTTTGTGGTGAACCCTGGCGCAGGTAAAGCTTGCCCGGTGTGCGAAACGATATCTTTGTAAAAGTACCAACGGAGCGACTTTCTTTTTGAGCGAAGGCTACAGCATAGCTCAAAAGTAAAACGGCTGAAAGAGTTGCTAATTTATTTTTCATTATTGGAGGGTTTAACAGATTTAGGTTATAGACTTACAAACGACAACCTAGGTTGCTTGATTTAGAATAAATTTTTCGTGTTACTTAAATTCTTTTCTTTGATACTGATAAAACCCCGAATAAGTTACATGTCTGCCTATTCTTTCTTTACAATCGAGGATACTTCATACGGCATCTATAAAGAAAAAGGGAGTAAATTTCTCTCGTTCGCCATTCCTGTAGATTCTGAATTGAGCGTTAAGCAGAAATTAGCCGAGCTAAAGAAAAAGTATTATGATGCCCATCATCATTGTTATGCGTATGTGTTAGGTGCCGATAAAGACAAATTCAAAGCGTTTGACGATGGTGAGCCGAATCATTCAGCCGGGGCACCGATTTTGGGTCAATTAAGAGCAAAAGATTTGACTAACGTACTAATAGTTGTCGTTCGTTATTTTGGAGGCGTAAAGCTTGGGGTAGGTGGCCTGCTGCACGCATACAAAGCTGCCGCTGAAGACGCGCTCGCCAAATCAATAATTTCTGAAAAGGCAGTAACGAAAACAATAGTCATTGGCTTTGATTATCAGTACAACACCGAAGCAATGAAACTAATAAAGGAGTTTGATCTAGAAACACTTGACCAACATTATGGCAGCGAGGGGAAGCTGGTGGCAAAAATGCAATTGAGAATTGAAGAAAAAATTCTGGCAAAAGTTAAATTACTCAACGACCTAAAAATCCCGATTCAAATCAACTTTTCCGAACCTACAGATTAGCGTTGCTCTTAGAAAAAAACTTAAAACAGATTGAGGGGCAAAAGTGAGTTTTCTTTTATAAAAGCATCTTTTCCATTCCATTTGACTTTAAACCAAACATCGTACTTCCCTTCAATGGCTAATTTATGGCCTTCGTTAGCGATCGAAATTACAGACGATCCTGACGAAGGGCCTTCCATAATATACGTGTTGGATGCAGCAATGATGCCTGTTGATGGTGGAGCACTAAAATTTACCTGCCAAAAAAGAATTCCCAAAAAGAAGAGCAGAAAAAATCCTGCAAAAACCGGTCGCTGTTTCTTTGCCTTTTGAAAAACAATTACGCCTAATACCATGCAATTAAAAGCAATTAATGCCCATGTTAACAGAACTCTTTGTTCCTGAAAAAAACGCATAATCAACTCCTTTGAGTAAGGATCGTTATAGCCTTCGAGGTTATTTTTAGTGGCGAGTTCAGCTATTTTTTCATCCGTTTGCGCATCGTGTGTTAGTTTACTATAGCCACTTAAGTAATAGAGAGACGTACTCAAATGGCCGAGTCCTTCCTGAATAAAAGCCATTTTAAGCAGCATCGAAGGGGTGTACATTTTGTTGGAGAACAGTTCATGGTAAAGATCAAACGATTGAGTATAGAGTTTTGCTGTAAAAAGTGAGTCAGCTTTTTTGAGTTTATTGTCGTTATTCTGGGCAGCGGCACCAAAAGCGAACCTAAAAACCAATAGCAATAAAAGGATAAATTTTAAAGACGTGGTTTGCATATTTTTCATATTAAGTTACCTTTGCGTCCTCAATAACGGAAAAGCCTTTTAAATGGGCAAATTCGTGGATTGATCTCGTAGCTCAGCTGGTAGAGCATTACACTTTTAATGTAGGGGTCCTGGGTTCGAATCCCAGCGGGATCACAGAACAAAAAGCCTAAACAACTTCCAATTAGTAGTTTAGGCTTTTTTATTTTTTGACTTGCGGACGCATAAGCGGACATACTTATTTTTTGATCTACGTATTTGTAAAAAGTATTTTGATAGCATCGCAGCAATAAACTCATCTGTAACTTTCATTTTTGTACATACTTCTTAAAAGCATTTCTTTCGCTCTTTCGGAATTTTCACTTAAGCAAACTTCATTTGGTTAGGTTGAACAATTGACGCTAAAAGCTGATCGATCTCTTGATAGAAAGGTTCGTTCGTTAAATGAACCACAGGCCTATTCATAAGTTGGGCAACAACGCTTTCGTAATGCTGAAGAACAACAACAGAGTTTTTAAGCGACATCAATTCTTCTTTAATCTTCAGCGAGGAATCCTTATCAGGCTTGTACTGGAATTTGAAATCAAGGTAAACCGGAAGTTCACCTACTAACCGATTAATGATTAAAGCACGGTGCTCTTTAATAATTTCCCTTAGCTGTACTAAAAGAACTTCTTGGTTGGTATCAATGAGATTTTTTGAGCCTAATAGGGCACTTTTTACTGTTTTCATAATTACTAAAATATTTAGCAATAGTAGTTAAAAACTATTTATATTAGTAATCCGCCATCGTAAAAATTTTAATTCTTCGAAATTCTCATCGAAATGACCAAACAGGTGCCAACACTCATCAAAATGTCATGAGCTCTTTACTTAATCTATAAGCCTTTACTATATTTATCCTAATCATGGCTAGGTTTTGAAAAACGAGAAGTCAACCCGTAAGGAAATCATTGATATTAAGCTAAATGCTGCCGGATGGAATTTATCTGACCGAAGTCAGGTGGTGGAAGAGTATGATATTCAAATCGGATTACCTGTCGGAGTTCAGGAACCAAGTACTCCCTATCAAGGGCATCAATATTGTGATTATGTTCTTTTTGGGCGCGATGGCAAGCCATTGGCTGTTGTTGAGGCAAAGAAAACCGCTAAAGATGCCGCAGTTGGTCGTGAGCAAGCAAAACAGTATTGCCAGCATATTCGCGATACGCAAGGGTATGACCTGCCACTTTGCTTTTATACCAATGGCCATGATATTTTCTTTTGGGATCTCGGCAACTATCCACCGCGCAAAGTATTCGGTTTCCCTACACGCGATGACCTTGAACGCTATAAATACATTCAAAAGTCGAGGCGGTCGTTGGCTGATGAATTAATCAATACCCGCATTGCCGGACGCGACTATCAACTTCAAGCCATCAGAGCAGTGTTGGAAGGTGTTGAAAAGAAGAGGCGCAAGTTTTTGTTAATCATGGCAACAGGTACGGGCAAAACGCGAACGTGTATTGCGTTGGTAGATGCCTTAATGAAAGGCGGGTGGGCAGAACGTGTTTTGTTTCTCGTGGATAGAATCTCATTACGTGACCAGACCTTAAATGAATTTAAGATGCACCTTCCCAATGAGCCGCGCTGGCCAAAGGAAGGAGAATATGAAATCTCGAAGGATAGAAGGATTTATGTGTCCACCTATCCAACCATGCTCAATATCATTCGCGATGATGAAAATACTCTATCTCCTCACTTCTTTGATTTGATTGTGGTAGATGAAAGTCATCGTTCCATTTACAATACCTATCAGGAAATCTTAGATTACTTCAATACAATCACTCTTGGATTAACGGCCACGCCAACCGATGCCATTGACCACAACACATTCAAATTATTCGAGTGCGAAGATGGGGTGCCCACATTTGCGTATTCGTACGATCAAGCGGTAAACAACATTCCTCCTTACCTCTGCAACTTCCAGGTGATGAAAATCAAAACGAAGTTTCAGGAGGAAGGAATCAGCAAGCGAACGATCTCGCTCGAAGATCAGAAGAGTTTGATGCTGGAGGGAAAAGAAGTGGAAGAGATCAACTTTGAAGGCACGGACATTGAAAAGACGGTTGTCAACAAAGGAACGAATGCACTCATCGTTCGGCAGTTTATGGAAGAGTGTATTAAAGATCCCAACGGAGTGCTTCCGGGCAAAACGATTTTCTTCTGTATGAGCATGAACCATGCGCGAAGAATTGAACAGATCTTCGATGCGCTCTATCCAGAATATAATGGAGAACTTGCTAAGGTGTTGGTGTCTGATGATCCCCGAGTTTATGGTGTCGGTGGTTTACTCGATCAATTCAAAACCCGAGACATGCCTCGCATTGGGATCAGTGTAGATATGTTGGATACTGGTATTGACATTCGTGAGCTTGTCAATCTTGTTTTTGCAAAGCCTGTCTATTCTTATACCAAGTTCTGGCAAATGATTGGTAGAGGAACTCGAATGTTAGAACCAACGGCTATGAAGCCTTGGTGTACTGAGAAAGATACCTTCTTGATTCTCGATTGCTGGGATAACTTTGAATACTTCAAGATCAATCCGAAAGGGAAGGAGCTTCGATCACAAGTACCTTTACCCGTTCGTTTGTTTGGCTTTCGATTAGATAAAATTGAGAAGGCACTTGAACTGGGCAAGCAGGAATTGGCGGCCAAAGAAATCGGAAGATTGCGCAAGCAGATAGATGCTCTTCCTCAAAACTCCGTTACCATCATGGATGCAAAGTCGTCCTTGCAGCGTCTTGATGATGAAAACTTCTGGGCAAAGCTGGATGATAAGAGAATTGACTTTCTCCGCACAATCGTAAAGCCTTTGCTAAGAACAGTCTCCAACACCGATTTCAAAGCCATGCGTTTTGAAAAGGATATTGTGGAAGTATCACTGGCTCATTTGAATGAAGAGAAAGATAAATTTGAAGCAATTAAAGACAGCATCATTGAAGAGATTGCCAAACTGCCACTTTCTATTAATACCGTTGCTTTACAAGAAGAGTTAATCCGGAAAAGCCAGGCCAATCATTTCTGGGCAACCGTAACGGAAGAAGGTTTTGATCAACTGATTGACAAGCTAAGTCCGTTGATGAAATTAATTGAATCGTTCGTTGTGCCGCTTGGCCCTGCTGCCTTCGATCTTAAAGATGAGCTTTATGCCAAAGAGTTTGTAGAGTTTGGCCCGCAGCATGAAGCCTTGAGTGTGGCCAGGTATCGAGAGCTGGTGGAGAAAAGAGTAAATGCGTTGGTTTCTCAAAATCCCATTCTTCAAAAGATAAAAGACGGAAAATCAATAAATGAATACGAAGCCGAAAAGTTAGCCGACCAGCTTCACGAAGAACACCCGCACATCACGATTAATTTATTGAGGAGAGTTTACAATCATAAGAAGGCTGAGTTACTTCAATTCATTAAACACATTTTAGGAATTGAAATTCTCGAAAGTTTCCCTGAAACCGTGTCAAAGTCTTTTGAGAAATTTATTTTCGAACATAGTAATTTATCAAGTCGCCAATTACAGTTCCTAGAATTGTTAAAAGGCTATATCCTTGAAAAAGGTGACTTAACAAAAAAGAATTTAATTGAATCACCCTTTACAATGCTACATCCAGAGGGCATTCGAGGAGTTTTCAATCCGAAACAAATTGAAGAAATTTTCGGGTTTATACAACGACTTGTGGCTTAGTAGTAATCTCAATCTTAATTTCTCTGAAATATGGAAAATGACTTTAAAGGAAAATCTGAAGAGGCCTTAAAATTTTTGGCTTGGGGATACAAAACCGCCATTGTTCTCTCTATCCTCGGGCTTTTGTTTTCAGCAGGCTATCTATACATTTTTATTAGCCAGTCTCACCCCGATTTAATAAAAATTGAAACGATGACTGGTTTCAGTGCTGAACGAAGAATGGCATTGTTGTCCACTGGTATTTTTGTGGCCATGGCATTTGGATTTCTTGGATTTGCTCTCTTTTTAATACAGGCCAAGGGAGAGGTGGAAGGTTCGTTCGAGGCAAAGGACTTCAAAATCACCATTGCTCGAATGTCGCCTGGGCTATTTGTAATTATGTGCTCTACCATAATAATTATATTTTGCTCTACATTTCCAATTGAATATACGGTTCGTCAAATACCGGTTAGTCAAACAGATTCAACAAAAAATTCATTTCAAGTAGCACCTGATGTTAATTTAGATTTTGCTACTGGTCAAACGTATGACTCTGCCAATAAAGTTGACACTGTCAATAAGAAAAAAAGAAAGTAATATTTATGAGAGCAAGAATGATATTTCCTATCGTAGGTTTTTGCATGATCAGTTCTTTCTGTAGTAGTCAGCAGTCTTGCAATACCTTTCAAGAGCAAAAAATTTCCTTGGATGCAATGAGACTCAAATTCAAGAGCGAAGTAAATACTTTCAAACAAATGGAAATATTTAATGCCTACACTGAAAAATCGGGTATTGCTTCAGAACAATTGAAACAGTGCATTTTGGACAGACAAATTGATAAAACCAGTTTTGCCGGACTCCAGTATTATTATACTCTCGGAAAAACTTTATATGAGGCTGGTAAATGTGATGAAGCCGCTGAGGTATTTAATTCTTGTTTAGCAAACCCCAATGTTGGTAAGATCTTAATAAAGGGTAGTACATATGCTCAGGTTATTAACCAGTCATTTCTTTCCTGCTTTAATAAAGAGACCGCACATGATAGAAGCGCCACTATGGGCTGGTTTATTACCTATCGCGGAAAATCGGGCAGCTATCTTGCCTCTTTCTTTGAAAACCTGCCTGATAAGTCTGTTTTGGATGGCGCCCCTTTGTTTGCAGATGAAATAGAGTCAATTCTGGAAAGGAGAATTGAACCAACGGATACTATCAATAAATCGCTCATCAAGAAACTCAGCGGAGACACGAGTTTTGTTATGAGCATACCATTTATCTTCATTCCCATTGGTCATGATTTTATTACTGATACGTTGCAACAGCTTAAAAACCTTCCCGATCCATTAGATTCCGAAACCACATTGAGTAATGAAAAAATGATGGAAGACATTTCATTTATCAACCTTCATTCTAAAAGACTAATCTCAATGTATTTTGACTCTATAAAAATTGATAAAATCAGAATGCCAGTTTATATGGTCGGTGGAGCTAATAGTCCAAAGGGTCTGCAAGAGTTTCTTGAAATTTGTAAGAAGATGCACTTCCGAGTTGGACAAAGTGTTGCTTATTATATGCCCCTTGATCAAAGTATTGTTGTTTGGATGTCGTCTGGTGGTGGTACAATTGTTCATGAAATTGGACATGCGTTGATGGATCACGACTTCTCCGCAGCTCCTTTTTGGTTAAATGAGGGAATTGCAAGTTTGTACGAGGAGGCCGATAGGTATGGGAATCCTATTGATAACTATAGGATTATTTATATTCAGGAAATGTTCAAAAGAACACAGAATTTTATGAAAATTTCTGCGTTGATGAAAGTGGACAGTAGGTACCAACAAGATCAGTCATCGGCTACAATGATCAATGCCTACGCAAGATATTTCTGCAAGTTTATTGTTGATGAATTTGGAAAAGAAACATTAATCGAAATCTACAAGGAAAATCGCAAACATGTAAAGAATGATATTAGTTCGCTTGATATTATTTTGAGATTTACAGACATGACTGAAATCGAACTTCAAAAAAGATGGCAGAATTATTTATTAGAAAGAACGATACCAAATAGATGGAGGTACTTACTAGAACATATTTCTAGAAATCCTGTCTTTCTGCATGGACTCGAATATTCAGAAATCCCCGCTGATGAGAAATCCATCGAGCAATTCAACAAAAATAGAGAAAAAGACCTACACCTTTTGCGCAAGGAAATGAGACGCAATCGTCATTGACTAAATTATATGCAATGCTCCAATCCAACCCCATCCTAAAATCCCTCATCGACAAACTCTGGAACAACTTCTGGAGCGGTGGCATCTCCAACCCACTCACCGCTATCGAACAAATCACCTATCTCATTTTCATGAAGCGGCTGGACGACCTTGAAGCCAAGCGTGAACGTGATGCCGAGTTCACCGGAGAAAAGTACACTTCGCGCTTTAGCGGAAAATATAAAGTGCCCGGCAGCAGCGATAGCGTGAGTAAAGAGAAACTGCGCTGGACTAACTTCAAGCGCATGCCAGCCGAGGAGATGCTATTACATGTGCAAACAAAAGTGTTTCCGTTTTTGAAGGAGCTCAACGTTGTGTCCCCCTCGGGGGACGAGCGGAGCGGAGGGGGGCCATTTACAAGATCGATGAGCAACGCAGTCTTCATCATGCCCAAGCCATCATTACTGGTAGAAGCCATCAACATCATTGAACAGATTTTTGCGGAGATTGAAAAGGATGCTAACGAAGGTGGTCATGCTTTTCAGGACATACAAGGCGATGTATATGAAATGCTGTTGAGTGAAATTGCTTCTGCCGGAAAGAACGGACAGTTCCGCACACCACGACACATCATTAAACTAATGGCCGAACTTGTTGCACCCCAACTTGGTCAGCGCATTGCAGATCCTGCCTGTGGCACGGGTGGATTTTTACTGGCTGCGTATCAATACATGCTCACCGACCTTACACGTAAGGCATTATCAAAATCTAAATCTCCCCTCTCCCAGAGGAGAGGGGCCGGGGGTGAGGCCTTAACCACAGACGAAGATGGCTTTGAGCGCGGCACCACCAGCGCAGTAGTTACCGAGAAAGTAAAAAAGATTTTAGAAGACAGCTTCTATGGCTTTGACATAGACACTACGATGGTACGCCTTGGCCTCATGAACCTGATGATGCACGGCATCGACAACCCGCACATCGATTACAAAGACACGCTTAGCAAGAGCTTTAATGAAGACAGCCAGTATGATGTGATTATGGCCAATCCACCCTTCACTGGCAACATTGACAAAGGCGATATTAATGAAGGCCTCAAGCTGCCCACCACCAAAACCGAACTGCTCTTTACCGAGCGCATCTTTACCATGCTGAAGATGGGCGGCACCGCAGCCGTGATTGTGCCGCAAGGCGTATTGTTTGGCAGCGGCAATGCCTTTGTAATGGCGCGCAAGAAAATGGTGGAAGAAGCAGAATTGAAAGCCGTGATTACCTTGCCCAGCGGAGTGTTTAAACCCTATGCCGGGGTGAGCACCTCTATTTTGATTTTCACCAAAGGAGGCGAAACCCAGCACACCTGGTTCTACGATCTGCAAAGCGATGGATATAGTTTGGACGACAAGCGCAACAAGCTGGAAGGCTATGGCGACTTGCAAGACATTGTTCAAAAATACAAGGCGCGCTTGTCCCCCTCTAGAGGGGGTAAGGGGGAGGTTTTACCCGCTGGCGGGGGTAAGGGCGTGGATCGCACCCAAAAATATTTCTTTGTGCCCAAACAAGAGCTGGTGGACAATGAGTATGATCTGAGTTTGAGTAAGTATAAAGAAGAGGTGTATGAGGAAGTGAGTTATGATTCACCAAAAGAGATTGTCAAAACTTTAACAGATCTTGAAAGCAAGATATCAATAGGACTTCATGAATTATCGGAGTTAATTAAATGAGGATACTTCATAAAAAAATTGAAGAAATAGCTGAAGTGATTGCTGGACAATCTCCTCCGTCAAGCACTTATAACAAAGAAGGAAAGGGGTTACCATTTTTTCAGGGCAAAGCTGATTACGGAGTTAAATATCCAAAGGTTAGATTTTGGTGTTCAGAGCCAACTAAGATTTCTTTACCCGATGACATACTTATTTCAGTAAGAGCTCCAGTCGGTCCTGTTAATATCAATGACCAAAAATCTTGTATAGGTCGAGGCTTAACTGCAATAAGAGTTAACAACGATATCAGTCGTGACTATGTTTACTTCTTTTTAAAAATCAATGAATCAAGGATTGCGAAGCTTGGTGTTGGTTCAACATTTACATCGATAACTCAAAAAGATGTTAAGGCTTTAGTCATTCCTATTCCAGATAATCTCGAAGACCAAATCCGCATAGCTAATATTTTAAGCAAAGCCGAGGCGCTGATCAGCCAGCGCAAAGAAAGCCTCCGCCTCCTCGATGAACTTTTGAAGAGTACGTTTTTGGAGATGTTTGGATTTGATTATAATAAAGAGGGTAAATGGAACATAGTTTCGTTTGGAGAGGTAATAAAAGATTTATCTGATTATCACGCTAATGGTAGTTACGAAGCCTTGAAAGAAGTAGTTACTTTAAAAAAGGAAGATGATTTCGCACTTATGGTAAGAACAACCGATCTTGAAAACAACAACTTCAACAAGGATTGTAATTACATCGATGAAAGAGCCTACAACTTTTTGAGTAAGTCAAAAATATTCGGAGGTGAAATAATTATTAATAAGATTGGAAGTGCAGGTAAAGTGTATTTGATGCCCTACTTAAATAGGCCAGTCTCATTAGGAATGAACGCTTTCTTACTGCGCTTCACTGAGGCTGTGAATAATGTTTTTGTTTTTTATTTGCTTACTTCTAAATATGGCGCTGATTCAATTCAACGACATGTAAAAGGTGCAGTTACTAAAACTATTACGAAGGATGCAGTTAGGAGTATCGCCATTCCACTCCCTCCCCTCAAACTCCAAACCCAATTCGCGCACATCGTAGAAAAAACAGAAGCCCTCAAAGCCCACTACCAAACCAGCTTACAAGAGTTGGAGAATTTGTATGGAAGCTTGAGTCAAAGGGCGTTTAAGGGGGAGTTAAATATTAGCGATGATGAGTTGGCAATGGCGGCTGAGCCTAGTGAAAAATACAAAAAGTAATATTTTAATCATTCGAAATAGAAATTAACTGGCTGATTTACAATGTATAATAAATTTTACTTTATGTGTTTAGCTATAACTAAACTTTAATGAATAGATTTGCGTTAGAGGATATTCAGGAAGTACGAGGGATGATTCGGTTTAAGAAACTGATCGTTGACGGTACTTGCGCGTATGATGATTTCTGTCAGCAAATAAGGGTAGACGGGAATCTCCAAAAACAACTTGTAGGAATAGTAAACAACATGAATCAGGTCGCAAATCTGAAACGTCTTCCAAAAGAAAAATTCCGAGATATAACACCATCAAAAGATCCTATTAAGGAGTTCGAAATTAAGAAAGGAGATTTGCGTTTTTATGTTATTAAAGAAGATGGGCACATAGTTGTGTTGGCTGGTAAGAAAGGCACGCAGAATGAAGACATCTCGCAGTTTAGATCAATAAAGAGAAGGTATCTGGAATCAAAAAGAATACAAGCATGATGAACCGAGAAGAAATATTAAGTTCACCTGATTATTGGTTTGAGGAAGCTCAAAATGAATTATATCGTCAGGTAATTGAATATAAAGAAAAAAAGGGAATAACTCAAACTCAACTAGCAGAGCAGCTTGGCGTAAGCAAAGGTTATATCTCACAAATATTAAAGGGAGAATTCAATTATACATTGAAAAAACTCATCGAACTTTCACTGGCTGTTGGCAAAGTTCCTCAAATCGAATACAAAACAATTGCGGAAGTATTGAATGAGGACAGGCATACCTATTATTTAACAGCTGAAAAATCTGAAGTTCAAAATACTCATGAGCCTGTGTTTATTACGTTAACTTATGCTGCATAATTGATTAGCTATGAATCCTAAGCCAGTACAAATTCATTGGGCGATCAAAGAAATAAAAGAGCTCGAATTTTTTATTGATGAATTTATTGACCTAGGACCGTCATTTGATTTCAATTATACTGTGGAAATCATGCCTTTGGCAAATGAAGAAATAGTTAGATTAGGTATAAAAGTTGATTACGCAAAAAGTGACACCAAGGAGCTATTCATGAGAGGAAAGGTGGTCACTTCTTTTTCGATAAAGGATTTAAAAACATTGGTAAGGAAAACAGAAGATAATCCAGATTTTGTTGACTTGCCTGAACCCTTATGGATAGCACTATTTAGCATCGCGTTTACTCATGCGCGAGCAATATTGTCAAGAAGCTCCGCTGGTACCAAGTATGCTCACATGTTACTTCCAGCCATTAATCCAGAAACTGAGTTTAGAAAATTATTTGGAAACCACGTCAAGCAAAAAGAAGTTTAATTGAGTTGTTGGAAGCCCGCTTGGTGAAAGTGTATTGACATCATGCTGCCCATGCTGGTTAACAGTTTAGCAGAGCCATTGTCGAACGACAGATAAAGGGGGATTTTTAATCCTGGGTTGTGCACAGCATTAAACTACACCTCCCAGCCGACTAGTCTGAATCAGCAACGGCTTATGAACGGCAAATGAACGGCAAATGAAGCAACTTAAACTGGATCTATCCTAGGCTATCTTTACCTTATGCTGAGGCAAAAACTGGTTCTTGCTTATCGTTTTGGTGTTTTGTTGAGATATCTTGTTCCCAGGTATTTTTCAGCGTTTCTGCAAGAAAGTTAATCAAAGCTCAAAAATTCTTTCCATCAACACCCACTTCTCATTCGGTTTTGCAAAGGGCAACCCCTGTTGATACTTCCACATCAGCGTTTCCCACTCTTGTACCTTTGGATTTTTTAAATCTGCTTCCGACTTTAAGTCAAACGAGAAATCTTCAGTCGCTTCCATAACCATAAAGAGGCGATTGCCCGCGCGAAAGACTTCCATGCTTGTTATTCCACTATCTTTTATGCTCTTGGCTATTTCAGGCCAAATATTTTTATGATGACCTTCATATTCTGCAATAAGTGCTGGGTCGTCTTTGAGATCAAGTGCAAGACAATATTTTTTGGAGTAGCTCATGGTTTTACTTAATATCGCTTTGAAGGTATAAGATCTTTTACTGATGAGGTCAAAATTATTTTAGACCAACCTTTTTGGTGTAACATTCACTTATCCTAGTGCCCTATCTAAATGTACATAGCCGCCATCAACATAAACCAATTGCCCGGTAGTGTGGCTCGATCTTTCTGACAAAAGGAACAAAACCATATCGGCAATTTCTTCTTTCGTTGTCATTCTTTTCGCTAGTGGTATTTTTTCTGAAATAGATTTTAGTTTTTCGTCTGGGTTGGGAAAAGTATTAATCCACGTTTCATAAAGGGGTGTAAAGCACTCGGCCACAATAACAGCATTGACTCTAATTCCATGCGGCAACAGCTCCACTGCCCATTCGCGGGTAAGCGCGTTTCTTCCACCATTGCTGGCTGCATAAGCGGAGGTGTTTCCTTGCCCCGTCTCGGCCGTTTTAGATCCAATGTTTACTATGGCACCTTTGCTCTTGATTAACGCTGGCAAAGCGTAGTGCGCCATCAAATAATAATGAATCAAATTTTTGTGTAACGATGCCAAGAAGGCCTCATAGTTGCCACTTGCCAAACCAACGCCATCATTTACACCCGCGTTGTTGATCAACCCTTCAATCCGCCCAAAATGGTTTAGGGTTTGATCAATAGCATTTTTACACTCCGCATCAGAAGTAAGCTCGGCCGCTACTTGAAATCCATTTCCACCAGCTTGTCTTATTTTGTCAAGTACCTTTAGGTTGTCTTCTTTGTTGCGACCAATGATTACGGGTATCGCGGCTTCTTGCGCCAATGCTAGCGAGATTCCCTCGCCAATCCCTTTCGCGCCTCCCGTAACAATCACTACTTTGTTTTTCAAATTTAAATCCATAGCATTAAAGGTTGTAGAAGTTTTGAGCATTGATGCCCATCACTTTTTTTATTTCGTTTTCAGAAAAAGGGTTTAAATAATTATTTATGATTGACAGTTGTTCCTGATAGGAACTGGCTAACAAACACACAGGCCAATCAGAGCCGTACATAACACGGTCAACGCCAAAAGCGTTGAAAGTTACATCAAGGTAAGGCGTAAAATCTTTTTGCTTCCAATTTTTCCAATCTGCCTCTGTTACCAATCCCGATATTTTACAAAATACATTTTCATGATGAGCTATGCGTTGAATGTCTTTTTCCCAATGGTCGATCCGCTGATCTTTGATAAAGGGCTTTGCCAAATGGTCAATAATAAATTTTTGATTGGGAAACTGCTGCGCAAATTTAGTTGCATGAACCAAGTGTGTTGGCGCGATCACTAAGTCATACGTAAAATTATATTTTTCTAGTAAGCTTATCCCGTGGCAAAAATCATCACGAAGCAAAAATGCCTCGTCTTGTTCTGCTTGCACAATGTGCCGAAAACCCTTTACGATGTTGAATTGTGAAAAATACTTCAATCGCTCATCGATGTTATCTGCGCAGAGGTTCACCCAGCCCACCACACCTTTTATGAAATCGTTGTTACCAGCTTGGTCAACTAAAAAATGAGTCTCGTTTTCAGATTGATCGGCTTGAACGGCCACACAGCCATCTATTTTATTTTTAACAAGCTCTTCTTTTAAATCATTCGGCATGAAATCTTGTTGAATTACTTTCATGTTGTCGGTAATCCACGCATCTTTTATAGGATGGTATCGCCAAAAATGTTGATGGCTATCAATCACCATTTTTCATTTCAATTGGAGCGTTACAAAAAAATTATTGTTGATACGCAACTGCTTGCTGCCGTTGAGTTCCCAGTCCTTCGATTCCCAACTCAATAATATCATTTGGTTTTAGATACCGCGGTGGTTTAAAGCCCAGGCCAACGCCAAAGGGGGTACCTGTGGAAATGACATCGCCTGGCAACAGTGTCATAAACTGACTTACGTAACTTATCAAAAAGGAGACTTTGAAAATCATGTCATTGGCGTTGGAGTCTTGCACCTTCTCTCCGTTGATGGTGAGCCACAGATGGAGGCTATTGGGGTTAGCTACTTCTTCTTTGGTAGCAAGGAATGGGCCGAGCGGTGCAAACGTGTCGCAGCTTTTTCCCTTTACCCATTGGCCACCTCGCTCCAATTGATATTCCCGTTCGGAATAATCGTTGTGCAAAGCATATCCTGCAACATAGTCCATTGCATTTTTTTCATCTACATAAGTTGCCTTTTTTCCAATGACAACTGCGAGTTCTACCTCCCAATCCGTCTTGATTGAATTTTTGGGAATGACGATATTATCGTTGGGGCCGCAAAGGGCGGTGGTTGATTTGAAAAAGAGGATGGGCTCAGCAGGTATGGGCGCGTTTGTTTCTAGCGCATGTTTGGCATAGTTCAAACCAATACAAATGATTTTGCTAGGCCGGGCGATACACGCACCGATTCTCACCCCCTCGTTTACTTCTGGGCAACTGTCTTGGTTTATTGAAAGCCATTGGCTCAGCCTAGTCAGCCCGTCTGTTTTAAAAAAGGCTTCGTCATAGTCGTTAACATAGCTGGAGACATCAAGTTTTTTTCCCGCAGCAGTGAGTACACCCGGCTTTTCATTTTCAAATTCTCCAAAGCGGAATAGTTTCATGTTTTTAAACTAGTAGTGAGACATTAGTATCTAGACGTGAGACCTCATAATCATGCTGTTTGGTGCAGAGCATCTTAATGGCGATTTCATATTTCAATATGTCATTAATTGTTCAACCTTATAAATCCGCCATCGATGGGATAATCACTTCCTGTAACAAAACCTGCTTCATCAGAACACAGGTACAATGCCAACGAAGCCACTTCATCTGGCTTACCCATTCTCCCGATGGGCTGTGACGCAGAAAGTTTTTCAAATATTTCTTTTTCCTTGCCGGGATAATTTTTTTGGATGAACCCGTCCACAAACGGAGTGTGGATTCGCGCAGGCGAAATACAATTGCAACGAATGTTGTGCTTGATATAATCTTTGGCCACCGATAACGTCATGGTAAGTACAGCACCTTTGCTCATAGAATAAGCAAAGCGATCGGCTATGCCCACGCTAGATGCAACGGAGGCAATGTTAAGGATCACGCCTCCGGTTTCTTTCATGTTTACAATGGCGGCTTTCATGCAATTATAAACGCCTTTTACATTTACGTTGAACACTTTTTCGAAATCTGCTTCGCTCGTATTTTCTATGTTGCCAATGTGGGCAATACCTGCGCAGTTGACTAAAATATCAATTCTATTTTTTTCGTTTAAGATGGAAGAAAAGATATTTGCCACTTCTTTTTGTTCAGCGACATTGCATGCCACACCTTGTGCTTTTCCTCCAGTACTATTAATGACATTAACTGCGTCTTCTGCAGCGTCTTTATTCAATTCCAAAATAAAAACAGATGCCCCTTGTCGGGCAAATAATTCGGCAATGGCGCGGCCAATTCCACTACCTCCACCTGTTATCAATGCAACTTTACCCGATAGATTAAAAAGTTCCATACTTAGAATTTATTGTTGCCTATTAACTTAGCCTCGATATTTTGACGCCCATTTGTTTTCCTTATAGCGAAACACCTCTTTTCCATGGAATAAAATCTTCTTGCTGCAGCTGTTCTGCTTTGGTCAAAACTTCACCGCTTGCAATTTTCACCATTAAACTCAATAACTCTTCACCCGATTGTTCGATTGATTTCCCTTCGGTGATGATATCGCCATGATCAAAGTCAACGAGATCAGACAGTCGATTTGCCAATAATGAATTGGTGGATGTTTTAATAACAGGTGCAACCGGATTACCTGTGGGTGTGCCGAGCCCGGTGGAAAAAATAATTAAGTTGGCGCCACTTCCCGCCATACCTGTTGTTGCTTCTACATCATTGCCGGGTGTGCACAAAAGATTCAAGCCATTCTCACGCACATATTCAGCGTAGTTCAATACGTCTGTTACGGGAGAGGTACCGCCTTTCTTGGCCGCCCCCGCTGATTTCATAGCATCGGTGATCAATCCATCTTTGATATTGCCAGGGGAGGGGTTCATGGAAAATCCGCTGCCGATCGCCTCCGCTTTGCTATTGTACTCGGTCATGAGCTGAGCAAATTTTTTGGCAATTCTGGTATTCACGCTACGGTCGATCAGTTCTTGTTCAACACCGCACAACTCTGGAAACTCCGCTAAAATTGTTTTCCCGCCAAGGGCCGACAGCAGATCGGATACATGACCCATAGCAGGGTTAGCCGTAATCCCTGAAAAGCCATCGGAGCCACCGCACTTCAAGCCAACTATGAGTTGGCTAAGTGGTGCAGGTGATCTGTTGACATGGTTTACGTTTACTAGCATGCTAAACGTTTCCAGTATGGCTTGCCTAAGTAAAGTCTCCTCGGAAAGAAATTTTTGCTGTTCAAAAAATAACAGTGGCTTGTCAAAACTTGGATTGATAGTCTCTAGTGACTGTTTAAGGATTTCTATTTGTGCATGTTGGCAGCCTAAACTTAAAATGGTGGCACCCGCTACATTTGGGTTGTTCAAATACCCGGCTATCAATTTGCACAAGTTGTCAGAATCTTCGCGTGTGCCACCACATCCACCACTGTGCGATAGAAATTTAATGCCATCGATATTTTTGAATAATCGCTGATCGTCTTCCACTTCATTTTCTTGAATATGCTGAGCCGACTTGATCACCCCATTTTTTTTATATTGAGCGATGAGGCTTTCCACCAATCCCTCATACTTGTCAGGCTTGGCGTAACCTAATTTTTTAGCAAATGCATTTTTGATAAAATCTACATTTCTATTCTCACAAAAGACGAGCGGCACGACTAGCCAAAAATTCCGAGTACCCACTTGCCCGTCACTGCGGCAATAGCCCATGAATGTGGTGGCCCGCCATTTTGAAACATCAGGTGCTTTCCATTGATAATGAGAGGCTCGAACTTCATAGCCCTTCGCATCGTGCTTTAGGTTTTGTGTGGTGATGACTTCGCCAGCTCCAATTGGTTGTGTGGCTCTTCCCACCACTACGCCATACATTATAACCTGGTGGCCTACCTTCAAATCATGCGTAGCAAACTTGTGCTTGGCAGGCACTTCAGTTGTTAGACAAATTGTTTTAGCATCGTGAAAAACAATTTCATCTTTTTTTAAATCGTGCAGAGCCACTAACACATTGTCCATTGGGTGCAGTTGCACGGACTTTTGAAGTTTAGTCAGCGAAGGTGTGCTAATCATACTCTATTTTTGTTTGTAAAGATCACACGCAAACTATTGAAAACCGCATAAAATTTTGCGCAAATCTGGGTCTAAATTAAGCTTTTTGTTACCTATTCATCTTATTTTTCCTGGCAGCAATATGAAAAAGCTCCTCTTAAATGTTACCAAAAGGGGCGCTGCTGCCTTTTTAGTATTTTAATTATCCGCTATAATTCTTACATGGACAAGCCTAGGCTTTAAAAATTAAAAGTTATTCGCTTGAAAAAATATAATTTTGAGCCATTTAGAATAGCCCAAATCGATGAAATCCTTTCGCCTTACTCTTTTTATTGCAGTGTTGGTGTTTTCAGCAAAAGCAGCTGTTCAAGATCATTATCCGATGTATGGAGTCTTTTTCTATAATTTCACCAAATATATCCAATGGCCTGACGATTACAATCAGGGGGATTTTGAGGTGATGGTTCTTGGTGAAACTCCGATGGTGGCAGAACTGAAAAAGTTGGCAGAGCGAAAAAAGATAAACGGCAGATCTTTTAAGATAACAGAGATAACTTCCGTTAGCGAAATCAAAAAATGTCAAGCCATCTTTTTATCAGCTTCCAGTTCGCAACTCCTACCGGAAGTTGTAAAAAAAGTGAAAGGGTTATCAGTTCTAGTGGTTACTGAAAAAGAAGGTTCAACAAAAAAGGGAGCCGCCATTAACTATGTTGAAAAGGACGGTAAGCCAGCTTTTGAGATTAACCTAGAAGCCGCAAATGAGCACAAGCTGAAAGTTTTTAGCGAGCTAACTAAATGGGCTGTAGTAATTTAAGCTCGGTTCGAGGTAATTCATAGCCTGTTCACTATTTTAAAATACGGAGGTAATTCCTAACTTCATTTTTTTTACCATCTTTACGATGCCATTGAGTAATCAATGAATTAAGTACGCCTATGATTGTCCTATTTTAAATCTTCTTTAGAAAGGAGATTCTTAAACCAGTTCTGGTTTCTTATTGCTTCAAAATTATAAAGCATTTTAACTTTTCACAGATGATTTGATTCATCTTAAACATCTTCACAATGACTTTTTTTCAACGAATAAAATCTTATTTCAATTTATTTAAGGAAGCTGTAAACGGCAAAGAGCAAGATTTTACAGAGGGTAGCATCAATCGGGCAATTTTTTTTCTTTCCATCCCCATGATCCTTGAAATGGCGATGGAATCGCTTTTTGCCGTAGTGGATATATTCTTCGTGAGCCGATTAAACGATAGCAACGCGGTGGCAGCTGTTGGGTTAACGGAATCGTGCTTGGCAATTGTGTATTCTATTGCCATGGGCTTGGGCATGGGCGCAACCGCTATGGTGGCCAGGCGAATAGGCGAGAAAGACACAAGTGGTGCTGGCTCTGCCGCGGTGCAGTCCATTTACATTGGGCTTGCCGCTTCCTTATTTATTAGTTCTATTGGTATCTTCTTTTATAAAGAGTTACTTAGTCTAATGGGTGCCACTTCTCAAGTAATTGAGGCGGGCTCGGGTTATACTAGATGGATGCTGATCGGAAATTTCTCGATCATGTTCCTATTCATCATCAATGCCATCTTTAGAGGGGCGGGCAATCCAGCCATTGCCATGCGTTCCCTTTGGCTCGGTAACCTATTCAACATGGTGCTTGATCCTATTTTTATTTTTGGATTTGGCCCCCTTCAGCCAATGGGAGTGGAAGGAGCAGCAGTAGCTACTAATATTGGCAGGAGCATCGGTGTGCTTTACCAATTATATCATTTGGTCGGAGGAAAAAGTGTCATTAAAATCCACATGCAGACACTTAAAATAGAATGGGATGTTATCATCAAATTGTTAATTCTATCCCTTGGCGGGATCGGTCAATTTTTAATCTCTTCGGCCAGTTGGGTTTTCCTTACTCGCATCATGGCCACTTTTGGAAGTGCGGCTGTGGCTGGGTACACCATTGCAATTAGGGTGATCATTTTCACCATTTTACCTTCGTGGGGATTGGCCAATGCGGCCGCTACGTTGGTAGGGCAAAACTTGGGAGCCAAGCAACCCGAACGAGCGGAGAAATCGGTTTGGATTGCCGGCAAGCTGAACATGATTTTTCTTGGGCTGGTATCCGTTTTCTTTTTCTTCATTTCCGAACCCATTATGCGCTTCTTCACAGACCAGACCGAGGTAGTAGCAAATGGAACACTCTGTCTTCAGGTAGTGGCATTTGGTTACATCTTGTATGGGTATGGAATGGTAGTTTCCCAATCGTTCAACGGAGCAGGAGATACCAAAACACCCACTATTTTAAACCTTATTGGCTTTTGGGGCTTCCAAATACCGCTGGCCTACTTATTGGCGATTGTCTTGAAACTGGGGCCGCTAGGTGTGTTTCTTGCCATCGCCATAGCGGAATCGGTAATGGCCGTGGTGGGAATTATACTATTCCGCAAAGGAAAATGGAAAGAGATTAAGATTTGATTTCTACTTTTAAGTGGTTCATGGACGAATGCCTATGAACCACTCTTTTTAAACGCAGTCTTTACCGCCCTCTCCAATTCTTCACCTGCTTTTTTCAAGCTGGCTTCTACTTCTTTCCAGCGCTCCTTGTTTTCGGCATCATTCTTGAATTTTTCCGCTTGTACCTTTAGCTCTTCGTATTTGTTCTTCAAATCGGCCTCTACACGCGTTCCCGCATCTTTGGCTTCCCCTAGGAATTGATCAAGTTTTTTTCCGAAATCTTTGAAAAATCGTTCCGCAGTTCCTTCTTCTTGTGGTTCCATAGTAAATAGGTGTTTACTCAAAGATAAGTGGATCAACGCCAATTATCATAACAGATCTATCGTTCAGAATAATGTAATCTATCGGGCAAAAAACAGTAACTTTGAGCAAGACTTAAACTTAAGAGTAGTGATCAAAAAACTCGCATTATTTATTTTCATAGGCTTGTTTTCCGTTGCTTGTGCAACCCAAAAGAAACAGCCCTATCGGAACAAAACTAAATTAAAGCCAGGCCAGCCTATCCCTTGCCCTCATAAAGATTGTTGAGAATGCAAAAGATAATTATTGCAATAGATGGTTTTTCGGCTTGCGGTAAAAGCACGACTGCGAAGGAAGCCGCAAAAGCGCTGGGATACCGCTATATCGATTCGGGTGCTATGTACCGAGCAGTAACCCATTATTTTTTGGAACATCACATCGCCCTTACAAATCCCAAAGAAGTAGCAAAAGCGTTGAATGACATAAAAATCACTTTTCATGTAAATGCAAACGGGGTTTCTGAAACTTATTTGAATGGCTTAAATGTGGAAAAGAAGATCCGTAAGATGCGAATCTCAGAAAATGTAAGCCCAGTAAGTGCTATTAAAGAGGTGCGTGTCGCGATGGTTGAACAACAAAGGAAGTTGGGTAAAGAAGGCGGAATTGTAATGGATGGCCGCGATATCGGAACGGTGGTCTTTCCCGATGCGGACTTGAAAGTTTTTTTGACCGCAGATATGTTTGTGCGTGCCGCGCGGAGGCAGCAAGAATTATTGGAGAAAGGCGAACTGGTGGAGCTTGATGCGATTTTAGCCAACCTTAAAAAACGAGATGAAATTGACAGCACCCGTGCTGAAAGTCCGGTAAGAAGGGCAGATGAAGCGATCGAAATAGACACTACCAATATTACGATAGAAGAACAGGTGGATGAATTAGTGCGATTGGCTTTCAGCAGAATG
Source organism: Flammeovirgaceae bacterium (assembly GCA_027487845.1). Lineage (GTDB taxonomy): Bacteria > Bacteroidota > Bacteroidia > Cytophagales > Cyclobacteriaceae > ELB16-189. The sequence continues at coordinate 53,701 of JAIYCV010000039.1, forward strand.
CTGGTAGCGTGAAAATAGATTTTTTATTTAGATAACATTTGTGTGGAAAGTTTTTTCAGAAGAATACTCAGATACTTTTTTAGCGGAACGCTATTCATAGTGCCGTTGGTAGCAACCGTCTATTTTATTGTTACCTCGTTCCAGTGGTTAGATGGATTACTTCAACTGCCATATCCTGGCATTGGGTTCGCCATCATACTTAGTGCCATCACTATTTTTGGTTACCTGACTTCTAACTTCGCCTTTAAAACATTTAGCAATTGGTTCGACCAAGTGGTAAATAAAATACCACTGGTAAAGTTGATTTACTCTTCTGTTAAAGACTTGCTGGCTGCTTTTGTGGGTGAGAAAAAGAAGTTTGATAAACCTGTTATTGTTCAAATCAACAAAGAAAACAACTTAAACCGCATCGGCTTCATCACGCAATCCGACCTAAGCGAACTGGGTTTGGACGATATGATAGTGGTCTACTTTCCGCAAAGTTATGCGGTAGCGGGAGATCATTTTCTGGTGCCCAAAGAGGCCGTAAAGCCCCTAAATGTGTCTGGCCCGGCCGCAATGAAGTTTATTATCTCGGGCGGAGTAAGCGGATTTAGAGAGAGCTAGGCAGCATTCCCAAAACAATTGCCTCCTTTTATTCCATAAGTTAACCGCAATTGATAATTTGCACTACCTATTTAATCTGTTTTAATTGATCATTTATTATGCGCACAGCAATTTCTTGTTTAACGATTGCCACTTGTTTGGCTTTTTCTTGTTCATCGCCTAAATCAACGGGCAGTAAAATGGATGCTAAGGTTGATTCTCTTCTAAGCGTTATGACGCTAGACGAGAAATTAGGTCAGCTCAATTTACCCTCGGCTGGTGATTTTACTACCGGCCAAGCCGAAAGTTCAGACATCGGTAAAAAAATCGAAAAAGGATTAGTAGGAGGGCTGTTTAACATAAAGACTGTGGCAAAAATAAAGGCCGCACAAAAATTAGCCGTTGAAAAAAGCCGATTGAAAATACCGTTGCTATTCGGTATGGATGTAATTCATGGTTATGAGTCTGTATTTCCAATTCCATTGGGTCTCAGCTGCAGTTGGGATATGAAACTGATTGAGCGCAGTGCCCGCATTGCGGCACAAGAGGCAAGTGCCGATGGAATTAACTGGACGTTTTCACCGATGGTGGATGTTTCGCGCGATCCGCGTTGGGGCAGGGTTTCGGAAGGCAACGGGGAAGATCCGTTTCTTGGTTCGCAGATAGCAAAGGCCATGATCAAGGGCTATCAAGGCGATGACCTTTCGGCAAACAATACTATCATGTCGTGCGTAAAGCATTATGCATTGTACGGTGCCTCCGAAGCAGGTCGCGATTATAATACTACAGATATGAGTCGCGTCAGAATGTACAACGAATATTTTCCTCCATACAAAGCTGCAGTAGATGCGGGCGTTGAAAGCGTGATGGCATCCTTTAACGAGATTGACGGTATTCCGGCAACGGCCAATAAATGGCTTCTTACCGATGTGCTGCGCAACCAATGGGGCTTTAAAGGATTTGTAGTTTCCGATTATACCGGCATTAGCGAAATGATCAATCATGGCATTGGCGATTATCAAACGGTTTCTGCGAAAGCGTTAGAGGCAGGTACCGATATGGACATGGTAAGCGAAGGATTATTGAATACGCTTGGCCAATCATTAAAAGAGGGAAAAATAACTGAACAACAAATAAACGCTGCTTGCAGGCGAATTTTGGTTGCTAAATATAAGTTGGGTTTATTCGATGACCCCTATAAGTATTGCGATGAACAGCGTGCTAAAACGGAAGTCTATACAACGGCTAACCGCGCAGAAGCAAGATCTACTGCTGCCCAGAGTTTTGTGCTGTTAAAGAATAACAACGTGTTGCCAATTAAGAGAACAGGTACGATCGCGTTAGTAGGGCCGCTTGCTGACGCCAAGGAAAACATGACTGGCACTTGGAGCGTGGCAGCCCGGTTTTCAGAATCTATTTCTGTATTGGAGGGGTTAACCAAAGCTACTAATGGTAAAGCAAAAGTGCTTTATGCAAAAGGTGCCAACTTAGACGAGAACGCAACCTTAGAAAATAACAGCACCTTGTTTGGAAAATCGCTGCATCGCGATAGCCGCACTGCAGAACAATTGAGAGACGAAGCATTAAGGATAGCGCGACAGTCGGATGTTATTGTTGCTGCTGTTGGCGAAGCTGCCGAAATGAGTGGCGAAGCGGCAAGTAGAACGTATATTGAATTACCCGATACACAGCGAGATTTAATCTTGGCTATGATGAGTACAGGCAAACCAGTAGTGTTGGTTCTCTTTACAGGAAGGCCCTTGGCACTAAAGTGGGAAGACGAAAATGTACCTGCCATTTTAAATGTTTGGTTTGGTGGAAGTGAAGCAGGCGATGCCATTGCCGATGTGTTGTTTGGTGACGTAAACCCGTCTGGAAAACTTTCCATGACGTTCCCTCAAAACGTGGGTCAAGTACCTATTTATTATGCTCACAAAAATACAGGCAGGCCGCTTTCTGGGCAGTGGTTCCAGAAATTTCAATCCAATTACCTGGATGTTTCAAACGAACCCTTGTATCCATTCGGTTATGGATTGAGTTATACATCGTTCAGTTATGGCGATGTCAAACTAAGCTCGCCTACTATGTCTTCCTCTGATTCAATCACGGTGTCCGTTGATGTTACAAACAAAGGTTCTCGAGAAGGTAAAGAAGTAGTTCAGCTCTATGTCCGTGATTTGGTTGGTTTTGTAACACGTCCTGTAAAAGAATTGAAAGGCTTTGAGAAAGTACTTTTAAAAGCAGGCGAAACCAAAACAGTGACCTTTTCAATTAAAGTGAATGATCTCTCATTCTATAAATACGACCTGAGTTATGGTGCTGAGCCTGGCAAATTCAAGGTTTTTGTAGGAGGCAACTCACGCGATGTGAAAGAGGCTGAATTTGAATTGAAGTAAACTACTTACCTAATTCGTAAGCCAATTTCATAAACGATCTTACTTCATCGTTTACATCCTCCAGTTCAATCATCCTAAAATGATGGTTGAACTGTAAATTATCATCAGGTACTTGTGCTATTTTCTGAAAGCACAAATTGTCTGGATAAGGTTCTTTAAAAGGGAATACAACATGAAGGAATCCTTTTCCGAAGTGAGTTACATAGACGATTCTTTTTCTGGGGGTGGCAATGCCAATCATTGTTTTTGCCGGGTGAATGGTAATTCCCCCGATCGATTTGAATTCTTCTAATAAATGGTGGAATAGCAAAACTGAGCGCTCTGATTTCCCTGCTAAAAAACTTGTAAGGGCGGGGTCTTTCATTAGTTGATTTTTGCTGTGCCTGAAGGTTTCTTTTGATTTTCGAACCTTATCTTTTTTTCGAGAAGTAATTCAAGATAAATATGTTGACGTTTTAAATTTTCTCTGTAAAAAATGGTGGCATTTTTGTTTACTTCTTTGCTTTCATAGAACCCATTTTTTAAGCCATCCACCTTCTTTCGTTGAATTTCAATCATTTCTTCCAGAAAATCTAATTCCGAATTAGAGGGCTGTTTAAGCAAATACTCCTTCAAACCCAAAAGGTAAAGCCGCTCAATAAATTGAACATCTCGTTCTTCATACGTTGCTTTTGCCATTTTTATGTTAGAAACAGTAGTTAAAGATAACTACTCAGTGAATTCATTCACATTAACTTTTCATTAAGGTTGAATTTAATAAATGGTAACTTTAAGTTGCGCTTATTAAGTATGCTTTTAAAAAGAACTGTTTTTTATTATGGGCTTGCCCTAGCTCTGTTGGTATTCATAATGAAGTTATTAGAATACAAGTACGTCATGCGCGATCTTTCCGCTGAATTTTATATTACAGTAATCGCGCTTTTTTTTACTGGCCTTGGTGTTTGGATGGGCTTAAAATTAACCCGAAAGCCCGGTGTGGTAATCCAAGCTAGAACCCAGGAATTGATACCACCACAAAAATTTGATTTGAGTAAAAGGGAATATGAAGTGCTACAACTTATCAATCAAGGACTTTCGAATCAAGAAATAGCAGAAAAACTATTTGTTTCTCTTAACACCGTAAAAACACATACGTCTAATTTATTTGTAAAGCTAGCTGTTAAAAGGCGCACGCAGGCCATTCAACGCGCCAAGGAAATAGGACTCATCGCCTAGTTCTTTTGGGCGATTTCTTCGACTTTCAATTAATTCATACTTTCGGGTGAGGTAAGAATTTTCTATTTCCCCGTATTTCGAGCAAAAGATAAAACTATGCGAAAAATTGTATTGACTTATGGATTGATTTCTGGAACCATTGTAAGCGCCATGATGGTGATTACCATGCCCCTTTATGAGAGTGGAGCATTGAAAATAGAACGTGGCGAAATAATTGGCTACACCACCATGGTGGTTGCCTTGTCGGTTATTTTCTTTGGTATAAAATCCTGTCGGGATAACCACCTGAACGGGAGCATTACTTTTGGAAAGGCAGCCTCCGTTGGTTTACTAATTACCTTGATTGCCTCCATTATGTACGCAACAAGTTGGGAAATTACGTTAAAGACAATGAAGGGAGATTTTGTTAAGCAAATGACTGAAAAGGCAATTGAAAAGGCAAAAGCAAATGGCGATGATGAAAAAGCCATCGCGGACGTACAAAAGCAAATGGACGGCTTTGCAGCGATGTATAAAAACCCTATTATTCGTTTTGCTATAACGCTTATGGAAATTGCGCCCGTGGGTATCTTAATTTCTCTTTTAAGTGCCGCTATTCTTCGAAGAAAGGAGTTCCTTCCAACAACCAATATCGAGTAACCCATAATGATTTAACTATGCAATCAAAAGCCAAAACAGTAGATGAATACATCGAAGAACTTCCAACCGATCGCAAGCCAGTAATTTCAGCACTTCGCAAAGCGATCAAGAAAAATATCCCGAAAGGATTTGAAGAAGCAATGAGTTATGGAATGATTGGTTATGTGGTACCTCATAAATTGTATGCTGCAGGCTACCATTGCGACCCTAAATTACCGTTGCCATTTATTAATATAGCATCGCAAAAAAATCATATTGCCGTTTACCATATGGGTTTGTACCGCGGCAAATTAGTTGATTGGTTTCAAGACCAGTGGAACGAAATCTCAAAGAAGAAATTAGACATTGGCAAAGTGTGTATCCGCTTTAAAAAACCAGAAGATGTGCCAGTTGAATTGATCGGAGAATTAGTTACAAAAATTACTCCTCAACAATGGATAGAGTTGTATGAACAGTTTAAAGATGAAAACGTAAAAAAATAAATTGTTAACCTATGAAACGCGTAACAGGCATTGGTGGAATCTTTTTTAAGTCAGACGATCCTAAAAAAATTAAGGAATGGTACGGCAAACATTTGGGGTTGCCCGTGGATGATTACGGAGCTTCTTTCCCTTGGTTAGAAGTTGATAAAAAGGACGCGACAACACCAGCACTTACCCAGTGGAGTCCATTTTCAGCGAGTTCCACTTACTTTGAACCAAGCCAAAAACAATTCATGTTTAATTACCGAGTGGAAAACCTTGTTGAACTACTGAAGGTGCTGAAAGAAGAGGGGGTAGAAATAGTAGGGGAAATGCAGGAATTTAGCTACGGTAAATTTGGATGGATCATGGATCCTGACGGTAATAAAATTGAATTATGGGAACCAAAGGATGACGGTTTTTAATTTAATAGACGGTTTGTATCGCCTCACTTGAGCGCAAAACCGACTGCTATACATCATTGACCATTTTTGTTAACTTCGTGTCATGATAAAAGTGTTAGATGGTGATGAACTGAAAAAGCTTGATCAACAGACCGTCCAACAAGAGTCAATTTCCTCTATTGATTTAATGGAACGAGCAGCGGATGCTTTTGTTCGGTGGTTTGTTCAGCGGTTTAACGCAACTCATAAAGTGGGTATTATTTGTGGCACCGGAAATAATGGGGGCGATGGATTGGCCATCGCGCGGCTGCTGAAAAACTGGAATTATCCAGTCAAAGTATGGGTCATTTCTGCCGAAAGGGAAAGCGATGATTTCCTAAAAAACAAAGAAAGACTAGCCCAAGAAATCAATGAGATAGATAGCTCACCAGAATTTTCTGTTTTTGATGATCGGCACATTTTAATCGATGCAATTTTTGGTATCGGCTTATCACGCCAAATAGAAGGTCTTCACGCCTTGGTCATTGATGCCATCAATAAAACAGATTCAATTCGGATAGCGGTCGATGTTCCTTCTGGATTGCATCTAGAAAGACATTCTTATGGTTGCGTTATCAGGGCGCATTATACACTCACGTTTCAGGTTCCTAAGCTTGCGTTTTTCTTCCCAGAAAATTTTCGCTTTGTTGGCGACTGGCATTTGCTCGATATTGGGTTAAGTAAAAAGACATTGAAAGAGAGTCAGGCATCGGCTTATTTTCTCACCCGGGCAGGTATCAAAGAAAAGCTGAAAATCCGGTCTAAATTTGACCATAAAGGCAAAAACGGAAAAGCGTTGTTAGTGGCAGGGAGTTATGGAAAAATGGGCGCGTGTGTGCTGGCAGCCCGAGCTGCGTTACGTTCTGGGGTAGGTTTATTGACCGTTCACGTTCCGAGCGAGGGGTATTCTATTATTCAAACAGCAGTGCCCGAAGCCATGGCGTCTATTGATTCAAATGCCTATTCATTTTCAGATCCGTTAGACGTAGCTGGTGTAGGTGGCATTGGGGTCGGTTCTGGTATAGGGCAATCAAAGGAAACGGTGAACGCATTCTCAAAGCTATTGAACAGATCAAAGCCGATGGTGATTGATGCCGATGCGCTTAATATCATGGGCGTTTATCAGGAGCTGTTATTGACGGTTACTTCGGGTAGTATTTTGACCCCGCACCCCAAAGAATTTGAACGAATAGTGGATACATGGGCCAATGACTTTGAACGACTTGAAAAGCAAAGGAAGTTATCAATAGACCTAAAATCAGTAGTTATTTTGAAAGGAGCCTATACTTCTATCACCTCACCAGAAGGGTTGGTTTATTTTAATTCGACAGGAAACCCCGGCATGGCAACAGGTGGAACAGGCGATGTGCTGACGGGTGTTCTCACTGCCCTTTTAGCCCAGGGATATTCTGCGATTGATGCTGCCTTAATTGGAGTGTATGTGCATGGATTGGCCGGAGATATAGGAGCGAGAGAGAAAGGAATGGATTCTTTAATTGCTTCCGATTTAGTAGATTGCCTGTCGGCTGCTTTTCTCAAAGTCAGATCGTAAATCAAGAAAAATGATCTTTTTTTGGAACAGCAATAAACTATTGGCGTACTTATTGCATCTAATGGGTAATTTATTTGCAAAAAAGACCAACCATGAACTGTAATAGTTCGTATTAAGACGATAACATGAAGTTCGCGAGATTAATAGTTCTAGTTTTTTCAGCAGTTGCCCTTTCAAAGGCAAGCTTTGGGCAGGTTGCGGGCGAGCATCTTCCTTCTATTTTCATTTCTGATCCTGTTAAATCAGTTCAAATTTACCCTAATCCAGCCACTGAATTTGTCGTTGTTAAGTTGGAGTTGCCAGTCGCGAAAAGATTGACGTTAGATCTATACAACATCATCGGAAGCACATTAGAGATTGAAGCGGAGGTAATAGACGATTTTGAAATTCGCGTTAAAACCAAAGATTTACCAGTAGGTTACTACATGATCGCTTTACGCGAGGGCAATTCGGCCACAAAAGCCACTTTCAAGTTTTTGAAACGATAGGCATTTTTAGAGTCAACTGTTGTTTCTTTCCTTTCTTACAGTTGTTTTAATTTCTTACTTTTCTGATCCTTAACCGGATCCGTGGATCAATACATTATTACAATAGATATTGGCACTACTAGCACTAAAGCCTATGCTTTTCTGTCAGAAGGATTTGTATTAGCCAGTTTCCAAAAGACTTACCCTACTTCTTTCGCCCATTTGGCAGCGGAGCAAAATCCGGATGAGATTTTTGAAGCCGTGAATGAATGTGTTTCCCACATTTTAAGTCAAGTTATTGGGCATAAACTGGTTGCAATTTCATTCAGCAGTGCCATGCATAGCTTTATGGCAGTCGATGCAGATGGAAATCCTACTACACCATTAATCATTTGGGCTGACAACAGAAGTGAACCTCAGGCGAGCAAGTTAAAAGCGAGTCCTTTTGGGGATAAAATTTACCAGCTCGGTGGCACTCCTATCCACCCGATGGCCCCCATTTGCAAGTTGCTATGGCTAAGGGAGGAAGAGCGTGACATTTTCAAAAAGGCAGCAAAGTTTGTTTCAATTAAGGAATACATTCTCTTCAAACTGACGGGTGAGTTTGCCGTAGATTATTCCATTGCATCGGCAACGGGTTTGTTTGATACAAAGGAGCTACAATGGCATGCGGAGGCACTGGATTTTTGTGGAATAACAGCCACTCAACTTTCTACTCCTTGCCCCCCTGAGCAGGCGTTTTTGCTAAAGGCCGCCACAGCGAAGGTTTTTAATGTTGACGTTCCCTTAATTGTTGGTGCTTCTGATGGTTGCCTTGCCAATTTGGGAAGTAAAGCAACTGAATTGGGAAGCATGGCCATTACTATTGGAACTAGCGGTGCCGTGAGAATGGCTTCTCATAAGTTTGAAACAGACGCATTACAGCGAACATTTTGCTATTACCTATCGGTCGATACGTTTATTGTTGGCGGTGCAACCAACAATGGTGCGGTTTTATTGAATTGGTTTTCCGAGTATATTCAGAACAACAAGCAAACAGCCGAAGCTTTTGTGAACGACTGCTTTTCTGTGCCAAGCTCGGAGGGATTGATTTTCCTGCCTTACTTGAACGGTGAAAGGGCTCCTGTGTACGATCCGAACGCCAGAGGTGCTTATGTGGGCATTGCTATCCATCACACGCAAGCTCATTTCAAGAGAGCCATATTAGAAGGTATTTGCTTCGCCATCAAAAGCATTGTTAACTCGGTGGAGGCAGTGGTTATGCCATCCACAAACATATCAGTTAGCGGGGGCTTTATTCAATCCGATAAATGGGTACAGCTTTTATGTGATATTTTAGATAAACCCCTTTATATAGACATGAATGTTGATGCGTCTTCGGTGGGTGCCGCCATGTTGGGCTTTAAGGCATTGGGTATAGAACATCAATTTCCTAAAAAGGCGCCTACTGCATTCTATCCTGATAAGAATAAAACTACCTATTTCGAAAAGAAGTATGAGGTATTTGCTTCTCTGTATTCCGCTCTAAAAAGTGAGTTCGTAAAAATGAAAGCGTTGTAAAAGTATGCCCCTATTTATTGTGTTATGTAGTGTGCTCATTCTGCTTGCACTCATTTATTTCAAGTTTCCACCCGTGCTTGCTTTATTACTTGTAGCGCTGGCTGCTGGTTTAATGCAAGGCATGCCATTGAATGACTTGTTTCATGCGATTGAGCAAGGCGTTGGCAGCACACTGGCCAGTATTGCGATGATCATTGTGTTGGGCGCTATGTTTGGCAAATTGATAGAAGTAAGTGGAGCAGCACAGCGAATTACGGAGGTACTTATTAGGAGTTTTGGCATCAAAAATATTCAATGGGCAATGATGTTGACGGGGTTTATAGTCGGGCTTCCTCTTTTTTATAATGCGGGCTTCGTAATTTTAATTCCGCTCGTTTTTTCGGTAGCAGTTTCTGCCAACTTGCCGTTGTTGTATGTGGGCATACCCATGGCCGCATCTCTTTCAGTAACGCACGGTTTCTTGCCGCCACATCCGGGCCCGATGACGATCGCACCAATATTTCACGCAGATGTGGGCAAAACACTTTTGTATGGCTTGCTAATTTCCGTCCCTACAGTAATTGTTGCGGGCCCAATTTTTTCAAAAACATTGAAGAAAATCAACGTGGTGATTGCTCCCACCTTTATCCCCTCCAAGAAGCTCACTCAAGTTGAAATGCCTTCGGCAATTGAGAGTTTCACAATTGCTTTGTTGCCAGTTTTTTTAATAGGGGGGGTCTCGTTGACGAAGAGTTTAACGGGAAAGGAAAATGATTTTTTCCGTTTTCTGGGTGAGCCGCTGGTAGCGCTCTTTGTTAGCTTATTATTTGGTTCTTATTTTCTTGGCATAAAGAGGGGCATGAATCGCGCCCGTATTGCTGAAGTGCTTGTTCAATCTGTTTCTGGAGTGGCGATGATTATCTTAATAACAGGTAGTGGAGGTGCTTTTAAACAGGTACTGGTAAATGGCGGTGTGAGCAACTACATCACCGCCCTTGTTGCCGGTATTTCTTTATCTCCTTTGTTTTTGGCCTGGTCAATTGCCGCGCTGCTGCGCATTGCTATTGGTTCTGCCACTGTGGCTGCGCTTACAACTTCCGGCATTGTTGCCCCACTGGCTGCGGAAACGGGTGTGAGTGCCGAACTTATGGTCCTCGCTGTGGGTGCAGGCAGCCTGATGTTCTCACATGTAAACGATACAGGGTTTTGGATGTTCAAAGAGTATTTTAATCTTACCATAAGCCAAACATTCGCTTCTTGGTCAATAATGGAAACCATCATTTCGGTAATTGGCCTGATAGGAGTGTTGATAATTAATACTTTTATTTGAGTTTGAAAATAAACTATCCATACTAAGAATATGCAAGTCGGATTGATCGGTCTCGGAAAAATGGGCTACAACCTCGCCCTCAATTTCAAAAGCCACGGCCATGAGGTGGTTGCTTTTGATGTGAACAAAGCAGCGGTGGATAAGATTGCGATGGAAGGCGTAGCAACGGTGCCCTCGCTGGTGGAGTTGGTAGTTGCTTTGAAACAGACGCGTGTTATTTGGATGATGGTGCCCGCGGGGAATGCGTTGGATGTGATCATCGGAAACTTAAAGCACCAGTTGAATGAAGGTGATATTTTGATTGATGGTGGAAATTCTTTTTACAAGGATTCGGTGACCAGGGCGCGAGACTTAGAAAGGAACGGGATTCATTTGCTGGATTGCGGCACCAGTGGTGGCGTGAATGGAGCATTGCATGGAGTGTGCACTATGATTGGTGGAAAGAAGGAAGTATTTAATCAGTGTGAAGGGCTATTTAAATCCATTTCTGTAGAAGATGGCTACCTCTACTGCGGCAAAAGTGGCAGCGGGCATTTTACTAAGATGGTGCACAACGGCATAGAATATGGGATGATGCAGTCCATTGCGGAAGGGATGGAATTGCTGCATAGGCACGATGGAGAGATGGATTTAGCCGCGGTGTCAAAAGTGTGGAACCACGGCTCTGTGGTGCGCAGTTGGTTGATGGAACTCACTCAACGTGCGCTTGAGCGAGATAAGAATTTGGAATCTATAAAAGGAGTGATGCACTCCTCGGGCGAAGGCAGGTGGACGGTAGAAACTGCTTTAGAGATGGGCGTGCCAGCACCAGTTATTACCATGTCACTTCTTATGCGCTATCGCTCTCAAGTAGAAGATACCTTCTCGGGAAAAGTGGTGGCCGCTTTGCGTAATGAGTTTGGTGGACATGCGGTGGAGAAGAAGTAGCCTCAAAAAGTCACATCAAAGCAAACAATTTTATTTCCCCTTCGTCCGACACCTTTCAATTTTTTTTTCACTACCAGTTTTTCCTGAGTTCCTCGCTGGGACACCCGGCAACGGTTTTAGATGTTGAATAATTTTAACAGGTTTTGTTGTTCGGTGTTAGGCAGATATAATCTTGATTCCTTTAGCTTTGAATAAGGCGTGATGATGGTGATCTGGTAAATGGTTTTCAGGATATCGATGGCTTTCTCTGGGCTTAGGCCCGCTTCCTTTTCCTTTAACTGTCTTTCCAGTTCTTTGTAAATCTTGTATGCGCAGAAAGCAATGCACAGGTGTGCTTCAATCCTTTTCCTTAAACGGTGATAGATAGGCCTGATGCGCAAATCTGTTTTTGAAATACGAAAAGCTTTTTCAATTTCCCAGAGATGCCCATAGTTTTCGATTACTTGATCTTTTCCCATTCGGGTATTGGTAAGATAGCCTTTTAGCCCATCCCATTTGCTATCGGCTTTGTATTTTTCATAATCAATGGCGATGTTAACAACTCCATCCATCTTCAAATATTTATTGTACCACGGTTGTTGATGTGCTGTTTTGTGAGCTTTCCGTTGGCAATGTTTCGTTCGAGTTTCTCCAGCCCTTTTCTCCTGTTAGCGGCATCTTTCTTGGCGCGTTTAGTTGAGTAGCTCACAATCAGTTTCTGGGTGCTGTCTTTTTCAAGCAAAACACTCTGTCCGTCTGATAAGTGTAAACCAAGAATTTTTTGCTTTAATGCACTGGTCTCATTTTTGATCCGTGCCCCCAAGATATAGTTATACTTTTTCTGCTGGAGCTCTTCAATGTTGTCATTGGATAGTAAACCAGCATCGGCTATGATAATCAAATCTTGCAACTGATACTTCTTTCGGAAGGCTTCAACAACGGGTAACATGGTATGGCCTTCGAACTTCTTGCCTTCAAAAATTTCATAGGCCAGTGGATATCCGTCAACACTTACAAGAAGGCCTAAAACAATTTGTGGATGTTGGTGCTTGCCTTCTTTGGAGAACCCTGTTTTACGCAAGTCGTCTTCATCTTCAATTTCAAAGTATAATGTCGTTACATCATAAAACACTACGCTCATCTGGCCATCCAGTATTTTCAAGGTATGCGCGTAGCTTATCTGCTGCACTTGCTCTTTGTACTTGCCATTGAGCTTATCCAGGTAACGATAGATCCGTTCCACATCAATGATCGAACCTGTGTATTTAAACAGGTGGTCGGTCGTCTTAAGCTTGCTCACAGGGTACACCAATCGTGTTATCACCAACGAGCGGAAGAGCTCGCCCTTGATTTTATTGAACCCGATCTCATCAAATAATCTACCCAACAAAAGCTCCGGCCCCACCAACTGGATCGAATCAATGCCCTTGAAAAACAAATCGATTACGGCACGTTCGTTTTCAACTTCGAAATTGATTTTGGATTGCTTGACAATAGAAGAAACGTAGTGCTCACCTTGGGTGATAAAGGCTTGTATCTGCTGGGGATCTGTTGAACTGCCTATCGTTTTTACAACAGTGTATTTACCTTGCCTCTTGCTGATGACCTGAATGCTAACTACCCCGCTCTTATTAGGCTTCTTTCTAACAAACACCCTCAAAGCTACATTGGGACACCCACCAACCAAAGAAAAAACCCATTTTTAACCTGCATTCAAAGCTTTTCACTCGTTGCAGAAAAAACCGAGGAACTCAGGAAAAAGTCACATCAAAGCAAACAATTTTATTTCCCCTTCGTCCGACACCTTTCAATTTTTTTTTCACTACCAGTTTCTCGGTTTTACTGATTTTATTGGTTTTTGAAAGGAAACAATGTAAACTCCGTGAGTTAGGTTAGAAGTATTATAAGTAGTTGAATTGTTTCAACTAAAATATCCTATAACCTATTCTTATACCAAGAGCTACGTGTAGTAAAGTCTTCTTGCCTTCTTGGGGTCTATACACGTCACGAATACTATATCTAAAAGGAAGGTTGGCTTGAGAAAACAATTGTCTATTTGTAAACTCATAATATTCTCGATTAACAAATCGAAGCCCAACGCCAACAAAACCTTCGAGATATAAAGGAAACTTGAACCTTAAAACATAACCCACTTTTACATCGCCCCCCTTAATTTCTCTACTTACATGGGCATTATCAACTACGTATAACAAACCGTCTTTAGCCACATATTGCGAATTGTTTACCTGATAGGTATAGGGAATGTAAAATCCTTCAATCGCTAAATACGGGCTGCCACTGCCCATTATGTTAGTTGGATCTAAGTACTTTCGCAACTCTAAATGGTACTTTGAATAACGTTTATTAACATAATTAAAAGGATCTAGTTGATGAGAAATTGAAGCGTTATCGTAAGGGTGAGGGTTTGCGCTTATTCTGTACCGAAATCCATAGTCAAATTCAATACTCAGCCCACGTTTGCTGAATTGCGGCAATAATACCTCCACACCAAAGCGCATGGTTGGTGTTTCTGGCGTGTACAACGAACTGGGTGTCCATTTAATAATAACTCCCAAACTATCTTTTCCCAGGTTTTGCGCTGAAGCAGAAACTGAGCATAACGCTAATATAGAAATAAGCAAATGTTGTAAACAATCTTCAACAAAGCCTCTCCTGGCTCTACACAAGCTATGCAGCACCAATAAAATCATAACTAAAGTATCTTATAGCCAATTCTTATACCAAGAGCCAGATGAGGCGAAATGGATACACCTTCTTTGTTGCGAGAATCATAATTATAGCTATACCCATTGCCTATCTTCTTGTTGACAAAATCAGAATAGGTTCGATTAACCGTTAGCAAGCCAAAACCAAGAAAACCCTCGACTGATAATGGAAAATTGAACATTACAACATAACCTGCTTTTACATCAAATCCGACAGTGTTTTTACTTACACTCGCATAATCGAAACTGTACCCTAAATCATCATTCTTAATAACATAGCTACCATTTTTCTGAAGGTAGGTATAAGGCGTGTAAAACCCTTCAAAAGCTATGTACGAACGACCTTCAAGAGGGAAATTCAAGATTTTCTTTTTGACAGATTTGTAATATTTACGAAATTCCACATGGTATTTTCTATATGATTTGTTTGAAATATTTTCTAGGTCTAATTGTAAAAAAGCGAGCGATGAGTAATAGTCAAAAATCGGTGCCACCTGAAATCCATAGTCAAATTGAACACTCGAGCCATATTTTGTGAATTTGGGAAGCAATAATTCAACTCCAAATTGTACAGTTGGTGTTTCTGGTGTTAACAATGAACTTGGCGTAAATTTAACGATTGCTCCAAAACCATCTTTCACTTTTTCTTTCTCTTGGGCGAAAACTAAGTGTGTATAACACATTAACAGCAAAACAAGTAATCGATGTGAGTAACATCTAAACAGGCATCTGCTAATTCTGTCGATGTAATATCTTAGATCATTCGTATCAATAATATTCACCATTATTTTGTATTGGAGTTCTTTTAATTTACTGGCTTAAGCCGCAGCTCAGATATTACTTGTCTTCCAGTCACGTTGTTTACTCCGCGGATTACGAACAATATTCAGTAGAGCTTCGCTCTTAATCATGGTAGTAACTTCCTTTACGGCATACTAAAAAGTTACATTTACTACCACCTCTTCCTTTCCCCTTTTAACTTTTACCGGTATGGTCTGTCCTTTCTCAAATTTACCTAACGCTTCCATATAAGCAGATATATCTTTTATTTTTAATTCGCCCATTTGAATAATTAGATCGCCCGTGACAATGCCAGCTTTTTGAGCAGGCTTGCCCTCACTAACACCGTCTACTTTTAGCCCCTCTTCTTGCGAACTGTAACTCGGCATTACGCCCATGGTTACTTTGAATGATCGGGTAGCACCCATTGATTTGTTTTTGGTGGTGAGAAAGGTAAGTTTTGGTTTACCTTCTAGCTGTGAAATCACTCTAATAATCAGCTCAAGTACCTCTTTCTCACCTGCAACGTTGATCTTATCGACATCATCAGAAGGTTTATGGTAGTCGGAGTGTGAGCCCGTGAAGAAATGAAGTGCAGGAATATTTTTTAAATAAAACGATGCATGGTCGCTAGGCCCCATGCCGGAAGAATCTGTTTTTATTTTCAGCTTATCGCTGGAAAGCTTTTTTAAAAGAGGTTCCCATTCTCCACTTGTCCCTGTGCCACTGATCGATAAACCTTTGCCAACAGGGTCAAGCCTGCCAATCATGTCCATATTTATCATGTAAGTAACTTTTGAAAGATCCATGGTGGGGTGTTCTGTAAAGTACTTGGAGCCTAACAAGCCCAACTCCTCTCCACTAAAACAAATAAACAAAAAGTTATTCTTTTCTTTCTTTTTGTTGGTTTTGTAATGGCGAGCCAACTCAATAACTCCTGCCGTTCCGGAAGCGTTATCATCTGCGCCATTGTGGATTTTATTAGCCGGGTTGGCATCTAATGAACTGCCATCATTACCGAGCCCAAGGTGATCGTAATGTCCACCAATAACAATTGTAGTTGAAGCCCCGTTATCTATAAACCCGATCACATTAGAGGCTGTTCCTTCTTTACCCGTATTGTGCACACCTGCTTTAAATGGAAATGATTGCAAAAAGGAGTTGTCATTGCCCAATGGTAAAAGTCCGATGGCTTTGAACTCTTTTTCAATATAGGCCGCTGCTCTGTTTCCGCCTTCTGCTCCTGTCCCTCTGCCTTCTAGCTTATCATCGGATAATATTGAAATATGTTTTTTGAGATTTCCTTCTTCTATTTGGGCGGGGATGGGTTCACAACGCACAAAAAGAGCAATCAATACAAGCAACTCTATTCTCATCGTTTTAATGATTTGATAATTCATTTAGACCAATCATTGTTTGCTTTTCATCATCCCACAATTTAAGGCGCAGGCAAGAGATCACGTCTTTCAACCGAAAGGACGTGGTGACAGCCGTATTCAGTTCTGGCATACTGGCCATCGCTTCCTCCAGTCGATAAAACGGAATGCGAGAATTAAGGTGATGTACATGATGAAGACCAATGTTGCCAGTGAACCATTGCATTACCGGATTCATGATTAAGTAACTCGTTGAATGGAGGGCAGCATAGTCATATTTCCAATCATGTAGTACTTTAAATGACGCACCTGGGAAGTTATGTTGCACATAGAATAAATAAGAACCCATAGCACAGGCTATAAAATGAGGCCCTACCAAAGTTAACAACAATGCCAGCCAACCGCCTTTCAATAGAAGAAATACGCCAATTGCGAAATGAATAAAAAGTGCGAGACCGCAATCCCAATGTCGTTTACTACTCTTGACGAATGAACTGACACAAAACGAATAGGTAAAGATGGTAAGGTAACCAAATAGAATATTCAATGGGTGCCGCAAAGCAAGGTATATGAATTGTTGTTTTTTGCACAGGCCAAGAAACTGATGCTTCGTGATGGTAGGAAAAGAACCGATATCACTTACATGAAGCTTAGAATTGTGGTTATGGTGAAAGTCATGAGAACGTTTCCAAATGCTGGAGGGTGCTAGTATATAAATGCCAAAGAGGCTCATTATACTATCTGCAATTTTTGAATTCGATAGAATGGCAAAATGCTGATGGTCGTGATAGATAACAAACATGCGCACTAGCAGAAGGCCAGAAAGGATACTGCAACCAATTCTTCCTACGATCGAGATATTCCAATATGTGCCCGCTAACGCGAGAATTAGAAGTAGTAATGTAGATAAAGTAAACCACCAACTTTTTTTACGATCTTCTTTCGCAAAGGCTTTTGAGGCTTGAATTAGTTCTTTTCCTGTTCGCATTCTTACTTTGTCAAAGCTTGGTCTCTTGTATATTTCCACCGTCTATGAGACCATAACCATGTTTCAGGCATTTTGTTAATCTCCCGTTCTAGTCTTCGAATATACAACTCGGTTATTTCGTTTTCTGCACAGTCTCTTGGATTTTCAAAAAGCAATTCTGGGAAAATTTCATAATAGCCTCTTCTTACCCTCACAATGTTTACAAACACAACAGGGTAATTAAATTTTTTCGCCAATTTCTCTGCTCCGGTAAACAGTGGCGTATCTTGATTTAAGAAAGTGGTCCAATAAGCCTGTTGCGGAAAAGGAGTTTGATCGGCAATAAAGGCATAAGTGCCTGGGTTGCTTTTGTTCGCTATTATGTCCCGCAAGGTATTTTCAACTTTGATTAAACGTGTGCCAAACATCGTTCGCGATTTAACCATAAGCTTTTCAAAATAAGTATTGGAAAGTGCTTTATACACAACGTAGAGTTGATGCTTAGTCGATAGTGTGAAAGACGAACCGGCCCATTCCCAATTACCATAATGACCCATTAGAAGTATCACACTCTTATTTTGATCTTTGAGCTGGTTGAGTAATTCTGCATTGTGAAACTTACAGTGCTTCAAGGCGTCCGCTTTGCTCATCGTAATTTTCTTGAAGGTTTCTAAAGTCAGGTCACAGAGATATTGATAGTATTTTTTGCTCAACTCCAATATCTCCTTTTCGGATTTTTCAGGAAACGAGTTGGTTAAATTTTCTATTACTACTTTTTTTCGATAGCCAATAACATGAAACACAAGAAAACAAAAGAAATCGGAAACACCATAAAGCGCCCAAAACGGGAGATACGAAAGAAGGTAGATAAAAGGTAAAGCGAGGTAATAAGGTATCATTATCTCAGCAAGTTAATTATTAATCCAAAAAGGAAAAATGACGCGAATCGCTAAGCACAGTTAGCTTACAAATAGATTTGCCCTTTTTAAATCTTCTGGGGTATCGATGCCCATGGTTTCGATGTTGGTTTCCACCACCTTTATTTTCAGTCCATTTTCGAGCCAGCGCAATTGCTCTAACGACTCGGCTCTTTCAAGTGATGAGATGGGAAGTGTTGTTATCTTTTCTAAAATATCGGTACGATACGCATACATGCCAATGTGCTTAAAGTACACATGATGTGCGAGCCACTGATCTTGAGCAAGGCCACGTAGGTAAGGAATGGCGGCCCTGCTAAAATAGATGGCTTCGAGGTGAGTATTAAAAACAACGCGCACGTTGTTTGGACTTACAAGTTGCTCGAACGAGTCAATTTTTTTTATCAACGTAGCAAGCTCAGTTTTGCCGTCCAGCACAGACGCAAGCAGATCGATTTGCTCTGGCGCAATAAATGGCTCGTCTCCTTGAATATTAATGACGTAGTCAAACGATTCATTTAAAATGGATTTTACTTCTTGACAACGATCCGTTCCGCTGGGATGCTTTTCGGAGGTTATGCAGACTTCACCACCAAATGATTTTACATGATCACTAATTAGCTCATGATCGGTAGCCACAATTAATCTAGTCAGAGAGGTTGACTTTCTTGCTTGCTCGTAGACCCGTTGTATCATCGTCTTGTTGCCTATAAGCGCAAGTGGTTTTCCGGGGAAACGTGTAGACGCGTATCGTGCGGGTATAACTCCAAGTATTTTCGTCATGCCTGAATTCTTTTTACTTTTAGCGTTACCCCTTCAGTGCTTATCACCTCAATGGCTTCGCCTTTCTCAATAAAATCACCTTGTGTAAACGCGTCATAAATTTGATGTTCTATCTCTACTTTCCCGCTTGGGCGGAGAATTGTGTGGGCAATACCCCGTTTGCCGAGGAAAGAATTTTCTTGGGTGTTGACGGAATATCCTTTTGAGCTGCTTTGTGTATCAGTAAGTGCCATTCTCCGAAAAGCCTTGCTATTGCTCAGCTTTGCACTTCCAAAAAGCAGTAGAAGTACTCCACCGCTAAGCCCGCCAAGGGTAGCTAGCGAAGCCATCAATAAATTATGCAACGGCACGTATTCAAAATTGAAGTTATCGTTATTGAGCATGATAAGTACGAGCGAAGAAACGGTGAGAACAATGCCAGCTACGCCTGCAACGCCAAAGCCTGGAATGATAAAAATCTCAGCCATCAATAAACCAATTCCTAAAAAAAGAGCAATAATCTCCCAATACGCGGCTAATCCGCTCAAATAATAAGGCACCAAATAGAGAACTAACGCGACAACAGCGGCCAACGCGGGAAAGCCAATGCCTGGTGCTTGCAATTCAAAATAGATTCCGCCAATAATGATGAGGATTAAGACACCACTAATGAACGGGTTTAGAAAAAATGCCACGATCTTTTCCACGTTACTCAATTCAAAGTCGATACGTTGATAGTTCATCACATTATTTCTCTTTAATATTTCTTCAATGCTCTCCACTTTTGCTTCGCAGTAATTATTGGCAATAGCTTCCGCGGTGGTGAAGGTGATCACTTTGCCAGCTTGTTTTATGCTGTCAATCACAATTTTTTCATCTACCATTCCCTCGGCAATGCGCGGGTTTCTGCCGTTTTCTTCGGCAGTAGCCCTCATTATGGACCGCATATAGGATTGATATTTGTCGGGCGCTGCATTGCCGGTGCCACCTTCCACCACGGTGGCAGCACCAATGCTCGCTGCGGGCGACATGTAAATACTATCACAGGCAATAGAGATGAGTGCTCCCGCGGAAGCGGCATCAGAATTAACGAACACCCAAATGGGCTTCTTAAAAGCCATGATTTTATCTACAATGTCTTTAGCATCAGTAAGTACGCCTCCATAGGTGTCCATTTCAATAATTACATAATCGGCTTCTATTTTTTTTGCGTTTTCAAGGGCGAGTGTAACATAACGCGTCATGCGCGCATCAATCTCTGCTTTTATCTCCATCACCATCACAACTGGTTTAACTTTTTGGCAGTAAACCGAAATACTCGTCATTAGAAGAAAGATGGCTACACTAATTCTGCGCATTGTTAGTTGTTGTTTATAAAATTGATGGTAAAAATAACAGTTTAAAAACAGATATTTTTCCTTATTGGAAGTCGTAAGTAATTGGTAACTTTTCGCCCTCATTAAAAAGTATGCTTAAAATCATTCTATTAACACTTTTCTCCTTTGCACCGGCTGACTCGCTGAGAACGGAAACAGTGAATGGTAAGTTATTTATCGTTCATCAGGTAAGTTCTGGCGAAACCTTGTATGCAATTGCCAAGCGATATAAAACTTCCGTAGATGCTATAAAAAGGGCGAACGAAAACATAGAAGCAGGTATTAAGGAGAGCCAACTTCTTAGAATTCCCTATGAAAAGAAAGAAAAAAAGCCCGTTTCCGTAGATGCGAAAGAAAAGAAGCCAGACCAGAAAACGCATACGGTAGCATCAAAGGAAACGCTTTCTTCTATTGCCAAACAATACAAATTAAGTGTTAAACAACTGAAGGAATTGAATTCATTGGAAACAGATCAGGTAAAAATTGGTCAGCAATTAATTGTAAGTGGGGCTAAACCCACTATTGCGGAGAAAAAGGAGACAAAGAAAGAAGTAAAGGAAGAAAAGGTGGAGAAAAAGGAAGCTCCAAAAGTAGAAAAACCCGTGGTTGTAGAAAAGAAACTGCCGAAGGAGGTCGCAAAACCGCTGGAGAAGAAGGAGGAAGTTATTACCATTTCTGAAAATGTGGCCGATTCGGACGAGAAAAAAGAAACGGGTACTGCGGAGATAATGGACGGCACAGAAGGCACCCGGAAATACTTGGCATTTCATCGCACCATTAAAGTGGGCTCCATTGTGAAAGTAAAAAACGTGGCAACCAGCAAGGAAGTATTTGTAAGAATTTCAGGCAATATGCCGGCTGGCGTAGATGACAAGGTAGTTATTAAAATTTCAAAGGCTGCTTTTGAGCGGTTGGGTGGAACAGATAACAGCCTTGAGGCCGAAGTCAGCTATTATAAGTAAATGAAGTTCGCCTTATTGCTGGCGTTGTTACCAAGCTGTTTTTCAGTCGGGCAGAATTTAGTTGCCAACGCTGGCTTCGAAGAATTTTATACCTGTCCTGGTTCTTTTACCATCAACCCATTAAGTCGCGAAATTGCTCCCGGTTGGAGTTCGCCAACAGCCGGCACGCCCGATTTGTTTAATGAATGCAGCAAAGGCGCAGCCAACGCTTCGCATAACTGGGCGGGCGTTTCTAGTTACCATGCTGGTAAGGGGTATGTGGGCATTTATGTTTGGATGAAGGGACAAAGAAGCTATCGGGAATACATTCAAGCAAGATTGAAATCCCCCCTTATTGAAGGTAGGAAGTATCAACTGGAATTTAGTTTTAAGTTCTCTTCTTATTCGCGATACAGCACCGACCGTATCGGAGCGCTGTTGCTCGATTCAGCCTACCATAGTGATAAAGATACCCCAATTCCTATTTCGCCAACAATATCCAAAGTGTATGATTCCGCCTTTCGCAGAGCCACTGGCCTTTGGGAAAAGGTTTCAAGCCAATTTATAGCCAAAGGGAATGAACAGTATGTGATTATCGGTAATTTTGCCAACAATCAATCGACCAAAAGTTTCCACGTAAACTTTGAACCCGTTCTAGAGCCCATGCTGGCCAACGCCTGTTATTATTATATTGATGATGTAAGTGTGGCCGATGTAGATTCCATAAAAGCACTGCCCAAGGTTTTAGTTGCTGATAAAAATGTGAAACTCAATGAAACGTATGTGTTGCAAAACATTCAATTTGAGTACAACAAAGCAACGTTGCAATCAGCTTCATTTATTGAACTTGAAAAACTGGTGTCCGTTTTAAAAGAAAATTCGGGCTGGAAAGTTACCCTAGCCGGGCATACTGATGATGTAGGGTCGCTTGATTTTAACCAGCAACTTTCGGAAGCGCGAGCCAACAGTGTGGCTGAGTTTTTGATTACCCGCGGAATTGACAAAAGCAGAATAACCTCAGTTGGCTTCGGCAAACAAATGCCTTTAGAACCAGAGAATACCGAAGTCGCAAAAGCCAAGAACAGGCGTGTAGAGTATACTTTTTCAATGCCTGCCCATGCGATTAAATAAACTACTTGAACTCAAGCCTTTTTTGGACGACAAGGTGGAAAAATACAATCAACCGGGTTTTATTGAAAACGACCCGATTTGCATTCCGCATACGTACAAAAAAAAACAAGATATTGAGATTGCAGGTTTTCTTGCTGCTACCCTGGCGTGGGGGCAACGAGTTACAGTTGTGAACAAAACAAAGCAGCTTCTTGGCTGGATGGATAATAGTCCGCATGATTTTTTGTTGAACTACAAAATCGGTGATCTAAAACCTTTCGCCAAGTTTAAGCACAGAACCTTTAACGGCAGCGATGCCGCCTATTTTGTTGAGTCGCTGGCGAACATCTATCACCGCTATTCTTCACTTGAGGAAACTTTTGTGGTAAGTGACGAGGCCGAGACCGTTGAGCAAGCACTGGTGCATTTTCATTCTGAGTTTTTTGGACTTAGCTACCCCAAACGCACCTTGAAACACGTAGCCACACCCGAGCGAAAGTCTGCCTGCAAGCGTATTAACATGTATTTGCGTTGGATGGTGCGCACCGATGCCAACGGGGTAGACTTTGGCAGCTGGAAAAATATAAAGCCCGCGCAATTAATTTGTCCCTTGGACGTGCATGTGGAACGGATAGCGCGTAAACTAAAACTAATAAAGCGCAAACAAGTAGACTGGCAGACGGCTCTTGAGCTTACAAGCAACCTAAAGCTGCTCGATCCAGATGATCCGGTTAAGTATGATTTCGCTCTGTTTGGTTTGGGGGTGGAGGAAAAATTCTGAATTAACGCTTTATCTTAATCATTTACCGATATCCCCAACTCCTTCAACTGCTCACTCGAAATAGAAGAAGGACTGTCAATCATTACATCGCGGCCCGCATTGTTTTTGGGAAAGGCAATGAAATCGCGGATTGAGTCGGCACCACCAAAGAGCGAGCAAAGCCTGTCGAACCCAAAGGCAATACCACCGTGTGGAGGTGCGCCAAATTCAAATGCTTCCATTAAGAAACCAAATTGCTTTTTCGCTTCCTCTTCGCTAAAGCCAAGGTGCGTAAACATGAGCGATTGTGTAGGTCTGTCATGAATACGAATAGAGCCACCGCCTACTTCGGTGCCGTTAATCACCAAATCATACGCATTGGCTCTCACACTGCCAGGTGCAGTTTCTAGTAAGTGCATGTCTTCCCTTTTCGGGGAGGTGAACGGGTGGTGCATGGCATGAAAACGTTGTGTCTCTTCATTCCATTCAAGCAGCGGAAAGTCGAGTACCCAGAGTGTAGAAAATTTATTTTTATCGCGCAAGCCAAGCTGTGTGCCCATTAGCAGGCGAAGTTCGCCCAGCGCTTTTCTTGTTTTTTCTTTTTCTCCTGCCAGGAGTAGTAACAAGTCGCCTGGCTGTGCATTAAATTTCTGAGCTATATGCGCCAGCTCAATCTCATCAAAGAACTTATCTACCGATGACTTATATGTTCCATTGGCTTCGCAACGAATGTAAATCAACCCCTTTGCCCCGATTTGTGGTTTCTTTACAAAATCCGTTAGTTCGTCCAACTGTTTGCGTGTGTAGCCGGCACAACCTTTCGCGCAAATACCTACTACTAACTCGGCATCGTCAAAAACAATAAAACCTTTGCCTTTTGTTACCTCGTTTACTTCCACAAACTTCATATCAAAGCGAGTGTCGGGTTTGTCCGAGCCGTAATGAGTCATGGCATCATTATAGGTCATGCGGGGCACAGCGGGTATGTCAATGCCTTTCACGGTTTTGAATAGGTGGCGCACCAAACCTTCAAAGGTTGATAGTATGTCCTCCTGTGTGATGAATGACATCTCGCAGTCTATCTGTGTAAACTCGGGCTGGCGATCGGCACGCAAGTCTTCATCGCGGAAGCATTTTACAATTTGATAGTAGCGGTCGAAGCCCGAAACCATGAGCAATTGCTTAAACGTTTGAGGCGATTGTGGCAAGGCATAAAACTCTCCGTTGTGCATACGTGAGGGTACCACAAAATCGCGCGCACCTTCTGGCGTTGATTTGATGAGCACGGGTGTTTCTACTTCTATAAAATTTAAGCCGTCTAAATAAATGCGGGTTTGTTGACCCATTTTATGGCGAAGTTGTAAGCTTTCGCGAACTGGGTTTCTTCTCAAATCCAAGTAGCGATATTTCATTCGCAGATCATCGCCACCATCGGTGTTTTCTTCTATGGTAAAAGGGGGAGTTTTAGATTCATTGAGAATTTCTAGCGCGGTGATCTTTATCTCTATTTCACCGGTAGGCATTTTGTCGTTTTTTGAAACTCTTTCAGAAACAACTCCAGAAACCGAAACCACATATTCCCTTCCCAATTTTCGCGCTACTGCTAAAAGGTGGGCATCCGATTTACCTTCTTCCAAAAACAACTGAGTTACTCCATAGCGGTCGCGCAAGTCGATCCAAAGTAAACTACCTTTATCGCGCGTGCGCTGCACCCATCCCGTAAGGGTAACTTGTTTATTCACTTCACTAATTCGCAATTCGCCACACGTATGAGTCCGCAACATGGATTTTTTCGATTAAATTTGAGGCGCAAATTTAGCAATCTATCCTCACTTTATGAATTGCAATTGAATATCCCCATTTTTGAGCGCGAAATTGGTGACTGGTTGGGTAGATACGATTTTATTAGTTTTGACCGTTTAACAATGTGACTTATGATACGTGACGAATTGAAGCAAACCCCTTTGAATGACCAGCAGGTGATGATGTTGCGGTTGTTAAAAAAACCGTTGCCACAAGAGGATTTTTTGCAGATGCAGCGATTGGCTGTGAAATTGTTGGCTAAACAATTGGATCGAACCATTGAAGATTGGGAATTGCAGAACGGTATGGTGGAAGAAGATTATGAAAAATTAAGCCGAGGTCATTTTCGAGTATCTTCGATCGACAAGCCTCTATGAAGGTTGTTATCGATTCGAACGTGTTGTTGGTCGCTATCGGAAAAAGGAGTAAACATAGATTAATCTGGAACGCATTTATAGAGGGTAAATACCAGCTTATTATTTCTGAAGGAATCATTCATGAGTATGAGGAAATCCTTCGTCAGTATTCGGCCCCTGGCGCAGCAGAGCTCGTTTTGGAAACATTTTTAGAATCTCCAGATACCATTTTTACGCGCATCTATTATTCTTGGAACGCGATAACAAAAGATCCTGACGATAACAAGTTTTTTGACGTGGCGGCTGCCGCCAACGCTGATTATTTGGTGACAAATGACGCGCATTTTAAAGAAGCTGAATTGCTCTCGTTTCCTAAAGTCGCTATTGTATCGGCAGATAAATTTATCGCTATTTTAGATAAATTGTAGGATGGTTGACCTTATTTAACATTAGAAATTAAATCTCCACTAAATCATGAACAAACTTAAATCTCGCGCAAAGCTCTTCAACGGATTTCGAACTCGTGAACCCTTAGGTGCAATAAAAACCATGCTGATTTTCGCGGTATTTTCAATGGCATTTAGTTCTTCTAAATTGATAAAAACCAAGATAAATAAGGAAATCACTGTCAGTATACCAGAAGAATTGAAACCCATGACCAACGAGGATATTGCCCAGCGCTACCCTTCGGTGAGAGCGCCTCTAGGGGCATATACAAATGCCGACAGATTGGTTGATTTTAGTGTAAACATCTCCGCTACCCAATGGCCTGACTCAAATATTGAAATGGCGCAGAAATTCTTTAAATCAGGTATTACTAATTTGTATGATCGGGTTGAGTTTATTGAGGAAGGCACAAAACAGTTGGGCAAAAAGAAGTTTATATTTTTTGAACTTGAATCGCGCGTGAATGGCAATAAGCGGCAACTAGGCGAGCAGCAGACCATCCAACGATACATTTATGTCCAATACCTAGTGGAGGCAAAACGCACATTGGTTTTTACATTCAGTTGCCCAAAAGAATTAAAAGCTGACTGGCAGAAGACAGCGAAAGAAGTAATGAAGAGCATTTCTGTTAAATGATTGGAAATTTCAAGTTCAAAATTCAAAATCAGCTGAGTGTGGTAATATCAAATCTAAAATCTTGAACATTGAATTGTATACCCCCGATTATTTCATGCGCGAAGCGCTGAAAGAAGCGCGTATTGCGCTAGACGCGGGCGAAGTGCCAGTCGGTGCCGTAGTGGTGGCGGGCAACAAAATTATAGCGAAAGCACACAACCAAACCGAAATGCTTACCGATGCCACCGCCCATGCCGAAATGCTGGCCATTACATCGGCAGCCAATTACTTGGGATCAAAATACTTGAATGAATGCACCTTGTATGTTACCCTTGAACCGTGTGTGATGTGCGCAGGCGCGCTGCATTGGACGCAACTCCAAAAATTGGTGTTTGGTGCCGAAGACAAGCAAAGAGGTTATTCGCTTCTAGAAAAAAATATCTTGCACCCAAAAACGGAGGTAGTCAGGAATGTGCAAGCAACAGCCAGCAAAGAACTAATTGACGATTTTTTTAGAAGACTGAGAGGAAGATAGGCTTCTGCCCTGTTAGAGAGCCGTTTTTTTGATGCACAGCGCAGAGATGAACATATTGTAACGATGTTTTTCTCAAATGTTTCCCGTAATTGTTACCAATCCTATAAAATGAATTTTTGCTTGTAATGGTCGTAAGAAAAGAGTATTTATATTGCATCTTCTTGTTTTTGCAATCGTGTGGTTTCGTTTCTTCGAAGGTGGATGATTTTCTACTACCCACCCCAAAAATTGAAATACCTGCTTTAAATAATGACTCATTGTATCAGGTGTATTTTCTAAGATCATTGCCCGATTCAAATAAAGTAAGTAGTATTAGAGCTTCAATAAAAAATTTAGAAAATCGTTTAAACAAAGCAGTTTCTTTTATCGATTCCTTAGATAACCAAGTTATTTGGTCAGGCAATTCAAGTAGCATTTTAGAAAAACACTATAAAGAAAGTAAAGCACTATCGCTTTTAAAAAATGATTTTGATCAACTGAAAGCGAAATTGGCAGGGTTGAGGGTAAATGTGGCTGACTCGTTGATGCCAGGGCAGGCGTATGGTAAAAGATTGCGTCCTAAGGATAGAAGGTTTATCTTTTTGGTGGACATCTACGCCCTGCAATCCTTGGAGAGAAGCTTTCTAATTGATATGCTTGCAAGGAGTTATGGATATGATGACGTCAAGAAACATTAAAATTATTGTAGTCGTTAAGACAATCTTAATGATTTGTTGGTGGCGTTATGGCAATCTCAGGCAACTTGTAGATTTGTACTTATTTCAAATGCTGAGTTTTGCTACCATCGCCACGCTGCTTCTCGTTCCAGTAGGGCAGTATTACAATCGAAGGAAAATTAGTGGGGCGATTTTTTTTGTTTGCTTACTGCTGTGCATAATCCCAATCGATTTTTTGTTGGAAATTTCTATCGGTTTTTTTTCAAAACAGTTCTTAATTATTTATTGCGTTACAATTGTCTCGATTGTGATTTTGTTCAGAAAGGAACTTTCTATCGCAAAGGATTCTGACTGACCTTTTGCGTGCCATTGTTTTTTCTTGATTACGTGTTACGCCAAGGTGTAAGCCCTTGACTATCGCCCAAACTCAAAGTATCTTTCGACCAACAACCATTAAAGAATAACGAAATCATGAGCATGGAATTAAAAGGAAAGGTGATTCAAATATTGCCTTTAGTAACTGGCGAAGGCAAAAAAGGTCAGTGGAAAAAACAGGAATTTGTAGTAGAAACACAGGCACAATATCCTAAAAAGGTGTGCCTTTCTCTTTGGGGCGAAAAAGTAGATCAATATTCGTTAGCCGTTGGCGATATGGTAAACGCATCGGTTGATCTGGAAAGCCGCGAATACAATGGCAGGTGGTTTACAGAAGCACGTGCTTGGAAGGTAGATAAGAGTGGCAATTCAGCCTCTTCTTCTGCACCAACCGCACCTCCGATAGGCGAAGAGCCTTATAATAGTTCTACAAGTTCAACTGATGATTTGCCGTTTTAAATAATCGTCAAAACCGATTCTAGCCGCTCGATATTAAGAAGAACAGCGAACTACCTACTTTAAAGGAGTTTCAAACCGAGAGAAGAAGATTGGCAAATTTCTAGTATCTACTCCTCGACTTGGCAACCCAAAAAACATGTACAACGGCCTGCCTAGAGTTCGCGGCAGGCCATTGAAGCGGTTGCGAAAACAGCTCATATCGTTGTGCAATGCTGCAACGGCTCCAATTGCGCCCGCCAACACAAGGACGGGAAGGCCTGATTTTCTAACTGACTTCTTCATGTGTTTTAGATTTTCTTCTTTTACACAGAGTTGCATTTACACTACTACCATCAGAAATTTTTCACAGAAGCCGTGCGCGGCAACCCAAGATCCTATCTTATCTAAACCGAGCTGCAGGTTTTTTTCAAAGCAAAGCCCTAAAACATCTGTCATTGGCGCGCTTTAAGTACTTGGCCAAAACAAACGAAACGCAGAGGCAAAATTTATTTCCGTAAAGGCTAAATGGCCAAAAAAAGCGCGGCAACCTGATTTCTGTTAAAGAATAACATATTTTCGTTGTTGTTATTTATAATCATTCTAAATTGCATCCAAATTTTAAAAAGTACTTTATGTTACCATTAATAGAAGCTACAAACACAAAGCATAAGCAAGCTGAAAGAATGCCCTTCAACGTGCGAATGTTTAGAGGCTTATTATCCAAAAACGAATACCTATTGTACCTCCTGCAACAATTTGAAGTTTTTCAGGCAATTGAAAAAACTGGGCTGCCACACGCCAGCCTTAAAAGGCTTGAAAAAGTGCAAGAAGACATAAACGAGTTGGTTGCGCAAGGTCACGCTACTGGGGTCGTACTTGACAGCACCCGCGGCTACGTGGAATATCTCCGTTCACTATCTTACGATCAACTGCTGCCTCATATTTACTTAAACTATATGGGCATTATGTTTGGAGGCCAAATGATAAAAAAAGCCGTACCCTCTGCAGGTAAAATGTATGATTTTGATGATATACAGGAAGCGGTGCAAGCAATTAGAGCAGTTCAAAAAGATGAGTGGGCGGAAGAGGTAAACAAAGGTTTTGATTTCAATATCGAAATTTTTGATACCCTAGAAGTAGTATGCAAGCAGCGGCAAACAGTCTAAAATTAAAACACAATGGAGTTTTTACAAACGTTAGGTGTGGCGGGCTTCTTGTTTTTCCTAATAAAAGGTCTGCTTTGGTTGGTTGCTTTTGTGTTGATTTATTTTGGCTTGATCGGAAAGGAAAAAATAGCATCAATACGGGGAAAAATGCGGTTTTGGAGGAGAGGGTAACTTCCGTTGTTCATGTCCAAAAAAAGCCTGACCGTCCATCGATCAAGCTTTTTTTGGAAAGGTTAATCGATTAGCAAACTCGAACTGTCTTTCAACTTTATTGCCTCGTGTTTTTTTTGCCCGCACCTTTTTTACTCGCCCGGGGCGAATGTGGACTACTCGAGTGGTACGATAATGCCTAACCGCACCCGAATGAAAACTAGGAAAGGCTTTTTTCAAGAAAAACAAAGCACATTTTTGGCTCATACATGAAACCAGGCCGTATATGCGTTGCATGAAAAACTATGCCGAGTGCCTGTATTTATTGAATCAGAAGGAGTTGGCGTTGCAGACCTATTTTTATTTGTTGGAATTGAACCCTAATGATAATCAGGGGGTGCGCGACTATGCTGGTTTGTATTCATTGGGACTCGGTCAGATTGAGCGATACGAAGCGTTGCATAAGGCATACAATGACGATGTGGCCGCCTTTCACTATTTTAACTATGCACTGTTTCGATTTATTCAGTTGGGCGACCGCCAGGAGAGCCGCACCGCTTTGGCAGAGGCTAGGGAAGCAAATAATTTTGTATTACAACTAATGCTGTCTAAAAAAGAACTGCCAGAATTGGCTGGCATTTATGGTTTTGGCGATAAAAACGAAGCTGTTTTCTACTGCACTTTTGCCAAAGAAGTGTGGAAAGCCAAACAAGGAGCAATAGCGTGGTTAGAAGCAGTATATAACAAGCGGTAAGTCGCTAAGCTGGGCTTGTGGCTGAAAACAAAAAAGCCTGACCGATTATCGATCAGGCTTTTTTGTTTGAAATTGCCTTAGAACTAGCTTACGTGTAACTTCTTTCTCGATTCGTCTACGCGTTTACCGTTTTTGTGCTCACCCAAAATGATCACATCTTTAGTAGTTTCATATTGTTTTACGGCTTGCATCATCGCTTGCGGAGTGTCGCGAATGATAATTGTGCCCGATTTTGCTCCTTTGTTGCGGATTTCTATATAAAAGCCGTCTTTCTTCTTTTTCGGTAAAATAGGTGGTCTTCCCATAATAATGTAATTGTTTTTAAAATTTCAACTCTGCTAGACTAGACTTCAACCCCTTTTTTAGATATATAGTTCAGTGGTAAAACTGACAATTGACTAGAATTGGGCTTTTTTTATCTAAAGTGACGGCAAAGGTACGATTTTATTTTGGATTTTAGGCGATAAATCGTAACTCATAGCCGCTAATGTGACGAAAGGTAATTGGGAACGGGCACTTCAGATTTTAGCAATGGATCTGGAACAAGATATTTCTTTTCAATCTGTAAAGGCAAAACGCCAGCCCAAATATCAAGGGCATAATCTTCTTCATCATCTTTTGGTGGGCCTGTTCTTATCTTGGCGGAAGCTTCCGAAATAGAAAAACGCAGCACCATCGTGGCCTTCCATTCCCCTGCGGTTGGTTTTCGAACATCGGCCCAACGGCCTGGGCAAATTTTTTCGGTGAAGACTTCCAAGGCTTTGTACAATTCTTCTTGATCCGTCACTAACTCGGCTTTACTAAAAATTACCACCGATCTGTAATTTACCGAATGGTGGAAAGCGGATCGTGCTAATACAATCCCGTCCATCAGGGTCGCGCTGATACTTACCGGCAGCGAATGGCTAGCCAACTCACGCATGTAATGGCTACCAACAGAGCCATGCAAATAAAGGTGATCACCAATTCTGCAAAATCCTGTGGGGATTTGAAATGGTTGGCCATGTAGACTGAAAGCCAAATTGCAAAACAACGCTTCGTCTAAAATGGAATAGATCGTTTCTTTGTCGTATGAACCGCGCTTTGCCAAGCGTGTGATTTCCGTTTTATCGGTGATTGGGAATGTTGTACTCATTTGCTATGGTTATTTGTTGTTGATTGATCTTTATTCAAAGGGCGAACCTCCAACAACGATCAACCAACAACCCTTTTTTTATCTAAAGTCTCACGTCTCACATCTTATGTCTCACGTTTCACTTCTAAAGTCTAATCAGATAATTCCATCCATGAACATCTGCCTCGATGCCTAAACGAATGTCGTTGAGGCGGGTTTTTACACGCTGTTGAAAGCTTGATGCATCGGCAACTGATAAATGGTAGTCGGTGCCATGAATGTTTATTGTAGCGATAGGAGATACCACTGCTGCAGTGCCTGCTCCAAAAGCCTCCGTGATGGTGCCTTGTTTAAAAGCTTCTTCAATTTCAGCTACACTCACTTTCCGTTCTTCTACTTCCATGTCTAAACCTGGCGCAAGTGTAAGAATGGAATCGCGTGTAACGCCATCTAATAAAGCCGTTGTTAATTTAGGTGTGATTAACTTTCCGTTGATAACAAACATCACGTTCATTACACCTGCCTCGTCAATGTATTTGTGTTCTTTGGCGTCTGTCCAAAGCACTTGGTCAAAGCCTTGTTGCCTTGCTAATTGAGTAGGGTAGAATGCACCACCATAGTTACCTGCGCATTTTGCGAAGCCTGTTCCGCCTTCAGCAGCGCGAACATAAGTGTCTTCCACTTTTAACCGCGTTGGCTTGCTAAAGTATGCTGCGCATGGGCTGGTGAGAATGATAAACTTATACTGGTCGGCAATTTTCACGCCTATTTTTGGTTCGCAAGCAAATACAAAAGGGCGCAAGTACAATGAAGCACCTTCGCTTGTTGGAATCCAAGCTTTATCAAACTCGACAATTGCGTGTAAACATTGAATAAAAAATTCATTAGGTATTTCAGGCATGCACATCCGCGCAAGTGATTTATTCAAGCGCTTGGCATGTTTGTCAGGGCGGTAAATACAAATATCACCCTCCTTGTTTTTGAACGCTTTCATTCCTTCAAATACAGATTGCCCGTAATGAAGGGAAAGCATGGCGGGCGAAAGCATCATGTCACCAAAAGGCTTGATAGCAGGTTCTCCCCATTTTCCATTATCGTATTCAACCACGAGCATGTGGTCAGAAATATATTTCCCGAATTCCAGGTTGTTGAAATCTGTTTCTGCCAAGCGGCTGTGCTTTACTTTTTCTACTGCAATGGTTTCTGTGGTTATCATAATCGTGCTATTTGTTCTGGTAAATATAGGTTAAAATTAATTTTACAGTTAAGACAAAACACTTAATACTTCCTTTGCGATCTCAATGTCATTGGTGTCTGTTTGCCAATTTGATATCGCTGCTCTGATGGCAGGAGTACCTTTGTAAATAGTTTGTGTAAAGAATACTCTACCGTCATCGCGTATCTTCGCTAAGAAGGCCTGAATTTTTTCGAGCGTTAGGTCGGCTGACTTTAGGGTGAAGCACACCACATTCATTTTTACCGGTGCCAGCAACGTGTACTTGCTAGACGTTTCAATCCAATCGCCAAGTTGTTTTGCGCAAGCGCAGTTGCGTTCTATGATTTCTGCGTAACCTTCTCTACCATACGCCATCAACGTCATCCACGATGGCAATGCTCTAAATCGCCTGGAATTTTCTGGTGTGTAGTGAAAGAAGTCAGGGCTCTTTTCTGGGTCACCTAGGTAGGCAGCGCTGTTTTGGAATACTTTCAGCTGAAGTTTTTTATGACGTGTAAATTGCATGGCGGCATCGTAAGGAACGTTAAGCCATTTGTGTGCATCGATGGTGATGCTATCAGCATAGTTTACTCCATCCATCAGGTGTGCATATTTTGTGCAAACAGCAGCAAAGCCACCAAATGCAGCGTCCACGTGCATCCAGAACTTATACTTTTCTCTTAGCTTGCCAATAGTAACTAGATCATCGAAGTCTACCGTATTCACTGTGCCCGCATTCGCGATTATAATTAGGGGATTTATTTGTTGGCTGGAATTTTCTTCAAGAAAAGCCTCCAGTTTGTCAATATCAATTGTTTCGCGATGTGGAAGTGTGTCGATGCGCACCACCGCTTTTCGACCAATGCCGAGCATGGCTGCCGACTTCACCGCGCTTGAATGAATCGTGGCACTGACTATTTTTAAGTTGGGAATGGAGGCAGCACCTTCTTCACTTGCATCCACTCCGATTTGCTCGCCAGCCCATTGCCGAGCGATGGCCAGGCTTGTCATGTTTGATACCGTAGCGCCAGTAACAAAGCTTCCAAAGTAGTGTTCATCCAATCCAAAAAGTTGTTTGAAAAAGTGAATGGTTTGCTTCTCAATTTGTGGCGCGATTGAATCATTACTTCCGCACGCATTTTGATCATACGCACTTACAAGCCAATCGCCTGCAATAGCTGCTGGCGTTGAGCCGCCTGTAACAAAGCCAAAATAACGAGGCCCCGCGCTGTTTGTAAGCATGGGCGCATATTCTGCATCGAACTGGTGTAGTGCCTTTAAAGCACCTATCCCTTTTTCAGGGAGATCTTTTAACGCTATGTTTTGAATCAACCGTCCGGGGGCAAGCTCATGCAATTTATCAAGATGCGCGCTTGCAATTTTTCGAGTGGCCTCGAGAATCTCGTGGAGGCTATTGTTGTCGTTGCTTAGTTGGGTATTCATTACTTTTATCTTGTGTATAGAATATAGGTCAAGGTATTTCCACTATTGACCATCGACCAATTTCAATTCCATTTTAATATCACTTCTCTTATAAGGGCCGTCAAGCGGAACTTCTACAAAACCGAGCTTTCGATACAATGTAAGTGCAGGAATTAGTTTTGTGCTTGAATAAAGTAGTATACTCGATGCGCCTTTGGCCCGGCATTTTTCGATCGCTACTTCTGCCAGCGTTTGACCTATTTTTTTGCCATGCACTTTTTCGTCCACCGCCATTTTCGTGAATTCAAATACTCCGGGTTTAACAAATTTTAATGCTACTGTTCCAACAATGACATCGCTCTCCTTCGCCATCAAAATAAATCCGCCATGCGAAATGATATGTTCGCCTGGCTTTTGTAACACATCAAAATCGATGGGCTCCATCCAAAAATATTTTTCTATCCAAGCACGGTTAAGTGCTTCGAAGTAAGGTTGGTGTTCTGGCTGATAATCGACTACTGTGATCATACTTTACTGGTTTTTAAGGATGCGGTCTCTTTTTTCGTTTGCTTGGCATTGTACCCTCTGTTCACCAAATATATACCTGCGATGGTAATAACTATGGAAAGGCCAATTTTGAAATTTAATTTCTCGCTCAACATCAGCCAACCTAGAATTACCGCCACAATTGGGTTGATGTATGCATATAATGAAACAATGGTCATGGGCAGCTTTTTTATCGCATAGCTATAGCAGGCGTAACCGGCCACTGAACCAATTAAAATAAGATAAGTCAAAGAAACCAGCACTTCGTTGGACCATTGTACCGTGTTATAATTATCTAAAATCAGGCTAACTGGGATTAAAAACACAGCCCCAAAAAACATTTGAAGCCCTGCATTCAAAAACGGATTTGAGTTTTGGTTTTTCTTTTTTATCCACACCGTGCCTAATGCCCAGCTTATGTTGGCTAAGAAAATGGCGATGATTGCGAAAGTATAGTTACTAGTAGAAAACTCGCTTAAATGTTCACCGAAAATAAGAACAATGCCACCGAGACCTGCTAGCAAACCCAGACCGATCAGCAGATTTGGTTTTTCATTTCTGTTAAGGCTAAAGTTGATTAAGATTGTCCAAATCGGCATGACCGAACAGATGATTGCCGCCAGCCCGCTCGAAACATAAGTTTCGGCCCAACCCACCACGCTAATACCAAGTGTGATCATGAAGAAGCCCCCGATTGCTTGGTTGATTATATTGTCTTTTTTCGGAACAGGTACTTTAGCTACAAAAAGCATGAATGCGATTAAGATGGCGCCCGCGAAAATGAACCTTAATAGGGAAAATAGGAATGGAGGAAATTGGGTAACACCCACTCTCAACGCCAAATACGTAGTGCCCCAAACAATACAGACCGCAGCCAATGCCAGATAAGCAATCAGTAAACTATTCTTTTTTTGAACCATGACGCAAATTTTCTGATTTAAACGAAAAGAAAACAGTTTCAGTTTTTGCTATTTTGACCAGATCAATTTTGCCTTAATCGCTTATTTTTGGGGTTATTTTTAAGTTATCGAGTTGTATTGCTGAGAAATAAAAAGAGCTTACCCAACTTGCGTTGAATAAGCTCTTTAAATGTATATTCAAAAAAGACCTAAAGACCCATTGGATGTTTGGATGAAATATCTTTCTTAATTTCTTTTCTAGCTTCTATGGCAGCAACATTTTGTACTTTTTTTGTAGCGGGTTGCTTATAATTTTCGGCAACTGATATTGCAACCGTTTCTAATTGATTCCTTTTTTTTGACTTATCCCTCAGTGCATGAGCGGCTTTGTTGGGATGTTTATAGTTATCGACCGAATAAGTGGGATCATGCTTAGATTTATCTTGGCCAAAGGAAATCTGGAAACTGAAAACGCATGCTAGAATGACGATTATCTTTTTCATAAGTGTAGCTTTTATCTACACCGATAAACGAACTTGATTGCCCGACATCGATCAGTAATTTACCTGATCTAGCATCCGTATTTATACTGATTTTTGGTTTTAAATCATTTTTAGCTGAGCCGATTTCTTGATTAACTCGGCCGTATTGTTTGCTTTCAATTTCTTGAGCAAATTAATTCTGTGCGTTTCTACCGTTCGGTTGCTAATGTCGAGTTGTGCTGCAATTTGCTTTGTGCTAAGCCCCTGTGCAACAAGCTGTAATACTTCATTTTCGCGAGGGCTTATGTCGGTTTGTTCAATGGCGTGTTGCTCTGAAAGTTGAGTTAAAAGAATAGCATTGACGCTGGCACTAAAATATTTTACGCCATTGAAAACGGTTTTTATGGCTCGTTCTAGTTCTTGTTGCTCGATATTTTTTGATAGGTATCCATCGGCACCGCTGCTTATAGCTCGCTTTATATATTCGCTTTCTTCATGCATCGTAAGAATAACAACCTTTATTTCCGGGTTTTTTTCTTTGATTTCTTTTAAGGCGTCCAGCCCAGAAAGTAGTGGCATTTTAATGTCGGTAAGCACCAGATCGGGTTGTGTTTTTGCAACTATTTCGAGTAACTCTTTTCCGTTTTCGGCTTCTCCTACGAGCTCAACAAAGGGGTTTTCGCGCTCGATGAGAAGTTTCTTGAACCCTTCGCGAATTAACGCGTGATCATCCGCCAGAACGATTCGAATTTTTGCCATACTCTTTTTTAAATCCTTACCGGAATAGTGACTTCAATCGAAGTCCCCACGCCTACATTGGAATTTATTTCAATGATTCCGTTCAGTAATTTCGTTCGCTCAGTCATGCTTTGCAATCCTAATCCGCCAGTTGCCGAAAGCTTTGCATCGAATCCTTTTCCATTGTCTTCAACAAAAAGATATAATTCAGTTTCGCTTTTTCTAACATAGAAATTGATCTTGGTGGCGTCAGCATGTTTAAGAATGTTATTAAATGCCTCCTGAACAATTCGAAATACCGCAATACTAATCTCAAAAGGTAGGTTTTTTTCTATTTCTTTCACGTAAGTAAAGTCGATATAAATGCTGCTGTATTTTTTTATGTGCTCACAAAGACCATTTAAAGCAGCTTTCAATCCAAAGTCCAGCAGCACACTCGGCATAATGTCATACGACACTCGCTTTACTTCATTAATGGTTTCATCTATTAGTAACGAAAGCGCTTGTTTTACTTTACCATCGTCTAGTGCTTGCACCTGAAGTCTTATGCCCGTAAGATGTTGACCAACGCCATCGTGAAGGTCTTGAACAATTCGCTTTCGCTCGTTTTCTTGGCCTTGGAGAAGAGCGGAGGCCTTTTCGCGCGAAAGTTTAATTTGTTGTTCTGATAACTCTCTCAATTTGTCTCTCATTTGAATCAACGACTTGCCAATCACATCGAATTCACTGAGTGTATCAAAAGAAGCAGTGAAGTAGCCCGAACCAATTTTGTCGGCAAAATTAGCTGTTTGCTGATAGCCAAAGATCAGACGATCGATGGCAATCGAAATTTGACTCACTTCTTTTACGCCAGGCCTTTTCGTTTCTAATGCCGGTATTTTTCCCAATGCCAGCAACTCAATTCTATCTTTTAGCTTTAGAATCGGTTTTGAAATTGAAGTGGAGATGAAGACAGTCAACACTACTACTATTGCTAGCGTTAGTAGCGCGATGGCCACGATGTAGTTCCGCATGCGGCCAACAGGCGCCATTGCCTCTTCGAAGTCGATTTCTGAGATGATGGCGAAATCCAAATAAGGGGTATTAATTTTTCGATACACACTAACCACTTTAACATCCCGATAGTCATTAATTATTCCAGTGCTATCCTTCCCATCAAAGACATGTTTTGTTGCCTCCGTTGCCACTGTTATTTCAATCGGTTTTTTTCGTTGAATAAACCGTGATTCGGATCTCATTTTTTTGTCCATCGCAACGAGGTACGATTCGCCTGTGCTACCCATTCCGGTGCGCTCGTTCAAAATTTTTTGAATTTTAGAAAAATCTTCCAAAATGAACAGCGTCAATTCACCTGAACCATTCCTCAATAATGGGAGCACGTAAACTAACTGGCTCGAGGGCAATGCGCTTTTCTCTGACTGATCTATGATCTGAAAACGTTGCTTTGCCTTCGTACTACTTACTAAATTTTTCATTAGTTGATTGTTGAGACTGTCTGAGGGAATGCTGATAATAGGTCGATCAAGTGAATCCGCTACTAAAATCGACTTAAACTCATAGGTATCTTGAATAAGCTCAAGTTCTGATTTTAAATGCGTGTAGGGTGTTTCGTTAATTCTTTTTACCTGAGCCAGAAGCTCTCTTTCAATTTGTTTGAAATATTCTTCAATGTGGGTTTTCTTTAAAATGTTAACAGACGATAGTTGATTTTGAGTTCTTTGAATGACCGCACTGCTCATGAAAAAATAGAAAACTACTGATAGACTGAGTATCGCGAATCCGGCCACAGCAACATGCGAAATAAACAGTGTGTTGAAAATAGTTCTGATTTTCATTCGAAGAGTTGTTGCTGGCAACAGAGCAAAACTACGGTGATACTTTCTAATGCCAAAAGTAGTTGGAATATTTCCGAAAAGGCGAACTCCTTTAGTTTTTGCGGGAGTTGCTTTCTTTCAGCAAAATTCTACTTTTGTAACAAAGAAAACAGTTTCAGTTTTAGTAAAAGCAAGCATATCAATTTTATGGATCAGGAGCACTTGTATGTGGAAGTTGCCGATAGGATAGAACAACTAATTTCTAAGAAATCATTG
The DNA here is from genome assembly GCA_027487845.1 of Flammeovirgaceae bacterium. Taxonomy (GTDB): domain Bacteria; phylum Bacteroidota; class Bacteroidia; order Cytophagales; family Cyclobacteriaceae; genus ELB16-189. The sequence goes on from JAIYCV010000039.1 coordinate 92,751, forward strand.
AAAGTGGGAGATCGGTTGCTTTCGGTAAGGTCACTTTCAAAAGAACAAGGCATTAGTCTTAGCACTGCTTTTCAAGCATATTATCATTTAGAAAGTAAGGGTTTGATAGAAGCTCGCCCTCAATCGGGTTACTATATCAAGTATTCCCCGAAACATACTTTGCAGGTGCCGTTGTGTTGTGAACCGATTGACGAGGTTGTGCCCGTAAGTTTGGACGATATGATTTCAAGCGTGTATCGCGATCTTCGGTCGGATAAGCTTACCAATTTTACTATGGGTGCGCCAAGTTTCAAGCTGCTGCCTGCCGCCAAGCTGAATAAATCTGTTTTGCAAGCCCTCCGCGAATCCAACGACAGTTGTCTCAACTATGAACATATACAGGGAAACTCGCAATTACGTCAGCAAATAGCGCGTCAGTCGTTCAATTGGGGCGGGGCGCTCAGTGAGGAGGATGTGGTAGTTACCGCGGGCTGTATGGAAGCATTATCGCTGTGCTTGAAAGCGGTTACACACCCGGGCGATGCGGTAGCCATTGAAAGCCCCACTTATTTTGGGATTTTTCAGGTAATGGAAAGTTTGGGATTAAAAGTGGTAGAGGTACCCGCAGATCCTGCCAAAGGTCCTGACTTGTCGTATCTTGAGCAGGCCATTAAAAAGTTTAACATCAAAGCATGCCTTTTCGTATGCAATTTCAATAACCCGTTGGGTAGTTGCATGCCAGACGAGAAGAAGAAGCAATTGGTAGAAATGCTTGCCAAAAAGGAAATACCGTTGATTGAAGATGATATTTATGGTGAGTTGTATTTCGGCAAGACAAGGCCAAAAACCTGCAAGACTTTTGATAAGAAAGGATTGGTGTTGCAATGCAGTTCTTTTTCAAAATCGCTGGCACCCGGATATCGCATTGGCTGGATAGTGCCAGGAAAATTTAAAGAGAAGATCATTCAACTTAAGCGAATGAACAATGTTTCGACCAATACCTTGGCGCAGGTGGCTATTGCTCACTTCCTTCAGAACGGACGGTATGAACTGCATCTGCGTCATCTTAGAAAAGCCCTGCACACCCAATGCTTGAAATATACACAAGCAATAGCGGAATATTTCCCGGAAGATACGCGGATGACACGTCCCGAAGGAGGTTTTACACTTTGGGTGGAAATGAACAAAAAGGCGGATGGTTACAAACTACACAAGCGTGCCTTAAAGCAGGGCATCGGCATTGCGCCAGGTCAAATATTCTCTTCCCAGGGTCAGTTCCATAATTTTTTCAGACTTAGCTACGGCCAACCGTGGGATGCCAAGATAGATCAAGGGCTGAAAACACTAGCGGAGTTAGTGAGACGGTTTTAACAATATCAAAAGGGTTGACTTTTAGTTTACAATTTAGTTTTACTTATTTTTACGATATGAGTACAATCTTGATAAAAGCGGATAAAAGCAGCAATAAAATTCTCGCTAGCCTTGCCGAAAAGCTAGGCGGAAGCGTGATAGACGTGAATGACGAGCAGTTTGAAGATTTAATGCTTGGCACTCTGATGGACAGGGTTAAAACTGGCAAAACAGTTTCTAAAGCAGCTATCTTAAAAAAATTAAGAACCTAATGCTTGTCGAATTCGATAAGTCTTTTGAAAAGTCAATAAGCAAGATTAAAGATAAGTCGCTGTTCCCTAAAATTGAGAAAGTAATCTCGCTACTTGAAGCAGCGGATTCTTTATTGGCCATCGCAAGTATAAAAAAAATGAGTGGATTTAAGACTTACTACCGGTACAGATTGGGCGACTACCGAATCGGAATTGAGAAGCTATCGGAAAGCAAAGTTAGATTAATCACTATTGCTCACCGAAAGGACATCTACAGCGTTTTTCGATGACCTCACAGGAATTGGAAACCGTAAAAACCGAAACTTTTAATCTGAAATTTGAAATCTAAATTCGTTAACTAGTTGTTATCTTTGAACATTAAATAGTCACACTAAAACTTAAAATAATATGCCATTTACACTGCCAGCCCTTCCTTACGCGTTTGCTGCTTTAGAACCTCACATCGATGCAAAAACCATGGAAATTCATCATGGTAAACATCACAACGCTTATGTTACTAACTTAAACAATGCCCTTGCGGGAACCGATGGCGAAAAACTTAGCCTAGAGGAAATCAATAAAACGATTTCAAAATTTCCTATGCCTGTAAGAAACAACGGGGGAGGCCATTGGAATCACTCATTCTTCTGGACGATCCTTGGCCCAAATGCAGGCGGAGCGCCAATTGGAAAGTTAGCCGATGCCATTAATGCCGCTTTTGGGTCTTTCGATGAGTTTAAAACGAAATTTGCTGCTGCTGCCACCACTCGGTTTGGCTCAGGTTGGGCGTGGTTAATTAAAGATGCGTCAGGTAAACTGGCCATTACCTCAACACCTAACCAAGACAATCCGTTGATGGATATCGCAGAAGTAAAAGGAACACCTCTTTTTGGTCTTGACGTTTGGGAACACGCCTACTATTTGCATTACCAAAATCGCAGACCCGATTACATCGCTGCTTTTTGGAATGTGGTAAACTGGAGTGAGGTAGCTAAAAAGTTTGAAGCGTAGGATTTCCTTCTCTTAATTTGATAAAGAAAAGTCTCCCGAGCGGAGACTTTTTTTGTTCTACCTATTCAAATCAAAGATTTGATGACACCGTGGTGTAGTCGGAGGGTAAGCCATGCGGGGGAGAGCACGCGTTGCAAACGCGCGCTAGCGGGGGTTAATTTGCACCCACAACACTAACAAAGACGAGAGTAGTATTCACCTTACGGGATTTAAAAATCCCGTGTTATCTGTAGTTCGACAATCGCTCCGCTAACTTGTCGAACAGCTTGGTTTCGTGCCTTAGTCGTCAACCCAATTTTTAATTTTAATTCCGTCCATTCTGTCGAAGTCCGAAACATTTCTTGTAACAAGAATAAAATTGTTTGAAATAGCTGTCGCTCCAATCAACAAATCAAAATCGTCTAATGATTGTCCTTTTTTGCGAAGTCTTGCTTTCTCTTTAGCGTAAATGTCGAGTGAATTGTAGATAGGGATTATCGAGAATTTTCTACAAAAGTTGTCAATGGTTTTTCTGTTCTTTTCTTTGTTTTGGCTGTTCTCAGCTCCGAATTTCAGTTCAGCAATAGTCACTTCTGAAACAAAGCAGTTTTCAAGACCCGCGTCATCAATCTTCTCTTTGATACTGTATTCGTTACCTAGAAAGTGAATACAAATGTTTGTGTCAAGAAGGTACTTTTTCAAAATGCTTCAATCTTTCGGCTAAAATTTCTACTTTCCTTTAGATCTTTTATCAAGTCGTCACTCGATTTGTCGAAGATGAACGCACCACACAAATCGTCTAATGATTTGTCATACTTCTTCTCGGTCTGCTTTTTTGAGCTTTTAAGTGAGTCCGAAAGTTTAGATATTAATTCAAGCTTATTGTCGGCACTTAGGTTCTCCAAAAGTCCTAAATAACTGTCTATTAGGTTGAATTTTAAATTGGCTTCCTTCATATTCATTTAATTGATCCTTCAAAAATAACCAATTTTTTCGGCTCTACCCTTTTTGGTGTTTTGCGGAGGAGAGGCGGGCGGCTCCAAGGCTTGGCGTAATCTCCGACTACGTCAACGCGTTAGCAAATCTAAGATTTGCCGAACACAAAATCTCAAAATATAAATTGGCAAAGACCATCTATTCAAATCAAAGATTTGATGACACCGTGACGTAGTCTGAGACTCGCCAAGCGGGCATGGTTAATTAAAGATGCTTCGGGCAAATTAGCGATTACATCTACACCCAACCAAGACAATCCGTTGATGGATATTGCTGAGGTAAAAGGTACACCTGTGCTTGGGTTAGATGTGTGGGAACATGCATACTATTTACATTATCAAAATCGCAGACCCGATTACATCGCTGCCTTTTGGAATGTGGTAAACTGGAGTGAGGTAGCTAAAAAGTTTGAAGCGTAGGATTTCTCTCGCTTATTTATACTGGAAAGTCTCCCAAGTGGAGACTTTTTTTGTTCTACCTATTCAAATCAATGACTTGATTACACGGTGACGTACGCCAAGCGAGGGTTTGCACGTTACCCCGCCTGACGCAAAACCCGAGTTAGCGGTTCTGGCATTTGTCAGTTGTTACTTGCCAAGTTAGTTCTAAAGTAATCCAATAATGTTGTTTTAAATTTTGCTTCTCGTTCTTCAATGTCCACTTGAACCCAATCGTTTTTGGGATAGTTTGAAAGTTCTAAAACTGTCGCAATACTTGAAACTCTATACTTCTGTTTTTTCACTCCAAAATAGCCATTGCCTGCTTGTATGTTTAGTTTTTTCTCAAAAACTGTCTTGTTTCCAAATCTGTCTAAATACAATGCTGCATCATCGTTAGACCAACCGTTGTAGTTTGTGTCTTGCCATTTTTTAGGAAAAATATGTTCAATGTCAAATGTGCTTGGAATTAGGTCTGTTTGTTGTGGGTTTAGATAAGCATACAACAAAAGCAAAGCCCTTGAAATTCGGGAAGAAGAATGTCCGTCAATTTGTTGGCTTAATAAGTCTTCATTTAGGGTGAACTTGTATTGGTGTTCTTTGCTTGTGTTTAGAGAAATACAAGCGTTGTAAATGTCGTCTTTGATAGCGTTTACAGACGGTTGCTCGATAAACTTAGCAAACAAAAACGCAATTAGTTTTTGCAACATTTTCTCAAAGTCAGTTTCAAAAGTATCGCTGTCTTTGTGCTTTAAAAAGAAAACGCTTGTAGCATATTTCCAAAATTCGTTTGGATAGCAACTTAAACAATGTAAATTGATTTTTGCCTTTGTTGAAACTGAATATGTATAGTAGTTTTCAGCTTCAATTTCTGTATTTAGAAAACGCCAGAAGTAAGCCAAATCCATAATTTCAGTCATTAAATTTTGGATCTTTAAGCGGTCGTATTTGTTTTCTGCGTAAAACTTACGCAATCCGACTTCTTTAGATTTGTCGTTATTTCTTGCTCTTAGAACGTGAGTATAATAACGGAAAATGTCGTCAATGGAAAAGTAACCTTGTTTACAAATTTGTGTAAGGTCTTTCCATGTTTCCGTAAATTCTTTTCTTTTTTCTTCTGTCGTACAGTTGCGATAAATTTGTGCTTTGAAAATATCAGAATCAGCCAATGGCATACCTCTGTCGTTAAGCGTTGAAAAAATTGTCAATGCAGTGTCTTGTGCATCGCACTCAATTGGAAGAATGATACATTTTTGAAGAATAGTTACACAAAGCTCTTTCCATTGCATTGGATTAGTAGTAGCGTATTCATCACATTTCTCTTTGAAATACCGATAGTTTTTTGAGTAGCTGTCTTGTGCGTTTTCGCTGACGTTTCCTGTTTCTAAAATTTTGTGGAAAGTTTCGTTATCTTCTTCTGTTGCAACTTCCGAAACAATATGAATTTTTGTCTTGTCGGTAACTTTTTGTGAAATAGGATTTATGTCCCAAATACAAGGTGCAAGTTGGTTTTTCAAACCAATTACATCTTCGTCTTCTACCATATCGTCAAGTTTCTTGTAAAATGAACGCAACAACAACATAAATGAAGTAATACGCTGTTGTCCGTCAATTATCTCTTGATTTTTGTCGTCATTAACGTAAGAAACAATTGTACCTAAAAAATAGTCCGTACCTGCTTTGGCGTCTGTTTGAGCAAAATTTTCAATGTCGCTCCATAATGTTTCACATTTTTCAATGTTCCATTTGTAAGGTCGTTGATAGTCTGGAATAACGAACTTTTTGTTTTGCATTTCGCTGAATAGTTTTCCAACGGTCTTTTTGCTTACGTGTAAATCTGCCATATTTTATTTTTTCGTTTTATCGTTTTTAGTTTTCGTGGGTCGTCATTGCCTGACCGCTAACGTTTTGGCGCTTGGCGAAGGTGGCGATTTTCACCACAAATATTGATGCGGAGAACCAAACTTTGATTAACCACAAATGTGTCTGCGGAGCACTGAACCGTCACTTTTGCCAAACGCCTGTTATGGGCAGTTATATTAGCTTTATTGACCATTTAAATTTTTCAAATTCTACGTCTGCAATTTGGTTTTGTGTCTTTGACTGATGACAATTAAAGTCATAGTAAAATCCATTATGCTCCGCCTTTAAAACCTTTAATTCAACTTTTAATGGTTTGTTAATTTCGATGTGTTCAAATAAATACTCAGCGTCATACTCATAGAATTTACAATTACTAATTAGTAATGGGTCATACCGTTTAATAACTTTGAAGTCTTTAAGTAAATGCGAAACACCATATTCAGACATTTCCATAAGTTCCTCAAAAGTTTCGTGTCCTAAATATTCAAGCTCTTGTTTTGGAGTGATATTAAGAGTTATGGTCGGTGAGAAAACCCCTTTGTATTCAGGTTTGTCTTGAAAGTATTTTGTCGTTATACAAATTGGGTCTCCAAGTTCTTCCCAAATTTCTTCTGCAGTTTCATCAAGTCCTACACCAATAACTTGTTCGCTCTTTATTTTTCCGAAGTCTTTGACTGCTACAAATCCCCAATCACTTGGCTTTTCAAATAATATACCTAATTTTTTGTTTACGTAAATATTGTCATTGATAGCAACTGCTTTCAATGGGTCAATAGCAAGTCCTGCTAATGCAAGTCCTGTCAGTCTTAAAAATTCTCGTCTTCCTATTCCCATTTTTGGTCGTCAATAATTGGCCATAACTTCTTTATACCAGCCATAAAATCACCGTTTACCCACCAATTTTGGCTGGCTTTATGCCATTTTGTGTCGGCTCTTGTCACAAATCAAAAGTAGCTTTTTTTATACAGCTACAGCAAACCAACAAGTGCGCCTTCCCTACGCCTATTGGTTACTCGATACTTATCCCACAATAGTGGCCATTACGCTATCGCTCCAGGGGCCGGTTTCGCCACGGGTGTTTTCCCACCGCAGCCAGTAATACACGGCCTTGCCGGCATCTTTGCCCTCAAAGTGGTATACATAGGGGCTGCGGGTGTCGGTGGCTACGTAGCTCAGTTCGCTGGGGTCGGTGGCGGGGCTGCCTATTTTCATCCAAATCTGGCAGCCGCGCACGCCCTCGGGCTTGGCCGCGCTGCCGTCTTCATCGGTAATGCGGATGGTGTGCTCTAGCCTTTTGCTGGTGTCCACTTGGCCAATGGGTTTGGTGGAGGGCACCGGTGCAGGGGTGCGGCTGGTGCTGCGCTCGGGCAAGTTTAGCGTGGTGCGGTCGGCATCGATAAGGGCGCTTTCGGGTATGTCGGCAAATACTATGCGCAGGGTTTCTTTGGCCTCATCGCGGGCGGCATCTTTGGTGGCCGTGGTGGTTACCGTGCGCGTATTCGGGTTCTGTGAGAGCGGGTAGGCAGTATTCCAGGCTGCCAGTCGGGCCGAAAGGGCGGTCTGGTTGTCGGGCGATACCAACAGGCGCGTGGCGTTGGTAAGTAGGTACGGTATGGCCAAATTAAAATACGTGTTTAAATCGGCCTCTTTGCTGGGAAACGGTTTGCTGTTTGGCATAAAGTTGCTTTTTTAAGTTAATAATGCTGTTTTTAGATCAATTTGCCAGCTTTTGCACGCTCACCCAGCGGCTTGGTAGCCCTACCAAAGGGCTTGGTATCCCTACCAAAGGGTTTGGTAGCCTTACCGGAACGCTTGGTATCCCTACCAGAAGTCTCGGTATCCATACCAGAAGGTTTGGTATCAATACCGGAAGGCTTGGTAGCCATACCAGAAAGCTTGGTAGGATTACCAGAACGCTTGGTATCTATACCAAAAGATTCGGTAAGCTTACCTGTGGGTTGGGCAAAGCCTCTGGGTAGTATGGTAGCCAAATGCTGTGGTGTGCGTGCTTGCATAGCACGTTAAAGTTCGGAAAAAGAAAAATTATCAATTTTTAAAAACGAGGCTAAAAAACAGCCCTTTTTTAGCGATTGTTTGAAATTGGGCTAAAAACGAATTTTTTGTTTAGTGAAATCACTAGAAAAATCGTGATATCTTTAGATGGAAAAGTGCTTTTTTTAGGTGTGTTTCTAAAAACTCCAGCCTGCTAGTCGCTACACCTACCGGGGGGCACGTTTCCTGAAACGTAGCGGTTGCTATTTCTCGGTGTCCGCCAGCTTTTGCAACGCCAGGTATTCATCGCGCAAGCGAGCGGCTTCCATAAACTCTAATTCTTTCGCGGCTTTCTCCATCGCTTTCTTTGTGCGCTCTATTAGCTTAGTAAGGTCATCCTTACTTAAATAGGCCACCACGGGGTCGGCAGCCATCGACTTCTCTTCGTCTTCGATATAATAACGTTTCATCGACTTCTTAGAATCCGCCACTTTTGTTTGACCCAAAATAGATTCTTTTGATCGGATGATGGTTTGTGGTGTGATGCCGTGGGCAATGTTATAGTCTAATTGAATCTTCCTTCTCCGGTCGGTCTCATCAATCGCTTCGCGCATGGAGTCGGTCATCTTGTCGGCATACATAATCACCTTGCCATTTACATTACGCGCAGCGCGGCCTATTGTTTGCACCAACGATCGTTGATTGCGCAAAAAACCTTCCTTGTCGGCATCTAAAATAGCTACCAACGAAACTTCTGGGAGGTCGAGCCCCTCGCGTAAAAGATTAACTCCCACCAATACATCAAACACACCTAGGCGCAGTTCGCGCAAAATCTCTACACGGTCGAGCGTAGCCACTTCCGAGTGAATGTATCGGCATTTAACGGAAGCACGCTCTAAGTATTTAGTTAACTCCTCGGCCATTCGCTTGGTGAGCGTAGTTACTAAAACACGTTCGCTCACTTTTACGCGTTCATCAATCTCTTCCAGTAAATCGTCAATTTGATTTCGACTTGGGCGAACATCAATAATCGGGTCTAGCAGGCCAGTAGGCCGAATGATTTGCTCTACTACTACACCTTCTGATTTTCTCAGTTCGTACTCGCTTGGTGTAGCGCTCACATAAATTACTTGACCTAATATAGATTCAAACTCATTAAATGTTAACGGGCGATTATCCATAGCGGATGGTAGGCGAAAACCATAATCCACTAAGTTTACTTTGCGTGATCGGTCGCCACCCCACATGGCACGTACTTGCGAAACGGTTACGTGGCTTTCATCTATCACCATTAGAAAATCATCAGGAAAGTAATCAATAAGGCAGAACGGACGCGCACCTGGTTGTCGTCTATCAAAGTAACGCGAGTAATTTTCAATGCCGGAACAGTAGCCTAGCTCACGCATCATTTCGATATCAAATTCGGTGCGCTCTTTTAATCGTTTGGCTTCTAAAAATCTTCTTTCCGTTGTAAAGGATTCTACTTGCAAAACCATGTCATCCTGAATTTCACGGATGGCTTGGTGAAGCATGTCTTTGCCAGTAACAAAGAGGTTGGCAGGAAAAATCACCGCCATCTTTTCATCGGAAATTTTCTTGCCTGTTGTCGGCTCGATGAGGTGAATGGCTTCTATCTCATCGCCAAAAAAGTAGATTCTCATTGCGTAATCCGCGTAAGCGAGAAAAATATCGACTGTATCTCCTTTTACTCTGAATGTACCACGCTTAAACTCCGCTTCCGTGCGACTATATAAAATATCCACCAAGCCAAACAATAATCTATTGCGTGCAATGATCTCCCCCACTTTGAGTTGAATTCTATTTTTGCCAAACTCTTCCGGATTACCAATGCCGTAAATGCACGATACGGATGCTATCACAATCACATCGCTCCTGCCCGACAATAATGAAGACGTTGCGCTTAAGCGTAATTTTTCGATCTCTTCATTTATAGACAGATCTTTTTCGATGTATAGGTTAGAAGAGGGTATGAAGGCTTCGGGTTGGTAATAATCGTAATAGGAGATAAAATACTCCACTGCGTTTTCGGGAAAGAATTGTTTAAACTCGCCATAGAGTTGAGCAGCCAACGTTTTATTGTGGCTGAGTATCAGCGTGGGGCGATTTACCTGTGAAATGACATTGGCGATAGTAAACGTTTTACCGGAGCCCGTAACACCCAGCAGCGTTTGATGCTGTTCATTACCCCGCAACCCTTTTACCAATTGCTCAATGGCTTTTGGCTGGTCTCCGGTTGGGATGTATTCGCTGGTAAGTTTGAAAGCCATTTGGTTGTTCGTTTTCGGTTATTGGCTGTTCGTAATGATTGACCACTCACTAACAACCATCAACGAACAACTAGATTAGTTGTTCCAAATAGACCACGCTTTTTCGGCCTGAATATGAAGCATTTCAAGCCCGTTTTTTATATGTGCGTTTCTCATTTCTGCCTTTTGAATAAACATGGTCCTTGCGGGATTGTAGATCAGATCATATACATAATGATCGCTTGTAAGCAGCTCGTAATTAATGGGAGGAAATGCTTTGGTATCGGGGCTCATACCAAGCGGAGTGGTGTTAATAATCAAGTTAGCATTCGAAAAGGCTTCCTTATCTGCTTCTAAGGTTTCGTAAGTATAATCGGCCTGGTCGGCCGTTCTTGAAACAAGCTTGAATTTTATCTTTAACTTTTTCAACGCTTCCCTTACTGCCTTTGATGATCCGCCAGTGCCCAGCACCAACGCATTCGATTCGTTGGTAATGGGATACCATTTTTCTAACGATTCTAAAAAGGCATCGCTGTCGGTATTGAAACCTTTGAGCAAACCATCTTTAATTTTAATAACATTGACGGCACCAATTCGCTTTGCCGCGGGATCAATGTCGCTTAAAAGTTTTATCACTTTTTCTTTGTAAGGGATAGTTACATTCAGCCCACACAATTCAGGATTTTCCAACAGCAGCGCAGTTAACTGCTCAACACTATCGAGTGGATAAAGATCGTAATGATAATCGCGCAAACCGTCACGGAAAAACTTTTCATCAAAATATGATTTTGAAAACGAGTGACTTACCGTAGCGCCAATGAGACCAAATTTCTTTTCCATGTTCGATTAAAGTTTAAAGCCAACAAATTATCACTACTAACTAAATAGACTTAGCAAATGTTATTGATTTAGATTAATCCGCTTCGAATGCGGGCGTATTCTTGTCTTTCTTGCGCTCTAATCCAAGAAAATGGAGAAAAGTATCTCCTCTTAGGCCCAAACGAATGGTCTCCAGTGGAATCATCTCATTTGGCGAAATATTGCCTAAATTAACGTTGGCGCCTAGTAATTTTATAAACCAAACTTGCTGGGCTTTTTGAGGTGCTTCCCAAATAATTTTTTCAAAAGGTATTTTAGTTAAAATCTCTTGCACCAGGCCCGAGCGGACCTCGCCAGAGGAGCGGAAAAGCCCCACGTTGCCCCCCTCGCGCGCCTCGCCAATCACTTTCCAGGCACCAGCATCTAATTCTTTCTGCATCAAATCAATCCACATATAAGGAGGAATGATTTTATCGGCATCTTTTGAACCAACTTCACTTAGCACCGTTACCTGCTTCGATAATTTTTCGATATAGCCTAACTTTTTATCGTGTTCTAAATCAATCGAGCCATCTGAAACTTCTGCATATGCCATGTTATACTTGTCCAGCACTTTGCGGTAATCGTCAAACTGATCGCGGATGATAAATGCCTCAAATAGGGTGCCTCCGAAATAGACGGGAATGCCAGCATCTTTGTAGACACTCAATTTCTCTTTTAAAGTGGGCGTTACGAATGATGTGGCCCAGCCTAGCTTAACAATATCGACATAGTCGGCAGCCATGCTCACAAAGTCTTCTGCTTCTCGCACGCTCAAGCCTTTGTCCATGGCCATGGTAAATCCGGATTGGCGAGGTTTTACTGTTCTTTCGGGTAGGTTATTAAGGTGGTAGTTCATCCCTTATTTTCTTTTCTAAATTGATCGATTATTTTATACAACGCTTTTTGAGTCTCGGCTTTCGGGAAGAAATCAAACAACACAGAATGCCCTTCAAAATCCAATATCAACGCATTTTCCAAATAGTTGAAGGCTTCCTTGAACTGTCCGTTTTCAATTAAATATACGGTCATCCTATAAAAAAACTCTGGCTCATCTGGAATCTCGTCCATACCCTGCAACAATACTTCAATCGCTTTCGCATATTCGCCTTGTTCGAAATAGATAAAAGACCAATTCAGCCAAATTTCTTTGTCTTCAGGACCCAACTGACTTGCTTCTTCATAGGCATCTATGCTTGAAATGATATTGCCTATTTTAAATTCGGCATGGGCCGCAGCTTTCCAATAATCGGCATTCAGCCCATTCAGCTTTATGGCTTTATTAAAGAAATGCAATGCCTGATACCATTTTTCCTGCTTTTCTAAACAACTACCTGCGCCAAACCAAGCTTCGTCATACATCGAATCAAGCTTGGATGATTTCTGATAATATTTTAAGCCAAGGTCAAATTGACTTAAGTTTTCGTATGCCGACCCAATGCAACAATACACTTCTGGGCTGGGACCTTCAATTTCAATCGTCTTCTTAAATGAATCAAGGGCTTTGGTATAGAGCTCTAAATTCATAAAGGTATTACCCATATTAAAATGAGCAGAAGCAAAATTCTCATCGATTGCCAATGCGTATTCATAGGCCTCTAATGCGTCATCATATTTTTCTAGCTTGTTACTCACAATCCCAAGATTGTACCAAGCGGCCGCAGAAAACGGATCTTCATCAATAAACTTTTTGTAATACGATAGGCTACCTTCTAATTGACCTACTACATCTAAACAGAAAGCAAGTTCATAAAGAGAACCTTCATGACTAAGGTTTAGTTCGATGGATTTTTTATAGGCTTCGATGGCAGACTCATATTGCTCTTGACTTTGATGGGCAAGGCCGATATTGTAGTAGATATCATCCTGTTCTTCTTCATCGAACAGCAATGATTCGTTATAGATTTTTATGGCCTCATCAAACTTTCCTTGTAACGAATAGATTGAGCCAATAGAAATATAAATATCGATATCAGAGGGATTCAAATTTCGCGCACGCTCCAATAACTCAAGTGCTTCATCATATTCTTCTAAGTTGGAGAGCACTTGCGCTTTGATAGTAATCAAGTCCGTAGAGAAAGGGAATAACTCCATCGCCTGATTCACTGCAACCAATGCTTTTTTAAACTTACTTTTTTCCAGATAATAATCGATGATGACTTCGTAGGCATCGATGTCGAAAAAGCTGTTTGTGTTTTTTTTAAGGTTGTCTTCAAAACGCTTAATCAACTCCTCTTCCTCTTCTCTTTTCCTAAATTCGTGCGCCATGCTCAAAGGGTTTGCCTAAAGTAGGTAAAAATTATTTCTCCATAAAATAATTTTTACGAGTTCATTAACCTGACAAAGATCGACTAATAAAAATGCTAGGTCAATATTGCAGTTAATATTTGTTTGTGGTATAGTGGTGCAAATAATAAGCGCAACACCAATCAAGCGTTTCTTCAAGCGATTTGAAATTCATATCCAGTTCATTTATAGCCTTTTGACTATTATAATGAAAAGTTTCGCTTGCTATTTTCGCTGTTTGTTTAGTTACCAAAGGTTCTCTTTTTGTGAAGGCAGATCGCAGCGATTCGATCTGTGTGGCAACTGAAGTTATGAATGGCGATGCCAAAATAAAGGGAGCCTTTTTACCAAATCGTGTTGCAATCTGCTCAAAAAGCACTTTGCTTTTGACGGAACCAGCACTCGCAATAAATCGTTTTCCAGATATTTTTTTTAAATAAATTTTTGAGATCATCTCAACCACATCGCGCACATCTACATAATTAAACGTGCCAGCAGAATAGAATTTATTCTCGTCAAAAATGTATTTGAAAAGGGTAGCGCTGCCCTTGCGCCAATCGGATTGAGCGAGGATTACGGAGGGGTTTACTATCGCAATATTCAGTCCTTCTTCCTGACCTCGATATACTTCTAATTCAGCTTCGTATTTAGACTTGGCGTAGTCTGTATTTAAGGGGCCATCCACCCACTTTGCATTCTCGTCAATTTCTACCAAGTTCTTTTCCCTACCAAGTGCTGCCACTGAACTTACATGAATTAGGTGGGGTATCTTCAAGGCAAGGCACGCATCTACTACATTCTTTGTTCCTTCTACATTCACCGCATAAATTTCTTTATTTCTTTTGGGATTAAACGAAACCACAGCTGCAGTGTGTATTACCGCAGAGGCTCCCTTAAACGCATTCATTAGAGAAGGCACATCAAGTAGATCACCTTCGCGGTATTCGATCAATGAGTTGTGAGAACGAGTTGATGGTCTTATTAAACCAACGCATTCAATAGACTCTTCTGTAAATTTCTTTGCAAGTTCGCTTCCGAGCAATCCCGTAGCTCCGGTTATCGCTACCATTATATATTGTGGTTATGCAGCGGTAGGTTCATTGCCTTTACAAAATACTTATTCAAATGCGCCTCCTTTGCAAGGGCGGCATAATTTGCATTATGGCAATCGCTACCCAAAAAATCGACCAATCTTTTGTCAATCATTTTATAGGCAAGTTGCTGAATGGATTTCGAATAATAGCCAAGCAACGAAGGCAAGTTAACTTGAAGAAGAACACCTCGATCTCTAATATCAGCGGCCTTTTCGACCGTCATGTAAGCATACCGCTCGGGATGAGCGAAGACGAGTTGATAACCAGCGGACGAAGCTTTAAAAATAAAATCCTTTAAAGCAAAGGGCTCCACCATAAAATTAGTCTCAAACAACAAATAATTCTTGCCGAATGTTAGCAGTGGCTCATTTTGGTACAGTCTTTCCATTAATGCTTCATTTAAGTAATACTCAGCGGCAGCTTCTACCTTTACAAGAATATTTCTTTCTTCCAACGCTGTCCTAACTTCGGCCAATTTTGAAAGAATGATGTCGGGAGTATTTGGAAATCGATCGGAGCTAATGTGGGGGGTGGTTATCAATTTTCGATACCCTAACTCGGCCAATTGGCTTATTACAGCAATTGATTCTTCGAGTGTTTTTACTCCATCGTCAATACCCGGAAGGAGGTGCGAATGAATATCAGTTGTGAGCGGATACTCTATCTTTTGTGACTGTTTTTTGGAAAATAGTGATAGCAATGAAAAAAGGGTTACATCTTTAAATACAAATCTATTTCAACCAACCTTCAAGCCCAAGGTAAAGTTCAACAAAGCAACAAAAATCAGATTAACCCAACTTTAAGACTATATTAATCCTAAATATAGTAGGTTTGCTTTTCAAACAATGATAAAAGACGAACGTAAGGCGGTCTTAGTTGCCCTCATTAATGGAAAAGATGAGCACGATGAGACCCAGGAACATTTGGATGAACTTGCTTTTTTAGCTGAAACTGCCGGAATTGCTACTTTAAAGCAGTTTACACAGCGACTTTCCCACCCTGATGTTCGCACTTTTGTAGGCAAAGGGAAGCTGGAAGAGATAAAAACATTTGTTTTCCTCAAAGGCGTGTCGAGCGTAATTTTTGACGATGATTTAAGCCCATCTCAGTTGCGAAACCTTGAAAAAGAGCTTAATCCGGAAAGCAGGGAGGATTTCAAAGTAAGAATCTACGACCGCAGCCTTTTAATTCTTGATATTTTTGTTTTGCGGGCACAAACCGCTCAGGCCCGCACACAAGTGGAGCTAGCAATGAATCAGTATTTGCTTCCGCGCTTAACGCGCCTATGGACGCACTTGGAGCGCCAGCGAGGTGGAACTGGCACAAGGGGCGGGTCGGGTGAAAAAGAAATTGAAACCGACAGGCGTGTGATTAAAGCAGATATCAAAGCCCTAAAGGAAGAACTAGAAAAAATTGACAAACAGCGACAAACCCAGCGCAAATCCAGAACCAGCATTGTGAGAATTTCTTTTGTGGGTTACACCAACGTAGGTAAATCTACCTTGATGAATTTACTTTCAAAAGCGAACGTAAAAGCAGAAAATAAGCTGTTTGCCACGGTGGATGCTACGGTTCGAAAAGTAGTAATTGGCGATATCCCTTTTTTGCTTTCGGATACCGTTGGGTTCATACGGAAACTGCCGCATCATTTGATCGAGTCATTTAAATCTACCCTGGATGAAGTGCGCGAAGCAGATTTACTATTGCACGTGGCCGATATTGCGCATCCTTTTCATAAAAACCATATTGACGTAGTTACAAAAACGCTTGGCGAAATTGGCGCAGGCAACATTCCGGTAGTGCTAATTCTTAATAAGATCGACTTGCTGGAAAAAACGGAGGAGCCAGTGGACTGGGAAGAACAAAAAGGGTATTATCGGTCGCTCGGTTTTGAACAAGTCATTTTCGTTTCCGCCTTCGAGAAAGAAAAAATACAAGAACTGAAAAAATTGGTGTACGATGAAGTGAAGAAAAAGCACTTAATGATCTACCCAAATTATTTGGCACCTCAGTATGATTGGACAGAAGAGGTGTAGCGTCAAAATCCCCATGTCGTCAATAGATTTCTACGCATGAGATGATCGGGCAGGCTTTCGCGCTAGTGATACTGATTCGTATCTTGTTTGTTAGCACAGGTTCTATTTTCAAAATTCGTTTATAACCTATGGTTGTCGCTTCCGCAACCTTCTTCCAAACGCCCTCTTTTTCTATTTCAATATGAAATGATTTGATTCGTTGCCCTAACTGAATGTGTTCTTTTAGCAAAATGTATTTTACCGATTGTGGCTTTTCTAAATGCATTACTAAACTTGCTGTCGTGACACTGTCATCGGTAGTCCAATAGGTTTCTTTGTTTCCATCGGTTAGATTTTCAGGTGAATATTTTTTTGAATTGCCTCGATAAGAACTCGCCTCAACACGACTGTTTAACGCGAAATTTGTTTTAAACTCATGATCCAATAAGGTTCTAAAACCTCTCAGGGCTTTTACGTCCTGTTCGTGAAATAAACCCCGTTTATCTGGTGGCACGTTGAGTAGTAGCGTTGAGCCACGGCCCACTGAAGTAAGGTAGATTTCTACTAATTGCTCAGGTGCTTTAACCAATGAATCTTCCTTAGCATGATAGAACCAGCCGGGGCGGATAGATACATCGGTTTCAGCGGGAATCCAATGGGTGCCATTTTCGCTCCCCGTGTTTAGCAGGCCATTGATATCGGATTGGCCAGCAAAAAGTGTATCGGGTGTTATCGTGTTCCAGTTGGTTTCCCCTGCTCTTCCATTTTCATTTCCCACCCACCGCACACCAGGGCCGGCATCACTAAAGAAAATTATATTCGGCTCTATTTCACGAACTATATTAAGCGTGGTCGGCCAATCATAATAAGAAGCTCCATTGATTTTTCTTTTCTCGTTAGCTCCACCATAATACCCGTCTCCACCATTGGCTCCATCAAACCACATCTCGAAAACTGGTCCGTACGCGTTGAATAGCTCCTTAAGTTGATTGCGATAATATTCAACATAAGAATCAGAACCATAGTCGCTGCGATTTCGATCCCATGGGGAAAGATAGATACCAAATTTCATCCCCTGTTTTTTGCAGGCATCTGAAAACTCTTTTACAATATCTGCCTTTCCATTTTGTAAAGGGCTGTTTTTAACGGAATGATCTGTATATCTACTTGGCCACAAACAAAAGCCATCGTGGTGCTTGGTGGTGAGAATGGCACCTTTAAAGCCTGCTTCTTTAAGTGTAGATATCCATTGATTTATGTTGAGTTGAGTCGGATTGAATATACTGGGTTTCTCATCTCCAAATCCCCATTCTTTATCGGTAAATGTATTGGTTGTGAAATGAACAAACGCATTCATCTCCATTTCGTGCCAAGCCATTTGAGCCGAACTTGGCACTGGCAATAGTGGCTTTGGAGGGGCTATTTCTTTGGATTTGCATGAAGCCAAAAAGACAAAAACGATAAGAGAATAGATTTTAGAAGTTACGTTCATGTTCTTCAAAATTAGTAAAGTAATGGTGAAAAAATCCCTTTGATCTTAACTCCTTGAAATTTAAATATTTTCTAATTAAATCCAATGGTTGCGGGTGCATTTCAAAATGTCGAAGCTTTCGATTACTTTGCATGTGTCCGCTCCACCTCATTGAAAATCAAGACCCCATAAAATCTTATAGAAGCCTCGACAAAATCTACTTTTTTTTATAATTATGAAAAATCCCCGCCAACTAATTGCATTTTTTTTTCTACTTGTAGGGTGCGCCTTTGAAAAGAAAATGAATCAAAAGAAAGAATACTATTCCGAAAAATTTAGACCCCAGTTTCATTTTACGCCTGAACGGAACTGGATGAATGATCCTAATGGAATGGTTTTTTTGGACGGTGAGTATCACCTTTTCTACCAACATTACCCCGATGGAAATGTGTGGGGGCCTATGCATTGGGGCCACGCAGTAAGCACTGATCTAGTAACTTGGAAGCACTTGCCGATAGCTCTTTATCCCGACCGTCTTGGAATGATTTTTTCTGGTAGTGCCGTGATAGATGTCAATAACACTTCAGGTTTTGGTTCGTCCGAAAAACCAGCGATGGTGGCCATATTTACACAACATTTAATGGAAGGAGAGAAGGCGGGCAAGCATGATTTTCAAACACAGGGCGTTGCTTTTAGCTTAGATAGAGGACGAACTTGGAAAATGTATGACAGCAACCCCGTTATTAAAAACCCTGGGAAGCATGATTTCCGTGACCCAAAAGTTTTTTGGCACGAACCAACCAAGCAATGGAAGATGATCTTGGCGGTGAAAGATCATGTAGAGTTATATGGTTCCCCAGATCTTAAAAACTGGAATTCCCTGAGCAGCTTCGGTGTTGATATTGGCGCTCATGGTGGCGTTTGGGAATGCCCAGATCTATTCGAGATGAACGTAAAAGGCAGCGAGCAGAAGAAATGGGTAATGCTTGTAAGCATAAACCCGGGAGCGCCCAATGGAGGATCGGGTACTCAATATTTTATAGGACAATTTGACGGTCAACAGTTCCTTCCAGAGAATAAAGACAATTTGTGGATTGACTATGGGAAAGACAATTATGCTGGCGTTACATGGAGTAATGTGAATGATGGTCGCAGATTGTTTTTAGGATGGATGAGTAATTGGCAGTACGCTACCGTTGTTCCTACTACTGTTTGGCGCAGTGCAATGACCGTGTCAAGAGAATTGAAATTGGAGGAGACTGGAGCAGGGCTTCGCGTTACTTCTTATCCAGTCAAAGAGTTAAAAGCACTTAGAAATGATTCAACAACAACCTCTAATTTTTTAAAAAACGAATTGAGTAGTAGTGAGGAAATTAATTTGGAAGGTCAGGCTCACGAAATTGAATTAACAATCCTTAAGTCAAAAAATGAGTCCACGTTTGAAATCCAGTTTACTAACGGCAAACAGGAATTTATCGGTATTGGTGTTGATTCTCTCAATCGTCTTTACATCGATAGAACTAAATCAGGTGGCGAATTTTCAAAAGACTTTGCAGGAAAGCATTATGGTAAACTTAATTCAACAAGCGACATAATTAAGTTGCGATTATTACTTGATGCGTCTTCCATCGAAGTTTTTGCTGATGATGGAGCGGTGATGACCGAGCTCTTTTTCCCAACCGAACAGTTTAATAAAGTGCTGGTTAAATCAAACAAAGGGGTTTCTATTCCTGAGTTAAAAATCTATACATTAAATTCAATTTGGAAAAAGGAAGATAATTAGCGGGCTACCTTGCCATCGACAATCCTTGAGTTCATTATTTTTCATAGGCTACAGCTTATCAACCAGTACTTTTAGATCTAACTTTTCCCAGTTCTTATCAATATCAGGATCACCCATTACCCTGTCCATTATTTGCTTTTGCCTTTGCCCGATGGTGTAGGCTTCTGAATACCGCATATCATCCTGAAAAGTTACCATGGTGTAAAGCGGTATCCACTTGTCTGGGAATAAGGAATGTATTTTGGCCTCTATTTTCTTTCGCAGAAGGAACTTTTCATCAGCTACTAAATCCCGCATCTCAATAAAATTATCCAATGCCAGTTGTGCGATGGCATCCGCATCGGGTTTGCGCGTATTTTGAAAGGCGGTTAAAACTTTTGTCCAATCATCCTGATATTGATCGAGCAGTTCGTTCAGTATTCTGCCATCTTCAAAACCCGCATTCATACCTTGACCATAAAATGGAACAATGGCATGTGCCGCATCGCCCATTACTAAGGTATTATTTTTTACCCATGGAAAACATTTCGTAGTAACAAGTGACGCAGCAGGGTTTTTGTAGAAGTCAATCAAATACTCCGGCATTAGCGCTGTTACGTCCGGGAACGTCTCCTCAAAAAACGTTTTGACTTTTGTCTGCGTGTCAAGTGAGGCGAAAGACAACTCACCTTCGAAAGGAAAAAATAAGGTACATGTGAAGCTGCCATCAGGATTGGGCAAAGCGATCATCATAAAACTTTCACGTGGCCAAATATGCAGCGAGTTTTTGTCGAGTTTAAATTCGCCCGTATCCGAAGCTGGAATGTGCAACTCCTTGTAACCATGCTTTATGTATTCTTGCGAATAATCGAACCGATCCGAAACTTGCATGGCCTGTCGAATGGCGGAGAAAGCACCATCGCTCCCAATAACAATTTCAGATTTCAGATGTATGATTTCAAGTTGGTTATTGCTTGTCTGACTGTTTTTAGTAGATCGTTGGAAGGTCAATTCTGTATTTACGAAATCGACAGATAAGCAGCGATGTTCAAAGAAAAATTCTACCCCCAATCGTTCGGCTTCGTTCATCAAAACAATATTCAAATCACTTCTTGATATGGAGTTGATAAATTGCCCATTGACCCCGTAGGGTTGATAAGTAAGTTTCCCCTCGCGGCTGTGCATAGTTCGCCCATGCATGGGTATGGCCACCTTTTTAAGTTCTTCTGCCAAACCTACTTCATTAAGTGCGCGTATGCCTCTATTGCTCAACGCTAAGTTAATGGAGCGACCACCTACATAGCCCTTTTCGCGCATATCCGGTCTTCGTTCAAAAACAGATACTTGGTAACCTCTTTTTTTTAGGTAGATGGAAAGCAGAGAGCCTACAAGGCCTGCGCCTATGATGGATATGGATTTTTTTTGCATCGTTTTTACTTTAGAGGCGTCAGACCGCTTCGAGCGGTCTGACGCCTCTATTCCTTTAAATTATTTTTTTCTAAATCAACGTTCTCTGTCTCGATCATAGATATGGTAAAAGTTATCTGGATAAAACCTCATAACCAAGTTGCTTAAATTAGGCGTCTGACCGCTTCAAGCGGTCAGACGCCTTGCCTTAACTCCCTTTAAATTATTTTTTGTAAGTAAACGTCCTCAATCAATGAATTGGATTCTTTATAGAACTGATGGGGATTATTTTCCAATCCAATAAGTTCTCTTGCCAAAGAAAGACTACAAATCCTATCGTTGTTGTTAAAGTAGTTTTTAAACGAGGAATATTCCCACTCTTCTAATTTAGTTACAAGTTTAGCCTTTAATGGATTTTGATGTATGTAGTGAAAGCACGTATTAATCGAATTTTCAATAATTTTTGCCTTGCATTTTTGTTGAAAAAGCGAGCCAGTTCTATTTTCTTGTTTATTGATGGCTTGTGTGTATGAACTTTGTAGCGTTCCTAACTTTCGAGTAAGAACTTGCTGATTTTGAATTTCATTTAGTCCTATACTTTTTGCGTTCACATAAATAAGTAGATGAAAATGGTTTGGCATGAGGCAATACGCGATGATTTCACAAGTAGGCTTTATTTCAGACACAATCTTGCTGACGAAAAACTCATAATTCCGTTGTTGGAAGAATATCTGCTGTTGGTTTATTCCTCGATTATAGATATGGTAAAAGTTATCTGGATAAAATCTCATAACCAAGTTGCTTAAATTTAGGCGTCAGACCGCTTCAAGCGGTCTGACGCCTTTAACGCCCTGCTAAAAATCTCGGCAAATCGAAACACATCTTCAAACGTATTGTAAAGTGGCACTGGCGCAACGCGAATTACATCGGGCTCTCTCCAATCGGCTATCACTCCACTTTTAACCAATAAATCAAAAACTTTTCTTCCATTCTTTTTCATCATGATAGAAAGTTGGCACCCTCGCTCGGCAACATTTTTTGGGGTGATGATAGTGAAGTGATCTTCTAAGTTCTCGTTCAGTAAGAACAATAAGTATTCTGTTAGCAGCTCACTTTTTTGGCGCAGTGCCTTCATGCCAGCATTTTGAAAAAGTTGCAGCGAAGCTAACTGCGAAGCACCAGACAACACGGGGAAGTTGGATAGTTGCCAACCATCGGCACCGGCCATCGGTTTAAACCCTTTTTTCATTTGGAAGCGCTCTTTAGCGTTATGCCCCCACCAGCCTGCTAATCGCGGCAGCTCAAAATTAGTGGCGTGTTTCTCGTGGATGAATGCGCCCGCAATGCTGCCTGGGCCCGAGTTCAAATATTTATAACCACACCAAACGGCAAAGTCTACCTGATGTTTATTAAGTTGTAGCGGCACATTGCCAATGGCGTGCGCTAGGTCGAAACCGACATAAGCTCCCACCGAGTGACCTGCTTCTGTGATTCTTTTTAAATCGAAAAATTGCCCAGAATAATATTGAACCCCACCAAAAACTACCAGCGCAATTTGGTCGCCATGTGTTTTTATTTCGTTTACAATATCTTCTGTGCGTAAAGTAAATTCTCCTGCTCGTGCTTTTATTTCAACGATTGCTTTTTCAGGTTTGATTCCGTGCAATTTTACTTGCGACTCGAAAGCATATTGATCGGAAGAAAAAGCACCTGCTTCCGTTATGATTTTAAAACGCGTTGCTGTTGGCCGATAAAACGTGGTCAACATTAAATGAAGATTCACAGTGAGTTGGTTCATCGCTACTACCTCCATCGGCTTTGCCCCAACAATTTTCGCAAGTGTCTTCTTGCTGAATGTGTGATAATCCAGCCAGGGCCGTTTCGCATGGAAATGTCCTTCAACGCCTAGATCGGCCCACGCCTGGAGTTCTTCTTCCACATATTTTGCCGCTAGCTTTGGCTGCAGGCCAAGAGAGTTTCCTGTCAAGTAAATTGCGGTTTTACCGTTTACTTTTGGTAAATAAAATTGTGAGCGAAATGTTTTAAGCGGATCGTTTTTATCGAGGGATTTCGCGAATGTGAGGGAGTTTTTGAATTTGATCATACGAACCTGGCATCAGTCTCCATTACAGTTCCACAGTTTTTACACGTTCTCATCTCCAAACTTCCATAGTATTCGCGAAAGCGTGGAATAAAATCTTTCTCTATGTTGGTGAGATGGAAATAGGCTTCGTGCAGTTTATGATTACAGTTTTCGCAAAACCACATGAGTCCATCATTTTCAGACTCATGACGTTTGCATTCAATTACTAAACCAACGCTTCCAGCCGGGCGGATCGGAGAGTGTGGAATCGATCCTGGAAGGAGAAACATCTCGCCCTCTTTAATAGGCACATCTACTGCCTTTCCGTCCTCCTGAATCTTTACCAAAATATCGCCTTCCAGTTGGTAATACAATTCTTCGGTTACGTTGAAGTGATAGTCTTTTCGTGCATTGGGGCCACCCACAATCATCACGATGTAATCGCCCGCATCGGCATACAAATTTTTGTTACCCACAGGTGGTTTTAGTAAATCACGATTGTCGGTAATCCATTTCTTCAAGTTAAAAGGTCTTCGAATTGCCATATATTTTTGGTGAGTTATACATTCGGGAAAAGAATGTGCTAATTTAACAACAAATTGATTATTTAATGGACTTAGATTTATCAGGTAAACGAGCTGTGGTGTGTGGTAGCACGCAAGGTATAGGCAAAGCTTCTGCCATAGAATTAGCACTTTTGGGCGCCAGCATAACGCTTGTTGCACGAAATGAGACAACATTGAAGCAAGTGCTTACTGAATTGCCAACAAAAGCTAATCAAAAGCATGATTACTTACTTGCCGATTTTAGTGATGTTAAACAAGTCGAAGAAATTATTCAGGAGTATGCAAAATCAAATGTGTCGCATATTCTCATAAACAATACGGGAGGGCCTCCTGCTGGTCTTGCGATTGATGCAAACACGGCAGAATTTGTGTCTGCTTTCTCAAATCATCTTTTGTGTAATCATATACTAACTCAGGCATTAGTGCCAGGCATGAAACAAGTAGGTTATGGAAGAATTATCAACATCATCTCAACTTCTGTAAAAATACCGATTGCTGGATTAGGCGTTTCCAATACCATCCGAGGCGCAGTTGCTAATTGGGCTAAAACCCTTTCAAATGAATTGGCACCTTACGGGATAACAGTGAACAACGTATTGCCTGGAAGCACGTTGACTGGTCGAATTGAATTTGTCATAAAAAGTCGTGCGCAGAAAACCGGTAAGCCGGAAGAAGTTATTAGGAAAGAAATGATAGACGAGATACCCGCAGGTCGCATGGCGGATGCAAGCGAGGTGGCGGCAGCAGTGGCTTTTTTAGCAACGCCTGCAGCAGCTTATATCAATGGTATTAATTTGCTTGTGGACGGAGGAAGGACAGGGAGTTTGTAAATTTCTGATATGCAAAAAATACTCAATTACATACACGGTCACCTGACGGAGCCTAATTCTAGAAATTACTTAGATGATATAAACCCCGCGGAGGGAAAAGTGTATTGCCAACTGCCCGACTCTGATCGAAAAGATGTTAACCAAGCCGCACATGCCGCCAGGCTTGCTTTCCCCGAGTGGTCGGCCATGCCAGTAAAAAAGCGATCTGACATATTGTTGAAGATTGCTGATCTAATCGACCGCGATCTTGAAAAGCTCGCACTTGCCGAGAGCATCGATAACGGCAAACCACTGAAGTTGGCAACGGAACTTGACATACCTCGAGCTTCTGCCAACATTCGCTTCTTTGCCACTGCCATTTTACATTTTTCATCAGAAGCACACCTGAGCGATAATGAGGCGGTTAACTATACAATAAGAAGCCCCCTTGGTGTGGTCGGTTGTATCTCACCCTGGAATTTGCCTTTGTACTTATTCACGTGGAAAATAGCGCCAGCATTGGCTTCAGGCAATACCGTGGTTGCCAAACCTTCTGAGCTTACACCCATGACCGCTTTTTTGTTTTCTGAATTGTGCATGGAAGCAGGCTTACCTGCTGGCGTGTTAAATGTTGTGCACGGTTTGGGAGATAAAGTGGGACAAGCCATAAATGAGCATACAGAGATCACAGCAATTTCCTTTACGGGCGGAACAGCCACGGGTCGGAAAATAGCGGCTACAGCAGCCCCTATGTTTAAAAAGCTTTCGCTGGAATTAGGAGGTAAAAACGCGAACATCATTTTTGCTGATTGTGATGTAGAGCAGGCCATCAACACATCAATTAAATCTTCTTTTTCTAATCAAGGTGAAATCTGTTTATGTGGCTCTCGCATTTTGGTGGAGCGGAATTTTTATAACACGTTCGTGGAAGCGTTTGTTGCAAAAACAAAGCGGTTGAGAATAAACGATCCGCTTCAAGCGGATACTGACCTAGGAGCGCTCGTATCCGAGGCGCATATGAACAAAGTGTTATCGTATATTGAATTAGCAAAGTTAGAAGGCGGAACAGTTTTAACTGGTGGGAAACGAGTGGTAGTGGAGGGCAGGTGTAGCGAAGGCTATTTTGTCGAACCAACAGTTATAGTTGGACTCGATCAAAACTGCAGAACCAATCAAGAGGAAATTTTTGGGCCAGTCGTTACCATCATGCCTTTTGATACCGAGCAAGAAGCACTCGAACTAGCAAACGCGACAGCCTATGGTTTGTCAGCCACTGTTTGGACGGAAAATTTAAAGCGTGCTCACAACATCTCGCATCAACTCAAGAGTGGAATTGTTTGGGTAAACTGTTGGCTCTATCGCGACTTGCGCACCCCATTTGGTGGAATGAAACAAAGTGGTGTCGGTCGAGAAGGGGGTTTGGAAGCACTAAGATTTTTTACAGAAGCTAAGAATGTGTGTATAAGGTTATGAAGTGACAATAGTAAGTTTTTTCTTCAATAATTTTTTACCAAAAATCAAAAAATTAAGAGAAATACTCTAGTTTTAAATATCACATTTGAACGTGTGATTATTTTTTTATTTTCGACAAATTAGCTACTAGCAAAGCACAACCTGCACAATGATAGCCCATCCCTTTTAAACCAATTAACAATCAAATGAAATCAATCTCGCAACTACTTTTATTGATCGTGGTTCTTCTTTTTAACCAGTGTGGGTCCAAAAATGCAGACTCCACTGCCCCTGCCTCTGCAATTACTCTTTCGGTTGATGGGGTTGGTAAATCGATAAGTATTTCTTCTGCCTTACTTTTGATTGAAACGACTGGCGATAAAGGACGAACCCTAAATGTGAGTGCGTTGTCAGGCACAAATAGCCTGATCCTTACAATCTCAAATTGGGCATATCAATCCCCGCCAACTAATGGACTTTTAGTAAAAAGCTATTACGAAATTTTTACGTCAACTGGTCTTGATAAAGCTACCTGCCAAAAATCAACATCATCTGGAGCTTCACTTTGCGATGCTGCTGCTGCAACATATGTCATAGGAAGTGATTCTTACTTTTCGTCTCTTTATGATGGCCCAGATTATGACAGCAAAATAAAAATCACAGCAAACGACACTAATTCAAAGACAATATCAGGTGAATTTGATCTTAAATTGCAAAACGCAAATGATTTGCGCCTAAGCGTAAAAGGTACATTTACCAATGTTACTTATTTGGTTAAATAATTGTAATTATAATTGTAGATTTAGCTAATCGGAGGCAAGTGAGGGCTGGTGAAGTGGAGGTGTAACGAAGGTGATTTTGCAAGTTGGCTCTACTGTGCTTGCGCACCCCATTTGGTGGAATGAAACAGACTGGTATCAGTCGGGAAGAAGGCTTAGAAGCATTAAGATTTTTAGAGAAGCAAAAAATGTGTATTGAGTTGTGAATAGAAGAATAGGTTTTTGTTGAAGAAAATGCTCTTCTTTTGTTAAAAAAATCACGGCTTAAATTCCCAAATCGAAACCTTTCCAGCATGACTGACTAAGATTACTTTTTCGTCTGTTGCCAACGCGAATGCAATTTCGTTCCCAATTTCAATGTTGTGCTGCTGTTTGGTGTAGAGGTTGTAGAATTTAAGCTTATTTTCTTCCAGGTAGTAAAGTTCTTCACCCATAAAACCGAAGTTTTTAATCCGAACCGATGGAAATGATTCAATCAATTTCCCTGTAATGCTTATAATTTTTATTCCTTCTTTTTGATCTAATAAGAAAAGTAAGTTTTGATATTCACGCACATACACCAAATTAGGTGTTTGCTGCCCGTACAACTTCTTGAAATCAATTTCTAAACTTATTGTCTCATTTATGATATTAATTTTTTTTAGCGAATGATCAGCTTTATCGTAGAGCCAATAGTTGCTGTTGTTGTTGCCAGCACAAGCCAACCAAGGCTCAATGGCCAGCGAAGAATTAATAGAAAATTTATTGAGAGGCTGAAGCACTCTATCTAAAAACAAAATCGTTTGGTTATTTCTTTCATAAACAAAAACGTTTAGTGGATTCCAAGGGTGAAGTGAAGTGATGGAATCGCTCGCTGGTTTGAAGGCGTACAAATAGTTGCCGCCCGTGTCGTATTTTTTGATTGACTGATTTTTAAATTGAAGATAAAAATCCCCAAGCCTATCAATGGCAACGTTGGAAATATTTTTTTCGGTGAATTCATTTAATTTTTTGCCTAACTGACCGAATAAATTCAGGTAAGCGAACAGAAGAAGGATGCATGAAATTAACGTTTTCATTTGTTATTTGAAAATGTTTTCAATTTAACTGCTTGCCCATCAAACTCAGCGTAAGTAGTAAAATTAACCCATTCACCTATGTTGATATAGCGACTGCTGTCGGATACTTTTAGATCTAGCGGTAAGTGACGATGCCCGAATATATAATAATCGCGATGCTTCATTTTTTCTTGCTCTTTACAATAGGTTAAAAGAAACTCATTTTCATCGTTCGTGAATTTTTCTCCATTTTTCGTGTTGCTAATCCGGCTTTGCCTGCTCCAGTAGTTAGCAATGCCAATGCCAAAATTTGGATGCAGCCGCGCAAACAACCATTGACACACCTTGCTGTCAAAGAACTTTTTTTGAATTTTATACAAATTGTCGCCAGGGCCAAGGCCATCTCCATGACCGACCAAAAATTTAACATTGTTAATTTCAAATTCAATGGGTTCGCGATACACGGGAATGTTTAATTCATTTGTGAAGTAATCGAACATCCACATGTCATGGTTTCCAGTAAAGAAAATGATGGGTATTCCACTGTCGGTTAATTCTGCCAACTTTCCTTGGAAGCGTATAAAACCTTTTGGAATGGCCTGTTTGTACTCAAACCAAAAGTCAAAAATGTCACCTAACAAGTAGATCGCGTGAGCATTGCGCTTAATTGAATCTAGCCAGCTGATGATCAATTTTTCTCTTTTCAAACTACTTTCTGCATCGGGCACACCTAAATGAAAATCGGACGCGAAATA
Organism: Flammeovirgaceae bacterium; assembly: GCA_027487845.1. GTDB lineage: Bacteria > Bacteroidota > Bacteroidia > Cytophagales > Cyclobacteriaceae > ELB16-189. The sequence goes on from JAIYCV010000039.1 coordinate 121,250, forward strand.
GATTTTTTTGCCGAAAGGAAGACTTATTGATTGATTCATTCTTTTTTCACTTTTTTTATTTGCAGCACTGCAAGTAAAAAAGAGATTGTTCTGCAGGGCAAATTTTGAAATTTATTTCAACTTCATTTGGGCTAGATAAGGATGATCGGGATTGACAATTAATTCTTGCCTTGATGGATGAAGCAGTACGTCCATGTCTTCCATTGGAATGGCCCCAAATAGAGGTTCATTATCTCCTTGTAAGACAAGTGCGTTACAAACCGTTTGTCGGTTTTTGAATTTTACGACTACTGGCCCCACTAAATCATATTCTTCTCTACTGCCGTTGGCTAATTCGGCCACACGCTTCTCTAAAAAGGGCAACTGCAATTGCGCCTGAATGCTCTCGTTGATACACAAGTTCAGAGCACCGCTGTCTACAAGCATATTCGAACGTAATCGTTTTACCTCTTCTTGTCCGATGATTGATTTTCTTGCCAACGCCAAATCATCCGCGTTAATCAACTCTATGTCAGCGTAGGTTAAACCCATGAGGTTATCATTAAACTTGCAAAACAGATGGTCATTTCACAGATTCTTCGGTCGGTTTAGGTTCTGGCACGGTAGCAGCCTCCGTTTCTTTTTCCACGTTGGTAGAGTCAACTTGGCCGTTGGTATATTTTTGATACGTTGTTTCGGCTGCGAATGGTCTTTTACCAATTAGCCTTTCTAGATCAGACTGGAAAAGGATTTCTTTTTCTAACAGCTCCTTTGCGATCAGTTCTAAATGCTCGCGGTGTTTCTCGAGCAGGCTTTTAGTGCGGTCATACGCTTGGTCAATTATTTTCTTTACCTCTTTATCAATTCTTTCGGACGTAGCTTCAGAGTAGGGCTTATTGAACGCATAATCATTCTGCTTGCTATCGTAGAAAGACATATTTCCAATCTCTTTATTCATGCCATAAACGGTTACCATACTGTAAGCCATTTTTGTAATCCGTTCAAGATCGCTTAGGGCACCAGTAGAAATTTTATTGAAGACAATTTCTTCGGCAGCTCTTCCACCAAAAGTCATGCACATTTCGTCCATCAATTGCTCTGTTTGATACAAGAATTGTTCTTTTGGTAAATACTGTGCGTAGCCCAACGCAGCAATGCCGCGCGGAACAATACTCACTTTCACCAATGGATCAGCATGCTCTAAGAACCAACCAGCTACAGCATGACCGGCCTCATGATAGGCAACAATTTTCTTTTCTTCAGGAGAAATAATTTTTGTTTTCTTTTCTAGCCCCCCGATAACACGATCAATCGCATCTTGAAAATCAAGCATGTCAACTTCTTTCTTGTCTTTACGAGCGGCTATCAACGCAGCTTCGTTACACACGTTGGCAATCTCTGCCCCAGCAAAGCCAGGTGTTTGAGCTGCTAGTTTTTTAGTGTCAACATCCTTAGAAATTTTAACCGGCTTTAAATGAACCTTGAAAATATGTTCGCGCCCAGCAATATCTGGTTTGTCAATGCTTATTTGTCTATCGAAGCGACCTGGACGCATTAAGGCTGAGTCTAGCACATCGGGGCGGTTAGTTGCAGCCAAAATAATTACTCCACTATCGGTAGCAAAGCCATCCATTTCAACCAAAAGGGAGTTGAGGGTGTTTTCTCTTTCGTCATTTGAACCAGGCATTTGACCCCGTCCGCGGGAGCGGCCAATGGCGTCAATCTCATCAATAAAGACAATACACGGAGCTTTTTCTTTTGCTTGCTTGAAAAGGTCGCGCACGCGAGCAGCACCAACCCCTACAAACATTTCCACAAAATCAGAACCTGATAAAGAGAAAAAGGGAACACCCGCTTCGCCCGCCACAGCCTTGGCCAACAACGTTTTGCCAGTGCCCGGAGGGCCAACCAACAAAGCTCCTTTCGGGATTTTTCCGCCCAGTTTAGTGAACTTCGCTGGTGTTTTTAAGAAGTCGACAATTTCTTTTACCTCTTCTTTCGCTTCGTCTAAACCTGCCACATCTTGAAAAGTGATTTTTACTTTATTTTCAGCATCAAACAACGCTGCTTTTGATTTTCCGATATTGAAAATCTGCCCACCCGGGCCAGCAGAGCCAGTCATTCTGCGCATCAGCATCCAGAAGCCAAAAATTAACAAGAAAGTGATACCCCAGTAAAACAATTGGCCAGATACGTCAGGACGTTCTTCAAATTGTAAATCAATGCGTTGATCTTTAGGCAGACGGTCGTTTATATCTTTAAAGTTCTCTTCAAACTTATCTTGAGAGCCAAAGCGCATCTTAAAATGCGGCCCATTCGCATTTAAACTAAGCACACCTTTGTTTTTTTCAAGCTCGTTTTTATAACTAGAGTTTTGTAGTGCCTCTGAGCGGAGCGTAAGTTCTACCTGCTTTAAATTCGTTACCACTACAACCTTTTTTAAGTCGTGATTTTGAAGCATCGATTCGAACCGACTAGACTGAATTTCGGTCAACTCGCTGGATCCTAAAAACTGAGTAACAAGCAAAATTACACCTACCAAGGCTAGAATAATCCATACTTGAAAATTGCCTTTAGGTGCTTTCAGATTAGGTATCTTATTTTCTTTTCTTTCTTTGTCCATGTGTTAAAATTTCAATTCAATAACGTACTAACTGTGTTTAAGTTCCTTTAATCTTCTATCTCGGTGATTTCAGCATCTCCCCAAAGTTTCTCCAGCGCATAGAATTCTCGCTTATCTTTTTTGAAAACATGCGCCACCACTGTAATATAGTCGAGAAGCATCCACTCTTTATTGTTTTTCCCTTCCGTATGCCAAGGGTTTTCTTTTATCGATTTGGAAACCGCATCGTCAATTGAGTCAGAAATGGCATCTAATTGCTTGTCGGAGTTACCAGAACAAATCACGAAGAAATCGGCTATTGCGTTCTTAATTTGCCTTAGATCCATCACTACAATGTCCGTGGCCTTCTTTTCTTGCATTCCCTTTACCACTGCTTTGCAAAGTTTTTCAGAGTCTGCACCTTTCTTCTTTTTCGCCATTAACTAATTTCGTTGTTTTGAGAATGAAAGAGCAAAGCTAACTAAAAATACATTGTATAAAATCCCTGCCAATACCCTGTTTATGGGTAGAAACCTTGTTTATGTGCCAGTATGTCACTCCACCAATACGTTGGCGACCGACTTATGCAACAAAACGCCACTATCGGAGGGTACGTTGGTTATTACCGACCATCAGCAGGCAGGGAAAGGTCAGCGCGGAAATAGGTGGCAAGCCGAACCCAGTCAGAATTTTACTTTTTCGCTTATTTTGAAACCTACCTTCTTGGAAATAAGCAACCAGTTTATCTTAAATCAGTGTATCTCATTGGCGATTGCTGATTTCATAAGAGAGCTACTAACCGAAAAAGTAAAAATCAAGTGGCCAAACGATATTTTGATTCAAGACAAGAAAGTGTGCGGCATATTGATCGAGAATACCCTGAGCGGTGAGCAACTTCAGCAAAGTGTGATTGGAATTGGATTAAATGTTAATCAACGACAGTTTGAATCTCCAAGTGCAACTTCTCTCGCATTGATTTCAAAAAGGGATTATTTGCTTTCAGCCATTTTACATCGGTTGCTCGAGCATTTGGAGGCGAGGTATCTACAGCTTAAGAGAGGAGAATTTGAAGCTATTCAAACTGATTACTTGAGCCGACTTTACAGAATAAACGAGGCGCATCAGTATCAAGCAGCGTCAAGGCAATTTGAGGGAACTATTACGGGTGTAGACGCCAGAGGCAGACTAAAAATTAAAACAGACGAAGAACAGGTTTTTGACGTGAAGGAAGTAACCTTTATTTATTAATCTTGGTCGCCAACCTAGACACCAATAACCACTTACCTTTTTCTTTAATATAGCCTTCGTTAAAAATTAGTTCGGTTGAAAAGGGTGTGCCGTTTACCTCGCCAGAAATTTTTATCATTCCGTTGACGATGGCTGTCTGGGAGAATATTTGTGCATTTTGAGTAGAAATTTCGGCCGATTTCATTACTAATTTCCCTGATTTGAGGTCCTCAATAAATTCCTTTTTATTTTGACTCCAACCGTTTGAGTGAATGTAGGTAACCCTGTCGTGCAAAAGAGATTCCAGAGAATCATAATTTTTTTTGATCATCCAGACCCATTTCTTGGCCGACAAACCCATTACACGTTCTTCATCTGTTACTTTTTGGCTTAAGCACGCAAACGATATCAAAGAGCAAAGGACAACGAAAAAAAGGGATTTCATCATTAAAAATTTTAATAGGAAATTGAAGTTAATTTTTGTGGCAAAAGTATCAATTAAAAGAAGTTAACTTCATAGGTAAGGTTTTTAAGTGAATAGGCTTTTTTCAAAGATTGCCTTTTTTCATTTCATCAATTGCATAGTTTGCTGCCCTGGCTGTTAGCGCCATGAAAGTAAGTGAAGGATTTTGATTGCCAACTGAAGTCATGCAAGCACCATCGGTAACAAACACATTTTTGCAGCTATGAAATTGATTCCACCTATTTAACAATGAAGTTTTCGGATCGCTACCCATTCGCACTCCGCCCATTTCATGGATGTCTAAACCGGGCGCCTGTTTGGTGTTAACTGTTCGAATATTTTTTAATCCTGCCTTTTCAAGCATTTCCGAACCTTGTATTAAAAAATCATTCATTAGTTTTTGATCATTATCATCATAATCTACCGAAGTGATCAATTGAGGGATTCCCCACGCATCTTTTTCAGTTTTGCTTAAGCGCACATGGTTTGCCTTTTTGGGGATTGTTTCGCCTTGCATCTGAACAGCAACGTGCCATTGTCCGGGTTGGGTCAATTCATTTTTTAGTGGTGCTCCAAAATTTTCAGAACTGCGACCCCAACCATCCCGGTAAGCGCTAAAGGCTACCATATATCCACGCAAGAAATCAGTCTGCTGTTTATACACGTTTCTAAAGGACGGCATGAATGCAGATGTCGGTCTTCTACCAGTATAATATTGGTCTTCAAAACCATCGTAGTCAGCATAAATGTTTCCAAGGTAGTTATGAAACGCAATATGTGTTCCTAACAAGCCATTCTCGTTGCCAAACCCTTGTGGAAACCTATTTGAAGTAGAGTTTAGCAACAGAAGGTTTGTGTTCAAACAAGCGGCATTTACAAAGATTACCTTGGCGTAGAACTCAACCATCTCTTTGCTCTCGGTGTCAATCACCCGAACGCCAGTTGCTTTTCCTTTTTTCTCGTCATAGATGATTGAATGCACTACCGATTGTGGCCGCAACGTAAGGTTACCCGTTTTCTTAGCCCAAGGGAGCGTAGAAGAGTTGGAGCTAAAATAACCGCCAAACGGACAACCGCGTTCGCATAAGGAACGCGCCTGGCATTGCCCCCGACCTTGCTTTAAATGAATTTCATTGGGTTGGGTGAGATGAGCGCAGCGACCAATAATTACTTGACGATCTTTATATTCCTCTTTAATTCGATGTTGGATATGTTTTTCTAAACAATTTAACTCCCAAGCCGGCAAAACTTCACTATCAGGTAGGTTGTCAATTCCGTCCCTATTGCCACTTATGCCAGCAAACTTTTCGACATGCGAATACCAAGGAGCTAGGTCTGGATAGCGGACTGGCCAGTCCACCGCGAAGCCATCGCGCGCAGGTGCTTCAAACTCATAGTTGCTCCAGCGTTGAGTCTGTCGGGCCCACAAAAGTGATTTGCCTCCCTCTTGATAACCGCGGATCCAATCGAACGGTTTTTCTTGTATATAAGGATGCTCATTGTCTTTCACAAAAAAGTGTTGTGTAGCTTCGCCAAAAGCATAGCATTTATCAGCTATTGGGTTTTTATTTTTTATTTCTTCGCTTAACAACCCGCGATGCTCAAAGTCCCACGAGTTTTTGGTGGCGGTGGGATAGTCTTTTAGATGCGTCACGGCTTTGCCCCTTTCCAAGAGCAACGTTTTTAGCCCGTTATCACAAAACTCCTTTGCCGCCCAACCTCCGCTAATTCCTGAGCCAATAACAATCGCCTCATAGGTATTTTTTTCTGTAGCATCGCCAACTAAATTCATAAGTTCAGATTTTGAAATAGTAAGGTAATGATGTTTTTAAAATAGAGCGAATGTTGGTAATGTTTTTATAACTTGTACAGCTAAAATTTTATGAAAAATATTCTTATACCGATAATCCCCTTCCTTATTATCACTTCGTGTGGGCAAGTGAAATATGAGTTCGTAATTCGCAACGCCAGCGTGATTAGTGATGGGATCGAGTCAAACACCGAGTACGACATTGCCATACAGGCCGATACGATTGCCGTCATTGCCGCCTCCGGCTCTTTGAAAGGATTGGAAGAGTTGGATGCAAAAGGTCTTGTTCTGTCACCCGGATTTATCGATACGCACAGTCATCATGATCGAGCTATAAAAAAATCGCCCTCAGCCCTCGCTGCGGTAAGCCAGGGAATAACAACCATTGTAGTGGGACAGGATGGCGGCTCAGCTATTCCACTGAAAAAGTTCTTTGAATCCTTTAAAGACAGTGCTGTTGCTGTGAACATTGCTTCTTATAGCGGACATAATTCAATCCGTTACCAAGTAATGGGCGAGGATTACAAACGCAAAGCAACGCAAAAAGAGATCGACAGTATGGTTATCCTATTAAATGAAGATATGAAGGCAGGGGCATTAGGTTTATCCACTGGGTTGGAATATGACCCTGGCATTTATTCAACTAAAGATGAAGTAATGCAGCTTACAAAGGTGCTTACGCAATATAAGGGGCGTTACATCAGTCACTTGAGAAGTGAAGATCGTTATTTCTGGGATGCACTTAATGAGATTATCACGCTCGGCCGTGAAACGAAAGTGCCCGTTCAAATAAGTCATTTTAAACTAGCCATGCGAGGCCTTTGGGGAAAGACCGACAGTGCATTACAAATACTGGACGCGGCACGGAAAGAAGGGATCAATATTACTGCCGATTTATATCCTTATACCTACTGGTCGTCTACCATTCGCGTGTTGTTTCCAAATCGAAATTTTAACGATGAAAAAGAAGCAGCTTATATCTTAAGGGAAGTGACAACCCCCGAGGGAATTATTTTTAGTAGTTACTCGCCAAATCCTGAATATGGAGGCAAGAACTTAGCGGAAGTGGCAAATCTGGAAAAGAAAACGCCTGAGAAAATGCTCATCGAACTTATTAAACGGCTGAACGAATGCGAAGCAAAAGGGGGTGAATGCAGCGGAAGTATCGTAGCCACAAGCATGGCCGAGCAAGATGTAAAGAAGTTGATGCAGTGGCCTTATACAAATATTTGCTCCGATGGGTCAAGTAGTGGCCGCCATCCAAGAGGATATGGTGCATTTACCCGAGTGCTTGGCCACTATGTTCGGGAAGAGAAAACACTTAGTTTAGAAGATGCAATCTACAAAATGACGGCCTTGGGAGCCGACCAAATAGGTATTCCAAAAAGGGGAAGAATAAAAGTGGGCTACTATGCCGACCTGGTTTTGTTTGACCCTGCAGTTGTAAAAGACCAGGCGACTATCTCAAATGCACAACAGATTTCAACAGGCATTGCCCACGTTTGGGTAAATGGCAAAGAAGTTTTTACAAGTGGCAAAGCTACCGGAAAATTAAGTGGAAGGGTAATCTACAGGCAGTAATCATTTCTGTCCAAACACCTTCTTTAAAATATCTGTCGCTCTTGCGCCCGGATTGTCTCGGATATTCTTCTCTTCTTTGGCAATCATTGTAAACAAGCCTTCAATTGCTTTGTCAGTGGCGTACGCATTTAAGTCAGGATTGGCTTTGTCTACGAACGGAATCTTATTGTAAGTACCTACAAGACCGCCATAATATTTTGTGGCTTCCACTTTGTCGAGCGATTTTTGCACGACAGGACTAAACTTTGCTTTCAAATCGGTACTTGTTGTTCTTTTCAAAAATTGAGTGGCGGCATCTGGGTTGCCTTTCAAAATCGAAAGTGCATCGTCAAACGACATTTGTTTGATAGCGTTGATAAAAATAGGTTTAGCTTCTTTGGCGGCATCTTCCGCGCCTCGGTTTAGCGTGGTTATGAATTTATCTACATCGTTGCCCATTCCTAATTGCCTAAGTTTATCCTCAACACGTTTTGCATCGGCAGGAAAAGGAATTCTGATTTCTAGATTTTTGTTATATCCATCAACTTGAGAAACAACGTCCGAGCCTTTAGAAATACCTTGAGTGAGGGCTTCCTTTAAACCTTGAACAATTTCTTCATTTGAAAGTTTGCCTCCACCGTCAAGCGCTTTTTTTGCTTTGCCCAATAGTTTATCAAATTGAGCAGATGCGCTAACGGTGACAACAAAAACTAGAAGCAGGGGAAGTACCGTTCTCAATTTCATAAATCAGTTTTAGAAGTTTAGTACTGCAAAGGTAACGACTAAACCCTTTCTAAATTGTAAAGAAATTATGACTTTAAAAGTGGGCTCAACTATTTTTTTAGGCGAATGTCTACCTCTCGTTCAACAAATCCCCATTCCCGAGTTTTTCTTAATCGATCAACCAACTCCTCAAAAAAATCGGCATGAGCGGGCGCGTATTCAAACCACGTTAGAAAGTCGAAAGGCTCATTAAAATCTCGACAGTGATACAACTTTCGTGCGATCGGGGGCAAATACTTTAAGCCTATTTCTGTGTGTTTTGAATCGGCCTCAAAAATCTTTCTTCGCTCATCTTGGGCAAGTGCCCACCATTCTGCATTTTTTGAAATAGGTATGAGCGCAGCACACGTTGCCTCTGGTCGTCCCAAATTGGCCTGAATTGCAAGAAGTTTCTCTTTTTCGGCTTTTTCCGCGTAGCGTAGGTTACTTCTAAAGCCTTTCAAACTCCAACTGCCTTCAGCTAATTTTTCTTGAGTGCCTGGTTTGACGTTTAGAAAGGGAACGATCTCCAGCGATTCTCCGATGACTGGATTTATCGATATTACTTTCCATTGACCTTCGCCACCGCCTACGAAATCAAAAATTTCTGTCATGTTAATTTGATCAGCAGGAAATTTAGTGAGGGCCATTTACTTGGATTGTCAGCCGAATGACGAAAAGGGCGATGAATTTTTATGCCTCTGGTATCACCATATCTCGCTTGATTTCAGAAATGTTTTTGCATCCACTTAAACCCATCGTTAGCTCAAATTCTGCTAATAGATTCCGTAGCACATGATAAACCCCAGCCGATCCGGCAACAGCCAATCCATATACGTAAGGCCGCCCAATGCAAACCGCATTTGCTCCAAGTGCCAAGGCTTTAAAAATATCTGCTCCACTGCGAAGGCCGCTATCTATTAACACGGGTAGCTGCGCGTTTATGCGCTCCACAATGGAAGGCAACGCCTCTAATGTTCCAATCGAACCATCCACTTGTCTGCCCCCGTGGTTTGAAACAATAATGCCGTCCATCCCATAGTCGATGGCTTTTTGTGCATCATTGGCATGAAGAATTCCTTTTAGCAAAATGGGAAGTTTTGTGTGCTGCCGCAGAAACGTTAAATCCTCCCAGGTAACGGCAGGATTGGAGTACATACTCACAAATTTACGCACCGCTTTAATCGGCCTGCCTGATTTTAATTTTGATACGAAACCATTGCCCGGATAATTGTTTACCATGGCGATTAATCCATTAACCGATTGCCAATTGATTTTTCTATTTATTTGTTCGGTAACTTCTGGTTCATCGAGCAAGCGCTGAAATACAGGATCAGAAGTATATTGAGCAATGCCTTTGCCTTCCATAAAGGGAAGATAGCCGATTTCCAAATCGCGTGTGCGCCAACCCAGCATGGTGGTGTCGAGCGTGACTACGATGGCGCTGCACCCGCATTTCTCTGCCCGTTCTAGAAAGCTGACCACTAAATCGTTTGACTTGCTCCAGTACAACTGAAACCAGTGGGCGCTATCTCCGCTTGCCTGTGCGCACGCCTCCATGCTTTTTGAGGCTTGATTAGAATAAATGTAGGGCATGCCCAACTCCGCAGCGGCTTTGGCTACCGCTAGGTCGGCTTGCTCGTGAACCATTTCTAACACGCCTACTGGCGAAAGTAATAGTGGCGAAGAAAGTTTTTTCCCGAAGAGTGTTATGCTCATATCACGAACACTTACATCGCGCAACATGCGGGGTACAATCTTATATTTTGCAAAAGCACCTCGGTTCGCTCGCATGGTTGACCCCGTACCAGCACCACCAGAAATGTAAGCATACGCTTCGGGGGTCATGGCTGTTTTTGCAGTTTGCTCCAATTTCTCAAAATCTACTTCTATGAGAGGTTTTGCTCCCGAAAATCCGTTCACATAAATGTTTTTTTGCCAATTGGTACCCGATAAGTTGTTCATCCCTGAGGTCTTTAGTGCATTAATGTAACGTAAGTTGACAATCATTCCAAAACAAGACGGGCTTATCAAAAACTTCTATTTGGTGGGTTTGGTAAGTCAGGGTAGATTTGCAGCCTAATTGACAAACATGAAGACTATTCTTGCAGAATTGCTCACAATAGGGGATGAGATTTTATACGGCCAGATTGTGGATACCAATTCGCAATGGATGAGTGTGGAGTTAGATAAAGTGGGGATAAAGGTAATCCGTAAAACTACCGTGGGCGATCAAGAAGACGAAATACTTACCGCTTTCGCGGAAGCGGAGAACAGAGCAGACATTATTTTAATTACGGGCGGCCTAGGGCCTACGAGCGATGATTTAACGAAACCGTTGCTCGCCAAGTATTTTAATTGTGATCTGCAGATCAATGAAGAGGCATTGGCGGAGGTGACAGAGTTTTTTGTAAGCCGAGGAAGAGAACTTACTGAGATGAATAAGCGGCAGGCGGCCTTGCCAACAGCGTGTAGTAAGATTACCAATCCCATCGGCACAGCACCCGGCATGTGGTTCGAGAAAAAAGGAAAGGTATTTATGTCGATGCCGGGGGTACCGCACGAGATGAAAAAGATGATGACCGAACGGGTAATCCCCAAGTTGTTAGAAACGTTCAAAATGCCCGTAATTGTTCATCAATTAGTGCGGACAGTAGGAATAGGCGAATCATTTTTGGCAGAGAAAATTTCGAATTGGGAAAAGGCCTTACCTCCGAGCATAAAACTGGCCTATTTGCCCAGCTTAGGCGAAGTAAAGTTAAGGCTCACTGCTTTTGGAGATGACAAAGGCCAATTACGGTCAATGATTGACCACCAAGTAGAGTTACTGAAGCCTATCGCAGGTGAATATATTTATGGTTTAGGTGAGGAGGGGTTAGAAATTTCTATCGGTAAACTGCTGAAACAAAAAGGACTGACGTTGGCTGTTGCCGAAAGCTGCACGGGTGGATATTTATCACATTTGATAACCAGCGTGCCCGGGAGCTCCGATTATTTCTTGGGAAGCATTATTCCTTATGGGTATGAAATTAAAATGCGCCAATTGGGTGTTAAGCCCGAAATATTGGAACAGAATGGAGCAGTGAGCGAACCCACCATTATTGAAATGGCCAACCTTGTTCGGGCAAAATTTAATACCAGCATTGGCGTGGCCACTAGTGGCATTGCCGGGCCAGGAGGCGCAACACCCGATAAACCCGTTGGCACGGTCTGGATAGCCTATTCTGATAAGCACCACACCGTCACAAAAAAATTGCAGCTTAGCAAAGACCGTATGATTAACATCAAATTATCGTCTGCAGCAGTATTAAATTTGATCAGACTTAATTTACCCAACTCGTAATTTTCTAACTAATACAATCATGACTTTTCAATTTCCACCCCAATCCAACAAAGACGAAATTTTCAAGACGATCGAAGCACAACTTGGCCAAGCTAACCTAGGTATAGTTGCTTCTGATAAAACGCGCCCTTGGGGCGGCTTCTTTGTGATCAATGAAAATCACACGGAAGCGTTTATCAAGTTATTTTTTCCCGAGCTAACGTTGTCGGACATTAAGCTTGGGAATAAACTAAGCCCGAAAATTTTGATTGTGGAAAAGAACAAGCGCTTGTCATGGCAATATCACCACAGAAGAGCTGAGCTTTGGAAGTTATCGGGTGGAACTGCCGGAATTGTAACGAGCGAAACAGATGTTGAGGGATCGGTTCAATCATTAGTGTTGGGTTCAATTGTAAAACTAAAGCAAGGTCAGCGTCATAGACTAATTGGTTTAGATGGTTGGGGAATTATTGCCGAAATCTGGCAACATACAGACGACAATCATCCATCGGACGAAAATGATATTGTGCGCGTGCAGGATGATTTTGGAAGATAAAAGAAGACCAAAATTAGTACCTTCGAGTTATGGAAGTGCGCGAGCCAATTGCTGTTTACAATAAACCACTGTTAACTGAGGAAGAGTACCTTGAGTTTGAAAAAAAATCGCTTGAAAAACACGAGTATTTTCAAGGCGAGGTATTTGCCATGGCGGGGGCGGGAACAGACCATAACATTATTTTTTCTAATGTATTCGGTGAGTTATGTATCCGCTTAAAAGGTAAGCCTTGCAGACCTTTTGGCAGCAACATGCGGGTCTATATACCAGAAAATACGTTGTACGCCTATCCGGATATTTCCATTTTTTGCAATAGCATAAATCATTCAGCAAAAGATGAGGACACGCTCATTTCGCCATCCGTTATCATTGAAATACTTTCGCCTTCCACCAAAAATTATGACATGGGCGGAAAATTTATGCTGTATCGAGACATCCCTACCTTGAAGGAATATGTGATGATTGACTCAGCTTCTTTTCGCGTTCAAGTTTTTGCTGTTAATCAACAAAATCATTGGGAGCTGACTGAATGTAAGTCAATACAAGATTCGCTTTTCATCCCATCCCTTGAAATAAAATTGCCCTTAAAAGAGGTTTATGAAGAAGTCGAATTTACTTGAATTGTCCCAGTAGTGCGGCATACTAAAAATACTAACTTTGTCCATTGAATCAATTTAATCATGGCGAAAGTAGAGATGGTTATGCCCAAAATGGGCGAAAGTATAATCGAAGCAACGATCTTAAAATGGCTTAAAAAACCAGGGGATAAGATTGAACATGAAGAATCTATTTTAGAAGTTGCCACTGATAAAGTGGATACTGAAGTTCCTTCGCTATATGCGGGAGTGCTCCAAGAGATATTGTTTAAGGAGGGAGATGTGGTAAAGGTCGGAACTCCCATCGCTATCATCGAGTCAGAAGCAGCCCAACAAACGCCATCGAAAGCGGTGGCTAGTCAACCCACGGAAGTAGCAAAACCAACTATCGTTACTGAATCTAAGGCGGAATTCGTTCAACCTGTTGTTGACGCGGTAGATTATAAATCGGCAAAACGTTTTTATTCTCCCTTGGTTAAGATGATTGCCAAAGAAGAAAATATTTCGATTGCTGAATTAGAGTCCGTAACCGGTTCGGGCTTAGACGGACGCGTTACAAAAACCGATCTGCTTGCCCATATTGAATTAAGAAAATCAGGTGTGCTTGTTGACAAGGCAGTGAACCAATCCGCAGCTCCATTAGTTTCGGCATCGGTAATTGCATCTGACGAAATCATTCAAATGGATAGAATGCGCAAGATGATTGCCGAACGGATGGTAGACAGTAAACGCACATCGCCTCATGTTACCTCATTTGTTGAAGCTGATGTAACCAATATCGTTCTCTGGAGGAATAAAACGAAGAAGCACTTTGAACAACGAGAGGGCGATTCGCTTACGTTTACTCCTATCTTCGTGGAGGCAGTAATGATGGCCATCAAAGACTTCCCGATGATAAACATCCAGGTGGATGGAGATAAAATTATCAAGAAAAAGGATATTAATATTGGCATTGCAGTGGCACTTCCTTCAGGTAACTTAATTGTGCCTGTTATAAAAAATGCTGACAAGTATAACCTATTAGGGCTGGCAAAAGTGGTGAATGACTTGGCAAAACGTGCCCGCGAAAACAAACTTAAACCAGACGATCTTTCGGGAGGTACGTTTACCGTTTCGAATGTAGGCACTTTCGGTAATGTGATGGGAACACCCATCATTATGCAACCTCAGGTGGCAATTCTCGCCATAGGTGCCATACAGAAAAAGCCAGCAGTTCTGGAAACGGTATATGGAGATGTGATTGCTATTCGTCATAAAATGTTTTTATCTCATTCTTATGATCATCGCGTAGTAGATGGAGCATTGGGTGGCAGCTTTGTAAGACGCGTGGCTGATTACCTTGAAAAATTTGATTTAGAAAGACCTATTTAAAATTAATGACTAAACGAAAGACATAAGAACAACTTCTGTTGTTTTACATTTTGGTCTTGTTACTTACTACTTGTTACTTACTACTTAGATTATGAAATTCGGAACCAAAGCTATTCATGCTGGCGTTGAACCAGATCCTACTACCGGAGCTATCATGACTCCCATTTATCAGACTTCCACCTATGTGCAGGAATCGCCAGGCAAGCACAAGGGTTACGCGTATGCCCGTGGGGCCAATCCCACCCGTAATGCGCTTCAAAAAAGTATTGCCGCTTTAGAAGATGGAAAATTCGGTTTGTGTTTCTCTTCGGGAATGGGCGCAACCGATGCGGTTATCAAATTATTGAGTCCAGGTGATGAGGTGATCACCAGCAACGATTTATATGGTGGTTCGTACCGAATGTTTAAAAGAGTTTTTGAAAAGTTTGGTATTAAGTTTCACTTTATTGATCTAACAGATTCTAAAAATATTCATCAATATTTAAACGCAAATACAAAATTGATGTGGTTAGAAACTCCTTCTAATCCACTCATGCGAATTATTGACATTGCTGCTTGTTGCGAAGTCGCTAAAAAGCACAACATCATGGTAGCGGTTGATAACACGTTTGCTTCACCCTATTTGCAAAATCCGCTTGCGTTAGGAGCCGACATTGTCATGCACTCTGTTACCAAATACTTGGGAGGTCATTCGGACGTAATAATGGGCGCACTTATAGTTAATGACGAAAAACTTTATAGTGACTTAGCTTTCATAGCAAACTCGTGTGGTGCCGTGCCTGGCCCACAAGATTCATTCTTAGTGTTGCGAGGAATTAAAACGTTACATCTTAGAATGGAACGCCATTGTTTTAATGGAACGAAAGTGGCAGAGTTTTTAAAAAATCATGCAAAAGTTGGTAAGGTCTATTGGCCTGGTTTTAGCGATCATCCAAACCATGACATTGCGAAAAGGCAAATGCGCGATTTTGGTGGCATGATTTCGTTTACGTTAAAGAACGATACTGTCGAAAACGCCATTAAACTGATGGAGAGCGTAGAATTGTTTTCATTAGCAGAATCACTTGGTGGAGTCGAATCGCTTATCAACCATCCAGCTTCGATGACACACGCCAGCATTCCAAAAGAAGAGAGAATAAAAAATGGATTAAGTGATTCGCTGATCCGCTTGAGCGTGGGTGTAGAGGATATCGAAGACTTGCTCGCAGATTTAGATAATGCACTGGCAAAAGTTTAAATGAAATTAGTTGATTTAAGTCATACCATTGAAAATGGGCTGGTTACTTTTAAAGGATTACCAGCTCCATTTATTTGCGATTATTTAAGTCGTGAGGATTCGAAAAAGAATTACGAAGAAGGCACTTCGTTTCAGATTGGAAAAATTGAAATGGTTTCGAATACCGGAACCTACATTGATTGCCCTTTCCATCGTTATGAAAACGGAAAGGATTTATCGGAAGTTGGTTTAGAACGTTTTGTCGATTTAGAGGGCATTGTTATTCGAGCGGATTTCCGAGAGTCGCTTGCAGTTACTATCGATCATTTCAAAGATAAAGTTCTATACAACAAGGCTGTTCTTGTTCATACAGGATGGGATGAGTATTGGAACACCGAAAAGTATTACAACGATCACCCGTTTATCACTAAAGAGGCCGCTGAGTATTTGAAATCGGAAAAGGTCGTGTTGGTAGGAATCGATTCTCATAACATCGATGACACTCGCACCAAGAGCAGGCCCGCTCATACCATTCTTTTGGCAAACGAAATTCTGATTGTAGAACATCTCTGCAATTTAGGGGCAATTCCTGACGATGGGTTTATGTTCACCGCAGCACCGCCTAAATTCAAAGGTGTTGGTACGTTTCCCGTAAGGGCAATGGCCAAAATCGCCTAGCGCTATTCTGCTTTCTTTTTGTTGTGTTTGGCTCTTCGAATGCCTCTATTGGCTCGATTTTGTTTGCGATCTAACGTAGACTGTTCATCGGAAGTAACAAAACCATCAGCTTTGGCTCTGCGTTCTGTTCTTCTAATGCTACGTTGCTGCGCTTTGAGTTTTACACGTTCTTCTTTTGAAATTTCTCCCGAATTTTTCCCTTGACGAATTCTAGCACGTTGTGCTGTTTGGCGGGCATCTGTTTTCGGTGTTTGATCTTGAGCTATTAAACCAGAATAACAAAAGATGACGAGCGCAAGTACGAAGATGTTTTTCATTTTTTTTTATTTTTTTTGGTTAGAATTCACTTGATGAAAAAGGTTTAAACAAAGAACTAAATAATCGGGATTTTCACAACAAATTCGCTCCCTGTGCCTACCTCGCTGATTAATTCAATTTGACCGTTTAGTCGGTCAACTAATGTCTTTACAATTGCGAGGCCAAGCCCATTTGAGCTTTCTCCTCCAGTCGGTCTGGCGGTGAGTTTTTTAAACTTTTGATACAGATTCCTTTTATCGTAGTCAGAAAATCCTGGCCCCTCATCCTTTACAGATAACATTAACGAGGATTTCTCAACCCAAAGTTTAGTTAAGACGTGGCTATTTGCCGCTGAAAATTTTATCGCGTTGGAAACCAGATTGTCTAGTATCCTCCCCAAATAATCTCTGTCGGTATTGATCTCTTTAGTCACTTCGTTTTGGATCGATATGGAGATATTTTTTGCCGCTGCGGCAGTTTGTAATAGTTCGGCTTTAGTTCTGACTAACTCTTGCAAATTTACAGGAGCAATGGCTGCATTGAGGCTAGATTCTTCAAGGGCGGTTACGTCTAATAAGTCTGTAATTAAATCGATACCCGAGTTGGTAGTTTCTTTTACAAGCCTCAGATAATTTAATTGATCGTTAGTTAACCCACCTTCCATTTCAAGGATTCTTGAAAGTGCAAAAATTCTATTCATGGGTGATTTTAAGTCGTGAGCAACAATGCTCATAAGCATATTTTTTTCGTGATTTAAGTCAGAGAGTTCAATATTTGTTTTGGAAAGACTATCATTTTGTTTTTTTATTTCTTCCCGCTGCCTGATGATTTCTTGATTTTGTAATTCGAGTCTGAAATTATCCCGCTTTCTTTTGCTGCTAAACACCCAGAAGATAAAAGAGGAAATGCCAATCACAATTGCTAAAACCAACAGAAAAGCATTCTCATTTCTTTGCTTTAAAATCAACACTCGACTTTGTTCTTGATTCAATTTTAACAACCGATTTTCTTTTTCTTTTTTTTCTAGTTCAACACTGAATTTGAGTTGATCTACTTGTCGCTTTAAATCGGTATTTTCTAGTTTTGTATTGAAAAAATTGAATCTGTTTGTATACTTTTCCAAGGCTGACTTATTGTTTTTTTTATGATAATAATCCATCAAAAGGAATGCAGCATCTCGTTGAAACGTAGCCAGCCCAAAGCCCGAAGAATCTGATTCAATATCATTTAATATTACTAAGGCGTTGGTATATTCTTTTTTCAAGAGATGGTAACGTGCTATTAGCATCGAAGAGCGAAGAAATAACTTAATATTTTTGCCTGTTTGGATGCTAGAAAGAACTTGGGTAGCAATTTGAAAGGCACTATCCACACGAGTTAGCTTAAATAAATTCTCAGCTATTCCCAGTTTAATTTCTGCCTTTGTAACCTTATCGTTTACAAGGCTGGCAACAGAGTCTGCAAGTCTCAATTTCTCAAGAGACGAACCAATGTTGTTCATACGTTGATATAACAACCCTATCTCCATGTAGGCCGATGCAAGTGTTCGGTTATCTTTGAGTTGCTTTCTCAACTCTAATGCACGCGCAGACATTTCGAGCGCCTCGCCATTGTTGTTTTGGGATTTATAAATATTGGCAAGACTTCGATAGACGTAAGCCAAACCCCCTTTATCTTTCTGTTTTTCAAAGATTGCTTTCGATAAAATAAAGTTTTCGTAGGCTTTGGTAAGATCGCCTATGTCATAAAATGCCCTGCCTAAATTATTATAAGAATGAGCCAATTGGATAGAATCGTTTTGTTGGCTAGAGACTTCAATTGACTGATAATAGAAGTCTATCGCATTCCTGTAATCTCCTTTATTGGTGTAAGCCAAGCCAATAAAATTGAGTGGCTTAGCGAGCCCTGATTTTATCTTTATTTTTTTGCCGAGATCCAATGCTTGGTTACAGTACAAAAACGTACTGTCTTGCAAAGAATTACGATATTCAAATCCAATGGCACTCAACGTCTCAAACTTTTTTTCGGGGGCCTGTTTTGGCAACGCTTTTTTTAGGCTGTCAATGTATTTTAGGTTTTGAGAAAAACTGTGTTGAAAAGACACAATAAAAACTAGGAGAGCAGCGGCAGGAAGAACGATGATGCTTTTCAAGTTCATTCAAAAGTAAAGCTAGTTCAAAATTGTGTTAAAGGTGCGTTCGCAATGATAATTTAATCTTCCTCCACAAAATTTAAGTCGCGAGTATAAGTTTCATCGATGAACTTTAACGCAATAAATGCAACTACTATTGTAAAAAGACCAACAGCCAATGCGCCATAAATTACCCCCACTTGATCTCGCATGAATTTAAACATGAATGTAAGCGGCACCACCGTAAAGCGAATAAAATTTGGAACCGTTGTAGCCACTGTAGATCGCAGGTTAGTGCCAAATTGTTCGGCTGCGATAGTAACAAACATGGCCCAATAACCAATGCCTACGCCCATCACAAAACACGTTGTGTAAAAGAAAGGCTTGGTGAGCACAGGCATGAATAAATATAAAAGCATGAACGCAATTGTTAGGGTTGTAAAAAGAAGGATAACCTTTTTTCGCGATCGTAACGCATGGCTGATAAAACCAGTAAGAATATCTCCCAGGGCGAGTCCTAAATAGGAATACATAATGGCGTCACCTGCCTTTACGGGATCTGCAATGCCTAGGGCTTTTGCGAATTCAGGACTGAACGTAATGAGTATACCAATCACAAACCAGATAGGAAGGCCTATGAAAATACAACCCAGGAATTTGGTCAGCCTCACTTTGTTATTCAACAGTTGGAGAAAGTTCCCTCGCTGTACCTTCTTGTCCTTGAGTTTCAAAAAGACACCAGATTCAAAGATACTAACCCTTGCCAGCAGTAATAATAGCCCAAGCCCACCACCAATAAAATAAGCAATTCGCCAATCAAAGGAGCTTGCAATATAATTGGCGAGCACGGCTCCCATCAACCCTACAGCAGCTACCAAGGTAGTTCCGTATCCGCGCAAGCGAATAGGTAAAATTTCTGCCACTAATGTAATGCCCGCCCCTAATTCACCGGCCAGGCCAATGCCCGCAATAAAACGCAAGGCAGCATATTGATCGACTGTAGTAACAAACCCATTTGCAATGTTCGCCACGGAATAAAGAAGGATTGAACCAAACAGAACAGAAAGCCTGCCTTTTTTATCACCCATAATCCCCCAGACAAGCCCACCGATAAGTAAGCCCGCCATTTGCCAGCGGATAAGCGATTCGCCTTGATCCAGCATGTTGGCTTCATCAATGCCGAGCGACCTTAAACTTGAAACACGTACTATCCCAAAAAGCAAAAGGTCATAGATATCAACAAAATAACCGAGTGCAGCTACGATTACAGGTATACTAAAAAGGGGTTTGAGGCTTTTATCTTCCATTGTATTTTGACTGGATAATGATTATCAGATTCAATTGAAATTTCAGTTGCAATTTACTTAGCATGGAACGAAAATTTTTCACCTCCACGCAGCACAACATAATGCTGCTTTATTTTCTTCGCTTCTTCTAGAAACACATTTACATCTGCGGTATTAAATTCGAATAAATCATAATGGCAAGGGATCGCACAGCTTGCACCGATGGCCTTACCAAGTTGAGCTGCTTCTTTACAATCTAAATTGCCAGCTACTTTTCGCTCGGGTTTGTTACCGTTAATCGGGAGAATAGCTACATCCACTTGGAAAGGTTGTAGAAGCTCAGCCATTCCATCGAACCATAAGGTATCACCACTGTGGTAGATTTTGTTTTTTCCAAATTCGATTACATACCCCATGAATCTACAGTTACCATTTTGATCGCGCTCAATTTCATTATGTTTGGCTGGTATTCCATAAAATGTAAATCCATTCACTTCGACTGAACTTCCATCGTTTAGCCCGATAGGAAAATTTAAATTACATTTCACACGTTCAGTTACGAAGCTTCTATTCGCCTCTGGTATGATAAATTTTATTTCGCTGTTATTAGCAAGCAGCGGGATTAATGTTTCTGCATCTAGATGATCGGTGTGGTTATGACTGGAGGTAACAATTGAAATGTGTCTCAATAGCTCAGGACTAACTACCAGCTCACTGATTCGCGTATGAGGCTTATCAGTACTACTATATTTCTTTGTTAATGAATCTGAAAGGTAGGGATCGATTAATACTCGTTTACCTTTCCATTGCAAAAGATATCCGCTTTGACCCAGCCACCAAAGATGAACGGAAGTGTCGTCTTGCAGCAACGAATCCATTTCATCTATTAGTTCTTGGCCTTTTTTGAAGGCGGGGATCAACTTCATAAACCTTTTAAAGGGATTGACGAACGTTTTTGGCTCCGGCTACCATGTTGGCAAGTTTTTGTTTTGCCGCCCATCTAGCGGTTTGGCTTAGACCACAATCTGGCGCAACAGACAACTTTTCAGCCGGGACGTATTGAAGACATTTTTTGATTCTTTCAACCACGTCTGCCACGGTTTCGATGTAATAGTTTTTGACATCAATGATTCCAACAGCCACATTCATTTTTTCCGCAAAAGGTTTTAGCAATTCAATCTCAGCAAATTCTCTGTTTGCCATTTCAATGTGAATCTCATCTACTGTCATATCTAGAAAGTCAGGAAGCATAGGTTTTATACTTCTGTATCCTACTGGTCTTCCTTTAAAATTGCCAAAACATAAGTGCGTGCTTAGGTTACATTTTCCAACGATGGGCTTCACCGTGCGATTAAAGATATCAACAAAACGTTTTGTGTTTTCTTTATAGGCATAACAACTCATGCTTGGTTCGTCAACAGTAATTTCCGTGCAGCCAGCAGTGACTAAGGCTTCCAACTCTTTGCTGATGATGGGCAATAATGCCTCCGTGATTTCGTATCTATCTTTGTAGTGATTATTCGGCAATAGTCTTCCACTTAATGTATAAGGCCCAGGAACGCTTGCTTTCAAAGTTGGGCCTGCTGGTGCTAATCTTTTGAGGCGTTGAAATTCTTTTACAGCACCCAATCCGTTGGGTGCAATCAACTCCCCCACGATATTGTTTTTCCCCCGTTGATCATGGGCAGGAGGGCCAAATTTTCTGGTTTCGGTTTCATTGTTTTCTATGCCCTTTATGAATCCGTAAAACGAAAGATTAAAATCAAGCCGAGTTTGTTCGCCATCGGTAATTACATCAAGCCCTGCAGTTGTTTGGTCGTGAATAGCTGCTATCACTGCATCTTCAATCATTTCTTCAATGTCGGCAGCACCAAATTGATTTAAATTTTTGACTCCAAACTCGAGCCATCCTGGAAAAGGATAGCTTCCGATAACGGTGGTTCTAATGGGTATCATATCTTCTTAGGTTTTTGTTTTGACGTTGGTTTTACTTGCCAGTAGTTTTGTAAAGTTCTGCCAAGCGATGAGCGTGCTCATCATAGGCTGCTTCAAAAAGCTCGGTTGCTTTTTCGCTTCCTACAACACACCCTGCAGTCAGTACCTTTGGAGGTTTGCCGGCATCGGTTAACATCTTGGCGACCTCCGCTTTAATGCTATTGACAATAATTATTCCGCCAATAGTGGAACCAGGAGCCACAGGTGTTTCGAGGCCATCGATGTAAATCATTGCATCTCCGGCCGGAGCCCCGGTATCTAAAATAATATCGGCAAAGTCGGTTAGTTTCTTGCCGTCTGAGCGTTTGCTCGTGCTTTGTTCTAAATGCAATTGCGAAACCAAGGCCACTGTTTTAATGCCTTTTTTTTGAAATCCTTCCGCCATTTCAATGGGCACTACGTTACATCCGCTTGACGAAATTATTAAAGCTGAATCAAGGTTATTTATTCCAAAATTGCGTAAAATTTTGTCAGCGAGGCCCGACACATTTTCTAAATACATCGCTTGCCGCTGGCCGTTTGCGCCTACCACGTTGTTG
Organism: Flammeovirgaceae bacterium; assembly: GCA_027487845.1. Taxonomy (GTDB): domain Bacteria; phylum Bacteroidota; class Bacteroidia; order Cytophagales; family Cyclobacteriaceae; genus ELB16-189. The sequence goes on from JAIYCV010000039.1 coordinate 143,640, forward strand.
TGGTAGGTGAGAGATAATTCAACAATGGGATTGAACCCCGGAAACGAGCCATATCTTGGCCACATTTCCTCTACCATTATTCTGCTATGCCCACTTCCAAACAGATGTACCATGCGCCCTGCTAAAATGCTATCGGCAAACCAACGAGCCACTTTTTTTATCTCCACTTGTTGCCGTCTTACCATCTCAACTATGGTAAGGCATTTATCAGCGTAGTCATCGGTAAGGTTTTTTTGTTCGTTCATAGAAACTCGCTGTTAATATTTTAAAAGTACAATTATTTGGCAATAGCGCAATCCATAGCAAAGCAAGCGGCACCAATTGCACCAGCTAAATCTCCGTGTATTGCCTTAACGATTTTTGGCCGAATGCCCCCCGGCTGCCATTCAAACTCGTCAAACCATTTATTCAAAGGGATAAATAAATCTTCGTTGGCTTCGGCAATACCGCCCCCTACCACAATTGTATCGGGTGATATTAAATTGCTGGCAGAGGCAAGACCAATCGCCAATTTTCTTACTGAAGTCAGCCAAACGTCCTTTGCGAACGGGTCTCCATTTTTATGAGCGTTGAGAAGATCATAAGTTGATGAGAATTTACCGTTGCTTCTTTTTTCGATGGTGCAGTTGCCAATACACTCTTCTAAGCTACCGGGCATGTTGGTTGTATCTTTTTCTCCATCGCTGTCTACGACAGTATGGCCTATGTGTCCTGCCTTGTTTGACGATCCCTGAAAAGGCTTTCCATCAATAAGCAATGCACCGCCCACACCCGTGCCTAGGGTTACCATCACTACATTGGAACAGTTTTTTGCAGCACCCGTTTTTGCTTCCGCCACTAGGGCAGCAACGCCATCATTAAGCACGAAGGTGGGGCATTTAAGATAATCTCCCCACAGAAAATTCTCGAGGCCTTGCAATCGGCCGGGCATAAACGCAATGGCGGAGTTTGTTTTATCGGGCAAGCCAGGAGCAGAAATGCCTACTACATGTTCACCAACCGATAGCTTTTCTTTTAGTTCTTTTATGGTTTTAAAGATGGCCGTTTTCCAAATTTCGCCTTCGCCATCATTTGTGGGTGTAAATAATTGGTGCAGCAACGTGCCGTTTTCATCAACAGCAACACCTTTTATGCGCGTGCCTCCCAAGTCTATTCCTATCGTAATCTTCATAGTAGAATTGTCATTCTGAAATTGACCATCCGCCATCAACGGCAATAAGTTGGCCTGTCGTAAACTTAGAAAGATCGCTCATAAAGTAAACAGCAAGGCCTGTTAAATCTTCCGGTTGGCCGATACGCCCACCGTCCAAAGGTTGTTTTACTTTTATGAAGGATGAAATTTCAAGATCGCTCGCTGCCCTTTGCGCCATGGGTGTTTCGACAAGACTTGGAGCAATGACATTAATTCTGATATTGTTTTTTGCGTAAAATGCCGCGATCGATTTGCTAAAACCGATAACTGCTGATTTTGCGGCTGCGTAGGCGTGGGTGCTGAAATGTTTTGGAGAAGGTGAAAAGCCCAATACCGAGCCCATATTCAAAACCGACCCTCCCTGTTTTAGTTCTAAAAACTTGTTTACAGCCGCCTGATTACTCAACATCAAAGAAGTAAGATTTAGCTCCAGCGTTTTATTCCACCCTTCCAGTGATAACTCATGCAGCGGCCCATCGCCCATTTTTCGCCCGCTACCTCCCGCCACATGGTAAAGCCCATCGAAACCACCAAATGAATTGACGCATGTTTCTATGGCATCGATGGCCGTTGATTTTAGTGTAGCATCTCCTCCAACAATAATAGTTGTGCTATTGGCTAACATACTTTTTACGGCCAGTAGGCTTTCATCGTTTCTCCCTACTAAAACAAGTTTTGCGCCATTAGCTTGAAAAGCCTTAGCTGCTGCGAGACCTATACCTGCTGTGCCTCCTATGATCACTATTATTTTACCATTTAGCATTTTTGACGAATATTAGTAGAAATTATCTATTGGCTTTCAAAATGAATGCAATTTTATCGAAGTCCAGCAACTCCTTTCCAAACAACGATGAACCCAGACCAACTGCCGTAGCACCTGCCATAAGCCAACTATTTATTTCTTCTTTATCTCCGTTAATTCCTCCCGTTGCAAGAAATTGCATCATAGGAAAAATTTCTTTCATCGTTTTTATGAAGCCCAATCCACCTAATAAGTTGGCGGGAAAAATTTTTACAAATTCAATTTCGTTGTTTTCGGCCAACGCAACTTCACTTGGAGTAGCGCAGCCAGGTATCCAAAAAACAGAATTGGATTTGGTGTACGATATCAAATCGATCGAGACGATTGGTGAAACTAAAAAATCGGCACCTAGCGCACAAAATGACTCGGCATCTGCTACATTTTTAATCGTACCTACACCAAGTTTCAAGTCTGGAAAATGGCTGATGCAGTGGCTCTTTAGCGATTTAAAAACATCCGATGCGTTGGCCGTTCGATTCGTAAACTCAAAGAATCTAATGCCTTCTTGATAACATGTGGAGATCACTTGTATCAACACCTCAGTATCTTGGTGGGAGTACAAAGGCAAAATCTTTTGCTTTTTTATTTCTACAACGAAGGGATGCATTTTATTGTAAGTAATTGCCAATATAGAAAAAGTTCTATTGCTCACTTCATTTTACCTCTGATAAAAATACATAGTGCTACACACAGCAATTTTTAGTAATCTCACGTCAAAACAAACCAGTATGCAAAAGTCTCTACTACTACTCGCATTCTTTTCTATCCATTTCGTTTCTTACACGCAGAAGAAAACGCCACTTACTAAATCAACCCTTACCTATGATGAAAGGCTTTACAATGGCATGGAGTGGAGGAGTATAGGGCCATTTAGAGGTGGCAGGTCGGCAACAGCAACGGGCGTGGCTGGTAAACCTAACCTTTTTTATTTTGGCGCTACGGGCGGAGGTGTTTGGAAAACTACCGATGCTGGTAATAGTTGGGCCAATATTTCGGACGGCTTTTTTGGTAGTTCAATTGGTGCTGTTGCCGTGAGCGATTGGGACAACAATGTGATTTATGTGGGCGGTGGTGAAGCAACAGTGCGCGGCAATGTTTCGCCAGGCACTGGAATGTATAAATCTACCGATGCCGGAAAAACCTGGTCGAGCATCGGGTTAAAAAACTCGCGACATATTCCTCGAATTAGAATACATCCTAAAAATCCGGAGTTAGTTTATGCGGCTGTGTTAGGTGATCTTTTTAAATCCTCAGAGGAGCGGGGGGTGTATAGATCGGAAGATGGTGGTAAGAATTGGAAACGCATATTGTTTGCCAATGCAGATGCAGGCGCTATTGAATTGGTGATGGACCCTAACAATGCCCGTATTTTATATGCTTCTACATGGAGAATCAGAAGAACACCCTACAGTTTGGAAAGTGGTGGCGAAGGGTCTGCCCTTTGGAAATCCACTGATGGTGGAGATAACTGGATAAACATTTCTAAAAATGAAGGACTGCCGAAAGGACTGTGGGGTATTTCAGGGGTGGCGGTTTCACCGGTGAATTCAAACAAAGTATATGCAATAATTGAGAATGACAATGGGGGTGTATATCGTTCGGATGATGCAGGAACAACGTGGAAAAAAATGAATGACGATCGTAATCTTCGTCAACGCGCCTGGTATTATTCTAAAATTATTGCCGATACAAAAGATGAAGACATCGTCTATGTGATGAACGTATCATACCATAAATCAAAAGATGGTGGAAAAACATTTCAATCTTACAATGCACCACACGGAGATCATCATGATTTATGGATTGCACCTGAAGACAATCAACGCATGATTATTGCCGATGATGGGGGTGCGCAAATATCGTTTGATGGAGGTGAAAACTGGACAACCTATGGCAATCAACCCACAGCACAGTATTACAGAGTTACTACCGATGATAATTTCCCTTACCGGATTTACGGTGCGCAGCAGGATAACTCAACGCAGCGGATCTTTCACCGCACCGATGGGTTTTCAATTGGCGACAGAGACTGGGATATGACCGCTGGCGGAGAAAGTGGATTTCTGGCTGTCGACCCTACCGACAACGAGGTTGTCTTTGGTGGAAGTTACGATGGTTTACTAGTGCGTAAAAATCACAGAACAGGTGAAGAGCGCAGTATCAATGCTTGGCCAGATAACCCAATGGGTCATGGGGCTGAAGGAGCCAAATATCGCTTTCAATGGAATTTCCCTATTTTCTTTTCACCACACAATAAAACCAAGATGTATGCAGCATCCAACGTTGTGCACGTAACCACCAACGGTGGTGAAAGTTGGTCTATCATTAGCCCTGACTTAACAAGAAATGACCCTTCTAAACTTGGTCCATCGGGTGGCCCAATTACGAAAGATAATACAAGCGTTGAATACTATTGTACCATTTTCGCGGTGAGCGAGTCACCTTACGAAAAGGATTTAATCCTGGCAGGCTCAGACGATGGACTGCTTCATATTACAAAAAATGGTGGCAAAAATTGGGAGAAACTTACCGTTGCCGGGATGCCAGAATGGACTATGATCAACAGCATAGAGTTTGATCCGTTTGTAAAGGGCGGAGCCTATGTAGCAGCCACGAGTTACAAGTCAGGGGATTTTAAGCCCTATCTTTTTAAAACTAAAGACTATGGAAAAACTTGGACTAAGATTACAGACGGAATAAACGCTGAGCACTTCACTCGAGTTTTACGAGCCGATGTAAAAAGGCCAGGTCTTCTTTATGCGGGCACTGAATTTGGAATCTATGTTTCTTTTGATGATGGAGCAAGCTGGAAACCATTTCAATTGAATTTACCGATTGTTCCCATTACCGATCTAACGATTAAAAATGACAATCTTATTGCTGCCACACAAGGCAGAAGTTTTTGGCTCATCGATGATATTACGCCCCTACATCAATTGAATGACGAACTCACCAGCAAGTCCAACCATCTTTTTAGGCCGATGCCAAGTTACCGTATGAACGGTGGTGACGGGTCGCGGAGAGGGCCTTCTAAAACAGAAGGGAGAAATCACCCGGGGGGCGTTATTATGCATTTTCTTTTAAAGGATACTACCAATGTAAAGGTTATTTTAGAGATTTATGAATCGAATGGTACACTAATCAAAAAATTTGCCACCAAGCCGGATAAAAAGGCGAAGGAAGAGCAATTGAAAGTGAAACCAGGCATGAATAAATTCAATTGGAATATGCGCTATGCTGATGCCGAGGGCTTCGATGGGTTGATTATGTGGGCAGGCTCGCTGACAGGCCCCAAAGCTATTCCTGGCACCTACAAAGCTAAACTTACAGCCAATGAGCAGGTCTCTGAAACCGAATTTGAAATTTTAAAAGACCCTCGCACCAGCGGAACGTTGGCCGACATCAAAGAACAATTTGAGTTTTCGATGAAGGTCCGCGAGAAATTAAGCGAAACAAATAAGGCCGTTAAAAGAATACGAACGGCTCGAGAACAAATAAGCAGAGTAACAGAGCCGATGAAAGGCAAGGATGAATTTAAAGAAGTAAATGAAATGGCTAAATCGGTTTTAGAGGAGATGAAAAAAGTGGAAGAAGAGCTGTATCAAACAAAAAACAAAAGCAACCAAGACCCTCTTAATTATCCCGTAAGACTAAATAACAAATTGGCTGCATTAGGAGGCGAAGTGGACGGAGGTGACTTCAAACCAACCCAACAAGTGAAAGAAGTTTACAATGAAATCAATGATAAAATTGAGAAGCAATTAAAAAGCCTCGATAAAATTTTTAAAGAGAAAGTCCCAAGGTTAAACGAGTTGGTGAAAAAGAAGGAAGTAAGTGCGATTGAGATTATGTAAGCTAAAAATTGCATAGGTTAATACCCAGGTATTTGGTTGTTAGAAATTTTATTCTTTACTTAACGAAATTTATAGTCTAACCTAATTTAAAATCTATCGTGAAGACTCTACGTAGTTGCATACTTTTGTTTGCGTTTCTATTTTTTAGCAATGTCGTTTTTGCCCAAGTTTCAAATGATACTTACTACTATTTGGTGGTTGGCGGATTTTCAAAAGTCGAAAATGCTAATCGATACCAAGTAATCGTTGGGAAAGACGCAAAACTGATCTCGGTTATGAAAGACCAGTTTGTTAGTAAAATTGCTTTTAATCCCGCAAGGAATATTCATTACGTCTACATTCAAAAGTCAACCGACAAAAAAGGTGCTTTTGCATTGAACATCAAGCTGAAAGCGGAAACCGAATACAAAGACAGTTGGGTTTTTATTGGGAATTTAGATTCAGATAATCCTGCAATAGTTTCAAAGCCCGCTGAACCTGTTATTAACAAGGCGGTAGAACCAGTAACTCCAAAAATTGATGTAGCTAAAAATGAGACGCCTAAAATTGATTCTACTAAATTAGTTGAAGAAGAAAAAGTTAAGGAAACACCAAAGCCAGTTGTAGAAAAGAAACCCGCACTTGCTGGTAAACCTTTTATTTTTAAGCTGGCAGACAAGGCTTCCGGTAAAGAAGTGAAAGGGGCAGCGCACGTTTACGAGTCCGCCAAAGCTGGGGAATTTCAGTCTTTTAGCGTAAACCAACTCGTATACGTTTCTGAACCGGTTAATCAAGCGCGAACCTATGTTGTTAAGATACAGGCACCGGGCTACAAACCTATGGAGAAGACAATTCAATACGGAAAATTTGATTCCTTGAAGTTGGATCAGAAGGAAACGGTAATACCTTTTGATTTGTTGAAAGTGAAGAGTGGCGATTATATTGATTTTAATAACGTCCACTTTGTAAAAGATTCACCTATTATGAAGCCCGATTCTCAAAATGAGCTTGACGGCTTAGTAGCTTTGATGAAGGAAAACCCTCGCTACAAGATTAAAATTCATGGTTTTTGTAATGGAGAGGAAAGTCGCGAAATAATAAGCAGAGGAACTAGCGACAAGTTTTTTGAGCTAGAACCTGGTAAAAACAAGAAACATAGAAAATCAGCAAAAGACCTCTCGCTTGAGAGAGCCGAACTTGTGAAGGCATATCTGGTAGGCCAAGGTGTGGAAGAAAAAAGGCTCAGCGTAAAAGCCGAGGGCGGAGGAATTCCGCTTTATGGCGAAAGAAGTGCTATGGCTTTCCATAACGACAGAATAGAAATAGAAGTAAAGAGTAACTAGTTCTAGTTACTCTTTTTATTATTTTTCTACGCAGTCATTGCTTTAAGAATATCATGTTGAGTAATGATATGCACCTTTTCTTGGTAATCTCTCACTAAAAGTGCCTTATTGTTTTTGTTTAGCATAGACGATAGTACATCTAACGTACTGTCTAGTCCAACAAATTGCATGGTTCCCTCCATTAATTCACCCACTTGTTTTTTCATAATAGTCGGGTCGTTAATGATTTTTTCGACTAACACCGAAACTGCCACACTGCCCACAAATTCAGATCCTTCCACAACAGGCATTTGATCGATTCCTTCTCTACTCATAAGGCTAATGGCATCACCGATGGTGGAAGATTTCTCAATCGTAAATATACTGTCCTTTCCTTGGCGGGATGTGATGATGTCGTGGGCAGTAGCAAAGGCACGTTCTTCCAAAAAGCCATGATCCTTCATCCAGTTGTCGTTATAAATTTTGGCTAGGTAACGAGTTCCATGGTCGGGCAGAAGGATAACCATCAAATCATTTTCTTTGAGATGTTCCCTTGCGTATTCCAATGCTCCATGCACGGCTGATCCACAACTCCATCCTACAAATAAACCTTCTTCCCTCGAAAGCCTTCGAGCCATGATGGCCGCGTCTTTATCGGTCACTTTAATAAACCGATCAATAACATCAAAATTTACGTTTTTCGGCAAAATGTCTTCACCAAAGCCTTCTGTAAGATAGGGGTATATTTCGTTCCGATCGAAAACTCCGGTTTCCTTGTATTTCTTAAATACTGAACCATAGGTATCAATACCCAGCGAAAAGATGCTAGCGTTCTGTTCTTTCAAATATTTGGATGTTCCGCACATACTTCCACCAGTGCCCACGGTAGCCACGTAATGGGTTATCTTTCCTTCCGTCTGTTTCCATACTTCGGGGCCGGTACTTTCGTAATGAGCGGCCGTGTTGGATAAGTTGTCATATTGATTTGGGTAATAAGAATTAGGGATGTCTTTGTTCAATTTTCTTGCCACCGAATAGTAGGAGCGAGGGTCTTCCGGTTCCACGTTGGTGGGGCAAACAATTACATCGGCACCCACCGAGCGAAGAATGTTGATTTTTTCTTGCGATTGTTTATCGGCCATGGTAAAAATGCATTTGTAGCCTTTCGCTGCCGCTGTCAGGGCTAAGCCCATGCCCGTGTTGCCCGAAGTACCTTCAATAATAGTTCCGCCTGGTTTTAATATGCCCGCTTTCTCGGCATCCTCAATCATCTTTAAGGCCATACGGTCTTTGGTTGAATTGCCCGGGTTGAAGTACTCTACTTTGGCAATTATGCTTCCCTTAATTCCTTTGGTTACTTTGTTTAGGCGCACCATGGGCGTGTTGCCAATGGTTTCGATGATGGAGTTGTAAATCATAGAGGTTTGTTAATCGATCAAAAATAGAAAGAATTAGCATGAAGCAAATAGTGGTAAAGGGAATGAACTGAATTTAGTTCGTTGCCCCCGCCAGCAAATACAACACAGCCATTCTAATGGCCACCCCATTTTCTACCTGATCTAAAATTACGGAATGTGTCGAATCAGCAGCATCGCTGCTCAGTTCAACCCCACGGTTTATGGGGCCTGGATGCATCAGCACAATTTCTTTCTTTAAGCCAGCGAGCATTTTTTTGTTAATGCCATAATAGATAGAATATTCCCGTAACGAAGGGAAGTATTTTATTTGTTGCCGTTCTAGTTGAATTCGCAGTACGTTTGCTACTTCACACCACTCGAGTGCCTTCTTCACATCCAATTCAACAATTACACCTAAACTGGTTATAAATTTAGGCAGTAGGGTAGGCGGCCCGCACACCATAACTTGAGCACCCAATTTCTTTAGGGCAAAAATGTTCGAAAGCGCCACGCGAGAATGGAGTATATCGCCTATGATGGCAATTTTCTTGCCTTCTAGATTTCCTAACTTTTCGCGGATGGAAAAGGCGTCCAGCAATGCCTGTGTGGGGTGTTCATGGGTGCCATCGCCCGCATTTATAATGTTTGCTTTTATGTGTTTGGCCAAATAATGCGGGGCGCCTGCGCTGGCATGCCGCATAACGATCATATCTACCTTCATGGCCAATATGTTGTTTACCGTGTCTAGCAACGTTTCGCCTTTTTTAACCGAGCTGTTGGAGGCCGAAAAATTGATAACATCTGCGGAAAGTCTTTTCTGTGCTAACTCAAACGATAAACGCGTGCGAGTAGAGTTTTCGAAGAATACGTTGGCAATGGTAACATCCCGCAAGGAAGGCACTTTTTTAATAGGGCGGTTTATTACCTGTTTAAAGTTATCTGCGGTTTCAAAAATAAGTTCAATGTCTTCGCGGGTGATGTTTTTAATACCGAGCAAGTGACGCTGACTTAATTTTGACATTTTGGTTATTGCTTTTCGTTATTTATTAACCAGATTTTATTTTGTTTGTGCCCTTGCGCTTCCAACTCCACCAACACACGCTGTGTGTCTAAGGTGTGTACATATTTGCCTACGTAGTCAGCATAAATCGGTAAATCACGTGTATATTTCCTGTCTACCAACACTAGCAATTCTACCTTTGCTGGGCGGCCAAAGGAGATCATAGCATCGAGTGCTGCGCGCACGGTTCTGCCAGTGTAAAGCACATCGTCAATCAACAATACGTTTTTGCCTTCAATGATAAAGTCAATCTTGGTTTCGCTTAGCTTGGCTGGAATTTCCCTCCTTCTAAAATCATCGCGATGGAAAGTAGTATCTAAATGACCAAATGGTATCTTCTTTCCAGTAATCAGTTCTAATTTTTTATGAATGAGATTGGCCAAAAAAATACCTCGTGGTTGCATTCCAATTACCACAGTATTTTCAAAACTGGTATGATTCTCTAGAATTTGGTGACAAAGGCGATTTAGCGTGATATCCAGCAGGTGCGAGTCGAGGATTAATTTTTTCTGCATACGCTCGCACGAAGGTAATAAAAATTGTTTGGAATTGAATCGGCCTTTTATTTTGCTCTTAAAGAAGGCCTCTACTTCACTTAATGTCTTACTTTTGCTTTAACTTATTAATATAAAATACTCTTCGTTCTAGCCCGAGCTTGCCAAGTTTTTTATTGCGCAGCCGCTGAACTCCTGACGCGATTAAATAATCATCATACCAAAAGGCTAAGAAATTTGTAGCTCCATCCTTTTTTGCGGCTTCTTCCTCATCGTTACTTAATTGGATTGGAATTGATTTTTTTGGTGCTATAACGAGCGAGTCTTTTATGACTTTTGTGTGGAGTATATTTTCGAATAGATAGACGAGATCGGCTCTGTTTTCGGTGGGTAGCACTTTTACATGCTGCTCTAACTGCATGTTCTTTATGTCGTTAATTTCAAGGCTGTTATCCCACAGAAGATTGGCCCTTCGATTAAATCCAGCGACAACGGCATGGGTATATTGAAATCCATCAAAAACATAATCGCCCCTATACGTAGAATTTGAATTTAAATAGGGATTAAAAGTAAATGCAGAATTGTAAAAATTTCGGTTGGAATAGGTCGGGTAGCTATATCTAGGGTAATATGATTCGGCAACGAGCAGGAAGTAGTTTTTATAGGGTATTAAATCATGAAGGATTAACCTATAACTAAACTTTGTCTGCCTACCTTTTGATGCTCTGCGGGTAATTCGCTCCCTTATTCTTACCTCTTTCCGTGTACGCATAAACGAGAAAAACTTTTTCAATTCACTAAAATTGTAATAGTTAACCTTTGATCTGCCCGTTGAATCGGCCACCGCAAAGAAAAGGCCTCTCGCATATTCTGTGTTTCTACCGTACGTACCTGCAATTAATTGGTTGCCATTTTCCAATGGTATCGATTTGCCGTGGATGAAATTTTTGCGGCTTTCTGAGTTTAAAACAATCGTTGATTTTAGGTTTGCTTCTTTATCATAATTTCGAAGCCAGAGGGACTTCCCTTTCGCAGCATTTTTTACCCTCACAATAATGTCGAAGCTCCCGTTGATATAGGTCTTTAGTTCAGTGATCTCTCCTGGTTCGTTAAAATATCCGGGAAGAACTTTTGTGGTTTTTGTGATAAAACTGTAATGTAAAACGATAGGGCGTAAATTAAAGTAGCCGCCAATAATTAATGAGTTCCCTGTTACATCAAAATCAGTGGGATTAAATGGAATAGCGTTGTTGATATCGTATGTGCCATAACTTCCTTTGGCCTCGTTAACAACAAGTACTTGATAGTTGGATGTTACAGAATTTTTATTCCAGTAGAGAAACACTAGAAATCCCTCTTTGGTCTTGGCTCGGAAGAAAGACAATTTACGATCCAGCATAATGGCCCCCTTCCATTGCTCTTTCAAGGCGGTGTCAAGTTTTTGCAACTCCACATAATTGGCATCGGGCGCCAACAAGGTTCGATATAAAATAATGCCTTTTTCCTTGAACGTGGCAATTTTGGGATACTCTGTTTCAGTAGCCAACAGAGGTAGCTCAATTCTGGCAACTTGGTTAAGTTGGGCAAGCGAAGGCCTGATCCCCAAAAAAAGGAAACAGAAAACAAGATTACTCCACCCTGATTTTATTGATGTAAAATACATTTCGCGAAGGATCAACAGATTTTTCCGCATTCTTAATTGTACAGTAGCCCCAAGTGTAAAGAATATTTCGATACCAGCTTCGAATGCCGCCATCTTCGTTTGATTCGAACTTCACTTTGTCAGTAGGATTTTTAGACTCAATTTTGATCGTGTCTTGGGTGGATAGGTCGTTTAGCTCATTGATATTAAAGATGAGATCGCTTTCTTTTTTATAAACCTGAGCAATTCCGGTCGGGATAGAAACAAAGTCGGATACTTGATCGAGCGATAACAACTTGACGTTTTCCAAAGGGAGCCCATAATCTTTTATCAGCTTCCCTCTTGCATCAAATTCTACTACAAGCGTGTGAAACACCTGTTCTCCATTGGGCCTGTTTCCATAATTAGTAAAAGGACCATTGACATACCTATTTGAGTAAGGACTGAAGAACGACTGTGGGGCGTAGTAAAACGAGGAGGAATAGGGACTATATGGATTGGAGGTAGGGAGCGAAGCAGAATAGGCTGAATACATCTCGGCCAAAAGCGTAAAACCTTTTTTTGTTTCCTCCATTTTTACAATATGTAATGGATTTTTGTAATTCGGTTTTCGTTCACTCTTCTGATTAGTTGATTCTCTTGATTTTATCTTTTCTGCCCTTTTTGGATTCATGAAATCAAAGGAATGTTTTAGTTCACCATAGCCATAAAATTGGATGGCTTGTGCCTCAAACGGATCGGCCATTAACGTAAATACGCCACTCGCCATTTTCGATTTCTCAACGCCCCAAGCCCCCATAATAATGAGTTCATCTCTTTCTAACACACTCGTAATGCCTGAAATAATTGTCTTTCCTATCGGGATATCAATGATGTCTTCTAAAAGCTGCGTGCCTTTGCTGTCATAGGTTCGCAATACAATTTTTTTACTTTCTTTATTGCCCCGGTCAACCAGCAATACATTAAATGTGTTGTTTTTGTTTACTCTCAGATCTAACAACTCATTGTCTGTCAAAAAGAAGCCGGGCAGGATTTTCAGATTATCTTTTTCTACATCATACAAGATTACAGCGGGTTCATTAGATACGTACCCGCCAAATACGGCCGCATCATTTAGCATGCTAAAATGAGATAGCTTAAACTCCACTTGCTGTTTTATTGTGTAGGTGGTCTCATGATAGTTACCAATATTGATTTTTAGCAAAATGAGGTTATTAAAATTGGTGTCTCCCTCTCGAAAGAGGTAATAGAGATCTGTATTTATGAAATCATACCCAACTAATTTTAATTTGGGATCAAGAGTAACTTCTTTTCTGTATTTTTCTTGCAGTGCGGTGTCAAGTAACACTAACTCCCAAAGGTTCTTCCGGTCCTTAATTTTGTCTTTATCCTGAAGAATGGCCAGTCCATTTTCTCTCATCGAAATTAGCAGAGGGCTGTTGGTACCCTGTTTTTCTTCGAGTTCGAAACGGGCGGGTTGAGTAATTTGTGCCCCCGCTAATTTCACCAATAACGCAAAGAGAAATACGTATGTAAAGCGCATTGTTTTATTCTTCTGAAAGCCCTATGATCAGGTCAAATTCCTCCCTTTTAACTGGTTGCACCGAAAGGCGAGAGTTCTTAACCAACACCATTTCAGCTAGCATTTTATGTTGTTTAACATCGGCAAGTGAAATTGGTTTCTTCAATTTTGCAACGGGGGAGATCTCCACCGCTATCCAGGCCGCATCTTTAGGATCGGCAAACGCCTCCTTGCTGATCTTTGCTATACCAACCACTGCTTTGTCGATGTTGCTATGGTAAAAAAAGGCTAGATCTCCCTTTTTCATTTCTTTTAGGTTGTTTCGCGCCTGAAAGTTTCTCACCCCGTCCCACACCGTTTTTTTGTCTTTCTCAAGATCGCCCCACGCATAGGTGTCTGGTTCAGACTTCATCAACCAATAATTCATAGTAAAGTAAATATTAAGAAGCTAAAAATAACAAATACTCTTTGTATTTTACCACAGTTTTTTTCTTCACAGAACTTATTCAAACATGAAATCGCGGCAAAGACGCTCTACACCCAGCAGCCTGATAATCTCTGCGATCCCCCCGCTTGTAGCCTGGCAAGCAATGTGGTTACCAAAAACAATTATTTACACGTGAAAGTTCTAATTATTCGGTTTTCATCCATTGGCGATATTGTGCTTACAACGCCAGTAATTAGGGTGTTAAAAACGCAGCTAGACGATGCCGAAATACACTACGCTACAAAACTTCAATTCAAATCAATTTTGCTGCACAATCCGTATTTAGATAAAATCCATTACTTAAATGACAGTTTAATAGAGTTGATAAAAGAGTTACGGGCTGAAAGATTTGATTATGTGATTGATCTTCACAACAATTTAAGGACGTTGCAAGTAAAGACATCGCTGGGAGTCAAATCAAAAAGCGTTAATAAGCTCAATTTTAAAAAATGGCTTTTGGTGAATTTCAAGATCAGTTATCTACCGAAAGAACACATCGTTGACAGGTATTTGCAAGTGTGCAGCAAATTAGGTATCAAAAACGATGCGCTGGGGTTAGATTATTTTATTGGTGACGCGGATGAAGTGCCAATCGACTGGCTTCCTATTTCGCACCGGTTCGGGTTTGTTGCGTATGCGATGGGCGCTCAACATGCCACCAAAAAACTTCCGTTGAATAAGATGATAGAGCTATGTACCAAAATTGGCAGGCCAATGGTATTGCTTGGCGGAACGGGGGAAGTAGAAGATGCGGAAAAAATCAGAGTTCATTTTGAAACGAAAGCCTCGCGCACCATCATTTACAATGCATGCGGCAAATACAGCTTAAACCAATCGGCAAGTATTTTAAAGAAATCGCAACTGGTCTTTACCCACGATACGGGATTGATGCACATTGCCGCGGCCTTCAAGCGGGAAGTTATTAGTATCTGGGGAAACACCGTACCCGATTTTGGGATGACACCCTATCGAACAAAATTCACGGTGCTAGAGAACACCAGAATTGATTGCAGGCCCTGCTCAAAAATTGGTTTTAGCAAGTGTCCAAAAGGTCATTTTAAGTGTATGAACGAGTTGTTGTTCGATTTTGAGCTTTATTCTTAGCAGGCGATTTTTGCTTCACAAAAATTGAAAAGTCATTTTTTCAATCTTGAATCCATTAATGCACTTGCTACTGTAAGGTCCTCAGGAGTAGTGATTTTTATATTCTCATAACTGCCTTCAAAAAGAGAAATTATATGCCCCGCTTTTTCAGCAACACTTGCATCGTCTGTTAAACTGCTGTCTTCTTTGCCCTCGTAGGCTTTTTTGATCAATTGTAAATCGAATGTTTGTGGAGTTTGTATCAATCTGAATTTTGAACGATCTACTGCTTTGGTATTGTCTTGATCTGTTATTCGAATAGATTCCTTTAAACGAACAGCCGCCACCGCACATGAGTGTATTGCCGCCAACCTAAAGGAAGCTCCAATGATATCCTCACTCACCAATGGGCGAACGCCATCATGTATTGCCACAAGGCCTTCTCCTTCCATTAATGCCAATCCATTTTTCACTGATTGAAATCTGGTTTCACCTCCTTTTTGCAGAATAATGGGCTTAGAAAAATTAAACTTTGCGCAGATAGATTTCCAAATGACAAAGTCATCTTCCGGTAAGACAAGAACTATTTTTAACGTGGATGAATAACGATAGAAAGCTTCAAGTGTATGCAGCAAAATTGGTTTGCCGTTCAATTCTATGAATTGCTTTGGTAAGGTACTTTTTATGCGTGTTCCTTTGCCACCGGCAACAATAAGAGCGTATTCTGGCTGCTTCAAACTGATCTGTTTTTGTATAAAAGTAAAAAAGCTTCAGGTATTTCCTGAAGCTTGTATTCAATATAAATTGGTTGGGTTCTAAAGGATCAACAAAGCATCTCCGTAAGTAAGAAACTTATATTTTTCTTTTTTAGCCATTTCGTAGGCTTTCATTACTAAGTCAAATCCACCAAATGCAGCCGTCATCATAAGCAAAGTTGATTCAGGCTGGTGAAAGTTGGTGACTAACGAGCTGCAAATTTTAAAATCATAGGGTGGGAATATAAACTTGTCAGTCCACCCTTCGCGTTCTTTTAAGCGATTAGTGGCGGATACAGCCGTTTCTAACGAGCGCATAGAAGTAGTGCCAATAGCACACACCTTGTTTTTGTTTTCCAACGCCTTGTTTACAGCATTCACACATTCTGTTCCAACAATGTAGTTCTCAGAATCCATTTTATGTTTTGTGAGGTCTTCCACATCTACCGCACGGAAAGTTCCTAAACCGATATGCAGTGTAATATAGGCCATGTCAATGCCTTTTAACTGAAGACGTTTTACCAACTGCTTGGTAAAGTGCATTCCAGCCGTAGGGGCAGAAACAGCACCTTTATTTTTCGCAAAAATTGTTTGAAAGCGCTCTTTGTCTGCCGATTCAATTTTGCGTTTAATGTACTTTGGAAGTGGAGTCTCGCCAAGTGACTCAACTACTTTGTTAAATGCCTCGGCATCTCCATCAAACAAGAAACGGATAGTTCTTCCCCTCGAAGTCGTGTTATCGATTACTTCAGCCACTAGGTCGCCATCTCCAAAATACAATTTGTTTCCTACACGAATTTTTCTGGCTGGGTCTACCAATACATCCCACAAATGCATCTCAGCATTTAACTCGCGCAACAAAAAAACTTCAATTTTTGCTCCTGTTTTTTCCTTGCGTCCATACAAGCGAGCAGGAAATACCATGGTATCATTTGCTACCATGATGTCGCCATCATCAAAAAAATTTACAATGTCTTTGAAAATCTTATGTTCAATTTTTCCTGTTGAACGATTGACCACCATTAATCTTGATTCATCACGATTTTCGGCTGGGTGAGAAGCAATTAAACTAGGAGGCAGGTCGAATTTAAATTCTGATAATTTCATTGGTAACTTACGGGTTTCCTTAAGGTTTTATAACGAGGGTGCAAAATTAAAGAAACTACGTTGAAATGCAACCTTAATTTTTACTTGCTTTGAATTAGCAATTGAGAGGGTCTACACCCAACAGCATGATTATGATATCTCATGGCTCGATACTAACGTCTCACCACTAATTTAGCCATGAAATGAAACTAAAATATATTTTTCGCGTCATAACAAAAACTTAAAAAGCACGCAGGGATGCTAACTATTCGCCTTATTTTTGAAAGCTTTAGCTTTGCTTGGAAAGCGCTTAAGTCAAATATTCTACGAACAATTT
This sequence comes from Flammeovirgaceae bacterium, assembly GCA_027487845.1. GTDB lineage: Bacteria > Bacteroidota > Bacteroidia > Cytophagales > Cyclobacteriaceae > ELB16-189. The sequence continues at coordinate 160,652 of JAIYCV010000039.1, forward strand.
TATCGCTATTGGGAGTGACCGTTGGCATTTTCGCTATCATCGCTGTGCTTACCATGGTTGATTCGTTGGAAAAAAATATTAAAGACAGCTTGAATTTTCTTGGCACAGGAGTAATCTATTTGGATAAGTGGCCTTACATTGCCGAAGCTGGGCAAGAATACAAATGGTGGGAGTATCGGAGAAGACCCAATTTATCAGTGAATGAATTCAAGTTTTTACAAGCAAATCTGAAAAACCAAAGTGTCATCAGCATGTATGCTGATAAGCGCAACGTAATTGTTAAGAGGGGAAGCAATAGTATTGGGCAGATTGTGTTGAATGGCGCAGGCACTGGCTTCGAAAAAATATTTGAGATTAATTTAGAGGAGGGAAGATACTTTACAGACGATGAATTGGAAGGGGGGCGAAACATAGTAATCTTAGGGAAGGAAGTTGCCAACGCTCTTTTTCCAGATGGAAATGCAATAGGCAGTGATGTAAAAGTTCGCAACCTGAAATTTAAAGTGATCGCTGTCATTAAACGAGAAGGGCAAAGTTTTATGGGTTGGTCAAGCAAAGACTATTCCGTTTACATTCCTTACAACTCGTTCCGTAAACTCTATCAAACTGGCACAGGCGTCTGGAATGAACTTGAATCTACCATCGGTATTAAAGGTCACGAAAGTGATATTGGCTTGGTGGAATTAGAAAACGAAATCAAAGGACTTCTAAGAAGCAAAAGGGGATTAAGGCCGAGAAGTAAAGATACTTTTTCTATCAACCGGCCAGAAGCAATTGCTAACGAAATAAGTGGCGTATTTGATGTGTTGGGGCTTGCTGGCTGGGTAATAGGCGGTTTTTCAATATTGGTAGGCGGTTTTGGAATTGCTAATATTATGTTTGTTTCGGTCAAAGAACGAACGCCCATCATTGGGCTTCAGAAATCGCTTGGCGCGAAAAATTTTTTCATTCTCTTCCAATTTTTATTTGAAGCGGTTTTCTTGAGTTTAATCGGGGGCCTTTCAGGGTTGTTTTTAGTTTATTTAATGACTCTAATTCCTTTTGGAAGCCTGGTGGTAGTGCTGACGTTCAAAAATATTGTTTTAGGTCTGGGAGTTTCTTCAATTATTGGATTGGTGGCTGGCATTGTGCCCGCTGCGATGGCGGCTCGGCTAGATCCAGTTGCTGCCATTAGAGCAAACTAGTCCAAAATTTTCTTTTTAGTTTCTGATCCAATAAACCTTGATTCATTTTTTCCGTTCTTTACCGAATGCTAGCACTTAGACTTGTTTTAGAAAGCTTTAGCTTCGCTTGGAAAGCGCTAAAGTCAAATATCTTACGAACCATATTATCATTGTTGGGCGTTACGGTTGGCATTTTTGCCATCATTGCGGTGCTTACCGTGGTGGATTCACTGGAAAAGAATATTAAAGACAGTTTTAACTTTTTAGGCACAGGCGTTTTGTATGTAAATAAATGGCCATTCGTTCCAGAAGGCGGTGGCGAATTTAAATGGTGGGAATACTGGAGACGGCCTACTCCTTCGGTAAACGAGTTTAAATTCTTACAAGCCAATTTGAAAAATCAAAGTGCTATGGCAATCTATGCACCTAAAGGCAATAATGTAATCCGGAAGGATAACAATAGCATTGGACAAATAGGTTTGCGAGGTGCTGGTTTAGGCTACGAAAATATTTTTGAGATTAACTTAGATCAAGGAAGGTATTTCACTGCCGATGAAGTAGAAGCCGGTAGAAACATGGTAATTATGGGATTTGAGGTAGCAAAAGCTCTTTTTCCAGATCAAAGTCCCATCGGAGAATTCGTAAAAATCCGAAATCTAAAGTTTAAAGTGGTAGGGGTAATTAAAAGGCAAGGGCAAAGCTTTTTGGGCACGCCAAGCAATGATTACACCACCATTATTCCCTACAATTCGTTCCGCAAACTCTACCAAACTGGCACGGGCACATGGAATGAATTACAGTCTATGTTTGGTGTTAAAGGCAATGAGTATGACATTGGTTTAGTAGAGTTAGAAAACGAAATAAAAGGACTGATGCGCACCCGCAGAGGATTGAGACCAGGCCAAAAAGATAATTTTTCAATAAATCGTCCGGAGGCGATTGCTAACGCCATAAGTGGTTTGTTTGACATTGTCGGCATGGCAGGCTGGGTGATTGGTGGCTTCTCAATGCTCGTAGGCGGTTTTGGAATAGCCAACATTATGTTTGTGTCGGTAAAAGAAAGAACGCCCATCATCGGTCTTCAAAAGTCGCTAGGAGCCAAGAACTACTTCATCTTATTTCAGTTCCTTTTTGAAGCGGTCTTTTTAAGTCTGATTGGCGGCCTTGCGGGATTAGTGCTCGTTTATTTGCTCACGCTTATTCCATTTGGCAGTTTGGAAGTAGTGCTAACAGTTAAAAACGTGGTGCTAGGTCTCGGGGTATCTTCCGTGATTGGTTTGGTAGCGGGTATCGTACCCGCGGCAATGGCCGCAAGACTAGATCCCGTGGCGGCAATTAGAGCAAATTAACATATAAACTCAATGTTTAAGATTCAACGTTTTGAATCTTAAACATTGAGTTATCTACTATTCCACTTCTTTTTTCAATTCGACAGCACCGCTTGCAATTTTCTCTTTGATCTTTTTCTCCAAGTCTTCCAAAAGCTCTGGATTGTCTTCAATTAGCTGTTTTACTGTATCCCTGCCTTGACCTAGTTTATTTCCATTATAAGAAAACCAGGAGCCCGATTTTTGGATGATGTTTAGTTCTACGCCTAGGTCAACAATCTCTCCTGATTTTGAAATGCCTCGGCCATACATAATGTCAAACTCTACCACTTTAAATGGCGGAGCAACTTTGTTTTTAACCACCTTTACTTTTACTCTATTCCCCGTAATGTCGTCCGCAGATTCTTTTATTTGCCCAATTCTTCTAATGTCAAGGCGAACCGAAGCGTAGAATTTTAAAGCGTTACCACCCGTTGTTGTTTCAGGATTGCCAAACATTACCCCGATTTTCTCGCGCAACTGGTTAATGAAAATACACGCACAACCTGTTTTGCTGATCGTTCCAGTTAACTTTCGAAGTGCCTGAGACATTAGTCTAGCTTGCAAGCCCATCTTGCTTTCGCCCATCTCACCTTCTAACTCAGCTTTTGGCACCAACGCGGCAACAGAGTCAATTACAATAATATCAATAGCACCAGATCTAATGAGATGCTCAGCAATTTCAAGTGCCTGCTCCCCATTGTCAGGTTGCGAGATAAGCAGATTCTCAGTGTCGATCCCTAGCTTCTCTGCATACGATTTATCGAAGGCATGTTCCGCATCTATAAAGGCGGCTAAGCCTCCTTTTTTCTGTGCCTCGGCAATGCAATGCAACGTCAGCGTAGTTTTCCCAGACGATTCGGGGCCATAAATTTCAGTCACCCGTCCGCGCGGAATGCCACCCACACCAAGGGCAATGTCCAAGCCCAAAGAGCCCGTTGAAATAGCTGGAATATCTGATACAACTTGGTCATTAAGGCGCATAACAGTGCCTTTTCCATACGTTTTTTCAAGTTTATCTACCGTCAGTTGAAGTGCTTTCAACTTTTCTTTATTGTCTTTGTCTTTGTTATCGCTCATTTTTTATTAATTGTTAATTCTTGATTTAAAATTCAAAATTTATCTTTTTAACCTACTATTCCAAAACCGACCTGATAATCCTTCTGGCCCAAAAATACTAAAAAAATTAGAAATGCTAATAAAAGTAGTAAATACTTTGTGATATTAGTTTTCGTTGAGACGTTGCATATTTGAGCCTTAATTTAAGATGAAAAAAGGAATATTCTTAATTGCTTTTGGCATACTCAGCCTGTTAGTCGCGTGGTATTGGTCTCTTTTAGCCTACGGAATTCAACAAGGTGTAGGGCAATTGAAAATTGTATGGGGAGCAAGACCTGTAAGTGAAGTAATGGCCGATCCCTCATTTCCCGATTCGCTCAAGGCGAGACTGTCGCTCATCGGGGAAATAAGGCGATTTGCGATCGACTCGCTGGGTCTCAAAGACACGGAGAATTATACCAACGTGTACGATCAAAAAGGCCAGGAGATCATGTGGGTGGTTACTGCTTCAGCGCCTTTTGAGCTGAAACCGAAGATGTGGGATTTTCCAATAGTGGGCTCGGTTCCCTACAAAGGCTTTTTTGATAAGGAGAAAGCAAAATCATTGAAAGTTGAATTAGAAAGCGAAGGATGGGATGTAGGGGTGAGAAACCCTGGCGGTTGGTCTACACTCGGCTGGTTTAAAGATCCGATCTTAAGTGGAATGCTCAATGATAGCGATGGAGGGCTGGCGAGTACCATTATTCACGAGATGGTGCATGCTACCATTTGGGTAAAAGACAGTGTAGATTTTAATGAGAACTTGGCCTCATTTATTGCCGATACTGCCGCTTATCATTTTTTGGCCTCTAAATACGGCTCTAATTCGGATCAATTTATGGCTTATCGCGATAGCGAAAGAGATTATAGAAAGTTTAGTCGTCATATGTTGAGAGGCGCGCTCGTTTTAGACAGCGTTTATAAGCGTATTGCCAATCGTTCAGTGAAAGAAAAGAAACACGACAAGGAGTTGATCATATCCAAAATCGTTGAGTCGCTTGATACTATTTCTTTGATTCGAGTCAAAAAGCCTTCTAAGCGTTTTTCCAAACGACTCCCCAACAACTCCTATTTCATGGGTTTTCGGCACTATTACGGTAAGCTGCCTACTTTTAAAAAGGAATTCAATCAGACTTTTAAAGGAGATTTGCCAGCGTATATTAAGTTTTTGTCACGAACGCATCCTGCAAATTAATATTTCGTCAACAAGAATCAATTCTATTCGTTTTCGGGGCTTATTTCGATTAAGGAATTGTTAATATGGTAACATTCGTTTTTAGTTGGCTTAATTTCTCTCTACTTTTAAAACTAAAATAATTATTACTATGGGTAATAAACCCGCTCAAAAAGTACTCGTTGTAGATGACGAGGAACCAATCTTAGAACTTCTTCGGTATAATTTAGATAAACAAGGTTACGATGTAAAAATTGCAGGTGATGGCTTTACAGCCGTTGAAATAGCAAAAAAGTTTTTACCCGATTTAGTGCTGCTTGACATTATGATGCCTAAAATGGACGGTGTTGAAACCTGCCGCCTGATAAGGGCCATACCAGAACTTCAAAATAGCTTTATCGTATTCTTAACGGCTCGGTCGGAAGAGTATTCGGAGGTCGCTGCCTTTGATGTCGGGGCAGATGATTATATTACCAAACCCATCAAGCCTAGGGCTTTGATGAGTCGTATTAGCGCATTGTTTAGGAGAGATTCCAAGAAAAAATCCAGTGCCTCTCAGATAACAATAGGCCCTTTAGTCATAGATAGAACCAGCTACACCATTCGTTTAAACGACCGCGAGATTAGTCTTCCAAAAAAAGAGTTTGAATTGCTTTTTTTCTTGGCGCAAAATCCTAACAAAGTGTTTAGCCGAGATGATTTATTGCAAAATATTTGGGGATCAGACGTATATGTATTAGCTCGCACCGTAGATGTTCACATTAGAAAAGTGCGTGAGAAAATTGGAGAAGATTTTATTACCACCGTTAAAGGCGTGGGCTACAAATTCAACCTTAGCTAATTATGGTTTATAGTGCGCGAACAATGGCGCTGCTTTTGGCAGTGACGATCGCTATTGTTACAGCACTTTTCCTTTCGTTGGTGGAAGGAGTGGGGCGGCAGGCGTTGCTCGTTGCCAGTATTATTAGCTTTTCAGTTTCTTATTTGCTGATTTTTGTGGTGCTGGAGTTCCTTATTTTTAGGGAGATAAATAAAATCTATAAATTGATGGGAAAGCTTCGCAAAAAGGAGCTTTCGGGGATACGGAAGGAAAAGTCGGGGGCACTAAATCCTCTTGAAAAAATAAATGAAGAGATTTTTGCCTTTGCTGCTCTCAAACAAAAGGAGATAGATGAACTGAAGAAACTAGAAGCATTTAGAAAGGAATTTATTGCTGATGTTTCACACGAACTTAAGACACCCATCTTTGCTGCACAAGGCTTTGTTCACACGTTGCTGGATGGGGCGGTAAACGATAAGACCGTACGGACTAAGTTTCTCAAAAAAGCGGCCAAAAGCCTGGACGGCCTGGACGCCCTAGTGCAGGATTTGCTCACGCTGTCACAGATTGAGACGGGAGACATCAAAATGCATTTCGAACAGATTGACATTCATAAGCTGTGCCACGAAGTAATCGATCAATTTGAAGAAAAAGCTGCTAAAAAGCACATTAAGCTCCATTTGGATGGGCATCCAAATAAACTGTTTGTACTGGCGGATTGGCAACGAATTACCCAAGTGATTACCAATCTAATATCCAATGCTATAAATTACACTGCAGACGGTGGAGAGGTAAGAATTCAATTTGAAACAAGCAAAAAGAGTATTATCACGATAGTTAAAGATACAGGCGAAGGCATTCCGGTAGCTCATTTGAATAGGATTTTTGAGCGTTTTTATCGGGTCGAAAAGAGCCGCAGTCGCGAAAAAGGAGGAACTGGCTTGGGGCTCGCCATTGTAAAGCATATTTTAGAAGGCCACGGGACCAAAGCAGAAGTAGAAAGCGAGGTAGGTGTTGGTTCCTCGTTTAGTTTCAGGCTTCCCAGGATAAAGGCGGAGGAAGAAGCCGAAGAATAATCCCATTTTGCCGCTACCTAATTAAAGCCCAACTTGCAGGCCATTTTTTAATTATGGCTGTTAAAATCAATTTTAAAGAACTCATTGTTTTTGAAAACAATGACTACATATTAATAAACAAACCATCATTCATTTCCACCTTAGAAGATCGAAATGACTCCCAAAACATCTTAGTTCTTGCTAAAGAATACGCTGACGATGCTCAGGTGTGCCATCGGCTAGATAAGGATACTTCGGGCGTGCTGGCAATTGCCAAAAACCCAGAAGCATATCGTAATTTAAGTATGCAATTTGAAAATAGGGAAGTGAAGAAGATGTACCATGCAGTAGTCGATGGTATTCATCAGTTTGAAAACTTTTTTGTAGATGCGCCAATTTTGAAACAAAATGATGGAACTGTTAAGATCTCAAAATTGGGAAAAGATGCCCAAACTTATTTTACCACCCTTTCAACGTATAAATTTCAATCGTTGATTCAATGCAGTCCGGTAACAGGGCGAATGCATCAGATCAGGATACATTTGTCAAAACTAAAGGCGCCCATTACGGGCGATGAGGCCTATGGAGGTAAGCTTTTTTATGTTTCGTCTGTAAAAAGGGGTTTTCAATTGAAAAAAGAAACGGAAGAAGAGCCTCTGATTAAACGCATGGCACTTCACGCCTTTTCGTTGGAATTTTTTCTTTTAAATGGAGAGCTGATCAAAGTGGAAGCCCCTTATCCTAAGGATTTCAGGGCTTTAGTAAAGCAATTAGCTGAAAATTTACGCTAAAGAGGTGGCCAGATTAATGAATATTACTAGTAATTGTAAACCACACTTGCATTTTTAGATTCCTAAGCCTACTTTTGTATCCCTTTTTAAAAGGGGAAAAATAATAGTTTACGTTTAAAAGAAAATAGGGTGGATCACAACAGTTATAAAACACTTAATACTAATAGCGCCACAGCTGACAAGCAGTGGGTTTTAGTTGACGCAAATGGCCAAGTACTTGGAAGAGTAGCCAGTCAGATTGCAAAAATCATTAGAGGTAAAAATAAGCCAGGTTACACTCCAAACGTGGATTGCGGAGATCACGTTGTGGTGATTAATGCTGAAAAAGTTAAATATACTGGAAAGAAATTCAACAATCGTGTTTTATTTACCTATTCAGGGTATCCGGGCGGCCAACGCGAGTTATCTCCTGCTATGATTATGGCAAAACACCCAACTCGTCTAATAGAGCACGCGGTAAGGGGTATGCTGCCTAAGAACAGCATCGGTCGCGAAATATTTAAGAGTTTGCACATTTACACTGGTGCTGAACACCCTCACATAGCGCAACAACCAAAAGAAGTTAAATTCTAATCAATGGAAATCACTAACACCACAGGGAGAAGGAAGACGTCTATTGCACGCGTTTATGTGCAACCAGGTAAAGGCGTTATCAAAATAAATTCGAAAGAATTAGCTGCTTATTTCGTTTCTGATATTCACCAAACTACTGTAAAGCAACCGCTTACGATTTTAAAGTTAGACGGTAGTTACGATATCACCGTTAACGTTGAAGGAGGCGGAATTAAAGGAAAGGCCGAGGCGGTGAGATTGGGTATTTCTAGGGCACTCGTTGAAATAAATAGCGAAAACAAGCCTGCGTTAAGAAAAGAAGGATTAATGACTCGCGATTCACGCATGGTAGAACGGAAGAAACCAGGGCGAAGGAAAGCAAGAAGGAAATTCCAGTTTAGCAAGCGTTAATCTATTAGAAGAAATTAAAAGCATGGCAGATAAAATAACAACACAAGATTTGATGGATGCAGGGGTGCATTTTGGTCACCTTACACGCAAGTGGAATCCTAAAATGGCTGAGTACATTTTCATGGAAAACAATGGTATCCATATCATTGACCTGAATAAAACTCAGAAATGCTTGGAAGAAGCGATTTTTTCGTTGAAAAACATTGTTCGCTCAGGTAGAAAAATCATGTTCGTAGCTACTAAAAAGCAAGCGAAAGACATCGTACATGAGGAGGCTGCACGTTTAAACATGCCGTTTGTTACGGAGCGTTGGTTAGGTGGTATGCTTACCAATTTTGCTACCATTCGCAAATCGCTTAAAAAACTGGCGCAAATTGATAAGTTGATAAAAGATGATTCGTTCAACAACTTAGCGAAGCGTGAGCGGTTGATGATTGCGCGTGAGAAAGCGAAATTGGAGAAATTGCTAGGCGGTATCACAGATTTAAATCGTTTGCCAGCCGCACTTTTTATCATAGATGTTAAAAGAGAGCATATTGCGGTGGCAGAGGCTCAGAAGTTAAATATACCTGTGTATGCACTAGTAGATACAAACTCTGATCCTAGCAATATCGATTTCCCAATTCCAGGTAATGACGATGCTTTCAAATCTATTTCATTGATCACAAATCAAGTAGGCAAAGCAATTGAAGAGGCGCTGATGGAACGCAAGAAGGACAAAGAAGATTCTGGTATGAAGAAAGAGCAAGATGAACGAATCAAAGCTGACCAAGCAGTAGAAGAAGCGAACTAAATCGTTATTAAATAGCGTTTAATGACAACAAACATCGACTTTCAGTCGGTGTTTGTTTTTTTAGGGTAAACCAATTTAAATTATTTAATGAAATCGTAACAAATTAATTATGGCAGAGATAACCGCACAAGATGTAAACAAGCTTCGCACCATGACAGGGGCGGGTATGATGGATTGTAAAAAAGCATTGACAGAGGCCGAAGGAGATTTTGAAAAAGCAATAGAAATATTAAGGAAAAAAGGACAAAAAGTTTCAGCATCCCGTTCAGACCGTGATGCCAAAGAAGGCTCCGTATTTATTAAGACGGGCGATGATAAGAAGGCGGCTGTTTTAATTGCCTTAAACTGCGAGACAGACTTTGTCGGAAAAAATGAGTCGTTCCAAGCATTGGGTAAATTGATAGTTGATACGGCATTCGAAAGGAAATCGGAATCGAAGGAAGCGTTATTGGCGGAGAAGGTAGGAGACTTAACAATTAATGAACGAATCGTTGAATTGGTGGGTAAGATTGGAGAGAAGATTGAAGTTAGCCACTATGTTCATATGAAAGGCGAAGCGGTTGTTCCTTACATTCACGTAGGTAGCAAACTTGGGGTATTAGTGCAGTTGAAAGGAACCAACGGAAAAGATGTAACCGATGCTGGCAAAGATGTGGGAATGCAGATAGCGGCCATGAATCCATTGGCAGTAGATGAAAAATCGATAAGCCAAACGATTATTGATAAGGAAATGGAGATAGCCAAAGCGATGATTTTGGCGGAAGGTAAACCAGCAAACATGGTTGATAAAATAGCCACGGGCAAGCTTCAAAAGTTCTTTAAAGATAACACGTTGGTTCATCAAGCCTTCGTAAAAGATAATTCAAAAACGGTTGCCCAATATCTTGACAGCGTAACTAAAGGTTTAGCAGTAGAAGACTTTAAGCGAGTTTCTATTGGGTAGGAAATAGATTTTCTCGTCAGAATGAAAAGGGTTGCCGACAGGTAACCTTTTTTATTTTCTAACAGAAAGTTATGGACAGGTAGCCATGCTTTTTAGTAAAGATAGCAGCAAGTATAATTGCGGTTATGGCTTTGAGGAACTCATTTGCTCTTCAACAACTCTTAATTCTGCTAATAATTTTTTTTCGAATTTAAATATGGGCTTGTCCGCAGTTTTGTTGATGCCCGCCAACCAATCAACAGATTCGGCCATTTCGTGAAGGCGTTGCCTCTCAGTTTTAAGTGTGTATTCAAGAATTGAAATGGAAAATTGACTGCGTTCGATTGGTTCCAAAGGCCCTTGCACCACTCTCTTCTTTTCATGTTCAATGCGAGCTAAACTCAAATTACGCAATAGGTTTTTCTAATGTGCAGCAATAGCTAATTTAGTGTTATGGAGTTTGAAATTGGGTATACAGACAAGGAAATAACCCCGTGGGGCGGGATGGTTTTCATGCGTCAGATGTTAGATAAAATTGGGTTTAGGAAAGTAATAAATGCGCAAGGTGACCTTCCGGTCCCGGGCTCTAACCGGGGCTATGCTGCCAGTACTATTGTTGAAGCTTTCATGGTTAGTATTTGGTGCGGGGCAAACCGCTTTTTACACACTGAGGTAACCAGGCACGACAATGCATTAAGCAA
>JAIYCV010000026.1 GCA_027487845.1 Flammeovirgaceae bacterium
TGTCTTTTCCATAAACAAAAAAAGTTTAGTGAAACCACTTTCACTAAACTCCTTGTAACTATATGATTGTCAATGCCCCCAACGGGGTGTCACCAACTATTTTTCAGTAATATGCCTTTGTTTACATTAGAAAGCAAGCTCTCCTAGCCTGCTAGAATCCCCTCGCTCCTTGCAGGGCATTGAAATGCTTTTCATACATGGCTTCTATTTTCTTGCCTAATTCATCTTCTCCATTGGCGTAGAGAATGCGGTATAACTCACCCAGTATGTATAAATTTATTCGAAGGTCGCGTGTTATACCTCCTTCTTTTATCAGGTACCCTGCCATTTCATCGGCATTAACGGCCATTTGGTTTATCACTTCAATTGCCTTCGCCTTCTCACCCACCTTAAACAGCATCTCGATAGTAGCAGGTGTAGTCACATCATAGGGAATTGCCTTGCCCGGCATTTTCTCTATCGAAAACAACAACACTTTTCTGGCCTTCTCCAATTTATTCTCTTTGGTGCCCTCAATAGTAATAGTTTCGGTGCTAGAATTTTTTTCGATAGAATCTTCATCTATCAGGGCTCCGGCCAATGCATTCAGGCTGCTCCGATGATTGAGCACAAACATTTTGTAATCATCCGTAAAGTAAAGTTTATCGTTGTCGAGCCCGCGATAGCTAAAGTTTTCGATCATGTTTTTGTAAGCCACCTCCGTATTCACAAAATCTTCTTTGTCAGAAGCAGGTCTCTTCATAGGCAACAAGCGATAAGCATTTCCCTCTTGCACCAAGTATTTCTCAATATCAAAATTGATTTGCGACTTTGAGGTGTTGTTGAAATAGATGGGGCGTTCCCAATTATTGGTGGCTATTACATCAAGTATCGCTAAGTCTTTTTTCTCCAACACACTTTTGGTCATTCTTATCTGCATTTGATCCACCGCCAAGCTATCATACCCTTTCGGGATAATTCCCATTTTCAACACTTCCTCCTTGTTTACTTCCAACGTAAGTAATTTGCTAGGCACAATGTTGGAATCATCGTAGCGAAGTTGTTGATAGTTTTTGCCTAGCAACCCAATGTATTGCTTTAAGTCGATGCTCTTGATTTTTAAGTCGGAGTAACGCAAGTAATCATTCGGGCCACCTTGCTGATAATCTTTTAGCGTAAGTGTATACGGAAGCGGCTCCGATTCATACGCTTTTCTCATTGTTTGTTCTATGTACCAATCGGTGTTATAGTAACTCAATACTACTACACGCACATCGGTGCGGAATCCTTCCACTTCTTGGGCATACCACAACATGAAGGTGTCATTATCGCCACCCGTAAAGAGGATTGAATTGGGGGCACACGAAGCAAGATAGTTTTTGCCAGAGTCTACAGAGAAGAAACGGTCTGACCGGTTGTGGTCGTCCCAATTTTGAGACGCCATTATGGCTGGGGCCGATAAACAAACCAGCGTAGCAACCACAGCAGCTGTCTTCAGATTTTTGGTGATCTTGTTGACAACTTCTGCGACAGCCAGCACGGCAAAGCCAATCCAAAATGCATAGGCATAGGTAGAACCCGCATAAATATAGTCGCGCTCGCGGGGTTCATCAGGGGGCGAGTTTAGATAAACCACGATGGCTACACCCAGCATGACGAACAAAAGAGCCACCACTGAAAAATTCTTCGTGTCTTTCATAAACTGATAGAACATACCTATCAAACCCAACACAAAGGGGATCATAAAGTAGTTGTTGCGTGCCTTATTGCTGGCCAGCGCATACGGCACTTTTTTAAACCACTCGTTGGGGCCGAGCCAATCGGCACCTTGTTCATCGCTTTGGCGGCCTGCATAGTTCCACATAAAATAGCGCATGTACATGGTGCCTATTTGATGCTTAAACATATAGTACAAGTTTTGGCCGTAAGTGGGTTTCTCTCCTTCTTTTAGCCCAATAATTCTGCGATAGGAGTCAGCATAATCTGAACTCCACGCACGTGGTAACAACACGGCATCACCAGGTTCATATTCATACTCAAATTTCCGTTCAGAAATTTCATATTTGTCTTTGCCTTTTATATAAACGTTGGCTCCGTATTTGACACCGATAGGCCTGGCAGTAAAGTAAGGACCAAACAATAAAGGCCTGCTTCCGTATTGCTCGCGCTTTAAATACTTCACAAAGCTCATTACATCTTTAGGGGCGTTTTCGTTAATGGGCGTTGAGTAGTTGGAGCGAATAACGATAGTAGCATAAGAACAGTAGCCGATCAAAATAAAGGTGGTTGAAAGAACAAAGGTGTTGAGCAGCACTTTCTGTTTCTTTTGGGTGTACATAATGCTCCAAACCAAAATAGTGATCAACAAAAAAGCAAACGTGATAGCACCAGAGCCGAAAGGTAAACCAAGCGTGTTCACAAACACTACCTCAAAATTCCCCGCAAGGGTAGGCAAACCGGGAATAATAAAATCGTTGATAAACAATACTAACCCTACGCTGATGGCAAGCGCTGCGATAACGCCCCATTGGGTAGTTTTATATTTTTTGAAATAATAGATCAAGCCTAAGGCAGGCAATGCCACCAAGTTTAATAAGTGAATACCAATGGAAAGGCCAATCATATAGGCAGTAAAGATCAACCATCGGTTGGCGGCTGATTCATCCTCAATCACCTCCCACTTTAAAATTGCCCATACTACAAATGCGGTGAAGAAAGACGACATGGCGTACACCTCGGCTTCCACAGCCGAAAACCAAAAGGAATCAGAAAATGTATAGGCGAGTGAGCCCACTAAGCCTGCACCCATCAACACCCAAATTTGGTCTGTTTTAAGGTCTTGAACTTTCGCTACACCCAGCATTTTGCGGCCAAAAAGGGTAATAGACCAAAACAAGAATAGGATAGTGAAGGCACTGCCCACCACACTTAAGAAATTTACCCAATAGGCTACTTTGGTAACATCGCCAAAAGCTAGAAATGAAAACATTCTGCCCAACAACATTTGTAAAGGCGCCCCAGGCGGATGCGAAACCTCCAATTTATATGCCACGGCAATAAACTCACCGCAGTCCCAATAGCTGGCAGTTTCTTCAAAGGTGAACCAATAGGTAATGAGTGCGATGGCGAAGGCTACCCATCCTACCAGGTTATTCGTCTTTTGGAAATTCATAGATTTAATAAGGCAAATTAGGTTGCGAAAATAAGGAAATAAGTGGATAGTTAATGTTGGAGGTAAACGCGAAGTTCTATATTGTTGTTGCTTTGGATTTAATGGATCACACCTTCATTCAGTTTTGCCCACTTTGAGTCAGCAGAACGCGGATATTTAATGGTGCTTTTTGCCTTTGAATAGCGATCCTATTCCTATATTAAACAATTGGTTAGGTTCTATAGATCAAAAACGCTTTGACGTTTTCACCTACCCATCTCTGGCATTCACCTACTTTTGTCCTAGCCCTACCTTTTAAGGGTGGCTATTTTTATTTCGCTTGCGTTGCTTTGAACATAAATTTATACAATTATGGAAAAGATAAATGACCTTGAACCGATCGAAAAGAAATCATTGAAGGAGCCTGCTGGCCGCGTTTGGGTTGGGCTTGGCTTTATAATAGTGGGAGGATTCCTATTGGCGGAACGTTCGGGGCTTGATCTACCCTACTGGCTGTTTAGCTGGAAAATGATTTTGATTGCAGTAGGACTATTTATTGGAGCGAGACGCTCATTTAAACCAGGAACTTGGATTATTCTGGTTTTGATCGGTAGTGCTTTTCTGGCCGAAGATATCTTCTTTGACTTCAATCTTCGCCCGTATTATTGGCCCATCATTGTTATTTCGATTGGGTTGGTTATACTGCTGCGGTCGCCTAAAAAAAAGAGCGCAGACAAAGATTGGGGAATGACCCACGAAAGCAACGACAACGTAATTAGGGTAACCTCGGTGTTAAGCGGCACAAAAGAAAACGTAATTTCGAAAGATTTTAAAGGGGGCGAGATTACTTCGATATTAGGGGGGTCGGAAATCAACTTAAGCCAAGCAGACATGACCGCCACTGCCACTATTGATATTACCAATGTAATGGGTGGCACAGTAATAATTGTACCTCCACACTGGGGCATTAAATCAGATGTAGTGTGCATACTTGGTGGTGTGGACGAAAAGCGAGCTGTGGGCAAAAATTTTTCTGATCCCAATAAACTTCTTCGGATTACTGGAACTTGTTTGCTGGGCGGAGTGGAGATTAAAAGTTATTAAAATACCAACACTCAAACAAGCGAAGCGGTATGAATTGGTATGTTGTTAAAATCGTTTTCAAAATCGTTTCTGTAAAAGAGGTAAATCAGACTCAATTTGACGAACAACTGAAGTTGATTGAAGCTGCTAACGAAGAAGAAGCGTTGTTAAAATCGAGGGTTTATGGACTAACAGAAGAGTCAACATCACTTGCCGATTCAAATCAACTTTGTAAATGGGAGTTTGTGAATATCGCAGAGTTAAATTTGGTGCCAAGTTTTACAGATGGCACCGAATTGTACTCGTTAGTGCATGAAACCAACGAAGCTCAGAACTACATTAATTTTGTGCATTACAAAGCGGCAGCACTTCAATTGAGATTTGCGTGATGTTCAAATCCATTCCATTTGCGCTAAAAGTCGGCATCTCGTACCTAGTTTGGGCTATCTTTTGTGGCGTATGTCAGGCACTCACTATTTTGCGTTTTGGCTTCCGCTGGAATGAAGCTGTTACTGACGCAATTGCCACGCAAACGTTGATTGCCCTTGCTTGTTTTATTGTGAACAAAACGCTTCGGCTAGGGTTACCAACGACAAAAAAAATAATCCAAGCATTGATTCAGCCGCTAGGACTTGCTGGGCTGGGAGTAATGGCGCAAGAATGTCTTATCGTTGAACTTATTAAAACAACAGATTACGAAGTGTTTTTTGCAAATTCCTATCCGATAAGACTTTTTTATAACCTATTGATGATTCTTTTGATTTCAATCATCACTTGGTTTTGGGGTTACTTTCGGGATCAGCAAGAAAGCATCAGCCGAAAAGAAGATGCCGAGCGTCTTTCCCGCGAAGCTGAATTGGCAAATCTTCGTCAGCAATTGCAGCCTCATTTTTTGTTCAACAGCTTAAACTCAATCAGTGCTTTGGTCGGTTCGCAACCTGAAAGAGCGCGTGCCATGATTCAACAGTTAAGCGACTTTCTTAGGGGTACGTTGAAGAAAGATGATAAGCAGTTAATCACGCTAACCGAAGAACTTGCTCACTTGCAATTGTACCTGGATATTGAAAAGGTTCGGTTCGGCCATCGGCTAGAGACAGCTATCCACGCGAGTGACGAAAGCCTCTCGCTAGCCCTTCCATCGTTACTCCTTCAGCCCATCGTGGAGAATGCGATTAAATTTGGTTTGTATGATACGTTGGACGAAATCGAAATTGACCTATCGGCACGAAAGGAAAATAATTATTTAATCGTGGAGGTAAAAAACCCATTCGACCCAACCACTGCCTCGCCAAAAAAAGGAACAGGTTTTGGGTTGCAATCTGTTGACAGGCGACTCTTTTTAGTGTATGGACAAAGTAGTTTGTTAACTATTAAACAAGATGGAAACACCTTCATCACCACGTTAAAAATTCCACAACTGGCATGATTAAAACTATTCTTATTGATGATGAACCGCTGGCTCGCTCAATTGTAAGAGAGTACCTTCAAGGATATTCTGAAATCGAAATTTTACAAGAGTGCGGCAATGGGTTTGAAGGGGTCAAAGCTATTTCGGAGCATCAACCAGATTTAATTTTTCTGGACATACAAATGCCTAAAATCAACGGGTTTGAAATGCTGGAGTTGATAGAGCAACCGCCTGCGGTTATTTTCACCACCGCGTTTGACGAGTATGCCATTAAAGCATTTGAAGCCCATGCCATTGATTACCTCTTAAAACCCTTCAGCAAAGAGCGTTTTGACAAAGCAATGCACGCGTGGTTGGCTAACAGAGGCAATAAAGTTACAGCCCCATTGGCAGAATCTATTTCAACCCAGCCCGAAGAACACTCACGCATTGTAGTAAAGAAAGGAAACAATATCGTAATTGTGCCTGTTCAACAAATTCATTTTATTGAAGCCTACGATGACTACGTTAAAATACACACCACGGATGGTTTCTATTTGAAAAAGAAGACCATGAGTTTCTATGAAAATGCGCTGGACGCTACCAAGTTTGTGCGGGTTCACAGGTCGTATATTATGAACCTACAAGAATTAACTCGCATCGAGCCATTGGCGAAAGACTCCTATCTAGCATTGCTAAAAAATGGAGCAAAGATTCCGTTGAGTCAAACAGGATATGGTAAACTGAAAACGGTGCTGGGGATTTAACTATTTCTTTAATTGGAAATGTTCGTATAGCCAGTCTATCTCACCTGATTCTACATCCCCATCGATTAATAGCCCATTTAAATCGAACGAACCGACTATTCGCTTTTTAACGACCAATAACAACTTTCTATTTGGCAACTTGTTCGTCATTAACTTCAATCGCTTTAATGCCGGATCCGATAACTTAATTTGGATGCGCTTGGTTTGCTTTACAGCATCATATTGCATGTCCCCAATCGACTCGAAATCCTTAAGCCCAATGACTGGCTCTTTTGTTATGCAGTAGTGCTTTTTATTATCGAACGAGTCTGCCCAATACTTGCAATGTTTGTTAGTGGACTCGTAATAAAAACCTGTGTCGTTCTGCGACAAGCAGTTAACGGAATAACTTATTAGAACAAGAAAAAAAAATCCTTTTCCGATCATAAATCAAAAAACGGTTTGATCTCAATGGATTGCCTCCACCAAAAAATCTTTAAAAGGCATCGCTGTTTTTGTTACAAGGGTTAACTCCTTCAAGAATTTTTTGGCTTTTACTTCCTCATCCGTAAACGGATGAGATACAATGAAACTCTTATGTTTTAGAAGCTCCAATTGGGGATGATCTTTCGCATAGCCCTTTGGGGCAGTCTTTAACTTATCAAAATCATCAAGCGATGGAAAGAGTTTTTTAAACGCTTTTGCATTTATAATTTCCAACAGTTTTTCAGAATTGTAATCGATCTCTTGTCTAATTTTCGCGAGCTTTTCCGCTTCGGGCATGTACATGCCGGCTGCAATAAAACTTTTGTTTCCCGGCTGCAAGTGTAAATAATAGCCGGGCTCTTGTTCCATCTTTCCACCTGGTGAAAACCCAGCACCCATGTTTATTTTATATCGACTTTTGTCTTTGCTAAAACGCACATCGCGATAGATTCTAAAGCCTAGCTTTTTGGGATTTAAAGTGGCTAGGCTTTCATCCAGTTTAACAAGCTCGTTCAAAAACGCAGCAAGAAACTCATCGAAGTTGGCTTTGGCTTGAAGATAGACGGGCTTGTTTTTTTCAAACCATTCGCGATTGTTGTTCTTGGCAAGTGAAGCAAGAAATTTTAAAACCTGTGATAAATCCATAGCTAGTAAATTTTTATAAACTGTCAACAATAGTCTCTAACCCTATTCCGCGCGAAGCTTTCACTAAAATGGTTGCGCCCGTGATAGGTTGTTTCGCCAGCAGTTCAATGAGTTCTTGTTTAGTCTCAACGTGTTTAATGGCAGCGTTTACTTCTCGTGCCGACTTCATTAAACCGCCTACTACATACGCTTCGTTTATGTTTAGTTCTTTCAAAAGTTCACCAATTCGCTTGTGTTCAGCCGCGGCATCATCACCCAATTCAAACATATCTCCCAAAATGGCCACCTTTCTATTGGCGTTTATTTTTGATAGGTTAATAATGGCCGCTTCCATCGAGGTGGGGTTAGCATTGTAGGCGTCTAAAATGATCGTATTGGTACCCTTGTTGATTATTTGTGAGCGCATATTGCTAGGCTCATAAGTCTGCACTGCCTCGTTTGCCATAATTGGGTCTACACCGAAATATACTCCAAGACACAGCGCCACAGCAATGTTTTCAAAGTTATATGTTCCCGTAAGGCGGGTTGTTAGCACTTCTCCATTTTCAGCTCTTACACGCACAAAGGGATTGGCCTCAATGAACTCGCAATGATAAAAATCTTGTGGGCCTGGATAAAAATAAGGGTAGTCAAAATCGGCAGCGAAAGGTGCTAAAATTGGATTTTGAGAATTGATAAATACGGCTCCGAGATTACCCAGTAAGTGTTTGTAAAGTTCTGTCTTTCCCTTTATGATATTTTGAAAACCACCAAACTCGCCAATGTGCGCTTTGCCAATATTGGTGATAAACCCGATGGTAGGATCGCAATAACTGCAGAGTTCTTCAATATCGCCCACGTGGTTAGCGCCCATTTCAATAATAGCTATCTCGATAGTGTAGTCAATTGAAAGTAGGGTTAACGGCACACCGATGTGATTGTTAAGATTTCCTTTGGTGGCGTAGGTCTTGTATCTCTTGCTCAGTACGGCATTCAATAGTTCTTTGCTGGTGGTTTTACCATTTGATCCCGTAAGGCCAATAACGGGTATGTCCAGCTTGTCGCGATGATATCGAGCCAGTTTTTGGAGGGTCTTTAGGGTGTCTTCTACTAAAATATAGCGTTCGTCCTTTTTAAAATTAATGTCATCAATTACAGCATACGCGGCTCCTTTGGCCAGCGCCTCTTCCGCGAAAGCGTTAGCATTAAACTTAGGCCCTTTCAGCGCAAAGAAAATAGAGCCAGGTACAATCGCACGGGTGTCTGTGCACACTGCACCACATTTTGAAAAGAGATAATAAAGATTTTCAATCATGAAGGGAATCTGATAAAGGTTATCTTGCGCTAAGATAATTCGTTGTATTGTTAATTCGTTGATTTAGGAAAAGATTTGGCCAGTTGTGCATTCAAAATGGTAAGATGTGTGGTGCTGTTGGGCATACTAAACGTGGTCTGCTTTCCGCTGACTGCACAGTACGCGTATACTATTGATCAGGCAATTCCCGTAGAAATAAATGGAAGTGCTATTTCGATGGCTTGGGCAGGAGGTATAAATTCTGCCCAAATCAACACCATCGATCTTAATGGAGACGGTCAGCAAGATCTTGTGATTTACGAGCGCACGGCCAACAAAATAGTTACTTACCTAGCGCACGATAAAAAATATAAGTATGCGCCCGCTTACGAGACGCTTTTCCCCTCGGGCGTGGATCAATGGATGTTATTAAGGGATTTTAATGGCGATGGGAAAAAAGATGTTTTTACGAGCGATCCAAATGGAATAAAGGCGTTTGTCAATACAACAAAAGCAGGCCAGAAGCTGAGTTTTCGCCCTTACAATAAAGGCCTCTTTCTACTTACTGTTGGGTTTAGTGGCAATATCAACTTACAGGTAAATAACAGTGACATACCCGTTATTGATGACATTGATGGCGATGGTGATTTAGACATTTTGGTAGCGCGCTTTGTGGGTATTGGTTCCCTTGAATACCACAAAAACTTTAGCGTTGAAAACACCGGGAAAAAGGATTCATTGCAATTGAAACGAATCACGCAAAATTGGGGGAATTTTGAAGAATGCGACTGTGCAAAATTTATTTTTGGGCCTGCCACCAATTGCAGTTCAGGCGGTCGTACTGCGCATGCCGCTGGGAAATCGCTTCTTACAATTGACTTAGATAATGATGGAGACAAGGAGCTTTTATTCTCGGAAGAGAACTGCACCAATCTGTATTTGTTAACAAACCAAGGAACTAAGGCCGATGCACAAATGACCTCTTTTTCTTCTTTTCCAAATACAACGCCTGTCAATTTTGATGTTTTTCCGGCAGGCTTTTATGAAGATGTTACGTTTGATGGCTTGCCCGATCTAATTGCCACGTCCAACATCTATTCGCGCACCACATTGGCCACCACTTTTGATAAAACAGTTTGGCTTTATCAAAATACGGGTACAAATCAGCAACCTAATTTCACTTTCGTGAAAAACAATTTTCTGCAAGACGAAATGATTGATGTAGGCGACAGTTCAGTGCCAGCATTTTTTGATGTGGATAGTGACGATGATTTGGATATGATTATCGGTTCCTATGGAAACGAGGCGAATACATCTTTTCACTTTTATGAAAATAACGGCACCAAGAGTGAACCTTCTTTTAAACTCATCACGCGCGATTACCTCAACTTTTCAACTACCTATAAAGGGTTTTACAACTTAAAACCTCAGTTCGCAGATATGAACGGTGACGGAAAGACCGACTTTGTTTTTACCGCCACCAATAAAGCAGATGGGCTCACGAGCCTTTATTATTTTGAGAATAAAAATTCCCTTGGTCTAGATATTAAGGGCCAGCCGTTGATCTCTACGAAGCGAACTATAGAGTTCAATGAAAACGTATTAGTAATAGATGTAGAGCAAGATGGAAGCAGCGATCTTTTAATCGGAACGTCTTCTGGAGCTGTGGAATATTGGATCAACTTTGCTTCAAAGGGTAGTTTCAACTTCGCATTAAAAGATGCGAGCTACCTTGGTTTTGGAGTCAGCACCGACCGCCAAAATTTAGCCTTGTCGTCAGGAGACTTAAACAACGATGGTAAGAATGACCTGATCATTGGCAACCAACGTGGCATCGTAAGTATTGTAGAAAACTTTAGAAGTCAGCCATCTCCGGTCACCGCTAACAGTCAATTAATTATTGACCCCAACTCAGGATTTTTGAGTGAACGCAAATTAAATGCAAGAGTATGGCCTGTGGCCGCCAATCTGTTTTTTACAAAGTACCCATCCATTGTTGTGGGCAACACGACTGGAGGGATATTAGTGCTAAAAAATGAAGATGCGCTACCGCTTCCATCAGAACCTGTCATTTCCCTTTACCCAAATCCTGTTTTGCAAACTGAGTCCTTAAAAATACAAGTTGACAGACCCATGAGCGTTCAATTTGTTTCACTGCAAGGTCAAAAATTGTCTGATCTCCTATCGGTTGCCGCTAATCAAATCAATTCCTTTTCGGTTAGCCATCTTGCTGCTGGCCTTTACATTGCTACCTTTACAACCAACGATCAAAAGATTTACAAGAAGTTTATTGTTCACTAATTACCCTTTTGCAATTTGAATTCGCATGCATTTATCTTCGACATGGATGGTGTTCTGGTCGATAGCAACCCCTACCACAAAATAGCACTTAATGAGTTTTGCGGTCGATATGGATATCATTTAACGGATGAGCAATTGCTCAACAAAGTGTACGGGCGCACAAACAAGGAATGGCTTACCAACCTTTTCGGGAAATTGACCGAAGAAAAAGTGTATCAGTATGCCGAAGAAAAAGAAGCGATTTACCGAACGCTTTTTGAAAGTGATATTAAACCGGTGAAGGGTCTTATTTCGTTTCTTGATCTTTTAGATTATCATAAAATTCCGCGGGCCATTGGCACATCGGCACCGCAAAGCAACGTTGATTTCACGCTTTCAAAAACTAACACTGCAAAGTATTTTGAGACTATTTTAAAAGATTCAGACATTGAGCATAGCAAGCCTAGTCCGGAAATCTACATAAAGGCTGCCGAGCGGTTGGGCTTCGCTCCCGAAAAGTGTATTGTTTTTGAAGATTCGCTATCAGGTGTGAAGGCGGGGAAGGCGTCAGGTGCCAAAGTAGTGGGCATCACCACTACACATAGTAAAGAAGAATTGGTTGAAACCGATTTTGTAATTGATAATTTTGTTGGGCTTGACCCACTTCAGCTAATTAACACGCTATTCCACTAAACGACTTTTGTATAAAATCTCAGAAACAAAAAGGGAAATTATTAATAGAGTAACGAACACCATTAAAACAAAAAGCACAAAAATTTATGAAAGGTTTTAGAAAAATAACACTCGCTATTTGTTTCTTATATTATCCCCTTCTTGTCGCGGCTCAGACCAACGAATCACCGGCAGGAGCATACCAATGGAAAAGAGGAAAAACAGAATTCCAACCCGGTTATGTTGTGTTGAAGTCTGGAAAGAAAATGGAGGGCAAAATTTCGTTGAAAGGAAGCGAAAGTCAGATAGCGGAGGTATTATATGAAGGCGATGGCAAAGAGTTGACTTTCCCTGTCGGTTCGCTTAAGGCGTTCGGTCTAATTGGAGTAAATCCTAATGCTAGTGCCGCAGCAGCAACGCAGCCCATTAATGAAAGCCCGGAAAGCATGTATGAATGGCAAGGCAGAGGCATTGTAATGGGCAAAGAAATCAAAGTCACAGTGCCGCGCGCGGGCTATGTAGTGTTAAGGAATGGAACACGGTATGAAGGAGAATTGAAATTGCGGAAGAAAGCTGGTGTGCTTGACGATATTGATATTAAAACAGCTACAGGGAAAGAAAAATTTGATGTGCCTCAGGTGGCTCGCTACGGCTACACCTACAATGTGGAAGAGGTTGCCCAAGGTAAGTTGAGCAAAGAAACCAAGTACAAAAAGTCCTTTCAAGGCAACATTTATACTGCTTCGGGCAAGATGGCAGGTGAAATAACATTGTTTTCAATACTTGGAAAACGTTACAAAGAGAAAATCATATTCAAAAGCGGTGTCGGAGAACTCAAAGACTGCACTCCACAAACTATTTCAGGATTTGATTATGTAACTAGCAAGGGAAACAGATTTGTGTACACTGTAATTGACGGTAAATTCGTTGAAGAGCAGTTTAATGGGAAAACGTTCCAGTTGTACATGAACCCGAATCCTACTTCGATAAAGAAATTTGCAACCGCACTGTTGAAAGGTGCCGCACAAGCAGGAACGCAGGCGGCCGCCAGTGCAATCATCAAGAAAGATCAAGAGAAAAATAATTATGATTCAAATATTGACAGCATCATTAATGTTTCTTCGGCTGATCAGTTGATTGCACTGCGCGAGAAATTCGCCAATTTAGCAGGTTATGAGAACGCTCAGGAGGCCATGAACGAGTCGGGCAACGAAAGCCTAAAAAATAATCTAAGTGCCCTCGATTTGGCTATTCAAGGCAAACAGGCAGCAAATTCAGAGGGTGGCATTTTAAACGAAGAATGGATTATTCATAATAAGATTAGCAATGAAAACACCGTTGTGTATAAAGGCGAATACAAAAATCAAATTGATGTGCTTTTGATGGGTTGTGACAAATACCTAGAATTACCGAAATCAGCCCAAAATGATTTGCAAAAATGGGATAATTTGGCGCAAGCCGTAAAACTATTAGACAATTGCTACTAATTTTTGCGTAAGGCTGATACAACTTAGTTTTAACCGTCAATTTCTCGCGACAATTTGTTTTGTTGAACCTAGAAATTATAAACACTGATTTTGTTTATCCCAATTCAGACTAAATCTCCAACTTTCCTGAATTAACAGTCGATATTTCAAATTCAATTTGGATTATTCTGTCTGATTTGCCGATATTTGCAATCCCTTTTTAAAAGGGGCATTTTTTAACTGACATTAATTATGGCAAGGGTTTGTGAATTAACAGGTAAGCGTCCGAAAACTGGTTTCAATGTTTCTCACGCAAATAATAAAACTAAGCGCAGGTTTTATCCTAATCTTCAGACAAAGAGGTTCTTTGTTCCTGAAGAAGATAAATGGATTACGTTGAAAGTATCTACTACTGCAATCAAAACCATCAACAAAAAGGGGATTACACAGGTGTTGAAAGAAGCCAAAGAAAAAGGCTTGTATACTGGAAAAGCTTAACAATATAAGGCAATGGCAAAGAAAGGAAATAGAATTCAGGTTATTTTGGAGTGTACTGAGCACAAGGCAACGGGGCGCGCTGGCATGAGCCGCTACATCACTACCAAAAACAGAAAAAATACCACTGAGAGGATTGAATTGAAAAAATACAATCCTATTTTGAAAAAAGTAACTGTCCACAAAGAAATTAAATAACCATGGCAAAGAAAGTTGTTGCTACACTTAAGAAAACAGACGGAAAAACGTACGCTAAAGTAATTATGGCTGTTAAGTCCGAAAAAACGGGTGCGTATACATTCCGTGAGGAAATTGTACCTACGGATCTGGTGAAAGATACCCTTGCGAAAAAATAAATTTGTTTGTTTTTGTTTTTAGAGAAGTCCCTATCGGGACTTTTTTAATTTTCTCACCTCTCATTTCTTGATTTATGTCGTTCCTTGGCAGCTTATTTTCTAAAGAAAAAAAAGATTCCTTAGACAAAGGATTAGAAAAGACCAAGGATAACTTTTTCAGCAAACTTGGTAAAGCGGTAATCGGGAAATCAACTGTTGATGACGAGGTACTTGACAATCTGGAGGAAGCCTTGGTCTCTTCGGATGTGGGAATCGACACTACGTTAAAAATTATAGACCGCATTCAAAAACGAGTTGCCAAAGACAAATATTTAGGAACAGCCGAACTCGACAGTATTTTACGAGAAGAAGTCGCTGCCTTACTTACCGAGAGCAACAATCTGGAATCTTCTGATTTTGAAACGCCTTCCGATAAAAAGCCCTACGTAATTATGGTAGTAGGTGTGAATGGCGTTGGCAAAACCACCACCATTGGCAAACTATCCTCGCAATTTAAGAGAAGAGGAAAAACAGTTTTGCTAGGCGCAGCCGATACGTTTCGAGCTGCAGCGGTTGATCAGCTAAAAATCTGGGGAGAGCGTGTGGGCATTCCTGTGGTGGCAAAAGGCATGAATACTGATCCTTCGGCAGTAGCCTTTGAGGCGGTAACGGAAGGTGTAAAGCAAGGTGTAGATGTGGTTATTATCGATACCGCTGGTCGCCTGCACACCAAAATAAATTTGATGCAGGAGCTTTCCAAAATAAAACGAACCATCGAAAAGGTAATTCCAGGTGCCCCACATGACATACTGTTGGTGCTAGATGGAAGCACCGGGCAAAATGCCATTATACAAGCGCGCGAATTTACCAAAGCTACCGATGTAAGCAGTTTGGCCATTACCAAACTTGACGGCACCGCAAAGGGCGGTGTGGTGATAGGCATCTCAGATGAATTTAAAATACCCGTTAAATATATTGGAGTAGGTGAAAAGATTGACGACTTGCAAGTATTCAACAAAATGGAATTTGTGAATTCGCTTTTTAGTAAGTAATCAAGTCTTTTTAGCCACTTCTTTCGGCCGCACCTTCAACTTCCTTACCGGAAACCTCCAGAAGAGTTGGTAATTGAAACCCCAATAAGGAGACTGCTCGTAAAGACCGTAGCCAGGTATATCGTAAGGTACCAGGCTCGGGCTATTTTCGTAATTGGGCGAAAGCTTTAGGCGGGCGGTGCAGCCCATCCAAAAACCAGAAACAATTTTTACGCGCAAGCCAGTGGTAATCTCCGTCCAGCTAGCGGTAACGCCCGAAGCCGAAACCGTTTTAACAATCGGGCCAGTAGCGTAGGGGCCGGTGTAATCCATTGAATAGTTCAACGTATGGTCAAACTTGGATTTGCCAAGCCTGAAACCAATGAAAAACATATTTTTATCGGGGTCTTTCAGCAAGAAGTTAATGTCAGCACCAATTCTGTAGTAGGTTCCATTATTTTGATAATCGCCATTATTTATGTTAGTGCTGTTATCGATCGTAATTTGCTTGCTCCAACTTCCGTAATCGGCCGCTAAGTAATATCGATCAAAGTCAAGGTCGGCATTTACTTCCCAAAGTTTTAATTTTGGATCTTTTTGCGACAAAAAAATGGCCAACGCATCAGTGCCAATTCTAAAGCCAGTGGGCAAGTACTTAAACATTAATGTATCGGAAGGCGCGCGCTGCTTTTCCTTTTGTGCAAAGCCAGCTACGCTCAGCACAAACACCAAGCAAAGGCTAACGAAATATCTGCACATTGAGAATATTGGCATCGGATAACAGTTGAGCATTAACAATTCGGATGGAATCGAACCCTGTCTTGGTATAATTTAGGTCGGTAAAGTAGAGAAAAGCCCCACAGTCGGAGGCGGGCACTCGCGCCAACGGGCGATAGGTGAGTTTTAATGTATCCTTGTCAGAAACCTCTCCAACTTTATAGTCGAATATGAAATTGGTAAAGGCTTGGTTCGGGTCTATTCTCAGTTCGAATGTTCCGGCAACGTCTTGGTTGGAAATTAAAACAGTTGGAAAGCCTTGGGCCGTGACAGAGTTGAGCCGCAATGAAAGATTTTTTCCGTCTGCCTTACTCTTAAAAGCGATCCTGACTTTGTCGGTGTTTGTTTTCAAACAATCGCCTTTATTAAAGCAACTTGCCAGTACCAACAGCACAGAAATCAATAAAATATGCCTCACGGTGAATTATTAATCGGCAAATATAGTTGTTGCCCGTAATCCTATTAGATTCGTAAGGCATGTATTTTTGTTAATTTTACAGTTCAATATTTCGGAAACTTGAAAACAAAAGGCCAGAAAAAAACCAAAGTAAACATTGTAACATTGGGTTGCTCCAAAAACTTGGTGGATTCCGAGGTGTTGCTCACGCAACTAAAGGGCAATGGAATTGCTGTTTCGCACGAATCAGAAAAAAATGACTCCAGCATCGTAGTCATCAATACCTGTGGGTTTATTGACAATGCAAAGCAAGAATCGATTGATACCATTTTACGCTATGTGGACGCTAAAGAGGAAGGGTTGCTAGAAAAAGTGTACGTTACCGGATGCCTGAGCGAGCGCTATAAAGCTGATTTGCAACTAGAAATTCCTCAGGTAGACGCCTGGTTTGGAACGCGCGATCTTTCTAGGTTGCTAAAACAACTGAATGCCAACTACAAACAAGAATTAGTGGGCGAAAGGATACTTACCAACCCTAGCCACTTTGCTTATTTGAAGATTTCTGAAGGGTGCGATAGACCTTGCTCATTCTGCGCAATTCCGCTGATGCGGGGTAAGCATGTTTCTAGGCCCTTGGAAGAATTAGTTCTAGAAGCCAAAAACCTAGCGAAAAAAGGCGTGAAAGAACTTTTATTGATTGCACAAGATTCAACCTATTATGGCCTTGATCTGTACAAGAAAAGAAACCTTGCCGATTTATTGAAAGCCCTTTCGGATGTAGAAGGAATTGAGTGGATCAGGCTGCATTATGCTTTTCCGGCAGGTTTTCCAATGGATGTGTTAGACGTGATGAACGAGCGAAGCAATATTTGCAAGTATCTTGATATTCCGCTTCAACATGGTTCAACAGAAATGCTAAAAATAATGAGACGCGGAATAACGCGTGAAAAAACCGAAGAACTAATCGGCACTATTCGCACGAAAGTGCCAAGCATTGCCTTGCGCACCACGTTGATTGCTGGCCACCCGGGTGAAACGGAAACGTACTTCGAAGAAATGCTCAAATTCATAGAAACCTCCCGATTTGATCGACTAGGTGTGTTTCCTTATTCGCACGAAGACAATACCCATTCGTACTCATTTGCAGATGACGTAGCGGAAGAAACAAAACAAGACAGAGTGGCAACCATTATGGAGTTGCAGGAAGGGATTTCACTTGAGTTAAATCAGAAAAAAGTAGGAAAGGCTTTTAAAGTTTTGATTGATCGAAAAGAGGAGGGCAACTTCATTGGCAGAACGGAGTATGATTCGCCCGAAGTCGATAACGAGGTTATCATTCAATCAGAAAAAGAGTATTTACGCATAGGTGATTTTGTTACTGCAAAAATAGTGGAAGCTACTGAGTTTGACTTGTATGCGCAAGTAGTGCAAACCTAGTTTGAGAAACAGAGTGGCCTTGAATAATTGATTTGAATGTATGTCCGTGAAAGTCGATTTGTGCATTCGTGGCAAAAATTTATCGAACATGAATTCCGCCATTAACAAATCATTTAGAATTGACAAATAACTAATGTGTTTGATAAAACGTTTCACTAACTTATTTGGCCAACTTGTGAACCACAACCAACATGGATTGTAAAAAGATACCCCTTACTGATACTAAATCCTTTTCACCCTTCTTCCTTGATTATATTTCCAATACCAACAGCCTGCAACCCTTTTACAATAGGTTTCCTTTAATTGAAAACTTCGAAGCCCAATTAAAAGAAAAGTCAGCATCTTTTCCCGACTCCAATCGGTCAGTTTTGGTAGAAGTACTAAAGAAACAATATAAGGATCTTGAAATCAGTGAAGCCGTTGGCAGCAATATTGAAAGCCTATCGAATACAAAGACATTTACAATAACCACTGGGCATCAACTCAATATTTTTACTGGTCCGCTTTATTTTATTTACAAAATCGTTACGGTAATCAATGCGTGCAAAAAATTAAAGAAAGCCTATCCCGAAAACGATTTTATTCCTGTGTATTGGATGGCCAGCGAAGATCATGACTATGAAGAGATAAAATATTTTAATTTATACGGCCATAAACATATTTGGGAGACCGATCAAAAAGGCGCGGTGGGCAGATTTAACACGAAGAGTTTAGCCAAGCTTGTGAAAGAAATTCCGGGTGATGTTTCTATCTTTAATCAAGCGTACTCAAAAAACAGTACGCTCGCAAATGCCGTTCGTCATTACATCAACACACTTTTTGGCGATCAAGGATTAATTGTGATGGATGCCGATGATCGTCAGCTAAAAACACTTTTCAAAAACGCAATTCATGACGACTTATTTGATCACTCGGCAAAGAAAGCAGTCGATTTAACAAACCGTCAATTGCATCAACTTGGTTACCACACGCAAGTAAATGCCCGTGAAATCAATCATTTTTTTTTAGATAGTAACTTAAGGGGCAGAATAGAGAGAACCGTTTCTGGTTTTTCAGTAGTAGATACTGACTTAATATTTACGGAAGAGGAAGTGGTAAAGATGATAGAAGCAACTCCTGATAAATTTAGCCCCAACGTTATTCTTCGGCCACTGTATCAAGAAACAATTTTACCTAATTTAGCTTACACTGGTGGCCCAGCCGAACTAGTGTATTGGCTTCAACTAAAGGGCGTGTTTGAGCATTTCAGTATACCGTTTCCTATTCTACTTCCGCGTAATTTTGCGATGGTAATGGATTATCCTTCCGCAAGAAAATTTAGTAAAACTGGCTTACAACTTTCGGATCTATTTGAAGAAAAGAATTTTTTGTTCAACCATTGGGTTATAAACAACACACACCATACTCTTTCTGTTGGAAAGGAGTTGAAAGAAATTCAAGATATTTTTAATGCAATAGGAGAGCGTGCATCTAAAATTGATTCAACGCTAGCCCCCATGATTTCAGCCCAATTAAAAAAAGCAACTAACAGCCTCGAAAAGATTGAGCATAAATTACTGAAGGCCGAAAAAAGACTTCACTCGGATAAATTAGGTCAAGTTGAGGCATTGAAAAACGCGTTATTCCCAAAAGGAAGTCTACAAGAAAGAACGGATAATTTTCTAACTTTTTATCAGCCAGACAATCAATTCATAAATAAGCTTTTGGCACAATTCGATCCGTTTGATTTTCAGTTTAACGTATTGATGTATGACGAAACGGGAGCTTAGAAAAATTTATCTGGAGAAACGATTACAACTAACAGAAGCGGAATATGACAAATTAAGTCAACGGATTTGCCATCAATTTTTCAATCGGTTGGATCTAACAAATGTAAAGGTTGTTCATCTTTTTCTCCCGATTAAAAAAAACAAAGAACCCAATACTTGGTTTATCGCTGAACGACTTCGAAGTGATTACCCTACTATTAAGGTTTCTATTCCTAAAATAGTTGACGAACAATTATTCAATTACTATTTGGATTCTGACTGCATATTAGAGGAAAACAAATGGGGAATATCCGAACCTATTAAAGGAAATTTAACCGAGTCAAAAGACATTGACGTAGTGCTGGTGCCCTTGCTAGCGTTTGATAAGGAGAACCATCGGGTGGGTTATGGTAAGGGATATTATGATCGGTTTTTAAAACAATGTCGAACAGATAGTAAAAAAATCGGGCTTTCGTTTTTTAATGCAGTAGAAAAAATTGATGATGTAAACGAGCACGATCTGGCCTTGGATGCATTCATCATTCCTTGATAGGCATTAAACCGCTGGCTCTTGTTGGCTTAAACAATGAAAAGATCCCAGTCCCCAAATAATATCTGTTGAATCCAAACCAACTACTTTTCTGTTTGGGAAACACTGCTGAAGAATAGCTAATGCCGTATCGTCATTTTTATCTCTGAAGGTAGGGACAACCACATATTTGTTGGCGATATAGAAATTAGCATAAGAAGCGGGCAGACGCTGATCTTCGAAGATAACTGGAGCGGGCATGGGCAGCTCTATGACATTCAATTGCTTTCCTGTTTCGAGTCTTAGCGTTTTTAATTCCTTTAGATTGTCTTGAAGTATTTCATAATTCTCATCGCTTTTGTTCTCTTCAACAATGGTAACAACCGTGTCGGCATTTACAAAACGAGTGAGGTCATCAATGTGGCCGTCAGTATCATCGCCAATGATTCCATCGCCCAACCATAGAATATGATCTACACCGTAATAGTTGGCCAAGTATTCTTCAATTTGAGATTGATTTAGCTGAGGGTTGCGATTCGGATTAAGCAAACAAGCACTTGTTGTAAGCAATGTTCCTTTGCCATTAAATTCTACAGAGCCACCCTCCATTACAATTCCAGGGTGTACTACAGGAATTTTATAATGATCTGCAATCAACGTGGGAATAACATCATCCAAATCAAACGGAGGGTATTTACCACCCCACGCATTATAGCCCCAATCCACAATCATTTTTTTCTTCTCGATCGGATTAATCAAGAATGCGGGGCCATGATCGCGGCACCAGGCATCATTGGTTGGGTGAAAGAAGAAATTGATACTTGTAAAATCTGCCCCGACTTTTTCCAAATGAGAAATAGCGAACTGTTTCATCTTCTCATCGGCCACATTGATGTTCACTTTTTCCCCTTCGGCCACTAGTTTTATGAACTGGGCATACACTGGAAAAACCGTATCCATCTTCCCGGGCCATGAGGCTTCTTTGTGCGGCCAACTTAACCAAGTGGCGGTGTGAGTCGCGAATTCGGACGGGAAGTAGTAACCGAGTTGTTTAGGAATTAGAGAGTCGGAAAGTCGGAAAGTCGGAAAGTCTGGAGAGGGCATAAAGTTTATTTTAGAGATTTGCGAAGCGATGCTATCATGACCAAAATTTCCTCGCAGGCTTGATAAATCTTATGAAAATCAACATCAGAAATAATATTTCGTTTTTGAGCTATGTAAAGGCAGCCTACAACTTCAATGTCAGATCTCAAAGCTATTCCAAGAAATCTACTAAACTCTGGATTGGTTTGACCTGTTGAGCCCTCCGCAATATTTAATGACACTGAATCAGCA
Organism: Flammeovirgaceae bacterium; assembly: GCA_027487845.1. Classification (GTDB taxonomy): domain Bacteria; phylum Bacteroidota; class Bacteroidia; order Cytophagales; family Cyclobacteriaceae; genus ELB16-189. The sequence goes on from JAIYCV010000026.1 coordinate 21,253, forward strand.
GCTCTTTTAATTTGTGATGTCAAAATATAAAGTTCCTCTTTTGGGAATCGTAAAGTTACTTCGTGAACTAGTGAAGAAAGCTCAAGCGCTTTTTGCCAAACGATTAATTTCTCAAACTTAAATGCCATGTCTAATTAAATCTAACGCAATGCCAGACTTCCCGACTTTCGGACTTCTCCAACTACTCATCAATAAACCTCTTGGTGATCGGTTGGTACGAATCAATGCGTCTGTCGCGCATGAACGGCCAATGAACACGCACGCTGTCGGTCTTGTGAAGATCAATTTCTGTTACGTTTACCTCCTCATTTTCGTGAGACGCTTTATAGAGAATTGAGCCTAACGGATTGGCAATAAACGAGCCTCCCCAAAATTTCATTGCGCCATCTTGTTCGAAACCTACTCTGTTCACACTCACCACATGCAGGCCATTTGCAATGGCATGGCTTCGTTGGATTGTCTGCCAAGCACTATATTGTTCCGTGTTGGTTGCTTCGTCTTGTGATGCAGCCCAACCAATGGCAGTAGGATAAAATAGTACCTCGGCACCCATCAACGAAGTAATGCGCGAAGCTTCTGGATACCATTGATCCCAGCAAATCAAAACACCCAATGTGGCAAACTTTGTTTTGAAAACTTTGTAGCCCAAATCGCCCGGTGTAAAGTAGAACTTCTCATAATATGCCGGATCATCGGGAATATGCATTTTGCGATACTTACCCAGATAAGAGCCGTCTGCATCTATTACAGCGGTGGTGTTATGATAAATCCCCTGCGTGCGTTTCTCAAAAAGCGAAGCAATAATAACTACGCCTAATTCTTTTGCAAGGGAAGACAATGATTCTGTGCTTGGCCCCGGAATGGATTCCGCCAACTTAAAATTTTCATAATCTTCTACATCACAGAAATAAAGAGAAGAAAATAGCTCTTGAAGGCAAACAATTTGCGCGCCTTTAGCGGCTGCCTGTTTAATTTTAGCTATCGCTTTCTCCAGATTTTCGGCTGGCAATTTTGTGCAACTCATCTGCACGGTTCCAATTTTTACGAGCTTATTGGCCACAGTTTTATTTTTAAAAATCAAAAATACATGAATTGTTTAGTTTCATTGATCTTGGCCCGATTAAAAAACTATGAATTGATTTTCAGAAAAGTACTTCCGCGGAAACCGCAATCAGAGCCGCAACCAAAGCCACGCCCAATTTCTTCGCATTAAACTTATGATCGACACTACTTTCAAAAACGATGGTGGTGGATATGTGCAGAAAATTTCCAGAAACCAACGCAAAAAGATAGGTAAACGCCTTTACTGAAATCAAATTACTTTCTATTAAAAGATCGCTGGCAATCAACCCGATGGGAGAAGCTGCAGCAAAAAGAATTAAATAAACCAACGCCTTTTTTTTATTCTCAATCTCACACAACAAAACAGACATTAATGCAAAAGCCTCTGGGGCTTTATGAAGTAATATGCCCCAAAGAATTGTTTTGGAATTAGGATGGTCGGGATTGGAAAGCCCATGCATAAGCAAACTTCCTTCAAGCAATGAATGAGCGCCTAGCGCAAGTAAAACCCAAATGGCTGAAGATTCTTTATGGGCATGCCCGATGTCGTGTTTATGAATATGCCCATGCTCCACCCCCGAAGAGAAAAATTCAAGGCATTGTTGTAAAAAGAATCCGGCCAAAACAAAAACAGCTAAAAAGGAAGCGTTGTCGGTCGAAGTAAACAAGTCTGGGAAAATGTGAATAATAGTGATTGAAAATAAATAAGATCCTGCAAAAACAAGCGCCAGCTTATAGTTGCCGCTGCTTACCTTAGGAACATAGAAGGCCACCAACCCCGAAGCCAAAGCGACTATAAAAAGAATAATACAATCAAAAATCATTAGGCAAATTTATCAAATACTACTTCTTCGAAACTATTTTTATCGATTGCTTAATTCCATTGGTAACGTATGTTTTCAAAATGCCAGAATCATCGGAGAAAATAAGAAAACCATCTAACTCAGTATGTTTTTCTAAAATCGCTATTGATTTCTCCAGCCCCAACACCATCATTGCCGTATCCCATGCATCGGCAGTAGCCGCATCTTTAGCGAAGATAGAAACGCTCAATAAGCGGTGATTAACAGGATAGCCGCTAATAGGATCGATTATATGAGAAAATTTCACTCCATTTATCTCCCGAACATTAAGGTAACTGCCAGAGGTTGTAAACGACCGATCTTTAATCTTTACCGTTGCTTTAAGAAATTGGTGCGCATAATCCGAAGTTGGATCAAGAATGCCAATCTCCCATTCTTTCCGTCTTTCTAAGTTTATCCCAATAGCCATTCCTTCGCCACCTAACTCGATAAACATATTTTTAATTCCTTTTGCACGCAAAAAATTTGCAATCACATCTGCGCCATAGCCCTGTCCGATGCCGCCAAAATCAACTTGGGCGCGATAGTCCTTTTTAAAAACACTGTCCTCGTTAAAAACCAACTTATCAAATCCAACAAAAGCTTTTAGTGAATCAATTTTTGTGCTATCAATCGTTGTAATTTCCTTCTGGCCAAAACCCCACGCATTTACAAGCGGCATTACAGTAAGATCGAAAGCACCAGCCGTGGCATCAAATACATCCCTCGAGATTTTTAAGGGAGAATAAAAGTAAGGGAGTTGAAAACGATAGGATTTACTTGTGCGATTGAATCGCGAAACTTCCGATTGAGGATCGTAATTATTAATGGATTGGTTCACCACTTTAAGAAGTGAATCGATTGACGATTTGAAATTTCTTTTCTGATTATCAAAATAGGTGATGTGGTAGGTAGTCCCCATTGTAGTTCCTTCTATACGGATGGCCTTGTTTCTACCCATTCCGTTAGTGAACATCGGAAAAATAATTATGAACCAGATTGCCTGCTTGAAATAGTTTTTTTTCATTTAGATAGGAGGCTTCTAGTAATGACTTGGGTCACTTGAGTTAATCATTTTCGTTACTATCTTGTACACAAAATTATTACTATATAAGTTTTAAAGGATGAAGGATGGTAAAGTTACGATGAATCATAATCCTGTTGAGGCTTTTTTCGAAAAATTCATCAGTCTCGATGAAGATGACCGGATCAAGATAAGATCATTATTTAAGAAAGTGAAAGTAAAAAAAAGGCAATTTGTTGTTCAGCCCAATTTCGTGGCGACACATCGAAACTATGTTGTACACGGTGCATTTCGATCTTATGTTGTTGCTGATGAAGGGCAAGAACATACCATTGCCTTTGCCATCGATGACTGGTGGATTACGGACTACAATAGCTATATCTTTCAAAAACCTGCAACGATGTTCGTGGTGGCATTGGAAGACAGCACCATCATGCAAATCGACTACGAAAAAGAAAAAGAATTAAAAGCATCACACCAAAAATTTGAAACCTTTTTCCGAACGATTGCAGAAAGGGGTCTTGCATTCTATCAACGTAGACTAATATCTAATCTTACACAGACTGCCGAAGAGCGCTACGATGAGTTTGTAGAGAAGTATCCGCTTATCTTGCAACGCGTGCCACAATATGCACTCGCTTCTTTTTTGGGTATGACTACCGAGTTTCTTTCCAAAATCAGGAATAAAAAAACGAACCAGAAGAGCTAACTCGGTAAAACTTCTATTGTCGATTTCAAACACTACCTTCGCGGTGTTTTAATATATATATATCTTGCTTTGACAGCGGATCTTAACACGGCCTTTCTACCCGAACTCAACAAGCTGTACACTTTTGAGAAGCACTGCCTATTATTTCTGAAGCAAGGGCAAGGTACTTTTCAAGTTGATTTCAAAAACTATACGTTCAAGGCCTCGAAAGCAATCTTCTTATCCCCAAAACAATATTTTAAGCTTCTTGCGGGCAAGTTCACAATCGCGCGCTATGATTTCCCTGAAGAAAGCATTGCTCACGTACAAAATTCACGATTCCTCTTTCGGCATTTGATAAGCGTAAGCCACCTCGGCTTTGATCAGTCAGGAAACTCCTTTTTGAATCCGCTTCTATACATTGATGTCAATGAAGCAAATGCAGCATTATTGGCAAAAGCGATTCAAGATTGGATAGACCTTAATCCTTTCAATGCCTCTGCGCAAGACATAAATCTACTTTTCGATCTGAAAGAAATCATTGATAATAAATTTCGAGAACCAATTGACTTACATTTTGTATCAAGGGAGTTAAACCAAACGCCACATCGCATAAGTCTATTGGCAAAGGAGAAACTTCATCATACACTCCACAAGCTAGTGACAAATAAAATCTTACTGGAAGCAGAACGAAAAATTGTGTTCTCGGATTTATCTACCAAAGAAATCGCTTATGAGACAGGCTTTAGCGATCCCGCTTATTTCAATCGTTTCTTTAAGCAACAAACTACACTCACGCCTCATGCATTCAGGGAGAAGCATGAATTTGATAAACGCGACACTTTTGCCAAAGACCTGATGGAGTTGATTGACACTCATTATAAAAGGCAACACAAAGCAGAATTTTATGCCGATCAATTTGCTATGACCGTGAAGTCGTTTTCCAGAAAGATCACCGACCGATTAGATACCTCCATCAAAGGCATCATCAAAGATAAAATCATAGCAGAGGCAAAGAATCTCCTCGCTCAAAGTGCACCCATCTACGCCATCGCTTACGAATTAGGCTTTCAAGAGCCGAATCATTTCACTGCTTTCTTTAAAGTCCACACAGGCCAAACGCCCACGCAATTTCTAGCGGATTTATAAAAAGTCCAGTCAATGGGGATTTTTTTGTAGCGGTTGCCCTCGGCAAGTAGCGCACATTTGTATCGTCAATAACGACAGAAAATAAAAAATAAAATATTATGGCAAACAACATCGCAGAACTATTCTCAGCAAAAGTTGAGATGATTCAAAAAGGACAAATTGTAGATGCAACTGAGAAATTTCTTGCGCCTAGCGGGAAGACAACGGATTTTGATGGCACCATCACAAAGAATAAAGAAGAGATGCTTACCAAAATGAAAGGGTTTGCGGGCGCGATTGCAAAAGTGAACGGCATCACATTGTTGCAGTCATCTGTATCCGGAAACGTATCGTTTGCCGAATTCAATATCGACTTTGATATGAAAGACGGAAGCAAAATCTTATGGCACGAGATCATTCGTTCCGTTTGGGAAAACGGCTTGATCACTGATGAACAGTATTTCAAAGGATAAAAAATAAAAAAACCAAAAAACAAACCCTTAAAACACACAATTATGAAAACAATCAAGGAAACAGTACTCGCATTAATGCTTACCGTATTGGCAAGCGCAACATTTGCTCAAAATTTCAAAGCGAACCACAACACAGACGACAGCAAAATTGCCCTGCAAGGTTACAGCCCCGTTTCTTATCTGGATTTGGGACTTGCACAAAAAGGATTGAAAGAATTCAAAGCATCACATGATGGGCTGAACTATTATTTCACCAGCAAAGATCAAAAAAACAAGTTTGAAGCAAACACGGCTAAGTACTTACCACAATATGGCGGCTATTGCGCTTTTGGTGTATCGATAGGTGCAAAATTTAGAACGGATGCCAACAAATTTGTAGTGAAAGAGGGCAAATACTTCTTGTTCCTGAATGACCTTGAGGTCGATGCTGCACAACTTTGGTTGGATGGCGATCATAGTAAGTTGGTAGCCAAAGCCGATAGCAATTGGGCTAAGTTGAGCAAAGAACAATAATTAATCTCGTCAATATAAGTTGGTGATATCAAGGCTATCCTTCCTTGGTATTGCTAACTTGCTTTAATACCATTTACAAATGAAAAAGTTGCTCTCGGAAATAAGAGATTGTGCAGTGTGTGAAAAATTCTTGCCCAACTCACCCCAGCCCATCATCCAAGCCTCTTCCAAGTCCAAGATTTTAATTATTGGTCAAGCGCCAGGGCAAAAAGTGCAAGACAGCGGCATTCCGTGGGATGATAAAAGTGGTGATGAACTAAGGCGTTGGCTGAATGTAACCAAGGAACAATTTTATGACTCTTCATTGTTTGGCCTAATGCCTATGGGCTTTTGTTATCCGGGCAAAGGCACTTCGGGCGATTTGCCTCCACGCCCCGAGTGTGCTCCATTGTGGCATGGCAAAGTGTTGACTCAGATGAAAAATGTAAAGCTTACTATACTCATTGGGCAATATTCTCAAAAGTTCTATCTAGGAAAAGATTTTAATTTGAGCATCACAGAGAATATCAAAAACTTTGAAAAATTTTTGCCAAAATATTTGCCGCTCGTTCATCCTTCTCCGCGTAATCGTATTTGGCAAATAAAAAATCCGTGGTTTGAGAACAAGTTAGTACCTGTGCTCAGGGACACCATAGTCAAAGCGTTGGTTTAAACAAATACAAAATTGTCAATCTGTAAATTAGATTATTTTTGTTGAATGAAGGAGCTTTTCCCATTTTACTCCATTGGCCATTTCATAAACCAACCATCCAACCCAACGGAGTTTGAGATCATGCGGTTTGATGAAATGGACGAGCCCGATGTGGATGATCTCCACAAACATACTTTCTACGAAATCATTTGGATCGAAAAGGGTAAGAGTCGTCAGGTTATCGATTATGTAGATCATGAAATAAACCCCGGATCGTTGTTCTTCATATCGCCTGGTCAGTTGCACGTCTTTGAAGAATGGAAACCAATAATAGGAGGAAGCGTATTGTTTACCGAAGACTTTCTTTTGCTGAATCATCAAGACAAAGACCGACTCTTTGAATTGAGCTTTTTGGATAATTTTTGCAGCAATCCTGTTCTGCGACCGGACAAAAAGAGCTTTTTGGAGATTCTACAAACGATCCATCAACTGTCCATTGAAAAGAAGAGAAAGGATTATTCTCCTGCCATGGCCCAAACACTCCTGCAAGTTCTCCTTTTACAAATCCAGCGTTCAATTGATGCGCAAGCAAAAAAAGTTATCTCAAAGAAAAATATTGTTATCTATAAGAAGTTTAAAAACCTGATCGATGTCAACTTCACAAGAAACCTTTCGGTAAGTGACTATGCCTCAAAACTGGCCATCACGCAGCATCACCTCAATCATGTTACAAAAGAAGTAACGGGCGAGACCGCCACTGACGTGATTAGAGCGAGGGTGATGCTCGAGGCCAAACGATTGATTTCTTTTACAGATCATTCCATTTCTGAAATAGCAGCTGAGCTTGGATATTTCGATTCCTCCTACTTCGCAAAGATGTTTAGGGCGCACACAGGCATCTCTCCTCTCGAATTTAAATCCACCATCTCCGAATCCTACCGAAGAAGGTAGTTTTCGTCCTAGCCCAAAGGGGGGGCGTCTCAATAATTTTGTGTCATTAACAAAACAAATTAATAGACACATTATGAAAAAGACAATTGCACTATGGGCCATAGTACTGTCAGTATTGTACGCCAACGCACAATCAACAAAATGGATTGTGGATGACACGCACGCCAAATTGGGTTTTAAAGTGACACACTTCGGCATTTCCGAAACGGAAGGAAAATTCACAAAATTTACAGGTGCCGTTTTTGCCGACAAATCTGATTTTTCAGATTCCAAAATTGATTTGACAATTGAAGTGAGTAGCGTGGACACCGACAATGACCAGCGCGACACGCACCTTAAATCTGCTGATTACTTTGATGTGGCAAAGTATCCTCAAATTATTTTTAAAGGAAAGGCTCTAAAACCTGCAACAAAAAATAAGTATAAGCTCGTTGGTGATTTCACCATGCATGGTATCACAAAAGAAGTTACGTTAGATGTAATTTATCGTGGGACTGTACCGCAAGATCCATTTGGAAATACAAAGGCAGGCTTTAAAATCAGTGGAACTATTGACAGAACCCAATGGGGACTAAACTGGACGGGGAAGTTGGCTGGCGGAGACTTGCTGGTGGGCAATGACGTAGAGCTGGAATGTAATATTGAGTTGACCAAAGTGAAATAAAGGAAATGGAAAGAAGAATTTGGTTTATCACAGGAATATCTAGCGGGCTTGGCAACGCTTTGATAAGAGCCGTTGTGCAAAGTGGGGATTTCGCCATCGGCACGTTTCGCCAGCAAGAGCAAGTAGATGCTTTTAATCAAGGCCATCTAGATAAAGCCTTCGCCATTAAAATGGACATCACCAATTCCTATGAAGTGAGAAAAGGCATCGAGACCACCAGTAACAAATTTGGTAAAATAGATGTGCTAGTGAACAATGCGGGATTTGGTTTTGCAGGAGGAATTGAAGAAGCAAGCATGAGCGAAGTGCGTAATGTGTTTGAAGCAAATTTCTTCGGGACTCTTCAAGTAACGCAAGCAGTGCTGCCCATCATGCGCCAGCAAAAGAATGGGCACATTATCCAAATCTCTTCACACGGAGGCTTTAAGGCAATGGCCGGTTTTGGCGTTTACAATGCAAGTAAATTTGCTTTAGAAGGAATGAGTGAGGCACTGGCTGGTGAAGTAACGCCATTGGGTATTCGATTGACCATTGTTGAGCCAGGGCCATTCAGAACAAAATTTGCTGGCGAAGGATTTGGAATAGCCCAAAGAAAAATCGAAGACTATCAACTTACTGTAGGTGTTTTTCGCGAGCGCATAAAAGGCGCGGATGGCAAACAAGAGGGCGATCCGCACAAAGCGGCACAAGCAATCATTCAAGTAGTGAATGCTGAAAGTCCTCCACTGCGCTTGCCTTTAGGAAAAATTGCATTGGCAACGTTTTCATCGAAGCTCGCGCACGTTCAAAAAGACTTGGATGATTGGAGTGAGTTAGCAGCAAACGCAGTGTACTAACATTGGTAACGCTCTTAAAAGAAAAAAGGCTTCCGTTTGGAGGCCTTTTTTTGCTTTAATCGAACCGTCAAATAAAGGAAACGTCCCATTTATTTTTGCGAACCTACTCAAAACTTGAACTAGTTCAACTTTCTTTCCTAATCTAGTTCATTTTAATCGGCTCTTGCATCCCCCACTTTTGTATCGTCAACAACGACACAAAACAATTTAAACAAATAACAAAATGACAACAACAGAAACACGCACTTACACGGTACCAACCAGAGACGAAGTCTCTGCCAGCAACCAAGGTATTTTTGACAACCTCAAAAAAGGGTTGGGCTTTGTACCAAATCTTTATGCCTACTTCGCTAAGAACGAAACGGCATTGGGTGATTACCTGACTTTGCAAAACCGCAAAAGCACATTGAAAGCAAAAGAGCGCGAAGTTATCAACTTGGTAACAAGCCAGATCAACGGATGCCGCTATTGCCAAAGCGCACATACCGCATTGGGCAAAATGAATGGCTTCACAGATGAGCAGATTTTAGAGTTGCGCAAAGGGTCTGCTTCATTCGATAGTAAACTACATGCCCTGGCACAATTCACTGAGTCAGTGGTTGAGAACAGAGGCCATGCAACAGAGGAAAGCAAAGAAGCTTTTTTTGCAGCGGGCTATACCGAAGCAAATATGATTGATGTAGTGATTGTGGTGGGTGATAAAATCATTAGCAATTACTTACATAATCTTACCGGCTTTGAAATAGATTTTCCCTTAGCTGATAAAATCTAAAAACCAAAACAATGGCACTCTTTGACTTCCTCCGAATCACTTTGTTTCCTTTGGACAAGTGGCCTTATTTCTTCAGGCAACTAGTTGTAAACAGCAGAGCAGCCCAATGCTTATTGGCTTGTCAGCTTTACAAAATCAAAAAATTGAGACACAGTGAATTTCTGGAAAGTTATGAGTGCCCTTGTAAACAACTTTTAAACTCAAACAATTAACAAACCCTTAAACAACAAACAAAATGAAAACTCTAAAAATCGCATTCGGTGTAGCACTAGCTCTAGTGAGCATGACAGTAGTCTTTGCTCAATCAACAGAAACAATCGCACTTCAAGGCAATCAATTATTCCCTGAAGGTATCCTTACCTTGTCAAACAACGATCTATTGGTTGGTGGTTTTGGTGATGGTTCTATCCAACGTATTGATGCAAAAAATAATGTATCGTATTTCAGCAAATCTGGCGAAAACGGAATGGTGATTGCTGTTGGCTTTGCACTTGACAAAAAGAACAACCGTCTTTGGGTAGCCAACTTCAATTTCAAAACTGAAAGTGGCAACCCAGGTAGTAACATGAAGGTGTTTGACTTGAAAACTGGAAAGCTGTTGAAAACACTTCCCGAAAAATTCATCCAAGGTGCTTTCTTTAATGAAGTAACATTGGATGAGAAAGGAAATGTATATGTGTCAGATACATTTGCGCCTAACCTTTGGACGACCAACTTTGAGGCAACAGACACAAAAGTATTTGTGACCGATGCAGGCTTATTAAAAAACCCGTCACCTGATCAGCCGTTTGGCTTGAATGGTTTGACCATCACACCTGATAATAAATATTTGATTGCCTCTGTGATGAACAGGACTATTAAAGGTGGTGGTACTTTGGTAAGAGTTAACCTTGCAAGCAAAGCCGTATCAGCAGTAAAATTGAAAGATGACGAAGCTACTAAAGCTTTCTCAGGTTCTGATGGCATGTTCTTCCACAAAGGTCAATTGTTGATGGTGAATGTTTACTCACAATCTGGTGCCATTTTCACAGCAAAATTCAATGCCGATTATTCTGAAGCAGGTTTGACGATCAGAAACAAATTCCAATCAGTGTATGATCGCCCAACAGCATCTGCGATACGCAACGGCAAATTATATACAGTGAACAGCCAATTGAACCACATCATTGACGACAAGGATGGTAAGCTGAACACCCCTCCCGTGCTGCCTTTCAACGTAGTGGCTGTGCCATTAACAGAATTGTTGAAATAAACTTTTTTTCAAAGCATGGTCTGAAAGGGTCATGCTTTGTTCTTTCCTTCTAACCTCCCAACCCAATGGAAATATTCTTAAAATACTACGCCCTAGACTGGGTAGCAATGACTCTTAGCTTGTTGGCTGTTTATCTTTTGGGGAACAAAAATAAACTTGGCTTCATTAGTTTTTCATTTGCAAATGCCATCTGGATTTTTCTCGGCTTTTTCTTGATGAATAGCTTGGGCATTGGAATCGGGAACATTGTCTTCCTAATCATGAACATTCGTGGATTTTTCTCCTGGAATAAACAAAACCCAAAATGAATATGAAAGCTTACCTTTTTAAAATTGCGCTGCTGCTTGCGTTAAGTACATTTAAGGGTTATGCGCAGTATAAGCTAAAGACAGAAGTCCAAAGCACGTTCATTGATATTACAGGCTTATTTGGAGTGAACGAGCCCGCCAGTATCACCCAGTTTACTTACACCAATAAAGGGTTTGGGTTAGATCTCTATCATGGATTTTCTTTGCAGAATTTCGGCAAAAGCATTCAAACAATCATTACCCCATCTTATACTTTTAAATTAGATCGGCAGGGGAAATTTTTCTTGAAGCCAAAAGCTGAAATTGCGCACTTAGAACTTTCTGGGGGTGGATTTATTCGCCCTGGGTATCACTTCATTTACAAACCAAACGCCAAAAATATTTTCAACTTGGGCAACTGGGGCTTCATCGATCTCCGAGATCAAGCAAAATACCCAAAGCGACTAAACGGGTATACCTTTTTATTATCCTATACTCATTATGATGATTTTGGTAAATGGAGACTCACAGAAGAGGCAAGGGTACTCTTTGTCGATATACTTGAAACGCTGAAAGTATCAGGGGCATTTGGCAATATTCAACTTACCTACCACCCCTTGGGTGTGTTTGTGGCGGCAAATGCCGTTTACACCTACTATCGTTCCGATGACAAAAACCAATTGTTTTGGAACATTGCCGTGGGAAAACAATTTTAACAACAGGAATAAAAACACAAGAAAGTACTTACGCTTGATAAATCGACTAGTCAGAGTAAATAGTTGGATAAGAAATACACTTTATGGAATCAAAAGAATACGATCATGTTGAGGCAATATTTAATGGTGCAAACTACGTTTCCACCATTACCGCAAGTGGAAACTCCATTCTATCTGACGAGCCTGAATCTGTAGGTGGGCAAAATAAAGGTTTTAATCCTTTTGAATTGGTGATCGCTGGCCTTGCTTCTTGCACCATTGCCACCATTAAAATGTACCTCGATAGAAAAGGTTGGAATGTAGAATCAATTAATGTGAAAGTGCAACTTGAAACCGGTGATGATAGTGAGCCTTTAGTAACAAAAGAAATCTTCATTAAAAGCGACCTTCAACCAGATCAATTGAAACGAGTGTTTGCGGTAGCAAGTAAATGCCCAACGCACAAACTGCTATCGAAAGCAATGGTCATCACAAGCAAGCTCAACGCATTTGAGTTGCTTTAAATGAGTGACAGATTTGCAACTTACTCTTCGCTTCTTGCTCCGATAATTTCCTACCTTTCGGGAGATTTTAAATTATGCGTGAAGATTATTTAAAGGCCGAAGGAGAAAGTTTAGGTTCGGAAGAAAAGGAAGTAGAGAAAGCACTCCGGCCGCTGGCTTTTTCAGACTTTACAGGTCAACAGAAAGTGGTCGACAATGTTAAGGTATTCGTTCAGGCAGCCAAACAGAGGGGCGAGTCGCTTGATCACGTTTTACTTCATGGGCCGCCCGGGCTAGGCAAAACTACGTTGTCATTTATTATCGCCAATGAGTTGGGTTCAAATATAAAAATCACTTCCGGGCCAGTGTTGGATAAGCCCGGAGATTTAGCGGGCCTTCTCACCAATCTCGAAACTCACGATGTTTTGTTCATTGATGAGATTCATCGGCTGAATCCGATTGTGGAGGAATACTTGTATTCGGCCATGGAAGATTTCCGAATCGATATTATGTTGGACTCAGGGCCCAATGCCCGATCCGTGCAAATAAGCTTAAATCCTTTTACCTTGATTGGGGCTACTACACGAGCCGGTTTGTTAACATCGCCTTTACGTGCTCGCTTTGGCATAAACGCGCGACTCGAATATTATGACTCTACACTGCTCACTAAAATTATCAAGCGTTCAGCTTCTATTCTTGGTTCGCCCATAGTTGACAATGCAGCTTTTGAAATCGCGAGACGAAGCCGAGGCACACCGCGTATCGCTAATAACTTGTTGAGACGAACAAGAGACTTTGCCCAAATAAAAGGCGATGGAACGATCACTAAAGAAATTGCCCAGATTGCTTTGAAGGCACTTGACGTGGATGAAAATGGACTAGACGATATGGACAACCGTATTTTGAGTGCCATTATTGAAAAATTCAAAGGCGGCCCAGTGGGTCTTACCACTATTGCCACTGCCGTGGGAGAAGAAGCCGAAACCATTGAAGAGGTGTATGAGCCTTTCTTAATTCAAGAAGGCTATTTGAAGCGCACATCGCGCGGTAGGGAAGCCACAGAAATGGCTTACAAGCATTTAAAAATTGTTCCGCCTACTTCTAAAGGGCCTGGGCTTTTTGATTAAGCGGAGTTGATTTTTCAATTAATGTTATAACTTTGGGTTATAACTATTTCCATATGGCAACAACAATTAAAGTTCGAAAAATAGGCAACTCCAAGGGAATATTATTCACAAAAGCACTTTTGGAGAAAAGTGGAATTAAAGAAACAGTGAAAGTGGAAATAAGAGATAAAACCATTTTGCTCACAGCAACCGAAGAACCAACTAAAATGCGCTGGTCTGATTTCAAAAAAGCAAAACAAAAAGTCGAACAGGTGAACACTAAGTTCGATGAATCCGAGTGGACATGGTAAGGGAGTTCAATGTTCATTTAGTCAATCTTGATTCAGCCCAAGGGTCGGAAATAAAAAAAATACGTCATTGTGTTGTCCTATCTCCTGCAAACATGAATGAAGCTCTAGGTACTGCTATTATTGCTCCTATGACAACCACTTTACGGGGCTATCCTTCTAGAATAGAAATCCGATTTGGCTCCAAGTTTTGCGAAATTTGTTTGGATCAGATTCGTGTAGTAGACGAAAGTAGATTAAGTAAAGAAAGCCTTGGACGAATAAAAGCGGCCGAGATTGAACAGGTAAAGAATTGTTTAAGTGAACTATTTCAAATCTAAATTTAAATACGATTCTGAAAAAAATTTCACCAAGTGCGCACTCGCTGTTAATCAAATCACTTGCTAAAGAACTCGGCTTCTCCTTTTGTGGCATTGCCAAAGCCGAATTTCTTGAAGATGAAGCGCTCCGTTTGGAAGAGTGGCTGAAGCGCGGCTACCAAGGGAAGATGTCTTACCTAGAAAATCATTTCGATAAAAGATTAGATCCTACTCTGCTTGTTCCAGGTGCTAAGTCTGTAGTTAGCTTAGGATATAATTATTTTCCCAAAAAAGAGCTAACCACTTCGTCATCATTGAAGATAGCGAAGTATGCTTATGGCGAGGATTATCACCATGTTGTAAAAGATAAACTCAAAACATTTTTATCATTAATTCAAAAAGAAATAGGTGAAGTCAATGGGCGAGCCTTTGTGGATTCGGCACCGGTGTTGGAACGCGAATGGGCAAAGCGAAGCGGCACTGGGTGGATAGGTAAAAACAGCTTGTTGTTAAATCGCGACATGGGCAGTTTTTTCTTTCTTGCCGAATTGATTGTAGATGTTGAGTTAGAATATGATGGACCAATTAAGGACTACTGCGGCACATGCACTGCCTGTATGGACGCCTGCCCTACAGACGCTATACCACAACCCTATGTGGTGGACGGAAGTAAATGTATCTCCTATTTCACCATTGAGTTGAAAGAAGAAATTCCAACTGAGGTAAAGGGCAAATTTGAAAATTGGATTTTTGGATGTGACATCTGCCAAGATGTTTGCCCCTGGAATCGCTTTGCAAAGCCACATAACGAAAAACGATTTCAGCCCCCTTCGCAATTGGAAGGCATGACGAAAAACGACTGGCAGGAAATTACCCATGATGTGTTTGAAAACCTTTTTAAGAAATCAGCAGTCAAGCGAACCAAGTTTGAAGGCTTAAAAAGAAACATCAAATTTGTGAACAACGAATAGTTTATGAACTGGAAACAGAATTATTGGATAGTTTTCATTCTCATTTTAAGTGCTGCTTCACTGGCAGGTGAGCTTGCAAACAATAAATTTCATACACTCGATTTTGAAGTATACTATAAAACGGCAACACGAATGCTTCATCAAGCCGAACTATATAGTATTGCGGAAGACGGTCATTATGTGTACAAATATTCTCCCGTTGCTGGGTTGTATTTCATACCCTTTGCCCTATTAAATTATCCTGCAGCGGCAGCGTTGTATTGGATTTTGCTGACAGTACTTCTTATTGCCGGTGTAAAAGTATTCTACACTTTATTGGATGAAACAGACAGTCAAAGAAAGAGAAATTCTATTTCTGTAGTATTAATTTTATCTCTGCTCACCATCGGGGTTCATGTTCATCGCGAGTGGCACCTAGGTCAGGTTAATTTGCTCTTGTTGGTTACTTATATCTTTATGATTCGCGCCTACACAAAAAAACAATTACTACTATTTGCCGCATTGTTAAGTTTCAGCATTTTCATAAAGCCTTTTGCCTTAATTTTTCTTCCCTATCTGGTGTATAAAAAGCAATGGCTAACTATTGTCTATTCATTGGCCTTCACGTTAATATTGGCTATCTCTCCCTTGATCTTGTATCCATCGCTGGCTCAGCTGAGTCATTTATATCAGAGTTGGCAAAACGAACTTGTTGTAGAATTAAGCGCGAAGCAAAACCTTTTGGCAGATGCCAACCACACTATATTTTCAGTGGTGGCCCGTTACACGCCTATAAAATTTATGTTAACAACCTCATTTTCTCAGAAAATCTATCAGCTGATTGTTCTCGCTTTGATTGGAATTGGCTTTCTGTTTTTTAGTCTACGACAAAGGAAAAAAGAAGGCACGCTAAACGAATTTTCCTTCCTTATCGCATTGATACCACTGCTTGCCTTCACAAGTGAGAACGCATTTCTTTTTGAGCTTCCCGTAATAATAATATTGACGTATCATTTTAAATTGCTTTCCCTTATACAAAAAGTGTTATTTATTACTGGGTGCGTTTTAATTGGTGCCAACATTTATGATATTGTAGGTAGCGAGATAAGCGCATACCTTATTTCGATTTCGGTGTATACGTTTGGGGTCGCTCTATTGTTGATAATTTTGATTTTAAAACGCCCTTTATTTAGTCGTTGAAGGCTGCTCCTCCACCTTCTCGCGCTTACTCCCAGCATACAATTCATACTCTAATAATCGACAATCAATAGAGCTTGTATAAAATTCTATTCTTCGTTTGGCCTTGAGTCCTATCTTTTTGGCGAGTTCTAAGTTCCCTGTAAAGACGTAACCGCGGTAACCCTGGCATTTCTTTTTCATAAAGTCGCCCATCCTAGCATACGTTACTTCCAATTCTATTTCATCACCTAAACGCTCACCATATTCAGGGTTAAAAAATATGATTCCTGGCGCAGTAGGTATGGATGTATTTTCAAAATCGCCTAAACCAAATTCTATCAAGTGCTCAACTCCCGCTAAGCCCGCATTTACTTTAGAAATCTCAATGGCGTCTGTATCAATGTCCGTGGCGATTACTTTCAGACCCGGCACTTCTTTAATGCCCTCCTCTAATTTTCGATATTCAGTGGCATATACACTTTCATCGTAGCCCAAAAAATGCATGAAAGAATAATTTGTGCGAAGTAAGCCTGGCCTTCTGTTGGTAGCCAATAACACGGCCTCTATGGCAACGGTGGAAGAACCACACATGGGGTTTACAAAAGGCGATTGCCTGTCCCACTTGGTGGCAAGTACCGTGGCTGACGCCAGCCCTTCAAGCATTGGGGCTTTACCAGGAATTTTTCTATAGTTATGCTTGGCCAACGTCTCGCCCGATGTATCAATGAAAATTTCTGCACTTTCCTCTTTCCAAAATAAGAACACCACGGACTTATCTAAATACGAACCTGAATCAGGTCGCTTTGCTGTTTCTCTTCGTATGCGATCGCAAATGGCATCTTTCACTTTTACATTTACAAACATGTTGTTGTTCACGGTAAAATGATCAACAGTACTATTCACGGAAAGATATCCATCCGTTGCGATCAAGCTTTCCCACGGCATCTGAATAAGAAAGTTGTATACATCTTCCGGACTATTGGCTCGGAATTTTTTTAACGAGTACAAGACTTGGCTGCCGCACCGCAGATTCAAGTTTAGTCGAATGCAGTCTGCCATAGTACCTTCCAACTCAACACCGGTAGAAAAACTTCGTTCAGGTACAAAACCTAGCTCGGTTATTTCCTCAAATAAAAAAGGTGCTAACCTTTTTTTGCAAGTGACAACTATTTTTTTCTTTTCGTTGAAGATATCCATGTTGCAAAGAACGTATATTTTGGTTTGAAATTTGAAAAATCGTGACGGTAGCTTCCAGCCATGCGTTCAACAAATCGGTTACTTTTAAAAGTCAACCAAGAATTTCCCGTAGCACCTGTATAGATCTGATTTCACTCATGTTTTCGGTATGGGTGGTATAAAATTGAATGATAAGTTCCAGCAATGCCCGCCTTTGCGAATTGGACATAACAAGAATCTCATGATAATCGGCAGCCAACAGTAAATTAAATAATTGTTCCTCTTCAATGTCTAGCATTTTGCCAGTGAGAATGTCTGTTGAATTGTGCAGGCCAAAACCCAAGTATCGGCTCAACTTTACCAGAAAAACCAGGTGAAAATTTTCATAGTTTGAAAGTTGCTTGTCAAATGCCTCCATCGACTCGAACAGAAAACGGCAAACTTCGCCCGCATGTGTTTCTTCTTTGATTGATTTATTTATGATCTCATTCAAAAACATTGATATCGTTGATTTCTTAACATCGTTGTAAATCGATTGATAGTGATAATGGCATTTCACTTCTTTAATTCTTAGAATAGAGGCGGTTTCTTTGTAATAGACCACCATTTCAAGTAAAGTCAGCGGTTGAAACAACGACATTTTTGTAGCTGCTTTTGAAGAGCGCACGCCATTTACGATGTAGCTCTGCAGGCCAAAGAGTTCTGTGAAAATTGTGACGATGATAGACGTTTCGCCATACTTTACAAACCGAAAAACGATGCCGCGGGTTTTGTGGAGCACTTGTGACGGAATAAATTACTGATTCTGATTTGGATTCAGGCTGCAAGCTACAAGGTTGTAGCATAAGGCCTGCGGCTATCTTATTTTCTTTCCTTCCATTCCTTTAAAAAACGCTTCACGGCTGCGGGCTTCGTAAGTATCATGCTCGCCTAGCATAACTTTATTGTTGTTATCATTTAACCGAAAGGAGAACGAGGCAAGTTCGCCTGTTTGCTGACAAATGGCATGCACTTTCGTCACAAATTCGGCCACAGCCAAAAGATTGGGCATTGGCCCAAAAGGGCGGCCTTCGAAATCCATATCCAGCCCAGCAACAATAACGCGTTTACCTTGGTTTGCCAGCGTATTGCAAACATCTACAATGGCGCCATCAAAAAACTGAGCTTCGTCAATGCCCACCACGTCACAATTGCCAGCTAACAAAAGCAGATCATCGGCAAACTGCACTGGTGTTGAGCGTATCGAACGCTCACCATGCGAAACGATATCTTCAGGATGGTAGCGATTATCAACAGATGGTTTAAAAATTTCTACTTTTTGCTTCGCAATAATGGCACGGTTCAGCCTGCGGATCAATTCTTCTGTTTTGCCTGAAAACATACATCCGCAGATTACTTCAATCCATCCAGCTTTCGCGGTTCTGTTGTTTCTTCCAAAGTCTGGTTCTGTAAACATAATGCAAGTTACACTACAATTTTAAAGATTAGAAACAATTGGCCTTGCTGGCCTTTCGCTTTATCAGTGAAAGAAGTCGCTTCTTACAAAGTTCATATTCCCCATGCAACATGGCGTTTCTCTTACTATCTTTACAAACAAAATTTAAGACGATAAAACCAGCTATGGATGAAAAAATAAGTCTTCAGGCAATTGAAAATTATAGTGAAGCTTATGCTGGCATTGTAGCCAGTGATTTTTTCTCAAAGAATCAAAAAATTAATGGTCAACAGATTTTAGTCCTTACTGAAATAAAGCAAGTAAATCTGTTTATCATTAAAGAACTGATGGATCAGTGGCACGCTGAAACACATAAGCTAAAAAGCCCTTATTTTGATTACGCAGCCGAAGAAGTAATAACCAGCTTAAAGGTTTTTCAAAATACCTTAAGCAATCATATTTCAATTGCTAAGACCGACTTTATCCCTCTTGTCAAAAAAGCTGTTTATCAGACGCTCTTCCTTTTACTTTCACCCTATGATTTTTATTCCGAAACGTTGGATACTCAGGGTAAGTCTTCGCTGCTGATAGGTGATCTTAAAAACCTGGTTAAATACGTGAAAATTAACAAGGCTCCTTTAGAAAAATTGCTAGAGAGGTTAGAAGAAAGGAAGATGACGGCTATTTCGGGAAATGAAACCTTTTCGCTTTTAGATACCATTTTAGAAGAGGTAAACTTCTCTCCCGAAGATATAGAGTCCTACGTAGTAAGGTTTTCGTCCGTCTTTCCGCTTACGCTCGAAAGGCTCTATGAAAATAAACCCGCATCGGCAAAGCCAGCGATAGAAGTTAAAAAGAAGGTTATTAATTCAGAAGTAATTCAAACTGCACTTCCCTTGGTTAAAGAAGTTAGGGAATCAACCAGTAAAATAGGTCGAATAAAAGATAAGCTTTCGATCAACCAAAAATTCATGTTCACTAAGATGTTGTTTCATGGTGATTTCGAGATTTTCTCACAAGCACTCGATCGTATTGACATGCTAGATAACTTCAGTCAAGTAAAAGTTTATCTTGAGAGGACATATCCAGAGTGGGACACAGAAAGTGAAGAATATGCTGAATTGATCAATCTGGTAGAACGAAAATTCCTGAATTAGACTCGCTGCAACATTTCCCCGCGGTGGGCGTCCAATTTCAAAAGGATAAACAAGAGAATAGTAAAACCCCAGAGCGAGGAGCCGCCATAACTAAAGAACGGCAGGGGTATTCCAATTACAGGAAATAGCCCTATTGTCATGCCAATATTAGTGGCAAAGTGAAAGAAGATAATGCTAGCAACACTGTATCCGTAAACCCGTGAAAATCGACTCTTCTGACGTTCGGCTATATAAATTATGCGCAACAGCAGGGCCACAAATAAACTGATTATTACAACGCTTCCAAGCCATCCATGCTCCTCACCGATCGTGCAAAAAATAAAATCTGTACTCTGCTCTGGCACAAAGTCAAACTTAGTCTGTGTCCCCTTCAGAAAGCCTTTTCCTGCAAAGCCTCCACTGCCAATAGCTATTTTTGATTGTGTGACGTTCCAACCAAACCCTAATGGATCGGCATCGGGGTTGATCAATGCTTTTACTCTATTCTGGTGATGCGGTTTAAGCCTAGTTACAACATAGTCTACACTCTCAATTACAACCATAATCACGATTGCTCCCGCGGATAAGATCAATATCCTGTTAAGTTTCCTTTTCCCTAAAAAAATAATAATCGCTAAGAGCACAAGAATGGCCCCATGCAGGTAGAGTTGATTTGGAACAAGCAGAGTAAGTATGAAAATTGTTGCTGAGCTGATTCCTATAATCAATAAAAATGGAGACATGCCTTCTCTGAAAAAGACTAACATAAAAGCGACAAAAACCATTGCTGTTCCAAAGTCTTTTTGGAGAAGAATAAGCCCCATCGGCAATGAGATAATTAAGAAGATTACTGCTTGACTCCTGATGTTATCCATCTTAAAACCTACTGATCCCATATACTTCGCAATGGCAAGAGCGGTAGCGAATTTCGCAAACTCGGAGGGTTGAACGCCAAATGAACCTATACCCAGCCATGCTTTGTTGCCGCCCACTTCTTTACCAATAATGGGAACTAGGGTCAATAATAGTAAGAACAACCCATAAAAAAGAAAGGCGAATGTTTCGTAGAAACGCATATCGACAATAACAATTATTAGAATGATTCCAACTGTTGCGGCCATGAAAAGGAGCTGTCTTCCAGAACTCAGCGACAAGTCCCAAATGGTTTGTTTTACCGTATCGTCATAAACAGAAGCGTAGATATTGAACCATCCTAACGTGGTAAGTGCGATAAATAGCAGTAACGCCACCCAATCCAACTTCCCCGATATGTTTTCTTCTCTTCTCAACGTATTAGTCTAAAAATTTCCCATCCAGCACATATTGCTCTATGTGCGGTCTCTTGGTTACACCTAATAGGTATTTTTCTATCATTAAACTCGCAATGGAAGCGGCCGCCCTTCCGCCTTGGCCAGCATCTTCCACATAAATGGAGAGTGCTATTTTTGGATTTTCGCGCGGGGCAAAAGCAATAAAAACAGAATGCGCTGGGAGCGGGTCATTTTGAACGGTACCCGTCTTACCGCAAACAACAATATTGTCTAACTTGGCTCTATATTGAGCGGTGCCTGCCTCTACAACTTGTTGCATCGCATCAACGGCAACTCTAAAATAGGCGGAATCAATAGTAGTATAGTGCCTAACCTGGTACTGTGGTAGCGGTTTACCAGTATTTCCGATTGCTTTCACCAAATGGGGTACATAGTAATAACCTCGATTGGCAATTGTAGCCGCAAAGTTTGCCATCTGAATGGGAACAACTAAGTTTTCTCCTTCGCCAATGGCAATTGAGTAAATGTTTGAAAACTTCCATGATTTACTTCTATAAGCCCTATCATAAAACTCGGGAGATGGAATTAATCCATCCTTCTCATTTGGTAAGTCTATGCCAAGCCTGCGTCCAAAACCAAAGCTCATGATGTGTTTGTCCCACTCAGCCAAGCCTATTCTGGTATCTTCAAATGGTGAAGTTGAAATGCCTTTGTTTAGCATGCGTCTTAGTACGCCATGAAAATAAGGATTACAAGAGTTTGCTATTGCCCCTCTGAGATCTTGATTATCATGCCCTGGATGGCAACCGATTATTGATTTGTTGCATGGCATTCTTGTTTCTGGAGTAATGACCCCTTCTTGCAACGCGGTCATAGCCTGGGCAATTTTAAAAATTGATCCCGGCCGATATTGCGCCATGAGTGGGCGATTGAACAATGGCTTATTGGTGTCACTACTGATAAGAGCAAAATTATTGCTGTACTTTTTCCCAGTTAACAAAGCAGGATCATAGGTAGGTCCTGATACCAGCGTTAGTATTTCTCCCGTGGAAGGCTCAATGGCTACAATGCTTCCTGACTTGCCCTGCATTAACTTTTCAGCGTAGCTCTGCAATTCCAAGTCAATTCCTGTTATCAAATTTTGACCTGGCACTGAAAGGGTATCAAAAGCACCATTATTAAAAGACCCTTTTTCTATCCCCTTTACATTTCGCAACTTAAATTTAACGCCACGCTTTCCTCTTAGCTGTTCTTCGTAAAACGACTCAATGCCACTTTGCCCCACGTAATCGCCCTGGCGATAAATTCTTGCGCCATCCTTTTCAAGACTATTTTTACTGATTTCGCTAACATAACCCAACGCATTGGCAAGCGATGGCGTGGAGTAAGCTCGTGAAGTTCTGGCTTGGATATAAAGACCTCTAAATTCGTCCAAATTATCTTGAATCTTTGCGAAATCATCGGTTGAAAGTTGATCGATGAAAATTGTCGGCTTAAAGGGGGAAAACTCTTTCTTTTGCTTTAGTGCAACAAATCTTTCTCGCAAAGTTTGTTGCGAAATCCCAAAAACGGAACAAAACTTGGCCGAATCGAATGTCTTTACTTCTTTAAGAACAATTTCCAAATCAAATTCGGGCGTATTATAAACGATCAGCTTGTTGTTTCTGTCATAAATAAGTCCTCGAAACGGATATTCTGGCTGGCGCAAAATGCTATTGCTATTAGCCAACTCCGCATATTTCTTATCTACTACTTGGATAAAAAATAACTTGGCCAGAAAAATAACGGCAACAAAAACGATTATGATTTGTAAGACTTCCCGTCTGCCCTCGTTCATATTCGCGCTCGGCTACCCGACATAAATTGGACAATTAAAATAGCAATCAGCGTAAATAAAGTACTAAGAATCACTTTAAAGAAAGTATGCAAAAAAATATTGAAGCTGGATGCCTCAACATAAAACAATACAAAGTGATGCAAAAAAATAAGTGGAATAGAATAGACCAAAAACCATTGTATCCCATTATACCTCAGTGATGGGGCGGCTCCAACTTCGTAACCACTTTGTGGGGTGATAAGTGCGAGCCAAGGGTTTCTCAAATAAGCAATCAACACCATTGTGGATGCATGTAAACCAAGGCTATCATAAAAGGTATCAATAACAATTCCCATTAAAAAAGCCATTGCCATTAATAATAAAGGATTGGTATCTACCGGCAGTGATAAAAGAAACAGGACGTACAAAAAGCAAAACGCTAAATTAAAGATCGCCAAATTCTTTAGAATCAATGCCTGCACTAGGGTATAAAAAACAAACGAAAACAGGTGAACTATTATCGACCGATTCATTTTTTAATTGTTAGATTTTCAATTGAATCTTTTTCAACTTTTAGAACACTTTTTATCACATCTACATAACTGAGTTGAGCAAAATCTTGGGTCAACTTTACTCTTACATCATAGAAAAGGGCTTCTTTCTTTAAATCAAACTCAGTAACAACACCAACAAGGATTCCTTCTGGAAACACGGCATTGTAGCCTGAGGTTACAATTGTATCATTCAAACGTAATTTAACATGTCTTGGCACATACTTCAAATCGACAAACTGTGGATCTATACCGTCCCATTGGGTAGTGGAAAGATAGTTTGCAGATTTTATTAAACTGGAAACCTGTTCGTTGACATTAAGTACCGAAATTACAACAGAGAAATGCCTTGAAACCGTTTTCACTTTCCCCACTATGCCTTTTTCGCTGATTACCGCCATGCCCGGGGCAACACCATCGTCTGAGCCTTTATTTATGGTGATGTAATTTTTTGAAAGGCTGACAGAATTGTTGACAACCTTGGCACTTGTGTAGGTAAAAGATTTTAGTTTAGTTGAATCAATTTTTGAAAGTCGGTTTTCAAGAAGAATTTTCTGTTGCTGCACTACTATCTCCCTCAATCTGGCATTCTCTGCTGCCAACCCATTGTTTAGATCACTTAGCCCAAAATACTCTTTCACATTGCTGGAGGTGGAAATGATATTAGCAGCCACTTCATTTGAAGTATTGAAGTATTTTGAACTTTGGTATTGATTATTTTGAATAACCAACCAAATGCAAATTACCTCAAAACCCAAAAATGTAAAGAATGACCTGTAAGTGTAAAAGAATTGAAAGAGACGCCCCATAGCATCAGGTCATGAGTACAGCCTTGAAATGGTTTAGATTCTTCAAAGCCGCTCCTGTTCCTCTAACAACGGCTCGCAACGGATCCTCTGCTACGTGGATTGGCAGTTTAGTTTTTAATGCAAGTCGCTTGTCTAAACCGCGCAACAAAGCACCCCCACCAGTAAGATAAATACCTCTTTCATAAATATCGGCAGAAAGTTCTGGAGGCGAAATCTCTAACGCCTTCAGCACTGCTTCTTCTAGTTTAGAGATGGATTTATCCAACGCAAAGGCTACTTCCGAGTAGGATATTTTTATTATTTTCGGAATACCGGTCATTAAATCCCTACCGCGTATCTCGTAGTCATCTGGCCCATCTTCCAATTCCGTGAGTGCAGAGCCAACTTCTATTTTAACTCTCTCAGCAGAGCGTTCACCGATCAACAGGTTATGTTGCCTGCGCATGTAATCCAAGATGTCTCTGTTAAAAGTATCGCCTGCTATACGAATAGACTGGTCACACACGATCCCCGAAAGGGCTATTACAGCGATATCCGTAGTACCTCCGCCAATATCAACCACCATATTACCAATCGGCTGCTCAATATCTATTCCCGATCCGATGGCGGCTGCTATGGGCTCGTAAATCATGTACACTTCTTTGGCATTGGCGTGTTCTGCGGAGTCGCGCACAGCTCTCTTTTCAACTTCCGTTATGCCAGAAGGAATACAAATTACCATCCGTAAAGAAGGTGGAAACAAACGCCTGCCAGTATCTACCAATTTGATCATTCCGCGAAGCATCATTTCCGCAGCATGGAAGTCAGCTATAACACCTTCCTTTAAAGGACGAATTGTTTTGATTTCATCATGCGTCTTTTCGTGCATTTGCATGGCTTGTTTACCAATGGCAATCACTCGATTTGATTTTTTATCAATGGCAATAATGGATGGCTCGTCCACTACAATTTTATCGTTATGGATGATAAGTGTGTTGGCTGTTCCTAAGTCAATGGCAATATCGGTAGTGAAGAGATCAAAAAATTTCATCCTAAAGTGGGCTTATGCTGATTACGAAATACGCACGAAATTACGGAATCTATTTTAGATTTCAGATTTCAAATTCAAGGTTCAAAATTCAAAGTTCAAAAATTAAGGTTTCAGCTTCAAGATTCAAGGCGCAACATATCGAATCTCATATCTCTGTTCGTGCGGCACCTGTCTCAATGTTTGAAATGCCTAAACCCTGTAAGTACCATGGTCATGTTATGTTGATCACAATAATCTATAGAGTCTTTGTCTTTTATCGATCCGCCCGGTTGTATTACCGCTTCAATACCCGCCTGGTTGGCGATTTCAACACAGTCTGGAAACGGAAAGAACGCATCGGATGCCATGACAGAACCCTTCAAATCAAAGCCAAAAGAGGCTGCTTTTTCAATGGCTTGCCTAAGCGAATCCACCCGCGAAGTTTGACCCACGCCACTTGCAAGCAACTGACCATCAACAGCCAATACGATTGTATTTGATTTGGTATGCTTTGCTATTTTACTTGCAAATAGCAGCGCCTTGATTTGAGACTGAGTTGGCTCACGTTTAGTAACCGTATTTAGATCTTCAACTGAATCTGTTTTAAAATCTGCATCTTGTTCAATCACTCCATTTAACAGGTTTTTATATTGTTTACCCGTTTTTAGCCGAAGTTTTTGACGCAGCAACATTCTGTTTTTCTTCGTCTTAAGGAGGTCTAATGCATCTTGGCCATAATCGGGCGCGATCAAGATCTCGAAGAACAACTTGTTTATCTCTTCAGCGGCTTCTTTATCTATCGGTTGATTGGTAATCAATACTCCACCAAAGGCAGATGTAGTGTCTGCCGCAAAGGCTTTAATATAAGCCTCCTTTACAGTGGATGCCGTTGCCACGCCACATGCGTTTGTGTGTTTGATAATGACAAATGCAGTTTCGTTTTCAAACTCCGCCACTAGGTTAATGGCTGCATCTACATCCACTAAGTTGTTGTACGAAAGTTCTTTTCCGTTCAATTGATCAAAGTAAGCATCCAGATCGCCATAGAAAACTCCTTTCTGATGCGGATTCTCGCCATAGCGAAGCACACGGCCTTTGGTTTCGCTTACTTTCAAGCTGGTAAGCTGTTGCTCTTGGTTGAAATAATTGAAAATCGCTGTGTCGTAATGAGAGGTTACGTTGAACGCCCTAGCAGCGAAGGTTTTTCGTTCGGCCAATGTGGAAGCTCCTTTGTTGGTATGTAGAAGGTGCAATAAATCAGCATATTGATCGCGCGAAGAAACGATCAACACATCGTTAAAATTTTTGGCTGCCGCCCGGATTAACGAAATTCCTCCTATATCAATCTTCTCTATAATATCGTCTTCGCTGCCACCTTTTGCCACGGTTTCTTCAAAGGGATACAAATCAACAATCACTAAGTCGAGCGGACCAATGTTGTATTGTTGGGCTTCGCCATTGTCTTGTCCATGATCCCTTCTAAACAAAATGCCTCCAAACACCGCTGGGTGAAGGGTTTTTACGCGTCCTCCAAAAATAGACGGATAGCCCGTGAGCTTTTCTACTGGGGTTACTTCATAACCAAGTTTTTCGATAAAATCTTGTGTCCCTCCCGTTGATACAAATTCAACGCCTACAGAAGCGAGCGCATGAACGATGGGTTCGAGGTTGTCTTTATAGAAAACAGAAACAAGTGCACGGGTTATTTTTTTGGATGCCATAACGATTTAAGTGAACCGCAAAAGTATTAAAAAAGGAGATTGAAGGATTGATAAAATAATCTAGATCAATAATCCTGCTCTGGCACCGATTCAAATTCGATTGAAAAATCATCTCCGTCAAGGTAAACAGGAAAACGGTCGCGGAACGATTGCAAGGAATTTGCGCTTAATGTAGTAGTGCGTATCGCTTCCATTTCTGCCACTGAAAAAATGGTATCGCCTTTGGGACCTATAATAGAAGATTGTCCATTATATTCAATTTCATTGCCATCAATACCCACTCGGTTGACACCTACCACATAACTGATATTCTCTATCGCTCTGGCACGCAATAAAGTTTCCCAAACGTTGGTGCGCACCATGGGCCAATTGGCAACGTAAACAAGTAAATCGTAGGAGGTTTTCTTTAAAGCGGCATTCCATCGGTTACGGCTCCAAACTGGAAAGCGAAGGTCGTAGCAAATCAACGGGCAAATTCTCCATCCTTTCCAGTGGCCAATAAGCAAACTTTCGCCTGGCGTGTAGGTGTGGTTTTCTTCTGCCATCCTAAAAAGATGGCGTTTATCATAGGTTTTAAAGTTTCCATCGGGTTCCATCCACAAAAGGCGGTTGTAGAACCTATCGTGCACGTTGGCAATAAAGCTACCTAAAATCAATGCCCCCGTTTGGTCGGCCATTTGCTTCATCCACTTAAAGGTGCGCATGTTCATCATTTCGGCATGTTTGCTTGCTTTCATGGTAAAGCCCGTGGTAAACATTTCTGGAAGCACAATTACATCGGTGGGTTGCCCGATCTGCCATATTTTCTCCTCAAACATGGCCAAATTGGCTCCAATGTCCTCCCAATGTATATCCGCCTGAATGATGGTGATTTTTAGATCTTGCATGACTTTACAAAGAAAAACAATGAAACACTAAAAAGCACTACCGAGTTAAAAAGAAAGTGAGAAAGGATAATTTATCAAACCCGCTTCAAAATCTGCGCGGCCTTAAAAAGAGTCATTTCACTTTTGGCAAAGCAAAAGCGCAGCAATTGGTTATCGGTTTTATCGTTGTAAAAAACAGACACAGGTATAGAGGCTAATTTAAACTCTTTTGTTAGCCATTCGGCCATTTCATAGTCAGGCTTTTTAGAAATGGATTTATAAGAAAGCAATTGAAAATAACTTCCATAACACGGCAACGGCTCAAACGAGCTTCCTTTTATGTTTTCCAAAAAGAAATCACGCTTCTGTTGGTAAAAACTCCCCAAATGAGAATAATTTTCTTTGTCGAGCATAAACTCGGCCAACGCCAACTGAACAGGTGTGTTTACACTAAACGTTATAAACTGGTGCGCCTTGCGAATTTCCTTTGATAAAAACTCAGGCGCAACTGCGTATCCTACTTTCCAGCCAGTGGCATGAAAGGTTTTGCCAAACGAAAAAACAGCTACACTTTGCGCGGCAAGTTTTGGATATTTTAAAACAGAGTGATGGACTTTGCCATCAAAAATAATACGTTCGTATACCTCGTCACTCAACACAATTATTCCGTGTTGCAGCGCAATGGTTTCAAGCATTTTTAAATCAGCATCGCCTAGCACTGCTCCGCACGGATTGTGAGGCGTGTTAACCATTATCAGTTTGGTCTTATCAGTAATTTTGGTTTTTACAAAATCCCAATCAATGGAAAATGTGGGGGGCAGCAAATTGATGTGCACTGGCACACCTCCGTTTAGCCGAACTGCTGGCGCGTACGAATCGTAGGCTGGATCAAAAATAATAACTTCGTCACCTGCCTCCACCAATGCAGCAATAACCGAAAACAGGGCTTCCGTTCCACCAGCAGTAATTGTAATATCCGTTTCGGGATTGGTTGGGTGCTGGTACGTGGTTTGAATTACTTCGGATATTACGTTTCTCAAACTGGCAACACCGGGCATAGGAGCATACTGATTGTTGCCCGCTTCCATGTGGTGGTTTATGAGTTGAATCAGCTTGTGAGAGACTTTAAAATCGGGGAAGCCCTGCGAGAGGTTGATGGCATCATGCTCTTGCGCCATTTTTGACATTACCGCAAAGATGGAAGTGCCTACTTCGGGCAACCGTGATTTCAATGAACCTGAAAAAGCCATCCTAAATTATTTTTTAGCTGCAATAATCCGATATTCAGTGTCCACTTCACCTTTGCTAATATCGTTTAACTTCCCTTTTAACATTCTCTTTTTTAGCGGGGCTAAATAATCTATAAAAAGTTTTCCTTCAATATGATCGTATTCATGTTGAATGATACGCGCTTTCATGCCCTCGAATTCCTCGTCCTTTTTTATCCAATTCTCATCGAAATAGCTTATTCTTAATTTTTCTTTGCGCATTATTTCCTCGCGAATGTTTGGAATGCTTAAACATCCTTCTTCGAAAGGCCAAGGTTCACCCGATTCAGATAGTATTTGTGGATTTATAAAAGCTTTTTTGAAATTTTCCATGTCTGGCTCTTCATCCAAAGGCGACCCATCTACAATAAATAAACGGATTGATTTGCCAATTTGTGGAGCTGCGAGCCCAATGCCTTTAGCAGCATACATAGTTTCAAACATATCTTTAATGACTGCCGATAAATCAGTGCCTTTTTCGATGTCCAACGCTTTCTTGCGTAACACCGCATCTCCATACATTACAATGGGGTAAATCATCCGTCTATGATTATGAATTTTTGAAGCGCAAAGTTAACTGTTGTTTCCAAACCACATACAAACAAAAGCAAGCTGGCAATGTTTCTCCCTACCTTTTACCTTCTAAGTAGTTTTGGAGAATAATAGTAGCGCTAATCTTATCCACATTCCCTTTCACGCGCCTATCTTTCTTTTTCATTCCTCCTTCAATCATGGCACGGTGTGCCAAAACGGTTGTAAAGCGTTCGTCTACTTCTATAATTGGCTTGGTTGGAAAAGCACTTCTAAATTTTTCTATGAACTGTCTCACCTGAGGTGCAATTTGCGAATCTTGGTTGCTCATCTGTTTTGGCATACCAATCACCACTTCGTCTACCTGTTCTTTCAAAAAGTAGCTTTTCAAAAATGAGATAAGTTGAACAGTTTCCACGGTGTCGAGCGATGTGGCAATTATCTGGAGCGTATCTGTAACCGCCAAACCGGTTCGCTTCAGTCCAAAATCAATGGCTAAAATTCTGCCCAAAATGGTGCTAATTAAATCTGATTTTCTCCCGTATAGCCCTGCGTACTTGGCTTTCAATTTGCATCGCCTTTGGAAAGAGTATCTCATTCTCGATTTGAGCGTGGGTTTGCAGGTTTTTTTCAAACTGCATTAATTCGTAATAAATGACTTTTACCTGAAGGGGAGCGTGCTCTGCCAGGTGATAATTTTTCGTTATTTTTCTGATCCCCTCCATCTCGTCATCATGCACTTCGTGCTCAGAGGCGAACATTTGAAGCGAATATTTTTCCATTTGAAAATATAGTTGCCCATAATTCAACATTTCGGAAGTCGTATTTTCCAATTGCTGAATGTAGGTGAACAGAGTATCTTCTTCGTGATAAATATGTTGGATGAAATCTTGAGCAAAAAGTGGGAACAGAATTTTCAAATCTTTTTCGATGGACGTATAATCGGCATGAGTTGCCCTAAAGGTCTTTACGAGATTGCCAATGTAGGGCAGCTTGCTCTTTATAAAAATAGAATGGCTATGCTTTAGGTATTCTATTATCAGGTTAACCGGATAAGTCTTGAATTTCAACACATCGTCTGCTACGGATGGGGCGCTAGAAAGCTCTTCAATAATCGGCTCGGGCTTTAGACCCAATTGTGTGCATGCATCCTCAAGTGTAGTACCCACATTTTCGTAAAACCGAATCCCAAAATTATACAACACATACCCTCGCCCAGAGTCTTGATCCACTAATTCTCCCAATGTTTGGCTGCTAAACATATTACTCTTTTAACATTTCCTAGAGCAAATATAGTACACGGACTACGCCCTTAGGTATGGAAAAGCATAATTATTGAGCTTTGCTAGGTTTACGTTGTAAATTGTTGGGTATTTTTCTGTTTTTTGCAGATTCGAACTTTGACGCGCAAATAACGTTTAGGCTTTACTTATCTTCTGATATTCATGAGCGAAATAAAAAATACCAAATATCAAATCGGGTTACCGCTTGTTTTATGCATTGGTTTGGCTGCAGGGGTGCTTATTGGCACTAGTTTAGGCGGTCGCGCTGTTGTTGGCGACAGTTCTGACATCCGCAAATTAAAGGAAGTACTTAGCTTAGTAAAAAATGAGTATGTCGATGAAACAACAACGGATGTGTTGGTAGAAGACGCCATAAGTCATTTGCTTACCAAGTTAGACCCGCACTCGTCATATATTTCCGCCAACGATCGGGAGTCAGCCAATGAAGACCTCAGAGGAAATTATGAAGGCATTGGAATTGAATTCAATATTTTTCACGATACCCTAGTCGTGGTAACCCCATTAAGTGGTGGCCCTTCCGAAACCGTGGGTCTCAGATCGGGCGATAAAATAGTGAAAGTAGACACAACTAATATTGCCGGAATTAAGCTTGCCAATTCCGATGTGATGAAATACCTAAAAGGACCGAAAGGAACCAAGGTAAGGGTAGAAGTTGTAAGAAAGAACACAAAACAACCGCTGGTATTTACTATCAAGCGCGATCGGATTCCACAATTTTCATTGGACGCATCCTATATGCTCGACAAAGAAATAGGGTATATCAAAATCAATCGCTTTGCTCAAACTACGCATGAAGAGTTTCAAACTGCCCTTGAAAAATTGAAAAAAGAAGGGATGAAAAAACTGGTGTTAGACCTCCAATCCAACCCTGGTGGTTATATGAATCAGGCCATTGATCTTGCTGACGAGTTTCTTCCGGAAGGAAATAAAATAGTGTTCACAAAAGGTCATGATAAAAAATTCAATACCGATGCGCTTTCAACTAGTAAAGGAGAATTTGAAACAGGAGATCTCATTGTGCTAGTGAACGAAGGCAGTGCTTCAGCTTCTGAAATTTTAGCAGGTGCTCTGCAAGATAACGATCGAGCAATGATTGTTGGAAGAAGATCGTTCGGCAAAGGGTTGGTTCAATCCCCCTTCGATTTAAGCGATGGTTCTGAATTGCGCTTAACTATTTCGCGCTATTACACACCAAGTGGTCGATCGATCCAAAAACCGTATGGTTCGTCTGACCAAGAATATTCAAAAGACATTGTGAAGCGTTACAAGCATGGAGAATTTTTCAATGCTGACAGTATTAAGTTCAATGATTCACTAAAATACAAAACAGCAAACGGAAGAACAGTTTATGGCGGGGGCGGAATAATGCCAGACTATTTTGTTCCATTAGATACCACTTTAAATAGTCGGTATTTAAATGAGTTGTACATATCAAATTCGATACAAGAATACACGTTTGATTATGCAGGTGTTCATAAAGTAACGTTAGAAAAAATGGGGTATCAAAATTTTCTAAAGAATTTCTTGGTCACAACTGAAATGCTGGAATCGCTGACCGTTGTAGGCAAGCGAAATAAAATCGCGCCCGATTATAAAGACCTTGAAAAAAATAAACGCATTTTTCAAATACATCTAAAATCTCAAATAGCAAGAAAGATTTGGGGCAATAATGGCTTCTTCCCCGTATTCAACGAAACGAACGAGGTGTTAGATCAAGCGATTAAATTGTTTGACAGGCTGCCCGAAATCAACAGGAGAAAGATGTAATCTGTTTCTTCTGTTTGAAGTCGATAAAAAGGGTTATAGTAGTACCTTTACAAAATGGAACTAGTTTATTTATTGATTGGCTCGGTCGCTGGAGGAACGATTGGGTGGCTTGTTGCCCGTGGTAGTTATCTCAATGAAAGTCGACATACTGTGTCATCGGTTTCGATGGAACAGGAGAAAAACAAATCGATTCAAACACAACTTCAAGAAGCAAAATTTTTACTTGACAAAGAGCGAAGCACTGTGCTCGCCCTCACTAATAACTTGGCATCGAGTGAAGCGGACAATAGAAATCTGGAAGAAAAATTAGATGAGCGGAAGCAAGAGATAAACGAATTGCAAGAAAAGTTTGCCCTCCAGTTCAAAAACCTGGCAAACGAGATTTTTGAAGAAAAAAGCAAAAAATTTACGGAACAGAACAAGTCAAACATTTTTGATCTACTCAGGCCACTTGGGGAAAAGATTGTGGAATTTGAAAAGCGTGTCGAAAGTTCTCAGAAAGATAGCATCGCAAGAAATTCTGCTTTGCGCGAACAATTGGAGAATCTTCAGCGGCTAAACCTGCAAATGACAAGGGAGGCCGAGAATCTCACGCGCGCACTAAAGGGCGACTCAAAAACACAAGGAGCCTGGGGAGAATTTATTTTAGAAAGTATTTTAGAAAAATCTGGCCTGGAGCGCGACCGCGAATACACTATTCAAGAATCTTTTACAACTGCAGAAGGGCGCCTTCGCCCCGATGTGATAATCCGCTTGCCTGATAACAAGCAGGTAATCATCGACTCTAAAGTGAGTTTAACGGCTTACAATAATTTTGTTAATAGTGAGAATGAAGAGGAAAAAAAGATAGCATTGAAAGCTCATCTTATGTCCATTCGGCAACACATGAAAGGCTTAGCCGACAAGAACTACCAACATATTTCTGAATCTGGCTTAGATTTTATCATCATGTTTATACCTATTGAACCGGCTTATATTTTAGCCATTCAAAGCGAAAAAGGGTTATATGAAGAAGCACTGGAAAAGCGAATCGTATTTGTGAGCCCTACCTTGTTAATCCCTTCTTTACAATTAATAAAAAATGTTTGGAAGCAAGAAAATCAAAGCAGAAACGTAATTGAAATTGCCAATAAGGCAGGGGAGTTGTATGATAAGTTTGTCGGCTTTTCAGAAGATCTGATGAAACTTGGCAATCAGCTAAATACGTCAAAAACTACCTACGAAGAAGCGATGAAAAAATTGGTTTCGGGAAGTGGCAATCTTGTAAGGCGGGTTGAAGAACTTAAAAAGCTTGGTGCCAAAGCAAGTAAGTCGATCGATCACAAGTTGATCGGCAGGGCGGAAGACCAAGCGGGGCTTTTTGGCTAGCTCGCTAAACCACCCTTCGCCTAATTTCTTTGGCATATGTTCTGCTTACAGGAAAACTTTTCCCATTAAGCATTTTTACAATCATGCCTCCGTTAAAATGGCGTTCTATTTCTTTCAAAAAATTGATGTTCACAATGGTGGAACGGTGAACACGAATAAAAATTTCTGGATTTAGTAATTCTTCGATTTTGCCAATGCCTAGCGAACTGACAAATTGATCATTTTTCGCATTGATTACTGTATAATCACCAGATGCTTCTAGAAAAATGATTTCCTCTACCGGCAAATTAAAAAGCTTTTCAGATTTTTGTACAAACAAATGAGACTCATACGATTCTTTGTCCTCATGTTTAAGAGTTCTTAGCAGCTCACCTATGTCACTTTGCTCTATTGACTTGCGCGCCACAGCCCTGTTTACAGCAACCTTGAATCGCTCCTCATCTAAAGGCTTTAGCAAATAATCAACTGCATTTTTTTCAAATGCTCTGATTGCATATTTATCGTAAGCTGTTGTAAATATCACGTAAGGATCGTGATCGATTTCATCTAACACATCAAAGCCATTCATGCCTGGCATTTGCACATCCAAAAAAATAAGCTCTGGCTTCAATGAGTTAATATTTTCAACTGCCTCACTTCCCTTTGAGCATTCGGCAATCACCTCCAGTTCGGGAAATAACTCTACATATTCGCGAAGAAGGTCGCGTGCCAATTTTTCATCATCAACAATAATACAGGTGGTTTTCATATGCTGGCGGTTTCAGTTAAGTGCTCGTTTCTGAATTGATCCTTTTCCTCAATAAAAAAATTTACGGAATATCCCCTATCATTCGCTCTCACCCGCAATCCAGATTGCGGGCCGAAGTAACTCTTCAATCGCTGATCAGTATTCGACATTCCGACACCACTGGAGCTGCCATCCATCACTTTCTTTGCATTACTTCCAAGGCCATCATCTTTAACTTCAAAGAAAACAATATTGCCAGATCTTCTCACCGTTACGGAAATAGTACCCCCCTCTTCCTTGGGTGCTATTCCATACTTCACAGAGTTTTCAACCAGTGGCTGCAAAATCATGGGTGGAATATCCAGCAAAAAACAAGTTGGATCTATGTCCTTTTCAAACTTCAATCGGTCTCCAAAACGAACTTGTTGAACGCGTATATAATTCTCAATAAACGTGATCTCTTGCACAAGCTTTACCATTTCACCTCCGTGTGAGTCAAGCGCATACCTGAAAATATCCGACAATTGAGTGATTAGCCTCCTTGCTTGATCCTTGCTTGTATGAACCAAGGTGCTAATCGAATTCAATGTATTGAATAAAAAATGCGGGTTGATCTGCGATTTTAATAAAGAAATCTGCATCTCTTTATTTTTTAAAGCAAGTTCGCTTTTTTCCTTGTCTCGACTCTGAATACCTTGGAAATAGCGAATGACGTAATAAATACCCGCAGTAATAATATATTGGTCATGAAAACGAAGCGCGTCCCAGCTTAATAATTCGACCATATATTCCTCCCAAGATTCATAATGAATTGCTCCTTTCGTATGGTTATTGAAATAGTAGGACAATGTGCCCATTACAAAAAAGAATGCGACCAACCCTGCCAAGTGACCGGCTATTTGAACAAGCGGTTTGAAATTGGAGAGGAAATGCGACCAAAAAAAGATTAGAACGATAAACGCCCCCAAAGCAATAAAAAGGAAAAAACCATTCCACAATACATAAAGCTCGGGGTTAACAAATTTCCATTCAAAGAATGAACTAACCGCAAAGTTTAAAGCATACCAAAAGCAGATAAGTAGGTAAGCTCTTTTCCATATTTTCGGTATTTTTTCTATCCCTTTCAATTTGCATCGATTGAAATATAAAAATAGGGAAATTTTAAGTACGCCTTAAGTGAAGTTTAGCGAAGGAAATGACGCCTTAATGCCTAAAAATGTTATTTGTTATTGCTTCGTGAAGAAGTTCTGCTTTATCAATGGGCACAACGCCCACATGCTGGCATACCAACCCGCCACCAAGATTAGACATCGCTGCGGTCAGGTGAGCAGGAAGATTTAGAGCAACACACAATACAGCAATGCTGACCACCGTATCACCTGCCCCTGACACATCTGCGATTTCTCTTAAATGCGCGGGTAACTTTACTTTTGAATCGTTAAAGTCAATGTAAACGCCATGTTCTGATAGCGTTACCATCACACCCTTAGCCGATAATTTTTCTTTCAACGCAGCGACTGCCGTTTCAACTTGCCCTTGGTTGCTTGATTCTATCTCTACTTTTAAGCCTTCTCGTAATTCCTTTAAATTCGGCTTAAAGAGTGTCACGTTTTTGTAAGCTAAAAAATTTCTCTTTTTGGGATCAACAACCACAGGGATGCCTAATTTGTTAGCCTGATCAACGGTTTGTTGTATGATTTGTTCATTCAACACGCCTTTATCATAGTCTTCAAAAACAACTGCGTTACAGGTTGGGAGAAGTTTTTTGATCTTCTCTAACAACATTCTTTCTTCAGAAGCATTTGCTATTGAATCATTTTCCTCATCCACCCGAACTACGTGCTGATCACTGGCAATGATTCGCGTTTTTACGGTAGTCGGTCTATACTCGGAGCTAACCATTCCTTCAGCAGAAATGCCTTTCGCGTTGAAACATTGAAGGAGTCTGTTTCCATCATCATCTTTACCAATTAAGGAACAAATTATAGGGGTTGCCCCTAATGCTTTGATGTTCAAAGCAACATTAGCAGCACCTCCCAGCCGAGCATCTCTTTTTTTAACCCGAACAATAGGAACCGGAGCCTCTGGAGAAATTCTATCTACGGAACCCCAAATGTAACTGTCCAGCATTACGTCTCCCACAATTAGTATTCTCAAGCTATTAAATGCTTGGAAGACGTGCTCTGGAGCTGTAAGGCTGATTGACACTATTTTAGT
Organism: Flammeovirgaceae bacterium; assembly: GCA_027487845.1. GTDB lineage: Bacteria > Bacteroidota > Bacteroidia > Cytophagales > Cyclobacteriaceae > ELB16-189. The sequence goes on from JAIYCV010000026.1 coordinate 58,388, forward strand.
TTTGATAAGGTTTCTTTCATTCTTCGCATGGCTTCTATCAACTCCTTTTCAGAAGCAGCGTAAGACAGGCGCACACAATTGTCATCGCCAAAGGCACCTCCTGGAACGAGCGACACATTTGCCACTTCTAACATGTACAGGCAAAAGTCATCTCCATTTTTGATTGTCTTTACTCCATCGCTTTTGCCATAAAATGAGCTAACATCTGGAAAAAAGTAAAACGCCCCTTGCGGGTAATTTGCTTTTACGCCAGGAATTTCCTTTAGTAAATTGTAAACAATATCACGTCTTTTATGGTAGGCGGCCACCATCAAGTTAGTAGGCGCAATATCTCCTTTTATAGCCGCTAAGGCACCACGCTGAGAAATAGAACAATTGGCCGATGTTATTTGGCCCTGCACTTTGTTACTTCCATCGGCTATCCATTTTGGTGCTGCAATATAACCTACTCTCCAGCCCGTCATGGCAAAGCCTTTGGCAAAGCCGTTTACCGTAATGGTTCTGTCAAACATCCCCGGAAGGGAAGCCATGCTTACGCGTTCGCCCGTAAAATTAATATGCTCATAAATCTCATCGGCAATTACCAACAACCCCTCATGCCTTAAAACAACGGCTGCAATTTCTTCCAACTCTTTCTTTGAAAACACTGATCCTGTTGGGTTGCAAGGCGAGGAGAAGATCAACGCTTTAGTTTTTGGCGTGATCGCCTTTTCTACTTGTGCGGCAGTTACCTTAAAATCATTTTCAATTGTGCCTTTCACAAGCACTGGCGTTGCTTCGCACAAGCGAACAAGTGCATCGTAACTTACCCAATAAGGAGAAAACACAATTACCTCATCACTAGGATTAAGCAACGCCAACATAACATTGGCAATAGATTGCTTTGCCCCGTTTGATACTACAATATTTTCGGCCTTGTAGGGAACATTGTTTTCTGTTTGATATTTTGAAGCCAATGCTTCGCGCAAATCTTGATAACCTGCTACCGGAGGATAGGAAAAAAAATTACCCGTATCAATTGCCTGTTTAGCCGCATCGCAAATGTGTTGAGGGGTTTTAAAATCGGGCTCGCCCAGACTGAGATTGATGACGTCTATTCCCCTGGATTTAAATTCGCGGGCTTTGGCAGCCATGGCTAGGGTAGCTGATTCTTCGATGGCGTTAATACGGTCGGAAAGGTGGTTCATTGTTGTTGGTAAATAATTAGTTCTATGTTTTCAATTGCTTTAAAGCCCAAGTCTGCTGTAACAAGTGGCAAACTTAAATACCTAGCCGTTGCAAATACAATGCTATCGGGTAATTTTAACCTTGTTGATCTTCGAAGATGTATTACCTGACGCTTGATTTCTTCATTTATATCAATTACGATACATTCCTGAATAAACTTACCTATTTCGTTTTGCTGCTTTGAAGTAATGCCTTTAAAACCTAAAAGTTCAAGTTGCGAGATAAACGAGTGGTAAAGTTTCTTTTTGTTAAGCAGTTCTGCCAATACATCGTCACCGTTTAATAGATATAGTACAATGTTCGTATCGAGCAAAAGACTATTCCCATTCATCACGAAGCTCCTTTTGGATTATCAAAGCATCTTTTGACAGCTTGATAACGCCACAAAATTTACGCGTGTCTATGCCTTTCGTACGAATGGCTTTCCCAAGCTTTCTTGAATTCTCTCTTGTCGAAGATTTTTTCTTAATTATAGTGACCATATCAAGTGTAAAAATAGTGGATTTAAAACGGTTAGCCAAGAATTGCTGGCGGGCTATTGAAACAATGTTCTTCCAGTAATACTTCTGCCCAAGGTAATCTCATCGGCATATTCCAGATCCCCGCCCATCGGTATGCCGCGGGCGATGGAACTTACTTTTACTGAAAATGGAATTAGTTTCTTGTTTAGATAAAATGCTGTGGTGTCGCCTTCCATGGTGGGACTTAGCCCCAAAATCACTTCTTTGATTACTCCATCGGAAGAGGCCAATCGATGAAGAAGCGAATCTATTTTTAGTTCTGATGGGCCAATTCCGTTCATTGGTGATATTACGCCACCTAACACGTGGTAGATCCCAAAATATTGTGAGGTGTTTTCAATAGCCATTACATCTTTGCTTTCTTCCACCACGCAAATAATGCTATGGTCGCGTCTGGGACTGGCACAAATGGTACATTGTGTATCATCTGAAATTGTGTGACAGGTTGAACAGAACTTAATATTCGATCTTAATTTAGAAAGTGCGGATGTAAGTAAGATTGTTTTGTCTTCTTTCTCTTTTACTAAATGCAGCACCAACCTCAGGGCAGTTTTTTTTCCAATACCAGGGAGTTTGGCAATTTCATTAACGGCCTCTTCAATTAGTTTCGAGGGGTACTCCATTAGATGGTGCTGAATTCAGGTTTCGAGCTACCTACTCTTAGTGGCAAATTACCCAAGTTTAGATTATCGCGTGAAGCTTGATGGGGCACTATCCTCAAAACTAATTGTAACGACATCAGACAATTCTCGCATCAATACCCGCCTCGCAAATCGCCTCGTGCATTGGCTTAAGTTCATCAAACGAACCTGTTTTTACTGCGCACTTTCCTTTGAAGTGAATTAACCAAGTACTCTGTTCCGCTTGTTCATTGGAATGCCCACACACTTTTATTAAAGTATTGATCACATGCTCGAAAGTATTAAAGTCATCATTGTAAACAACCAAATCCTTTACATCGGTAATCTCGATTGATTCTAGTAAATCAACCAGTTCCAGTTCTTCGGTTAACGTCTTCATTGATTAGATCAGAAATAAGTTTCAAAATTAAAAAAAAATAACAAGTTTTAAGCTTCTAAAACCACAAATGACTCCTCTCGTTGTCTTATCGATTATCATCATCTATTTTCTGGCACTCATCGCAATTTCAATTTACACCTCGCGGGGAGCCACCTCAGACACTTTTTTTACTGGTAATCGTCAATCCCCCTGGTACTTGGTTGCCTTTGGCATGATTGGCTCGTCTTTGTCGGGAATCACCTTCGTTTCGGTACCTGGCAGTGTCGGCAAATCTGGTTTTGCCTACTTTCAAGTAGTGATTGGCTATATCTTCGGCTACTGGGTAATTATTGGTTTGCTTTTACCTCTTTATTATCGACTTAACTTGGTTTCTATTTACACTTATTTAGAACAACGATTTTCCACGTGGTCGTATAAAACGGGTGCTTCTTTTTTCTTGCTTTCTCGCACGTTAGGTTCGTCTCTGCGCCTCTACTTAGCGGCCACTGTGCTTCAGCTTTTTTTATTTGACGCCTGGGATGTGCCTTTTGTTTTTACGGTCGCTGTCACAATGCTTCTCATTTGGGTGTACACATTTAAAGGTGGCATAAAAACAATTGTGTGGACAGATGCATTTCAAACCTTGTTTCTGGTTTCGTCTGTGGTAATCTCTGTTTATTTGATAAGCCACCGGCTAAACTTTTCGTTTGGCACAATGGTAGAGGCTGTTAGTGCCAGCAAGTATTCTCGCATTTTTCATTTTGACGATGTAAACAGCCCCGTGTTTTTTTGGAAACAGTTTTTTGCTGGAGCTTTCATTGCTATCACCATGACAGGACTCGATCAAGATTTGATGCAAAAAAACCTGAGTTGCAAAAATTTGAAAGATGCACAAAAGAACGTGTTCTGGCTAAGTACCACGCTAGTGATAGTAAATCTGCTTTTTTTAACCCTAGGTGCGTTACTTTTCATTTACAGCGAAAAGAATGGGTTGCCTATTCCAAATTCTACCGATGAGCTCTTTCCCCGGCTTGCCTTAAACGAGTTTGGTCTGATAGCCGGAATTTTCTTTTTGCTCGGCATTATTGCTTCTTCCTACGCCAGTGCCGATTCTGCGTTGGCAGCTCTGACCACGTCTTTCTGCATTGATTTTTTGAACTTTAAAAATAAAGACGAGAAAACAAAAACAAACCAGAAGAACGCTGTTCATGTTGGCTTTTCGGTTCTTTTCTTGGTCATTATAGTAATTGTTAAAGAGTTAAATCAACAATCATTGATTTTAACAGTGCTAACAGTAGCGAGCTATACCTACGGCCCCTTACTTGGACTGTTTTCATTTGGAATGTTTACCAACTACAAAGTGAGGGACAAGCTCGTGCCATTCGTTTGTGTGCTGTCGCCCATACTATCTTACTGGATAAGTTCTACCTCAGAAAAGTGGCTGGGTGGTTATCAATTTGGCTTGGAGATATTGATTGTGAATGGCATGATTACGTTCGCAGGATTATTTCTGATATCGTTCAAGAAAACAAAACAAGCGGCAAGCTCAAAATAGTTCAATTGAAGGATCCCAAAACAATTTCTTAAATTCCACTACCTGATCATTCTCCACTTTTACGCCTTCTTTTTCTAATCTGTCTTGCATAGCTGTTGGCGTTTCAAAATGGTGTTTGCCCGTTAATAAGCCGTTTCTATTAAGTACTCGGTGCGCTGGCACTTTTGTGTGGGTGTGCGCGGCATTCATAGCCCACCCTACCATGCGGGCACTCATCTTGGTGCCTAGGTACTTTGCAATCGTGCCGTAACTAGTTACCCTGCCTTTAGGGATCAACTTTACGACTTCAAAAACATCATCAAAAAAAGAATATGACTTTTCATTCTTTTTCATTCGTTTGTTTTGCCATTTATTTATTCTAATGCTACAAAAATTACAGGAAAACTGAATTCAAAAATAGGATTAGCTAACTTTGTTGCACTTAATTAATCTTCTTCAATGAAATTTTTTTTTTCACTGCCCTTCTTTCTTTTTGTTATAAATCTAGGCGTAAGCCAACACTTAGTATTTCCTGAAAATAAAGATAGGATTTCCGTATCAGAAGGAGAAACGCAGGTTTTTAAAATTGTTTCTAACGATGGGTCTATTCCCACTGGGTTTTCTTTAGAGGGCGCGGAGGGCCTTGGCATTAAGCTAGATAGCCTCGGAAATTTTTCGTGGAACCCGCCCTACGATTTGGTGACGCGTTTGGAGACTCCCAGAGAAATTAATGTGATTTTTCAAGCAGACTGGGCAAATGGTCATAAGGTTCGGCAACCGATCACGTTTATTGTTGCTCACAAAAATCGTCCGCCAAGCGCAGATGATTTGCCCGTTTTTTATGTTCGGCAATCGACCGTGAACAATTATCAAATTTCTCAAGACTATATTTCCGATCCAGACGGAGATCCTTTGGTATTCAAATCCATTCCATCACAAATGCCCGAGGGTGCCATCATTTCTTCGTTGGGGCAAATTAGTTGGAATCCTTCTCGTTCTCAATTCAACCAATTAAAGAATAATCCGATCACCATCGAGTTCATTGTTCAGGATCAGCCAGAGAAGGCGGAAACAAAAGGGAAAATAAAAATAGCACAAACACAATTGGATCTGCCTCCTGAGATACTATCGGTGCCTGGCGACAGTTCTTTTACCATTAAAGAGGACCAATTGATTAATCTGAAATTATATTTTTCTGACCCTAATGGAGATGAGAACATATCAGCAGTTGGTTTTATCTCCTCCGACTCGCGAGTTCCAAAAACAAGCTTAAAAGAAAACACCCTGGTGCAAGCAGAATTCACATGGACGCCAGGGTATGCATTTGTGGACGAAGCAGCCAAGTTCAAAAGCATCGAAATCCTGTTTTTCGTACTCGATAAATCAAACAATCGGGTTCAGAAAAAAATAATTATCACTGTGTTGGATGCCGAAAATCTAGATGAAAAAGACAAAATGCTGTTCGAGAAATATAAGAACTCGCTTGTCCAAACAAAAGAGCTGATTGACAAACTGGCAGTAAATCATGACTTGTTGAACAAAGCCTACAAAAAAGCAAAAAAAGGAAAACGCAACCGCTCTATTTTAAATGCTGGTTTGGGAGCTACTACCGGATTGTCGCCAGTTGTATTAGAAACAAACGAATCGAAAGTTGTTTCAGCACTGGGTGGAACGGCCACATTAACCCTAGGAACACTGGAGGCTACCGAAGTGCTGGGTAAATCAAAATCTGACATTTTAGATAAACAAAAAATCAATATCGAAATAAGCAATATGGCACAACTTGAAGGCGATAACTTTGCCCGAAAGTATGCGCTCAAATCAGCCAGAAGGAATAAAGAATTTGACTTGGATCGCGATAAGCTACTGCCCATTATCAACCATCAGAAGCTGGTATTGCTGGAGTTGGATGCCAGTAGAATAACGAACAAAAAGCCTTCCACTAAAGAGTTAAAAAAGACCTTTACTGATTTTAGCGAAGAGTGATCTGATAAAATTTAGCAAGCTTGCATTTGTACGGAATGATTTAAGGATTAGTTTTGCACTCCGAAACGACCAAAATACACAGAGGAGTGGCAGAGCGGTCGAACGCGGCGGTCTTGAAAACCGTTGTACCGTAAGGTACCGGGGGTTCGAATCCCTCCTCCTCTGCTGATCCCAGATCAAAAAATTAAAAGCCCCAATTCCTGATGAATTAGGGCTTTTTGGCTTTTCAGGCCTGTTGGTGTCAAGTAATTTAACATTTTTCTTTGGCTAATTCCTAGGTAAACCACTCGTTCAAACAGTAAAAAAAATAAGACCAAAGCAGCTTTCGCGCGAAAACTATTTTAATATTTATACATAACGGTGGGTGGCTGACGAGCCCCCAGCTGCCGTATAACTCTTTTCAGAAATTATATAACTCCGTTTTCCTTTCATCATAGTTACATTTGTGTTGTTAAATTGGCCATTTAAATTCTCAAACATGACACACTCATATACTGTCGAAGGGATAACATGCCAGGGCTGCGTAGCCAAAGTAAAAAGTAAGTTACTAATGCACCCCGATATCACTTCAGCAGAGGTGCAGCTTGAGGGTCAGAAAGCTATTGTCACTATGCAAAGACATTTGACTGTGCGGGCGCTTCAAGAGGCAATAGGTGTGGACACCAAATATACAATCCGCGCGAACCCATCCGATCAAAGTCATCCAACCATGAAGGTGGAGGAAACTAAATCTTGGTTTGCCACTTACAGACCGTTACTACTGATTGCAGCTTTCATTGCAGGGGTTTCAATACTTACATCCGATGGAAGCCTCCATATTGGCATGAATACGTTCATGGCTGGTTTCTTTTTAGTTTTTTCGTTTTTCAAATTATTGAACTTAAAAGGCTTTGCAGAAAGCTATGCCATGTATGATGTATTGGCGGTTAGGGTTCCAGCTTATGGGTATGTCTATCCTTTTATTGAGTTAGCCCTAGGCCTTGCCTTTCTTACTGGTTTTAATCCAATGGCAACCAATTGGGCAACCATAGGTGTAATGGGCTTCAGCAGCATAGGTGTAATCCAAAGCGTAGTAAGTAAGAAAAAGATTCAATGTGCTTGCTTAGGGGCAGTTTTCAATCTTCCGATGAGTACCGTTACCATTATTGAAGACTTGCTAATGGTGGCCATGGCCGTTTTTACGCTTTTTCTACATTAGGTTCATTCTTTATTTTCACAACCAAAAAATCACCCTCATGATGATAGTCGTTGGTAAGCAACCACTACTTGTGTTATTGATTTCAATTCTTCTCTTTTCTTGCGGCCAAAAAAACGGAACAAAGACGGACTTGGCGCAATCCACAACTGAAAAGAAAGCTGTTGAGTCCATCGTAATCGAGCCTCAAACAGACCTCGACACTCTCAAGGGGAGTTTAAAGGCCTTAGCTACTGGTAAAATGGGAAATACTTTAGTAACTATAAATTATTATTCTCCAGCGGTGCGAGGCCGTGTAATTTGGGGTGGGCTAGTTCCGTTTGATCAAGTTTGGGTGACGGGAGCCCATAGAGCAACATCCATAGCGTTTGACAGTGCTGTAAAAATAGGCGGCAAAGAAATACCCGCGGGCAAGTATGCGTTTTTCACAATTCCATCTAAGGCCGACTGGACAATCATAATAAATAAAAATTGGAATCAGCATCTGGCCGATAATTACGATAGTAAAGACGATGTTGTTCGGCTAAAAGTAAAGCCTGAAATAGAGGAAGTGCATCAAGAAAGGCTTCGATATGTTATCGAGTCGGAAGGGACAACCACAGGAGAGATAGCAATCTATTGGGAGAAATTAGAGGTATCGTTGCCGATTTCGATACAATGAGATTTTGTTTTTACGAATTCGCGTAGAGTTACCGCTGGCTGCATTGGCCGGACGATTTAAACAATAGGAAAGAGTTTCCTGCGACTCGATTGCCCTTTGAAAAAACGAGTTTACAGATTTCTTGTAATAACGTGTTGAGGAAAGTCGGTTACGTTTTTGCAACAGATTTGATTCATGACTTGAAGCAATTGCGTTTTTAGGATTGAAATAGTATGATCGCCCCCTTGGTTGCCAAGTGCGGCCACGCCATACATAAATGATCTTCCCATAAAAGAAAAATCGGCACCACTGGCCAATGCTCTCGCCACGTCTGGGCCTGATCGAAGGCCACTATCCATCATAATTTTTATTTTTCCTTTATAATTCTCGACAATTGGGTGAAGAGATTTCACCGAAGATTGACCTGTGTCTAATTGTCTCCCACCATGATTAGATACTATTATTCCATCTAGCCCCAATTTAATCGCGAGCTCCGTATCTTCTTCCGTGGCAACGCCCTTCAATACCAGCTTGCCTTTCCAAAGATCCCTGATAGCTGAAACTTTTTCCTGGTTTAATCTCCCCGAAAATGTTTTGTTCATGTACATTCCGAGTTGTTTCATATTCAAACTCTTTGGCATATAGGGCTTCATGGTAGCAAATTCTGGTTGGCCGTGGAGTAGTGTTTTAATTGCCCACTCAGGCTTTCCCATAATTTGAAATATATTTCGCAATGTCATTCTGGGAGGCATGGCCAACCCGTTACGAATGTCGCGTGGCCTGTAGCCGAAAGTTGGTACATCGCAAAGAATAACCAATACCGGGCATCCCGCTGCTTCAGCTCTTTTAATGATACTGTTTCGAATTTGATCTTCAGCTGGATGATATAGTTGAAACCAAGCCCTGCCCTCAGTAAGCTCGCTGATTCTTTCGATACTAGCAGTAGATACCGTGCTCAGCACAAACGGAATGTTATGTTGAAAGGCAGCTTTTGCTAAAATCTCAGGCGCATTTGGCCACATTAGCCCCTGCAACCCCACAGGCGCTATTCCGAATGGCGCATCATATACATGACCAAACAACTCCGTCTTCATTTCAGAAGATGTATGCGCATTTAAATAGTAGGGTTTCAGTTCAACCGCTCTTAACTCGGCTGTATTTTTATTCAAGTTGACGTCTTCATTACAACCACCATCAAGGTATTCAAACGCAAAGCGAGGAATTTTGCGTCTCGCCTCTGCACGTAGATCGTCAATGGAAGGGAAATTAGTATTGTATTGTGTGGCCATTCATTCAAATATAAATTATCCATTCATATTCACAATCAAACCAGAGAGAGCAATTTCAAATTGCGGACTCAAGTCTCACAGTATTTTGAGTTGGTACGTTGTGATGACGCCTCATAATCGCCTTTGGTGAGGGGAACGAAAATAGTGCGACCGCTGCACTTTTAAGACACCAGACCCCAGATGGCAGCATTTTATAGACCTATGCCATTACTTCAAATTATTCAATCAAATATTATAATTTGATCGAAACCATTTATTTTGTTAGATCGAAAAAGATCTTCTTAATTGAATTCTAAAAAAATGAAATTATTCTTAACTCTTCTTGTCATACTGTTTCTCCTTCTTTCCTGTCGTCCTGAAAACAAGAGTGAAACATTAGATCCGAAAAAAACTACCGCCTTTTTAGATTCCTTATCTCGTCACACATTCAATTTCTTTTGGGAACAGGCTGATTCGATAACAGGAAATCAGCCAGATCGGTGGCCAACACCCAGCTTCTCGAGCATAGCAGCAACAGGCTTTGGACTTTCTTCTTATTTAGTGGGGGTTAACCGTGGATACATTACACGAGAACAAGCGGCTGAACGAGTTAAAAAAACGTTACGGTTTTTTAAGAATGCTCCAAAAGGCCCCGCAACATCTGGCGTAACTGGCAACAATGGGTTCTTTTACCACTTTATCAACATGCGTGATGGACTTCGTTTTAAAGAAGTTGAGCTTTCAACGATTGACACCGGTTTATTGATGGCGGGGATCCTTTCTTGCCAGTCTTTTTTTGACAAGGACAATGAAACGGAAAAAGAAATCAGGAATTTATCTGACACCTTGTTTTTGGCGGTAGATTGGAATTGGGCTATGAATGGAAAAGAAACGATGAGCATGGGCTGGCATCCTGAAAAAGGATTCTTAGATGCGAGTTGGCAAGGCTATAACGAAGCAATGCTTCTTTACATTTTCGGATTGGGCTCACCCAGCCACCCCATTCCCGATGATAGTTGGAAAGCGTGGACTAAAACCTATCAATGGGGAACTTCATTCGGGCAAGAGCATATTAACTTTGGGCCTCTTTTTGGTCACCAATATTCGCACTTGTTTATTGATTTTAAAGGTATTCAAGATGAATATACCTTGGGAAAGGGCATTGATTATTTCGAGAACTCACGAAGAGCAACCATCGCCAACAGATCGTATGCCATTGCAAATCCCGCGGGGTGGACAGGCTATGAAGAAAATGTTTGGGGCCTTACCGCTTGTGACGGTCCAGACAACGACAACAAAGCAAATCCAAATATGGCCTATATGGGTTATTCTGCCCGAGGTGCCGCACAACACTATGTGCAAGATGATGGAACGATCGCTCCAACTGCAGCGGGAGGTTCAATCCCATTCGCACCCGAAATTTGCATACCCGCATTAGAAACAATGAAAGAAAAATATGGTGCTAACATCTATGGCAACTATGGATTCAAAGATGCTGTCAACCTAACCATTACATTTAAAGACGGCACCGCAGGCTGGTTCGATAAGGACTACTTAGGAATAGATCAAGGCCCAATTCTAATCCAACTGGAAAATCATAAGAATGGCCTCATCTGGAACCTGATGAAGAAAAACAAATACGTTATTGCAGGGTTAAAGAAAGCGGGTTTCGCTGGTGGATGGCTTGATGCAAAATAATTTGTTAAACCTTAAAATAACTCAGCCGTTTTTTCGATTTAACTATCAATGGATTAATCTATGAGACAATTAATATTTATCATTCTAATTACGATTTCCCTTACTGCGTTTGGCCAACCCCAACCAGATGCTATTGTTGGCGAATGGCTCACGGCTGCTAAAGATGGCAAAGTCCAAATCTACAAATCGGGCAATAAGTTCTTCGGCAAAATCAGTTGGGGTAATCGCCCGAACGGGAAAGACACAAACAATCCGGATCCAAAACTAAGAGATCAAAATTTGATTGGTTTAGTCATATTAAAAGACTTTTCTTTTAATGGAAAGGACAAGTGGGAGGATGGCACCATCTATGATCCTAATAATGGAAAAACTTATTCGTGTGTAATTCGCCTAAAAGACGAAAAGACACTCGAAGTAAGGGGTTACATAGGTATCTCGTTGCTTGGCAGAACGGAAGTTTGGACAAGGTAATTTCTATTTTTTACCTTGCCCTAGAGGCAACTCCGCTTTTTCTCCCCATATATATTTATTGAACCATTGCCAATTGTGCCATGTAGCCGCCAGCCGTTCTTTGGGCTTGGTGATGCCATGGCCAAAACCTTTGTACACAATCAATTCACTCGGCACATTTCTATCACGAAGGCCTTGTAATAACTCATAAGCATTTGCAATAGGCACGCGCTTGTCCAACTCACCATGTTGAATTAGCGTGGGCGTCTTGGCATTATTAATATTAGTGATAGGTGAAGTTTTTTTGTAGATCAATTCATCGCTCCAAGGCGTTGCCTGAAGATACTGTCGCGTGAAAGGATGAATATCTGTACTCACGTAATAGGTCATCCAGTTACTAATACCTGCGCCAACAGAAATAGCTTTAAATACGTTGGTGTTCGTAGTGAGAAAAGCAGAAATGTATCCGCCTTGGCTCCAACCCATACTTCCCATTTTTGTTTTGTCTATCATTCCTTTTTTATCAAGGTAGTCTATGCCGCTCATTACGTCCCACATATCACCAACACCTAAATTTTTAACATTGAGTGAACGAAACGCTTCTCCATAACCAGCGGAACCCCGATAGTTAGGACGCAGTACTAAACAACCTTTATCAAGCCATTGCAAAACAGGATAGACATAGCCTGGAACCGGCATGGGAGTATCAATGCCAGTTGGGCCACCATGAATCATTATTAGCAAAGGATACTTCTTTTGAGGATCATAATTGGCCGGTTTATGTAATATACCTTCAATAGTTGTTCCGTCCTTGCTTTTCCAACTAATCACTTCACTTTGAGCAACTTTCCAATCAGAAACTTGAGCCGTCATATCGGTAATTTTCTTAGTCTCGCCATTGACGTTTGCAATAAAAACTTCTGTGAGCTGATCTCCATTGCGTCCTGCAAAAGCAACTTGTTGACCATTTTTTGAAAAAGATAATCCCAGTATTTGCTCAGGGGACGTTTTTACTACTGAATAGTTGCCCGTAGCGGGATCAATTCGATAAAGCGGTCGTTTTGTTTTGTTCCAGACAGAACTATAAATGCCAGAAGATTCCCACGTAAACCCTCTCAAGTCTTCATCCAATGATTTTGCCAATTGCCTCATGGTTTTTGAGACCGTATGGATTGCAAAGAGTTTTGAATTTGTATAAAAGTTAGAAACGGTGTCATTCAATTTGGTGGTAAATAAAATCTCCTTTGAGTCAGGCGACCAATCTTCAAATGAATCAGAACTGAGATTATTTACTATAAGCGATATTTTTTGAGTCGCCAAATTAACGACTGAAATATCTGATTTCATGGACGAGTTGATAAGTGGATCTGGTTGATGACTAATTGCCACTTGGCTTCCATCGGGTGAAATACCGAACCCTGTAACAGTAAATTTCCCTTCAGTAATTTGTTTCGACTTTGGCAAGTCTATGCATCCCGCTTTCACTTTTAAGGAATCAATCGTTTCATAACACGGATGTTCAGCAGGATCAAGCTGGTCAGGTTTAAACTCTACTTGCCATAGGTGTGAAAGTGTATATTCTTTATCATCGATTTCGAAACCACCATACCGTTTGTCCCGCTCTTTCTTTGCTTTATCTTCCTTGTCTGGCTTCAAGAATAGGATCGAGTTTCCGGAAGGATGCCACTCAAATGACGTAATACCTTCCTCTTCTCTTGTAATGGCCCTGGCTTCGCCCCCTTCTACCCGCAAGAGGTGAATTTGATTTCTATTTCCTCGGTCGGTAAGAAAAGCAACCCAATTTCCATCAGGAGAAAATGCTGCATTAGTGCTGTTGCCTTTAGCGGTATTGGTAAACTGGAATGGCTTTCCGCCATTCTTGCTTAGCCATATTTCAGTGTCAAACCGATTGTCGTTCCAATCAGTAGTTTGTGTGGTGAAAGCAACGCATTTTCCATCTGCGGAAAGTGCCACACCCCCCACATTGCGTAAAGAAATTACGTCTTCGAACGAAGGCACCTGCTGTGCTAACATCAAATGTGAAAAAATGAGAAAGGCAAGAATTAATCGACTAGTCATAAACGCTTTGTTAACATTATCATAAGTTTGAGAATAATATTTCGAAATTACAACCTGCTTTGATACCAACGGTAAGTGGCTTTCGCCACTAGTGGAACTTAGGTTTTTAGGCTCGAAGTAACTTTCATTCTTTAGTGAATTTTAATGTGCTATGAAAAAAATTGTTCTTCTATCATTTATCACTGTAATCTCCTTTTCCTCTTTTGCAAAAAATCAAAAACCTGAATTTTATTCGCTTATCGTTTACAGAATCAAAAACACCAGCCAAGCAGAAAAAGTAGATCAATATCTAAAGCAAGCTTACCTGCCCGCGTTGCATCGGTTGGGTAAGAAAAACATTGGTGTTTTTAAACCGGTAGCGTCAGACACATCGGCTTTCGGAAGAGTAATTTATGTGCTTACTTCATTTAAGTCGTTAGATGAATTTCAGCAAATCACAGCCAAGCTCACGCAAGATGCGCAACTGTTTGCGGATGGTGCTGCCTACCTCAACTCAAAATACAATGAAGCTCCTTACGACAGGATGGAAACAATACTTATGCGCGCTTTCGCAAACATGCCAGCTATGGAGGCAACACCATTAACGGGCGAAAGAAAAGATCGTGTTTATGAATTGCGCAGCTACGAAGGGCCTACCGAAAAATTATATCAAAGCAAAGTAAAGATGTTTAACACGGGCGATGAGATTGGGCTATTCAAACGACTTGGATTCAATGCTGTCTTTTATGCTGAAGTACTTGCCGGAAGCAAAATGCCCAATTTAGTTTACATGACTACCTTTGATAATCGTGCGTCTCGCGATGAGCATTGGAAAGCGTTTGTTGCCGACCCGCAATGGAAAAACCTTATTACCATCGAAGAATATAAAAACACCGTTTCGAAAGCGGATATCTGGCTTCTCTACCCTACGGATTATTCCGATTATTAATTTTTAACTCCGATTCATCTATTCCGGGAACCCTAAAAGAAAGGGAGACATCTTCTTTGCCCTAATCTTAGCTTTTTTGAAAGGCTAAAACATTTAATTTGAGTTGTTTAAAATAAATTTTAGATTTGTCTAAAATTTATGAGAGCCAGACTTTTATCTTTTGCCTGTTTTCTCTTCGGAGCTTTCTCTTCAATCGGCCAAGACCGGGGAATAACCGGTATTTTGCTTGATTTGGAAACAAAGGAGCCTGTTAGTTATGGTAATCTTAGATTATTGAACTCCAAAACAGGCACCTCAACCAAAGCGGATGGGAGCTTTAAACTTGTTCTTCCAAAAGCCGAGAAGCACCGCCTCGTTATTTCTAGTTTGGGATATAAAACCGATACCTTGGCAATTGAGCCATCGGTTGAGCAATACAGTCTCTACCTGACACCAATTGTTAGCACGCTAAATGACGTAGTTGTTACTGGGGTAAGTAAAAGCATTTCCGCTGATGAAAATCCATTAAGTGTTCAAAGCATTAGCTATAGAAAAATAGAACAAACTGTTGAGAGCAATATCATTGACATTTTGACAAAGAACATGCCTGGGCTTGCCTCATTAAAAACAGGGCCAAACATTTCAAAACCATTTATCCGTGGATTAGGATACAATCGCGTGTTAACACTTTATGATGGGGTGCGACAAGAAGGCCAACAATGGGGCGATGAGCATGGCATAGAAGTAGATCCTTATTCCATTGAAAGGGCCGAAGTGATCAAAGGCCCTGCAAGCCTAACCTATGGCTCAGATGCCCTAGCCGGAGTGGTAAGTTTATTCCCCTACCTACCAAAGGAAAAAGATAGTAAAGTGCATGGTAAAATTATTTCCGAGTACCAAAGCAACAATGGACTCATTGGAAATGGGGTGCAGATTGGATACAGCAATAAAAACTGGCTGTGGATTTTTCGCAGTTCACTGAGGCGCGCAAAAAATTATTCCAATTCGGTTGACGGAAGGGTATACAATACTGGTTTTAATGAGCAAAATTTTTCCGGATCCATCGGCTATACTACCGACAAGGGAAAATCAACTGTCCATTTTACTTACTACGATAACACCCAAGGCATACCAGATGGCAGTAGGGACTCATTAACACGAAAGTTTACAAAGCAGATAGCTGAAGGAGCTCTCGATGATATCAAGAATCGTCCAGTGGTTAAAGAGTCTGAGTTAAACTCATATCAGCTAAGTCCGCTTCATCAATCGATCAATCATATTCGTCTTTACGCTACTAATCATTATCAGATTGGTAAAGGTGATATTGACTTTATGGTAGCGGGCTCACAAAATGTGAGGAAAGAATTTACACACCCAACAGCTCCCCTTCAACCGGGTTTAAACATCACACTTCAATCGTTGAACTACCGAATTTTATATAATGCACCAACTTTTCTCAATCTCGAAAATTCGTTTGGTATAAATGGGATGATTCAAAAAAACAAAACTGATAATGCCACCGACTTTCCTATTCCAGATTATAATCTTACCGATGGCAGTTTCTTTTTCCAATCGCATTGGAAAAAGAAAAACTGGTCGGTGTTAAGTGGAATATCATTTGACATCCGAAATCTTATTACACACGACCTTTTTGCAAAACAAAACTCAATTACTGGCTTTAATGAAAAGGTGCTTCCAAGTGAACCTAATGCTAACTTAGTGCACGGTGCATTAAATCAAACTTTTAGCGGTACTTCTTTCAATATCGGAATAGCAAACCAGCTTTCAGATCATTTAATTTTAAAAGCAAATGTTGGCAGGGGATACAGGGCCCCTTCAATTTCAGAAATAGCAAGCAACGGGCTTGACCCTGGCGCACGTATCGTTTATGTAGGTAACAAAAATTTTGTTCCAGAAACCAATCTGCAGGTTGATCTCTCACTATCACTCAAACAGAAATCTTTTTTCACGTCACTCAGCATCTTCAGCAACACCATTCAAAATTATATCCACCTTGCCCAAGTGGTAGATGCAACGGGGAAGCCCCTTGAACTAGTGCAAGGAAGCAGAACCTTTCAATATCAACAGGCATCTGCACACCTATTTGGATTAGAAGTTACTGTCAGTCTAACTCCAGAAGCAATCAAAGGATTTACGTGGACTAATCAATTAGCCTTGGTATATGGAAACAACACAAAAAGGGAATTCGAAAATACCGGCCGTCTCGGCCAATACCTGCCATTCATTCCTCCGCCAAGAGCAACAAGTCAGTTGACTTATGAGATAAAGCCAAAAATCAGTTGGATTAAAAGTATCAATCTTTCAACTGAAGTAGAACACGCTGCCACTCAAAATAGGTATTTAGCGCTATACGAAACCGAAACCCAAACAACAGGTTTTACATTGTTCAACGTTGGCGCAACTACAGAAATTCCGTTAGCTAAGAACAGAGCAATCTATTTCCAACTTCAACTCAACAATGTTTTTGATGTTGCTTATCAATCTAACTTGAGTCGGCTAAAATATTTTGAATACTACACACAATCGCCCACCGACCGATTCGGTATCTACAATATGGGGCGTAATCTCAGCTTCAAAATCAGGTACTCGTATTAACAATAGCAATTACTCCTCACCAAAATTTGTTGGCAATGAAACGAGTGAGCCAAAAAATAGCGCGTTTAGAAATAGCTTATTGGTTCCATACCAAGTGCCCCGAAAGTTTGGATTGTCGGAAAACAAAATCACCCGCCCTTGGCCTTCGCCACTAAAGAGGATTGCGGCAGAATTTGCAACTCGTTTGATATCTGATTTATGAATGTATCCGCCAATTAGCGGATTGGCCGAGTATTGCGCCACCGTGTTAAAAGGCGATTTGCTTGGTTGCAAAAATGTTCTTCCGTTTCTGTAGATAGACACTTTCTTTTCGTTGAATCCAAAACCGATGGGATTAGTAAGATCAAGATCGACTTGGAAAATGGAGCCGCCAATTTGTTTTGCTCCTTCAGTGTCAGCAGCATCCTCAAAATTAATTCGCTTCGGCCCTTTGATGGTATCCATTACAATTAGTTTCTCTTTTGTAAGGCCTTGCTTGATCGCCCATTCGCTCGCTGTTTTTAAAGTAATCAACGTTCCTCCCGCTTGAATCCACGTCTTTATTTTGTCAAGTGTTGGCTTGTCGGTAGGGTAAGTGCCGCCTACCATAACAAGGGAAGTATAGTTATTCAAATTCGCTCGCGAAAAATTTTGCAAGTCAACTTTAGTAATCGGCATACCAATTCGCTGATCCAATAAATGCCATACCTCTCCAGCCTCCGATGCAGCAACGCCAGCGCCAATCGGCATTAGCGCTTTCGGAGTATTCACGGTACGGACTGACCCCGAACCCAAATCTATTCCAACCGAAGTTAAACCCGTTTCTATGGGATAGAATGTTATCCCGGTAGCGTCAATCACTTTTTTGATGGCAGCATACAATCGGTCGGCATCGATTTTCTGTTGTTGAACCGACAACACTACCGTACCATGCGGAAATGCCTGAGGCACATTATTCACCGCAAGTGTAAAAGGCCGGAGGCTTGTGCGCACCATTACATCGCTCATTTGAAGCTGATAAATAGCCTTATGAGCTTGATAGTCGGAGATATCCATCAGGTAGCCGTAATTACTTTTTGCGATGCCATTGCTTTTTTTAATCAACGCCTCTTTTACCTGATTCCCTTTTATAAACGGGTTCCGAACTTCCGCATGGGGCATATTAAAAGCGTGAACCAGCGACCATGTGGATGCATCATAAAAAGTACTGTCGCGATAGGTGATGTCTTTCTCAAACGCTGAACGCACCATGATGTAGTTCGTCTGTTCGGTAGGCACAATGTAAGTCTTCCCCTTTTCAAATGTTTTCCCGTTAGCCGAGATAGATTGCCCTAACTCATACACTTCAATTTCATGCATAAGCAATAAATTGATAAACGCGTTGGTACGACTCGCATCTTTAGTCTCGCCAAAAACATAGCCTTTAATGGGGCTGGCTTTGACCTGGCTCAAAGCCGAGGTAAAGAAATTCTGTCTCAATTTTCTAAGTACATCTTTCTCCCCTATCGAGCCACGAATGGTTGCCAATGAAGCGGTGAAGTGATTGCGAATGGTAAAAGCAAAGCTGATTGGTATGGTGGTGGTCTCTTGCAAATGCCCGCGCGAACTTGCTTGCTCAAAAAGAAAACCAATGCCGCCATAAAAATTAACATAGCTTGAGCCATAGCCAGGATATAATTTGTCGAATGCCTCTTCAGTAAAATACATTGAACCAATAGAATTCATTCCCTTTGAAAAATACTCAGCAAACTTTGGGTGAACAACGTCATATAAATAGGGCGGAACAATCGGGTTGTTGCTCGCATACTTGCCCGGATCAAAATAGAAGGTTGAATTGGATCCCATTTCGTGGTGATCAGTCATGACATACGGCCGCCATTGATGAAAAAATTTCACGCGGTTTTTACTTTCTGGGTGTACTCCCAAAAACCAATCACGATTTAAGTCAAACCAATAATGATTGGTGCGCCCGCCAGGCCACGCTTCGTTATGTTCGCGATCAAGCGGATCGGCAACGAAAGGCGAGCCCTTATGCATATTGGCCCAATGGCTATGCCTATCTCGTCCATCCGGATTATAAACAGGGTCGAGCAAAATAACCATCTCATTTAGCCATTGAAGTGTTTCTTTATCTTCGCTTGCCGCGAGATAATAAGCGGTGAGCAAAGCCGCCTCCGAACTAGATGGTTCATTTCCATGAACATTATAGCCAAGTTGAATAATCAGTGGTATGTCTGCACTATTTTCCAAATTCTTTTTTCGTATCTCATCGAGCCTCGCATGGTTTGAGGGCGAAGTAATCTTAGCAACAATTTGTACGCGTTCGCCAATCGTTTTACCAATCTCTTCTACTACAAACCGATCGGATAGTTGATCCAATAGTTTGAAGTACTCGACAATCTTATCGTGGCGTGTGTGATGCGTTCCAATGGCATAACCAAGAAATTGTTCCGGTGTGGGTATTGTTTTATTGAAGGTAGTTGCACTTGGGTAAAAATAGGTAGGCTGGGCAGCAACTACCAGCGGTGTTACGATCAGCAAAGCGGCAAGAAAAATTCTCATAGCAGGTATTATTAAGTGCAGCAAGTTAACTTTTTCACTAGTTTACTCACTGCCACTAAAATCACCTAAAGACCGAATAGAAAAAGAAGTGATCGTTAATTGTATACCTTTTCGATTTTTTTTGTTCTGCGATGCCTTTCTATCGCCTCCTTCTTATGCCCCTGATGAAGGGTTGCATTAATTTCGTATCCAAACAACAAAACTAGTGTGAGTAATTGAATCCAGACCATCAACGCAATCAATGCTCCAATTGACCCATACACCCTATTGTAACTGCCAAAATTAGTTACGTAGTAAGAGAAGCCATACGAAATGGCCAGCCCGCCAAGTGTGCTGACTACCGAACCAATAGAAAAGAAATTCCAGTTGTAATGAACCGATGGGCCAAAGTAAAACACTGTAGAAATAGCCAAAAAGAAAACCAAGAAAACGACCAAAAATCTCAACGCAAAAAGACTGAAAATCGAAGCGGAATCCAGGTTTAGTTTACTGAATTCCGACAAATTTGCAGAGATATAATCAACCACTAATTGGCCAACGATAAGAAGTGTAACAGTAGAAAACAATGCCAGGGTCATCATTAATGTAAGGCACAGTGCCGTGAACCTCATTTTAAAAAAATTTCGTCTTTCCAGGGTACTGTAGCAGGCATTAAAAGAACGCATCAGGGCAAGCATTCCATTGGTGGATAAGTACAGCGCCATAACAAAACCCACCGTTAGCAAACCGCCACGATGATTTCGAACAATATCGAGAATGGTTCCTGACGCCTCTCCGTATATGGAAGGCGGCATCACATCACTTAGAAAGTGCATGATCGTTCCCGTTGTGATCTCGGGGAAAAAAACTGATACATACGGAACAAGGGTAAATAAAAAAATAATAGCCGGAAAAATGGCCAAAATAAAATTATAAGCAACCCCATTGGCCCTATCCATAATCTCGTCATCTTGAAGATTGTGAATAAAAAGTTTCGAAAATGAATAGAGCGATAAATGGCCGTGCTTTTTAAACTTAACTTTCTTTAGCCAAGCTCTACTCTTCTTTACTGTTGTAGATTTGAGCGCATATCTTCGGGTTTTGTATTGCATTGTATTATGTCAAAAAGAAAGGGCTTACTACTTTTTGAAAAACCTCGGGCGGGCGGCAAGGTTTGCCCGTTCTTTTATCGGCAAACACTAAAAGGGTTTCACCCTCATTTATCAACAAATTCTGTTCATTGAAAAGTTGATAGTTGAACTTGATTCGTACTGTCGGCCTGTCACTAATAGTGGTAACAATTCTAATCAACTGATCATATAATGCGGGGGCATGGTAAATTGATTTATTTTCTAACACTGGCATAATTACTCCTATTTCTTCCAACTCCTTATAGGTGAGACCAAGTTGTCTGAGACTTTCCACGCGCCCTACCTCATAGTAAGTGGCGTATTGGCCATAATACACGTAACCCATTTGGTCTGTCTCCGCATAGCGCACGCGTATGAATGTTTCTGATACGTACATTATCTATTTTGCTCTTCAGCTTTCTTCATTTCACGCGTCAAAGCGGTTTGATATCGCTTTGCATTTTTGGAATGCTCATCTAATGTGGATGCGAAGTTATGGTAGCCTGAAAAATCTTCTTTGGCGCACATATATCGATAGCTATGTACTTTGTAATTCAAGACGGCATCGATCGAAGATACTTGTGGGAGATTAATTGGGCCAGGTGGAAGCCCCGCATATTTGTAGGTGTTGTAGGGCGAATCTATTTCTTTATGAACGTTCAATACCCTCTTCAATCCGAAATCGCCTGAAGCAAAAACTAATGTGGGATCCGCTTGTAACGGCATCCCCTTTTTTAATCGGTTGATATATAAACCTGCAATAGTGGGGGCCTCGTCTTTCTTTATGGTCTCTGCCTGAACGATGGACGCCAATATGGAAACTTCAGTGCGTGTAAAGCCAAGCTTCTCGGCCTTTGCCATTCGGTCTTTGTTCCAAAACTTTTTATACTCTGTGTTCATTCGTTCTACTATGTCCTCCGGAGAGACGTTAAAATAAACCTCGTAGGTATTGGGGATAAACATCGAGATCACATTCTCTTTTGTAAATCCTTCTTTGTTGTTGTCTATAAAATCCTCCAACGCATCGTCAAACTCATCGCCCGTAAGCCCAGTATTTTTGGTGATTTTTTCGCCCAGCTCTTTTAATAACCGCACGTTGGTAAACGTTACTTTCACAGGCTCTTGCCTTCCTGATTTCAATACCTTAATTGCTTGCAGATTGGTCATTCCCCTCCGCAACACATACCTTCCAGGTTGAATTTGCTTATCGTACCCTGCCAGCTTGGCCAAAAAACTGAACGACACCATGTCGTTTACAAAATTGCCTCTGCCTAGCTCCTCTTGCACCTTACGAAACGTGAAGTCTTTCTTCACTACAAACAACCGATCTTCCCGGTCTACCAAAATATTGGGCATATACACAATTTGATATGCATAAAAAGTAAACGATATCAGCAACACCGAGAAAACCAGAAACAGGGCAACTTTTTTTAATGGCACTTCACTCATAACATATTTTAAGGCTTCAAATTTACGAAATTTACAGGCTGTTTCTACGGATTGGTTCTGGTTAAAAAACCAATTAAGTTTGTCGAGATGCTCGTGGCTGGAATCATTGGTATTGGAATATTATGCTTCGCATTGGGTGTTTGCGTGGCATTGCTGGTGCGCGATTATATGGAAAAGCGCCAAGCGCCAGACCATGAACATTTTGTAGATACAAGACCTCCCAAATCTTTTCAATCAAATAAAATAATGCTTGAAAAGGCATTGAAAGAGCCCACGCCAGCAAAACCACCGAGAAAAGAACTTAGCGAAAGCGAAAAAACGGCCATAGAGGACGCCATTTTTGATGAGCGGGAACGGCTAAAAAACACCATCCACGATTTTACGGTGCAGCAACTGGTAGCAACACGTTCGCAACTTGACGATTTACTGCTATATCAAACAAGTGAAAGAGCTGAAACAATTACGCGTCATCTGCATGACGAAATAGGAAAAACAATCGACTCACTTCGTTACCTGATTTACAACCTCCACCTCCCCATGTTTGAACTTAAAACGCTGAGCGAGTTAATCGAGGAAATGCGAATCCAGTCCAATCGTTTTGTTCGCTTTAAAATCTATACCAAAGAAATTTGCGAGGAAAACCGCTTTCCACTTACTACCAAGCAGAAAGAAGAACTGTATATGATCATTCAAGAATCGCTGCAAAACTCCATTAAATATTCAGATGGAGGCCAATTTCATATTTTGCTAGACTGGACGGCAGGCCTTGTGCTGACCACAGAAGACTTTGGCTTTGGCCTGCGGATGATAACTAAGTTGGGAAGCGGCATTTTGTCCATGAAGGCGAGGGCAGAATCAATAGGAGCAACATTTAACATAGATGCATATAAAAAACAAGGCACCTTGGTAACCGTTAAATTACCCGCTAAAGAAGCCCGTTTCTAAACGCATAGGCAACTAGTTCAGCACTTGTTTTCGTGTCGGTTTGCTTCATCATACGCTTTCGGTAGGTCTCTACCGAGGTGGATTCTAGGTGCACGTAATCCGCGATTTCTTTTGATGAAAGCCCCTTACTAAGAAATTCTAATATGCCCAGCTCTTTGGGGCTAAACTCAGCAGACCCACCTTTATGCGCATCAAAAGCATGCTTGTCCAGCAATGCCTTCACTTCGCCATCAAAATAGGTGCCACCATCTAAAATTTTTTGAATCGCTTCTCTAAATAGTGGTTTGCAGAAGTCCCTTTTTAACAAAATACCTTGCACGCCCGCATACGCAAAATCGAGCAACGTAGGTTCTTCGCCAAAACTGGTAATACCCAGTATTTTGATATGCGGCTGCTGGCTGCGCAAAAGCCGAATTAGCCGTATGCCACTGCCCGGTGGCAAGCGGGCATCTATTGCTGCTGCCTGCAACACATCACCCTTGCTTATTTCAAGTGCTTCTTGCTCGCTATAAGCACATAACACCCTAACGCTGGGTAAATCCAATGCCTCAGCCATTTGATCACAGAAAAAAACATGGTCATCTACCACTAAAATATTAACGTTTTTGCCGCCCATATCAGTTTTTTATCAAAAATATACCAAAAACAGGACAAGTTGTATGTCCCATTTATGGGACAATGCTTGGAAGAGTGAAAATATCCGTTTAGGTTGTATCAAGGTTTCTGCGCAGGGGCTGATAAATGAAATTTAAATGACAAAACAATAATTCCATGAAACAAAAAATACCTGTTCCACATTTTGGGTCGCGGCTAAGAAAGTTGAGACCACTGATTTTTAAAACGGCACTTGTGTGCCTGCTAGCTGTATTTGCCGAAAGCTGCACTTACAACGATTTGAATCGAGAAATTGCCCCAACGCGTATAAAAACTGTTGAAGGTGCAATTGAAGATCAATTGTCGGCCAAGTTTTCAATACTGCTAAATGATGCACTGCAATACAAAGAAGTGCGTCAGTTTTTAAAAGACGAGGTGACAAAAAAGATTGATGATGATTTTGACATCCTTTATGCCGCTGTAAGAAATCAAAGCCTATCTGTAAAAAGCGCAGATGGCATTTTAAAAACAACTACCTTTGAGGGTATCCTGCTAAAAGGTGCTAACAAAAGTACGGGTCGCACCGATGCAGAAAGCTTGTTTATTGATTCGCTATTCAGCTACCTTCCTACCATTCAAATAGCATTTCCAGAAACGTCCAAAAACTCACCTCTTACTTGGAATGTGGGCGAAACAGTGCCCTACGTAACGATTGTTGAATCTGATAATGACGAAGCCACTACAAAGAAGCTACCAGCTATAACACCTGCTGGCAACCACATTGAAATTGATGCAAATGTAATTCCCAACGAATTTTATGCAGTGGTGGGCAAGAGCGAACGCATTATTGCAATTAAAAACACCGATAACTCCACTCAAAATAAAACAGCGCGAGTTATTTGCCAACGAGTATTCCAAGATGACGACTATACGTACTACAGATCATCATGTGGTGGTGGCGGAGGTGGAGGTGGTGGCACTGGCGGTGGCGGAAGCACGCAACCCACTTGTAGAACGTATGGTGTGAATGAGTTTCTAACACAAATAAACGTACCCGATATCTCTTCTATTGAATCCTGGGCTAAAGGAGCACCCGAATTGAAGCTTCAAATTAAAACAGCGAACGCTAGTGGGTCTCAAATTGACATATTTGCTACGGGCCAACTTGATGCACCACGTAGAGCTGGGATCGCGAATAGTAATTGGTGGGATCTCACAGATATTGATATGTTCCAGTGGTCTCAGACTTTTACTACAGGTGCAGTAGTATACCTTTGGACTGAGATTGATGGAGGTGATTTAGTTACCGTTACAATAGCTTATTCTCCGCCAAATAGTGGTCTTACGGTGACGCTAAATTTTAAAATAGGTGATGGTGATGATCAATGTGGTTGGAGGACACTTCAACTTACAGAGTGTGGAAACCAGTTCTCCACCGGTACAATAAATTGGCGCAGTAGATATTTTAGATACTAGTAAACATTATCTTTCCACTAAGACCCTTATTAGGATAAGGGTCTTAATTTCTTTTTAATGTATAGAAAACTTTCATTTTTAATTATCTGGCTCAATATCTTTACTTTTTCTTTTGCTCAACCAAGCAAAAATGGATTTCAATTGTTCTTCGGTGTCAATGCCCCCCAACAATTTAAAGTGCAGCGTACGTTTGTTAATGACAGCACTACCGTCTATTTGAAGCAAAACACCGAAGAGCGAGAATCGATCGGAGTATCTTACCATAGAACTATTAACAATAGGTTTAAATTGTTTTCCCAGGTTTTAGTTTATGGAAGTTATACCGGCACAAACGTTTATGTTACCAGATATATAAGTGGCATAAAATACAAGTTATCAAATACGCTTGAACCTTATTATAGCTTTTTGAACTTCAATAACCTTAATGGAATTTCTTATAATCTGGGTCGGTATGTTGAAATATCAGGGGGATTGGGTGTTAATATTCGAAATCAACGATATAAGAATCATGACTTTTTTAGAAAAGGTGGAGGAGCGACCCCTATTGTAGATGACATTGCTACCCCTTTAAGCGAAGATGTTATTAATAAAATAAACCTCAATTTCGGGTACAGTGTTTCCCTTCACCTCAAAAGGCTATACAAGCATTTCAATGGTCTTTATTTAACCGCTCGTTATCAAGAGAGCCTTATCAACGAGTCAAAAGGTTTTGAATACGCGGGTGCAAAATACACTCTAAATGGGCGAACTTCCAGTTATAGCCTAGATCTGGGCTATCGCTTTGTTGCGCGCAGGGAAAAAATAGCAGATACCAAAGAGGAAAACTTGAGAAACGCCATCACTGCCTCACTACCCAAACCTAAGAATAGCTTTACAATTTTCGGAGGCGTTAATGGGTTTGAGTATGCCAATCAAAACAGCTTTGATATTTTAGCGAATCTGAATGATTCAACGCAGATAAGAAGTGCTGGCACGGGTAATTTTGGTCATGGGGGGATAACGTATTCGGGTAATCTTTACAAAAGGCTTTCATTTTACAGCCAATTATTGGTTCAAGCGTATTTCACACAGCTTCAATTGCAAGCTACTCGGACTGTTATTTTTTCTGGTGGCTTTGGACGTCAGGGTACCAGCACTCTATTGCGCTATGAGTTCGTCAATTTCAATAACAGCAATGGCCTCGCTTTTAAAATTCATAAGTACTTTAGCATTTCCGGTGGCATTGGGCTAACTTATAAAGCAAAGTTTTATGAATTTAATCCCAATGACGTGGCCGCGAACGTCCGCGATGTGGCGGCAACATTGAACAGCAGCATCTTTCGTCAATGGGATGCCAACGCTGGGTACGCCTTCATCTTTCATTTAGAGGAGTTTCAAGCAGCGCTGCGCTTTCATAAAAACCTGAGCAATGAATGGAACCCTTTTGAATATCGAGGCAAGACCTATCAATTGCCAGGCGTATTTGATGGGATTTACTTTGATGTAGGATATCGGTTTTCTTGGTAAAATTTGCTTATCGATCTTTCGAGAGGAGCGGCATTGGCGTCCGGCAAGCATTCAAAAATACAAAGCGATTCGCACGCCATCGAAAACCTTCAATTTGAAAGAGGTTTTTTGATTGCTATCGGGGCATAACGCACTTCAAAGATGTGATGACGCTTAATTCGCGAGTAACTTCCATTCTTTCCAGCGGCTGTTGTTATCTTGCATGCGTTATGCCCGCTGAATTTTTAAAAATCCATCCGCTCAATCCAGAGCCACGAAAAATAAATCGTGCGTGTGAAATATTAAACAATAGCGGTATTATCATCTACCCTACTGACACAATTTATGGCATCGGCTGCGATTTAATGAACCGAAGAGCGGTAGAACGGCTTTGCCAAATTCTTAAGCTAAAGCCACAAAAACTAAACCTGTCATTTATTTGCCACGACCTCAGTCACATCTCCGAATACGTAAAACGATTAGAAACACACGAGTTCAAAATTCTCAAAAAAGCACTGCCAGGGGCATTTACGTTTATTTTTGAAAGCAGTACTAAAGTTCCAAAAATTTTAGATGTGAATAAGAAAACGGTAGGCATACGAATTCCAGACCATAAAATCCCGTTGGCACTGGTGCAATCATTGGGCAACCCGTTGATCACTTCGTCCATTAAGGACGAAGATACCATCTTAGAGTATACCACTGCCCCTGAAGAAATCTATGAGGACTTTAAAAACAAAGTGGATTTGATTATCGATGGCGGGGCGGGCGGCAACGTGCCTTCAACTATTGTAGACTTTACATCGGGCGAACCAGTTGTCACTCGGGAAGGACTAGGTGATTTTGAAGTTTTTAGATAATTGATGCCAACGCCTAATTCCATCCTTATCGAGTTGCACTACTTGCCATCGCTCGAGTTCTTTTGCGCCCTTATCGGGAGGGAACATCTTATTTTAGAAACGCAGGAGCATTACGAAAAACAGAGTTACCGCAACCGATGCTACATTAACACAGACAAAGGCATTCAATTACTCACCGTGCCTGTTAGTAAGCCAGCCAGCAAAATTCCTTCAAAAGATGTGCGTATCGACTACCAAACCAATTGGCAAAACATTCACTGGCGCACTATCCAATCTGCCTACGCAAAAGCACCTTTTTTTGAACACTACTCTGAAAGTTTGAAAAAAATAATTTTCCAAGATCAGGAGTTTCTTCTTGACCTTAATAAGAATTTGCTGTCATTCTGTCTGAAAAGTTTAAAGCTAAACTTCTCAATTTCGGAAAGTGTGTCTTATGAAAAAGAAGTTTCCAATGAAATTCTCGATTTGCGATCAGCAATTAATGCTAAAAACAAAGGAAATGACTCATCAATCTATCAAAGCAAAGACTATTATCAGGTTTTTGGCAATGCATTTGTAAGCAACCTCTCGCTGATTGATCTTTTATTTTGTGCCGGACCTGACTCGCTGCGAATACTCAAAGCCTCACAAAAATTAGATTTGAACAAATAAAATTAGGTCGGTGTTTGTGAAGCAATATCTTTGAACGAAAAAATTTTCGTTAGAGTAATTTAAATCATTGTTAAACTTTACATTTACAATACTCAAAATGGCAAATATGGAAGCAAAATTCTCTAACCGGGTTAAAGAGGTAATTTCTCTGAGCCGCGAAGAAGCACTAAGGTTAGGGCATGATTACATTGGCACTGAACACTTATTATTAGGCATGATTCGCGAAGGCGAAGGCGTGGCCGTAGCAGTGCTGAAGAAGCTGGGTGTGCCCTTAGATGATCTTCGAGCGGAAATAGAAAAAATTTCTAAAGGAACCGCTACTTTTCAAATCAAGAACTTGGCGAACATTCCGCTCACACGTGCTTCTGAAAAAGTATTAAAGATCACTTACCTTGAAGCTAAAATTTTTAAGGCACAATTGATCGGAACCGAACATTTGCTGCTTTCTATCCTTCGCGACCCCGATAACTTGGCAACTCAGTTGCTTAATAAGTTTGACGTAGCGTACGATGTGGTGAAAGAAATGTTAGAGTACCAGGATAAACAACCCATGGCATCGTCTGACACTGAAGATCCAGACGATGATTCCTCGAAAATGTTTGGTGCCGGAAGTGGTGCCTCTGGCAGCGGCAAGGAAAAGAAGGGCACAGGCGAAAAATCAAGAACACCCGTGCTGGATAATTTTGGCCGAGACCTAACCAAACTAGCGGAAGACAATAAGCTGGACCCTATAGTGGGGCGTGAAAAAGAAATTGAGCGTGTGGCGCAAATTTTAAGTCGTAGAAAGAAAAACAATCCCATATTAATTGGAGAACCCGGTGTTGGTAAGACTGCCATTGCAGAAGGGCTTGCCTTACGAATCATACAAAAGAAAGTCTCCAGAGTACTATTTGGCAAGCGCGTGGTAACCCTTGACCTGGCTTCGTTGGTAGCTGGTACAAAATACCGTGGTCAGTTTGAAGAACGTATGAAAGCCGTCATGAATGAGCTGGAGAAATCTGCGGACGTAATACTCTTCATCGATGAACTTCATACAATTGTTGGGGCTGGCGGTGCTTCAGGATCGCTAGATGCCTCTAACATGTTTAAGCCTGCATTAGCTCGGGGCGAAATACAATGTATAGGTGCCACCACATTGGATGAATACCGTCAATACATTGAAAAAGATGGTGCATTAGCAAGAAGATTTCAAGTGGTAATGGTGGATTCAACAACCGTTGATGAAACGATTCAGATCTTGGATAATATCAAAGAAAAATACGAAGACCATCACCATGTAACCTACACAAAAGAAGCTATTGACGCCTGCGTAAAGCTTTCTGATCGCTACATAAGCGACCGTTTCTTGCCAGACAAGGCCATTGACGTGTTAGATGAAGCAGGTGCTCGCGTTCATATCAATAACATTCACGTGCCTGAAGATATTGTGAAGTTTGAAGAGGCGATTGAAGATGTGAAGAAAGAAAAGAACCGCGTGGTGAAAAGTCAAAAGTATGAAGAGGCCGCGCAGCTTCGTGATAAAGAGAAGAAACTGATCGAGCAACTTGATTTGGCAAAAACGCGCTGGGAAGAGAAAACCCGGACGGAAAAATACACGGTAACAGAAGACAACGTGGCAGATGTTGTTGGAATGATGACGGGCATACCCGCTAATCGCATCGCACAGAAGGAAAGTAATAAGTTACTGGGCATGGGCGAATCACTGAGCGGTAAAGTGGTAGGACAAGAAGAGGCTATTAAGAAATTAACAAAAGCTATCCAACGCACACGCGTTGGCTTGAAAGATCCTAAAAAGCCGATCGGCTCTTTTATTTTCCTTGGGCCTACAGGAGTGGGTAAAACAGAACTAGCCAAAGTTCTGGCAACTTATCTTTTTGACAAAGAAGACACGTTGGTTCGCATCGACATGAGCGAATATATGGAAAAGTTCTCTGTGTCGCGTCTCGTAGGAGCACCTCCAGGATATGTGGGCTATGAAGAAGGTGGACAGCTTACTGAAAAAGTGAGAAGAAAACCATATAGTGTTGTGTTGTTGGATGAGATTGAGAAAGCACATCCCGATGTGTTCAACATCCTTCTTCAAGTATTGGATGACGGAATATTAACAGATGGACTTGGAAGAAGAGTTGATTTCAGAAATACAATCATAATAATGACATCTAACATTGGTGTTCGTGACTTGAAGGATTTTGGCAGCGGAATTGGATTTGCAAGCAAAGCAAAACAAGAAAATGTGGAAGAGAACATGAGAAGCACTATACAAAGTGCTTTAAAACGTGCCTTTTCTCCAGAATTCTTGAATCGGCTAGACGATGTGATTGTATTCAACTCATTAAAACGAGAAGATATCCATAAGATCATAGATCTTTCGTTAGGTAAACTTTTTGTGCGCATCACCCAACTTGGTTACACCGTTGAGTTGACTGAAAAAGCAAAAGACTTCTTGGCAGAAAAAGGGTATGATCAACAATTTGGTGCTCGTCCGTTAAACAGAGCTATCCAAAAATACCTAGAAGATCCGATTGCAGAAGAAATTTTGAAAGGTGAAATAGAACAAGGGGGAACACTTCTTGCGGATTATCCAGGTGAAGGAGATCTTATCACTATTAAATTGAAAAAAGCAAAAGAAAAGAAGGAGAAGAAAACGGAGTAAGGTTATTCAAATAAAAAGGCCTGAGCTTTTCAAAGTTCAGGCCTTTCTATTTGATTCAGTGTGATTCAACTTGCCGTAAAAACTGAAAATAAATTTCTTTTCACTATCTATAAAGAATAGAATCGCTGGTGCAATAATTTCAACACAAGGCAGGTTGGTCTGGCCATTTCATTTCACCTCGAGATCTATCTTTGACCCCAATTATGCAGGAGGATTTTGCAACTCATTTTAAATGTTTATAATATGCGCTTCATTCGAAAATAGCCTCTAGCGATGCACTTGACTTTCAAACAAATTATCAGCAGATGAGAATTTTACTAGTTGAAGATGAGCCAAAAACGTTGCAATCTGTTAAGAAAGGCTTGGAAGAATTTGGCTATGACGTTGAGGTAGCAATTGATGGATCTGCTGCAAAAAAATTAGCATTGACAAAGCCCTATTCTTTGATCATTACCGACCTTCTGTTGCCAGAATTAGACGGAAGAGAACTATGCCGCGCAATTAGAATAGCAAATATTGAAACACCGATCTTGATGCTAACCGCGTTAGGTTCAACGGAAGACATAGTGAAAGGCTTTGAGATAGGAGCTGATGACTATTTAACTAAGCCCTTTGCATTTCAGGAATTCATAGCCCGCGTTAAATCGTTGTTGAAAAGAAAAGATAAATCATCTGCCGAACAAAACATTCTAAGAATATCGTCTTTATCTATGAATTTAGATTTACGAATAGTGAAGCGAGACGAAAAGACTATTGAGCTAACCGCAAAGGAATTTGCTCTCCTTGAATATTTTCTCCGCAATCAAGGAAAGGTTATTTCAAAAGCTGAGCTGGCGAAAAATGTTTGGCGAATGGACTTTGATACAGGAACCAATATGGTGGAGGTCTATGTGAATTATCTTAGAAAAAAGATAGACCGAGATTTTGATCAAAAATTAATACAGACACAGATTGGCATGGGATACATTATTCAAGAAAGTTAATGCAAATAAAATCACGACTTACGTTGCAATTTGCAAGCTTAGTTGCCCTGATCTTGCTAATAACTCTTATCTCGGTCTATCAGCTTTCTAGGTTGAATTTTGAAAATCGTTTTTATGAAAGGCTCGAAAATAAAGCCGTAACTACAAGTAAACTATTGCTAGGCACCCAGAAGGTTGATACGTTGCTTTTGAAGCGGATTCAACAGGAAAGTACTGACACTTACTTTGGAGAGAACATAGAGATATATGACAAAAATTACGTTAAAATCTATTCTAGTAATGATACAATTAATTTTCAAATAGGAAGCAGCGCATTCTCTCAATTGGAAGCCGAAAGAAAAATCAAGTTCATTTATAACCAATACGAAGTCTTGGGAATTCAATACCAAAAAAATCAGATGGTTTATTATGTTTTTGCTGGGGGAAAGGATGAACATGGTAATGCCAGGTTACAAAGCTTAAAAAAAATACTTGCCTTTCTTTTCAGCCTGATGACAATGATCGGAACGTTAATTGGCTGGGTTTATAGCCATAGAGCGTTGCGACCGATTAATAAAGTAATCAATAACATTCAAAATCTCTCTTACGATTTGAGTGAGCGTTTGCGAGAACTGGACACGAAAGATGAAATTGGAAGACTCGTAACTATGTTTAATAATTTGTTGGTTAGGATAGAACATTCTGTTGAAACGCAAAAGTCATTTATCACTAATGTATCTCACGAACTAAAAAATCCGCTCACAAAAATCACTTCGCAATTAGAAGTCGCTTTGTTAAAGGAACGATCTAATGAAGAATATAAAAACCTATTACAATCTATTTTAGAAGACATAAAAGATCTAAACCACCTTTCTATAAGTCTATTGGATTTGGCGTCTTTAGAAAATCGAAGCATTAAAATAAAAACAATGCCTACGCGAATAGATCAGATAGTGTGGGAAGTGAGAGATAGCATAGAGGCTTCGGGTAAATTAAATAGAGTGAACATCGACTCAAGTGGTATGCCTCCAGATGAGAATTATTTGTCAATTAAAGTTAATCAAGACCTAATAAAAATTGCCATTCGTAATCTAATAGAAAACGCATGTAAATTTTCTGAAAATAGAGAAGCTACATTAAGCTTTAGCTGGACTTTAGAAACTTTAAAAATTGTAATAAAGGATGCCGGTATAGGCATTTCAGATTCAGAGAAGAAAAAAATTTTTGAGCCCTTCTACCGAGCGGATAATTCATTTAAAACAAACGGGCACGGCATAGGCCTTTCTCTCGCCAAAAGAATAATTGAATTACATAATGGCATGCTCGAAATCGATAGCAAAGTGGGTTTTGGGACAACCGTTGCTGTTACCTTTACTCGGGTAACAAGATTCTAATACCTTTCTAATTGAATAAATGATTGCAAAGGGGGTAGCTTCTATTACCTTGTAATATTATTGTCGTTTTTGCGGCAATTTTACAACTTCAATCTATCATAATGTGCAGAATTGCTGGAATAGTGTCCGATTGTGCTTTTAAAGCAAATGATGTTAAACTAATGCTAGAATCGATGAAGCATGGTGGACCTGACGATGAAGGTATTTTCGAAGCCAACGGATTATGTTTTGGGCACAAAAGGCTCTCCATATTAGATCTCTCAAATGCAGGGCATCAGCCCATGTCATCCGTTAGTGGTGATATTTGGGTAACCTATAACGGTGAAATCTATAATTTTAATTCGATCAAACGGGAATTGATTGAGTGTGGTGTTACGTTCAAGTCAAACACTGATACAGAGGTAATTATTTATGCGTATAAACAATGGGGTGTCTCCGCCTTCGCCAAATTTGAAGGCATATTCGCATTCGCTTTGTACGATAAACCGAAAAATAAACTTTTGCTTGTGCGGGATTCTTTTGGTGTAAAGCCATTGTACTATTTCATTAAAGACAAGACCATCCTTTTTGCATCAGAAATAAGGGCATTTAAAGCATACGACACACAATGGCCTGAAAACCCTGACTGGAAAATACTTTTTTTGGCATTCGGAAGTATTCCACACCCTTTTAGCACGTTAAAGGATGTTTTTTCATTATCTCCTGGAAACGTTTTAACCATTGATTTAACAACTGCTAATTATCATGTTAGCCCATTTAGTTCTGAGAATGTTTATCATGGATACCTGAAAAATAAAGATGGAGCTTTACTTAAAATTCAGTCTGCGGTGACTAATTCTCTTGAAAAGAATTTGGTTGCTGATTTAGAAATTGCCCTTTTTTTGAGTGGAGGCGTTGACAGCAGTATTTTAGCGATAATTGGTGATCTTAAGAAAAAGAACTTGAGTAGCATTTCCATAAACTTCGATGAAAAGGAGTTTGATGAAGGTGTATTTCAACAAGAAGTATTAAAATTCACAGGTGGCCAAAACAAAACATTCAAAGTTTCCAAAGAAATTTTTTGTGATCAGCTACCTGATTTTTTCAACTCGATGGACCAGCCATCCGTTGATGGGCTCAATACCTATTTTATTGCCAAATACGCTAGTGAAAGGGGTTTCAAAGTCGCTCTTTCCGGCCTTGGTGCAGATGAAGTATTTGGCGGTTACAATTCAATTTCACGGATAAAGTGGTTAAAATCGCTGCGAAAACTGCCTGCTAAACGTCTTATATCTAAGCTAATGGGATTGTTCAATAGGTCTTTTGAGCGTCTATCATTTTTAGAAATGAAAGGCCCTATTTGGGATTATCTTTTTTTGAGAGGGATATATACGGTGGATCAAATTTCCCTAGTAACTGGAGAAAACACTGAGTTGATAAAAAAAGTAATTGAGAAGGTGTCAATTCGTACCAATTTGGATTCAAATGACCCGAGGTACGCACTTTTTTTAGAGTCAAACATTTATCTTAGAAACCAATTGTTGAGGGATGCTGACAACTTTGGTATGTGGCATGGTTTAGAGATCAGGGTGCCGTTTCTTGACATTCGACTTGTTGACGCTGTCGATTCTATTCATCACGGCATTAGGTTTTCCAACAGCAATAAAAAACATTTGCTGAAAGACTCTTTCAAAAACGTA
Source organism: Flammeovirgaceae bacterium (assembly GCA_027487845.1). Classification (GTDB taxonomy): domain Bacteria; phylum Bacteroidota; class Bacteroidia; order Cytophagales; family Cyclobacteriaceae; genus ELB16-189. The sequence goes on from JAIYCV010000026.1 coordinate 93,306, forward strand.
TTACCACCAAAAATAGCCAATAGAAATAAGCAAGGATTTACATTTCCTTTCAATCATTGGTTAAAGGATAAACCGTTATTGACAAAATTAATTCCACAAGAACGCAAATCGATCAATGTGCTAAATGATTTTATCCAAGGTAAAAACCATTGGAGCAAAGCATGGGCGCTAGCGACAATGGAACAATTTGAAAGAAGACAAAAAGATAAAACATCCATAAGCTCAAAAGAGTGCAATACTAATCTCCACTCTAGTAAGACGCAGCCTTTATTAAAATTTAGATCGTCTCTCGTAGCCGATTAGCAAATAGAATAACTCAATAACTCCCCAAATATTTTCTCAAAAACCATTCGGCACTAATCAGTGCAAATAATAAATAGAAAACCCACTTAAGATTGATCAGCGGACTAAACGTCTCTTCGCTATGAATAATACTTAGCGCTTTAACAGTGCTTAAATCGGTAACCATCCTTGAAATTTCATTCGCTGAATAAAACTTACCTCCCGTATTATCTGCAAGCCTTTGCAGTAAGGCAAAATCGGCCATGAGATTTTGAGTCTCTATTGATTGCGCGTTTACTAAAAATTCTCCACTTACTTCCTCGTTTTTTCCATCAAGAAGAGTCGTAGCCTTGTATTTATAGACACCCTCTTTTAGCCCACCAATTTTGTAGCGAGCACCCTCTTTGCTCAAAATGTAATTGTATTTAGTTGTAGCTCCTTCATCGCTGGTTATTGATAACTTAACTTCGTTTCCAAATACCGGTTCAAACAATTCATTATACAATTGGCTTTCAACAACTACAGGATCATTTTCGGTAAATTCATTGCTAATCGGGAAACTTCTAAATCTCCTTTTGTCTTCTCTGGTACTAAGGTATTGAAGCAGCTTAGCGAACACCTCATCAAACGCTTCGGTTCTTTCAGTCTCGGAGAATTCATTTAAACGCCATTGCCAAAATCCTTCGCCAACAATAGCACCTTTTCGCCTTCCATTGTCATCAAACGTAAGTACCAACGGGCGGTCGGTAACAACACTACCAATCCGCTGATTCATTAGCACACTTGCATTGGATGGATAAGAGAATTTTCCGAAAGGAACAGAAATGGGCGGATAGCGAGCGATGGGAGCCGCAATGTTTTCTGAAAACGTGAAATCACGAAACCCACTATTAAGGCTGGCTGTAACTTCATCTCGCTGCACCACATTTTCGAAACCAAAGGGGATTTCATTTGCTTTTAACTGCCGGAGGTTGCTCTGCTCGCCAAAAACGTAAAGCGCGCCAGCATTGCTCTTAGAAAATTTTGTAAGTAACGCTTGAGTTCTATTTTGCTTATCCAGCACCTGATAGAAAATAACAAGATCAAACTGGGTAGGCAGTCCCAATTTTTCTTCTATCTGGGATACCCCTGGAATAAGGAGACTAAACTCATAATTTGAGTTTTTCTCGACCACTGACCTAAGCGCCTTGATATCAGGATGTGGCGCGGGGGCAACTACTACTATCTTCTTCTTACCCTCCACTACTTCAATATACGCTGTTAACCGATTATTGAGTTTATTTGCTTCACCTTGAATCGTCTCGACTATCACCTCAACACGCTGCAAGCCTTTTTCATTTGCTGGAATTTGAAAATCCATTTGTAATAGCGACTTTGATGCGAGTTCTTTACGCTCAATAATTTTTTTCCCAGCCTGAAAAACGGAGATGTTCAATTCTTTACCCAGTAGGTCTTGAATTTGAATCTCAGCGCGTAATGGAAAATTATTGCCCTGATAAGAAATTTTGTTATACGACAAGTTTTTCAAGATAATGTCCTTTCGCTGAGCACTATCTCCTATACCAATTGTATTTATAGGAATTCGAAAAGATGAATACAATGGAGAAACTCCGGAATTATAAACGCCATCAGAAACTAACACTATCTGCGCTAAATTTTTGCCCTCAAACTCTTCATTTACTTTTCTTAGTGCCGATGTTAAATCACTGGTTGGATTACTTCGTTTCAATAGGGAGCCTTCTTTTCCAGACAAATCTCTTAAAACAACGTTATAACCGCTTTCTTCAATTTTGTTTTTAGCCGCGATAATTTCTTTGTCTAGTCTTTTAACTTTAACGGAATCAATTACTTCTTTTACAGAGACGGAGTTATCTAACAAAAAAACAATCGTAGGCTTTTCCAGCGTATTGTTTGTAAATTTCACGATCGGGCTTAAAAGCAACGCAGCCGCTAACGTCACTACGAAGGCTCGAATGGAAAACAAGGTCCAATTGGTAGTGACGCTCCAACTATATTTTCGCTGATATAAAAGTAGTGCATAACCAACTCCAATCGCCAAGCAGATTAGAAGGAAAAAAGGGGAAGACTCGAATTGTAAGCGTTGCACAAATTTGTTATTAGTTGATTGTTAGTAGCTGCATCAATAATTATATTTATCCTTCCACAATTTTCTAAGGTTAACTCTCATTTCTTCTTCCCTTGCATTATTTCCCGGGTCGTAAAATTTCGTGTTCTTGAGTTCTTCTGGTAGAAATTCTATTGGCACAAAGTTATTCTGAAAATTGTGAGCATAATGATATTCTTTGCCGTAGTTCATGTCTTTCATCAATTTAGTCGGAGCATTTCGCAGGCTTAAGGGAACGGCCAAATCGCCTGTTTCGCGAACGATTTTTAATGCATTATCTATGGCCACATAACTTGCATTACTCTTTTGAGAACTGGCGAGATAGATTGCGCATTGGGATAAGATGATGCGGGCTTCTGGATACCCAATTACATCCACTGCCTGAAACGTGTTGGTGGCCATGATCAGTGCCGTGGGGTTTGCATTTCCTATATCTTCCGAAGCGAGTATCACCATTCTTCTAGCGATGAATTTCACATCTTCTCCGCCTTCAATCATCCTAGCTAAATAATATACTGCGGCATTAGGATCGCTGCCGCGGATGGATTTTATAAACGCTGAGATTATATCGTAATGTTGTTCGCCATTCTTATCATAGATGGAAATTCTTTTTTGAGCCACTTCTACCACCAATGCATCGGTAATAACAATATCGCCTGTTATCGATTCGCAAATCAAATCAATTAAATTCAAAAGTTTGCGCGCATCACCACCTGAAATGTTTAACAGTGCTTGATGCTCTTGTAAGGTAATTTTTCTTTCTCTCAGCGAGGTATCTTTTTTTAATGCTTGCTCTACTAAAAGAATTAGCTCGTTTTCATTGAGTGATTTCAACGTATAGACTTGACAACGCGAAAGCAATGCCGAGTTAACTTCAAACGAAGGATTTTCTGTTGTTGCGCCTATTAAGGTGATTGTTCCTTTTTCTACCGCCCCTAACAAGGCGTCTTGTTGGGATTTATTGAAGCGATGAATCTCGTCTATGAACAAGATTGTCCGTGGAGCAAATCTTGCTTTTTCAATTACTTCGCGAATGTCTTTAACGCCTGCACTAATTGCACTTAATACGGTAAAAGGTCGTTTAACTTCGTTGGCAATAATATTGGCAATCGTAGTTTTGCCGACACCTGGCGGCCCCCATAAAATCATGGAAGGCACATTGCCGGATGCAATAGCTTTTCGAATAATGCCATTTATACCCACTAAATGCTCTTGGCCTACCAAATCTTCTAGCGAAGATGGTCGCATGCGCTCGGCTAACGGTGAATGGGCAGCAAGCATTAGATAAACATTAAGATAGCGATGGCATTATTACAAATACATTTTTTTAAAAGAAGTGATCGTTGCATCAAGCATCGTATCATCAAAATCTAAATGAGTAACCAAGCGAATTTCTGAAGCACTAAAGGCAAGTGCTTTGATATTGTACTCAGAGAACTTTGCTAAACACTTCTCGGGTGTTACCCCATCAGCGACTTCAAAAATCACAATGTTAGTGTCAACTGGCATTACCGATTTCACCCAAGCAAGTTGGCCTAACGCATTGCCAAGGGCTTTTGCCCGCTTATGGTCGTCTTTCAAGCGTTCAATGTGATTGTCCAACGCATAAATCCCAGCGGCAGCCAAGTATCCCGCTTGCCTCATACCACCACCAAAAACTTTTCGCATTCTTCGCGCTTTTAACTCTAATTCTTTCTTGCAGGCTAAAACTGAACCGACAGGTGTGCCTAACCCTTTCGAAAGGCAAATAGAAATGGTGTCGAAATAGCGACCCACCTCCGTGGATGTTTCTTTCGTTTCAGTAAGTGCATTAAACAAGCGTGCACCATCTAAGTGCATGGCCATCCCTTTGCTCCGGCTGAAATCGCTTATTGCTTTTATTTCATTCAACGTATAATAACTGCCCCCTTCGCGGACAACGGTATTTTCTACTGCTACTACGGATGTTTGGGCAGAATGTACATCGTTAATGTTTCCAATTACCGGAGCAATTTCTTCCACTGAAATTCGTCCGCGGTTACCAGTAAGAAGTTTTGTTCCAATACTACTATTTCCCGCCAGGCCACCGCCCTCATATTTATAAATGTGCGAGCCTTTATAACAGATAACCTCATCATAAGGTTGAGTCAATATCTTGATGCCAATTTGGTTGGTCATGGTCCCCGAAGGGCAAAACACGGCTGCCTCCATCCCTAACAGGGCCGCACATTTGGCTTCTAGTTTTTTTATGGTAGGGTCTTCTCCAAAAACATCATCGCCTACTTCGGCACTGAACATCGCCTCTTTCATGGCCGGAGTTGGTTTGGTTACCGTGTCGCTTCGTAAATCAATAATCATCGCAAATCAATTAAATGCTCAAATTAAATAAAAGGGATGGAAGTAAAGAGGCGGGTGTCTGTTAATTACACTCCCGCGACAGGATTTTAAATCCCCATTTGCTTTTTAGTCAAAGTCGATCTACTTTTGCAGCCACATCGCGGGGTGGAGCAGTTGGTAGCTCGTTGGGCTCATAACCCAAAGGTCACAGGTTCGAGTCCTGTCCCCGCTACAAAAATAAATTGCAACCCCTTGCAAATCAATATTTTGCAGGGGGTTTTGTTTTTTAGTGGACGTTTCTGATGGGCGTTTAATAGAATTATTTACCCACCTTTTCGTCAGATCATGAAACCCAATTTTGCGTCATGGAAACTATACGTGCAAACTATTTCTCTTTTGCTATCTTTTGCGCTTGCGTGGTAGTGTAATACTTTGCAAGCATATTGGGTACTTCCCAAGCGGGTAAATCATTGTTTTGAAGATACCCTAAAAATTTCTGCATTACCTTCCCAAAGTGTGCTTCATGGCCTTCCTTGTACGATTCTGGCACAACCACTTCCCATTCGTTGCCATTTTTTTTCAGTTCAATTCCCGGGTACTTAACTTGAACTTGTTTTATGTGTTCACCTATCACTCTCTCGAAACCTGCGATTTCACCAACGGGATTTAAGTATAGCGTGGGTTTATACTTTTGTTCAGCTCCCTGTTTAATTATTAGGTTCGCTATGGTGCCACGCATGATGGAGTAATGAGTGTCGCCCGTTCCTTCTGGTGCTTTGTAATTCCACTTACCAGAAACCTTGGCATGAACATTTTTCAACTTATAATTGATCTCACCATTAGCATAAATGCGTAGTAGGGTGTCGTTAACTATTTGGTTATTCAAGTAGTCGGGAAAGCTATCCAGTTTGGTAATTGCTTTGAATTCACTTAACGTGATATTAGTAGTTGACCGGCTTGCATTGATGATTTGAATATCTTTTTTATAATCCAGAATCTGTTCGGGAAAACACTCCCATTGCACCAGATCGACCAGGTGAGTCGTTACGTCCACAATTCCTTCCCCTTGCTGATTTACATCCATAAACCACGCTGGTCGCGTAAGCACTTGCCCCGAAACATATTTGTAGAAATGATGGACACTTTCTTTTGTCACAGTTGGTTGATCGACCGTGCCTTCTTTCAGCTCGCCAAATACTTCGGGCAACAGAGAAAACTCTTTCTGCAACAAAGTAGTGATTTCAAAACGCTCCGTCATAATATCGTACAGGAGCAAATGGTTCGCTTCGGCTGTTTCAAATGCACTTTTTAACAACTCAAAATCTTTACTATCAATAACCATTGGCTTATCTGCCAAAACGTGAAATCCTCCTGCCAGTGACTTTGCTATATACTCTGTCTTCTTCTGGTTATTTCCCGATAGGACAATAACATTTCCAGCTTTCTGCTCAAGCATTTTTTCAAAGAAATCATTGCCGTAATAAACTTCCTCACGCCAATGTGTCGGCTGCTCCGCTCTTGAGTTAAAAGCTTCAACCCTTCCAAGATGCATTTTCACATCGTTGCCCTCTGGCGCATATACGTGCGCCACCGAGTCCACATTGTCGTACATCATTTTTTGTACTAAAGCTGCGTGAAAATGCCCTGGATCAACGGTTACCAGCTTAAATGATTTTTCTTTCTCCACGGATAATGGCGGTTTACAAGAGCCTATTATTGCAATAACGAAAATTAGTAGGCAACTCCTTTCGAAGTTAGATTGAAAGAGCATAGAGCATTGTTTTTGTATTTACTATGGTTTCCCATTCTTGATCAAGAATCAATTCATTAGTAATTCTTTAAAAGTTACAAAATAGCGTAAATCCTGCGCTGATACTGGGCATATCCTTTTCCTTTTTTTTGAGTAAACTACTTTAGTTGCGGCCTGTTCGCAAAATCTTTTGCCCGTTGATTCAGTTCAACAGTTGTCAACGAACTACCTGAATGAATAATGACCCTGTATTGAAACGTCTTTCTTTCACCCTTTTTCATGGTAAAGTTTAGTTCTTCTTTTCCTCCACTAAAAAAATTTTGCCCTAAAGGGTTTGCGGCAAACAGGCCATATCCGCGCGCATGCCAATAGGTTGGATAGCCTTCGTTGTTTGGATGATCAATAATTTGAACGGTAATAGTTTCCGTATCTATCTTACCCTGGATGCAAGCCCAAGCAGATCGCTTGCCCCAAACGGCATCACCTGATAAGGCCTCCTTATTCTGGTACAAACCAGTGACACCTTCGTTATCCATTTTTGCAACAGTTGTAATATTTCCGCTGGCATCAATAAATTTATCTGCTTGAGTAGATGGCTGTTCGAGCTGGCGCGCCAAACGAAGACCGAGCATGCCATCCTTTACATCTTTGAAGACCACTTCTGGTACGTTGGCTTCAAGTGTGGCAATCCGATCGATAATAAAGTCATTGCCTTTTTTTGAAAAAATGAACGTGGTTTTTTCTTCAAGTAATATCTTTCCTTCTCTATCTACCCAATTACTTGTTGTTTGTAGGATGGCGTTTTCCTTTTTAGCTTTAGTGGTAAGAATTTTTTGATGACGAATCGATCCGTAGTTTGATTTCTTGTCCTCTGGTATTGCGGTACTATTGTTCCAAAAATCAAGACCGTTAACACTTTCGTAGTTCATCCAAAGGCCAAGGTGGTGTGGGTGATCGCTACGCTCGCCAGATCTTGATGCCACAGGATAGCCTCTGGTAACAGTTACACCAGAAAACGTTTTTATTGGCCACAGCACAGGTTTTTCGGTCGAGTCAAAATAGCAATAGGCCGTAAGAAGTTTTCCGTCAAAACGCACTTCCACTTTTTTCTTCGAAGGAAGATCAACTAACGAAAACCCTTTTTGCCCAAAGGCAGTGGCTATTGCTAAACTTATCAATAGCAGGGAACAAAATACTCGCATAACGATTCAGCTAGAGATTTTTTGATTAGACAAATTGTTAAGGTTGGGATTTTGGCAGATGCTTTAATCCCCATTCGATTTTAAAGAACAATGAATCTAAAGAGATAAGCTCTGGATACCTCCATATACTGAACTATATACCAAACACTTTATTTCCAGCCATCACTTCTTGCTTTACTTCATCGAAGGTCACCTTGGTTCCTGTTCTAGCCGCAGCGTTTGCCATAATACAAGCGATGGCATGCGAATACCCTGCTTCTACAGGTGCATTTGTTTCTTTGCGGCTTCTTACACACTGCATCCAATTGAGCATGTGTCCTGAAGTAAGACTATCACCACCGGTGTTTGCCGATGCCTCAACTTTTTCATCCGACTTCTTCAGATTGACTTCGGGCAAAAGATTAGCTTGTAAATTCATTACCTTGGCATGACCCTCGCTTAATCCTCCCGTTGGCGTAACTAAGTTTGTGTTGAGATTAAGCTCTCCGCCATTTGAATAATAGAGTTCTTTAGGATTTTCTTCTCCATTGTGCATTCTCGAAGCAAATGTAACCTGAAAGCCACTCTTAGAGTCATTCTCGGGTCCATATTCAAACACGGCCGTGATGGTATCCCAATTCTCCCTTCCATCTTTCCAGGCATATATACCCCCGTTGGCCACTACACTGCGCGGATGCTTTAATCCTGAAAACCAATGAACCGTGTCAATTTGGTGACTCATCCATTGACCTGGCAAGCCAGAAGAATATGGCCAAAACAACCGGAACTCGAGGTGCTTTCGAGCACTGAAGGGTTCAAACGGGCGATTCATTAAAAACCGTTTCCAATCAGTATCTTCTTCTCTCATTTGAGCAACCGCATCCAGCCTTCGCCACCGGCCTGGTTGGTTTACATTCCAAGTAAGCTCAACCATTGTTGTAGGTCCAAACTTTCCGCTTTTTATAAAATTGGCTGCCTCTTGATAGTTTGCACCGCTTCTTCGTTGAGAACCTATCTGGACGATTTTTTTTGATTCTTTTATTGCTTTCAACGCAGCTCGAGCATCTTGCATTGTCTCGGCAAAAGGCTTTTCGATATAGGCATCGCACCCTGCATTTACGGCTTCCAACCCATGAAGTGCATGCTGAAAATCGGCCGTACTAATAATTACTGCGTCAAGTTCTTTTGACCCATACAGTTCATCATTATTTCGGTAAGCTTTCACATCGTGACCCATCTTTTCCTTCAGCTGCGCTTGCCCAGCCTCTCGCTTCACTTTCCAAATATCCGAAACCCCCACAATATCAAAATTTAATGCTTTATAATGGTTAACAAAGCAAGGCATCAACGAGCTTTTAAAGCGGTCTGAAAACCCCACTACACCAACTCTAACACGGTCATTGGCGCCAATAATATTCGCATAACTCTTCGCACTAAAGGTGAACGCACCAGCTGCCGCGTATGCCGATTTTTTAATAAATTCTCTTCTCGATTTATTCATAGTTGAGAGATTAATTTTGCTTTTACAGACGATTGATTTTTCGATCTATGCAATAGACTGTTAAGGATAAATATAACACTTTTGACCTGATGCAATTGTAATCGGACTGCTTTTTTAGATTGCCTACAGGCTCGCCATCAGTAACCCTTGGTCTCGTACAATAAAATCGGATTTCACTAAAAATCAAATTTTTAGATGGCCGTTCCATTTTAATTCGCTTTTTAAGTGGGGTAATATCTTACAGCCGAAGAGAAATTTTCCTCCTCATGCGATAAATGACCAAAAAATGTGAACTACCCATTTTTGCTACCTTTGATCCAATGACGATTATTCACAAATCAGGTTTCGTAAGCATTGTTGGTAAGCCCAACGTGGGCAAGTCGAGTCTCATGAATAAACTAGTGGGGGAAAACCTTTCTATTATAACCGCCAAGGCTCAAACCACACGCCACCGTATAATGGGCATGTTAAATGGCGAAGATTTTCAAATTGTGTATTCCGATACTCCGGGTATTCTAGAACCCAAGTACGAGCTTCATCAGGCGATGATGAACTTTGTAAAAGTTTCGTTAGAGGATGCCGACTTAATCCTTTTGGTGGTAGAACTGGGTGAAAAGTACGATGAGCAATTGTTTGAGCGCTTTAAAACCATTGCCACGCCCATCCTTCTTCTAATAAACAAAGTAGACCTTGCCAATGGCTCGCAAGTGGAAGATAAAGTTACGTACTGGAAGCAGTTCTTAAATCCTACTGAAATCATTCCTGTATCGGCAAAAAGTGGCGAAAAAATTGACAAAATACTAGAAACCATAAAGCGCATGTTGCCCGCTCACCCCCCTTATTATCCAAAGGATGAGATGACGGATCGGTCAGAACGGTTTTTTGCCTCTGAAATAATACGAGAAAAAATATTCATGAATTACGAGCAGGAAATTCCCTATAGCTCAGAAGTAGGCATCGATTCATTTAAAGAAGAAGAAAATATTATTAGAATCCGAGCGATTATTTATGTCGAGCGTGATTCACAAAAAGGCATTTTGATCGGTAAAGGCGGCAGTTCGTTGAAAAAAGTAGGTACCGAGGCCAGAGAAGATTTAGAGAAATTCTTTGCCAAAAAAATATTTCTCGAAACGCACGTGAAGGTGGCCGATAACTGGCGCAAACAGAAGCAAAAACTACGGCACTTTGGCTACTTTGAGTAATTCAACAGCCACCCCATGAGGCCGAATAGCCAATGAAGCGTTAACTTGCACCTCGTTTAACAAATAGATTACTCGTTATCATGTCAAATATTGTTGCAATTGTAGGGAGACCGAACGTAGGCAAATCTACCTTCTTTAACAGACTCGTAGAAGAACGGCAAGCTATAATGGATGACATGCCTGGTGTTACCCGCGATCGGCATTATGGCTACGCCCAGTGGTGTGGCAAATTCTTTACTGTGATCGACACGGGAGGTTATGTAACGGGTTCGGATGATAAGTTTGAATCGGAAATACGGAAACAAGTAGAGGTAGCTCTAGAAGAAGCTCAAGTGGTGATCTTTATGGTAGATTGTCGAGATGGCCTTACGGGATACGACAAGGAGTTTGCAAATATCATTAGGAGATCAAAAAAGCCGGTGTTGGTGGCAGCTAACAAGGCCGATACCCCCGATAAAAGCGCGTTGGCATCTGAATTCTATGAATTGGGAATGGGTGAAGTTTACCCCATTTCGTCCTCCAACGGAAGCGGGTCGGGCGAACTATTGGATGAATTGATTAAGCACCTACCGATTGAAGGACTGGAAAATCCGGATGAGGGAGTTCCTCGAATCGCGATTTTAGGAAGACCCAACGTGGGTAAATCTTCCTTTTTGAATGTTTTAATAGGCAAAGAGCGCAGCATCGTTACTGACGAAGCTGGCACTACCCGCGATTCCATCGACACGCGCTACAAAATGTTCGGCAACGATTTTATTCTCACCGACACTGCCGGCATTAGAAAGAAAACCAAAGTAGTTGAAGATGTTGAATTCTACTCTGTACTCCGTTCATTAAAAGCACTCGAAGATTGCGATGTGTGTATTATCGTAATTGATGCCGAGCGCGGATTGGAGTCGCAAGATGTTAATATCATCAGCTTGGCACAAAAGCAGGGCAAAGGCATCGTGATAATGGTAAACAAATGGGATCTGATCGAAAAAGATACCAACACTGCCGACAAGCGCAGAAAGGAGATGTTGGAGAAGCTGGCTCCCATTACTTACATCCCTTTTATTTTCGCCTCGGTACTTACCAAGCAGCGAATCTTTCAGGTGATCGAAAAGGCCGTTCAGGTATTTTTTAACAAAACAAAGAAAATTCCTACATCGGCCCTCAACGATGGCATGCTCCCAGAGATAGTACATTACCCGCCTCCATCTATGAAAGGCAAAATGATTCAAATCAAGTATGTTACACAGGTTGCCGCAAAAGTGCCAACGTTTGCGTTCTTCTGCAACCATCCACAGTATATCCAAGATTCCTACGTTCGCTTCTTAGAAAATCGTTTGCGAGAGAAATTCGATTTTGAAGGCGCGCCTGTTCGGTTATTTTTCAGAAAGAAATAAATTACTTAACTATTTGGCCTTCAAAAACATACTAATGGGTGTAAGGGCAGCTAAAATTCACCGGAAATATCGAGGAATAAATAAAATTTTCTTACTTGATACTTTAAAATCCATCCTATCGCATATATTTGCAGCAAAATTTAAAACCTGTAAACTATGAAAAAATTGTTCGCATTATTAATGGTATGCGGCTTTGCTGTAGCATTTGTTGCTTGCGGTGGCGGAAACAAAGAAGCTGCTGAGAAAGCTAAAGCTGATTCAGTAGCTGCTGCTGCTAAAGCTGATTCTGTAAAAGCTGCTGAAGAAGCTGCTGCTACAGCTGCTGCTGTGAAAGCTGATTCAACTAAAAAAGCTGATTCAGTTGCCGCTGCTGCTGCTACAAAGAAGTAATCTCTAAAGAGATTTTTCCCGGGAAAGGCTTTAGACTTCTAAAGCCTTTTTTTATTTCTATGACTTTCGATAAAGTTCAGGTAATACTGCAAAAACACCTACCAGCACCGGCACTAAATTATTGCCTTGAATTGTGGTATTTCTATAAATTCGATTTCAAGCTGCGTAAAACTCGGCTTACTAAAATTGGTGACTTTACCTTTCGCACAGGGAAAACACCGCGGATAACGGTTAATCAAGACCTACATCCCTTCCTGTTTCTCACTACCTACATTCATGAAGTGGCTCATCTTGAAGTTCATCAGAAATTTGGGCATCGTATAGAAGCCCACGGCAATGAGTGGAAAAATTGCTTCAAAGACCTTATAAACCCATTACTTACTAACGAAATTTTTCCGAGCGATTTATTGGAGGGCTTGCGTATACACATGGCCGACCCGATGGCTACCACTTTTTCAGATCCGCTCTTAACTAAAATATTTAGAAAGTACGATGAAAGGGCATCGGCCGTAACCTTGCTTTCTGAAATTCCTGCTGGCAGCATTTTTTGCTTGCGCAATCGATGGTTTAAAAAAGGTGAAACAAGGCGCACCCATGTTCTTTGTCAGGAATTGAAATCAAAAAAGAACTATTTGGTGCCCCTAGATGCGCCTGTAGAGAATGTTCAGTTAAGCCTCCTTTGAATCAATTCATTTATTAACGAATAAAATTTTTGTGGGTGCATGGTGCGCCAGCCTTCAATTTGCAGTGTGCCGCCCATGTTGATGTATTGGTCTAATTGATATTTCCGTAACTCATCTAAAATGTAAACGGGGAAATTGACTGCGGCAATCCAGCCCTCTTCCACACTTTCGTACCATTCTTCGTAATACGAGTCGTCTGAGCCATGGAAATTCATGATATTCTCGCCTATAAGAATAAATTTATTGATTCCTTCTGCTTCCAATAATTCAAACAGATTTCTTCGCAGCAGCATAATGTCATTCGTGATGGCATCGTTCCACTCGCCCAGAAACTCAATTATCGTAAAGCCTTCTTCGTAATCAGTAAAGAGTATTTTTACATAAAGCGTATCCGACTCGATAGCGTCCCAACCCGGATCTATATAAAAGCCGTAAATGGTATCCTGATAAAGGTCGTAGTTATATTCTTTCCCGAAAAAGGGTGATCGTTCATCGCTTGCTGAATCATAGTATTTGATCCAGTTATAGTAGGGCTCGATGTCATGCATGGAGTTTTGTAGAATCCACGGCTTTTCTCACGCTTCCATATTTTTTAAGGAGTTGTTCGGCTTCCTTGTAGGCGATTTTCAGCTCGTCCATAATCATGCGTGTGCCGCGATCTACCAATTTTTGATTGGATAACTGCATGTCCACCATTTTGTTCCCCTTCACCTTTCCTAACTTTATCATTACCGTGGTGGTGATCATATTGAGCACCAATTTCTGCGCAGTTCCTGCCTTCATTCGTGTGCTTCCGGTTACAAACTCCGCTCCAGTGGCTACTTCTATAGGGAAATCAACGTGCTTTGCCAGTTCGCTGCCTTGGTTGCACACGATGCACCCTGTGGCAATTCCCATTTCCCGGGCTCGTTGCACACCGCCAATGACGTAGGGCGTCCTTCCGGATGCCGCAATACCAATTACAACATCTAATTCATTGATGTCAAATTTTTTTAAATCCAGCCAGGCTTGTTGGGTATCGTCTTCTGCGTTTTCTACCGCTTTACGGATGGCAACATCTCCGCCAGCTATTAAACCTATTACAATGCCGTGGTCTACGCCATAAGTTGGTGGAATTTCAGAAGCGTCTACCACTCCCAGCCTTCCGCTGGTACCTGCTCCGATGTAAAAGAGCCGGCCACCTTTGCCCATTCTATCCACCAGCACATTTACTAATAACTCTATTTGGGGAATTACCTTGGCGACCGTTGCGGGAACGGAATGATCTTCGCGATTGATATTTATGAGCAAATCGCGGATGCTCATTTGCTCTAGGTGATTATAATTGGATGGGGACTCGGTAGTCATGATCTAAATATCTTTTTGGTGGAACAAAGTAAGCCCCGCAATGGGGCCCTCCAAAATGTTTTTTACGGTAATACCCTTATCATTGGCCACTTGCCTCAATACATCGCTAAAGTAAAAGGCTACCGACCCGGTAAAATGAACCTTTAAGTTTTTATAATTTTCATATTTCATGATATTGTTCTCATAGAAATCGGAGAATCCTCGGTAAACTAAATTGTAACAATATGGCTCTTTCAGGTGCTGGAAAATAAATTTCATAAAGCTAGCTAAAAATGCGCCCGGCTTTTCCTGTTGGTAGACTTTCTCTAGCACTTCTTCGCGCGTCCAAGGGAAACGCTCATGAAATTGCCTTGCGAGCGATTCTGGAATATTTAATCGAAAATAATCGAAAATAAATTTCTTTCCGATGTAGGTGCCAGAGCCCTCATCGGCCAAAATCCAACCCAAGTTGGCCACATTTCCTATTATCTTTTCACCATCGTAGAGACAACTATTTGAACCTGTTCCTAAAATGCAGGCAATGCCTGGCTCATTTCCACACAACGCACGGGCAGCGGCAAGTAAATCCCAACCTACTTCTATTTCCGCCTCGGCAAAATATTCTAAAAAAGCTGCCTTTATTATTTCCACATTTTTTTCTGAGGAAACACCAGTGCCATAAAAAAATATTTTGGTTACTGGCTCGGTTATCTGCTTGAGCAATGCTTGTTCAATATTGTTCTTTAAATCCGCAATGGGCTGATAGTAAGGATTAAAGCCAGGGCAATGAGCTTGAGTTATTCTTCCGTCTTTGGTGAGTAAACGCCAATCTATTTTAGATCCACCACTGTCTGCTATTAAGATCATAGAGTTAAATTAGTCTGCCAATCGGCTCAAATTTATCAAAAACATTTTCATTATGCGGTGCCTCGGCTAACTCGTCTGTTAAATCTTGGCCAGCCCAGTGCTCATAATGCTTTCCGTTTCTCCACAGCCGAGAGCTTGTTACCTCGTAGATCAATCCCCGAAAGGCAATCCAAATTTGAGGCTTGTCTTGTCCATTTCTTAGCGCTAATTCGGCACGGGTATATTCTTTTAATTGATTCAAATATTGGAAGTTATATGATGGTAATCTTTCATTACCGTATACAAAAATTGTGAAGGAGATAGATTAGTTTCTATACCATAGAGCTTTTTGAGCTTTTCGGCAATTAACAATATCGGCTTTTCGTTACCCAATTGCACATTGGCCTCCAATGCTTCCTTAATGATTAAAATATCTTTATCGGACAAATTTACCACTTGGGGAAACTCGGCCACGTAGTTGTCATTGAGACTCTGCATTATTTTTTGACCTGTAACATGCGGGGCGGCAACGAGTTTTATTACGGTTGTTCCTGCAGCTAAATCCCCCAATCGTTGGCTGTTTTTAGTCAGTAAAATAAAAGTTATGGCAATCGAACCGCTCAACACGACATCAATTGGCCAAAGTATAAACCGCATGATATAGTTAGCGATAGTGGGTGATGAACCGTCTAATCTTACCACTTTTATGGCCATGGCCCGCTTGCCTGGCGTTTGCCCATTCATGGTTATCTCAAAAATTAAGTTATAAAAAAAAATGGGCAAGTAAGCCAAAATAATTGTCCACGTAGCAATGGCATTGGCTCTGGCTAAAAGCAGGAGTGCAAGAATTATATATGCCAAAAAAATTACAGCGTCTACAATAAAGGCCAAGACCCTATCAAATAAGCCAGCGAGATGATATCCAATTAAAACATTTTGCGTAGTGCGTACATTTATGGTTTGCATAGCCGATTCCATCCATTAACTTTCTGTTTCAAATATAACCTCAAAACCTATGACTATAGTAAGAGCTATTTGTGTTGTTTTATTCAGCTTGGCTATTATTTCCTGTTCAGAAAAAAAGCCAGCCGAATTAATGAATGAGGAAGAACTAAAAATGCTAGCCAACGAATTGGCGCATAAGTATATTATTGCCGATGGACATGTTGATTTGCCCGAAGTGATGGTAGAGAACGGAATTCTTGCCGATTCAGCCCATAGTCAGTTTTTCATCCATGCTACCAAGGGTGAGTTTGACTATGAACTTGCGCGGCAAGGAGGTCTTACTGCACCCTTTATGTCAATTTACATTCCCTCATCCTACCAAAAAAGAACTGATTTTGGGAAAACGTATGCCGATTCATTAATTGATTTGGTAGATGGAATGGTAAAACTGCACCCAGATAAATTTGCTCTTGCCGCCAATACCAGCGAAGTAGAAGCCAATTTTAAAGCTGGAAAAATTTCTTTGCCGAAAGGAATGGAAAATGGCGCCCCCATTGGCAATGATATTAAGAACTTAAAACATTTTTATGACCGTGGCATTCGCTATGTAACACTTACCCATAGCAAGAACAACCAACTCTGCGATTCGTCAGGCGATACCGCAAAATGGAACGGATTAAGCCCTTTCGGGAGAGAAGTGGTGGCAGAGATGAATAGGTTGGGCATTATGGTCGATATTTCGCACGCGGACGATAGCACATTTTACCAAGTGATGAAGCTCACAAAAGTACCCGTTATCGCATCGCATTCGTCTGCACGGCATTTTTCACCCACCACCAGAAGAAACATGACCGATGCTATGATTAAGGAGTTGGCGAAAAATGGTGGGGTAATGCTCATTAATTTTTATACCGCTTTCCTCGACTCGGCAACTGCCAAACAACAAAGGGTGAAAAACAACAAAATTGAACTTGCTTTACGCGAAAAGGGATTAACAGAAAGTGATTCGCTGGCAAAAACAATTGTGGAACAAATTAAAAAAAATAACCCCATGCCATTGGTGGATGTCGAAAAGGTGGCCGATCACATCGATTATGTAGTAAAATTAACTTCTATTGACCATGTTGGATTTGGTTCCGATTTCGATGGCGTGGATGGAATGCTACCGCAAGGTTTGACCGATGCCAGCATGTATCCTAATTTAATTTATAGTCTACTAAAGCGAGGCTACACGGAGGCTGATATTGAAAAAATTTGCAGCGGTAACTTTTTGAGGGTTTGGAAAAAAGTGGAGGAAAGTTCAGCCAACTAATTTTTAGATTTAAGATTTACTATGAGAGAGGCCGCATTTATCAAACAGAACATTGAGCGGTGGCAGCAGTATGAAAAATTACTGGCCAGCGGGGTGATAACGCCCGAAAAAAAATCGGAGATATTCATTCAGCTTACCGATGATCTTTCATTTGCGCTTACTCAGTATCCTAACAGTGAAACTACTCAGTACGTAAATACACTCACCGCAAAAATTCATCAGCAGATTTATAAAAACAAAAAAGAAGAAAAGAAGCGGTTTATCACTTTTTGGACGCTCGAGTTACCCCAACTCTTTTTAACGTTAAGAAGACCTTTGCTCTACTCTTTTTTGATAACTTTTATTGCCACTTCGATTGGCGCTCTTTCAACACTAGGTGATGATTCATTTACCCGGTTAGTGATGGGCGATGCGTATGTAAATATGACGATGGAAAACATTAAACACGGAGACCCAACCGGTGTTTATGGAAAAGGAGAACAACTAGACATGTTTTTTGCTATTACGTTCAATAATATACGCGTATCCTTCGCAGCGTTTGCAGCCGGCATTCTCTGCTCATTAGGAACAGGCTACTTACTTTTCCAAAATGGAGTAATGCTGGGATCCTTTTTTGCACTCTTTTACCAAGAAAAACTACTACTCGACTCCGTTCTTGTGGTAATGCTTCATGGAACGTTAGAGATATCGGCCATCATCATCGCGGGTGGTGCAGGCTTGCGAATGGGCAACAGCATTTTGTTTCCAGGCACTTATAGCAGAATGGAGTCATTTAAGATGGGCGCTAAAGATGGCTTAAAAGTAGTAATGGGGCTTATGCCTATTTTTATTATGGCCGGCTCTATCGAATCTTTTATTACACGATACAGCAATATGCCGCTGGTTTTAAAAATTCTTATCATCGCCTTGTCATTGGCTTTTATTATTTTCTACTTTATAATTTATCCCCAACGCTTCAAAAACCATGTTCCGAAAAATTGAACTGCGCAGAACGCGCGATTTTAGCGCAAAAATCAACGCCACTTTTGAATTTGTAAAGCAAAATCTAACCCCGTTGGCAAAGGGGCTCATCTTTATTGGCGGGCCGTTTCTCCTGTTACAAGGGTTATTTGCAGGGTTATATCAAAAACAAATTCTTTCTGCCGGTCTTTCGGCTGATCCATTTGCGATATTCTCAAAAGAAGCTTTCTCCTGGCTGGGCGTTTCCATGATTTTTTCCATTTTCGGTTACATGTGCTTATTGATTGTTATCACCGAATTTATGCGCCTTTACGAGTTACGGGAAGACCCTGAAAAAATTGACCTTCCAGAAATTTGGGAAGGTGTGAAAAAAAACATCTTGCAAATGATAGGCGTTGGGATTTTAGTGGCGATTATTTTAACTATTGCTACCGTATTCTTTCTTATACCGGGGGTATACCTTTCTATCGTTCTATCATTAATTGTGCCCATTATGATAATTGAAGGCAAAAGCTTTGGCGATGCTTTTTCACGTTGTTTTACATTGATCTCGGATAAATGGTGGAGCACGTTTGGACTAATAGTTGTTACTTCTATTATTGCTAGCGTTATGGCGTTAGTATTTACCATCCCTCAATATATTTTTACATTCATTATCGGTGCGCACAAAGTTTCCGGAGGTAATGCTGAGCCAGCATTGTGGGAGCAAGCCGGGCTTATAATTAGCAGCATGCTATACACCTTTGGGGCCAGTTTGCTCAGCAGCATTGTCGTTATTGCTGTTATTTTTCAGTATTACAATTTAGTTGAGCGAAAAGAATCTAAAGGCTTGCTTTCAAAAGTGGATAGCTTCGGACAAGCAGACGAGCCCCCAGTAGCGCATGACGAAACGTATTAATCTAATTCTGTTTTTTTTGTTCGTTGTAATTGTTTGCAACGCAACTGCTGATTCTGTTTTTGTTTTTGCTAATGATACACTTCGCATTCAACAACGTTCAATAGATCATATTGCGCTCGAAAAATTCAAAGCAGATACCGCTTTTCAATATGGCAGACCGCAGGAAGGAGTAACCCCCTGGCAGCGTTTTGTTGTATGGATTTTATCTATGATCGCAAAATTTCTTTTCTTCACTACCCAAACACTGGTAGGACAAATAATATTCTATGCTCTACTAGGAGGCATACTTCTTTGGGTTATCTTAAAATTACTGAACATCGATGCAAAAAACCTTTTCTATCGCGGCAATACATCAACAAAAAATGAGTATAAACTAGCGGAGCAGAATATTCACGAACTTGATTTCGAAAAATTGATTGAAGCCGCTGTGCAGAAAGGCGAACACCGCAGTGCAGTACGCCTAACATTTCTTTATGCGCTAAAAAAATTGTCAGATGCTGATGTAATTAACTGGTTGCCTGGCAAAACAAATGACGATTATCTGAAGGAAGTAAAGCATCACACAGCTGCATCGAAATTAAAAGAATTAAGATACTATTTCGACTACGCATGGTATGGTCATTTTGAGATAAACGAAGATACCTATCGCCAAGTAAAGTCTTCGTTCCAAGAACTAAAAACAAAGCTTGAATGAGACGAGATACAAAATACGTTCTTATTTTAGCCAGTGTAGTTGTTCTTTTCATACTGATTCAGCTTTTTGCACCCAAGCCCATAGATTGGACTCCTACTTATCTTGCTAAAGACAAGAATCCTTTTGGGGCCTACGTAACCAATGAGCTAATTAAACCACTATTTAAACAACAGATTAATCATACTAATTTTACAATTTATGAATTAGCGGATTCCATTAAACCGGGAGAAAACCTAATTAGCATTAGTAATGAGTTAGCATTAGATAATGAGTCAACGAAGGTTTTACTAAAAAAAGTAAGTGAGGGCAGTCACGCTTTTTTATCGGCCAATTATTTTTCGGGTTTGCTGAGAGATACTCTTAATCTGAATACAATCGATGTATTTTTTGATGGTCTCACAAAACCGAGAATAAGCCAGCAGGATACTACAGACCTAAAATTTTTACTGCCTTACTTCGAAAAGAGGGGATATTACTATCGCACAGAAAACATTTCTTACTTTTTTACCAACACCGATTCACTCAAAGTCAACGCCTTTATCATTTCCACCAATGCGTGGAATAAACCTGTAACATTAAGAATACCTTGGGGCAAAGGCTATTTGATTTTAAACACCACACCATTAGCCTTCACTAATAACTATTTTTTGAGTGAGAAAAATTTCGAATATGCCAGTAAAACACTTTCTTTCTTGCCCGCTACTAAAACTTGGTGGACGAGTTATTATCAGACCGGAAAAATGGAGCCACAATCAAAACTTCGCTACCTATTAAGTAACGAATCACTTCGATGGGCTTACTACCTCGCAATAACGAGCCTGATTCTATTTATTTTTTTTGAAAGCAAGAGAAGGCAGCGAATTATACCTGTTGTTAAGCCACTTACTAACACAACACTTGAATTTGTTCAAACGATTGGTAACATGTATTTTCAGGCAAACGATCATAAAGCAATTGCTGAAAAAAAAATCGGGTTCTTCATGGATCAAATTAGAGCTAAGTATTTTCTTACCGCAGATTTGGGAGATGTTTTTGTTGAACAGCTAGCAAAGAAAACTGGCAATGATTTAATTCGATCGCAACATCTATTTGCTTTGATAAAGGTCATTCAAACTACTCAATCGTTAACAAAAGAAATGTTGCTCGACTTAAATAAACAACTAGAAGACTTTAAATTATAAATTAGTAACAAATGGAAGAATTTAAAAGCAGAATTGACCTCGGTGCTTTCCACGAAAGTGTAGGCAAAATAAAATCGGAAATTGCCAAAGTAATTGTAGGACAAGACGGCACCATTGAACTGTTGATAGCCGCCATTTTTTCCAAGGGCCATGTTCTTATTGAAGGAGTACCAGGTGTGGCGAAAACACTTACAGCAAAATTGCTCGCGAAAGCCATTGATGCTGATTTTTCTCGTATACAATTTACCCCCGACCTAATGCCGTCTGATGTGATCGGAACATCGGTTTTCAATCCTAAGACTACTGACTTCGAATTTCGCAAAGGGCCTATATTTTCTAATCTGGTTTTAATTGATGAGATAAATCGCGCACCAGCTAAAACACAGGCCGCATTGTTTGAAGTAATGGAGGAGCGTCAGATTACGACCGATGGAAATACTTATTTAATGCAAGAACCGTATCTTGTATTGGCGACCCAAAACCCTATTGAACAAGAAGGCACATACCGTTTGCCCGAAGCGCAACTAGATCGATTCTTGTTTAAAATTATTGCCGGCTATCCAAGTCTTGAAGAAGAGGTAAAAATTCTTGAGTTCAACCAAAAAGACGACCTAAACGACCAGATAAGGAGTATTGAAAAAGTACTTGATGCCAATCAAATAATCGCGTTTCGCGAATTGATAAGGCAGGTTTATGTGGAAGATAAAGTAGTCCGTTACCTAGCTCAAATAGCGCAAGAAACGAGATCAAACGCGTCATTGTTTTTAGGCGCATCGCCAAGGGCGACAGTCTCCATTTTAAATGCCTCTAAATCACTGGCTGCCATTCGCGGAAGAGATTTTGTAACCCCAGAAGATATTAAGACGGTTTGTGTGCCTGCCCTGAGGCATCGAGTTATCCTTACTCCGGAAAGAGAAATGGAGGGAGCAAGTGTAGACCAAGTGATAAAGCAGCTTGTTGATAAAGTCGAAGTGCCACGTTAATCTTCATTTTCTTGAAATTTATCAAAGCCTTATACTTCTCGTCCAGGTTCTTTAGCGTTGTTGGCTTATTGGTATCGTTGTTTGTTACGAGCTTTTTTATTCCACTTCTTCTGCCCGTTAGCAAAGGTCTTTTGTTTTTATTTATTGGTGCCTTAACGGTCGACCTCTTGATTTTGTTTTCAGCTCCAAAAGGAGTTGAAGGGAAAAGAATTTGTGGGGAGCGCTTATCTAATGGCGACCAAAATCCTATTACGATTAGCCTTAAAAGTTTTTTTAAGTTTCCCGTTTCTATAAATGTAATAGATGAAATACCACATCAATTTCAAGTGCGCACAATGAGTTTCGACCTCCTGCTCAAAGCAAGAGAAAACACAGTAATTCAATATAATTTGAGACCAGTAAAAAGAGGAGAATATGAATTCGGGAACGTAAATATCTTTGTCTCCACGGTAATTGGTCTCCTCTCTCGCAGGGTTATTTCATCGGCTTCCAGCACGGTGCCTGTTTTTCCCTCATTCATTCAAATGCACACCTATGAATTATTGGCCATATCCAATAAATTGGTGGATACGGGAATAAAGCGAATCAGGCGAATTGGGCAAAATTCAGAATTCGAGCAAATAAAAAAATATGTAGCGGGCGATGACATTCGAACCATTAACTGGAAGGCTACCGCTAGAAAGTCTGAGTTTATGGTGAACAATTTTCAAGATGAACGATCGCAGCAAATTTACTCACTCATTGACAAGGGGCGTGTTATGCAAATGCCTTTCAATGGCTTAAGCCTACTAGATTACGCCATTAACGCTAGTTTAGTGATTTCCAACATCGCCATAAAAAAATCTGATCGAGCAGGGCTCATTACTTTTCAAGATAAAGTGAATGCAATTCTACCTGCAAGCAAAGTGAATAAACAAATTTCAACAGTTTTAGAGGTACTTTACAATCAAAGAACTTCGTTCCGGGAATCTGATTTCTCTTCTCTTTATTCAACTATTCGCATTCGTATTTCACAGCGAAGTTTACTTTTTTTATACACCAACTTTGAAACCCTTTTTAGTCTCCAACGGCAACTCCCGTTTTTAAAGAAAATGGCACAACGGCATTTATTGGTAGTAGTGTTTTTCGAGAATACAGAAATGAAATCGCTCATTGAAACCAACGCTTCTAATCTACAAGCCGTTTACTATAAAGCAGTGGCGGAGAAATTTAGCTTGGAAAAAAAAATGATCGTAAGGGAGCTGCAAAAGAATGGGATTCAGGCACTCCTTACACCTCCAGACAAACTCACCATCAATGCCATTAACAAATATCTCGAACTGAAAGCTCGGAATATGATTTAATGAAGTTGTAAAGACAACTCAAATTCAATAATTTTAGCGGAGGATAAAATTCAAATTGTATGAACAAGCTGGTGATTGTGGTGTTGATAATTTCAATGGGTGGCGCGGAAACTTGGGCGCAGAAAAAATCTCTTCAATTTTTTAAAATGTCTACCAATGCGCAATACTCAAAAGGTAGTGTGTTAGTAAAAATAAAACCTGAGTATAAAAACATGTTTGCGTCTAGTTCATCAAATGGACGCACGCAA
The DNA here is from genome assembly GCA_027487845.1 of Flammeovirgaceae bacterium. Taxonomy (GTDB): domain Bacteria; phylum Bacteroidota; class Bacteroidia; order Cytophagales; family Cyclobacteriaceae; genus ELB16-189. The sequence goes on from JAIYCV010000026.1 coordinate 116,860, forward strand.
GGTTTTAATGGCGCTGTGGTCGCTCCGCTTGCACCTGGGGCGCATTCTGATCAAGCACAAACAGGTAGGTTGAGTCCACCTACAATCGATATTACTTCGTATTACAAGCTTTCTTTTGACGCCTCGGTGGATGTGGAGAGCTACATAAATGAACTTTATTCAACGGGCTACTTTGAAATAGTCGAACCTAATTATGTTTACAAATCGCAAGTTGTGCCGAATGACCCTTCTGTTGGCAATCAGTATCACCTTCAAACAATTAAAGCGTTTGAAGCTTGGGACATTGCAAAAGGAAACACTAACAGTTCTGTCGCCATTGCTATAATTGACTCAGGTGGGGAGTTAGACCATCCCGATTTAAAAGATAACCTTTATACCAACACCAAGGAAATTCCTGGTAACAGTATTGATGATGATAACAACGGGTATATTGATGACGTGCAAGGGTGGGACTTTGTTGGAAATGATACACTGAACGTGACTAACCCTAATTTCATTGGCGATAACAATGTTCGAATAACTAAGGGTGGTGACATCAGCCACGGCACTTGGTCGGCTGGCTGTGCAAGTGCCTCAACCAATAACGGAATCGGTATTGCAGGCGTGTCGTACAACACCAAATTGCTATTCACCAAGCACTCCGCTGACAATCAGAAAGAAACCTCTGGAAGCGTGTATGGCGCTTATTCAGGGCTATTATATGCTGCCAATCAAGGAATAAAAATTATCAATTGCTCTTTTGGGGGATCATCCCGCAGTCAAATTATTCAAGATCTTATCAACTATGTGGTATTTGATAGGGGCTGTTTAGTGGTAGCAGCCGCTGGAAATAATAATAGCGATGAACCTCAATATCCAGCATCCTACGATAACGTTCTTTCGGTTTCGGCAACCGACAAAAATGACAAACGCTCTTCCTTTTCAGGATATGGAAAAACGGTTGACATCGCTGCTCCAGGTTCAAATATTCTCACTACCGGTTACAAAAGCATTTACACGAGCGAAAGCGGAACGTCTTTTTCTTCGCCCATTGTTGCAGGTGCCGCAGCATTGGTATGGGCAAAAAACCCCACCTTTACTCCTACGCAAGTAGCCGAGCAACTTCGGGTAACTGCAGACGAAACGGCATTGAATGCAGCCAACCCCAGTTTCATTCGGCAACTGGGTAAAGGGCGTTTAGATATAGTTAGAGCGTTGACGTTAGAATTTCCATCTATTCGCGCAACCGATTCAAAATTGCTCAATGCAAGCGGGCTTGCTGCGCAACCGGGAGAAAAAGCCTTCCTGTCATTTAATTTTACCAATTATTTAAAATCCACTTCAAATGGCCTTCAAATCAGCATAACAAGTTCCTCACCATTTGCTACCATTACCAAAGCAACCGTAACTCCCGGATCCATTGCAGGCGGATCAACCTCTTCCAATAAGTTAACTCCGTTTGAATTAACAATAAGTGCGGCTGCCACGGAAGATGCTAGTGTTGATCTGCTCATAACCTATTCAGACGGTGCATACAACGACTACCAATTTATTAGTTTCTTAGTGAATAGATCGTTTATTGACATTGACAAAAATACTATAACCACTACCCTTTCGGGGATTGGAAGAATAGGATATGCAGACCCGGAAAGCCCAACTCGATTAAAGGGCAGCGGATTTAACTTTGCAAACTCTTCTATGGTTTACGAAATGGGATTGGTTATGGGGACCTCTCCAAGCGAGCTCTTTAATAACGTTAGAGCAGTTAATAGTGTTTTTGATCAGGACTTCATTTCAATCAATAAAATAAAAGAAGTATCACCAGGCGAAAGATCATATGGCGAAGTTTTTGGCTCTATGAAGAGTAATGATATTGCGGGTCAAGAAAAAATATCGCTTAGTTATAGAAGTTTGGTATGGAAAGAAAAGCCGTATGATCGTTTTATAATTTTAGAGTACAAAGTTAAGAATCCAACCAATCAGCCGATGAACGCGTTTCATTTTGGTATTTTTGCAGATTGGGATATTACTGAAAACGGGGGAGAAGATGCTGCGGATTGGGACAATGAAAATAAACTTGGTTATGTGTATCCTGCAACATCAGCTGCAAAGCCAATAGGCGGCATTCAGGTACTTACCGGAACGCCCGAGTACTATGCCATTGATAATCTGGATGCCAATGCCGCACCAGATTCTTTTGGATTATACAATGCTACTACTGGTAGTTTCACAGACAGCGAAAAATTTACCTCCATTTCCAGTGGGCTGGCTAGGCTTAAAGCGGGTAAAAAAACAACAAAGGGCAACGATGTAAGTCATGTGGTATCGAGCGGGCCATATAATATTGCTGCTGGTCAAGAGATCACCCTTGCCTTTGCGCTTCATGCAGGAGCTAATCTGAATGATTTAAAAAATTCAGCAAAATATGCAGACTCAGTTTATAATTACACTCTGAAAGCCGTAAAACCTACTGCAACTGATATTTCAATCTGCTACGGCCAACCAGCAGTATTAAACGCAAATGGTGCTTCTAAATTAAAATGGTATAAAGATTTTACAGGCGGAACGGCAATCGCTACAGGAAATCAATTCACAACAGGTAATCTGTTTAATGATACGATACTGTATGTTTCAAATGCAGAGAAATCGTTTGAAAGTGTTCGAACACCCATTCGGGTTTCGGTAAAGGCAAACCCTATCGTGGCAACTTCTGGTTCAACCACTCTTTGCGAAGGTCAATCAGTAATACTTTCGGCCAATGAGGCCGACTCGTATCTGTGGAATACTGGTGCTACTTCCAAAACCATCGAAGTAAAGGCAGCTGGCAATTACTCGGTTACAGTTAAAAATAACGCGTTTGCTTGTCAAGCTACGTCAAACACAATTTCTGTTAAGGTGAATGCAAACCCTACTGCAAAATTCTCAGCACCCGCTTCTGTGGGCCCTTTAGCTTCCGTTTCCTTCACTGATCAAAGCACAAATGCGACTTCTTGGGCGTGGGATTTTGGCGATGGAGGAAAAAGCACCTTGCAAAATCCTACCTATACGTATAAGGACATTAAAGACGTTGTCGTTAAACTGACAGTCACATCCTCAAATGGCTGCACCAATAGCATTGCTAGTGCTATTTCCGTTATCACAGGAGTTGAGGATATTGCCGATCAGATTTCGGCCTTCCCCAATCCAATAAGTAATGAAATTCTAACTGTTGAAATACCGCCAACACTGTTAGCAACAGATGCACGTTTATCAACTACTTTTGGTGAAACACTATTTAGTTCGGAATTCTCGTCCTCTATCGATAAAATTTCTTTTCAAATACGCGTTTCTGACTATCCAGCAGGACTATACATTTTACAAATAAGGACTAAAACTGGTGTAATCAGTAAAAAAGTAGTAAAAAACCGCTAGATGCCTTCTTAAAACGATCCAAATATTTAATACTCCAGTTTCAGCGAATACTATTATTCTGTGTTTATTTTTGCGGGATTTATTTAGCCCCAAAAAGAGATGCCAAGAGACAGAAGTATTCGTTCCATTCTTATAATCGGAAGTGGCCCTATTGTAATTGGTCAGGCCTGCGAATTTGACTATGCTGGTTCTCAGGCCGCTAGGTCGCTTCGCGAAGAAGGAATTGAAGTAATTCTGATCAACTCCAATCCGGCAACAATCATGACGGATAAGGTTACCGCGGATCATATCTATTTGAAGCCGCTCGAAAAAAAATATATCCGCGAAATTTTAGAGAAACATCACGTTGATGCGGTTTTACCAACCATGGGGGGGCAAACGGCACTAAATCTTTGTATTGATTGCGAAAAAGCAGGTATTTGGGAACACTATGGAGTAAAGATCATTGGCGTTGATATCAAGGCCATTGAGACCACCGAGGACCGAGAGAAGTTCCGCATGAAAATGCTGGAACTAGGAGTTGGCGTTTGCAAAGGTGCCACCGCTACTTCATTCTTAATGGGAAAAGAAATAGCCCAAGAAATCGGGTTTCCGCTAGTAATCAGGCCTTCTTATACATTGGGCGGAACGGGTGGCGGTTTTGTGGAGAAGCAAGAAGACTTTGACGAAGCGTTGAATCACGGGTTACACGCCTCGCCCATCCACGAAGTACTTGTGGAAAAAAGCATCATGGGCTGGAAAGAATATGAATTGGAGCTATTGCGCGATGGTGCAGGAAATGTAATCATCATCTGCTCGATCGAAAACTTTGACCCGATGGGCATCCACACAGGTGACTCGATTACCGTGGCACCTGCTATGACACTGTCGGACGTGGTATACCAGCGCATGCGCGACCTAGCAATAAAGATGATGAATGGCATCGGGAAATTTGCTGGCGGTTGCAACGTTCAGTTTTCTGTAAATCCAGAAGATGACTCGATCATTGGAATTGAAATTAACCCGCGTGTGTCTCGTTCATCTGCATTGGCATCAAAGGCAACTGGTTACCCGATTGCCAAAATTGCTGCCAAATTGGCAATTGGTTACAATCTAGATGAGTTACAAAACGCAATTACCGGAACCACAACCGCTTACTTTGAGCCAGCCCTGGATTATGTAATCGTAAAAATACCTCGTTGGAATTTTGACAAATTTCAAGGCACCGATCGCAGGCTAGGTCTCCAAATGAAGTCGGTTGGAGAAGCCATGGGCATTGGCAGAAACTTTCAAGAGGCGTTGCAAAAAGCCTGTCAATCATTAGAGATAAGAAGAAACGGGCTTGGCGCAGATGGTAAAGAGCTGAAAAATCAAACAGAACTGCTGCATAGTTTAGAGCACCCAAGTTGGAACAGACTGTTCCATATTTATGACGCAATGAAGTTGGGCATTTCAATGAAGACAATCCAAAAGCTTACCAAAATTGATAAGTGGTTTTTGGAGCAGATTTACGAAATGATCGAACTCGAAAATGAGATCGCACAGTATGACCTCGCAACACTCCCTAAAGAACTTCTAAAAACTGCCAAAGAAAAAGGGTATGCCGATAGGCAAATTGCCCACCTGATCGATTGTTTAGAAAGCGAGGTTCATTCAAAAAGAAGAGAGCTGGGCATCAACAGAGTATTCAAACTAGTCGACACCTGTGCGGCAGAATTTGAAGCAAAGACCCCTTACTACTATTCAACGTTCGATGAGGAGAACGAGTCAATCGTTACTGACCGCAAAAAAGTAATTGTTCTTGGCTCTGGGCCAAATAGAATTGGACAAGGCATCGAGTTCGATTATTCGTGTGTGCATGGCGTGCTGGCCGCCAAAGAATGTGGTTATGAAACCATCATGATCAATTGCAACCCAGAAACCGTTTCCACGGATTTTGATATTGCTGATAAACTTTACTTCGAACCCGTATTTTGGGAATACCTTTGGGATATCATCCAACATGAAAAACCGGTAGGGGTAATTGTTCAATTGGGTGGACAAACTGCTCTTAAGCTAGCGGAAAAGCTAAGCAAGTATGGCGTTAAAATACTTGGCACTTCCTATGAAGCCTTGGACTTAGCTGAGGATCGCGGAAGTTTTTCCACACTGTTGAAGAATTTAAACATTCCATATCCAGAGTTTGGAGTTGCAACCGATGCGGATGAGGCGTTGGAAGTCTCTAAAACAATTGGGTTTCCGCTTCTTGTAAGACCTTCATACGTATTGGGTGGGCAGAGCATGAAGATCGTAATCAATGAAAAAGAATTAGAACATCACATTCTTGATATTTGGAAACACTTGCCAGAAAACAAAGTGCTGCTCGACCACTTTTTGGATGGCGCGATCGAAGCAGAGGCCGATGCCATTTGCGATGGCGAAGATGTTTACATCATCGGTATTATGCAACACATTGAACCTGCGGGCATTCATTCGGGTGATTCGTATGCGGTACTTCCGCCCTACAATTTGGGAGATTTCGTAATCAAACAAATAGAAAGCTATACTAAACGAATTGCGCTGGCATTGAAAACGGTTGGCTTGATCAACATTCAGTTTGCCATAAAAAATGATACGGTTTATATAATCGAGGCAAATCCAAGAGCATCACGCACAGTGCCCTTTATCTGCAAAGCATACGATGAACCTTACGTGAATTATGCTGCTAAAGTGATGCTGGGAGAAAAGAAGGTGAAAGATTTCACATTCAACCCTAAAAAACATGGCTATGCTATAAAAGTACCCGTGTTCTCATTCAGCAAATTCCCAGATGTAAATAAAGAGCTTGGCCCTGAAATGAAATCAACAGGAGAAGCCATCTATTTTATTGATGACTTAATGGATGATTATTTTTTGAGCATTTACAACGATAGGAATTTGTATTTGAGTAGATAAACCCAACTACATCTTTACTCCAAAGGACAGGAATTCGCGGCCGTGAAGAATTTTATTCAGCTCGCGCTGTGTTTTCATGATATCGTCAAGATTAAGGTTTAGCTCCGTGTTGTATATTTTATAGATAAGCACCCATTCTTCTTTGTCCATAAATCCGTCTGAATTAGCAATCACGCACATCCAAGAAATACAGCGGATTTGCCTTTCTTTTTCCATTCTTTTTAACCCGGCTAAACAATCAGTATAAAGGCCTGTACGCTCTTTGAGTTTAAAACTTTCGAGGGCCGACTGAAATTTGCTTTCGTCAAAACCTTCTGCTCTAATCATTTTCTTACCTAGTGTAAGCTCCTTTTCGCTAATTTTCCCATCCGCGCAAATCACAAGATAATAAAGGCCTGTTATGGTAGATGTAAAATCCAATTTGACGCTGTTTTGTCTGTAAATTAAAGAAATCTTTACGCTCCGACAATGCGAGAATTTCTGGAATATGCTGGAATGTAAATGATAGAGGACTTTCTCTATAAAAAATGTTGATTCCATCTGTATCAAAGAAACTTATACCTTTGTTTAGTAGTTACAGACATTGTTATGTTTAAGATTCTAATAATCATGGGCCTTGTGGTCTATATTCTTTCCAAAATCGGAGGCTTTTTTTTCAAAGTAGGTGCTGCCTCACAACAAAGGCAATATCAACAACAAAAACCAAGTGAAGGCCCTATTAATGTAGATTCCCCTTCAAAAAAAAGTAAAAAATCGACCAGCATTAATGGAGGTGAATACATCGACTACGAGGAAGTGAAATAAATCTAATGGTTCTTAATTTTTCAAAGTATCAAGCCACCGGCAATGACTTTGTGTTGGTGGATAACCGTTCATTAGCGCATTCTTTTTCGAAAGAAGAAATAAAAAAAACCTGCGACAGGCGATTTGGCGTAGGTGCAGATGGGCTGATTTTAATTGAAAATGATGCACACTCTGATTTTCGGATGGTTTATTACAATAGCGATGGGAGCCAAAGCCTTTGCGGGAATGGATGTCGTTCGGCCATTGACTTTGCCCATCAACTCGGATTGATAAAAGACAAAACGAAGTTTTCGGCTTTTGATGGCCTCCATGAGGGAGAACTTCTTCAAAACGGAAAAATCCGACTTCAGATGGCTGACGTAAAAAGTATAAAACGGCTGGGAAACAATTTTTTTATTAATACAGGATCGCCACACTTTGTAAAGTTTGTTAACGACTTGCCAAATTACCCGGTACTACTGGAAGGCCAAACCACCCGCTACAATAAAACCTTCGAACCCGAGGGAACGAATGCCAATTTCGCTGAACTAAAAAGCAATAACACAGTAGCCGTTCGAACCTACGAACGAGGCGTTGAAGACGAAACTTTTTCGTGTGGCACCGGTGTAACCGCGGTGGCGTTGGCATCGTCTTTTCATGGGTATACCTCGCCCGTTTCAATCGAAGTTCGGGGCGGAAGCCTTTCAGTGGAGTTTAAAACAAGCCAGACCGACACGTTTGAGGAGATATTCCTCATCGGCCCTGCCAAAATGGTATTTCAAGGACAATTGGAGTTATAATTGCACGGCTGAAATCTTTACTTTTGCACACTTAAATTAGTTGTGGGTGAAGAGGTCTAGATTTCTGGAGAATTCCGCGAACTAACTATTCAACCCACAACGGTCAACTTACTACTATGCTCAAGCTTATTGCGAAAATCTTCGGTACAAAATCAGAAAAAGACATCAAGCGTATAATGCCGCTGGTGGAGGAAACAAAACGCGAAGGCGAGAAACTGCTTTCTATCAGCCATGATGAACTAAGAGCAAAGACTGCCGAAATTCAAGGGTTTATAAATTCAAAACTAAAAGTTACAGACGATAAGCTTGCAGAACTTCATAAGCAAATTGCCGATCAGCCTGAACTTGATTTAAATGAAAAGGACGCTATCTTCAAAGAAATAGATCGTATTGAACTTGAGAGAAACAAAGAGCTTGAGAAAGTATTGATCGAAGCGTTGCCGAAAGCCTTTGCCATCATCCGGGAAACCGCACGTAGATTTAAAGAAAATCCGTATTTGGAAGTTACGGCCACTCAGCAAGACAGGGTTTTTGCAAGCCGTTACCAAAACGTAAAAATAGCTGGCGAAAAGGCGCATTGGCACAACCAATGGATGGCCGCAGGAAATATGATTACCTGGGACATGGTGCACTATGACGTTCAAATCATTGGCGGCATTGTGCTCCACGAAGGAAAAATTTCTGAAATGGCAACAGGCGAAGGAAAAACGTTGGTGGCCACGTTCCCCACTTTTTTGAATGCACTTGCCAAAAGGGGTGTTCATATTGTTACCGTAAATGACTACTTAGCAAGGCGCGATAGCGAATGGATGGGGCCACTCTTCCAATTTCATGGGTTGACTATTGATTGTATCGATCGGCATGAGCCCAACTCGGAAGAGAGAAGAGCCGCGTATCAAGCTGATATAACCTATGGAACTAACAATGAATTTGGTTTCGATTACTTGCGTGATAACATGGCGCGCGAACCAGAAGAGCTAGTGCAGCGACATCATCATTACGCAATGGTGGATGAAGTAGACAGTGTGTTGGTAGATGAAGCACGAACCCCGTTGATTATTTCAGGCCCTATACCTCGCGGTGATGAGCACGAATTTTATGATCTAAAGCCTCGCATCTTTAAATTGGTGGAGGCACAGAAAAAATTAGTCAACCAATATTTGAACGATGCCAAAAAACAAATTGGCGAGGGTAACGAAAAAGATGGCGGGCTGTCTTTGTTTCGCGCACATCGCGCCATGCCTAAGTTCAAACCAGTAATAAAATTCCTCAGCGAAAGCGGAGTAAAAAACCTGCTTCAAAAAACAGAAAATTTTTATCTGCAAGACAATAAAAAAGAGATGCCCGTGGCCGATGCACCTCTTTATTTTGTAATTGATGAAAAAGATAATAGCGTTGATTTAACCGAAAAAGGAATTGACTTAATTACCGGGCAAGGTGAAGACCCTAAGTTTTTTATTTTGCCAGAAATTGGAATTGAGCTATCCAAGATTGAGAAAGATGCTGGATTAGAAGCCGAGGCCAAGCTTCATAAGAAAGAAGAGTTAATTAGAGATTATACCACAAAATCTCAGCGCATCCATAGCGTAAACCAGTTATTGAAAGCTTACACGCTATTCGAGCGCGATACCGAATACATTATAGTAGACGGCAAGGTAAAGATTGTAGACGAGCAAACCGGGCGCGTGCTCGATGGCAGAAGATATTCGGATGGTTTACACCAAGCGATTGAAGCAAAAGAGAACGTAAAAGTGGAGGACGCGACTCAAACGTATGCCACCATTACACTTCAAAACTATTTCAGAATGTATCATAAGCTTGCGGGTATGACGGGTACAGCCGAGACCGAAGCCGCTGAGTTATGGGACATTTATAAACTTGACGTAGTTACTATTCCCACCAATAAGCCAACTACTCGAAAAGATGACGATGATTTGGTTTTCAAAACTATGCGCGAGAAGTTCAATGCGGTAGTTGAAGAAATTGTGAAACTTACAGGTGAGGGGCGACCCGTTTTGGTGGGAACCACTTCCGTGGAAATATCCGAGGTTCTAAGCCGTATGTTACAGTTGAAGAAAATTAAGCACAACGTGCTTAACGCAAAGCAACATCAACGCGAAGCAGAAATTGTAGCCGAAGCAGGAAAGCCTGGAACGGTTACTATCGCAACAAACATGGCTGGCCGTGGTACCGATATTAAACTTACTGCAGAATCAAAAGCCGCGGGCGGTTTGGCTATTATAGGTACGGAGCGGCATGAATCAAGGCGTGTTGATCGTCAGTTGCGTGGTCGCGCGGGTCGTCAAGGTGACCCAGGTACTTCGCAGTTTTATGTTTCCTTGGAGGACAACTTAATGCGCTTATTCATGCCTGAAAACATTGCAAGGCTAATGGATAGGCTCGGGTTAAAAGAAGGTGAAGTTATTTCTCATTCTATGGTAACGAGTTCAATAGAACGCGCTCAAAAGAAAGTAGAAGAAAATAACTTTGGGATCCGTAAGCGCTTATTGGAATATGACAACGTAATGAATTCCCAGCGGGAAGTGATCTATAAGAGAAGAAAAAATGCATTGTTTGGCGAACGTTTGCAATTTGATATTCTCACAATGCTCTTCGACACCTGCGATGACTTTATTGCTAGCGCAAAAGCCGGTGAAAGCTTGGAGAACTTCAAGCTGAATGTGCTGAGTTCATTGGGCTTTGATTTTCAGGTAACGGTTGAAGAAATAACAAAGACCGATCAGGTGCTGCTTACTGAAAAACTATATGAGCAAGCGCTAGCTCATTATGATCAAAAGAATAAAGCGATTGCAGCTAAGTCGATGCCAATTATGAAGGACGTCTTCAAAACCCGTGGCGCCACAATTGAAAACATCCTTGTGCCATTCTCTGATGGAACAAAACAAATTGGCGTGTCTGCCGATTTGAAAAAGTGCGTGGCCACCAATAACGCAGAACTGATTCGATCCATGGAGAAAATGATAACCCTCGCTATCATCGATCAAAATTGGAAAGAGCACTTGCGCGACATGGATGACCTTAAGCAGTCGGTGCAGAATGCTGTGTATGAGCAAAAAGACCCACTCCTGATCTATAAATTTGAAGGTTTTGAAGCGTTCAAACGATTTATCGCCAAGGTAAATTCGGAAACAATTTCTTTCTTACTGAAAGCGGATATTCCTGTTGAAGAGCCAGATCAAGTGCAAGAAGCGCGCGCGCAAAAAAGCAAAATAAGGCTGAGCGAAAATAAAGAAGAGTCACGGTCACTGCTTTCTGGAGGCAGCGAACAACAGCCTGCCCAACAGCGGCCACAAGAGGAAAAAATTATGCCTGTGAAATCAGATAAAGTGGCTAATAGAAATGATAAAGTTTCGGTGCAGTATACCAATGGCACGGTAATGAAGGATGTGAAATACAAAAAAGTTGAAGACGATATTAACGCTGGCAGATGCGTTGTAATTGAATGAGAAAAAAGAGTCGACACGTAAAATTCAAAGGTCAATTTTGGCAGAAGAGCGTTCAGCTCAAGGTCATTATTCTTTTTGTTTTGCCATTTTTGCTTGGTGTTGTTATCTCCTGTCCAGCTCAAAGAGTAACTAAGGCATACGTGGAAGACTTGTCCGCTTATCGGAAAAAATTTGACGTAAGAATTGACACTTCAAAAAAGGTAATTGCCCTCCAAAGAGACCGGACCGTCATCAAGCCGACAAAAAATATAAACGCTAAACTAGATGCCATTCTGGATAGCATCGATAAGCAAAACTTACAAAAGAAATTTGTAGACGGCTTTACTATTCAAATCTATTCAGGCCAAAGTAAAGAAGATGCTTACGCCAAACAAAAAGTAGTAAAAGAATCAACCGACTTCGATGCAAACCTTCAGTACCTGCAACCAAAATTCAGATTGAGCATAGGTAGCTATTTTTCGAAACTAGAAGCACAAAAGGATTTGGTCAAGCTAAAATCCTATTTCCCCGGAGCCATTCTAGTGCCCGAGAAAATACAAATCCGGTAGCAGGGGGAATTAATACCTATTTTGACTTATGGCGCTAATAGACAACATTAAAAGAATCTCGATCGCTCAGGCTGAAGAAGTTGTTTCGTTTAGAAGGCACCTGCACGCTCACCCTGAACTTTCGTATGAGGAGTTTAATACGGCAAAATTCATTGCTGAAAAACTACGGTCATTTGGGCTCACACCACAAGAAGGGGTCGCTACTACAGGTGTAGTAGTTCTTATTGAAGGGAAAAATCCTAAACGGAAAACAGTCGCGTTGAGAGCAGACATCGATGCACTGCCGATTAACGAGGAAAACAATGTTACTTATAAATCCATCAACAAAGGTGTTATGCATGCGTGCGGTCATGACGTGCATACTTCGTCTTTGCTGGGCACAGCTCAAATTTTGAATTCAATTAAAAACCAATTTGAGGGCACTGTCAAGCTAATATTTCAGCCAGGAGAAGAAAAAAATCCGGGCGGAGCATCTTACATGATTAAAGAAGGCGTACTTCAAAACCCTGCCCCTGAGTCGATCATCGGCCAACATGTTATGCCGTTGCTGCCAGTAGGCAAAATAGGGTTCCGCGAAGGTATGTATATGGCTTCGTCTGATGAATTGTATCTGAAAGTGATTGGGAAAGGAGGCCACGGTGCTGCACCTGAGTTAACTGTCGATCCGATTGTGATTGCCTCTCACATTATTCTTGGATTACAACAAATAATCAGCAGAAATGCAAACCCAAAGCAGCCGACCGTGTTAACATTTGGAAGCATTAGCGGTAAAGGAGCTACCAACATTATTCCCGATGAGGTAACTATTGCGGGGACATTTCGTGCGCTGAACGAAGATTGGCGTGCTTCCGGGTTACAGAAAATTGTAAAAATGGCCGAGGGCATTGCAGACAGTATGGGTGCTAAATGCGAAGTGACGATTTCACACGGCTACCCTTATCTTCAAAATAACCCTGCGCTCACAAAAAGAATACGCAAAGCAGCCGAAGAATATGTCGGTACCGAAAATGTAGTTGATTTGGAATTGGCGATGGGTTCAGAAGACTTCGCTTACTATTCACACCTAATTCCTGCTTCATTTTATCGTTTGGGAACACGCAATGATTCAAAAGGCATAACCTCGTATGTTCACACCCCCACCTTTGATATAGATGAGGGGGCGTTAGAATTCGGCCCAGGCTTAATGGCTTGGATGGCTATTTGCGAACTAAACAGCTAAAATTTATTAAGTATTTGTTAATACGCCTCCTCAGTAACCAACACTTGTTATCTTTACTGAGATGATCGACCTGCCACCGAATTCGCCAGAAATTAATGTTGCCGTTCCTTGGAAATTATGGTCTAGAAATTTTGCGTACATAGCCGCAGCACTGCTTATTTTTCTTTTCTCGCTCGATCTGATGATCTCTTCTGTTCAGCAGATTGGGAAAGCCGCTGCTGAAACAATTATTTTGGCTACCTCAAACCCATTTATTGGCTTGTTTATTGGACTCTTGATTACTGCTATTATTCAAAGTAGTTCTGCTACCACGTCAATGACCGTCATACTTGTTGCCTCAGGTTCTTTGACCATTGAGGGTGCTATACCAATTATTATGGGTGCTAACGTTGGCACGACCATCACCGCAACGATCGTTTCGTTGGGTTTCATCACCAAGAAAAAGGAGTTCCAGCGAGCTATGTCTGCTGGCACTTACCACTTCTTTTTTAACCTTCTTACGGTTGTAATTCTATTTCCTTTAGAATATTACTATGGCTTTTTAAGTGGCCTGGCCAAGTACATAGCGACTGCTTTCTTTAACGAACCTACAGGTCCCGTAAAAAGTGATTTCTCCTTGTTAGCTAATGGGTTTAGCCCGATAATAAATTTTTTAATCACTACAGTAAACAATTCATTGCTCTTGACTGCGCTTTCCTTTGCACTGCTTTATGGCTCGATCTTGCTATTTCGCAAAGTGCTTACCGACATTTTGGGCTTCACCTCGCAACCAACCTTTTTGCGACTATTTTTTAAAAGTCCTTTGAAGTCATTTGCCTGGGGGCTATTCACAACTGCTGCCATTCGATCTAGCACGGTAACCACATCATTGGTTGTGCCGCTTGTTGCCAACAAGCTAGTGAGGTTAAGAGCAGCGGTTCCTTTTATTTTAGGTGCGAACATTGGTACAACCATTACTGCTTTTATCGCTGCATCGTTTAATTCTAACGCTGCCATTAGCATTGCCATTGCGCATTTTCTTTTCAACGTGATTGGCGTAGGTCTATTTTTCCCAATCCCATACATAAGAGAATTTCCAATTTATCTCGCTAACAAATTGGGTAAGTTAACATTGAAGTATCGGTTAGCAGGTTTTCTATTTCTACTATTGACATTTTTCTTTATTCCATTTTCTTTAATTTATTTCCATAAGAACACCGTAAAAACAAATGAGTTAACCTATCAAATTACTGACTTTACAACCAATAAAAAATCAACCTATTCAGTAATCGTTAAAACCTTTGAGAGCCAGCAACTGAGCCGATGGCATTTCTATGACGCAGCTCAGCCATTCGATGATGGCCACGAAACGAAAGCCTTGTCTGTATATCGCAAAAACAATTTGTTATTTATTGGTAATGATTTGTATGAGTTAAATAAAGAAGGCTTTTGCAAAGATGGGGAAGAAAAAGGTGGGAAATTTAAAATGTGTATCGATGAGATTTTCGCAAACCTTAGTGTAAATACAGTATTGAGCTTTGATTCCGTGTATTCTTTTAGAAAAAATTTCTATTCTATGCCAATTGACTCCTCCTACACAAAAGTTTACATATCTGCTGCTTCAAATATTCTGGTTAAAAAAGAAAAAATAACACCGTCTGGCAGAATACTTTGGTCTGAAGAATTGATTTCAGCGAGGAAGTAAGATCAATTCCTGTTTTTATTATATTGCTTTAATTATCTCATGGAAAAAATTAAAGACATACTGTTTAAACTATTCAAATTAGAAAATATAGCCTTTAACTTAACGGGTTATGTTGAGTCAAAGCTTGAACTCTTCAAGTTAGAGATCAGGACGGACGTGACCAAAGCACTGTCGCGGGCAATGACGCTCATTTTCTTGGCCCTACTCGGATTTCTGTTTTTACTTTTCTTAAGTTTAGGCTTGGCTTACTTGATTAATAGTTTTTTTGAGGCCCAATATGTAGGTTTCTTCGTTATTGCCCTTTTTTACGGAATCGTGTTTGTTTCTCTTTACATCAATCGAAAAGCACTTAGCTCCAATATGGAAGAACAGATACTGAAATCTCAAAAAAATAAAGTTACAGATTGATGGCATATCAGGATATTGAAAGAAAAAAGCTCGTTGAAACTTCGGAAAGGCATAAGCTTGAATTAACTAACGAGTTAAATGGAATTGGAATTAAATCGGACAAGCTTTTAACCAATGCCTTGATTATTGGGGGTTCTTTGGCGTTTACTTATTTGCTTGTAAGCCAATTAACTAACGAGGTTAAGAAATCAAAAAAATCGAAGGCTCAAAAAGCACAATCAGAAGATGGGTTCGAAATTGAAGAAGAAGAAGAAGCTACTTTGTTTTCACAATTAGGTGCAAAATTAGTAGATCAAGCTACTTTATTTTTATTAGATATTGCAAAAGAGAAGTTATCTGAATACATACAATCAAAAAAGCGTGAAAATTCTTGAGGAGCTAGCAAAGCGTCAAGCGGAAGGCAAAAAGTCGATAGCCGTTTTGATTGATCCAGATAAGGTGGAGGAAACGTCCACCTTAATGTCGTTGATTCATTTGGCTAACGAAAATTGCGTAGATTTCTTTTTCGTGGGGGGAAGTCTTATTACCACAACAAACCTATCGGCCGTAGTAAGTAAGATCAAGAAAAATACAAATATTCCGGTTGTACTATTCCCTGGAAGTTCATTGCAGTTAGATGCTGAGGCTGACGCCATTTTGTTCTTATCGTTAATTTCTGGCAGAAATCCGGATTTATTGATTGGGCAGCATGTAACCGCGGCTCCGATTTTAAAGAATACAAAAATTGAGGTAATGCCCACAGGTTATATGCTTATTAATTCGGGTAAGATTACGTCTGTGGCCTATATTAGCAATACAACTCCTTTACCTGACGATAAATTTTCACTTGCTGCGTGCACCGCGATGGCTGGTGAAATGCTTGGTTTAAAACTTATTTATCTTGACGCTGGAAGTGGTGCTGAAAAAGAGATCAGTGCTAAAATGATTAACGCGGTGCGCAAAGCAGTGCAAGTTCCGTTGATCGTTGGCGGTGGAATAAATAATCCACACAAAGCTATTTCTGCGCTAGAAGCGGGAGCGGATATGATTGTGATCGGGAATGCACTTGAGAAAGATCCCAAGCTATTGATAGAAATTTCCGACAAAGTGTACGATTGGAATCGGGGCGTAGAGGCAAGAAAGTGAGAGCCTAGCTTTGTTCTTTTTGGATTATAGTGCTTACAAAGCCAATACTTTTTCAATCACTTCGTCCACCGAAATCCCTTCCGCCTCCGCTTTAAAGTTTCTTACTATGCGATGGCGCAATACAGGTTTTGCTATGGCTTTCACATCTTCGATGTCTGGAGAATATTTTCCGTTTAGTAGCGCGTTGCATTTTGCTCCGAGTACCAGAAATTGTGACGCGCGCGGCCCTGCACCCCACTCCAATAAATCATTAGCGAGCGCAGAACCTGTTTTGCCTGGCCGTGTGTTATGGCAAAGTCTCACCGCATACTCTACTACATTGTCGGCAATAGGTACTCTTCGTACCAATTGTTGAAACCCCATTATCTCTTCCTTAGAAAGAACTTTTGACGCTTGGCTAATTTCTTCTGAGGTAGTCTTCTTTACAATGTTAATCTCTTGCAGATAACTGGGATAATCTAACAAAATATTGAACATAAACCGATCCAATTGGGCTTCTGGCAAAGGATAGGTTCCCTCTTGTTCAATCGGGTTTTGGGTAGCAAGCACGAAAAAAGGCCTAGGCAAGAGATATTGATTCCCAGCAATTGTAACTGCATTTTCTTGCATCGCTTCTAGTAACGCTGCCTGCGTTTTAGGAGGCGTTCTATTTATTTCATCGGCTAATATGACATTTGCAAAAACAGGGCCTTTGATGAATTGAAAGTTCCTTTCTTTATCTAATGTTTCTGCCCCCACTATATCTGACGGCATCAAGTCGGGTGTAAACTGAATGCGTTTAAACTCCAAATCTAGCGATGTGGCAATAGTTTGAACCAACAACGTCTTCGCAAGCCCCGGTACGCCTACCAACAGAGAGTGGCCGTGGCAAAATATACCTGTCAGAATCTGGCGAACTACCTCCTCTTGCCCCACCACTACTTTTGCGATTTCGGTGGTAAGCTTTTTATAGGCTAGTGCTAATGCATCTGCCGCTTCCACATCATTTGAAAAAGAATTTGCCATTGAATAAACGTTAATCGGTGATCTTACAACCTTTGTAAACGGGATCGATACTTACAAAAACATCCGTACGTGCCTTTTTGAACCATTTGCCCAACATTTTGTCTTTCTTTTCAGCAATGGCTGCAGACTGGAGTCGGTGCCAATCGTCTTTTAGATTGGCTTGGTGTGGAGGTAGTTTCGATTTGAAATACAAAATGCGAACCGCATCTTTCAAATCGTCTGTACGGTAGGTTAGTGGTTTAGAAATATTGCCTACTTTCATGGTGTCTATCGCTAAGTAAACAACAGGATCAATTTCGCGCAACGAAATCTTAGTGCCACCTTCTGCATCGGTAAAAAAACCTCCGCGAAGTTTTGTGTTTGCATCATCTGAATGTTCTTTTGCCATTTTCTCAAAAGAAAGATTCTCTTTGACTATTTTACCACGCAAACTATCAAGATATCTTTCAGCATCCAAAATGTCTGTTTTCGAAGGCGTTGCAAAAAGTAAAATATGCCTTGCGTTGTACTCATTACCACGCCTATCAATTAGCTGCATAATGTGAAAACCGAAGGGAGTTTTAAAGGGCATTGAAATTTCTCCTTCCTTTAACTTAAAAGCCATCGCCTCAAACTGCGGCACCATTGCTCCCCTTCCAGCGTAGCCCAGATCTCCACCTGTCTGTTGAGCAGATGGCTCTTGGGAATATTTTTTAGCCAAATCAGTAAAACTTTCGCCAGCTAAAATTCGGTCGCGTATTCGATTCAATTCACTTTTTGCTTCTTCCTCTTGGCTGGCACTAATCTTGGCAACTTTTACAATTTGTGAAACCTCCACATCCGATGAGTAGAACGGTAAACTATCCTTTGGCACGTTGTTAAAAAACCGCTTTACCTCTGCTGGCGTAATGGAAAGATCTTTTGTTATTTTCTGGGTCATCTCGCGCCCTAGTTTTTGCTCTCGGATTTGGTCTCGCAATTCCACTTTTATTTGGTCTAGTGTTTTGCCATACGCTTTCTCTAGTTGCTCAGGTGAGTTTCCTGAATTCTGGAGAATCATAGCCATCCGCTGCTCGGTTTCATTGTCTACTTCCTGAGGAGTTACAATAACAGAGTCAATTTCCGCTTTGGCAACTAATAGCTTATTTATGATAAGTCGATTCAGTAAGTCGCATTTTGCTAGTTCAGACGGAGGATTTCCATCTGTAATATAATTTTGATACGCACCTTCTAATTCCGATTTAAGAATGACATAGTTGTCTACCTTAGCGATAATTTTATCCACCACAAAAGCTTCAGGCTTATCTTGAGCGGCAGTCGTTAAAGTAATTGATAAAGCGAGGATACTAATTATTAAAAATTTCAAATTCCTTTTCTTTGGTTGCCCTTTCATATACTTGTTCTTCCAATTTATGCGCAAGTTCTACTTTTCTTTTGTTTAAAATAATGTTTTTAATATCGCCTTTCACGAATTCCAGTGGCGAAATATTATCTGATATTTTATAGCCGTCAATTTTTAAAAAATACATTGACTCTGCATCGGCTGTTTCATAGTAAGCATAACTCTTTAAAAATTGAATTTTATTGGGAATTTCAGCCAACGGAGAATTGACCACGAGTTTGTCAAACTCGATCCACGAAGAATCTGCCAAATGGTAAACCGATGAGAAACTCAAACAATACGACTTTAGCTCATTCAATTCCTTCGGCTTATTTGCATAGATAAGCTCTTTCAATCGCGCTAATCGCGGAGCACCTTTTGGTACTTTTATATAAATGCCTTGAATAATGTTTTGCTTCAAGATAAAATTATCCTGATGTGACTGATAGTAAGCTTGAATTTCATTTTCTGTGACCGAATCAAGCATGTTCTTTTTTATGTAGTAATTCTGATATTGATAACCAATCAGGCTATAACGATAATCTAAAATTTTTCGCTCCACCTCGGCCTCGTCAATATCAATGTTTTTTAATGCTTCGTTTATCAACAATTGCTTTCTTATCCAGCTATCGATATAAGAGGTAACCCTAGCAATGCTGTCTTCCCCTTTTATTTTGTCTGATACTATGCCGGCCACTTCATCTTGATAAAGGTAGGTTTGATTTACCCGGGCAATTGCCGCTCGCTCGCCTGCTCCTTTCTTATCTTTCTTCATTTTTATAAGATCGCAACCTTGAAAAGAAAGACTTACCAAGAAAACAATAACGGCATTTATAGTTTTTCTTAAAATCATTATTTAACTAACTTTTCAATGACGTATTTCTTGCCTTTGTTTGCCAACTCCACCTTATACTTTTTCTTCAACGTCTCCAACCAAGTTTTTTCTAGAAAATCTTGGTACTCTGATATTACAGATGCGCGTGCTTCCTCAAAAGTTTTATATCCTGGCGCCACCAATCTCTTTACATCTACCAAGTAAAAAACATTGTCGATTTGGGTTTCTTGTAGCCCCGTTACCCAGCTGATCCGATCGATAACTTTACTTTCTCCTTTTTCATAGGCTTTAACGCTCATAACAGATTTAAATTTCTTAAGATCTGATTTCTTAATCGTATCGCCAGCTGAAATTTTCCTTTGCAACTCGTCTAATTGCTTTTTTTCAAGAGCCGCAAATACCTGCGCCTCCAAACGGTCGCCTGCTTTATACTTCTCCTTATGGAGGTCGTAAAAATTGCGCTGCCCGACCGAATCCTTCGAAGCCTTATTCCAAACTTCTTTCTCCATAATCTCAAATAAAATGATTCCCTCCTTATACTCTACCAGCAAGTTTCTGTAATCAGGGTTCTCATTGTAAATTTTTTCGTCTTCCAATTGATTTATTTTTTCTTCCACGAAACTCTCATACAATTCAGTTAGGCGAGCTTTTGGCGATAACGAAGAAATAGTTTGATGGCTTTTCACATACTTGACGAAATCGCCCAGCGTGGTGACCTTTCCTTGAAGGGAAAAAATGGGTAATGATAATGATGGCACATCGCCTGAAAAAACCCACTTGCCCTTTACGATCGAAGAATCGGCCAATGGCAACAGAAGGTTTTTGGTTTCGGTGTTTTCGGTGAATGCAAAATCTTTTCTTTTCTTAACCATCAAAGCCTGTTTAGAAATTTGCATGCGTTCATCGCGCGCGACTTTCTTTTTAAGGGAGGCCTCAACATCTTTGTAAGGGGGCAGCGGAATCTTCTTCTCTAACCTGATAATATGCCAGCCAATATTGGATTGAAAAGGATCTGAAATTTCGCCTTCCTTTTGCATAGAAAAAGCCGTTTGCTCAAATTCCGGCACCGAGGCCAACGCGCCAATTCCAAAAGGCCTGAGCCTACCCCCAACATTTTTCGTGTTGGCATCTTCCGAAAATTCAAGGCACAGTTCATCCCAACTTTTACCTGCCTTTAATTGATCATATATTTCAAAAATCTTACTTTTTATCTTGGAATCGTTGTTTTCACTTCTAAGCAAAATGTGGGAAATCTCCACTTCTCCACGTGCTGGCTGGCGATCATATAGCTTTATCAAATGATAGCCAAATCGTGACCGCACGGGATTCGAAACTTCAAAGGGCTTTAAGTTGTAGGCCGCAGTTTCAAAAGGAAATACCATTTGCATGGTAGTGAAATAACCCAAGTCGCCCGCATTGCTTTTTGCGGAAGGGTCTTCTGAAAGCTCACTGGCCATTTTTTGAAAATCTTCGCCATTTATAATACGTTGGCGAATGGCACTAATTTTCTGAAATGCTTTTGTTGTGTCCTCGGGTGAAGCATCTACTGCTACATTCACCAAAATGTGAGATGCCTTCACTTCTTCCTTCAGCCTTTCATACGCTTGTTTTGTAAGCCGATCTAATTCATCTCCCCCCACTTGGTACGGCTTTTTAAGTTCCTCTTTGTATCCGGAAAATTCCTTAACAAATGCTTTGGTGGTGTCCATGCCTCGGCTTTTGGCTTCTTCAATCTTCAACTTAAAGTTGATGAGCAGTTGCAAATACTCATTGATCTTGGCTTCTTTAAAATCTTCGGGCTTAGTGTGATTTTTTTTGTACAGATAGATGAATTCATCGGCAAATACTGGCTGCTTGTTCACCCTAAAAACCAGCGGAGACCTTTCTGTCTCCTTTTTTTTATTTTGGCTGAAACCTATTGTGCTTATAAGTAGTAACAAAGCAAACCGAACGCGCATATTAATAATTGTAATATGGGCAAAATTAAGCTTTTTAGGCTAAAGATTGGAAGTGATTTTACCGCTCGAAATTTCTCCTTTTGGTTGATTATCAGTTGATTTCGAAAAGTCAATTCAAAATTGCGAAAGTGAAGTATGCAAAAATAGCCATCCATGTGTTGGATGGCTATTGTACTTTGTCTCGATTTAGGAATAGGAATAGACTGGGTTTAGAAAGTATATCTCACAGAGGGCACAGGAAAGAACCCCTGCTGATATTGATTGACAATGGCGTTAGTACGTGGGTTATAGGTTTGCGAAAAAATGTTTTGGTTGCCGGAAACATTTTGCAAATCAAGTGCGATTTCCAATGTGCTTTTTGTGTATTCCTTGCGATAGGCTATGCGGAAGTCGCTTCTGAAATACGGAGTCTGCTTTTCACTAAACGCTTTGCTTTCATTGTAGACAGCCTGTCCTTTCACTTGTGAGGCGGCAAAGTTAAGTGGCGTTAAGTAACGCCCACCAATGGAAGTCACTTTCAAATTAAAGCTGAGGAAGTTTCTATTCCGCCCCACTCGAAATTCTTTACCCATGAGAGTGTTAAAAACATATTGAGTATTATAAGCCGTGTTACGTTCAATGTTATCGCTGCCTTTATACTTGGAATCAAATAGTGAAGTGGTGATAAGAAAATAATACCCTTTGCTGAAAAAACGCTCTAGTGTCAGCTCCACTCCGTAATTGGTACCAGTGCCTTTGTTTACTAAGTTCACTTTGTCTGAAGGGCCAAAACTAACTCCGGTATTGATGGATGAAAAAGAGGATAAACTTCTCTCCACTGGCACGTTAGAAAGTGCTTGATAATATCCTTCAGCCTTTAATCGCAGGTTCTCCGTAAGGTTCCAATCATAAGTAATTACATAGTGATTGCTTTCAATAAACTCTAAGTCTTTATTGCTGTAGACAATGCCTGTCGGTGTTTTAGTCTGCGCATAAGAAGTGTAAACTGAAGGCGCTTGATGATGAAGACCATAACCCAGACTCAGTGATTTAGTACCACTAATCTGATAGGTGAAATTGCCACGAGGCTCTACCACGGTTTGGCCATTGAGGCTGTAGTTCTGTAGGTGCGCACCTGCCGAAAAAGATAACCGGTTGCTAAACCGATGTTTCCATTGCGAGTAAGCCTGTGAGATTACATTACTCTCATTGATGTTAACACGCACGCTGTCCTTGTTCACGTTTGCAAAATAATCTATGTTGTATAAGTCGAAGTTTGTATAGTCAACATAAAGTCCTGAAGTCAATGAATTCTTTGAATCAAATTTTGTGCGCGTATAAAAAACAAAAGAAGTTTTCCCAGTATTAAATTTGGCCTCCGCCCTTTTAAACTTACCCGTAACATCTAAATCACTGTTGCGTGCTAGCGAATCAGAAGTGAACTTTTCGTTTGTTGACGAATACCCTAGTGTGAATTTCGCAAAGGTTTTCTGTGAGATTTTCTTTTCAAAGCTGACACCATTAATAGTAGTGCCATAGGTGGGGTACGAATCTTGGTTTTCATCGCCATACAAATCAGTATTGTTTGGCTTCCTCAACTCGGTCTTATCAATCTTGCTTCCTAATAATTCGATCGAGCTATTTCCCAGAATACCGAAGAAGGTAAGCTTCCCATTATTTTTTGTGGGAAATGAAAATTTATAGTTGAGGTCTTGGTAATTCGGAGTGTTTCCTCCAGTACCAAACTCGATACCTAGTTTTTGAAAAACACCGAGTGTTGAGTAACGGTAGTTCACAATAAATGAACTTCCCTTGCTCTTAGAAAGAGGGCCTTCCATACCCAATTCAAAACCGTTAAATCCTATTTGAGCTACCTTTTCTAATTTTTGATTATTGCCATCTTTCAACTTAATGTCAAACACGCCAGCAATTGCATTTCCATACTGAGCAGGAAAGGCGCTGGTCATGAAATCCGACTTGTCAAGGTTGTTACTATTAAGCATAGTTACTGGACCGCCCGTACTATTGAGTGCACCAAAATGGTTTGGGTTGGGGATATTTAATCCTTCCAGTTGCCACAACATACCCGTTGGCGAATTTCCCCGCACCACAATGTCGTTCCGCGAATCGTTTCCGCCCACAACACCAGCAAAATTAGCCGCCATTCGAGAAGGATCACCGAGTGCGCCTGCGTAGCGCTTTGTGTCATCTAAGTTAAATGAGCGTGAACTAACTAATGCCAAATCATTGTTAGTGGCGGTTTTATCTTCTCTGCTGTTGTAGGTCACGACTACCTCATCAAGTTGACTCACACTTTCGGTAAGCGATATATTTAGTACCAGTTCTTTTCCAGCCGTTACAACGGTATTGGGTATTGTCTGTGGTTCGTAACCCATGTAACTTATTTTAAGGGTTTGCCGGCCCAGCGGAACATTTGTAATAGCAAAGTTACCTTCAACGTCTGTGGTTGCTCCCATCACTTTTTCGGTAGTACTAATGACTTGGATAGTTACGCCAATCAATGGAGTTCTGCTGACTTCGTCAATTACTTTGCCGCGCACCGTTTGCGTGGTTTGGCCAAAGCCATCGGATGAAATTATACTCACTACAAATACTAGGGCAATTACCCACAGCTGGTTTTTTTTACCGAGTTTTTCCTTCATGTTGTTTTTTGTTGTTGTTTTTTTATCGCACAAAAATGCTGTGCAGACTTTTTGTTTACCATTGACTTAGGTTAAGATCGGTGAACGACACGTTTTACTTAACCCAAATCAATTGCTGAGTCTAAGACAACTTTTGGTGGCTCATCCCCTACTAGTGATGCAGAAAAAAACTGTTTTTAAATGGCTATTTTTTTTTGGAATCGGCCAATCGTCTGCGTATTCTACTCAGCGATTCTGGCTGAATACCCAAATAAGAGGCGATGTGATGCTGCGGTATAGTGGCAATTACCTTTGGCCTTGTTTTCATTAAATTCAAATACCGCTCTTCGGGACTCATAAAAAGCATGGATCTATTTCTTTCGGCAATTCCTATCAAAATAAACTCGCCAATGAGGCGGCCAAATCTCTCCCAAGCTGGTGTGTTAACATAGCACTGCTGCATGTCATTGTAAGACAGCGTTAATACCTCGGCATCTTCTAAGGCTTGGTGAGTTTCATTAGAGGGTTGCCTAGTAAGAAAGCTCGGATAATCGGTAAAAAAATTTCCTTGAAAAGAAAAGTTATAAGTAACTTCTTTGTTGTCTATGACATAAAAAGCGCGGAAATGACCTTTATTAATAAATGCAACATGGTCACAAACCTGACCTGCTTGCATGAGGTAGCCCCCTTTTGGGATTACTGTTTTTCTAAGGATTTTAAAAAAGGCAGTTAACTCCTGGTCGTTATAGCAAACAAACCTCGAGATATATTCCTTGATTTGTTCAACGTCAATCTCCTCATTTTCCATTGGTTATTCTTTCTTTGCTTAAATCAAGAACGTAGTCTAAGATATTAAAACCCCTAGTCGCTAATAATCTTGGTAAGCCGGCATGTTGTTTTGCCCCCATCGTGAACGTACTCAATATTATCCATGATTGATTTTACTAAGCGAATACCCAAACCTCCTTTTCTCTTTTCGTTGACTAAATTACCAAGGGCTGGCTCAGCAAATTGATTAATATCAAACACGTTGCTTTCGTCCACAATTTCGAATACAAAAGTATGCTCTTGCGGTATTCTGATATGTAGCTCAAGGATGTGAGACGGATCACAGTGATGTCCATGTATCATTAGGTTAGAACACATTTCATCTAACGCCAACACAATTTCACTAGCCGCGATTTCAGTTATCCCCTGCTCACGCAACGACTCACGAATAAAGTCGCGAATGCCTTTTAAGTTAGTGAGGCTGCAACCTATGTTATATTGATAGTCCATTGATCAGTTGCTTTGCCTCCTCTTTGTTATTTCTTATATGCAGTAATTCTGCTAACCCTAAAATGCTAAATGTGTTAATCACTTTTTCCTTCATTCCAAAAAGCACCATTAGGATGCCCTTATCCTTAAACTCCTCGATATAAGACATAAAAACCCCCAACCCTGCGGAAGAAATGTATTCCATCGCATGGCAGTCGATAATTATCCTCTTATACCCTTCTCCAACACTTTTTGCAATTGCCAGATCAAGTTCTATGGATGAGCTTGCATCGATTTCACCGACTACCGCGATGATATCAATTCCTTCTTCTTGCAAGCGTTTTATGTGTACCATAATTTTTAAACGGGTTTAGTGTTGATAAGTTTAGATTCACCTGTGAACTTCACAATCATTGTCGTATAGTCGTCATTTATATCCTTTGTGCCAGTATACTGATAAAGGCGATCAATAAGATGTAATTCAATTTCTTTTGCTGAGCGATCTGTCACTTCCAAGAGCGTATTGTTTAATTGATCAAGACCAAATTCTTCACCCTTGGAATCTTTTGCTTCGGTAATACCATCGGTATAAAGCACCATAATATCACCTGGCAGGTAAGAGAGTTCATTTGTCTCAACATGATTACAGTAGTCTTTGTTCTTGATCATGCCCAACGCTTTGCCTCGGTCTTTCAAATAGCCAGATGAATTGGAGGCGGCATTAAAATACAGCACGGGGCAATGGCCAGCTCTGGCATAAAATATTTTTTTCTTTTGTGTGTTGATTACAAAATAAGTGGCTGAAATAAACGACCCGCGTTCAAGACAATAGATCAATGCCTGATTAGCGCGAACCATAAACTCCTTGGGATCTAATTCTTGCTGGGCAAGACTGTGGAAAATTCCTTTCATTTGACTCATGTGAAAGGCCGCAGTTGTTCCTTTTCCCGAGACATCGGCTATAATCAACGCTATCTGATGATCATTGATTCTTATCGTATCATAATAATCCCCGCCAACTTCATCGGCCGATTCTGAGAAAGCAGCAATCTCAAAGTCATTGTCTTTTTCTAGCCGCTCGGGCAACAAACTCTTCTGAACAGTTTTCGCGATTTTTAGTTCTTCTTTGTATCTTTCATTTTGGAAAGCTTCTTCCATTAATCGAAAGTTCTCTATAGAAATTCCGGCTTGGTTGGAAAAAGTTGAGACAATACGAGTCATTTCCTTGTTAAAGCCATCGGGCAATTCTTTCAGCAGAGCCAGTGTGCCTATTGTTTCTTCTTTTACAGTAATCGGAAATGACACGATTGATCGATAGATCGTTCCCTTTAATTGCGCCAAATGTTTAGAAAGATTTTTTGTTTTGTCGGTGCTTTGATCCAACACCCCTCGGATGTTTTTTGATTTTAGATGATCGCGAATTTCTCGCGCTTGCTTTTCGGTGATCTTGTAGGTGTAGAAACGATGCTCTGTAGACGCGCCCCGAATTTCTAGCCAGGCGGCATCTGCAAAAACTGAACCCACTGAACTTTCAAGTAAAATGCTATAAACACTTTCTTCGTTTTGTTCGGTTTGGATGGATTGACTTATGCGTTGAAAGTTTACAACCTCTTCTAACTTCTGTTCAAAGACAGAGGAAGTTGGCAGATTGAAAAGAATTACCAAAAAAGAAAACACACTATAAGTTACAATGAAGGCGAAAAGAGCGGGAATAAAAATTGTACTCTGAAAACTAAGATAAGCAGTAGATTTGGAGGTCATGCTCTCGGACGTAGTTGTTACTGTGATGAAGAAATAGGCCAAGTAAAAAAATGTGAGTAACAGCAAAAGTAGGCTGGTCCATTTTTGCTTGAAATTCAGGTAGGCTACCCACTTCATGTTGGCTGAAAGTACCAATGCCAGTAAACCCAAAACAACCGAGAGAATGGTAGATGGCACCTCACCAATTGAAAAATTGAGGCAGTCATAACTTAGTACAATGAGCAACCCGAGCTCAAAAAGATACCACGTTCGTATCAGCCATTTTGATTTTTGGTATAGGATAAGTCGCTTCCAAGAAATAAAAGCCGCTAACAAAAAACTTACCCACAAACCTAAGTTGATTTGATAGATAACGTCTTTAAAAACGTCTAACCCAACCAAGGCGGTCTCGCCCAAAAGAAATAGAACAAGTCTTACGGCCAATGAGATAACGGTAAAAACCAGCCCCGAGGCAAAAACACTCCATAGTAAATCAGTGAAGTTGAGTGCTTCGTCTTGCTCTATTTTGAACTTGTAATAATAAAACAGCGATACAGCGTAAAGGCCAAACATGACCCTGGGCAACCATCCAGGTAAATCGGGTGGCAACCCTTTGATATCGCTGAAAAGAATGGTTACGTCAGAAAATACGAGTACAAGCCACGCCAAAGCAGCTACCATAAAGGCAAGGCGAATCATGGCTCGTTTGTTAATCATTAATGCAATATTAATCAAGCTTCGAGCCTTTAGCTACGAGCCGTCAGCAATTTTGTGCGCAGGCCCGTAGCTAAAGGCTCCACCTTATTTCCTACTATAATTCGGTGCTTCCCTGGTAATGGTTACGTCATGCGGATGGCTTTCGTGCATGCCAGCGGCCGTTATTTTAACAAACTTGGCATTTTTCAGTTTTTCCAAATTTTTAGCGCCACAGTAGCCCATGCCGGCTTTCAAGCCGCCCACCATTTGATACAATATTTCGGCTACCGAACCTTTAAAAGGCACACGGCCAGAAATTCCCTCTGGCACCAACTTCTTGATATCGTCTTCCACATCCTGAAAGTAGCGATCTTTCGAGCCGTCTTCCATCGCCTCGATAGAACCCATCCCACGGTAGGATTTGAACCTTCTTCCCTCGTAGATAATGATTTCTCCTGGTGCTTCTTCCGTTCCCGCAAGGAGCGAACCGATCATTACGCTATCCGCGCCAGCAGCCAATGCTTTTACAATATCTCCCGAAAAACGGATGCCCCCATCTGCTATCACTTTTACCGAGGTTCCTTTCAATGCTTTTGCCGCTTCATATACGGCAGACAGCTGCGGTAATCCCACTCCTGCCACCACGCGCGTAGTGCAAATACTACCCGGACCGACACCCACTTTTACCGCATCGGCACCAATTTTTGCCAACGCTTTTGCTGCCTCACCGGTGGCAATGTTGCCTACCACCATGGCCAACTCGGGATATTTTTTCTTTACCAGCTTGGCGGAGTCTATAACGCCTTTTGAATGGCCATGAGCCGTGTCAATGCTGATCACATCTACGCCAGCGTTTTTCAGCGCCTCAATGCGTTCCAGAATGTCTTTTGTTACCCCCACAGCAGCGCCCACCCGCAATCTTCCAAATTCATCTTTGCATGCATTGGGCTTGTTTTTCTTTTTCAGGATGTCCTTATAAGTAACTAGCCCAGTTAATTTTCCTTTTTTATTTACAATCGGAAGTTTTTCGATTTTATAATTCTGAAGAAGGCCTTCTGCCTTTTCCAGCGTAATGCCTTCGGGCGCAGTTATCAAATTGTCTTTTGTCATGATGCGCTCGATCGGCATAGACATGTCTTTTTGGAAGCGTAAATCGCGATTGGTGATGATTCCCCTTAATTTTCCATTTTCGTCAATTACGGGAATACCACC
Organism: Flammeovirgaceae bacterium; assembly: GCA_027487845.1. Taxonomy (GTDB): domain Bacteria; phylum Bacteroidota; class Bacteroidia; order Cytophagales; family Cyclobacteriaceae; genus ELB16-189. Next base: position 145,881 of record JAIYCV010000026.1, read on the forward strand.
TATTTTAAACTCCCGCATAATTTTTTCGGCATCACGCACAGTAGCCGATATCAAAAGGGTTACCGGGTCTAAAATCAACCCACTTTGCGAACGTTTTACCTTACGAACATGATCTGCCTGCGCCTCGATAGACATATTCTTATGAATAAAACCAATACCGCCTTCTAGTGCCATGCTAATGGCCAAATCCGCTTCCGTCACGGTGTCCATAGCAGCCGAAATAATGGGGATATTGAGCTTAATTCCGTTTGTTAAAAGGCTCGAAGTGTCTGTTTCGCGGGGGAGTACCTCAGAGTAAGCTGGAACAAGAAGCACATCATCATAGGTGAGGGCTTCAAAAAGGAGTTTGGAAGGATCGTGTGCCATGGCAAATAATTTACAGTTGATTATTTGCGGGGCAAAATTAAGCAAAATAGATCATTTACCAATTTATGGGTGTTGGTATTACGCTATTTTATTTCCTTCCAAGGGTAATTCATTCGGTTGTCGCCCAGCAAAGACGGATTACTCGGTGGGTGTCCGTCATTTTGAGTCATGGGCTTTACTACCAACGATTCTACAACAAATGCTAGCCAATTTATCGGAAAACTATTTTTGTTGTGTTTTCGGTGTTGCGCGTAATTCCTCGAATAATGTAAACGCCAGGAGAAGGTAGTTGAAATTGGTTTAATGTAGTTGAACTTCCTGACCCAATTGTTAGGCCTGTAGAAGAACTAATGATTAGCTTACATTCCTTATTAGACACAATTTGAATGCGTCCGTCAATAGATGGGTTAGGATAGACACTAAATAAATTTTCTTCACTATCAATATTTGTGATGATTGAGGCTGTAAAATTCCGATCGGTTAAATGAAACGAAATATTGTTAATGGATATAAATGCTGGATCAAACACATGGTTTTCTGAAATCGGTGTAATAATTCCTGACCAGCCCGCTGCTAATTCTAACTGATATTTTCCATCTGCGCTTGTTTTCATTTCTGATGGCAACCCTGTAAAAGAAATATTCTCCATTGGAAAACCGAATTGGTCTTTAATGAAACCAGACAATGTATACTTAGGAATAACCGATACAGGAGAAGCTACAAAAATCTGATTGAGTAAATCACTTTGAATGCTAGTAACCTGAATTTTATCTGGTGTAAAATTAAATCCAGTTGCTGCTGGAATAATAGTACCAGTCCAACCTAAAGAAACTTCACCATAGAAGTTTCCTGTTGCGTCAATTCTTGTGGTTTCAGGAAACCCGTTTAATGTCACGTCAATAAGGGGCTCGCCATTTTCATTCTTTACTTTCCCTATCACGTAAACCGTGCCTGATTTTCGAATAGTGAAATTTTGATCACTACGATCTGAATTTACCTGCGATATAACAATTGCATTTGGATTGAATTGATAACCGTTAAACACCGGAATTACTGTGCCTTGCCATCGTGCCGGAACTTCCGCAGCATAATAGCCGAATTCGTTAGTGGAAACATTCTGCGGAAATCCTTCGAGCGGAATTTGAGAAACGGGTTGTCCGCTAACGTCTCTGATAAAGCCTGAAATAAAGTAGGTGCCAATATATTTAGCAACAAAATTTATATCAGATGATGAGCCTTGCGCGTTCGCAATTGAAACCTGGTCAGGTTCAAATATATGCTTGCTTAATTGAGGAGTGATCGTACCTGACCACCCCATCGGCAGTGTAGTAGAAAATTTACCTTCTGCATTGGTACCAATTCGCATATTTTTTACTGTAAGAGTAACACCCATCAATGGCTTTCCTTGATCATCTTTAATGTTACCAGAAAGCATAATTGGATTCAATAAGGATTGAGTAGTATAATACACCCGCTCGTCCAGGAGCTGTACCATAAAAACTCTCCCTGCTGCTGACTCATAATGAAAGTTACTTTCATAGCGATCGGTGCGACTAATGCCCATGCCTGTTGTTCGCCTCGCCCAGGTAAGTCCCTTATCGGTGGAATAGAATGAACCACCTGAGCTTATTGAACTACTCACGGAACTATACCAGTCACCATTTTTTGCAAAATGAATACTATTCAAATTGAGATCTTCCCACCAGTGACCTGCCTTTCGGATGCTCCATGGGCCCCACGGATTATTTTTAGCAACATCGTTTACGTGCTTGATGAGATTTAGCCTTGTGGAAAAATTGACGGCAGTGCCACTCACACTCACAACAACAGAATCTTGTGGAGTAATGCTGACGGAAAAAGAGTTGAGAACTTTTATAGTGCCAAGATTACTAACTAACAAAGGTGATTGTGTCCAGTTCAATCCATTATCATCGGAATAGTACAATCCACCCTGCCCAGAAGTGTTTTCATCTGCAAGCGTCACATAAACCCTTCCATTCTTATCCACCGCAAGATGTTCACCAGAGCGCAAGTGAGCAGGCAGTCCGTTGTTTCGCTGCACCCATGTTTTCAAATCGCCATTGCTATAGAAAACTCCATTCCCCACAAAGCCTTCATCATTAGTAAAGCCACTGGAAATAAAGAAGTACTCATGATCTTTGTTTTCTACGATCTTAACAATTGGAAGCGTACTAGAAACAGAAACAGAGTCCCAACTTGTGCCTTTGTTATAAGAGAAAAATAGTTTCCCAAATCCTCCGGCCAAGATCGTGCCGTTCGAAGAAGCATGCATGGTGTATACATACGAAGAGTTCAACTTTTTTGTCCAAATGAATCCTTCATTTTCTGATTTCCAAATTCCAGTGGCCGTTCCAACGAACAAAAGAGAATCTTGAAGACCAACAAAAGCTGTTTTGGGCCCGCCTGGAAAATCAGGTGTTGTTAACCAAAAGCCTTGTGCAAAGCCAATCAACGAATTGAATGAAACTAGTATCAAAATACAAAGAGCTTTCATTTTCTGATTTTTATTTTTCTATACACGCTTAACGTGAAGTTGGGTTAGCTGCTCAATTAATTGACACCGAATCTTTGGGTAATATTTCTTTTCCATTGTAATCGTTCTCATTTGCTGCACCCGGTATTCTCCAATCATTCATTGCTTGAATAATGTATCTCTCTAAGCTATCCTTTGCTAATAAACTGCTACTTTGAGATTGTGCTTTTGAAGCTATGCTTTTTCTGTAATCACCCGATTATCGGACTCAGCTTCATTCCTTTCGGCCTCCAGCAGTAGTAATAGATAAAGTTTTTTATTGAGTTTTCTTTTTAATCTAGTAGTAAGTAAATTTTCAGTTCTCACTCTAATCAGTTGTGCATGAATTATTTTATCATGGATGTCATAGTAGTAAACAGAAGCACGGCCAGAATTTTTCTTATTTTGTTCGACCACCCAATATCCATTTGAGGGCATGCGTAGGTTAGTGTTAGTCAACGCATTGAAACCTTTTGACACAACTGATGATAGGCATAACAGAATGCAGATAATTGTTTTCATAATTATGGTTGTTTAATTGATTTTAAATTGTTTGATGATTGATAAACAGACTATTTCTTTTTTTTCAAAAGTTTACTTCGTCAATACTATTTGACTGGCGATGCAATGGGTCTTAACGATCCTGCACCAGCTACTTTTAGTTCGAGTGAGGTGGCAACCGAATTTTCACGGGCTGTGGATTTTTAAGTCTTCTCGGTTCTATAATTTGGTAGCTAATAAATCCCTTCCGTTGTGGCATGCTCATTTGTCTTTCACTGAGTTGTAAATCCTGATGATCTCTTTATTAAATTTTTCTGGTTCTTCAAATACGGGACTATGTCCTGATTTCTCAAACTTAATAAACTCCTTGTGTGGTGCTTTCAATGCGCTAGTATACCTCTGCACGAGTTCCCAAGGCGTGTTATAATCGTAAGTGCCTGAGATAAAAAACACTGGTATTTTTACTTCTGGTATTTCCTTGAAAAAATCGAAATCATTGAAGTCTGGATCGTAAATGATATTTCCAGCCGAAAAACCTGATGCTTTGCCATACCTGATCAAGTCTGCAAATGAATATTCCCTCGAAAACCATATCGAAAAAATCCAGTCAGTATAGTTGGTCTTACCATAGCGCTCTCCTCCCATTTTCAATAACCAATCCTTTTGTTTGACCAATCCCCAAAAACCATTTTTATACATCTTGGTAAAGTCGCCAGACTGGGGAGATCCGCTCTTCTCCAAATCTCCAAGTGCCTTTACATTATTCTTTTCTTTCGCTTTTTCCAGTGTGTATTGATACGAAAGTAGCTCACCTTCATAAGCTGCCAATTCTTGCCCAACTCCAACATAGGCGATATAGTTCTCAGGATGTCGCTGAACAGAATATAAGCCAAGTCTAGCCCCCCAAGAGTGCCCTACCAAAAAGATTTTGTTTACTTCAAATCTTCTTTTTAGATATTCTACCAACGAATCAACATCTTGAATGTATTTTTTAACTTTTATTTCTTCTTTAGATGTTTTTTTGCTGAAGGATTTTCCAGCATTTCGTTGATCCCAATACACAAGGGTAAAATGGTCTTCCAATTCATTATTGAATTTCCGCAACAAGGCAGTAGCTGATGCTCCGGGCCCACCGTGCAAAAAAAGTAATACTGGGTTACTTTTGTCTTTACCCCTTATTAGCACATACTGCTTTGTGTTATTGATGTCTAAATATTGGATTTCTGAAATCCCATTATTTGTTCTAATCTTCTTTGTCGATGTACAAGACGCGAGAACTAAGACAATAAAAACGATAATAGCATTTTTCATATTTCTGCATTTTGCTTTTGATTCATGTCTTCTTTACGCGTTAGTATTTTTTTTGGTTTCAATGAAGTTGCTTTGGGTATAGTTCTTCTTCATCTACTCCAAAGTTTTACGCATTAAAAATTGCGAATGCAAAGCTGGCAGCGGCATTTTGGCTACCCAATAGAACAAAAGGAGTATTTTTCGATGCCAGAAAAACGGTAATTCCAACAAATAAAAATCAATAGAACAAAAGGACTATTTTGATCATTTCTTTATTTTTGAAAACATAATGAAGTCGACCGATAATATCCCATCCAATCTTTTTCACTTTAGCAATCAACTGCTCGCTAGCCCGCCCGAGTATTATGAAGGTCTACTGAAAAACTTACTAGAAACGCATCCTGTCGTAAAGTCTTTCAACGGTCTTGATCCAATGGCTTACTATATTTTTAGTTATGTGGATTTGGGGATTAAGTTTTTGACACCGAATATTTTCGGCAAACTGTTTCGTGTTCCGGAAGAAGAGATTCAACAGAAATTCAGAGAATTTGGAATGAATTATACCTTCAGCATTATACATCCGGCAGACCGAAAAATCTTAACGGAAGATTGCTTCCACTGGGCTGAAGTAATAGCAAAGGATATTCCAATCTCACTCCGTGATAAAGTAAGGTATACCAATAACTACAGGGCCATGCGCGGGGATGGCACTTACGGTAAATATCTAAGTCAATTTTGTGTAATTCCTGATAGAGAAACAGGCTATCCTTTGATTGGGCTAGGAACGATCACTGACATAACGGATCAAAAGACAGACAATAAAATCATTTTCAAAGCTGAATTTTATGATGAACTGAGTGGACATAAAGAATTTGTTAAGGTTTTTGTCCCGGCAGATAATCCAATTTCAAATTTGAGCGAAAGAGAGCTTGAAATCGCGCGGTTAATTGCCCAAGGAGACTCAAGTGAGGAAATAGCTGACAAACTTTTCATTTCTCCCTTCACGGTAAAAGCACATAAAAGAAACATCTTTGAAAAGATGAACGTGCACAAAGCCACTGAGTTGGCTAGTAAGCTATAGATGCATTTTATGGCTGCCAATTATCGAATAGGCTTATACTCTTTAAATGGGTTAAGCACTGTTTTTTCGATGGCGCTTTGGTAGTCCTTCCACGTTTTACCAAAGAAAGCATTTACTTTGTCCACGGCCTTCATGGAATTTGCTCTCGCACGTTCAAAAACCCTTCTATCCGTTTCATTTACGGGCAGAATGTTTCCTTCAATGTACTGAGTAGCATTTTGAATATCCGTTACGGGCCCTTCCGAATCGCGAATAAGTCCCTGCCTTTTATCTTCTTTATCCAAGATAACATCAAACAAATTGTTGAGCGAATCTTTTATTGCTTTTGTCTTATCTAATTGATCTTTCAAATCGGTGCGTTTACTTTCTTTCATTTTCGCTTCAAGTTCAGTTGCCAAGTCAAGCGATTCACGAAGGTGCGTGGTCGACTCCGAAAGCATACTTCCAAATCTTTCTAACTCTTTCAACATTGTGTGGCGCGACTCTAATATCAATTGCGAAACGTTAAACCTAGGATCTGACTTTACAGTTATCAGGGTTGAATCTTTTTGATCGCCCGCAGTCAATCTCACTTTATAAACACCTGGTAACACTTGCAAGCCATTGGGCTCGGTGGCAGTTGGCTTCAACTTTTCCCGTGAAGGACGTTGAACACCTTTTGCTGTCATCGACCAAGTTATACGACTCACGCCATTGTCTTCAGGAGACGGTTGTTTAATCGTTCTGATTTTCTCGTTCGTGCTACTAAATATCTCCCACACCAATGTGTCGTATTTTAGTTTTGGCTTTGACTCGTCCTTTTTTTCGGCTGGTTTTGATACTGATTTTTCGCCTGTCTTTGTTGATTTGGGATCGACAGCAGCAGGTGTATCTTTCTTCACTTCGGGCTTGTTGAACACGTACGTCAAGAGTGCTCCACTTGGTCTGTTCTCGCCATTAAAAACTGCATCGGCATCAAATCTTGGACCCGTAGGTTGTTGCGTAACGGCTTGATACGCATCGGGAGGTGCGAAAAGATGGACTGTTTTAGAGAGAATTGAGCTGCTCTTCTTCGCTAGCTCCCGCAGCGGACGGATGTCATCTAACACATACATTGCCCTTCCAAACGTGGCAATTATCAAATCATGCTCGCGCGGGTGGATTACCATGTCGATCGTGGGCACTCCAGCTGGGTATCCGCTTGTCCATTTTGTCCAGGTCTTGGTGTCATCCACACTCACCCAAAGCCCATTTTCAGTTCCCAAGAAAACCAATTTCGGTTCGACTGGGTCTTGAATGATAGACAACGTGTAGTTACTCTCTCCAACTTGAGAAGGGGTCACAACACTTTCCCAGGTAGTTCCAAAATCGCGTGTTCTAAAGGCATAGGGCTTGTAATCAAACTGCCGATAATTATTAACAACTACGAACGCCTCGCCAACATTATAAGTAGAGGCTTGCAGTTGAGGCATCCATGCGTTTTTTGGAAGGCCCACTATTTTTGAAGAGGTATTTGTCCAGGTTTTTCCACCGTCTTTAGTAAGTTGAATGTTACCGTCATCGGTACCTACCCAAATCACGTTTTTATCAAGTGTGCTTGGCGCGATGGAGATAATGGTGCAATGATTTTCAGCACCTGTTGCATCCATGGTAAGTCCACCGCTTTCATATTGCTTTTGCTTTTCTTTGTCGTTGGTGGTGAGATCGGGAGAGATCACTTCCCACGTGGTTCCTCTGTCATTACTTTTATGAAGAAATTGGCTTCCATAATAAATAGAAGCGGGGTCATGTGGATTTTGTGCGAACCCAGAATTCCAGTTGTAGCGCAACTTAACCGATGCATCGGGGTGTGTTGGCTTTATGTATTGATTATTGCCTGTTACCTGATCGAAGCGAAGCAATTCTCCGCCTTGGGCCATGGTGTAGCCATATCGACTATCGAGCGGATCGGGTGAAACGTCAAATCCATCTCCGAACGAAACTTCTTGCCAATAGCTATTGCGTATGCCCGCTTTTCGCCACACGTAAGCTGGGCCTGACCATGAGCCGTTGTCTTGCATGCCTCCGTACACATTGTAGGGATTATTCATATCTACATTTACATGATAGAATTGCCCCACCGGAATGTTGTCGATAAACTGCCAACTCTTTCCGCCATCGCGCGAAATGTTGAAGCCTCCATCATTTCCATCTACAATAAAGTTTGGATTGGTGGGATGTATCCACCAGGCGTGGTGATCCAAGTGAACTTTCCAACCTACTAAATTACTAAACGTCTTTCCGCCATCTTCGCTCATCGTTACTACCGTGTGCAAAGAATAAATGCGATTTTCATTTTTAGGATCCACATAAATTTCCCAGAAGTAAAATGGCCTTCCATTCACATTATTGTTTTGCTTCACCTCAGTTACTTTTGCCCACTTAGTGCCACCATCCGTAGATTTATACAAAGCGTTGCTTTTAGCTTCAATCAGCGCATATATCACGTCTGGTTTGCTGCGTGCAATTGCCAAGCCCATGCGCCCAAGATCGCCCTCTGGCAAACCATCTTTATCCGTTTTCTTGGTCCAGTTCTTGCCTCCATCATACGTAATGTACAAGCCAGATCCAGGTCCGCCCGACTTAAAAGTCCATGGCCACCTTCTGTGCTCCCACATACTTGCCACCAATTTGTTTGGATTGGAAGGATCCATCACCAAATCGCTACAGCCAGTTTTGTTATCTACAAACAATACTTTTTCCCACGTTGCACCACCATCCATTGTTTTAAACACTCCTCGTTCTGGATGCTCACCCCAAGGGGAACCAATGGCCGCGGCATAAACTATGTTCGGATTTTTAGCATCTATTACCACACGATGAATGTTGCGTGTCTTTTCAAGCCCCATTTTTTTCCATGTCTTTCCGGCATCTAAACTTTTATACATTCCATCGCCACCATTTAAACTATTCCGTGGATTGCCTTCTCCGGTACCCACCCAAACTACGGAGGGATTATCTTGTTGAACAGCAATAGCGCCAATAGACAACGTACTTTCTTTATCGAACACGGGTTCCCACGAAATACCTCCACTCACCGTTTTCCAAACACCACCAGATGCTGCGCCTACATACATAATATCGGGATTTGATATTACCACGTCTACCGATGTAATGCGACCGCTCATAGCGGCTGGTCCTATGGCACGTGGTTTCATGCCTTTAAATTTATCCATATCAAGCTTTTGCGCGGTTGACAAAAGCGAGCAAAGAAGCAGCAAAAGAGTTGCGGTTAATCGCGAGTGTTTCATATTCTAACGTGTTTAAATTGGCTAGCAATATAGTTGTAAATGGGCAACGTTGATAGTTGGCTTTATCTTCGGTAATTAAGCGCGGTGAAGTGTCGCAGGCGTGTATAAATGGCATTAAAACACATTGCGTTGATGTAATATTATGTCTACTTGTTCGATAGAATTTGATTTTTCGGATGGCTAACCCTATACTAAGCGTGTGATTGTATAGCTTTAAGGTTTTAAGAAGGGTGAGGTGGAAATTATCGGCTATATCGTTTCGGTTTTTATTGGTTTTTTATTGGGTTTGCTTGGTGGTGGAGGTTCTATACTTTCAATTCCAATTCTGGTGTATCTATTTAATACAGAGCCTGTTTTGGCCTCCGCATACTCTTTGTTTATTGTAGGGGCAACTAGCTTGGCAGGAGCCATTCCTAAATACCGAGATCATCTTGTAAACATCAAAACTGGCATTCTCTTTGGCATTCCTTCCATCATTACCATTTTCAGCACACGAAAGTGGATTGTACCCTCCATACCCAACGTAGTTTACCAAACTCAGTCTTTTACAATTACGAAGAGAATCTTATTGCTGGGAATTTTCGCCCTTCTCATGTTATTGGCATCTATTCCGATGATTCGCGGTAGACGCGAACGAAAAAATAAGGGGGAACATTTTTACATAATTCCGGTGATCTTGGAAGGCATTGTAATCGGGTTTTTGACAGGGTTAGTTGGCGCAGGCGGAGGCTTTCTAATCATTCCAGCTCTTGTAATTCTTACAGGACTTCCCATGAAAACGGCCTCCGGCACGTCCTTATTTATAATCGCCATTAACTCACTTATTGGGTTTACTGGCGATTTACTTAATACTGCAATGAATTGGCCTTTCTTGCTTTCAGTAACGGTGATTGCCATTATAGGTGTGCATTTTGGCAACGTTTACTCGCGAAAAATACCCGGAGTAAAATTGCGCAAAGTGTTTGGCTGGTTTACGCTCGCCATGGGCAGCTGGATTCTGTTTAAAGAATTATCGGGTTTCTAATTGGTAAAGAAGTAACTTGACAAGAACAGGACTTTACTAACATCTTGTGTCTAACGTCTAACTACTTATGTCTGTATGAAAGCTTCCGACCTCATCGCAAACAATGTAAAAAAAATAGTTGTGATAGGGCCGGAATGCACTGGCAAATCAGAGCTTTCAAAATTTCTGGCCGATCACTTTAAAACCGTTTGGGTGGAAGAGTACGCGCGCGCCTATCTTAACAAATTGATCCATGGCTATGAAAAGTCCGATCTTACCAAAATAGCCAACGGCCAAGCTCGCATGGAAGACGAATGGATGTATGATGCCAATAAAGTGTTGATTTGCGATACCAATGCCGTGGTGGTGAAAGTATGGAGTGAATTTAAATACGGTGATTGCGACCCCGACATTCTGAAACTCATTGCAGAACGTAAGTACGATTTATATTTGCTCACGTACGTGGATGTGCCGTGGGAAGAAGACAAACAACGCGAACATCCTGACAAGCGCGAACAGCTTTGGCAAATTTTTCACGATGAACTTTCGAAACTGTCGGTTCCTTTTGTGGATATACGAGGAAATAGAGAAGAACGAAGACAAAAAGCCATTAAAGCAATCGAGGAAATAATATTGGCTTCTGACACCTATTAGGTGTCTTAATTCCTATCTCATAAAAATTTAAGATTCAAAATTCAAGGTTTAAAATTATTGTGATATGTTTGAGACCTTCATCTTAGGTCTTAAGTCTAACTACTTATGTCTGTATAATGTCTAATTCCGGTCCCTACGCTTCATTACAAATTAAGGATTTCAGGTTTTTTATTTTTGCTCGCCTTTGCGTTACCGTAGCTATTCAAATACAAGGTACAATTGTCGGTTGGCAAGTGTATGAACTTACGCATGATCCTCTCTCTCTTGGCCTCATCGGTCTTGCAGAAGCCATCCCTGCCATTACGGTTTCATTATACGCTGGCCACGTTGCCGACATAATGGATAGGAAAAAGATTATCTTAATCACCACTTCGTTGTTGTTCTTTTGTTCCATTTGCTTACTTTTTTTCACGCTTGGCGTAAGCAAGTTTGTTTTCACTTACGGTGTTGCCCCTATCTACATCATTATTTTTATGAGCGGCATAGCGCGTGGTTTTTTATCTCCTGCTACGTTTAGTTTTATGCCTCAACTAGTACCGCGTGAGTTATACGCTAATGCAATTTCTCTTAACAGTACCTTTTGGGAAGGCGCTGCCATTGGTGGCCCTATGTTGGCTGGTTTTATCTATGCCTTCTTCGGCATCTCGGCCTCCTACCTGGCGGATGCATTGTTGATGGCGTCCTGTATTTTCTTTTATTTGAATATTGCAAGCAGACCTGTACCTCCTTCCGTTGGCGAGCAAAACGTGGTTGCCAAAATCAAAGAAGGCATCGGCTTTGTGTTTAGCAATCAAATTATTTTGGCCGCTATCAGTTTAGATTTGTTTGCGGTACTTTTTGGCGGTGCGGTTGCCCTACTCCCCATCTTTGCGAAGGAAATTTTAAACGCTGGCCCGGAAGGCCTCGGTTTACTAAGAGCAGCACCCGCCATCGGTGCGGTTGCCACCGCGGTTTACATTACACATAACCCGATAAAAAAACACATCGGCAAAATTTTGCTTTGGTGTGTGGCAGGGTTTGGGTTAACTATGATTGGTTTTGGGCTTTCCACTAATTTTTGGCTATCGGTTGGCTTGCTTGTAATGAGCGGCATGTTTGATAGCGTGAGTGTGATTGTAAGAAGTATGTTAATCCACACCCTTACCCCTGAAAACATGAAAGGGCGCGTATCTGCAGTTAATAGTATTTTTGTGGGCTCCTCTAACGAGATTGGGTCGTTTGAAAGTGGTGCTGTTGCCAAACTGATGGGCGTGGTTCCCTCCGTTGTTTTTGGCGGGTTGATGACACTGGGTGTTGTAGGAGTGACAAGTTTAAAGGCAAAGAAGTTGATAGGATTGGATAAAGTGAGTTGATAATTCGCAACTGCCGCATGTTGCAAAGAAAGCTGACAAAGAAGTTATAGTTCTCCCGCCTCCTTTAATACTAGCATTTCAAGGTCTTCTGAAACCCTGAAATCGGTTTTCTTTATTTTGTTTAACAATGGTTTGACGGAAGGAATTAGGCCTTGCAGTTTCGCCTTGATTATTACTCCTAAAGTTCCTGTGATGTTTAATCCCAGATGCTGCGCTACCTTCCTTGCTTTGAAATCGTCTATGGTAACTACACATTCTGGCGTTTCTAATGCCAAAGCAATTGCACTTGATTCACCCTTGTCAAGCTGGAGTTAAAGTATTTGCTGGCTATACTTATCAGAGGCCGATTTTATTTGCACCCAATTGGGTAAAGGTCACCATATTCCGTCACAACTTCATTGGTCGTAACAACCTCACCATAAATCTTTTGTAAAAGACCAAGCTCTTGAATATTTGTTAAATTGATAAAACAACTAGTGTCAGAAATAATTGTCTTAGGCATTTTTTACGTCACTTGAAATATCGGAATGGGGGGAATTAAAAATTGAAACGTTATATCGTCCAAGCTTTTCAGCAAAGGTTCTCTTGGTCATACCCACAAGTTCTGCCGCCTGACCTAATGATAGCTTACCTTGCTCGTAGAGTTTTGACGCAACGAGCATTGAAATTTCCTTTTCGCTAAGATCAAAAGTATCGGGAATATTTAATGTTATGGTTCGCATATCTCAAAGATAATTGAAAAATTATGAGCTATTAAATACCAAGGCTCTATATAGCGCAAGTTGTTAATTATTGCTGCATCTGCATTTCCTGATGCCTTCTGTACGAGTTCTTAGAAAACGAAGTGATAGGCTCTGGTTCCAAAACCTCGCTGGTAGTGTCTACCACACTTCCATCTTCATAAGAAACCGATACTGCCACTTCTAATGTATGATTAGAAGTGCCTCGATAGGTTCCTTTTACAGGCGAGCAATCAGAAAAATTCTTTCCAACGGCCAGTCTAACATGGCTATCGTTTACAATGCAATTATTTGTAGGGTCAATACCTATCCACCCAAAGAAAGGTATGAATGCCTCCACCCAAGCATGTGTTGCGCCTTCGCCACGCATCCCGCTTTTATTAGGGCAGATGTAACCACTTACGTACCGCGCAGGAATATCAATCAACCGCAACATCACCAACAAAATGTGAGCAAAATCTTGGCAAACGCCAGACTTTAGCTTCCATACTTCATCTAATGTGCTTTCAACGGTGGTGATTCCCTTTTTATACGTGAATTTCTTGAATACAAAGTCGCAAAGTTGAATAGCTGCGTTGAGTGGCGATTGTTGAGACGTTTGTGTTGATTCCACCACGGTTATTACTTCGGGCAATAAAGAAAAATTTTCTTGCCGTAAGAAATCGATCAAGTCTGCCTGATAGCGCAACTGCCGCAACTCCGCCCATTGCTCCTCCACCTTTTTAGTGTTGGAAGAAAAATTAATGGGTTTGGTTTCTACCACTAGTCGTACGTCAATGGTTAACTCTTGATGTGGGCTTGCATGGGTAAACGTACCTACTTGGTTCCCAAAATAATCGAGGTGCATTTCGACCTGTGGATCTCCCGTTATTACAATCTGCGATTGCAATACCTCTTGAAATTCATCCTGAATAGGGTACAACATTATCTGGTTAGCGCTATCGCGCACGGGCACTTCATACGTGTACTTGGTTATGTGCCTGATTTTGAACTTAGACATGAATGGTTGTTAACTGTAAGCGAAATAATGTTTGTTGAGCAGATTTCCGATGGTGTATAAATCTTGATGAATACGTTTAAGATAATTGTCAATACCCTCTTCTATTATCATCTCCATATTTGAGTATTGCACACTGCTTCGCAGCCTTCCAATAATTAGACTTATTTTGTTGAAATTTTCGAGGTTGCGTTCGTTCTTCAGCCTATCAAAATAACGTTGGGCACGGCTTACCGAATACTCTACGGATCGTGGAAAGTTGGGGTTGAAAATAACTTGGTCGATTATATTTCTTGCTTCGAAGCCAGAGCGATAGTTTTTTAGGTACAACTCATAGCCCGAAATCGACAAAAGAAAATACTTCCAATCGGTGGTGTCAATCGTTTTATCTAGTTTATAACCCAGGTCGCTAAATTTTACCTCTAATATATCTGCCGACTGGATGGCGCGTTCCAGGTATTTTCCGATGTTCATAAAGCACAGCCCCTCGCCCCTGGCCATTGTAATCTCAGCCGTTCCGTAATAGAGCATCCCTTGCCGAATCAAAATATCCAAAACAGAAATTGGATCATCATACTTAACCATCTTTTCCAGCTTCTCATCGCGAACTATGTGATAGTATTCGTTGAAACATTGCCAAACCTCTTTGGTGATATGATCTTGAACTGATCGCGCATTTTCACGCGCTTTTGTTACCATATTCACCACCGAGTTCGGATTCTCCTTTTCTATCACCATGTAGTGCAATACCTCACGACTATTATTGCCCAACTGCGCAATTTCCTCGTCTTCCAAAAAACTAAATGTCTTTAATACTGGCTTCCAGGTAAAATCGCTGGAGTCATCTTGGGAAAATGCATAGTTCATCTTCAGCATTCTTAAAATGCCATCCGTCCGCTCCATGTATCTAGACATCCAATAAAGAGAATCAGCTACTCTACTTAACATGCAATTACTTTTTAGTTAACTACCTTTTTTAAACCGATAAAACCCAGGTGTCTTTACTGCCTCCGCCCTGCGAAGAGTTCACTACTAAAGATCCTTCGCGTAACGCAACGCGCGTTAATCCCCCAGGAACAATTTCAATCCCTTGTGGTCCACATAATGCATAGGGTCTCAGATCGAGCCTGCGCGGCTGTACCTTGCCATTTAGGTAACAAGGCCCTGTTGAAAGACTAATCGTTGGTTGCGCAATAAACTGACGAGGATCTTTAGCGATTTCTTTTTTGTAATCTTCTATCTCTTTCTCCGTGGCAGCGTGCCCCATCAACATTCCGTATCCCCCGGATTCATTCGTTTTTTTCACAACCATTTTGTTGATGTTCTCCAACACATATTTTGCTTCGTCTGGATTACCAAGTTGATAGGTGGGAACGTTCTTTAAAATAGGTTCCTCATTTAAGTAATATCGGATCATCTCCGGTACATAAACATAAATTGCTTTATCATCTGCTACGCCATTCCCCACTGCGTTAACAATAGCAACATTGCGCTTTCGATAAGCCGATAAAATTCCTGAAACACCTAACGCACTATCAGGATTAAAAACCAGTGGATCTAAGAAATCATCGTCTACTCTTCTATAAATAACATCTACCTGTTGAAGCCCCATAGTGGTTTTCATGAACACACGATGATTATCAACTATTAAATCACGACCCTCCACAAGCTCCACACCCATAAGGCGTGCAAGGGTAGTGTGCTCAAAGTAAGCTGAATTATACATACCCGGTGTAAGCAATACCACAGTTGGGTTTGCCACCTGCCTCTGTGAGAGTGACACCAGATTTTTGTAGAGAATATTGGGATACTGATTTACCGGACGAACATTGTTTTGTGGGATAAGGTCAGGAAAAATTCTTTTTGTAATTTCCCGGTTCTCAATCATGTAGGATACCCCAGAAGGTGTGCGCAAGTTATCTTCTAAAATATAATAAGTGCCATCGTAATCGCGAATCAAATCAATGCCCGCTATATGCACATAAACATCGTGGGGAACATTCACGCCTTGCATTTCGCGCAGATAGTGTGGGCAAGAGTAGATTAGGTCAATTGGAACAATGCCATCTTTTATAATAAACTGATCGTGATAAACGTCTTTCAAAAACAAGTTAAGTGCCTTTAGCCGTTGGGTAATACCCCTTTCTATGAAATCCCACTCAGAGGCAGTGACAATTCTTGGGATCACATCAAACGGAAATATTTTTTCGATGCCTTCACCACTTGAGTAAACGGTAAATGTGATACCCTGGCTCATGAATAAGCGCCTGGCCATTTCCTCCTTTTTACTTAGCTCATCTTGAGAAAACTGCCTCAGAAAATCATGCACACTTTGATAGGGAGTTCTAACGTCCCCGCCCGCATACATCTCGTCCCAGGTTTTTGGTGGGACTGTATAATTATTGAAAATTGAAGCTGTGCTCATCTACTTGCCATTGAAAATTTTGAATTATTGCCTTAATGTAGTAGATCATTACTATAACATGAAGGTTTTGTAAAATTTAATTTCCGCAAACGAGTTCTGAAATCGTTGCTGGTTCCTACAAAAATCCTGAGCCGTCTTTAACTTTCTAGTTGTTCATTGGCTATTTCAAAATAGGATGCCGTTTAAATGGCTTGGTTTCGTCAAATAGCTTCCGATAGGTAATGTGTTTTTTTGACGCCTTTGCCCCTACCTGTTCTACCACTAGAATCATTTTTGGATTGAAATCGCCAATCCAATTCATCTCATATTCATCGTACCGCTTGTACTTGTCTTGCAAAACTGCGCGTGCCGCTTGAATCATCGCTCCATCGGCTCCCTTTCCTTGATGTTCAGGAACAATTCCAAATAAAATCCCAAAGGCTTTTTTGTTCGTTTTGAGAATAGTATGATATACCAATTTCGCCTTGCCAATTAAGTCGAGCTTACCATTTACATATTTAAAAATCTGATTGATCTCCGGTAAGGAGAGGAAGAAGGAAATCGGTTCACCTTTAAAGAACCCAAAGTATAGCAACTTATTATCCATGATGGGTTTCATTTGCTTTACCATCAACTCGGTTTGTTGTTGAGTTAGTTCTGGGTTTTCAGCCCTATTTGCCCAAGCTTTGTTATATACTATGCGCAGGTATTCAGCAAGCTTAGAAATTTCAGATTTTTCTAAATGACGAAATTCATAGTCCTTATTAGACGCTAGCTGGTCAGCTTTTTCTTTCAGCCTTGGCGAAAGCGGCTCCATTATTTTTCTTCCGAAGGTAAGCTGGTTGAAGTATACCTGAAACCCGTATGCTTCAAAAAAATCTTTGTAATAAGGGAAGTTATAATTGCATTGATAATTGGGTTCGATGTCAAAGCCCTCCACGAGAAGGCCCCACCACCTATCACGACTGCCGAAATTGATAGGGCCATCCATGGCGTCTACTCCTTTATTCTGTAGCCAGTGTTTGCACGTATCAAAAAGTAAAAAAGCGGCCTCCTTGTTTTCAATGCACTCAAAAAAACCCATGCCACCCGTGGGCTGATCATTTCCCTTGTTTAATGTCTTTTTATCATAGAAAGCGGCCACCCTACCAATGGTCTCACTTTTGTCATCTTTTAAAAGCCACCTGATTACTTCACCGTTCCGAAAGGCTTTATTCTTTTCTTTATCAAAAACATTTAGAACATCTTTGTCCAGTGGGCGTATCCAATTAGAGGTTGATTTATAAAGTTTGGTGGGTAGCAGTAAAAATTCATTTACGTCTTGTTGAGATGTAACTTCTTTGACCGTCATCTTAATAAGTGATTGTTTTAACTTGAGATAAAGCAAAATACTAATTTATTCAATCTGCAACCAACATCACCATGGAAAAAGCGCTTTTACAAAAATTCCGAATCAAGTCAACCTCAACAGTGGAAGTTGTAAATGGCCCAAGCGAGTTTAGTTTTCAACAGAGTGGACAAGGCGATAAAGTTGTCCTCGTGTTCGTGCGGTCTCAGCAGGACGTAAGGAAATCTGCTTTAAAATTCGCACCGGCTGCAAAAGAAGAAAAACTTGTTTTGTGGTGCGCTTTTCCCAAAAAAAGTGCTGGAATAAAAACAGATATAAACCGCGACTCCGGCTGGGACGAGCTCACGAAACTGGGATTGGAGATAGGATCTATTCTGTCTATGGACGAAACATGGTCAGCCTGCCGCTTTAAGAATAAGCCGGAAAATTCTACAAGAGCAATAACTACTAAATCAGCTAAGGCGCTCTATCTCCCCGAGCGGCTCCAGATCCTGTTGAATGAAAATCTTGCCAATAAAAAGTTCTTCGAAAGTCTCTCTTACACCAACCGAAAAGAATATGCCTTGTGGATAAGCACGGCCAAACGCCCAGAAACAATCGAGAATCGGTTAACAGCAATAAAGACAAAGTTGAGTTTGGGCAAAAAAAATCCTTCAGAGAAATAACTAAAAAAATAAAATCACAATTGGCATTAGAAATATTCCATCACCAATTAAACGGTAGTGTGTTCTTACAAATAATGCGTTTCGAAATGTGAACAGAAGGCAGAGTACCAAATTCATAAAAAAAAGAATGCCACTTGGCATCCATTGCATGCTTAACTTCAGTTGAAAAAGAAACAATCCAATTGAAACGAGAAATAACAACACTAATAAAAAGTTTACCTGTTTGATACTCTTTAGTGTCGCGATCGACTTGAATCGGTTTGCCTTGTCTTCGTCTCTTTCGATAAGCGCAAAGAGTATTAAATTGGTTAGCGCAGTAATAAAGAATTGCATAATCAATAAACGATACACTAATGGAAGTTGAGTTTCGACAAAGACCAAGGCAGGCAGACAAACTCCCGCACAATAGAATAAGGCAGCCACCAGCTCTTTCGAGGCACCTAGCCTTTTGTTAAAGAAAATATATGCGGCAATAATTGTGGCCAATACTACTCCTGCATATGTTATAGTGTTTGGTAATTGAAAAACTAAAAAGCTAGCAAGGATTAAAGCTGTTGCCAAACCTAATTTTATTGATTTACTATTTCGTTGATGAAAAATGTGACGATCACTTATAATGAATGGATTACTATTTTTCACATCAAGCAAATGGTCAACCGTGTAAATTATCCAAACTGATAAGCCCAACAATGTTAAAACAAGAATTGATATGGGTGTTTGAAAAACCGTTGAAAAGAAAATAGAAGACGCGATTGCGCCACCCACAACATCAAGGCTAAGGTTATTTAGCAATCGCAAACATTTCAACACACTCTTCATTTTTTTAAGTTCAACCAGACGAAACAAAAAACCCGGCTGTTAACCGGGCTTTAAGTGTTCCTGTAAACTATCGATTAAGCCGACTTCAACGCCTCTGCACCCGCCACGATTTCCAAAATCTCTTTTGTAATAGCTGCTTGGCGAGTTCTATTGTAAGTGAGCTTCAACTCTTTCAAAAGTTCTCCCGCATTCTCGGTTGCTTTGTCCATGGCTGTCATCTGAGCACCGTTAAACGCTGCGTTTGAATCTAGCAATGCTTTAAATAATTGAGTGTTCAATGACTTAGGAATTAGACCCACAACAATTTCCTCACGGCTCGGCTGATAAATGTAATCTGTTTCCTTCGAGCTCTTTCCATCACTTGGTAGTACAGGCAGGAATTGCTCCACTCTTAAAATCTGAGTTGCCACATTTTTGAACTCGTTATAAACTATTTCAATTTTGTCGTATTCACCTCTTTTAAATGCATCCATCAAAAATTCAGAAATCTTTGATGATGCCGCAAATGTCAAATTTTGAAAAATAGTAGCGTGCTCTTTCACAACTGGGTAGCTTCTTTTGCCAAAGAATTCAAGCGATTTCTTTCCGATAGGAAGAATATGGACATTCTTCTTGCTCGCTTGCGCGGAGTATCGTTCAGTAATCAAGTTATTAGTTGCCTTAAAAATATTACTGTTGAAAGACCCACACAAACCTCGGTCTGCACTTACTACCACAATCAATACTTTCTTCTCTTCACGAATGGTATTATACCAATTTGAACCATCGGAGCCAGCCCCCGAAAGATTTTGTAGCAACTGAGAAAGTTTTTGAGCGAAAGGACGAATTTGCGTGATCCTTTCTTGTGACTTTCTCAACTTGGCAGCGGCCACCATTTTCATGGCTTTGGTTATCTGCTGTGTTGATGAAACCGAAACAATTCTGGATTTAACTTCCTTTAAACTAGCCATATATCAATTTGAAGATTCGTTAATTTGAAAATTTGAAAATGAATTTGCTTTAACTCGAAAATCAACTCATTTTCAAATCTTCAGATTGTATTAATATTTACTTGATAGGTCTAATGCGACTTTCTTTATTGTCTCCGCATCGGCATCTTCAAACTTTCCTGCTCTAAAATTAGCTAACACCTGACCATACTGTGCTCTTAACAAGCTTGTGAATTCCTTTTCAAATTCAACCACTTTATTAACAGGCACTTTATCAATGTAGCCTTTTGTAGATGCAAGAATCATTGCCACTTGTTCCTCAACTGGCACGGGCGCGTATTGTGGTTGTTTCAGTACCTCTAAATTTCTGCGACCACGTTCAATGGTAAGTTTAGTAGAAGCATCAAGGTCAGAACCAAACTTAGAGAATGCTTCCAATTCGCGGAATTGCGCCTGATCTAGCTTTAACGTACCAGCAACTTTTTTCATTGATTTGATCTGAGCAGATCCACCCACGCGGGAAACCGATATACCTACGTTAATAGCGGGCCGAATACCCGAGTTGAATAAATTTGTTTCCAAGAATATCTGACCATCGGTAATCGAAATTACGTTGGTTGGAATATAAGCAGAAACGTCATTGGCTTGAGTCTCGATAATAGGAAGTGCCGTTAATGATCCACCGCCTTTTACAAGGTGCTTGATGGAAGCGGGCAGATCATTCATTTTAGATGCTAGTTCATCATTGGCAATAATTTTTGCCGCTCTTTCCAGCAGACGAGAGTGAAGATAGAACACATCGCCAGGATATGCCTCACGTCCTGGGGGTCTTCTTAGCAACAGAGAAACTTCACGATAAGAAACTGCTTGCTTCGACAGGTCATCATAGATAACCAATGCCGGGCGACCGGTATCTCTAAAGAATTCACCGATGGCCGCACCTGTAAAAGGAGCGAAAAATTGCATTGGAGCAGGGTCGGAAGCAGACGCTGAAACGATCACGGTATATGGAAGCGCACCCGCCTTTTCCAACGTGTTGGCAACAGCCGCAACAGTAGATGCCTTTTGGCCAATTGCTACATAAATACAATAAACCGTTTTACCACTTTCGTAAAAACTCTTTTGATTGATAATCGCATCGATCGCTACAGCTGTTTTACCAGTTTGGCGATCGCCAATGATCAATTCACGCTGACCTCTTCCGATCGGAATCATAGCGTCAATCGCTTTGATACCTGTCTGAAGTGGTTCATTTACAGGTTGACGGAAAATTACACCTGGGGCTTTGCGCTCCAAGGGCATTTCATACAACTCTCCCGCCAACGGCCCTTTTCCATCAATAGGCTTTGCAAGCGTATCTACCACGCGTCCTAAAATTCCATCTCCCACTTTAATGGAAGCAATTTTACCCGTGCGCTTTACTACTGCACCTTCTTTAATTCCTTGCGAATCGCCAAGCAAAACGGCACCCACATTATTTTCTTCAAGGTTAAGAACAAGAGCACGTAACCCATTTTCAAATTCAATTAACTCACCAGCTTGTGCTTTTGTCAATCCATAAATACGTGCCACTCCATCACCAATGGTAAGCACCGTACCTACTTCTTCTAATTGAGCCTCGGTCCGCGCGCCCGAAAGTTGCTCCCGTAATATGGCTGATACTTCTTCTGGTCTGATTTCTGTCATAAAACTATGTTTCTAAAATTAAAATTCTTTTATAAAATGATTCTCGCTAAAACGCAATGTCAATAACTTCAATTTACTTTTAATAGAAGCGTCAATCTGTTGATCGCCAACATTGAGAACAAAACCGCCAATCAAGTCTTTATCAACTTTTTCAGTGAGCTCAACTTTATTTTTTGAGCTCAATTTTTTAACTATTGCCTCAATTTCACTTCTTAATTGGGCGTCCATCGGAACGGTGGTGGTAATATAGGCTTTGCCTATCCCTTTAAATTCGTTGTATTCTGTGTGAAATTCTTTTGCGATAGAAGGAAGTAGCGGTTCTCTGTTTTTCTTTGTGAGAATGTCAATCAATGCCATGGTAAGCTTATCGACTTTGGCGCTAAATATTTTCGTTAGCACTTGAAGCTTTTTATCATGACGAATAACAGGGCTGGCGAGCATCGTCCTGAATTCGTAATTCTCGTCACATACTTTCGTGAACAAAAGCATATCCTGATGCACTTGCTCTAATACACCTCGTTCAACTGCCAATCCTAACAGCGACTTTACATACCGCGATGCAACCTTAATGTCAGCCATTGATTAGTTCAATTTTAGATCCTTGATAAACTCTTCTACTAACGCTTTCTGAGCAGGTTCAGTGGAAAGGTTTTTCTTTATTAATTTCTCAGCGATTTCTAAGGAGAAAAGTGCCACTTGCGCCCGCACATCGCGTAAAGCAGCTTGCTTTTCTACTTGAATTACCGATTTCGCATCTTCGATCAAACGATCGGCATTGCGCTTAGCTTCAGTTTGGGCTTGGTCATTAATAGCAATTGCAGCTTGGCGTGCTTCTCTCAAGATACGATCGCGTTCTTCGCGAGCTTCTTTCAACAATTTTTCATTATCAGACTTTAAAGAGGCCATTTCCAATTTAGCCTTTTCCGCAGAATCAAGCGCTTGTTGGATGAACGTCTCGCGCTCTTTCATGCCCGCAAGCATTGGCTTCCATGCATATTTAGCTAGTATAAAAAACAAGCCTACAAAAACGATCAACTGCCAAAAGAAGAGACCCGTGCTTGGGGTTAGTAATTCCATATTAGTATTCTTTTTCTACAACTATAAATCTGAATTAAAGAAAAGGAACCTGCCCGACCCATTGCCTAAGGCAAGTTCCTTTAAACGTTTTTGTGCTTATGCTTTCAACGAAATCAACAAGCAAATAACAAGCGCGAAAAGCGCAGCCACTTCAACAAGAGCAGCAATTACAAGCATAGAGCCTTGCAATTTATCAGCAGACTCAGGCTGACGAGCCATCGCCTCCATTGCAGAACCTCCAATGCGGCCTACACCGATTCCTGCGCCAATTGCAGCAAGACCAGCGCCAATACCAGCACCCATAATCGCATAACTAATGTCTAATAAAAGTGAAAATAACATAACGTTATATATTTAAGTGAAACAAAAACCAGGACTGTCCTGGATATCTTTAATACTATTTAAATCTTATTCGGCTTCATGTTTTAAGCTACAGCTTGGAACTTGAAACTTTCAATGATGATCGTCATGACCATGTTCCGCCACAGCCATACCAATGTACAGCGCAGAAAACAGTGTGAAAACGTATGCCTGTATACCCGCTACCAACAATTCAATCAAACTAATCAATGTAACAAAAACAGCCGAACCAAACCCAACAACCCAGCTCTGGAAAATAAAGGTTAAGCAAATCAATGCCAGCAAAACAATATGGCCTGCCGTAATAGCAACAAACAATCGAACTGTTAATGAAAATGGTTTTGTGAAAACACCGATTAGTTCAACTGGTAGTATGATAATTCTCAAAGGAAGAGGTACTCCTGGTGTCCAGAATATGTGCCCCCAATAGCTTTTGTTTCCACTAAGGTTAGTGATGAAGAAGGTAATTAAAGCTAGCACTAAGGTTACCGAGATATTTCCCGTTAGGTTACCTGCCCCGGGCAAAAGCCCCAAGAGATTTCCGAATAATATAAAGAAAAATAAAGTTAAAAGGTAGGGAAGGTACTTTTCATATTTCGGACCGATATTAGGTTTTACAATATCGTTTTGAACAAATAAAACAATTGGCTCGATAAAAGATTGAAGCCCTTTTGGTGCCTTACCTGCTCTGCTGGTATACGATTTAGCCACTGAAATCAGTACGATAAGTAAAATGCTTGCGTTGATTAATAGCATCAGCACATTTTTGGTGATGGAAAGATCAAGCACTTCTTTGCCCGTTTCAACGAGCAATATTTTGTTGCCGACCAATTTATATCCTTTGTAATCTACAGGCGCGTGGTGTTCAAAGAAATTTCCAGACGAAAAGAAGTCAAGGCCTTTTTCTTCTGAATAGACAATAATAGGCAGCGGGATTACGATAGCGTCTGTAATATGCCATTGGTGATTATCTAGTACGTGTTCCAAAATTACATCGCCAATATTGGCCTCTTCGTGCCCCGAAGCGTGTTCTGAATGTAGGGTATCTGCTGGCGCATCTATATGGGTGGTATCTTCCTCGTGCTGAGCTGATAATTTAATCGCTGAAAACAGGCTAATCGTAAAAATCAGTAGTAGAAAAAGGGCTTTTCGGGCGAGTAAAACTTTTTGCATCAGAGCCTTCGATTAGGTCGTTTTAATTTTGGTTGCAAAAGTATTGATTAATCACCCAAAAAAAAATTTAACTGCTTTTTTTTGAGTCTTTTGAAAGGCAGTAAAACCGAACCCTATAAAGGGACTGCGATTGTTGAGACCGAGTGAGATGCCAAATTGGTTGATATAAATTTAGTTCCAATTTTTAGAGAAATGGAGGCCGGGTCGTTGGCCTCATTTAGGATGATTAGAACCGCTGTTCCCTCTGGGGTCAAAAAAGCGACATGGGGGAAAGCCACGTTTTCGGAGGACTTTATACGAACCGAACCGGGCTTCACATATTTCGAGGCATGTGCAATAATATAGTAGGAAACATTTTTTTTAACCCCTTTATCAATTGTGATTGCTCCTAAACATTCTGTGCATCCTCCATCGGTATGCGGGCCAAAGTTGCTGTCGGATGCAAGATTCCATTCAATTACCGTCTTCGCCCAATTTTGTGTAGCTCCAATTACCACGTTTTTTGTGTGCCAGCTTAGATCTCCCCCAAAATCGCCTTTGGCTCCAGTCCATTGCTCGGTAAAGTAGATGTTTTTGTTCGGTTGCGCCTCATGCACCTTCGAAAGGGCGCTTATCTCTCCGAGATAAAGATGAAAAGCAGATCCGTCAATAAACTGGGCAGCGTCTTTATCGCTAAGAATAGCCAGCGGGTATGCTGGATGATCTGCATTATGATCGAATACTACTACTTTGGTTTTAATGTTTGATTCACGAAATGCCGGCCCAAGAAATTGCTTCACAAAAAGCGCCTCTTCGGTCTCATTCATCAGCATACTTGGGTTATTATTTGGGTTTTCGGGCTCATTTTGGAGGGTAATGGCTTCTATTTTGATCCCCTCGCCTTCCATCGCTTTGATGTAGTTTACGAAGTAGGTGGCATAGACCTTGTAAAACTCCAGCTTCAAACTTCCTCCCTTTGAGCTATCGTTGGTTTTCATCCACGATGGTGCTGACCAAGGTATGGCCATGATTTTTAAATCAGGATTAATTGTCAAAATCTCCTTTAAAATCGGGAGGAGATTTTCCTTGTCGGGAGCAATGCTAAATTTTTCTAAACGAAGGTCTTTTTCGCCCTTTGGTAAATCCGAATACGAAAATACATGATCATCCAAATCAGACGCGCCCATGCTTATCCTTATATAACTTACACCAATTCCGTTTGCTGAAAAAAGATCCTGAAGCAAGCTATCTTTTTGGACCTTCAAGAGTCCGTTTTTTATCAACTGCGCACTTCCGCCTGTTAAAGCGAATCCAAAATCATCTATTTCTTGAAATTTTTGAGTGGTGTCTACTACAAGAACATAGGTACTACTAGCCGAATCTTCAAAAACCAACGTGGTATCTATTTCTTTCAACAAGCTTGATTTGTCGAAGCTAGTAACCAATAGCTTGACATCGGCTTTCGCTTTTTGTTTGTTGGCTGTTCTACAGTTGCTAACACAAAAAGCAAAAATTAGAATAAGCAATTGCCCGATAAATCTTCTCATGCTTTAGTAATTGTTTTTTGTTGTTCTATAGTGATAGCGAAGTTGATTATGCAATTTCATCCGTTGGTTTTAGGAGTCTTGTTGATTTTCTTAAATAAGAAAAATACTTCTAGGCTCGTAAAAAGCAAGTAACTAATTATACACACCAACGCATTCTCAACGGCCATTTGCGCATCCATAAAGAGAATGAAGGCAATTAAAATGCCTCCGAACAAGATCTTGAGTACGATGGTAAGCAGGTAAGTTTGAGTAAAATTCGGACGAGGAGTTTTATCTAACTTGAAAAAAACAAAGCCCGTGAAAAAAGTTAAGATGGCAATAATCTCCCAACCAAATGTGGGTCGCAAAAACCAATTTTTACTCACTCCCAATTCAATTGTAACACCTATTGAAGCTGCCAACAGGATAACAGCAAAATAAAATCTTTGCATTACATTAAGATTTTAAGTCTTTGTAAAGTTTGTACATCATCGCAAAAAAGGAGAGAAACAGAAAGGAGATGAAAAAAAGTGGAAATTCTAAATTTAAAAATTGATCAAGCTCCCGGCCCACCCAAGTAGATAGGCCTAACACTACTAAAAATTGAAACCCGAGGCTGCTATATTTCAACTACTAATTTAAAGCGCCTTTACTTCTTCTTGGCGCAAGCTTCTCGTTCCGTTTTCAGTTAACTTAAAGTCTTTAATAGTAGCCCCCATCTTGCAAGTCCCGTTGAAAACCGCCCCTGATTCAACCACTAGTTTACCAGTAGTAATATCACCGTTAATCACAGCGGTGGCCTTTAATACCAGCACTTCGGCTATTTCTAATTTTCCTTTCACATGCCCCTCAATATCTGCATTCTGAGAAAATAAATTGCCTTCAATTTGACTGCTGTTCCCTAATGCCACTTTGGATTTCGATCGGATATTGCCGATCACTTTCCCCTCTATCCTTAGATTCCCGAAGGTCTCAATATTTCCCTCCAAAATAGTTCCCTTCCCAATAACGTTGCTCGAGTTACTAATTTCGTCAGCAGCGCGTTTCTGTTCTTTTGATGATAGCATGTTTTTAAATTAAAAGGTTACAAATTCTTCGGGATTCAACGAGTTGCCATTATACCACAGTTCAAAATGCAAATGAGGTCCATCTGTCATCTCTCCGCTATTGCCAACGATTGCAACGATATCTCCCGCATTTACAAAATTACCAACTTTTTTCAAGAGTCCAGCATTGTGCTTGTAGACCGAAATGAGATTCCCTGCGTGTTGAAGGGCTATTATGTACCCTGAATCCTGTGTCCACGAGGCTATTATTACAGTGCCATCAGCAATACATTTCACTGGCTCATTCGCTTTGGCAACAATGTCGATGCCATAATGGCCTTTCTTTAAATTATATTTGTCGGAAACAAAACCAGTTATTGGAGTAAAGAAAAAGGTCTGTTCTAAATCGCGATTACCCTTTATGGAAACGGAAAGATCGGATTGTTCAAATTCTTTTTTGAAGGCCGAGTCAGTGGCGGCTAATGTAATTTTTCTGGCAGAGGCTAACGGCTTTTCAACTCCTTCAAAGCTCTTCGCAGGATCTGAAAAATCGCTTGTAGTATCCCCGCTTAAAATACGCTGGAAATTCAAGATAAATTTATCTTTCCGATCAACCTCAACGGCAAGTGAATCCACCTTTAGCGCTAAACTTAGGAGTTTCTTGTTTTGCTCCATCTGCTCATGTTTTGGGTCAAACCATTTTGCCAGCAGCGTTTTTGAAAGGAACAGGCTGGAGGAAAAAACAATAATAAAGGAAGTAACAAGTATAATTAACACCTTCGCATAGGTAAAGCCAATTGTTGATTTTTCGGCTAGATTTTCGTCATTGCGGATTACCAGCTGATATTTGGTAGTAAGTCTTTCGGAAAGTGTTTTCTTTTGTTTCATTCAAGTTTGGCAAAAATAGATATTCTAGGTCATTATAATATTGCCCGACTGTTTTTTACGTTTGTAGTTCAAATTATACCGCCAAGTTGCAAATACGCAGTCATTTTCTTCTGTTCATCGCTGGTTTAGTTTCTCTGCTGCTTTGGTCTGGGTGCTCGTCAAACCAAAATACAGTTACAGCCGACATTTGGCACAACATGAATGCCCATTACAACGGCTTTTATTATGCTAGAGAAAAAGCGCAAGAGGTAAACAAGCTCATCCTTAAAAGTTTGGATGATGACCCTAGTGAAATACTAAGGCTGTTTCCTAAACTAGACACGGTGCTTGCTAAAATCTACGCCAAGGATACGGAAGAGATTGTAAAGATGGCTTCTCTATCCATCCAGCGCCATCCAAACAGTCAATGGGTAGATAATAATTATGTTCAGGTAGGCTTGGCACGTCTCTACGCGTGCGACTGGCAAAATGCAATCCAAACTTTTAAATTCGTAAACACCAAGAGCAAAGATGCCAATGTGAGGCATGAGGCACTCATCTACCTTATCAGAACTTTTATTGAACAACAAGACTTCGAAAGGGCCGAAGAGGTATTCAATTTTTTGGAGAAGGAAAAACTTTCGAAAAAAAACCAAAAGAATCTGTATTTAGAAAAAGCCTATTTCTACCAGCTAAAAAATGATTATGACAAAATGGTGCGTAACCTTTCAAAGGCCGACTCGCTTCTACTGAGGAAAGACAGAAAAGGCCGCATATACTTTATTGTTGGTCAGGTCTATCAGAAACTGGGCTTCGGGGCAGAAGCTTACAATTATTATAAAAAATGCTTGCTCACCAATCCGGAATATGAAATTGATTTTTATGCTCGTTTAAACATGGCGCAAGTAGCTAACCTAAACAATAAGAAGAACATTAAAACCATTCGAAAGCAATTCACAAAGCTTTTGGCCGACACAAAAAACCAAGAGTTTAAAGACAAGATCTATTA
Organism: Flammeovirgaceae bacterium; assembly: GCA_027487845.1. Taxonomy (GTDB): domain Bacteria; phylum Bacteroidota; class Bacteroidia; order Cytophagales; family Cyclobacteriaceae; genus ELB16-189. Next base: position 174,555 of record JAIYCV010000026.1, read on the forward strand.
CGAAATGGGGGAGTTTGAAAGAAAACAGGGTAACGTGAATGAAGCCATAGAAAACTACAAACTTTGCGCACACGCTGGTAAGATAAAACGAATTCAGGGCAGTGCTTTTTTGCGAACAGGTCAATTGTATTTCGATTCGCTAAAGAAATACGGTTTAGCAAAAGCTTACTATGATAGCGCCATAAGTTCTTTACCAAAAGATTTCGAAAATTACGCCTCCATAAAAAGACGGCAAGAAGTGCTTGGCGATTTTGTAAAGTATACTGAAACGATTGTTCTTCAAGATAGCCTGTTGCGAATGGCCGCTATGGATTCGAGCGAATTAAAAAACCAATTGGATTCGATTTTTGCTAACAAGAAGAAACTAGAGGAAGGGCGCAGAAAGAAAAAAAAGAAGGTGGAACAGAATGCCAGCAATTCAAACCCGCAAAGCAGCAATCCTTTCTTCAATAGTGACGACAGCAATACTTCTGAATGGTATTTTGGCAATTCGTCTGCCGTAGCCCTTGGTCAGACTGAATTTGAGCGTGTGTGGGGTGCTATTGCGTTAGAAGACAATTGGAGAAGATCAAGCAAAGCAGCCATTATTAACGCCTCCACCGAAAAGCCAAATTCACCCAGCGAAAACGAGAAAAAGGTTGGCTTAGAAAAAGAGGAAGTTGCTTTAAAGGAAGAAAAACCTGTTGATGAGGCCGCGAAAATTTTAGCGCAACTTCCTAGAAGCGACAAACAAAAGCAGGAAGCACTTTCCAAAATTGAAGAAGCGTATTTCGGGTTGGGCGATTTATACTACCTACAATTGCAGGAAAAAGAGAACGCGGCCATTAGCTATGAAAAGCTTATTGAGCGATTTCCCGAATCAGTCCATGAGCCCGAGGTGTTGTATAAATTGTATTTGATCTATAAAGAAAAAGGAGATCAAAAAGCAGGAAATTTTTCTCAGCTGTTAAAAGATCAGCACCCAAATTCTACCTACACGCGCATTCTCATTAACCCCGATTATTTAAAAGAAACAAGCGTTGCTGCCGAAAAGCAGAAATTGATTTACAAAGAAGCTTACGCTGCTTTTCAAGCTGGAAACTTGAGGTTGTCGCAAGAGAAAATCATGTTGGCACGCGAAGTGGGCGAAACCACGTTTTCGCAACAATTGGAGCTTCTTCAAATCTTGATTACCGGTAAAACAGAGGAGATAACAAAATATCAATTTGAGCTGGGTGAGTTTGTTAAAAAATACCCTGATGGCAGCTTAAAACCCTATGCCGATCAACTGCTTGCCGCTTCCATCGAATTTCAAAAGAAGCTTGAAAAAGCCAAAGGCATCCGTTACGTGAAAGCCCCCAACGATCCGCATTACTTCTCAGTGCTTTATAAAACAGCCGATAAAATCGCTGACAAGGTTTCAGCCGCTGTGGAATTGTTCAATAAAGGCCAAAAATTGATTACCACTAGCTTAAATTTCACTGACGAGCTCTCTGTAACTTTTGTTACCGGGTTCGATAACCAGCAAGCAGCGCAGGAGTATTTGGATAGATTCAAAAACCGATTAGCCAATCTCAAACCTTTTTCAGACCATAATTTCAATAACTTTGTAATCACAAAAAATAATTTCGACCTGTTTTACCGAACCAAAGCACTGGATGAGTACCTCGCCTTCTTTGATAGAAACTACAAAAAAGAAAATCAATAACCTGCTACAAAGCAAAAAGCCGTGGGTAAATCGCGCCATAAAGTATGTGTGGGTTTTATTGATTGCTTTCATACTTGGGCTACCATTATACATTTTTACTGTAAGCATTGATTTATTCGGGCTTTTCGGGCCAATGCCAAATACAAAAGACATCGAAAACCCCACCAATGACCTAGCTTCTGAGCTGATTTCTGCCGATGGAGTTTCGCTTGGTAGCTATGCACGATTTAACCGTTCACAAGTAGCGTTCAATGAGCTATCTGAAGAGTTAAGAAATACCCTGGTCATTTCTGAGGACATCCGCTTTTACAACCATAGCGGTTTAGATCTAAAAGCATACCTGCGGGCGATGAAAGGATTGCTAACTTTTAACCCTGCCGGTGGTGGCAGTACCATCACTCAGCAACTAGCCAAAAATCTTTTTACTCAAGCCGAAGACCGAAGCCTTGACGGTGCTATTGCCAAACTGGGTAAATATCCAAGAAGACTAGTTCAAAAGACCAAAGAATGGATTATCTCTGTGAACCTAGAAGAGAATTTTACAAAAGAAGAGATTTTAGCAATGTATTTGAATACCTCTAACTTTAGCAGCAATGCGTTTGGTATAAAAGTGGCCGCCAAAACCTATTTTAACAAACTGCCAAGCGAGCTAAATCTGCAAGAATCGGCCATTTTAGTCGGTATGTTACAGGCACCTTCGTTTTATAATCCAAACAGAAATCCGAAAAACGCCCTTAAGAAAAGAAATGAAGTATTGTACAAAGTGTATAAAGAAGGGTATAAAATTAAAACTCGGGCGCAATTCGATTCCATAAAAGCGTTGCCCATTAAACTGGACTATAAAGTACAAAACCAGAACCAAGGATTGGCCACGTATTTTAGAACTATGGCCAGCAAGCACTTAATGGATTGGTGCAAAGAAAAAGGTATTGACCTGTGGAATTCAGGTTTGAAAATTTACACCACCATTGACAGTAGAATGCAGCGCTATGCGGAAGAAGCAGTGACTGAAAAAATGAGCTCCTTACAAGTTCAGTTTGATAGGGAATGGAAAGCACGAAAACGTAACCCTTGGGTAGATGAAAATTGGGGTGAGATAAAAGACTTTTTGCAAAAACGAATCAAAAAAACAGACGCTTATGAAATTTATTCTGAGCGATATGGTGAGAATTCCGATTCCTTAAAGATTATGCTCAACAAGAAAAAAGCCATGACCATCTTTACCTGGAAAGGCGAGCGCGACACCTTGTTTAGCAGTATGGACTCGCTGAATTATTACGAACGATTCTTACAAACAGGCATGTTGAGCATTGATCCAAACACGGGGTTTATTAAAGCTTGGGTGGGTGGCATTAACCATAAGTATTTTAAGTACGACCACGTTAAGCAGGGCACACGGCAGCCTGGTTCTACATTCAAAGCATTTGTTTATGGGCTTGCCATCGAGTCGGGCTACTCACCTTGTTTAACGTTAAAAGATATTTCGCCCACATTTAAACTTCCAGAAGGCGGAACCTATACGCCAAAAAACTCAGAGCCGCCCTGGAACGGAACCGGTGAGGAAATGACGATCCGACAAGCCATGGCTCGATCGGTTAATTCAATTACTGCTCAGTTAGTCCAGCAATTAGGCCCTCAAAATGTGGTTGATTTCGCGCACAACATGGGCATAAAGAGTTATCTAAATCCGGTGCCCTCCATTTGCCTGGGTGTTAGTGATGTTTCGCTGTATGAAATGGTGAGTGCGTATAGCACGTTTGTAAACGGTGGCGTTCAAATCGAACCCATCTTCATTACTCGCATCGAGGATAAAAACGGCAACGTAATCGAAAACTTTATCCCTAAAACAAAAGAAGTAATTAACGACCAAACTGCTTATAAAATGGTATACATGTTACGCGGTGGTGTGGAAGAGCAAGGAGGAAGTTCTAATGGTTTACCGGGCGATCTTCGGGTGGGCAACGAAATTGGAGGAAAAACAGGAACTACCGATGACGCTTCTGACGGCTGGTACATGGGTATTACCCGCGATCTGGTATCGGGTGTTTGGGTAGGTGGCGATGAGCGAGCCATTCATTTCCCGTCATGGGGCTTTGGTCAAGGCGCAAAAACGGCAAGGCCAATTTGGTCTACCTATATGCAAAAAGTATATGCCGATACCGCCACAGGTATAAAAAAAGGTTATTTCAAAAAACCCGCAAGTGGACTCGATCTATCATTTGATTGCCACAGAGACGTACCCGATTCGGTACAAGTGGACGATGTTCCATTCGACATAAAAAATTGATGGCTTGTCGCTAAGATGGTGGAAGACCTAAAAGATCAAGTTGCTTCTTTACCTGATTCACCCGGTATTTACCGATACTACAACGAAGAAGGAATATTGATTTATGTTGGCAAAGCGAAGAGCCTTAAGAAACGCGTTAGTAGTTACTTTAATAAACAGTCGCAATACAATCGCAAAACCGAAAAGCTAGTTTCTGAAATCTCGAAAATAGAATTCACGCTGGCCAACACCGAGTTTGATGCGCTCTTGTTGGAGAATAATTTCATCAAACAAAATCAGCCGAAGTACAATATCTTACTAAAGGACGATAAGACCTTCCCGTATTTAGTTATTTTAAAAGAACGCTTTCCGCGGATTATCTACACCCGCAAGTATATCCCCAAACAAGGCGAATATTTTGGGCCCTATTCAAGCGTGGTCTCCATGAAAAGTGTGCTTGAACTGGTTCGGCAACTTTACTCCATCCGCACGTGTTCATTATTGTTATCAACCGAAAACATCGCTGAAAAAAAATTTAAGGTCTGCTTAGAGTACCACATTGGCAACTGCAAAGGCCCGTGCGAAAACTTACAAGACGAAGCTCCTTATTTGGAAGAGATTGCACTTGCCAGAAACATTCTAAAAGGCGATGTAAGTGTAGTAGAAAACTATTTTACTATGCGAATGGAAGAAGCTTCCATGCAAATGGAATTTGAGAAAGCAGCTCTTTACAAGCATAAGTTGGAGTTGCTTGAAAAATTCCAAACCAAGTCATTGGTGGTGAATAAAAAACTTACTGACATAGATGTAATCACCATCACCAGCAACGAGCAAGAAGCATTTATCAACTACATGCAAATAAAAGAAGGCGCTATTATCTTCTCTAAAAATATAGAAGTAAAAAAGAAGCTGGAAGAAACAGATGAAGATGTGTTGAGTTTAGCAGCGCAGGAGATGCGAACAGAATACAGGAGCGGTAACAACACTATTTTTTCAAATATTGCTTTAAGCACCAAACAAGAAGAGGTTGAAAATATTGTTCCGCAAATAGGCGACAAACGCAAGCTCGTTGGGCTTTCTTTAAAGAACGCGCTTTTCGCGAAAGCAAAACGCGAAACCGAAAAGGCAGAGAAAAAAGAAAAGAAAAATAAAGTGTTGGGCATACTTCAACAAGATTTGCGATTGAACACGTGGCCAGAAATAATTGAGTGCTTCGATAACTCAAATTTTCAAGGCACCTCGCCCGTGGCAAGCATGGTGCGCTTTGTGGATGGCAAGCCCGATAAAAAAGGGTATCGCCATTTCAATGTTAAAACCGTGGTTGGCGCAAATGACTTTGCTTCTATGAAAGAAATTGTGGGTAGAAGGTACAAGCGAATTCTAGAAGAAGAAAGTGCTTTCCCCAGCTTAATTGTGGTAGATGGAGGCAAGGGGCAACTAAGTAGCGCCTGCGAAGCGTTGCAAGAGCTAGGGCTTTATGGTAAAATTCCGATTATCGGTATTGCCAAAAAACTGGAAGAGATTTATTACCCTGAAGATTCTACGCCCTTGCACATCAGTAAAAAATCGCCCGGGTTAATGCTACTCCAAAAGATAAGGGACGAAGCTCACCGTTTTGCCATCACCTTCCATCGGGTAAAGCGTGCTCAAGGCACTTTCAAAACAGAGTTGGAAGAAGTGGAAGGCATCGGCAAAAAGACAGCGAATAAGCTACTCTCCCATTTTAAATCGTGGACAAAAATTAAAGATGCGAGTGTGGAAGAGTTAGCAAGTGTGGCTGGAAAAAGTGCCGCTGAGAAAATAACGAGTTTTGTTGCAAAGAAGTCTGAACCAGAAAATCAATAGTTAGTTTTTATTTTTCCATTCTGTGGCAAGTAGAACTCATTACCAAATTGGTTATCTTTAACAGGCTTTTGATTTTATGAACACCCTTGTTATTGATAAAACAAAAGATTGGACAGTGGAAGATTTCTTACTGCTGGGAGAAATAAAAACGCCTTGCCAATTAATCAATGGAGAATTAATTACAAGTCCTGCACCATCACCTTTGCATCAGCGAGTTTTACAGAAGCTCTTTAAAGTTTTTGATAAAGCTAATTTGCCGGGTGAAACGTTTTTCGCACGTATCGATCTGTACATCAGCAAGAAAAATGTTTTCCAACCTGATTTGGTTTATCTGTCGGATAAAAACAAAGAAAACCTTACCATAAGAGGCATAGAAGGCCCTGCCGACTTAATTGTGGAAATTATATCGCCATCCAATGGTTATACAGACCGAAACCAAAAAAAGAATACTTACATAGCATTTTGCATCCATGAGTATTGGATAGTTGACCCTGCAAATGAAACCATTGAAGTGTACACACCAGAAGCAGGGAGCGATGTGCCTATTATTTACTTGGTAGGCAGCGGTATTGTAAAATCAATTACCCTTGAAACCCTCACATTTGATTTGAAAGAGATTTTTTGAGAAGATGCTTGGCGTAGGCTCCGACATCTATTCAAATCAAAGATTTGGTGACACTTATTCGTTTGCCCACCCGCCTACTTTAATTCTAGTTCATACAGCCAATATATTTTTCCTAATCTTGGTTCTAATTGCTTAATGATTTTAAACCCTAATTTTTCATAGATATGCCTTGCGGCATTCATCATTTCAGAAGTGTGCAACGCTACAAGTCGTTCTCCGTTTTCCTTGGCTTTTTCGATGCATTTCTCGGTTATGGTTTGTCCTATCTTTTGTCCGCTATATTTTTTTGAAACAGTTACAAACCTAATGTACGCCTGTTGGTTGTTATAAATTTCGGTGGGGTTACCACTTGAAACTAAAAAACCAAAACCCATGATTTCTCCCTGATTGTTTTCGCAAACAAAACTGTCGGAGAGCAAAATTAAGTCGGCATACGTTTTTTCATTTGTTAGCGTATGGGAAAGTTTCTCCCAGTTTTCAAGTGTTAATTCACTTTTAAATTGTGCCCACTCAGATACAGCAAGATCTTTAATTTGTTTAAGGTCTTGTAGTTTTCCTTGTCTAATGTTTAACATTTTATTGTTTACTGGTAATGTAAGGTTGGTAACAACAGAAAAGGATTAGCAAATGGGTCGATTTTCGGAGCATGGTAATCTTTAAACGTACTGCCCCCAACATACTTATATCACCCACAAAATATTCATATTGCTTACCAATTTCTGCAGCTTTTTATTCAAGCAATTAAAATAGCGCATTGAATTAATCTTTCCAAACGGAGCAGTGTGTTTGGTATCCAGACCGCGAGGTAACCATACCAGAAGGCTCGGCATCATTACAAGAAGGCTTGGTAGCCCTACCAGAAACCTAGGTACCCCTACCAAGAGGCTTGGTAGCCAATACCAAAAGCCTCGGTATCCTTACTAGAATGCTCGGTAACAATACCAAAGGGTTTGGTAGCCATAAAATGTCAAACTATTACTATCAATTATTACCCTTTCACTATTGAGCAAAAAACTAACTTTGCAGGCCTATTCGGTTTTTACCCATGCGCTACTTCTTCGAAATCTCCTACAATGGCACTTCCTACCACGGCTGGCAAAACCAAGCCAACGCCATTGGGGTGCAGCAGGTGGTAGAAAACGCGCTTTCCAAATTGTTGCGCGAAGAAATAGCGATTGTAGGCAGCGGCAGAACCGATACTGGGGTTCATTGTACGCAGCAATTTTTCCATGCCGATATACAATCTAAGTTTGAAGTAAATTCGTTCTTAATAAGGTTAAATTCTTTCCTTCCAAAAGACATCGCCATCCAACAAATAAAAAGAGTTAAAGCCGAAGCCCACGCCCGCTATGATGCATTTGAGCGATCCTACGAATATAAAATCACACAGGTAAAAAATCCTTTCCTTACGGGATATGCGTATTATTTCTTTAAGGAAGTAGATTTGATGTGGATGAACCAAGCGGCAACACTGCTTCATGGGGTCCACGATTTTGAATGCTTTAGCAAAGTGAAAACCGATGTAAATAACTTTACTTGCGATATTAAACTGGCAGAGTGGAATCAAAAATCGGGATTGCTCGTTTTTGACATCACTGCCAATCGATTTTTACGCGGTATGGTAAGGGCCATTGTAGGTACCCTGCTGGAGGTAGGCGCTGGAAAAATTTCGGTACGCGATTTTGAAGGGATTATAGAGAGTAAGGACAGGAAAAGAGCAGGCATGAATGTGCCGCCAGAAGGGTTGTACTTAAAAGAAGTAAAGTATCCGGAAACAATTTTTATTGATTAAAAACCACCTCTTTTTAGTAGAGGATTTTGAGTGACATAATGGAAAAAGAAAAAACAAGCAGCGGCAATATTATTGATTTTAAAGTGCTGAAACGGCTCATGCAATTTGTTAAGCCCTATCAGGCTCGCTTCAATATGCTGTTGGTGCTTACCTTATTGCTGGGCCTTCTCACCCCGCTGCGCCCCATGCTTATTCAACGCACGCTAGACAAAGATGTGGCTGTTGGCAATTATTGGGGCATGGTTAATATGATGTTGTTGATTCTTGGGCTGCTAGTAATCCAAACGGCAGTGCAATACTCTCACACGTATATTTCGGGTAGGATTGGCCAATTTGTAATTCGCGACTTGCGCATTCAATTGTATCAACACATTGTAAACCTCAGGCTTCGTTTTTTTGATAAAACTCCCATCGGTAGATTAGTAACAAGAACGATTTCAGATGTAGAGAGTCTTGCCGATGTATTTAGCGAAGGTCTTGCTGCCATGGCGGGCGATCTGCTTCAAATCATTTTCATCCTTGGTTTCATGTTTTTTACCGATTGGCGCATGGCTTTGGTAAGTCTATCTACTATTCCGCTCATGCTCATTTCAACTTATGTTTTCAAAGAAAAAATAAAAGTTGCTTTTAATGAAGTGCGCAACGCGGTGGCCAATCTCAATTCATTTGTACAAGAACACATTACCGGAATGAGCATTGTGCAGATTTTCGGGAACGAGAAAAAGGAGTTCAATAAGTTCAATGAAATAAACGAAGAGCATCGCGATTCCAATTTAAAATCAGTTTTATACTATTCGATCTATTATCCGATTGCTGAAATTATTTCCGCCATGGGTATTGGTTTGTTGGTTTGGTATGGTGCCAATGGCATCATTCAAGAAGAATCAACAGGCATAACCATAGGCACGCTTACGGCTTTTATTATGTACATCCAAATGTTCTTTCGTCCTATTCGTATGATTGCCGACCGTTACAATACGTTACAAATGGGCATTGTAAGCACATCGCGCATTATCAATCTGTTGGACGATCAAGAGTTTGTTATGACAAACGGAACATACAAGCCAAAAGAAATGACAGGCGCGATCAATTTTAAGAATGTTTGGTTTGCCTACACCGATAATGAGTATGTTCTGAAAAATATAAATCTAAGTATCAATCCGGGCGAAACAATTGCCTTGGTAGGTGCCACGGGTGCGGGTAAATCTTCCGTCATAAACTTGCTCAATCGCTTCTATGATATCAACCGTGGAAGTATCGAAGTGGATAACATCGAAATTAAAGACTATGATTTGATTTCGTTAAGACAAAACATTGGCATTGTGCTACAAGATGTGTTTCTTTTTTCCAATAGCATTCGCTATAACATTACGCTGGGGAATCCGGATGTAACCGATGAAATGATTTTGCGCACGGCCGATTCAGTAGGGGCACTTGATTTTATTGAAAAACTACCGGGCAAGCTAGATTACAATGTGATGGAAAGAGGTGCTACTCTTTCGGTTGGGCAACGGCAGTTGCTTTCCTTTATTAGAGCCATGGTTTACAATCCCAAAATATTGGTATTAGATGAGGCTACCTCTTCGGTAGACAGCGAAACAGAAGAGATGATTCAAAAGGCAATAGAAAAAATGATGGTAAACAGAACTTCTATAGTTATAGCGCATCGACTCTCCACCATTCAGAAAGCAACCAAGATAGTAGTGCTGGAAAAAGGCGAAATTATGGAGTCAGGAACGCATGAGCAGCTTCTTGAAAAAGATGGTTACTACGCACAACTGCATAAAATGCAATTTAAGGAGGTTTTTAAAACCGCATGATAATGGTTACACACTGTTGACTAGATCAACCAAAGAAGCGTATCTTTGTTTTATGTGGCGTTGCCTTATTTTCTTAATTTCTGTTGGCTTGTGTTATGTTGGTGTTGCCCAACCAAGTAAAATGATTGTGAGAAGTCCTCAACCCCAGCAATACAATAGCCCTGTCTTAAAATGCCCTGTTTTCACTAAAATCGATTTCCACAAGCGTGCAATCGGAATAAAGTTTGGCGATCCGGTAGCAATCTCTTACAAGTATAACGAAACCAGGCATTGGGCTTTCGTTACTGAATTGGGAAAATCTACCAGCGGCCTTTATAACAAGTATTACAGAGAGGCATTCAACAAAAGTTATTTGCCCGATAGCCTGTCTCGAAATCAAAGCGTAAGGTACCTGAGCCACCAAACCCTGTCTGATTGGTTTGTTGAGTTCAAACTATTGTATCAAGCAGAATTGTCTCAACTAATCAATGGCTTAAATTTGTTTGCAGGCGTTGGATCGCAATGGAGAAATACGAACATACGATATAGCTATATTTACGAAGGGATCGATTCGAAAGGAAATCAACAAACCAAAACAGGGACCACAGACCAGAGTCGTTTCACGTATGGATTGTCGGTGGTTTCCGGGCTTGAGTATTCGGCTTTTTCACTTCCCGTCTCGGCATTTTTAGAAGTAGAATATTTTACAGACGGGCTTATTGATACGGGTTACCAACGCTTTCAGGGTGGGGTCGGGTTGAGATATAATTTTTAGCCGCGAGGGCAATTTATACCCTGAAAAATTTCTCATGATGGTTTTCCTTTAGGTTGATTATATTGCTCGCTTGAAACGCTCATTACTCCTAGTCGGCAGCCTACTAATCTACTTAACGGGTACGTTTAGCGTATTTACTACCTGTTTTCAATCTTACCATAAAACAGTTTTTCAACAACAAGTTCAAGCTCAAGACGAGGCGGAGTCTGAAAAAATATTCTTTACCAAGCACGATTTTCAATCACTTTCGTGGATAGAAAAGGGCAAGGAATTCGAATGGAAAGGAGAGATGTATGATGTGAACAGAATTGAACAAGCTAAAGACGGCTTTTGGGTTTACTGCGAAAATGACGGATTAGAAGAAATTCTTATTTCCTTTCTCAAATCAGTAAAGAAAGAAATGGAAGGCGGTACGACTAATTTTAACATTCAACCTCAGTTCTTTCATCCATTTCTTGAGTATACTTTTACCAACAATGGCTTCAAAGCAGCCTCGGCTAAAACAGGTTATCTAGCATTTCTTAACTCTTTCGAGTGCTGCATACCTACCCCTCCGCCTAAAATCTGAAATCGTTTATCTCTATTCTCTTGTAAACTTTTTCACTCCGCTATGGGCGGAGAAATTTGATTTTTAACTAATTTTTTATGAAAATTATTGGTACAATTTTTATGTGCTTGGCATTGCTCAGCGCACAAGCACAAGACATACCCAAACCAGATACTATCGCAACCTCTTACCTTAATGAAGTTGTTGTATCGGCAAATAAAACGCCTGAACAGCGCAAAGAGATTGCTCAACAATTGGTGGTTATAAAACCTTCTGTTATAAAATCATATAATGCTCAAACCACTGCCGACTTACTTCAAAACACTGGTGCAGTAGCTATGCAAAGAAGCCAACAAGGTGGCGGCAGCCCCATCTTGAGGGGCTTTGAGGCCAGCAGGGTATTGTTGGTGGTAGATGGGGTCCGTATGAATAACGCCATCTTTAGGGCCGGCCATTTGCAGAATGCACTTCGCGTGGATAACAATAACCTTGACCGTGCAGAAATACTTTTTGGCCCGTCTTCAACGGTTTATGGGAGCGATGCGTTAGGAGGCGTTATCCATTTTTACACTAGGCAACCGCTGTTGGCAAAGGCCGGGGAGTTCAAAAAATCGGGCGAGGGTTTTCTGCGGCTAGGTTCAGTAAACAATGAAAAAACATTTCATTTCGATGTCAATCTCGCAGATGAACACTTCGGTTCTTTCACCTCTTTCACCTTAAGTGATTTTCGCGATTTACGGATGGGCGAAAAAAACAATCCCAGCTTGGATAAGCCCTTTGGCTTGCGGACGCAATATGCTCAACGTTCCGCTGACGGACTAACCGATATTCTGGTAGATAACCCTGATCCGTTTGTTCAAAAGTTCAGTGGCTACAAACAATGGGACATCCTTCAAAAATTCCATTACAAGGCAAGCGACCGGGTAAATCACACGCTTAATTTTCAATACTCCAATACTACCAATGTGCCGCGGTATGACCGGCTCACCGATGCTGGCGCCAATAAAGTTGGTTTAAATTCAGCTGAATGGAACTATGGGCCTGAAAAGCGCTTCTTCAGCAGCTATGTTGTTAAGGTTAGCAACCTAGGTAAGTGGGCCGATGCGGTAACAGCAACGCTTAGCTATCAAGATATTGAAGAAAGTAGAATTAATAGAAACTTCAATAGCAACAATAGAGACAGCCGAGTCGAGAAAATAAGCGTGTATGGATTGAACATAGATTTGAGCAAAGATTACAAGGGAAACAAAATACGGTATGGTTTTGATGGCCAGTATAACGTACTAAATTCTACCGCCTTGCGCACCAATATACTTACCCAAGCAATAACGTCCGTTAATACACGCTATCCTGATGGAAGCAACACGATGGGTCTTTATGCCTTTTACATTAGCCATACCAAAGAATTGACAAAAAATCTGTACCTCAACGATGGACTTAGAATTGGGATTAGCAGTCTGTATTCCAGCTTTATAAGTCAGCAATTTTTTGCATTTCCGTTTAAGGATATTACTCAACAAAACGCCTATGCCAGTGGAAACGCAGGGCTTATCTACACTCCAACTTCTTGGAAATTTTCACTTATGGCCAGTACTGGATTTAGGGTGCCAAACTTTGATGACCTAACCAAAATTTTTGATACCAAAGTGGGCACTGCAACATCAGCAGGATCGTTAGTGATTCCCAATTCCGATTTAGGGCCAGAAAAAACAATTAATTTCGATTTGAGTGCCGCACGATTTTTTGGCTCAAAAACACGAATTGAGGTGGTTGGCTTTTACACGAAATTTAGAGATGCCATCATAGTAAAAGCGGCCACGTTTAATGGGCTGCCAACTGTGCAGTATAATGGCTTTCCTGCGAACGTCTTTAGCAGTCAAAACGCTGCGGAGGCCTATTTATATGGTTACAACCTGAGCGCAAATGTTGAGCTAACAGATGCCCTCTCGATTGCCGGTTCTTATAATTATACCTACGGCAGAGTTGTTAACGAGGGAAGCAGCGATACGCCACTCGATCATATTGCACCCGCTTTTGGTAGAGTGGGTATAGTTTATGCCCACAAAGCGTTGCGTGCAGAGGCATTCACCAATTTCAGTGCTCGAAAAAAATTAGATGATTACAGCGCTAGCGGAGAAGACAACTTGCAATATGCACCGCCAGATGGAATGCCTGACTGGTTGACTATTGGAGTTAGAGCTTCGTATGAAGTTAACAAGACGTGGTTGATCCAAACTGGTATTGATAATTTAACTGACCTTCAATACCGAACGTTTGCATCGGGAATCAATGCCCCAGGAAGAAATGTTTTTGGAACATTGAGGGTGAGGTTTTAACTAATATTCACTGTTGGCTAGAAATAGTCAACAGTGATTCTGCTGAATTTCTATTCCCCGATCTCCTCCGCTTGCATTTGCTTGTCATATAATTCGCGATAAGCACCTCCTTTTTCAATCAGACTTTCGTGTGTGCCCTCTTCTACCATTGCACCATCGTGTAGAACAATTATTTTATTCGCCAGCTTGGCTGAGGAAACACGATGCGAAATGATGAAGTAAGCGATAAAGGAGTTCTCCCTGATCGAATCTATTTCATAAAGCTTCGATTTGTTATCATTAGCCTAAGTGCTTCCGTGGATCAGCGGTGTGTGTATCAGCGATTGGGTGGCTTGCTCAATTTAAATTTCGGCTTGTTTGAAATTGTGATTTGCGTTTCAGAGCACACCAAATTCTAATTGAACCATGAGCCTGTGCTACTCTAATGATCGCTGCATTTCACGAATTACACCATCCAGCCTTTCCGTAAGTTGATCTACCTGATTAAGAAAAGCCTCACGCTCATTTTCATTTAAGCCATTGTGTTTATACAAATAGATTAATCCCAACAGGGTTGCTACTGGTGCCCTTAGTTTATGTGCGTTTATAAAAGCGAAATTCGTTAACTGCTGGTTTTTCTGCTCCAGCTCTTTTGTGCGCTCAGCCACACGTATTTCCAAACTGCCGTTTAACTCAATCAATTGCTGATTAAAGCTCCTGACTTGAATTGTTTGGGAAATGCGCTGTTTGATGTTAAACACCAGTGAAATGATGGAAAAAAGCGAAAGGATAAAGGCGATCGTAAACAAGATGCGCTCGGATCTTTTCTGATTTGACAATATCGAAACGATTTCTTTCTGTTTGTCGGCATATTTCTCAAAAAAAAGGCGCTGCACCTCGCTGTGGCCCGCCAAGGAATCGTACTTCTTTTGGTAGGCATACGATGTGTTGATGGCTTGTAAGGCTAGATCAGGACGGTTAATCTTTTCATAATAATCACTGCGCAAGTGGTAGACGGAAACGAGCTCGTGTAAAAAATTATTTTTCTTTGCAAATTGTTCAAACTGATCAATGACTACCAAAGCGCTATCGTATTGATGTTGCTTCAGTAACGTCTTTATGAGTAGAGATAATCCAGGCGCTGTATAGTTTTTTTCTGCTTTTTCAATTGCTTCCGCTAATGTTTTTTTTGCCATTACCTTAGCTGAGTCCAAATTACCTTCTTCCAGATACAATTCAGCTAACTCGGTTAGTGGCCTTACAATAGAGTATTCGGTTTTACTCCACCTTGTCAAATCTCTTTTAAGGTACACTTTTAGACTGTCCAAGTATTTTAGTTTATGATAATATACGCTCCACTGCCTCGCCTGGTAGGGTGAGCTTGTAAATCCGGATAACAAGGCTCGTGCCGAATCATACTTACCAATCAACATGAAATAATTAAAGCGTTGAAGCTGAATATTGTGTACAATAAAACCTGGCCACGATTGATTAGGTCGTAAGGACATAGTTTCTTTTAATAGTTCCTGAGCCTTATCTTCTATAAACATTCTATTTAGCCTGATTTTTACTTGTGCAATTAAAAGACGTGCATGCGGTGCTTCTTTGTCTAACAACTCGTTGCATTTCAATAACAGTTGCATTTGCTTTACTCTGTGTTTTTTTGAGAGTGCCAATTTGGTAAGAAAAAAATAATGGTATGCTTTAATGACAGAGTCTTTAGAAACGCGAGCGAGCGAATCAAATCTTCTTTCTGCCACTTCTGCCCCACCTTCCTCCAAGGGAAAAGCGCTTAGGTATTCGAATGCTTGTGCGGTACACAGCTCGCACGGATGTTTCTGCGTCAACCGTAAGATTTGTTTTATTTCGGGTAAAGAAACGTCTGCCCTTTTGTACGATTGCAAAAATATGTAAACCCCCAAATAGAACAAACTATCCTCTGGCGTTTTTGCTTTTGCTAAATAAATCTTGGCGCTATCCGCACTTAGCCCGGTAGTTCTGTATCGTTCATATTCCGGATAGCAGTCTGTAGTACTACTTAGTTTGATCCAACTGAAGTAAAGCACAATAGCGAATAGCAACGCAATTGCTGAAAGGACAAAATATCGGAGCGGGAATTTGGGCTTCATAAGTAAAAAGGCAAGTAGTCAACTATTTTGTACTGAATTAAAATTTAAGATTCCGATCCGTTTGGTGATTTCAATCAAAGAAAAATAATCCACAATTGCTTTTCTAACCGATCCAAGACTAAGTACTACTAACAAAGTGATAATGGTAGAAAACTTGGTAGCCGATGCCAATGCTATGAAAATCAAAGAAATTAAAAACTTTCTGTCAAAAAAAGATGAAAGCACGTGTCAACAAAAAATACAAGCCTTCGGTATAGGGTATAAAAAAAACCACAATTAGCGGTAAACAACGAAAATAGCGTACACAACTTTCATTAGCCAAGTTTGTTTTTCTCAATAAACTAAGTCCACAGATAAATTTCGCTAAATACCTTTCTCACTGTTATCTCAAAAAAAACTTCGTTGCGAGTTCAAATTTCGAGTTAGGAATTTTATTTGACTGGTATTTTTAAACCAAAATCAGGTATTTTTAATAGACAATAATGAGATTGCCTCCGTCTTTAGGCATTAGAAGACCACTTTCTCTGTTTTTGGTTTCAATCTTCCATGAAGTATGGGCGGTGACATGGGCTCTGGCCTTTAGTTTTGAATTACTTTTTTTTACAAATCAATTATAGAGTCAACACAAAGGAGTTATACCCTGCAAAAATGCCGAGTCCATTTTCAATGTTATTAAATAATTGAACGGGTTGAGCAAAAGGGTCATCGCGAGTTTCTTGCTGCAGATTTTTAGTGGTGAAGTATTGATAATACTCTTCGCTGACGCTTACTAAAATAATTTTTTCAATAGGTGGGGAATCGGCAGTCAAACGAAAATCAATTGTTCTTCCATTAAACAAATTATCATTGAAAAGTATACCCGGAATCTCATGCGTTTTGTTATTGTATGTCGGATCAACGGCCTCAACAAAAAGATCATCCCCGTTGCTGTTTAAAACTTTTAAAAGGTAAAAGTTCTTTTCCTTTGCATTGTCCGTGAACGAAACACTTACTTGAACTTTATTGTTTTCCAAAGGGATTATCTTGGAGCTAGAGATTGGCGTAACCACAGGAATTTTGCTTGTTGCGCTTATATTTTTTTGTTTTACAGTTTCCACTCTAATGGAATATTCCTTGCCCACATCTGGCTTGGACTTTCCTTTGTAAAAACGCCTGTTGAACTGATCGTAAACTGGTAGAAGGGTTTCAATAATGCTATTCTTCGAGTCTCTAATGGTAACACTTGCTTGCTCTACCTCATCGAAATTATATTGATTAGTTAGAATAAATCGGCTCTTGGTTACTCTCACTTGCCAAACACTGTCGGGAGAGAATAAAGAATTGACAACAAGTTGCGGATCGGGTTCTTTCAAATCAACGGCTACGATTGACTCACACGATAAGTTAACAAGTATCAGTAAAATGATCCATCCTCTATTCATAACTCAAAATTTAAAGCTGTAACTAATGGACGGTAAAATTGGAAAAAGTGAAAATTGAATAAATTTTTTATTGCCAGAATTGTCCCTAGATATGTCCATATAAAATGGGTTTTTTTGGCTGTATGCATTGTATATGCTAATAGTCCATTTGCGCTGTCCCCATTTCTTGTCTTTCCACCAACTGAAACTTAAGTCGAGCCTATGGTAACTATTCATCCGATAGGAGTTACGATCACCATAGAAGGTAACGTCTTGATAATAGTTTCCCCGACCTAAACTGCCAATTGCGTTAGATGCCCCTTCATAGTTTTCCACAGGTAACGTAATGGCATTACCTGTGCCAAAGACCCATGCCATCGAAAAATCCATTCGTTTTTTTAATTTTCGAGTAAGTGCAATGCTTACATCGTGCCGTCTATCATACTTGTAGGGAAATTCTTTGCCAAAATTCAACTCATCAAATTGCCTTAGCGACTTAGAAAGAGTGTAACCAAGCCATCCTGTAACAACACCCGTTTTCTTTTGCAACAGCAATTCCAAGCCATAACTTTTGCCCTGCCCATTCACAACTACTTTATCTTGCCAATTTTCATCGGTACTTAAGTAACTAGCCCCATTCTTATACTCTATCAGATTATTCATTGTTTTATAATAAACTTCGGCACTAAACTCATATTCAGACTTATAGGTTTTAGCTAACCCAAAGGCCCATTGATTAGCTTGTTGAGGTTTTACTTTGGCCGTGCTTGGCACCCATAAATCGGTGGGAAGGCCAAGCCCCGCATTTGTCAGCAGGTGGATAAACTGAGTCATGGTGGCGAAAGAAGCTTTTATAGCAAAGTCATTGGCAAGCAAAAGCCTGGTTGAAAGTCGTGGCTGAAGTGAGTTATAATGTTGGCCTTCAACGGAAAATGAAGAGGCATGCAACCCAAAATTTGCTTTTAGTCGATTACTTATTTTCCAATCATCCTCCGCGTAGGCGGATATTTCAAATGCATTTGTAATTGCGGCCCCTGCCACAGAATCAATTCGCTCAGACGAAGCAATTGTCAAAACACCAGGCGAAAAGCGATGCGCTATGCCCTGTAAACCAAAACGAACAAGGTGGTTGGGTGTGGGGAAATACTCAAGGTCAACCTTAGTGGCAACATCCCTGATACCAGAAAAGTATTGGTTTTGATAGTATAAATTTTTGGTAGGTAAATTTGCTTGCGTTTGAGTTTGCTGAAAGTTTTGAGATATATCGAACAAGTACCTGCTGTATGTTGCACTAAAATTGCCGAAAAGCTTCGGGTGAAACACATGATTCCATCGCATGGCAGTTATTATGTTGCCCCATTTTAAACCAAAGGCGTCTTTCTCATCATATTGAATTGACCCACTACCATAACTACTTTTTGATTGGGCGTAGGCCTTGTCATCGCCTAGGTAGGTGCTTAAATAAAGTCTATTGTTTGGGTTTATAATATGATTGAATTTCAAATTCAAATCGTAGAAATAATACCCAAAAGAGTTTTGGCTTTGAATAAAAGGTTGAGCTAATAAATCAATATAAGTACGTCTAGCTGAGAAAATAAATGAAGTTTTGTCCTTTAAAATCGGCCCTTCTACGGTGGCCTTGGCGGCTATGATACCGATAGAGCCTTCGCCTTTTATTTTTTTCATGTCGCCATCTTTCATATTGATATCGATAACCGAGGAAAGGCGGCCACCATAGCGCGCAGGAAATCCACCCTTTACCAATTCCACATGATTGATGGCATCGGCATTAAATACAGAGAAAAAACCAAACAAATGCGATGCGTTATAAATGGGCACATCATCAAGTAAAATTAAATTCTGGTCTGCTCCACCTCCTCTTACATACAGACCTGTACTGCCCTCGTTACCCGATTGAACACCCGGCATTAACTGCAAAATTTTAAAAATGTCAACCTCCCCCATAAATGCAGGTAGTGCTTTTATTTGCTCAATAGGCACACTAAAACTGCTCATTTTAGTGCTTTCATGGATTTCTTCTGCTTTAGTCGAGGTTACCACTATTTCGTTGAGTGTTACCGCAGACGACATGGTCGCGTTGATAACAGTGTCGTTTACCAGTTTAAATTTTACCAAAATAGGCTGGTAGCCAACATAGCTATACACTAAGGTTATTGAATCGCTTGGTAGTGTAAGGCTATAAAACCCATGGGCATTCGCAGTGGTACCCAAAGAGTTTTTAGGTTGAAAGATAGAAGCACCAATAAGGCTTTCACTCGACTCGTTATCTTTTACATAACCGCTAATGGTAAATTTCTGAGAAAAAATGATGGTATTAAAACTCAGATAAAAAATGAAGAGAAGAACAATCCTCATAATTGATAATGTCTACTATTTATCTAAAAAGTAATTATTTACTAACTGGTATTCTGGTATTAAATGGAGCAAAACGTTTAAGTATTTTTAAAAAGATAGCCTTATAACAATTTTTGGTTTAAAGTCTAAAACTTCTAGGCTTGGTGCTTTCGCAGCTCTCTTCAAGGTTTACAATTGCGTTAACTAAGTTCATATCTCCTACTTGCATAATTTTAATTGCTTAGTTGATTAAAGTTAAATCGTTTAAATATGTCCAAAATTAAATTCGATAGTCCGTCAGGCATTTCGCCTAACGATTTGTGCTTGTGTCAGTAGCGGGATTTTGAAACTGCGCCTTTTCCCACAAGCACAACTAGATTTAGAAAACAAACCGAACTGCCAACACGTCACCCCGTTATTGCATATGCACAGTGGTGTGTGCAGTTTTTATTCTACAGGCACTTCAACGTGTCCTTCAAAATAGAAACCCGCTTTATTTTTTAGAATGTAGTCCGCGATCCTCTCAGTAATATTTACCGCGCGGTCTAGCTTGTAAAATCGAGAATCAAGGTCGTCAAAATTCTTGTCCAATTTATCCAACGCTATCCTTCTTTCTGTTCGATCAAAGCTCGGTCTTGTCTCAAACCGTTTAGCAGATTCTTCAATAATTTCTTTTCCTTCAATTAGTCCAATCAGTTCAAAGCCGTTCATCGCATCTTCCCAAACGATGCCTGTTGAATTGGAATAGAATTGAGAATGTCCACCATTGTCAACTTCGTAAATGTACCACATCATCGCAAATACTGCTCGTTGATGAGAAGAGAATGGTTGCAGGTTCTTTTCATATTCGTCCTTCGAGTCTTCAATGCTTACTGACAACCACAAAGGCTGGATTACTTTCATCGGGTCTCGTGCTTCGATCACTTTTTCGTCAATTTTCATATGTTCCATTTTCGTTCTTGTCCCAGTATCAAGGCTACATGACAATACAAATTGCCCAAGAAGTATAATTAATAAAAGTTGTCTGGCTTGTCTCACAATATTGCACATAAAAATGTTATTGACTCGGTCGGTAGTGTAAGGCTATAAAACCCGCGGGCGTTTTAGGTTGAAAGATATCAGCACCGATAAGGCTTTCACTCAATTCTTTATCTTTTACATAACCGTTGAGGGTAAATTTCTGAGCAGGAAGTAGAGTACTAAAGCTTACTAATGCAAAAATCACAAGGAGAAACTTGTTTTTTAAAAAGTGAATTTCGCCATAGATATTATCTGTGGCCTTGGTTAATATTAGGTGCATTAAAGAAGATGAAACTAACGAATTGATAACTTTTCTCACCTTTCAAATTTTCTTTTGTTGAAGTGAAAAAAGGTTCCTTTTCGCTAAACCCAGATTGGCAATGGCTGCGAAACAACTGCTTATTTCGTATGACATAGTTGTCAAATTATGTTTTTCAGCAAAAGTCACTGATTTATAAGCTCGCTGAATAAAACTTATAAACCAAAATCAGGTATTTTTCAACTCACATAACTTAAAATCAGCTTTGGAGGTGAAAATATTCCGTAGAAATTACTTATTGTAGACCTTTGGAGTGATAAGATTTAGAATAGCGGAATTTGAACTTTAGTCACTAGTCTGGGGCGAATTGCCTTGCACTTTTCGGAATTTAGAAGGTATTTCAATTTCCGAATTGTCGTTACGAGAATATATCGACAGTCAAAAATCTAGGTTCACCATAGGAAATCGGGATGCCTTAACTAACAGCGTGCCGATAAGTAATAGCCAGGTTGCATCGAACTCAAGTTTCCGCAACTTATTCTAAGGCTCGTTGAGTAGTCCTTATTTCAGAGTCCAATTTCTGCGCTAATTCATTAATGGTATCTACAAAACCCTCTTTTTCCTGAACCGTCAATTGATTATTTTTATAAAGGTTCATCAGCCCAAGAATTGTTGCCACGGGTGCTCTCAGCTTATGAGCATTGACAAATGCAAAGTTTATTAGCTGTTGATTTTTATTTTCAAGTTCAATGGTGCGCAACCTAACCTTAGTGTCTAGCTCGGCATTCATTTCTAATAACTTTCTATTGAATTCATCTATTTTTTTAATTTTCGATGCTCTTTGCTTAATGTTAAGATATAAAGAAGTGGTAAGAACGATGGCAAGCAATGAAACGACAAGAAGCACAACTCTTTCATTGCGCTTTTCTTTGTTTAACAAATTAAGAATCTCGTTTTGCTTGATATAATTCTCTTTAAGCAATAATTCCTGCATACCTAACGGGTTTGTTAGTGAATCTGCTTTCTTCTTATAGTCTACATATTTTATGGTTGACTCTAATTCCTTTGAACGCTCACCCAACAATTTGTAATACCTACTTTCAATTTGATATGTCCTTGCTAATATTTCAAAGAACCCATTTGTCTCAGCAAATTTTTTATTTCGCGCCAACATAATTAATGTGCTATCATAATTGTGCTGCTCTAAAAATGTTTCAGCCATAAGATTCAAGCCTATTGCCTCATCTAGATACTCAATTTTTTCATCGGCTTCCTTTATCAGCTTATCAAGTAGAATTTTGGCAGTTTGAAGTTCACCTTCAGATACTTTAATTTTAGCCAACTCGCGAAGCGGAACCCCTACATAATGAATTTCAGAATCCCAACGATTTATTTCTTTTTCCAGATAAATTTTAAGACTATCCATCTTCCCCAGCTTTGTATAGTAGTCAGCCCAATGTTTTGCATGGTAAGGGCTGGAGGTAAATTTTACCAACAGTGGTCTCGCGCTGTCATATTTGCCTGTAGCAATATAATAATCCACCATGGTTGCTTCATGGCTTACAATTAGGTTAGGCCACTTCTTATAGTCAAAAAAATTTACCTTCACCTGATCATAAACCTTCTTTTCAACCAAAGTATTATTTAACCTTGATTGGGTATTTGCTATCATTAATTCAGCATATGGGGCATCCTTGGTTAAGATTTCCATTATTCTCATTAATGAATAGACTTGGCCGATTGTATTTTCGCGGATATACATAACCTCGGAAAGGGCCGTGTAACAGAGTGCTTTTACTATCGGGTCTTTTGAAGTTTCGGAAATTCTTTCAAGTTCTTTTAAATACGCTTGTTTTTTATCATCTGGAAAATACATCAACTTCGTAAGTGCTTCAACTATATAAAATTCATTTTTGATTTTGGTCGCTAATTTTAGTTCTTCCAAGATTTCTGGCAAACAGATCTCAGACCTTATCTTAGATTGAACATATATGTAAGTATCCAACCAAAGGAGGCTATCCTCAATAGTTGTTGCCTTTGATATTGCGTTTTTAGCAGTTTGAGGCTGAAGCTTAGAAGTTCTTATTTTTAAATACAGATCGTAGCTGTCGCTCTTGGGGCTTTCAAAGCTATTTAAATAATAAAGTAGCGCGAGAACAGTAGTTGATAAAACTGTTAGCCAAAGTCCTTTCGAGAAATATTGACTCATGCATTTTTTTATTGAAAACAAAATAGAACAAATTCCTATTTAGAGAAAAAGCTCGCATTTTACTATTTTGTCTCAACATAATTACTAACTTTTAATAGAACCTATTGACTATTAGAATATTATAATCAGATCAATCTCTTTTACAAAGCTTAAACTTTCCCATATTCACTTGGTGATTTGTTAAATTTATTTTTAAAGCATTTAGTGAAATAAGATTGATCGTTAAACCCAACTGAATAGGCTATCTGAGAGATGGTATCTGTTTTTTGGCTGATCATCTGTGCAGCCTTGGTTAAGCGCAAATCGCGTATAAATTCATTAGGAGATAAGTTGGTTAAAGCTTTCATTTTTCTATTTAGGTGAGTTCTACTTAATCCCATTTCTTCCGCCATTTTTTCAACGCCAAATGATACTTCCACCATATTGCTTTCAACCACTTTACGCAATCTAATTAGAAACTTTTCATCCAACGATAGTTCTTCACCCTGCGTTGGCAACACTAATATCCTTTCGTTAAATTTCGTAGCTAATTTTTTGCGCTGGTGAATCAAATTTCTAATCCTTACTTTTAACTCTTCATTAGAAAAAGGCTTAGCTAGGTAATCATCAGCGCCTGAATTTAAACCATCAAGTTTCGACTTTAATTCGTTCTTCGCAGTCAACAATATCACGGGAATATGACTGGTTCGTTCATCTTCCTTTATTTGCCGCGTAAGCTGAATTCCATCTATTTTTGGCATCATTAAGTCGCTCAGTATTAAATTTGGTAAGTTCTTCAATGCCAGCCCAATTCCTTCTTCACCATCTTTAGCCAACAATACATCGTATTCCACAGACAACATTGAAGCCATGTACTTTCTCATATCGTCATGATCCTCCACAATCAGCACAATTTCCTTTCCACTAACAAATTCCTCGCTTATAACCTCATTTGCCTGGTCATCCATCGAACGAGAAAGTGTATGCGATTTTTTCGTTTTTGATTCACTCAAATTACTTGGTGAGAAAATCGCTGGGTTAGTTGGAATCTCGACAGTGAATTGTGTGCCCACGTTTTCTTCAGTTTTAAGATCAATTTTGCCCCGATAAAGCGATACTAATTCATGAACAAGAGACAATCCTAAACCAGTACCCTGCTGAAGGGAGTCTCTTGTTTGGAGTATCTGGTAAAAAGGGGAAAATATCTCAGATCGATTCAATTCAGGAATTCCATTGCCTGAGTCACTGACTAAAATAACTAATCTCTCGCCTAATTGTTTAATTTCCAGCCTTATTGATCCTTTTTCTGGTGTGAATTTAAATGCGTTAGATAACAGGTTATTTATTATCTTTTCAATGGCGTCTATATCGCACCATATAGCTGTTTCATTTAACAGGATATTTTTTTCAAAACTCACTTGCTTGTATTCTGCCAAAGAGTCAAAAGCTGCCACCACCGCTTTAACTTCTTGATCAACTCGTTGATATTTTATTTGCAGCTTCATTTTTCCTGCATCAAGTTTTGAAAGGTCTAGAAGCTGATTAACAAGTTCTAAGAGGCGATTGGCGTTGCGTTGCATGAGGGCAAAAACCTCCATTTGCTCTGGCTTGGCTTTCTTCACTTGCTCCTCAAGTGGCGAAAGCAACAATGTGATTGGCGTTCGAAATTCATGTGAGATATAGGCAAAGAATCTCGACTTGAGTGTATCGGTCTGCATCAATTTTTCATTAAGTTCTCTTTGACGCTTAAGCAGTACTTTATTCGCGTAAAAAGAAGTTGTGATAATCAATGCTAGAATAGCAATAGTGACTAATACAATTCGCTCATCGCGCTTTTGCTTAGTTAATAAGCTGAGAATTTCACTCTGTTTGTTATAGTTATCTTTAAGAACTAATTCCTGAATGCCGAGGGGGTTTGACAGTGAATCTGCTTTTTTTCGGTAAAGTAGATACTTGATGGATGACTCTAATTCATGTGTATGCTCGCCTATTTGTTTAAAAAACTTACTTTCGATTTGATAGGCTGTTGCAAGAATATCAAAAAAGTCTTTTTCTAACGTCAGTTTTTTTGCTCGATCTAATACAATTCGGGAGCTATCATATTTATGTTGTTCCAAAAAAATTTGGGCTAATAGATTCAAACCAATTGCCTTATCTCGATAGTGCCATTTTTCATCAGCCTCACTAATTAACCTGTTAACTATCCTTTTGGCAGGCTCAAGTTCACCGTTGGCAATTTTAATTCTTGCCAATTCACGAAGTGGAACTCCAACATAATTAACTTCCGGATTCCAACGATTAATCTCTTTTTCAAGATATATTTCGAGACTATCCATTTTTCCTACTTTTGTATAGTAATCAGTCCAGAGTTTAGCATCGTAAGAGTTGGTTGTATAGTTAGACAATAACGTTCTTGCAGAGTCGTATTTGCCAACGGCAATAAAATAATCCAACATAGTTACGTCATTAGTTTTGACTAGATGTGGCCATTTTTCTTGGTCAAAAAAATTTCTCTTCACTTGATCATGCGCATTTATTTTAACCAAAATCCTATTTAACCTTAGCTGAGTATTAAGAATCATTAATTCAGCATAAGGGGCATCCCTTTTTAAGGTTTCCATTGTCTTCATCAACCAGTAAACTTGATCGACTTTATTTCCATTTCTAAACATACGCTGGGAAATGGCCGAATAACAGAGTGCTTTTACAAAGGGGTCTGCTGAAGTCTCGGCAATCCCTTTAAACCTTTTTAAACTTGTTTCCTCTTTATACTCAGGAAAAGAACTTAAATACCGAAGCGCTTCGACTGTATAATATAGATTGTTAATTTTAGTTGCTAACTTTAGTTCTTCCAAAATTTCAGGAAGACATATTTCAGATCTTATCCTCGATTGGCTAGTGATATAAGTATCCAACCAAAATAGACTGTCCTCGGTAGTCCTTGCCTCAGATATAGAGTTTTTGGCCGCTTGAGGTTGAATATCAAAAGTTTTTATTTTTAAATACAGATCGTAGCTGTCGTTCCTGCGTGGTCTATAGTTCCACAGATAATAAAAAATCAGCAAAGCTGGTACGAATAAAAATATGACCCTGAATCGCTTGAAAAAATAAATCATAATTTATACTGTATTGATGTATAAAATTGCAATTTAAGTTTTGATTTGATAAAACGCACCTTGATCGGCCAATTATTGCCTGGGTCACCGGCTCAATTGACTTTCATTCGTCAATTAAAAAGCTATAGCTTTTTGATAAGGTTATGTGTTTCAAACTTTATAGATAGAACTTGTGTTGATGGTTCGAGGCCTATTGGCAAGAAGACAATTACTCTAAACATTTCATTTCCCGTTTAGTTCGCGGTGTCTATTTTAACTCAAACTATGCATATTTCATTACTTGAAAACATGCCTATTTGAGTTAAGAACCGGAGTTCGCTTTCATGGAATTTTCCATCTGCGGCTGCCATTGTATGTAGAATAGAAAAAACCCTAATTCGCTCTCCTTCGGTGCATAAACCTACTAGCTTTACTCCTCGATTGAAAATTTCTTGATCATTAAGCTTGCTTAATTGCACTTTGAAATCCGTTAATAATTCATCTGAAATGTCTTCTTCTTGTAAAATTCTTTCTAAATACTTAACCTCTCTAAAGTCAATTTCATTATCTACCTTCATTAACAGATAGATAAGATGAAGAAGTGCCAATTTGAAAACTGATTTTGAATTCATCTAATTATTTTTTTGGAAAAAAGCTTGACGTGAGGCTCTATACTAAATGGGCGATTTTCAAACGGTACTAACTGTACTATTAAATTCACTGAGGTTGTGAACTGGAAAACTCGGCCATCTGCTTCCTCACTATCACAACAAATTTCTGCCTTTCTTATTTTCTGATTTGGTACTTTTAAAACAAATTCGGGTATTTTTTATACCAAAAGCTTACTTAAGTGTCTTGAATATATCTACAGCAAAATAGAGGCTAACGTATTAAATAGGATGAAACTGTTACATAGTTTGTGCTGAACCAAAAATCTTAAATAAGGAGGTTGATTAATCGATAATTCTTCAAACGCAGAAGTAACCTGCTTACATTCAAAAAACACACAATCTATTATGGCTTATCATCCAATACCTCAATGGACTTATAGAAAAATAGTTTCCCCTCTCGCCCTGTTAATCCGTTACTACCTTCGCCACCTTTGTTTCCTGATACCGATTTCTTTTCATTGCGCCCCTCGCCCCAATATCCACCCTCACCACCCACACCCCCTATACCTTTATAGCCACCTCTATTAACAAGACGTATTTTTTCATAAATCAAATCTTTATTTACTTGCGTCATTACCTTGAGTAGCAATTGCCCTCCGCGCCCACCATTTGCACCATTCCCTCCATTTCCTCCATTCCCTCCATTTGTGATGCAGTAAGGCGTAGTAATCCCCGCGTCACCCCCTCTTCCACCGTTACCCCCATCACCTCCGTCTCCACCAGCAAGATTTATCATGAGTGTTTTCTTAATTTCGAAGTTCCCAACTACTAAGATTAATTCTTTGCCATTAGAGCCATCGGCACCATTTGATCCTTTTTCTCCAATTTTACCTGATTGACAAAGTCCGCGTTTTGAAGAAGGTCGGCCGTTTCTGCCATTTTCGCCTGTTTTTCCAGATCCGTCAATTATTGCATCCGTATACACTATTAACTTGTTTACTTTTATGAAGCTTTTAGGTCGTGTTAAAACTAGTTTGGAAGAATCTAATAAGATTAAATTATCAAGAACTAGTGTATCCCCTGTCATCTCATAAGATTTTCTTTTTCCGATTTCAATAACCTCATCATTTTTTCTTGTATAAGAAGGGTGAACTAGGAATGAAATAATGATCAGCGGTGTCAAGTATATTGTATAAGAACAACATTTAATGTTATTGTTTAAATGTGTTCGGGAACTTTTTGATTCAAGAAATTTCATTGTCTCTTAGCAAGTCAAATGCGCTTAGTTCAATGCTCGAAAACATACTACATTAGTTAAGAATCGGAGTTCGCTTTCATGGAACTTCCCTTCTGCGGCTGCCATATTTTTATACAGAATCGAATAAATCCTAATTCGCTCTCCTTCGGTGCATAAACCAATTAGCTTTATTCCTCGATTGAAAATTTCCTGCTCATTAAGCTTGCTTAATTGCGCTTTGAAATCCGTTAATAACTCATCTGAAATGTCTTCTTCTTGTAAAATTCTTTCTAAATACTTAACCTCTCTAAAGTCAATTTCATTATCTACCTTCATTAACAGATAGATAAGATGAAGGAGTGCCAATTTGAAAACTGATTTTGAATTCATCTAACTATTTTTTAATTACAAGATTGACATGAAGCTCTATACTAAATGGGCGATTTTCAAACTGTCCTAACTGTACTATTAAATTCACTGAGGTTGTGAACTGGAAAACCCGGCCATCTGCTTCCTCTCAATCGCAACAAATTTCGGCTTTTCGGTTTTTCTGATTTGGTACTTTTAAAACAAAATCGGGTATTTTTTATACCAAAAGCAGTGTCT
Organism: Flammeovirgaceae bacterium; assembly: GCA_027487845.1. Taxonomy (GTDB): domain Bacteria; phylum Bacteroidota; class Bacteroidia; order Cytophagales; family Cyclobacteriaceae; genus ELB16-189. Next base: position 203,106 of record JAIYCV010000026.1, read on the forward strand.
TGAAAGTATCTACAGCAAAATAGAGGCTAACGTATTAAATAGGATGAAACTGTTACATAGTTTGTGCTGAACCAAAAATCTTAAATAAGGAGGTTGATTAATCGATAAACCTACATTAACCCACCTCGCCACTATCTAAGGCAACATGCTTTTGCAAAAATTGCAATTCGATGGTCAGTAGCTCCAAGGTCCAATTTGCCCTCAACCAATCGAAATAGACATCCGCTACACGTTCCTGCCCTACTTCAGCTTGCCGCTGCAGCCAAAAATCTTTCTCACGGCTTTCTAACAGATTAAAATCGGGCGCCCCCATTACCTGTTCATGAAGTTTTTTTTGCGTTGCCAATAGCAGTAAATGCTCTTTTGCCTGTGCCACCTTTATTTGCAGACGGGTCAATTCCCACGTTTTCTTTCTTATTTCGTTGACTATTCGACTGATGTAAGGGGCTTTTTTAACAGCGGCAAACAACGGCTCCTCTTCATGGGTTGTTGGCAGCAATTGAATCAATTTAAGCAGGCGCAGGTAGGCAGTCATGGGCAAATCGCGCTCACCCACCTCGGCCATGGAGAGCAACGTACGGGTAATACCAAGATAGTTGGCTAAGGTGGCTTGGTTCCACCCTACACGTAGCCGAGTAGTGTAAAGAAGTGTTTTGGTTGCCATAGTTTGTGGCAAAAAGAAATCAACAGAAAAAATTGCCACAACTCTGTGGCAAAAAAAAATCTATCAGAAAATTTGCCACAACTTTGTGGCATTTTCAAATCTACGAAAAAGTTTGCCACACTATTCGCCAAAAAAATCTCTCGGCATACACCAGAGAGATTAAAAAAAGCTAATGGCCTAACCCGCTAACGTATTTTTCTTGACCTCAACAGCCTGGTAGAACACGTCCATCTCATCCAGTTGCTTTTCTATAAGGGTAATTTCCATCTCTTTCTCCAACAGGGGTACAACCCCGTATTGGTCGCTTTGCTCGTTTAGCGTAAAAAGGTGGTACTCTGCTTTTGTTTTCTTTACACTGGCATCATCTTTCGCATCGCCTTCGGGCAACGTTGCCAAAATAGTGGTAAGGGCACTAATCTCGGTTTTGGTAAGCGCCAAGTCGCTCGTAATCTTGGTAGATCGCTCCAGGTAGTTGGCATGGCTTCGCTGAAGCGTTAGTTTTTTGTACTGTAAATCCGATTTTTCTTTGTTTACCAAAGCCTGCAAGGAGTTACAATCGGCCGCAGTTTGTAGTTTCTCAATTGAGTAGTCCATAACTTTTTTGTTTTTAATTGTTAATAATTTGACAAACTTTTATATTAACGACACATCAGGTGGGTTTGTTGTTGTTTAGTAATTAAATTTTTTTAACTCAAATAAATATTTAACCCAGGATATTTTAAACTGTAATAAAGACGGCCGTTAAAATCATTCACTTGTGCAATTGTATGGCAGCCCAGGTACAAGAGCGCTTTTACAAATGGACACATGAAATGCTTTACAATTCTTCCATTATGATTTCCTTCACTGAATCGGCAAGTGTTTCATCCTTAATAACATAGTTTCTGATTCCCCTTTGGATAAATTTTAATACCATATTTCCATCATCTAATGAACTGATCATTATTAGAATTGATTTACTTGTAATTTTCTTACGTATCGCTTCAAAGAAATCAATTCCTGTCATTCCAGGTAGGTTATATTCAAATAGTATAACATCTGGAATATTCTCAAAAACAAAGGGCAGTGCTTCTTCGGCAGAAGTAAAGCTTAAAATTTTCACACTATATCCTAACTCTGGTACTAGCTTTTGCCATGTAGAATTATCAGTATCAATAACACTTACTAATTTTAAATTGGTTAGTTTACTTAGACTCATTTACATATCAATTACTTATTTTTTAAACTCAGTTAACAAAATGAAAGCTATTTTCTTGTGTTATTTTTCGCATATCGTACCTCATCAATGGTTTCACTACTACCCCCCTAAAAAAGGGAGAAATTTGGAGTGAATTGAAATTCTCAAAGGGGAAACTACTTGGTTCGATTAGTGCGTAAGTAGGTAAATCAATTTTCGTATATAACTTCCGTGTAAAAAAATATACTTCACGATTACTACTTAAATCAATTGCAAAAAATAAGAGACTTCTGTTGTTTCGATTTTTTTTTATACTTTCAATAGCTAATTCAATTTCAACGTGAGATTCAATCGAAGTATTTTTAAAATATTCAGCAAATACTTTTTCAGAAATTCTTAAATCAATTTCATTCCGATCAACCAAGTAGATTTTTACTTCATTAGATTCATTTCGAGATGTATTCCCAAAACGAATTTTGCTTATCTCGTAGACCACATCTGCTAAAAACCTGACTTTGCTCTCATTAACTTTAGCATCTGCTTCTGCCATTTTACATAGAATCGAAAAAGCCCTTGTTTTTTCACTTTCGCTGCATAAACTTATTAGTTTTATTCCTCGGTCGAAAATAGCTTGGTCGTCTAACGTGTTTAAAAGATCCTTGAAATCCAACAATAACTCCTCGGAGATGTCTTCTTCTTTTTGAATTTTTTCAAAATACTTAACCTCTCTAAAATGTATTGCATCATCAATTTTCATTAAAAGATAAATAAGATGAAGAAGTCCGAATTTGTATACTATCCTTGAAATTATCATGTCAATGTTTTACGCGTTGCACCATAAGATGAGCGCACAATTGACTCTGACAATCATAGACTTTCCGCAAAGTTTTGCATCTCCTTTATTCATTTAAACTTATAAATTAATTCCATTGTCCTTTTAGATATTCTATTATCTCTTCTCTCTTAGAATTTGCGCCTTTAAACCTATTTTTTCCACATTTTCTATTTGATTTAATTCAACAAAGCCCACAATACATTTGATTCGCATTACTGCGGTCTAAATAGAGTTGCCAAGATTCTCTTGAAGTCATAATAAAATTATTGCTGGTAATGAAAACATTTTATTCATTTTGAATTTGGTTATTAGTGCACGTTGAAAGTTGCATTAAAAAACAAATCTCCTAATTATGCCCGTCCCATTTAGGTTATTTTAAACCATAATCAGGTATTTTTGACAATAGTTTGATTAACGAGAATTCAGTTCATACAAATCTGGGAATATTACCGGAAGTTTGGAATGAATCCGATCTGTAGCGCTATCTCTCCTAACCTATCTAAAGCGCATAGTGGCTTTGTCTTTTATTTTGCAGAGCGTTGCAAAATATCTTTTCTTTTCAAACTCAAGAAATGGAAAAAGAACTTTAGGATAAGGGCAAGAATGGCAATAAAGCTTGTTCAATTTAAGGCGGAGTATCGTCTTTTCAACTTACTACCCAATCTCCTCCGCTTGCATTTGCTTGTCATATAATTCGCTATAAGCACCTCCTTTTTCAATCAGACTTTCGTGTGTGCCCTCTTCTACCATTGCACCATCGTGTAGAACAATTATTTTATTCGCCAGCTTGGCTGAGGAAACACGATGCGAAATAATAATGCTCGTTCGCCCTTCCATGATTTTCTTCATGCTGTTGAGAATGGTGTTTTCTGTTTTTGTATCTACAGCCGAAAGCGCATCATCTAGCATCAATATTTTAGGTTCGCGCACAATAGCGCGGGCAATAGACACGCGTTGTTTCTGTCCACCCGACAGTGTAATGCCTCGTTCGCCAACGCGGGTGTTAAAGCCTTGTGGGAAGGCCATAATATTATCGTATACATCGGCATCTTTGGCAGCTTGTTTTATTTTATCTTCATGCGGAGTAGCCAATCCAAATGAGATGTTATTGTAAATGGTATCACTAAACAAAAACACATCTTGAGGTACTGTGCCTATTTGACTTCTTAAACTTTCTAATCTGTACTCCTGAATCAAAATATCGTCAATAAAAATCGCTCCTTTTGTAACATCATATAGGCGACCTATCAGCGTTGCCGTAGTACTCTTGCCTGAACCAGTGGTGCCAATAATAGCTAGCGATTCTCCCGGATTAATCGTGAATGAAAGGTTCTTCAATGCCTTCACGCCAGTGTCGGGATACTCAAATGAAACATTTCTAAATTCAATTTTTCCGGCAAGTTCCCTTTCAATATTCTTTGTGGTTACAATGTCCGTCTTGGTTTTTAAAAATTCATTGATCCGTTTTTGCGAAGCTTCTGCACGCTGAACCTGGCTGCTTGTCCAGCCTAGTAGCGTTACTGGCCACGTAAGAATATTTACGTAGATGATAAATTCAGCGATATTGCCAAATGTTAAGTTTTCTTTTATAACCTCCACGCTTCCGGCATATACTGTCAAAACACTGCTCAACCCCACCAAGCCTGTAACAAGCGGAAAAAACAATGCCTGCACACGTGTAAGTTTCATTGATTGATGCTTATAGATATCGCTCTCTTTCGTGAAATTGTGAACCGATTCTTGTTCCCGCGTAAAAGACTTCAACACCCGAATTCCAGAAAAAGCTTCTTGCACAAATGTGCTTAATCGCGATTGACTTTTCTGAATTTCTTCAGAGCGCTTCTCGATTACAGTATTCACAAAAAAGATGCTGATGGATAAAAACGGCAGAGGAAGTAAGGCAAAGAGAGTGAGTTTCACACTAATGCTCAACATAAAAGGTATGAGCATTAAAAACAAGGTTATCAATGTTAATCCATACATTATTGATGGCCCCACATACATGCGCACTCGGCCCACGTCTTCGGAAATCCGGTTCATCAAATCTCCCGTGTTATTTCTTCTATAAAAACTTAATGGTAAAGTCTGGTAATGATTGAAAATTTCGTTCTTAAGATCAAACTCCACCCAACGGCTCATTACAATCAACGTTTGCCTAACGTAATACAAAAAAAGTCCTCGAAGCAACGCCACCACTAAAATGAGAATGGCGTAAAGTAAAATCCCTTTGGTGAATTCGGTAAAGAAATCAGCGGGTACGTTGTCTTTCGGCAATGCTTTAAAGGCCTTAATATTGTTGATAACGAGATCAATAGAGTAGCGAACGAGGGCACCTGGCAAAATCTGAAAAGCGTTTGAAATGATAACAAAAAAGAGCCCCCAAATGAGGTAACGCTTGTACTTTACTAAGTATTTGTTGATGTACTGAAGTTCTTTCACAAAAGAGGAGTTGGCAAATAAAACGAAAGATGATTGTTTTAGTTCATTTGAAAAAATTTGGTGGGGTTAGCCTAATTAAAAAAAACTTAATCAACAAAACAGAAAGATTAAGAATCATTGCTGTAAATTTGCCGCTCAGATAACGTTCTTACCCTTATGCTCAACAGGCGCACCCTTCGTACCAAAATAATGCAAAGTCTTTTTTCGTTTGAGCAATGTAAAGAAGCCAATTACCAACTTGCGCTCAATCAACTGGAAGATTTCTTTCAGCCCGATTTAAACTCGATGGAAGTTCAAAACAAAGAGCTTCTTAAAAGTCAACGAAAGCTGGCAAAAAACACAATAGAAAAATATTTTCATTCAGGCACAACGCCCACTACCACAGACGAATCGGTAAACAACGCGGTGGCCGATGCCATCACAGTATATAACAATCGGGTAGCAAAAGATTTCTCTTTCTTCAGGAAAAACATGATTTCAGAGGTAGAGCGGCTAAATGATTATTACCGCTCGGTGCTCAACCTATTAATCCAGTTTGCCGATTTAGCCGCTGAGGAAAAAAAACTAAATTTTTCCAACTTTATTCAACTTCCGTGGATTAAGGCCTTTCGCGACCATGCAGAGCTTTTTGGGAAAACATCAAAAGGAACTGTTACGTGGAATGGGAAATCAGATCAGGTGAAAAATTGGTTTACTAGCATCCTAAAACCCAACGAAGAATTTCAAAAATTTTGCCAATTAGCATCGCCCAGTTTTGAAGATCAGCAAACCATTATGAAACACGTTGTTCGGAAGTTGATTATTGGCAAAACCGACATCAATGACTATTTCGAACAAGAAGATATCCGTTGGGCAGAAGACAAAGACATTATTAAAAGCCTAGTAGATAAAACACTCAAATCGCTTACCGAAGAAAACCGATCCGTTCAACTTGAAAAAATTTCACTCGACTGGGAAGACGACAAGTTGTTTATGGAAAAACTTTTTGAAAAAGCAGTGGCGATTGAAAGTGCCCATAAAGAGCTCATTGCAAACAACACCAAAAATTGGGAAGTAGAGCGGTTGCCTTTGACGGACAGAATTACCCTTGAAATGGCGATTTCGGAACTTATTCATTTTCCGAACATTCCCGTGAAGGTGAGTATTAACGAATACATTGAAATGTCAAAACATTATAGCACACCCAAAAGCAGTCAGTTTATTAATGGCATTTTGGATGTGATTGCCAAAGAATTGATTGCGGCCGGGGTGGTTAAAAAGAGTGGCCGAGGGCTAATTGACAACAAATAAGTAGTGATTTTTGATGCAAAGGGCTCAAAGTGCCTAGCTTGCAGCGAGGTTTTATTAATATTATCTTTGACGTAAAAAGAAGTCTATGAGTAAGAAAAGTGGGAATACGTTAATTGCTTTTTTGGCTGGAGCAGCTGCAGGCGCCATTTTAGGAATTTTATATGCCCCCGACAAGGGAACAGTTACCCGCGAGAAGCTTTCTTTTACACTGGATAAATACAAAAAAATGTTGGAGGAATTCCTAGATGATCTCGTTACGGGCAAGGAATCCCCACTTACAACCGAGGCAAAATCTCAAGGGCAAAAGGTTGTTTCAGAAGCGAAAGGAAAAGCGGAAAGGCTTTTGGAGGATGTGGACGAGTTATTAGCTCAAATTAGGGGAGAAAAGAAGAGTTAATGATATGTTAAACCACCACGAACCATTGACTAAAATTAATCTTTAATTCAATTTTACAACGATAACTTAAAAAATATGAACATGGTAAATAAAATCGCATTGGTAGCTATTGTGATCCTTGCATTCGCTGCATGCCGCGATCGCGCTGCCGAAAAAAGAATTGCTGAGCTCGAAAGCCGCCTAAATTCTATAGAAGGAAAGAAGTCTGCCTCTCTGCCTGCCCAATCGTCATCCACCGATGTGGCCGCTGCGCAAGCACCAGCCGCAGATGAAAAACCGGAAGGCCCTCTTCCTGTGGCAGCTTTTGCGGTAGTTGAACATGATTTCGGAACCGTGCCAGAAGGTCCCAAAGTAGTTTATGAGTATAAAGTAAAAAACACTGGGCAGGCTCCGCTAATTATTCAAAATGCACAGCCTTCTTGCGGGTGCACCGTCCCCAACTGGACCAAAGAACCAATACCTGTAGGTGGAACTGGCTTTGTAAAAGCTGAATTTGATACGAACGGAAAACAGGGTGTACAAAACAAAACTATTACTGTTACTGCCAATACGTGGCCAAAAGTAACCACCCTGCGGTTTAAAGCCATGGTAACACCCAAACCAGATGGAGCCAATGGACCTCTAAATCAATAAGCAGCGCTATTATTATGTTCTTCACCAACATCCCAAACCAAAACGGTTTGGGATGTTTGCTTTAATAGATAACTTGCACACTTAAACTTAACCAATAGTATGTTCTCAATTTTACTACAAGCAGCAAACAGTTATATGCAATTCATTCCGTTGATTGGTATCATCGTGGTGTTTTATTTTTTCATGATTCGTCCGCAGCAAAAAAAGGCGAAAGAACAAAAGAAATTTGTAGATGAAATTAAGAAGGGAGACGATGTAGTTACTATCGCGGGCATTTACGGCCGTGTGGCTGAAATAGAAGGTGAGACCATCAGCTTAGAAGTAGAAAGAGGGGGAAGAATAAAAATGTCGAAATCTGCCATTTCTATGGAAACAACCAAAGCGGTCTTTGGCAAGAAATAGATACCTTACCATGTGAGTTTTTTAAGGCTATTCATAAACCTATTTCAATTTAACCGCACCAATTGGAAGGCAGTTTTACTTTGCCTTTTTGCTGCAAGTGTGTTTTGGGTTTTTAACGCTTTAAACAAGGAATACACATCCAATATAAAGTTTCCGGTTCATTTTGAATATGATGAGGAAAAGGCGAGTCCATTAGAAGAACTTCCTGATCAAGTATTGTTAAACGTAACGGGCAATGGCTGGCAGCTTTTCAGCCAAGCGGTGGGCTACAAACTTCCCGTGCTAACAATCCCTTTAGAAAAACCGCTAGAGGTTAAAAAGATTGTTGGAAGCACGTTGCCGCCATTGCTGGCAGACCAGCTCGGCAAACTCCACATCAACTTCGTTCTAACCGACACGCTGTATCTTCAACTGGATCAAAAAGACAAGCACAAGTTGAAGCTTTTTGTAGATTTAAAGGCCATTTCATACGAAAAAGGATATGGTAGGATCAGTCCAATTGTGATTTTACCTGATTCTATTTTGTTGCAGGGGCCAAAAAGCCTTTTGCATAAACTACCCGATTCGTTGATGGTGGCACTTCCTGAAAAAAAAGTAAGCTCAAACTACCGCGAAAAACTGGCCATTACCATTCCGGGATTTGAAATGATTGACCGCAACCCCGCGCAAGCCGAAGTCATTTTCGAGGTGGACGAAGTAATTCAGGTTGAAATGAAATCGAGAATAGAAATACGCAATTTGCAAAAGGGAAGGCACGCTGAAACTCAAGACAGTCTGCAAATCAGCATGCAAGTTCCCAAATCAAGGGAAGAAGATTTTAAAAATGTCATGCCTACGCTTACGCTCGATCTTAAGAAAATAAAAAGGGGTCAACACATTCTTAAACCGAGAGTGGAAGGAATTCCACCCTACGCAAGCGTTGTAAAGTTGGATTCTATAGTGGTTAAAGTGGAGTAAACAATGAGAAAACCGATGTGCATTGGTGTAACAGGAGGAATAGGTTCTGGTAAGAGCATTGTTTGCAAAATATTCAACGCATTAGATGTTTTGAGCTACGATGCAGACAGTCGCGCTAAAATAATTCTTAATACTGATGAAGTTTTAAAAGAGCAAATAAAAGACGAGTTCGGCCCGTTTGCCTATGATGAAGACGGTAAATTAAACAGGGGGCATATCTCGAAGATGGCCTTCAGCATGCCCGAGAAACTTGCCCGCCTTAATCAATTAGTGCACCCCAGAGTAACCGCTGACTTTGTTACGTGGACGGACGAGCACCATTCACACCATTACCTTATAAAAGAGGCCGCGCTGATGTTTGAAACTGGCTCATATAAGGAATTAGACAAAGTGATACTCGTTTCTGCACCGCAATCGTTAAGAATTGAAAGAGTGCTAGCGCGTGATCCCTACCGAACCGAGGCGGATTTACAAAAGATAATGGCCAACCAGATGAGTGAAGAAGAAAAAATGAAACGTGCAGATTTTGTGATTGTAAATGACGAAAGTGAATTATTAATTCCCCAAGTTTTAAGATTACATGATCTGTTTAGTAACATGGAAATTACTGGCTAATTTTTCCTCTTCATCACATTCAATAATTCATTTAATTTCAACAATGCCTCCACTGGTGAAATAGTATTGATGTCAATCTTAGAAAGCATCTCCTGAACCGACTTCGTTTGTGGATCGATATCGAATAAGCTCATTTGCACCTGAGGTTTTGGCAACGCATCAAACTTTGTTGACTCACTTTTGTGTTTGTCTTTCTCTAAGAAGTGGAGTATCTCGTTGGCGCGCAACACCACTTTGTTTGGCATGCCCGCCAATTGTGCTACGTGGATACCGAAGCTGTGCTCGCTCCCGCCTTCCATCAGCTTGCGCATGAAAATAATTTTTTCGCCAATTTCCTTTACAGAGACATTGAAGTTTTTCACGCGAGTAAGTTCCTCGGTCAATTGATTGAGTTCATGATAGTGCGTGGCAAAAAGCGTTTTGGGCCTGGCCTCTTTATGATTATGCAGGTACTCAACAATTGCCCACGCAATAGAAACCCCATCATACGTGCTAGTGCCGCGCCCAATCTCATCCATTAAAATCAAACTACGGTCGCTCAGGTTATTCAGGATACTAGCGGTCTCCGTCATCTCCACCATAAAAGTCGATTCGCCTCTGGACAGATTATCGCTTGCGCCCACACGCGTAAAGATTTTATCTACCAGGCCAATGGTAGCCTTTTCAGCTGGCACATAACTACCCATTTGAGCCATTAGTACGATTAAAGCAACCTGCCTAAGCAAGGCCGATTTACCAGCCATGTTCGGACCCGTTATAATGAGTATTTGCTGATTTTCGGTATCGAGGTAAATGTCATTTGGCACATAGCTTTCGCCTTGGGGCAATTGTTTTTCAATTACTGGATGGCGACCTGCTTCAATGTATAATTGAGTAGAATCATTAATTTCTGGCTTACAGTACTTATTCGCTTTGGCTATCACAGCAAATGACAAAAGACAATCTAGTGTTGCAATTACTTTCGCATTCTGTTGTATCTGCGAAATGAAATCAGCCGTATGGCGAACAAGTTCTTGAAAAATCCTAAACTCAATTGATCCAAGCTTTTCTTCGGCTGTAAGGATTTTTTCCTCGTATACTTTTAGCTCTTCAGTTATGTATCGCTCTGCATTTACAAGAGTTTGTTTTCTAATCCAATCGGTTGGCACCTTATCTTTGTTTGAATTACTTACCTCCAAGTAATAACCAAACACTTTGTTAAAAGAAACTTTAAGAGAACCGATGCCGGTGCGCTCTACTTCCCGCTTTTGCACTTGCAGCAAATAATCTTTCCCTGAAAAGGCAATAGCACGAAGTTCATCCAGTTCTGCATCAACACCTGTTTTAATAATCCCACCTTGATGGACCAGCATGGGTGCGTCTTCATTCAATTCCTTATCGATCTTGTCCAACAAAAATTCGCAGCGGTGCAACTGATCTCCCATTTTCATAAGCACTTGCGAATCCATCGAGCTAAGCAGTTGCTTTATGGGAAGGATGGCTTGCAGCGAGCGTTTCAACTGGACTAACTCGCGGGGATTTATCCTACCAACGGCAACTTTTGAAATCAACCGTTCAAGGTCTGAAATTTGTCTTAGCTGATGTGCAATTTTTTCGGCTGCTTCACCATCTGTAACAAGCTTTTCAACTATTGCCAGTCGTTCATCGATCGGCTGTTTTTCTTTAAGTGGCAATATCATCCACTTATGTAATTGCCGCGAGCCCATGGGCGTAATCGTGCTATCAATTATCTCCAGCAGCGACACGCCCCCGTCCTGCGAAGAGGACACAATTTCCAAATTGCGGATGGTGAATTTATCCAGCCACACATGCTGATCTTGATCTATTCGCGAAATAGACGCTATGTGATGCGTGTCCTTGTGCTCGGTTGCTTCTAGGTAATGCAGTATCGCGCCAGCCGCAATAATCGCTTCATTAAAATTTTCAATGCCAAAGCCCTTGAGCGATACCGTTTTGAAATGAGAGAGCAGTTTGTTCTGTGCGAAGTCGAGGGCGTATACCCAATCGTCAAGCGCAAAGGTGGCGTAGCCCTCGCTAAATTGCGACTCAATTTTTGCTCGATTGGTTTTGCTGAAAATGATTTCAGCTGGCCGGAAGCTTTGAATCAGTTTTAAAATATAGCTCTCAGGCCCTTGTGCCACAAAAAACTCCCCCGTGCTGATATCTAGAAATGAAACCCCCACAGTAGTTTTTGAGTGGTAAAGGGATGCTAAAAAATTGTTTTGCCGCTTCTCTAATACATTATCATTAAACGAAACACCTGGGGTAACTAATTCCGTAACACCTCTTTTTACGATGCCTTTTACAAACCGAGGATCTTCCAATTGATCGCAAATAGCTACCCGGTTGCCTGCCCTTACTAATTTGGGCAAATAAGTATCGAGCGCATGATGCGGAAAGCCTGCCAGTTCAATTTCGGAAGCATAGCCAGCGCCTCTTTTGGTAAGCACGATGTCCAATACTTTGCTTGCCGCGATGGCATCTTCTCCAAAAGTTTCGTAAAAATCGCCCACCCTAAAAAGAAGCAATGCCCCAGGGTACTTCGCCTTTATGGCATTGTACTGTTTCATTAATGGGGTTTCGGTGGGGGTTTCCTTCATGGATGGCAAAGATAGCAGCCTTGTTCTTTTTTTATGTGAGTAAAATTAGTTGTGGTTGTAATATTTGCCGTGGTTGTGCTACTTAATTACTAAAATGATTTTTTATGAATGATATACTCATTCTGATTTGTTTTGTGATTTGTATATCGATAGCCATTATCTTGCCCTTGACAGAAAAAAAAGCCGTTAGCAGTAAATGCAGGAAGCGAGATTAATTTTTTAACCGATCGAAAATCTGGAACGAGAATTTACAAGTCAGATACAAAGCTGCCGAGGCATCATCTACAAGGTGATTCGCTTGTACATAAACCATGAGGAAGATGAGAAGGATTTGTTCCAGGAAATTCTTTTTCAGGCGTGGAAGTCGTTCCCCAATTTCGATGGGCGCTCCAAGTTCTCGACTTGGCTCTATCGCGTAAGCTTAAACACGGTACTTACATTTAAGCGTAGGCCAGTAAAAGTAGAAGCGAGAGAAAATTTAGAAGCGCTTAACCATTCGGAAAAAACGGAGAAAGATGAGAGCGAGGCACTGTACTACGCCATTCGGCAATTGAACGAGATCGATAGAATGATTATCACACTTCATTTAGATGGCTATGAAAACGAAGAGATTGCTGAGATCTCAGGATTAACAAAAAACAATACAGCTGTTAAACTGCACAGAATTAAAGATGGCTTGATAAAAACATTAAAAGCAATGTGACATGGATTTGCAAGAAGCCTGGAAAAAATTAGACAAGAGTAAATTTAAAGTGCCGCTGCCCGATGAGCACGAAATCAACCTACGGAAAAAATCGCATCATCCGGTAAAGAAATTAATTCAATACTTTCAATTGGGGCTGGCTTTTTGCCTTTTGTTTGAAGCTGCCTTTATTTTTTTGGCCATTGCACTTCCGCAGCCCATTGTAAAAATTTTTTTAGTAATCCTCGTTGCTCTCTATGTTTTCTTTTTTGTATTGAACTATCGTATTCTCAAAAATATTGAGACACTCTATAAACTAGATAACGATATAAAATCTACGCTTCAAAACATCTACCATTCAACTACAAGTCTTCTGGCTTTCCAGCGCAAGGCGGCACTTTTTATATACCCCATCTGCGGCACAGCGGGCTTTTTAATGGGACTATCCGTGCAACGAGACGCACTCGCATTAATTCAGCGACCCTCTGTTCTTATTATCTTAATAATCACACTGGTCATTCTTACACCGCTAGCACATCTTTTGGCCAAGTGGTTGGAAAACATTTCTTACAACAAATACCTTCGCCAACTTAAAGACATAATTCGGCAATTGGATGAACCTAGCTAGCGAAGCAAACTCTGGCTTGTTTGTTATTCGTTAAATTTGCCACCCATGAAAAAACTAAAACTCGATGAACTAGGAAGAATTTCAGTTGACGAATTCAAAGAATCTAAAAAACTTCCCGTTTGTATTTTATTAGATAATGTTAGAAGCCTGCACAACGTGGGTTCTACATTTCGCACAGCCGATGCATTTAAAATAGAAAAAATTATCCTTACGGGAATAACAGGCACGCCTCCACACCGCGAAATACAAAAGACCGCCCTAGGTTCCACCGAATCGGTTAGTTGGGAGTATGTTGAAAATGCAGCCTTGGCCGCTCAAAATTTAAAAACAGAAGGCTATAAAATAGTAGCCATTGAACAAACCAACGAGAGCAAACCACTGCAAGAATTTGAGCCAGTAGCTTCAGAAAAATATTGCCTTGTATTTGGCAACGAAGTGGATGGTGTAAGCGATGAAGTAATGGCGCTGTGCGACTTAGCCTTAGAAATACCGCAAGGCGGCACCAAGCATTCGCTTAACATTTCTGTTTGTGTAGGTGTTGTGACGTGGGAGGTTTTTAGGAAGCTAAGCAACTAATACAGCTTCAATTTTCTTTTTGTAACCCAATTTCTTTTTTCAATACAAAACTCATTTCAAGCAGCCGCGAAGATTACGCTGATGAGAATAATAAAGTCAAGCATGAACAACAAAACCTTAAACCATTTCGGCAATTCATTCCATTCCTTCAAATTCATAACTTACTGTTTAGAAATGTCTGTTTAAATGAGAAATTAATACGGTTTTGAGGGATGAATAGTTGTAAACCAGAGTGTTTTGAGGTCTTGCGACTTTACAAGAAGTACTAACTTGCGCATTCAAAACAATTTGAAATTTGACTTCCGATCGTTATCACCAGCTCGGTGTTTCCGCTGCCAAAGAAGATGTTTGCACAAATTTAAAGAGTCGAATATGCTAAAAATATCGTTTGAAGACTGGAAAAACAGTATGTCATTTATGATTGATGACAATTTTGATAATAACTTTTTACTTTCAATAGAGCCGCTCACTCGGTTTATAAATCAGAATTGTCAACTATTTTCAAATGCTGAGCCGCTCTCCATTTTTTTGACTTCGGATAGTGAACTTAAAGCCGTTGATAAGTTAAAGGCGTTTGTTTCTCTAATAGGTTTATCCGAAGAACGGCTCAAAAGAGTTGTATCGTTAGTGCGATTCAGATTCTATCAAGAAGATTTTAAATCTGAATGGACGGTAAATCAAATAAGCAGAAAACTAATTACCGATAAAGGGTTTAAAGATTTGATGATTGAATTCTTTATCGATGGCCGAAACTCTCAAATTGGAGCAGAAATACCGCTTTACTACATGAAGAATTTCAAATTGACCGACCAAGAGTTTATATCAGAACTAAGAAATTATAAGTATGTTGAAAGAATATTAAACGATAATGAAATCCAAGGAAAATATTCTAATGAAGTTGGCGCGCATGTCGAACGAATCATCCAAACCAAGCTAGAGGATTATAAGGAGCATATCAATGCAACCTTGCAATATGAAATTCAGAAAGAATTTCCACTACTGAATAAGAATATTGATTTCCTAATCCCAAGTGTTAATTCTCCAATCATTTTAATTGAATCATCTTACAACATTACAACTGGAAGTGGCCAATCAAAAAGGGCAGATCAACTGGTCGAATTTTATGGAACATTAATGCGGCACAATGCAAACCATAGGGCTAACAAAATAATCATTCTAAATTACTGCGATGGCTTTGGTTGGGTTGGAAGACAAAACGATCTTCATAGAATTTATGACGCAAGCGATTTTGTCTTCAACCAAAGAACAATTAATGTACTGGATGTTGTTTTGAATGAATATATTCCAAATCCAATGGCCTAATTTTCCGACTTAGAAAAACGTCTGTTGTCTCGGCTACTTTAGATACAACAAATTCAACGACTGGAACTGCAACCGTGTTACCTAATAGATCAAAAGCGTCATCTTCTTTGACGGGAATTTCGTACCATTCTGGATAGCCAAAAAGCCGCAAGCCCTCTCTTATGGTTAATCGTCTTAACCCTTCACCATCAGGCACAGCAAGGCGCGATACATCCGTTGCTACTAACGTTGGTGCAATTGAATTTGGATCTAAAATCTTATTTATCTCAAAACTAAGCTTGCCCGTAACAATGTTGTAACCCTTTGGCTTTGTCAAATCATATTCTCGATAAGTCTTGATGCCATTTTCAGTTGGTTCTTTCACAAGTTTTTTTGGATATTCAAATTTTAAATATCCTTTTTCCACTAAATCATCAAGCATTTTTTTAAGTTCTGCTTTCGTTTTTTTTATAAAGGTATTGATCTGCTCTAACGTTAACGTCATACCATCCATCCATTCAATTCCGATTTCTTCGGCCCACTGTTTCCTTCTTCGTTCCTTAAAAAGCTTATTTAATAAACGGCATTGTTCAACCGAGACTTCACCTTTTATCCCAATGTCCCAACTATGAATATTGTTATCGCCACCTCTTTTATCTTTGATCGATTTGCCATACAGATCTTCAATTTTAAAATGCGACAATAGTTTGTCAACAAAGTCCGATTTTAAAGGGCTGAGGCCTTTCTGCAAAATACTTTTAAGGGTATTGAATATAGGTTCATTGCCGTCTAGATTAACTTTCTCGTTTTTGGTACCAACAATAAAAATGCGTTTCCTTGATTGGGGTAATCCAAATTCCAATGAGTCAAAGACTTTCCACGATACTTTATATTTCAAATCATTTTCAAGTGTGTTTAATATAGTTGAAAGCGTTCTGCCTATTTCATGGTTCTTGGTCTCCAAGTCATGCTTTACAAGCCCTTCAACATTTTCCAAAATAAAGCCATAAGGTTTTTTATCTCTTAAAATGCGCTCGATTTCAAAAAAAAGTGTGCCTCTTGTATCTAAAAAGCCTTGTCTTTTACCACTCGCACTAAATGGTTGGCAAGGGAAACCGCCAAGAAGAAAATCGAAGTCAGGAATAAATTCATTTTCGATTTCGAAAATATCTCCTGCCAAAAAATTATGAGCGAAGTTATGTTTTAAAGTTTTTACTGCGTACGGTTTAATTTCGGAGGTCATTACACATTCGGTTTCATAACCAAGATTTTTAAACACGTTTTCAAAGCCTAGCCTTATTCCACCAAGTCCGGCAAACAAATCAATGAATTTAATTTTCTTATTTTCCATTGTTTTCTTTTTTAGAATAATTGATTTCTGGCTCGGCAGCGATAGGAAATACATTTTCATACTCCTCTATTTCAATTCTTGAACAGCCTATAACCGAAAGGCATTGAAGGAAAAATGAGGCGCTAAAACTGCCACGGCTAATTTTGCTATCGATGCTCGCCTTTGTCTCCGTTTCCCCTATCTCCTTTAAAAGTAATGCTAGATCTGTATTCGATATGCCTCTTTTAACTAATTCCGATTTAAGCAATCGCTTGGCTTTATCATTCCAGTTAACCATCATTAGAGAAAATGTTTTTTGCGAAATTATGCAATAATTATCATATATGACAATTTATGTGCAAAAATAAGAATTTATTATGCGCAAACGAATATTGACCAAATGGCCTAAAAACATTAAACGGTGGCTAAAAAGAATCTTCGATCTACCTTTTAAGAGGAGTATAAATAAGATTATGCTCTTAACGGGTAGGAAAAGAAGTACTAACTTGCATTCAAAACAACCAGAAATTTGACCTCCGATCGTTATAACCAGCGCGGTGTTTCCGCATCAAAGGAAGATGTGCACCAAGCCATTCAAAAATTAGACAAAGGGCTTTTCCCTAAAGCCTTTTGCAAAATTGTACCCGATTTTTTGGCCAATGATCCTGACTATTGCACGGTAATGCATGCCGATGGCGCGGGGACTAAATCATCGCTGGCATATTTGTATTGGAAAGAAACGGGCGACCTCTCGGTGTGGCGCGGCATTGCGCAAGATGCCATCATCATGAATGTGGACGACTTGCTTTGTGTGGGGGCAACTCAAAATATTTTGCTTTCATCTACCATCGGAAGAAACAAAAATCTGATTCCCAGTGAGGTGATTTCGGCCATCATCAACGGCACTGAAGAAGTACTTGAAATGCTTCGCAACAATGGATTAAATATTATCAGCACGGGTGGCGAAACGGCCGATGTAGGCGATTTGGTGCGCACCATTATTGTAGATAGCACGGTAACGGCTCGTATGAAACGCTCTGAAGTTGTGTCGAATCATACCATTCAGGCGGGCGATGTTATTGTTGGACTTTCTTCGTTTGGTCAAGCCTCGTACGAAAACGAATACAATGGGGGCATGGGCAGCAACGGCCTTACTTCTGCGCGACACGATGTGTTTTCAAATGTATACGCAACTAACTATCCTGAGTCATTTGATGCAGCCGTTCCAGCCAGCCTTGTTTATTCCGGAAAGTATTTACTTACAGATACAATTCCTGAGTCTCCGCTAACTGTCGGCAAACTGGTGCTATCACCCACCAGAACGTATGCTCCAATTATTGTAAAAATATTGGCAGAGTTACGAAACCAACTTCATGGCATTGTGCATTGTAGTGGCGGTGGACAAACCAAGGTGCTGCACTTTGTTGATAATCTCCATATCATTAAAGATAGCCTGTTTGATGTTCCTCCCTTGTTCAAACTGATTCAAGAACAGTCGGGCACCGACTGGAAAGAGATGTATAAAGTATTTAACATGGGGCATCGCATGGAACTCTATTTGAACGAAAAGATATCCTCACAGGTAATTGAACTTTCTAAAAGCTTTGGTGTAGATGCTAAGATTATTGGCAGGGTAGAGCCTTCAGATAAAAAGCAACTTACCATCTCAACAAGCAATGGCGTTTTTGAATATTAAAACATCTAAACCCCTAAGGTTTCGCTTTCTTAGCAAATGAAATGGGAGGGTTTTATAACACAAATTTAAAAAATGAAAAAATACTTAATTACCGACATAGGGCGACTTAGGCTAATTGCATTTTTAGAAGGCATTTCACTATTGATTCTTGTGTTTGCCGGGATGCCGTTAAAATATTACTTGCAAAGTCCTGGTTTGGTTAAGACGTTAGGCCCCATTCATGGTGTACTTTTTATTGCCTTTGTTATTTTAACGATACAAGTGAGCATTACCTCAAAATGGAATATTTTAAAAACGACCGCGCCCGTGCTTATATCAAGCTTTATTCCGTTCGGTACTTTTTATATCGATAGAAAAATTTTAAAGAAGTTTGAGGCTGATTAAAAATTTCAGGCGTCAAGACACCTTGAAGGTGTCAGGCGCCTATCTGCGCGTTTACTTAATAAAGTTTAAAAGTAAGCCCTGCTGTGAATGCCCACACGTTGGTCTTTCCATAATATTGTTGAAAAACACCTCCCCCTGTTAAGTACCCATGAATTCTTTTTCGATCGAACAGTTTTTTGTTTAGGTGTGCGTTTAGTTCCCAGCGTGGCGTTGAGCCTGTAGCTAAATCTGCTGCCTGCCTAAATTCAAATTCGCCATTGTAAATCTTGTTTTTTGAAGTTAACCCTAACGCAATAGTATATTCTGTAAATGTTTGTCTGGCCTCAAATGCTTCGCTCATAATACCGCCACCAATTCTAAACCTTGCTGCCGCTGTATTAACCAAGTTTAGTTGCAGTAGTTGCCAGTCATTCCAACTTATGTCTTTTGTAGGGCCTAATGGATTTGATTCAATAAGATAACTGCGCCTATAATCGGTAGAAAAAGCACCCCAGTTAGCCCTAATTCGCGGAAGCGCCAAATAATACGTGGAGGGCTGTAACCCCGTTTGCAAACGCAGTTCGAGGCTAACCAATTCTGGTATCTCCGTCCTTTTTTGCAATACCTGTTGTTGCCATGGAATAATATTATCAACCAGTAGGTAAACGAAGAAGTCGGCTGCGCCAGCAGCTCCTCTACCCGAACTTCGCTCGCCACCCGAACTATTGTTAGACGAGGACGATTTTATGGCATCTACTTGAGCGTAAACACCGAGCGCTGAAAAAAAGACGAGCAAAATTGCGACTAACTTTTTCATAGTGCTGAAACAACAAGTCTAAGCAAATTAAATGCCTTTAAAGAGGCAACTATTTATTAGACGAAAAAACTGGCAGGATGTTTCTTAGTTATTTTTCTTTACGGGTTCCGATTCTTTAAAATACCTATCGTCATCATCTTCCTCCAACGGCTTTTTAGGAAGCTCACCTATTTCGAGAATCTTAAACTCTGTTCTTCTGTTTCGCTGCCTTCCTTCCGGGTTGTCGGTGCCATCGGGGTTTGTATTTCGAGCCACGGGTTTGCTTTCGCCATAGCCTTGTGCCACCAATCGCTTCTCATCAATGCCCTTCTTTATCAAATAATTTACCGTTGAGCGCGCTCTTCTTTGTGATAGTTGAAGATTATACGAATCGGACGCGATACTATCGGTATGTGAACCCATTTCAATTTTTATTTCTGGATTGTCGTTAAGTAGCTGCACTAGTTTATTCAGTTCCAGTGCTGCCGCTGGACGAATGTCGGCACTATCTAAGCCAAAGTAAATATTCTGAAGCACGAAGATTTTATTCTTCTCCAGCCTATTGAGAACGAGAATAGTATCGAGGGTAATATTCGTTATAAGTTCTTTTAACGTTTCTACGGGTACCGATTTGCCTTTGGTAGAGTACTTTTCTCTTTCTATCAAATAACCGCTCGTTTCCCCAATCAACGTGTAATCTTCATTTTCATACACTCTAAAATTAAATTTTCCGTCAATTCCCGAAACAGTTTCGTTCATCACTTCGCCTTGATCGTCTAGCAGTGTAACTTTAGTATTGGGCAAAATGTCATTCCCCTTTTCGTTTTTCTTAGGCGTCAGGGTTACGCCTTGTAAAAAGTAATTGACCACCTTTAGGTTTGGGTCTTCATTCACGAAAGTATAAATGTCATCATCTCCCTTTCCGCCTTCGCGATTGGAAGTGAAAAATCCGCGATCTACCTTGAAAAGAAACATGCCAAAATCATCGCCAGTTGAGTTTACTGGCTGCCCCAAATTCTCTATTATTGTTTTTCCGTTGGCACGATTTACCACAAAGATGTCGAGCATGCCATAGCCAGGGTGGCCATCCGAAGAGAAGTATAACTTCCCATTTTCAGCAACATAGGGAAACAATTCATCGCCAGGTGTATTTATCGTAGGTCCTAAGTTCTTAACTTTTCCAAACCTTCCTCGCGAATCCATTTGCGAACTATAAATATCAAGCCCTCCATAACCTCCTTTACGATTGGAAGAGAAGTATAAGGTGCGGCCATCGTTGGCAAAAGCGGGTGATGAATCCCAACCATCGGGTTGATTAATGTTGATTAAGGTTGGTTCAGACCACGTTTCGGTTCTAAAACGCGACATGTAAAGATCCACATCGTTGGTGCCTTTGCGTTTACCAGAATTTCCCTTTCCAAAAACCATAATTTTTCCGTCAGGGGAAAAGGTAATGCAGCCTTCATTAACGTTTGGAGCATTGATGGTAAGTGGCAGGGGCTTTATAGAACTAACATCCACGTTGGCTCCTTTGGTGGTGGCTTTGTATATGTCAGAGAAGGGTGTACCATTGGCTTCATAAATTTTTGACCCCGAGCGAGATGCAGAAAAATATAATTCGCTATTTAGATAAACAGGTGCATACTCGCTGAGTGGGGTGTTTACCGACTCCAAGTTCTTCACTTTATAATAACTCTTTTTTTCCGCGAGTTTATCCAGGTAGTTCAATCCGTCAATTGCTTTTTGCGCGCGATCTTTCATCTTGTCGTCTTCCGAATTCAATTCCAGCTCTTCCAGTTTTTTGCGCGCTTCTTCATACTTACCGTTAGCCTTTAGCGATTCGCTGTAATAGAGAAGTACAGAATCCCTTGGCACGCCAGGCCCTTTTGCCCGCTCGTAATACTTTTCTGATTCTTTTATGCGATTGGAAAGTCGAAAGGATTCTGCAACAAAATAGTTGGCTTTGCCATTGCTCGGTTGCTTCGCCAACACATCTTTATAAAAATTTATAACGTTTTGGTATTTTCCCAACCTAAAAGCTTTAATCGCCTTTTTCTCAGGGCTGCAGGAAAACAGCAGCAGTATAAAAAAAACATTTAGTAAAAACTTCACGCGCATTTTCATTTCTTTATCTCCTCAACTTAACCATTGTTAAAATTACGCAAAGAGTTTGCGCTACGCCAACTCCGCTTTAGGTAAATATTTTGAAAGCCAACTCTTGTCCGATGAAACCAGCCAGCTCTTCTCAAATTCCGCTTTCGAAGAAATGGCATTATTAAACGAAAGGGAATCGCGTTTTAGTATCCCCTCTGCAAAAAGCGTTTTTAATTCGTTGAGCTTGTAAAGTTGTATAGAGCCGTCAATCAAGAATGCACTTTTTGATCGGTCAAAAAAGTCAATTCCAATTGTTAATTGAAGTTCTTTCAACATCCTAACTGACCCATCAATGGAACAACCGCTCGCGCCTGCCATACGCTCGTCTACTGCCAACACAATGAAAACGCTGTGCTCTATTTTGAAAGAAGCTTTTAATGGGTGGCCATGCGCCAACCATTGATCGCAAAAAGTAGTTAGTTTAGCCTGCACGATTTCTTTTTCTGCAGAAGTTAACAAGCGGTTCGCCTGATAAACCCATAGCCGTGATTCTGATGGCAAATCTTGAAATGGAACTAGCATAATATTCTTTTTTTAGGCTACAACCCTTGTCCCTCGGCAATAAGTTCAGCAATGTCTTTTACCTTCACTTCGCTTTCTTTCTCCTTGTTCTTTACGCCATCGTTCATCATCGTCATGCAAAACGGACAAGCTACAGCAATAGTGGTTGCCCCTGTTGCCAAGGCTTCTTCCGTGCGCTCTATGTTGATATCTTTTTTGCCGTGTTCAGGTTCTTTAAACATTTGAGCTCCCCCTGCCCCGCAACAGAGGCCAGTAGTTCGGCAGCGTTTCATTTCCACTAGATCTGCATCCAAACTCGCCAAAACTTCCCGAGGTGCTTCATAAATATTGTTGGCTCTGCCAATGTAGCATGAATCGTGATAAGTAATTTTTTTTCCTTTGAACGAACCGCCCTCCTTCAGTTTAATTTTGCCGTCATTGATTAACTG
This sequence comes from Flammeovirgaceae bacterium, assembly GCA_027487845.1. GTDB lineage: Bacteria > Bacteroidota > Bacteroidia > Cytophagales > Cyclobacteriaceae > ELB16-189. Next base: position 225,592 of record JAIYCV010000026.1, read on the forward strand.
TTGAAGGAAGGTAGTATGGTGAATTACCTCATAGTTTCCGCCCAATTCTGGATATTCGTTCTTTAACGTGTTGAAGCAATGTGGGCAAGCAGTTACTATTTTTTTTATGTTGTAGCCGTTGAGCACTTGAATGTTGCTCATGGCTTGCATTTGAAATAAGAACTCGTTGCCGGCCCTGCGTGCCGGATCGCCTGAACAAGATTCTTCATTGCCAAGCACCGCGAAATCGACATTCACAGCGTTTAAAATTTTCACAAACGCAACGGTTACACGCTTTGCCCGATCGTCAAACGAACCGGCACAGCCTACCCAGAAAAGAACTTCTGGGGTTTTGTCTTGCGCTGCAAGATCAGAAACGGTGGGTATTTTGATATTCTCTGTCATACTTTCTATTTGATTTCTTTAGCCCAGTTAAAACGATCGCTCGGAGCAAATTTCCAAGGCGCAAAGTTGGTCTCTATATTTTGAAATACTGCATTCCATTGGGCGGGTGCCCCCGATTCTTCCATGGCCACATACCTTCGCAATTCTAAAATTATCTCTAGTGGATTAATAAGCACCGGACAGGCTTCTACGCAAGCATTGCAACTGGTGCAGGCATTGATTTCTTCTTTTGTGATGTAATCTCCCAATAGAAATTTCCCATCGTTTAATCCGGCCCCACCGGCTTCTAAACTTCTTCCAACTTCTTCCATCCTATCGCGTGTATCCATCATGATCTTGCGAGGCGAAAGCTTCTTTCCCGTAAGGTTGGCAGGGCATTCTGACGTACATCGGCCGCATTCTGTACACGAGTAAGCTGACATCAACACATTCCAAGTAAGGTCGTTTATGTCTTTTGCGCCAAACCGGCCAGGTTCGGTAGTGGCTGCGGTTTCACTTGGCAACCCCAACATAGACTTCACCTCATTAGTTACAATTGGCATATTCTTGACATGACCTTTCTGCTCAAGATTTGAATAGTAAGTGTTGGGAAAAGCCAAGAAAATATGGAGGTGTTTTGAGTAGGTAACATAAACGGTAAAGCCAAGTATACCGATGATGTGAAACCACCAGGCAAATCGTTCAATGAATATGAGTGCTGGCGTGCTGAGGTTTGAGAAGATGGGTGTTAAAAATGAGCTAAAGAAAATCGAACCGGTTGAAACATAATGGTGAGGTTCTCGGCTTTGCAGAAGTTGATCGCTCGCATTCATGGTGAGAATAGCCGCCATTAATACAATTTCTATGGTGAGTATCAAGTTGGCATCTAGCTTTGCCCAGCCTTTTATCTCGGGCGATTGGAAGCGCTCTACTTTAGTAACATTTCGTCTCACCAAAAAGCAAACGCAGGCTATTAAAACCGCTACTGCCAGAAACTCAAAAAGGTTCATTAGAACAGGGTAAAGACCACCGAGAAAAGGCGCAAATACCCTGTGAGTGCCAACTATTCCATCAATAATAAACTCAAGAACTTCTAGATTAATGATCAAGAACCCTGCGTAAATAAAAAAATGTAACACTGCGGGAGTGATTTTTTTAAACATTTTTTGTTGACCAAAAGCGATTAACAACACGTTCTTTAGTCTTTCATTTGGATGATCTTTAATATCGTTCGGTTTACCAAGATGTATGTTTGCTTTAATCCGCAAAACCCTCTTTCTTATCACGAATGATGCGCTTGCCAAGACAAGAACGAAAACAATTTGTTGTAAAATTTCCACGCTGTTAAGATTTTGATTGAAATTTAGGTTAGGAATCGATTTATACCTAAGAAATTTGAGCTAAACCATGAAATTTAACCTATAAGTTTGCAGCCCACTTAAAAAAGCATACTTTTGTGGCCTTATTTCCGGTGACGTAGCTCAGTTGGTAGAGCAAAGGACTGAAAATCCTTGTGTCGGGGGTTCAATTCCCTCCGTCACCACTTCTAAAAAAAGCCTCCGCGATGAGGCTTTTTTTTTGTTGTCCCAAATTACCTCTGATTCAATTAGCGATTAGTTTAAGTTATGGAAGCCGAGCTTGGGCTAGGAGCGTTTCTATGAACTAGCAATCCGTTCTGATTATAAATTAAGTACCTGGGATTGATTCAACTTGTAATTCATCTAAAAAACACTGTAATAAATTCAGATTTAGAAATGATGATATCAAATATCTATTGCAATAGATATTACCAAGATCACTTGTCTTCAAAACTTCTTAGAAAACAGCGTTTTACTTAGAACGAAAAATTAAGCCTTCTTTTTCAACTTCCGCAATTTCTTTTTATCTGGTTTTGAGACCGCCAATTGGTCTTGGTATTGTTGGTTTAGCTTTTTCAATCGCTGTAATTCCGCGTAGGCATTCGCCAAATCAAGCTGCTCGTTTTCATTCTTTAACTTTGACTTTAGTTTTAGTATGCGTTTAAACGATTGATTGATTCGCTCTCTACTAATTTCGCCTGACTCCACATAACGCCTGATAATTGTATGTACAGTATCTACTGTTCTTACTTTAGATTGGCGAATATTATTAGAGAAACACATAATGTCAATGCCGCCATTAATGGCCAACTTGATTGATTCGCCCAAACCATAATATTTGTCAATGGCGCTCATTTGCATATCATCGGAATAAACTACTCCATCATACCCTATTACTCGCCTTAACAAACTATCTAATACGCGTTGTGAAAGTGTGCCGGGTAATGCTTTTGGATCTAAATTTTGATTCACGATATGAGACGACATTACACCGTCTACATACCCTTCTTTCAACAATTGTTTATAGGGCTTTATCTCCCGTTCGTTCCATGTTTTGGTTACATCGGCAATACCAAAATGCGTGTCTACTGTTGAGCTGCCATGTCCGGGAAAATGTTTAAGCGAGGTTAAGATGCCGAACTTACGATGTGCCTTCACCACTTCTCGCGCATACATAACTACCGAATCCTCATTGTTGGAATAAGGTCTTTCCACTTTTACTATCACCGTGTTTTCTGGATTTGCCGCCAAATCAACGCAAGGCGCAAAGTTTACGTTGATACCCAGCCCAGCCAAGGTGGCTGCAGTTGATTCAGCATAAAATTGTGCTGAATCAAGTGACTTGGATTTACCGATAGCAGTAGCGGTAATTGACCTCGGAAATCCATATTTTTCTTTGAGTCGATTCACTTTACCGCCTTCTTGGTCGATGCAAATGAGCAGCGGAATGGGGGCTGCCTTTTGGTAGGTCCAACTCATCTTTTTAAACCCCGCAAAAGAATTTGTTTTGGGTATGTTCTTTTCAAAATAAATAATGGCACCTACTTTTCCGGTGCTCACCTCTCGCAGCACGGCTGAGTCGACAGTAGTGCCTGGCATACCTATTAAAATCATTTGACCTATTTTAATATCAAGGCTGTCTAATTTTTGAGCTTCTGCACAACAAAAAAAAGAGGCTATAATTAAGAATGTGAGATAAATTCTAATAAATCGCATAGTTTCAATAGTTATCGTGGAGGTGAGTAAGTACGCGTTGCATCATGGCTCTTACTTCGCGTGAGGGGGCAACAAAATTACTGTTCATAAAGCTAAAAATAAAAATCTTCCCTTTCTTAGTTATCAAATAACCACTTAAGCAATGGTTGTTTGAGAGGGAGCCTGTTTTGCCAAACACAAACGGTTTATCTGCTTGATAGAATGATTCGAGCGTTCCAGGCTGGCCACCAGTAGCCAATAGTTTAAATAGGCGTTCTTGCGGAACTTCTTCGTAAATTTTCTGCCAAATTTTTACTACGGAGCGGGGTGTAAATAAATTATAACGCGATAGACCCGAACCGTCTACCCATCTTAAATCATCTGGCAAATCCAATAAAAAATGTTCTAAAGAATATTTAATAGCAATGTCTGTATTCAAGGTGTCGCTTACCTTAGCCGCGCAGGCCAGCAACAATTGCTCGGCAATAAAGTTATCGCTCACTTTCATCAAGGTGCTGTAAAGACTATCGTTGGGTATGCTCTTCATCGTTTTCGTGTTTTTTGGCAATGGCAGATTTACTTCGGTTATCTGCTTCTTTACGGTGTCTGCCAAAAGCTCTACCAACAAGTCGTTGCTATAATTGTAGGGTACTTGCCACTCTTGTTTGCTTGTGTTGTGTGGAAAGAAGGTCAAGTTATTGGAATCCAAATCGCGCTTTAGGCCAGTTTTACCCTTTACGGAATCAGCAATTGAAAAATGATTCATAAATAAAAGGGGTTGGGTAACCCAGTTGCCTTTTTTCTTTACCAAAGACACTAGATTGCCAAAGATTGGAAGGGGCGATCGTTCCACAGAATAATCCTCATTGTAATCGTCCCATGCCCAACCGGGCCCGAAGTGTTCTTCACTAAAATTTGAAGAGGAAAAAAATAGCTTTTTTTTGGACTGGCTTAAGAAATTATAGATGCGATCGTTATGGAAAGAATTTCTATAAAGGAAAGATGGGTCGCCTAATCCCCAAAATATCAGCGAGTCATTCTTCTCAACGTATTTGAGTGACGGCAGAGAATCGCCTAACAGTTTTAATGAAGTGTAGAAGGTAAAGATTTTGGTGTTAGATGCAGGGGTAAAATAGGTTGACGAGTTATATTCAACAATCGACTTCTTTCCTTTCAGGTCATATAACATGAAACCAATATGATCGTGAAATTGATCTTCTGCCTTCGCTAACTCGTTAGAAATGTATGCCTTTGGCGAACAGGCCACCAAGCCTATAAGAAGGAAGAATAAAAGGAATGTTACTCGCATCTAGTTGGTGCTAAGGTACCGCTCCATCAACACTTTTCGATGATGTGTTTCATGACCAGCGATAATAAACGCCAGTGATACAACTGAAAGTTCATTGTTGTTCGCCATTCCCTTTCTGGCAAGCATTTCTGGCGCAAAGCCGTCAAACATATCAATGGTCGACACGCGTAAATGAGCCATCTCGTCCGCAATTTTTTTTAAGCTTCGCCCTGCCGCATTGGCTTCTGGCGCGTATGTATTTTCATCAAAGCCTGGCAAGTTGGTTTTATCACCACGAGCAAAAGTTAAAGCGCGATAGGCAAAAATTCGTTCGGCATCAATAATATGACAAAGTAGCTCGCGAATGCTCCACTTGCCTTCGGCATAACGAAAATCAGCTTTCTCTTCTTTGATAAAATGAACGAGTTCTAACATCCGGTGCCCCGAAATGCGGAGTGCTTGAATCAAATCCGTTTCTTCAATCTGTTTTACATAATTTTTGTAGAAATGAGGAACGGATTCGAGGTTGAGTAACATAGCGGTAATATGAGTTGAATCTAAAATTAGAAAAAATTTATACATTAGTTCAAAAGAAGATCTATTAGACAAATTTTAATCCATAAACATGAAGAAAATACTGGTTTTAGTTTTGCTGCCATTTCAGCTTTTCTCTCAAAACAGCCCATTCTCTGATTATAAATCATATCCTTTTCCAACAGAGTTACATGCTTCTTCAAAGGGATCGAAAATTACTTGGGCTTTTGACGAACAAGGCAGGCGAAACATTTACGTGGCAGAGGGCCCCGATTTTAAGACTCGCAGACTAACTAGTTTCTCAGCTGATGACGGTCAAGAAATCACCTCCCTCTCGATCTCTGACGATGGCAAATGGGTGGTGTTTGTAAGAGGAGGAGATCATGGCTCCAATTGGGATGATGAATTGCCAATCAATCCAACTGGTGCGTTGAATCCCTTCAAAGTGCAGTTAGCCAGCATCCCTTTTGAAGGAGGTGAAGTGAAATACTTGTCAGAAGGTGACTATCCTGTAATTGCCCCATCAAACAACACTGTTTCTTTTATCAAATCGAATCAAGTGTGGTCCGTGCCAATTGACGGAGGTTTGCCAGCTAAAAATGTTTTTACCACAAGGGGAAAGGTCAACTCATTAGAATATAACGCCAATGGCGATATGCTGTTTGTTGCCGACCGCACCGATCACTCCATCATCGGTGTTTATTCAAATGAAAAGGAACCGTTGAAATGGATAGCACCGTCTTTTGGTTTTGACAGTTCGCCACGCTGGTCGCCTGACGGTCAGAAAATAGTGTTTGTGAGAACAATGGGCGGTGGCGGTGCACCAGATTCCTTGCTCGTCAAAAAGCATAGAACATGGAGCATTTTCTCAGCCGATGTTGCCAGCAACAAAGCCACATTAGTTTGGAAAGCCCCTGCTACGTTGCAAGGTTCTGTGCCCACAACTCATGGTGGCTTCAATCTGCATTGGGCTGCAAACAATAAGATTGTGTTTCTTTCTTACCAAGACGGCTGGCCTCACTTGTATTCTATAAATTCAACAGGAGGCAAAGAACTATTGCTAACCCCTGGAAATTTCATGTGCGAACACATCTCATTAAGTGCCGATGGAAAATACTTAACATTTAGTGCCAATACTGGAAGTTCTAACCTGGATATAGAAAAAAGGCACGCTGTGAAAGTAAGTGTGGATAAAGCCGATATGCAGGTAGTAACAAATGGCAGCGGGCTAGAATGGAATCCTGTTTTACTTGCCGATGGAATCACAATAGCATTTATCAGTGCCACCGCACAAAGGCCTCCTTTGCCAGCAGTAATGAATCTTGCCGATAAGAAAATAGTGGTGTTGTGCGAAGATAAAATTGCCGCTAATTTTCCCCAGTCAAAATTAGTAACGCCACAGCAGGTAATTTTCAAAGCAGCGGATGGAGTGACCGTGCACGCGGATTTATTTATGCCTAAGAATGCAACAAGTAAAAGCCCGGCTATTGTTTATGTTCACGGTGGTCCACCTCGGCAAATGTTGTTGGGTTGGCATTACTCTGATTACTACAGCAACGCATATGCGTCTAACCAGTATCTGGCAAGCTTAGGATTTGTAGTCCTATCCGTAAATTATCGATTAGGCATAGGTTATGGTTACGATTTCCATCAGGCACCAAAATCTGGCATTTCAGGAGCAGCCGAGTATTTGGATGTAAAAGCGGCCGGTGAGTGGCTGCAACGGCAGTCTTTTGTAAACCCGAACAAGGTGGGGATTTATGGAGGCTCATACGGTGGTTATTTAACGGCAATGGCCTTAGCAAAAGATTCCAAGATTTTTGCTGCCGGTGTCGATATTCACGGAGTCCATAATTGGGCATCTAGGATTACAAACCTTTATACAGGTAAGTATGAAAAGGCACCCGACTTTGAACTGGCGTGCAAAACAGCTTGGACCTCATCGCCTGTAGCATATACTTCTACTTGGACATCGCCTGTTTTAATTATTCATGCTGATGATGACCGAAACGTAGAGGTAAACCAAAGCATCGACCTCATAAGCAGGCTTGAAAAGCAAGGAGTGGCCTACGAAACGATACTGATTGTAGATGACTCACATCATTGGATGAAATGGAGTAACGCTACACTCGTTTATACTGCGGTTGCTGATTACTTTGTAAGAAAACTTACCAACTAAAATTAGCATTAACTGGTCATTGCTTGCCCCTTTGTGATTACTTTTCTTAGGAATCCTTCAACGGGAAGCATGAGCATCGCTATAACAACTTGAATAAAGAAATCAACCACTGGCCCATTACTAATAGAAATTTGAGAGGCTACAATGTTATCCACTAATTGGATGAGCATAATGATAGTAAGCATCGAGAGTAATCGACTCAGCAATCGGTACTTTTCGTTCGCTTTGCTTAGCCGTATGGATAAAAATACCAGCGACCCAAAGAACAAAACTTCCAGTGCGTAGAACCAGGTCTGCTTCCAATAGGGCGGCTCAATTTCCAACCTGATCTCCTCAATGTCAGAAACTTTTCCCATTAAATCTCGTGTCTGAACTTGTACCTTGTAAGTACCTACCGGCAAGTAAGAGAAGTTGACAATATTGTTTGTTTTTGCCCATGACGACCATTTGTTATTTAACCCATCCACCAGGTACCTATATTCAACCGCTCTCATGCCCACGTAGTCAGGCTGAATAAACTCAAACTCGACCGTATTTTCCAGCTGGCTAATCTTGAGGGTGTTAGTTGGTTCGATTTTCCTCTGGTCGCCCCGCACCTCACGCAAAAACAAAGGATAGCCTGGTGTTTCCAGTATTGTTTTCGTATTCGAAAACTGATACAACTCATTCGAACTCGTAACTATCCATAACCCTTGTTTTTCGGCAGTAGATATTGATTGGATATTACTAAAAAGACCAAGCCACTGCAGTTGAAATGATTTTTCGATTCTTGGGTCCACGGTTCGCCAGGCGTGGCCATCATAAAACCAAAAATATCCCGCGGAAGCGAAATATTTTTTTAGCCCTGGCAACGAATCATACTGCGACAGTGTGTTCTTAATTACGTCATACCGATTGAAAACACCCGAAGCTGCGATATAAACTTCATTGCCGTATGCGAGCCCAACCGTCTCATCTAAAGCCGGATTGTTTAAGGGTAAAAATGCAATATCCGTAATTTCTTTGTCAACGGTCTCGATTTTATAGGTTCCTGATCGGCTACAAAGCCAAATATTCTCTTGGTTATCATCAAAAATATAGCTTACATAATCGTGAATAGAATCAAGAACATGTTTTTCTTCCCAACCGCCTTTTGTTGCGGAAAAGGTTTTTATATTTTCGTTGATAGTTCCAGCTATTAATAGATCGAGCGTTGGCGATAGTGCCACCGACATTACAGGATCATGAAGAACCGTCTTCGCTTTTCCGGCATCTATTTCATAAATGCCGGCAAGGCCTGTTGCCATTAGTTTTCCTTTTACCTCCATTAACTGGTTTATCTTCCCTTCAATACCTTCCAGTCTCTTAAATGCGTATAGCGTGTTTTTTAAAACCCTCCTTGTTTTTCTTTCAAGTTTTTGAGGCTCTGCGTTTTTTGGTCCGTTTAAATTATCAGCCGACTTTGCTGCTGCTACCGTTTTATTCCTCTTCAGAAATGAAAAAAGACCTCCTCTTTTGCTGGTCTCCTTCTGCACTATCGGTTCTGCTACAGGTCGGTTTTCCTTACTTTGCTTTAACTGATAATAAACTTGCTCTTCAAAAACGTCCTCTTTAGTGAGTTTAAAAAGGCCTAAAGTGGTCCCTACATAAATTTGCCCGTTAAATGAACGGGCAGTTAACAAGTTTCCATCTAAGCCTGGATAATGGTTATATGATCGAAAGGGCAGAAAGGGTGCTATGCGAGAAAATCCATAATCATGCGCGGCCCAAACGCCCAAATCATTATCGCAATGAATCGCGTACACCTCATTATCGGGTAAGCCTGTGTAATAATTTGTGATCTCTTCTGTATTCCCGTTGGCTGGGTTAAGAAAGAAAACCCCTCCCTTGAGTGTGCCGAACGCAATTAGGTTTTCTGTCACCCAAGTCGCATTTAACACCACATTGTTCTCAAGGTAAGACGCGTCAGTAGGTTTGATAGGAACGAGGTCATTCTTGCCATTGAGTAAGTATAAGTTATCATTAACGCCAACCAATAAGGTCTTATCAGTATTTTTCAAGGTAACTGCCAGATGTATTAGCTCACTGCCCGGCAGTGCTAACGAGGAGGTCACCAACCTATCATTCTCCAGCTTGCGAAGCCCTTGTGCGGTATTGACAAAGATTGTTCCTGCTATTTGAAAGAGGCCTGTGAAAGATTCTTGTGTCTCGCGAGACTTTATTTGCTTTATAATTTCAAAATTAGGTAACGAAACAACGAATAATTCCTGGTCGTTGATGAAATAAGCTTTGTCTTTGTAAAAAGTACTTGCAAAAACATTTATGGCTTCAGGATGCTTCTCCGAAATACTCTTATATACGTGATGCTTCCCCTGATCCCAGCTTAGCCTACCAATGCCCTTTACTCCTCCCAGAAGAATTTCGTTTTCGTAAGAAAATACCGTAAACACCGCACCTGACGTAGGTATCAAGCTCCAGTTTTTGCCGTCAAATTCGATTACTCCATTTTTGGTTGCAAAGTATAAAACGCCTTTATCGCTTTGGGCAATTCCAAAACTAACATGGTCTACGTTGTTCGTTGCTGGGGTAAAATTGGAAAGGAAATAGTTTCCAGATTGGGCATTAGATATTATGCTCCATAGTGCAAAAATGATAAAAAGTAAAATTTGTGGTTTAAAATTCAAAAATGGTAGTTGGTTAGATTTAAATTCAAAAGTGAGCCCTTTAACTTTCATTTTCTAAATTGATATATAGTGTTCCTAAAGATTACTCGCAACTAAAACGAAACGACACCACATTGAACAAGAAACAACATTGCCTTGGCGAAACCAAAAACCACATGATCTCGGCTACATCGTTATTCCAAATAAATTAAATTTTATTTTTTCAATAATTTAAGTTGAATCAGTTCATCCCTATAAAATATTCTGAGGAGGTATACGCCAGAAACTAAATGAGCGGTTGAAGCTGTTAGCGAATCAGCATTTCGTTCAAAAAATAAAGGAAAGGCACACCCCTTCATGTCGATCATCTGCATGTCAGTCTCCCCATCTTTTAACCCAGTTACTTGAAATACATCCTCAATAGGATTTGGTGAAACAGTAAATTTTATAATTTTTACGTCACCAGTAATTGCAGCTGTTAGAACGGTAATCGCAGAAGAATTATTGGAAATACCTCCTGCATTGACAGCCCTGACCCTATACTGGTATTGGCTTCCCGCATTTACGCCTTCTACAACGGCAGAAGTTGCTGTTAGCTCCTTGGCGTTATAATTCGCCACAAATGAGGCAAAGTTATCTGTACTTACATCCAACTGATACTTTGTTGCCCCTTCTACGGTGAACCAAGAAGCTATAAAACTTGATGTAGTAATCTCCGTTGCCGCAGCGGCCACTGGCGCGACAGGTATCGGTACAACCACGATGGCTAAATCATCGGAAAATGCACTCACACAGTCGTCCACCTCCACATTTACTTTGTATTTGCCAGATTTTTTTACCGTATATGTTGGGCTTGTAGCACCCTCAATAGCCACGCCATCTAGAAACCATTTATTACCAACTGACGCGTTGCTGGTGAGCACAGGTGCGGCCGGGACAGCATCGGTAAGGTTAACAGTTGGTTTTGGAGGCTTTATGCAAAAACTCTGAGTTACGGCAGGAGCCGTATTGAACACTGTATTGCCAGATTGATTGGCTACAATCGATGCACGACCCGCTTTGGCAAGGGAAACTTGATTGGTATTGATCGCAATTTTATCGGAGGTAGTTGAAAAAGCCACCGCTAAGCTAGAACTCGCAGTTGCTGTGAGTAAAAAAGCAGCATCCCCAAGGGTTCTGTCTGGCAGCGCTGCAAAGGTGATGGTCTGGTCTTGCTTCGTTGTTGTTATATTAACTACGTTTGAATTAGCCGATGTTAACGAAGTGTTTTTTGCCCTCACACGATAGCTATATGTCTTTGCTGGTGACAAACCAGTTACAGTTTCTGTAGTAGTTGTCAGTTCCCTCGTATTATAACCACTCATGAACGTAACGAAATTATCCGCACTAACGTCTAACAAGTAGCCTGTTGCCCCTACTTCAGTACTCCATGAAGCGCTAAAGCTGGCAGTGGTTATGGCAGTAGCAGCCGCTGCAACTGGTGCATTTAATAAGAGTGTGGCCGTCACATCATTAGAGAATTCACTTATACAATCGTCTACTTTTACATTCACCTTGTAGATTCCAGACCGTGTTGCTGTATAGGTTGAGTTTACCGCTCCTTCAATAATTGCCCCGTTGTAATACCATTGATTACCGATTGTTGCATTGCTGGTGAGTATAGGTGCACTCGGTTCTGTAGTGTTTACTCCAACAGTTGGCTTTGCAGGCCTTATGCAAAAACTCTGAGTAACGACAGGAGCCACATTAAACACACTATTGCCTGCTTGGTTGGCTGCGATCGATCCGCGACCCGCCTTGGTAATGGTAACTTGGCTGCTACTGATTGTAATTTTATCAGAGGTAGTTGAAAAAGTCACGGGCAAGCTTGAACTAGCAGAAGCTGTAAGAGTAAAAGGAGCATCGCCAAGTGTTCTTTCTGCCAAAGCTGCAAAAGTGATCGTTTGATTTTCCTTTGATGTAGTAACGCTAATTACATTAGAATTGGCCGATGTTAACAACCCATTCTTCGCCCTTACCCTATATCTATATACCTTTACTGGTGCTAAACCAGTTACTATATGTGTGGTGGTTGTCAATTCCCTCCCATTATAGCCGCTCACGAACGTAGAAAAATTATCTGCGCTAACATCTAATAGATAGCTTGTTGACCCTGTTACGCTGTCCCAAGAAGCGTTAAAGCCAGAACTGGTTATAGCGGTAGCGGCAGCTGCCGTAGGTGCAACGGCAACAGATATATCATTGGACGAATTTACACAATCATCTACCATTACACTCACGCTGTAGGCACCCATGCTTGTGGCTGTATGCATTGCGCCTACCGCCCCCGTGATAATTTCCCCGTTATAATACCACTGATTACCCGCTGTCGCATTGCTGGTGAGCACAGGTGCAGTCGGTGCTGTATTATTGACCGAAAACGTTGGTTTTGTAGGCTTTATGCAAAAACTCTGGGTAACGGCCGGGGCCAAATCATAAGTGGCATCACCCGCTTGATTTGCCACTATTGAGACTCTGCCTGATTTTTTCAAGGTTACTTGATTTTGATTCAATGTTACCTTATCGGACGTGGTAGAATAGGTTACCGTAAGTCCTGAAGAAGCAGTTGCTGTCAAGGAAAAAACAGCATCCCCAAGGGTCTTATCAAGCAAAAGTGGAAACGTAATAGTTTGGCTTTGCTTTAACATCGAGACGACTATTGTATTTGAATTTGCTGACATGCCTCTCGTGTTAACAGCTCTTATTCGGTATCGGTAATTGGCACCTGCTAAAAGACCTGAAATTGTGTCCTTGTTAACAGTTAATTCCTTGGAAAAGTAGCCCGTTACATAGGTTGTAAAGTTGTTTGATGAAACATCGAGTTGATAACTCGTGGCTCCGGACACGGTACTCCACGAGGCAACAAAGCTGCTCGTTGTAATATTTGTCGCTGCGAACGCCACCGGGGCATTCGGGCCGTCACCCAACGTTATTAAATCATTGTTTGATCCATCCTTACTTCTGGTAGTATGCTGAATAGGGTGCGGCTTGATTTGCGCCATTAGAAACAAACTATCTATCTGAAAAATAAAAAGTGAAAAAACTATGTGAAGTATTATTTTCATTGGTTGTCTTTATATTTAATAAAGTAAATAACGGTTACAACTTGCTACCATAAATAGTCACGATTGGCTACCTCCTAACGATAATTCGTCTCGAAAATTGATTTAAGTTGGTCTGAATGTGGCAGATATAAAAACCATTGGGTACTTGGGCTAAGTCTATCACGAAATCACTTGCCCCAGAGTTGTTCGAGTACTCTACAACATTTTTCCCTTCAATGGTTAAAATATTAACCTGTTTTACAATTTCATTGGCCACGGCAATAGTCATTAGATCTGCCGTTGGGTTTGGGTAAAGCCAAATTCCGTCTTGTGGCATCTCTTGCAACGCTGTTACAATACCCAGGTCACACGCCATGTGGTCTGGCTTGATCAAACCTTCTATTAGCATGTTGCTAAAACCACGGTTGTTGGTGTAATCATAAAAGGCCAGATCTAAGGTCGATTCGGTTGACCCTAACCAGTTTTTCAAAATAGTTCCAAACACTCTCCTGTAATCATGTTGCACAGTTTTAAACTGAAATCCGTTAGCTTGTATAATCTCATCTAAGTTAACATTTGTTCCTGAAACGCCAGGGGCAATAGGACTCCCAAAAACAAACATGGGTGCTATGCGGCCGTGATCGGTACCCAAGTTGGCGTTCTCTCTTGGCGTTCTGCCAAATTCAGAATACGTTATTGCCACCACATCACCACCCAGCCCTTGGCTGTTGATATCGGTAATGAAATTGTTTACGGCATCCGAAAGTGTTTTCAGGAGATTCGAATGACCACCAGTATGGGAGCTAACAGCACTTGCCACTTGCCGATCGTGCGTATCCCATCCACCGATAGTGACTAAATACACTTTGGTTTCGAGCCCCCCCGAAATTAACCTTGCCACCGTTTTAAGCTGATTAGAAAGATCGGTATTGGGGTAAGTCACTGTGTTTTTGCCTTTAGCAAACGAAGTTGAAATAGCTTGGGCATATGCGGTAGTCTGTTGATCATTCGCAATTATGTATTGTATCAAATCTCCATATTCGGAAAGCGGAATGTTGGATGGGGGTGATCCGCCAAGGCCATTAATAACGGAGTAAAAACCTGCCGGATCTTGCCCCGTTATATTAAGGTTATGTGGCTGGTTTTCAGCTCGAAAAATACTCGAGTTCGCGGTGCCAGCAAGCTGAATCCCCAAGGGAAATTTATCTTGAGGTAACACTTCATAATGATTTTCTAGAAACCGGCCCAACCAACCCGACTCTAAATCAAAATTTCGATTAGTTCCGTCACCGCCTGAATGCCATAAATCCGTTGATTTAAAGTGCGAACCGTTCATTGTTGGATAACCCACCCCCTGAATAACCCTCATTTTTCCGCTATCATATAAACTTTTAAAACCAGTAAGGCTCGGGTGAAGGCCAATTTGATCGTTTAGGCCGAGGGTTGTATCTAAATTAATCACACCGTTAGATTCAGTAGTATTTTTCAGCCGGATAGTTGGACGAAGAGCAACGTACTTATCATATTGATTCAGCGGCACTACCGTATTTAAGCCATCGTTTGCACCACTCAACTGAATTAAGACCAATTTTTTTCCGTTCAACTGTTGCTTACAGTCGAGGGCATTTACTGATTTGAACATGCTAAAAACTTCCAAGGGCAAAAGCGACAGGACACTTGCCGTAGAGGTCAGTTTTATAAAATTTCTTCTCTTCATTCGTTGATAGTTTTGTTTTTGTTGTCACTTAGAATTGGGTTGTAAACAACATATTCTTTTACGTGGCGATTATCTTAATTAGATTGTTGGTCAATAACTTAAAACAACTGAAATTCTGGTGAAGAAAGTAGTTCCTTAACCAATTCTTTCAACCTTGGTTCAACGACCGATTTATTATTATTTGTAAGGTATTTTTCCCATTCTTGTTTCCAATAATTATCGGTAAAATCTCCTACCAACGCCTTTTTGAAATAAGTGACTCTGTCCAAGTCGGGCTCTTGTCCAAAAAGCGCACCGCATAACTCGGTAGTCAATATAACCGCATCATTGGGTTGAGAAACGATACCGCTCGATTTTACCGCATTGACAATATCAATTTTTACACCCATGCTAGGAGAACCCGATCTTAGAAGGTTTTTGCCTTCCAGCAACGACTCCCCAATTCGATATCTCGCGACCAACGTGGAAGAGGAAATCCACGACTTATCATAACTAGGCTCTTGGTGGTAAGCGTCATGGCCTGCAACATTGCCAGGGGAGAAAAGTTGCATATTAGAAAGCACACCATAGCTAAAATCTAAATTACCGTACCAGAGGGTTTGGTAAAAGGCTGTTGCGTTACTGAGTGTATTGGGGTCAGGTATTGCACCACCAAAAAAGGTGATTATTTCTGATGCCAATTGTATTGGCGGCTTCACCATTGCGCCTACCACCTCATCAGTTGAATTGGAATCGTCCAGGTCATAAAAATGCAAACTATTGAGCAGCCTTTTTACAGTGGGCATTAACTCGTAACTGTTGTCTTTTAATTCCAACGCCAAAGGGGCTATAATGTCATTCTCCACCTCAGCCGAGATAGTGCTGCGCACAAAATAGCGGTAAAGTTTTCTGCAAATGTGCAAGGCGGTGGCATCTTTGCCGAAAACCATTTCCACAAACTCATTTAGTTCTGTATCCATACCCAAAGAGGTAGTAGCACCGTTTATTATCTTATTACCAAACGCACTACTAAAAGCCTTGGCGGTGGTGTTATGGTTAGCAATTACATTTTGCCCCTTGGGTAGACCTGTTTCGGTATCTATGAGGGTTCGGTCGGCTTTCGTGCGAAAACCTGTTAACAATTTGGCCGCCTGCACCACATCTGTTTCTGTGTAGTTAGTATAATTTCCCTCTCCTATTTGGGGGCCTTTGCCAATGGTAAAAAGTTCGAGAAACTCACGGGCATAGTTCTCGTTGGCAGCGGTTTTACTATTGTTTGTGTTATTTAGGTAGTTGAGCATGGAGTTATCCAACGTCATCTTTCTTGCCAGCGTTTTATAATTGCCGTATGCGTAAAATAACAGTAGCCGAATGTGGTCATAAAAAGAACTGGCACTGGTGATAGTCAAATCGCCAAACCGACTTGCAACAAACCGTGTCGACAAAAAATGCGATAATTTAAATTTGATGGTGGGCGTGTTAATGGCATTGAACCACCACCAAGCAGATACGTAGCTTACTTTGCGCTGATAGCCGCCAAAATCGTTGAAAAAGGTGGGCAACACATCGGTTCGTTCGGTCCAATAACCATCCACTGTGGTTCCGGTGTTTTTTCCGTCTGGGCCTGTTTTAGTGGTGGGGTCGTAAGGTCGTGCCAACAGCAAAGGTTGTTCTTGAAATAACGACTCAATAGCTTGTGCTGGGGTTAGACTAGAAAAAGACCTAACCAATGCCTGGGAATAATTAAATGTCGCTCTTTTGAGCAGGTGCCTTGCGTGTTTTTCACCTAGAACTGCATTATTGGGTGCTAGTGATGCCATAACTTAGAAATATCTGTTAGCGACAAATGTAAGGATTTTTGGAGTTTATAAATTCTGGCAAATTCCACGCCATTACTCGATTCTTGAGAAAATATTCAAGCAATTGATTGTCAATATTATATCAACATATCGGAAGTAGCGGGTCAACAAATAGAACCCAAATTGGGAAAAGTGTAACTATAACCCTCCCAAAATGGTAATACTCTCATTTTTTTCGATGTAATGTTTTAGCTAATTCTACTCCAATTTACAGCTGCTTTCTTTACGGATTCTACCTGAATTTTTATCATCCTATTTTCGGGTTTAATCAAATCAGGGTCGTCCTTCAAAACAGAAGTGGCAACCTCGCGAGCTTGTTCAAGCAGATGGCCATCTTTAGCCAAATCGGCAATTAATAGATCAAGTGCACCACTCTGCTGGGTGCCCATCAAATCGCCTGGGCCACGCAGTTTCAAATCGGTCTCCGCAATCTCAAATCCATTATTGGTGCGCACCATGGTTTGCATTCGTTCCCTCGATTCTGCGCCAAGCTTATAATCGGTAATTAAAATACAATACGATTGCTCAGCACCCCGACCCACACGCCCACGCAACTGATGCAACTGCGAAAGCCCAAAACGCTCTGCGTTTTCAATGATCATAACCGAAGCATTGGGCACGTCTACACCTACTTCAATTACCGTAGTGGCCACCATAATTTTGGTTTCGCCTTTAACAAAACGAGCCATTTCGTAGTCTTTATCTTTCGGCTTCATTCTGCCATGCACAATGCTTATTGGTACTTCCGGAAACGCTCGCGCAATACTCTCATAGCCATCCATCAAATGCTTTAAGTCTAACTTCTCTGATTCCTCAATCAATGGATAGACGATGTAAATTTGCCTGCCTTCTTCTATTTGTTTCTTGATAAAGCCGTTAATCATGAGTCTATTTGAATCAAATCGATGCATTGTTAAAATAGGCTTGCGGCCTTTGGGCAATTCATCGATAACCGATATTTCTAAATCCCCGTAAAGGGTCATGGCTAACGTACGGGGTATTGGCGTGGCCGTCATAACAAGTACATGAGGGTAAACATCCGTGTTCTTTTGCCATAGCCTGGACCGTTGAGCTACGCCAAAGCGATGTTGCTCGTCAATAACTGCCAATCCTAACTTATTAAACTTTACTTCGTCCTCTAACAAAGCATGCGTGCCTACCAATATTTTCAATTCACCGTTTTGCAACGATTCGTGTAATACGTTACGAACTGCCTTTTTTGTTGACCCTGTAAGCAAGGCAATGGTAACGTTCATCTTCTCAGCATATTTTCTCAGGTTAGCATAGTGTTGTTGTGCTAATATTTCCGTTGGTGCCATTAATGCAGCTTGCTTACCACTGCCCACGCAAATAAGCATGCAAATGAAGCCCACAATTGTTTTACCACTGCCCACATCGCCCTGCAGCAGGCGGTTCATCTGTTTGCCCGATTTTAAGTCGGCATAAATTTCCCTTATCACACGCTTTTGCGCTTCTGTTAAAGGAAAAGGTAAATGCTCCTTGTAAAACTGAGTGAGCATCGCGGTATCGTTAAAAACCTGACCTTTAAACTTCTCTTGCCTTACCAATTTCATCTTGATCAGGCGCAGTTGGATATAAAAAAGCTCTTCAAACTTAAGCCTGCTTTGTGCCGCAATCAGCCATTCTTGATTCTGCGGAAAATGGATGTGTAGCAAGGCATCTTTTTTATTAATTAATTTAAGTGATGAAAGAATGGGTGAAGGCAGCGTTTCGCGGATATGAGATTGAGCCCCTTTTAAAATTTCTTGTTGGCATTTGCCAATAAACTTACTGTCGATGTGCCGTGCGCGAAGCTTTTCCGTAATGGAATACACAGGTTGAAGAAACCCGCCCACATCATTTTTGTTACTTACCAATTCTATCTCCGGATGTGCAATAGACAGCTTATTCCCAAATCGATTGGGCTTACCAAATACCATATATTCAATACCTGGTTTTATTTTGTCCAATACCCATTGAATACCTTGAAACCAAACCAACTCCAGTTCACCAGTTTCATCGGTAAATAAAGCGGTAAGTCGTTTCTTAAATCCTGTGCCAATAACTTCACGGTGACTGATCTTGCCTTTCAATTGAACATAGGGCATTGTTTCATTCACTTCCAAAACTTGATAAAACTTCGTACGGTCTTCATACCGGAACGGATAATGTTGGATAAAATCACCAAACGTGAAGAGGCGCAACTCTTTTTGAATAAGTTCCGCCCGTTGGGGCCCAACACCTTTTAAAAATTCTATGGGAGTATCGAAAAAAGTTGCCACAATGAATCTTAATAGGGTAAGGTATTAATCTACATATTTTATACTTCTTCTCTTCCCTACCAAATTATAAGTCTTGCCTCTCCATTTTCGGTCATCGTAGTAGGCCTTCAAGGTTCCGCAAACAAGAAACAATAAAACAAAGAACCCAACCCAATAAAAACCATGGCCGACACCTATCGTGCTATCATAAGGAGTTGCAAGTCGACTTCTGCTTGGATTCAGATTCTGGAGTAAGATTGTAAAGCAACTTTGCATATCCGTTATTCGCAAATGAGTAACAAAAGACGCTAAGCGATCAATTTTTCCTCCACTCCATTGTGTTGATCATTTTCATGACCTCTTTCTTCATAAAATCAATGGCAGGTTTAAGTGAATCATTTTGCACCTTCACATTAAAATACAAAGCTCCTCTCAAAAAGTTCTTAGATGAATCCGTCATCGTAAATTGAAACTGACTGGGCACTTCGCCATCCAATTCAGCAACGACTGCCGTTTTCCCGAGGGGCGTTTTTAAAATTGCTTCGTCTATTGAATAGGCCTTTATCTGATGTTTAGCCGTAAGCCGATAGGCGTCATTATAATACTCTTTAAGAAGCTGCTCTTTATTAAATACGCGTTTATAAGTGATATGAACTGTAGATTTTAACGTAGGATAAAAGATTTCGATAAAATTTTCTTCCTCCCTCCAAGAAGAGTCTTTTAACAACTTGGCGTGTACAGAGTATTCAAATTTATACGGAAGGGTATCGGGCAAGGGTTGATATACTTCGGTAGGCAAGATCAGCCGATTGTATCCTTTCGGTTTTGGCTGATATTCTTTGCCACAAGCCGAAACCAACAACGCGAAAACAAAAAACCATTTACTCATCTTCAACGGCCTTTTCATTTATGGTGATTCGTATCTTATTGATTCGCTTTTGCTCTGCGGCCGCTATAGTAAAACTAAACTGCTTAAAGACAATTGTTTCATTTATCTGTGGCATTGCACCGTGCAATTCTAGAATTAGACCTCCCAATGATTCACTCTCTCCTCTTACAGCTTCAAACATTGCCGGTTCTACATCTACTATTTTGCACACATCCGTTAATGGTGTTTTTCCTTCAAAGACAAATGTTTTATCATCTATCTTTTGATACACAATGCTTTCTTCATCAAACTCGTCATTTATGTCGCCAATTATCTCCTCAATCAAATCCTCTAACGTTATCACCCCTGCTGTACCTCCGTATTCATCAACCACTACTGCCATGTGCACATGCTTGCTTTGAAAATCCTTCAATAGAGAATCCAATTTTTTTGATTCTGGAACGAAGAAACCTGGTCGTAAAAGACTTTGCCATTTAAAGTCGGTATTTGTACCCAAATAAGGGAGTAAATCTTTAGTGTAAAGAATACCCTCAATCGTGTCAATCGACTCACTATAGACCGGTATTCTTGAAAAGCCTGATCTGTGCACCTGATCCATTAGCTCTTTGAAAGTAAGCTCGGCATCAACTGCAGAAATATCCATTCTACTTTTCATTACCTGCTTTACTGTAAGCGTTCCAAAATTAACGATGCCCTTTAAAATATCTTTTTCCTCCTCAGAGGTATTGTTGTCGGTGGTGGTAAGGTCAAGCGCTTCGTTAAGTTCATCGAGGGTTGTGCTGTATCCCTTCTTTTTTATTCTCCTTTCAATAATGTTGGTGAGGCTCATAAGCGGCCAAGAAATAGGTCTGCAGATAATTTGTACTACTGTCCACAAGCCTCCCACTCGTCTGGCTATGGTAAGGTTATTTTGTGTAGCATACACTTTTGGGATGATCTCTGCGAAAAACGTAATAAAGAAGGTAACACCAAAAGTTACAATGCCCACAATAATGTCTGCGGGCTTGTGGGTTCCGGTCATTTCCCACATCAAAAAAGTAGCAATCGTTACGATCCCTACATTGACAAGATCGTGAATAATAAGTATCGATGCCAACAGCAGTCTTGGTCTCTTTAGCAAATAAAAAATGTTTTGAAAAGACGTGTCGTCAGAATCGATATGTTTATCTAAGTCGTCTGGTTTCAAGGAGAAAAACGCCACTTCTGATGCTGAAACTATCGCTGAAATTAGCAACAATAAAACAATAGAAGAAAACGAAAAAAAATAAAAATAATTAAACGCTCCCATGTCACATTACATTAATCGCACGTGCGCGTTGGTGCATGTGGAAATCATGGGCGATTTAAAAAGGCAGATCATCGGTTGTGTTATCAGATGAAGGCCTGCTAACATCTTCCGCGTTGCCCATGCTTTTTGGCTGCGTGGAAGAAGGTGAATACTCTGAGTTGCCGCTCCCGCCTGGCTTACTGCTGAGCATCGTCATATTATCTCCCACAATCTCGGTGGTGTATCGAGTTACATTGTCCTTTTCCCAAGAGCGTGTCCTGAGCTTTCCTTCAATATACACCATGTCTCCTTTATGCAGATACTTTGCCGCCACTTCCGCAAGGCCTCGCCACAAAACAATGTTATGCCATTCGGTAATCTCTTTTCGTTCATTTGTTGTTTTATCCTTGTAGGCCTCCGAAGTCGCAATCGAAAAATTGGCAACCACAGCACCATTTTCAAGGTTTCTAACTTCTGGATCTTTGCCCAACCGACCTACTAAAATAACTTTATTGACGCCTGACATACTGATTTAGAATTTATTGTTTTTGTTCACGACTCTTTTGATCCCCTTTTTGAATCGAGGTTACAAAAATACCAAATTTTCAAAGCTTTGTGAAAAAGTTGATATCTGCCAAGTAACGACTCACCAATACTGGCTTTGGAAGTTCATCCACTTGATTTTGAGCATAAAAGTTAAATCCACAGTTAGCTAAATTGATAAATTTTCGATTAGTGCTTTCAACTTCTACCGGTATAAACCGAGCAAATAAGTGCTGGTGAGAAAGTATATGCTTGTAGGGTTTGGAGGGCTTTCCAACTGTTAAATCTGCTAATAGCGTATCCGATTTTGCGAGTTTAGTCACATTGGTTGGTCTTTTGGCCTCGATAAGGTAAAAGTCGTAGAGGCCCTGCCAGATGTCTTTTGGTCCGCGCTCCCTCATTAAAAATCTACTTCCTATTTTGATGACGAAGTAATAGAAATATCGCGTCCGCACGGAAGCTTTTTTGGTTTTTACGGGGAACAATGACTGGTTGCCTTCTTTAAAGGCCACACATGATTTTTTTAGCACGCAGTCGTCACACCTTGGGTTTTGTGGCGTGCAATTCAACGCACCAAATTCCATTATAGCCTGATTAAAAACTGCGGGCTGCTGGGGCGGGATGCATTCGCTTGCTTTTTTAAAAAAGAACTCTTTGCCAGCCGCAGTCGAAATATCTTTATCGATGCCAAAGTGCCTGGCTAAAACTCGAAAAACATTGCCGTCTACTACTGGCACAGCTTCCGCGAAAGCGAAAGAAGCGATGGCAGCAGCGGTGTACGAGCCAATGCCTTTGAGTTTTAACAGTGCTGAGTAATTACTTGGAAAAAGACCTTTATGAATCTCAACGATTGTTTTTGAACATGAGTGAAGGTTTCGAGCCCGAGAGTAATAGCCGAGTCCTTGCCAAAGGCGAAGCACTTCTTGCTCGGAGGCCGCGGCCAAGTCAAAAACCGTTGGGTACTTTTCTATAAAGTTCAGGTAATAGGGCAGCCCCTGGTTAACACGCGTCTGTTGAAGGATAATTTCTGAAAGCCATATTTTATAGGGGTCGCTTGTTTTGCGCCAAGGCAATGCCCGTTTATTAACCTGATACCAGTTAATTATTAATTCTGAAAATTTTTTTTCGCCTGCCATTTCAATCGTTAAAGTCCGAATTTATTGTCATTTCTCGCTACATTAAGGTGATGATCAAAACTAAATTCCTGTTAATTAAGCATTTGAAAATTATTTCTCTTTGTGTTTGAACATTCTGCGTTTAAATTTGCCGTCCTGAATTTTAAGACTCAACCCTAAGTAACGTGACCAAGGCAGACGTAATCAACCAAATAGCTGACAAAACCGGAATAGACAAAGCCGATGTATCAGCGTCAGTAGAGGCATTTTTTAATATTGTGAAATCAAGCATGACCAGTGGACAAAATATCTATATCCGCGGTTTTGGCAGCTTCATCAATAAAAAGAGGAAAAAGAAAATAGCCCGCAACATATCTCGTAACACGGCCATTGTTATTGAAGAGCATTACATACCTAGCTTTAAGCCAGCCAAGATTTTTGTAAATAAAATTAAGAACAGCGAAAAGGTAAAACAGTTTGCTGAGAAGATTTAATTTGAAAATTAGCCGATTTGAAGATTTGAAAATTATGCGCATAACTTCGACTCAATTTCCAAATCAATTCATTTTCAAATCTTCAAATTAGTATGTTAAAAACCCGCATTATTTTAGTCGTTGCAAGTGCTGCCATTATTGGCATGATCTTTATGCTGCCTAAAGCGGTTGTGGAAAATGATAGCGAAATGGAGGCGAGTGGGCATGTGGATTCTACTGCCTCGTTGCCATTGGCGAGCCCCCATCAAGCACTTAGTAAAGGTTCATCAGAAAAGATCAAAGGTTTGAGAGCCCGTTACTTGTCTGATCCAACAAATGAAAAAAATGCTATCTTTGCCGACTCTTTAGCAAAATTGTACAAAGAAGCTGGCAAATTTGACAGCGCTGCGTGGTTTGCAAAAGAGGTTTCAACGTTCTTAAAAACAAAAGAGAGTTTCCTGAAGGCCGGTGATTATTATTATCAGGCTTTCACCTTTGCGGTGGATGCGTTAAAGCAACAACAGCTTGCTGAAGAAGCCAGAGGTTTCTTTGAAAAGGTGCTGGTCATTGAGCCCGGCAATCTAGAAGCAAAGACCAAAATGGCGATGACTTACGTAAGTTCATCTACCCCGATGAAAGGAATTTTGATGCTTCGGGAAGTGATCGCGCAAGATCCAAAAAATGAACTTGCTCTCTTCAACTTAGGAATGCTTTCTGTGCAGTCTGGTCAGTATGACAAAGCCATTGAGAGATTAGAGGAACTAGAAAAAATAAACCCTGAAAATATACAGGGACAATTGCTGTTAGGTGTTGCTTATATGAACAAAGGCGACAAAGCAAAAGCAAAACAGCAATTTGAAAAAGTAAAGAAGTTAGATAAAGACCCATCTGTGCAGGCCACAGCCGATTCCTATCTAAATGATTTAAAATAAAATTATTGCCAACATTTTTTAAACAAGTTACAACAGTATGCCGAGCGGTAAAAAAAGAAAGAAGCACAAAATGGCCACCCATAAACGCAAAAAGCGTTTGAGAAAGAACCGCCATAAGAAAAAATAATCGAATTTATTTCGATCATTTCTTTCTTAATTTTTAGTCTTAATTTCATCATTGTACATTCTTATCAATTTTGAGTAACGAGCTTATTATCAGTGCTACTCAGGAAGGATGTCGTATAGCCCTTCTCAAAGACAAAACACTGGCCGAGTTTCATGAAGAAACCGAAGGCAGCAAATTTGTAGTTGGTGATATTTATTTGGGTACCGTTAAAAAAGTGGTACAAGGGTTAAACGCTGCATTCATAGACATCGGGTATGAGAAAGATGCCTTTCTTCATTATCTAGATCTCGGTCCTCAGTATGCATCCCTGCAAAAGTTTACCAAACTTGTCCGTGCGAAAAAAATAACCGGAGGCAAGCTGGATAAATTTCAATTGGAAAAAGACATTGATAAACATGGTAAGATAGGGCAACAACTTACCAAGGGTCAGGTTTTTCCAGTTCAGGTCGTAAAAGAGCCGATCTCTACAAAAGGTCCGCGCTTATCGTGCGAGCTTTCTATTCCAGGCCGGTACTTAGTGTTGGTGCCCTTCTCTTCTGGAGTGAATCTTTCAAAGAAAATTTCTAGCAGCGAAGAGCGCAAGCGCTTACTAAAGCTCATTCAATCAATAAAGCCAGAAAATTTTGGGGTTATTATTCGCACTGTAGCCGAAGGCAAAGAAGTGGCTGAACTTGAAAAAGACCTTCGCACCTTGGTGAAAACCTGGGAAGACGGAATGACGCGCCTAGTCACTGCCAAAGAAAACGAAAAAATTATCGGTGAAATCAGCAAAACATCTTCCATTCTTCGCGATCTGTTGAATGAATCGTTCGATAATATTCAAGTAGACGATAAGAAGATTTTTGACGAGGTGAAGGATTACATCCACACCATAGCGCCCGATAAAGAAAAGATTGTAAAGCTGTATACCGGTAAAGCAAAAATATTTGAGCACTTCGGCATTGAGCGGCAGATAAAATCTGCTTTTGGGCAAACCGTTAGCCTTAAAGCAGGAGGCTACCTTATTATTGAACACACCGAAGCCCTGCATGTAATTGATGTTAACAGTGGCAATAAAAGCAACCGAGAGGAAAGCCAAGAAACAACGGCCCTTTCAGTAAATACAGAAGCCGCCAAAGAAGTTGCCCGCCAATTGCGCCTGCGCGATATGGGCGGCATTATTGTGGTCGATTTTATTGACATGCGCAGTGCCGACAATAAAAAGCTGATCTACCAAATCATGAAAGATGAGATGGCGGCCAGCGATAAATCAAAGCATACGGTTCTTCCGCTCTCTAAGTTTGGGTTGATGCAGATCACGCGCGAGCGTGTGCGCCCTCAGATGAACATTGTTACTAAGGAGGTTTGCCCTACCTGTAACGGTACAGGAAAAATTACTGCTTCTATTTTAGTTACAGACCAAATAGAGGCAAACGTTGAACATTTGTTTGTAAGGCAAAACGAAAAACAATTAGTGCTTTCGTTACATCCTTTCTTGTACGCTTTCTACACCAAAGGCATTTTTTCTCAGCGTGTAAAATGGTATTTCAAATACAAGCGCTGGGTTACGCTCATCAAAGATTCTTCTCTGGCCATAACTGAATTTAAGTTCTTAAACCATGATGGCGAAGAAATTGAGCTCGCCAACCAGGCGAATACCGTTGCTCTTTCGGACGATTAATCGTTGTGAGGCGTGGTTTGGTTATCGGTAAGTTCATGCCTTTGCACAAGGGTCATTTAGGACTAATTCATTTTGCCTTAGAGCAATGCAATGAGTTAGTCGTGTCAATGAGCTATACGTTGGACGATCCAATTCCAGGAGAAATTAGATTTAACTGGCTTCATGAAACTTTTGCCAAATACACTAGCATCAAGCTAGCCCAATCAGTCGATGATTTTGATAATGAACAGCTGCCGCTAATAGAAAGAACTAAAATTTGGGCAACCTTTATTGAATCCAGGTTTCCAAAAATTGATGTAGTCTTTAGTTCTGAAGAATACGGAACACCATTCGCACATCATTTGCGAGCGCAACACATTCTGTTTGATCAATCAAGAAAAATAGTGCCGATCAGCGCGACTGCGATTCGGAGCAATCCGATAAAATACTTGGCGTTTCTGCCAGAGGCGGTGAAACCATATTTTACCTAGCAATATCTGCCAACCTGTCACTCCTTTAGGGCTGGAATAATATTTGACCGCCACGCCTGACTTTAAAAATCATTTATTATGAAAGAAAAAGGATCTATCTCCATCCATACCGAAAACATTTTCCCCATTATCAAAAAATTCCTTTACTCCGACCACGAAATATTTTTGCGTGAGCTGGTAAGTAATGCCGTAGATGCCACCCAAAAGCTAAAGAAGCTAGCCTCTATGGGCGAATTTACGGGCGAACTGGGCGATACTAAAATTGAAGTAAGCTTCGACAAAAAGAAAAAAACCATTACCGTAAGCGACAAAGGCCTTGGTATGACGGGCGAAGAAATGAAAAAGTACATCAATCAGATTGCTTTTTCGGGAGCGGCCGAATTTGTTGAGAAATTCAAAGACAAAGGCGATGCAAAAGACATCATAGGCAAGTTTGGCCTTGGTTTCTACTCGGCTTTTATGGTGGCTGAAAATGTAGAGATTGTATCGCTATCCTACCAAGAAGGTGCAGAAGCTGCCAAGTGGGAGTGTGATGGTTCTACCGAGTTTGAATTGTCCTCCGCCAAAAAGGAAAGCCGCGGAACGGACGTTATCCTCCACATCCACAAAGACTCTGAAGAATTTTTGGATGAATATCGCCTAAAAGGTATTTTAGAAAAATATTGCAAGTTTTTGCCCGTAGAAATAAAGTTCGGCACCAAAGAAGAAAGCGAGCCTGATGGAGAAGACGCAGAAGGTAAGCCAAAAACAAAGACTGCAACGGTTGATCGCATTATCAACAACCCTTCACCGCTTTGGGCAAAAGCTCCGAAAGAGTTAACCGATGAAGACTATATAAAATTCTACAAAGAGTTATATCCGTTCTCAGAAGATCCATTGTTCTGGATTCACCTAAACGTAGATTATCCTTTCAACCTTACGGGAATCCTCTATTTCCCCAAAGTTAAGAACGACTTTGAACTTCAAAAGAATAAAATACAATTGTACTCGCGCCAGGTATTTATTACCGATGAGGTAAAAGATGTTGTGCCCGATTTCTTGATGATGCTTCATGGAATTTTGGATTCGCCCGATATTCCATTGAACGTATCGCGTAGCTACTTGCAAAGCGATAGCAACGTGAAGAAAATCAGCGCACACATCACCAAAAAGGTGGCAGACAAGCTTCAAGAGATGTTTAAGAAAGACCGCAAGGAGTTTGAAAAGAAGTGGGACGACATCAGCATCTTCGTGAAATACGGTATGATTAGCGATGAAAAGTTCTATGAAAAAGCAAAAGAGTTTGGCTTATTAAAAAACACAGAAAACGAATATTACACGTTAGAAGAATACAAGGAAAAAGTAAAACCAAACCAAACCGATAAAGACGGTCAGTTGGTTTACTTGTACACCAGCGATCGCGGCAAGCAAGATTCGTTCATTCAATCGGCTAAAGACAAAGTATACGATGTGTTGGTATTAGATAGCGTGATTGATAGTCACTTCATTTCTAACATTGAACCTAAGTTGGAGAAAACGCAAATAAAACGCGTTGACAGCGACACGGTAGATAAATTGATTGCCAAAGACGAAGCTGTGCCGAGCGTGTTGAGCAAAGAAGAAGAAGAGCAAGTGAAAGGCATCTTTGAAAAAGCTATCAATAACACCAACATGACCGTGGCCGTTGAGTCGCTTTCACCAGGTGAGCTCCCGGTAATTGTAACCATGAGCGAGTGGATGCGCAGAATGAAAGATATGGCACGCAGCGGTGGCGGTGGGTATGCTTTTATGGGCAACATGCCCGACAGCTACAATGTGGCTGTTAACGCCAACCACGGCATTGTGCAAAAAATAATAAAAGCCGAAGGCGAAGAGCAAAAAACAAAACTTGCCAAACAGGCTTATGATTTAGCCCTGCTTTCGCAGAATATGCTGACAGGCGCTGATCTCACCAGCTTTATTAAACGCAGTGTGGAGTTGGTATCGTGATTTAAGTGACTCAAAATTTTGCGTAGCTTTGATGAGTTAAACAGCAATTTTATGGGATTAATAAGAACAGAAATTGAAATTACGAATGGTGATGACCTTGCACTTCTCCGAAAAAGCATAATTACCAAAGACAAGGTAAAAAGGATGATGGTGAATGTTTTGGTGGATAGTGGTGCCTACATGCTTGCTATTAATGAAAACATTAGAACGCAGTTAGACTTGCCAACAGTAGACTCCCGGTTGGCAGAAATGGCCAATGGAGAAACCATTCGTTTAGATGTAGTCGGTCCGGTAGAGTTGCGCTTTGGAACAAGGCGCAGTAGCGTTGATGCCATGGTGCTCCCAGGAGATTCAGAATGCTTACTGGGGGCTATACCCATGCAAGATATGGACTTGGTTATCTTCGAGAAAGAAGAAAAGATCATGGTCAATCCAGAACAGCCCTACATTTCTAAAAAGCCGTTGAAGTAACGTATAACTGTTATTTGTATTAAAAAACCTCCAAACCTCCAAGGTCTAAAAGACCTTGGGGGTTTTTTTATTTCTGGTAGCGATACCAAATCTTCAGGTAACTTTACCAAGTACTGTGGGATGGATGCCGCGACCTGTGGTATTGATACCAAGCACGTGGGTACGTTTACCAAACCATGGGGTAACAATACCAATACTGGCGGTAACAATACCGAAGCTTCTGGTATTGATACCAAACTATGCGGTATCATTACCAAACCTCTTGGTAGGAATACCAAAACACGAAAAACCTTTAATTTTGGGCTAATAAGCGGTTTTTGGATGGAAACGACCCCAATTCACTAACTATTTGCTCCCGTAGATACTTTGTATGCCGGCAATGTCTCCAGGTTGGAGGTGGTCAACTGTTGGGGAACCGTTCATTATGTTTTGAGATCCAACATGTCCAAGACCCAGAACATGCCCCATTTCATGCACAACTACTCTTGATGTTACGTTGTGTTTTGATTGCAAAATTATTAGGCCTACTACTTGATTACAGTATGCATCTAGAAATTGTGGTATTCCATAACCACCAATTTTTTCTAATGGTATAAATGCCTTACCGATTGATACATTAGTAGCGTCATTGCTAGCTTTTTCGATAAAGTTGATATTTGCAACCGATGACCATTCGGATATATATTGGCGAATAGAGGCTCTTTCCTCTTCGGTAATTTGAACCGTTTCAGCGTAATTTTGGTATGGAGTTTTAAGCACAAGCCCCTCGTCCATAAACTTGAAGGAAATCAACTTTGCAGCACTCCCAGGGCCTGCCACATTTGGCCCATTTGGGGAAAAGGGATTGTTGTCGCCAAATTTAAAACCGTAAGTGCAATAGGGAACATCTGCATCTACGCAGTTCCCGGCACTCTTTTGAGATAAACAGGAGTTCAGTAAGGGAGCATTTCCTGCCTCTTCCTCATTACATGAAAATGCAAACAAGAAAAGAAAGCTGGCAAACAGTATTTTACTTTTCATTATCAATGAAATTTATATGCCAAGGAAAGATTAACTTGATGTGATGTGGAAGTAATTTGGGCCGGGGTATAAATAGAATTCGGAAATGGATAATTTAATCGGTAAAACTGAAATTGATAATCAAGCCTGCCTTCCCACCGTTTTGAAAATGATTTGGTATAAGATAACCTAGTGTCAACCTTGGTTAAGTTGCTTAATCCTGTAAAGAGGCCGTCACTAAATCTACCTTGGTTGTGAGCTGTAAAACCCATTAACACAATCCACGATTGTAAAGTTAACTTACCATCCTTAACGCTCATTTCTGCCAAAATTGAAGGTGATAGCGTTGCAAGTGTTTCTCCATCATAAAACGGTTTTGAGTAGGTATAGGAATTTTGTGCCTCGCTATATTTGCGATTTGAACCTCCAAAGTCGATAACCGTACCTCCAAAAAGGCTCACGTTTTTTATTTCAGTTATTTTTCGATGATAAGCATATTGAAGGTAGCCTGTTTGTTCTCGCGCCAACAGGTATGATGATTGCAGGCTTGGTGCAGCATACACCAATTGCGCGTGATGCCTGTTCTTAAGGCCATTTGCCCTATAAAATAAAAGCAACGACATAGAACCTCCGGTTTGGCTTGTGGCGGATATAGAAGCATCTTTAAAACTATGGTAATACCAACCCGTGCCGAGTCCAATTTGCTTCTCGCTTCTTTGCGCAAAAGAACTTGCTACAACTAGAACGAAGGCAACGCTTGTAAAAAATTTAACTCGCTTGGGTTGCATGATAGCACTCAGTTTTAAATAAAACTATAAAAAGTTTGTGATATAGGTTCATCCATCCCATAAAGAAAAAAAGAAATAAATTTTAGTTACTTTCGTTGATCTGTTATGGCAAAGAATCTTTTGTTATCCATTTTCCTCATCCCTGCATTCTTATCTGCTCAAGATAAACCTGAGCCGCGCATACAAGAAGGCCAGTTTACCTTTGATACCGACAAACCTTTTTCGGTATTAGAACTTGATCAAAAGCTTGACGAACCCATTGTAACCAAAAAGAAAAAACCAAAGAGAAAGGTTTTTTATGGTGTAAAAACAAAAAAAGCATTTACACGCAAGGGCTTTAAAAACAAAACCACACTTGAATTTTTCTATGTACTAAAGAAACCTGAAAAACCAACTGGGTTTGCCCGCGATATTTATTGGTACGATTACAAAAGTGCCGTCGTAAAA
This sequence comes from Flammeovirgaceae bacterium, assembly GCA_027487845.1. Classification (GTDB taxonomy): domain Bacteria; phylum Bacteroidota; class Bacteroidia; order Cytophagales; family Cyclobacteriaceae; genus ELB16-189. Next base: position 256,699 of record JAIYCV010000026.1, read on the forward strand.
AAAACCTCCACGTTCGATCCTAAAAAAGGAGTGCTTTTACATGGCCCCTATAAAAAAATGCAGGGCGAATTAGTGGTAGAAGAGGGCATTTTCTATAAAGGGTTAAAACATGGCCGATGGATGGTTCACAATCGCGAAGACCTATTAGAAGATAAACAAAAGTATTACAAGGGCTGGCCGAAGGAATCGATCGTAACTTACTACGACCCTGCCGAGCGCACCAAAATAAAAGAGATTATACCCATCGAATACGGTGAGCGCGAAGGATATTACTACATGCTATTTGAAACCGGCAAAGTAGCGGTGCAGGGCGAATACCAATGGAACCAAAAAGTGAACGACTGGGTGGAGTTCTACCCCAACGGCAAACGGAAGCGCGTGATAGAGTACCCCAAAGAAGCGTTTGAAAAAGAGTTGAAGCCCTTTATCAAGCGTGAATGGGATACAAAGGGTACGGAGATTTATTCGGCGAGCAGGTAATACGCTAGGCTTGTTTGTGAATCAATAAAAAGCATCTTCAATATGGTAAATCTCCGTGTTGTTGTATTTAAACAAAACCGACACAATATCATAGCGCACATTGCCTTGCCAATCGGTTTCAAAAATATAATGATCGGCACCTTCTAAAATTTTTTTTACCTTTTCTCTATCTACAAAAGTCTCAGGATGGCCAAAGGCGGTAGAGCTTCTCGCCTTCACTTCTACAAAAATCAACCAGTTTCCTTTCTTCACAATCAAATCTATCTCAGCATGTTTATAGCGATAGTTTCGCTCCACCACTTCGAAGCCTTTCTTGATCAAAAAGTCGGCAGCCAAGGCCTCACCTCTGTTTCCCTTTTCTGTTTTGTCGGTCATCACTGCAACGTTATCCGGCAATCAATTTAACAACGATGGTATGGATATGCAATAGACCTAGAATTTTCGTGAGATTTGATCGCACGGTTGAGGTGCAAGACGCTTTTATGTTTCACCGATTTTGAAAACGCGCTATCAATTCTTTATTTGCGTGAATGTCAAGTACAATCATTGTTTGCGTTGCCGCTCTTTGCGCAGGTTTTATTGACGCCATTGTTGGTGGCGGGGGGCTTGTTCAAACGCCCGTATTGTTTATGGCCTTTCCTAATTTGTCCGTTGCCAATTTATTGGGCACAACTAAAATACCTTCGTTTTCTGGTACAGCCGTGTCGCTCTATCAATACGCCAAAAGCGTTTCCATTGAATGGAAAATGATACTCTGGGTAGCGCTAGCTGCATTCTGTTCTTCTATGGCTGGTTCCCGTTTAGTGAGCATGGTGAGTAATCAAACCTTTAAACCCATAATACTAGGCGCTTTAATTCTTGTTGCTATTTATACATACAGTAAAAAGAATTTCGGCCAACAAAAGGAGTTATTATTAACATTCAACCAAACGCTGCTGAGAGGTATTTCCGCGGGATTATTAATTGGTTTTTATGATGGCTTCATTGGGCCTGGCACCGGAAGTTTTCTGGTATTGATTTTCATAAGTGTATTGGGTCAAGATTTTTTGCACGCCAGTGCGCATGCAAAAATCGTAAACTTGGCTACCAACCTTGCTTCCATAATTTATTTTGCCATTAATGGAAACATTCTTTTTGAACTCGCAATACCTATGGCAGCTTGTAACATGCTTGGCGGTTTTATTGGCAGTAAGTTCGCTTTATTAAAAGGCAATAAGTTTATTCGCCTATTTTTTCTTTGCGTGGTATGTGCCACAATTGTTAGATTTGGATATGATGTGCTTGTTGAATAATAAAATAACCTCCAATAATTTTATATTTAGAATAATTTTGGAATAAGGAAGACAAAAAAACATTCTACCAAAAGGTTCAAACTAAATTGATGATAGATGAAATCAGTCGAAATAACATTTAGAAATAAAAAAGATCAAACGCTCTTATTAGCCTTGGTGGATAGACTAAAGGCAGAAGTGATAAAAAAACAAAAAGTAAAAAGCAACGCGATAAGCTACCTCAAGGAGATTGCCAAGAGGGAGGACTATCGATGAAAAACCCTGTTGAGTGGCAACAAAAAAATAAAAAAGAAAGAGTAATTCGGTAATCTATGTTGATCGACAGCAATGTAATAATTTATGCTAGTCAACCTGAATACAGTAAGCTGAGAAGTTTCCTGGGTAAGCAAAAATTGCATGCCTCTGTCATTTCGAAAATTGAAACCCTTAGTTACAACCGATTGACTTCCACTCAAAAAACCTTATTGGAAAATTTCTTTGACTCAATTGTATTAGTCGAACTAGAAGAAGAAATCGTTGACAAGGCTATTCAGCTAAGACAAACAAAGAACATTGCTCTTGCTGACGCAATCATCACTGCAACCGCAGTTATCTATAAAATTCCATTGGCAACAAAAAATACTCAAGATTTTAAGGGCATCCAAAGTCTTCGACTGATCGATCCATTAAAATAAAGATGAATCGCCTCGACCGACTTACCGCCATTCTAATCCAATTACAATCGAAAAAGATTGTTAAGGCTGCAGAGATTGCTGATCGGTTTGAAATCAGCTTGCGCACCGTTTACCGCGATGTAAAGTCGTTAATGGAAGCGGGCGTACCCATTGGTTCGGAAGCGGGCACTGGATATTTTATTGCGGACGGGTTTCACCTGCCACCCGTTATGTTTACGGAAGAGGAGGCCAGTGCCATGATGATGGCGGGCAAACTGGTTGAACGAATGACCGATCAGTCGGTACAAAGTTCATTTGTGGGTGCCCTTTACAAAATCAAATCCGTGCTCAACGAAGCGCAGAAAGATCACCTAGAAAGTTTACAAGGTCACATTGAAGTGCTTAAGCCTCAAATGGCAATTCCGGCTCAATCGGGGAATTTTCTAACGGACTTACAAAAGGCGGTGGCTTCCAAACAGGTTCTCAAACTCAATTACGTTAGCAACAACCAAAACGAACTCACCGAGCGTCACGTTGAACCCATCGGTTTATTTTACTACAGTGCCGCCTGGCATTTAATTGCGTGGTGTAGGTTGCGAAATGGGTTTCGTGATTTTCGGTGCGACCGGATCAAGCAACTCAAACAAACAGGAGAAGTATTTCAACCGCGAAGTATTTCAACGATGCAAGAGTATTTCAATAGCTTGCAACAAGCCAACGTTGAAATGAAGTCAGCGGTCATTTTATTCGATAGAAAAGAAGCACACTACGTTCAAAATTCACGACACTATTTTGGATTTGTTTCAGAAGAAAATGTCGATGGTCAAGTGCGCATGAGTTTTCTCACGGCCGATTTAAACATAATGGCGCGATGGCTTGTCTCATACGGCCGAGGTGTAGAAATTGAAAGCCCGCAAGAACTAAAAGAGATTATTCAATTATTAGTGGAAGAATTGCAAGAGCACTATCTGAAAATAGCACAGTAGAATTTACAAATCACGGAAAACCCGCGCCTTTTTTTCTGAAAGCTTATTGCTGACATAGGGTTGTCACTCACTTGAAAAATATTTTTGCTTTGTTTTTTGCTACTGACAAAAGGCTGTCAGTCTGCATCTGTTGCTTTGGTAAAAAATCATAATCTATGGAAATTAAAGTAATCGTCTTTTGGGTGCTGCTCATCGCTATGGCTGGGCCTTTCTTCTTTTTTGGCTTCGCAAAAGTCGTTGGCAAACCCGACAAAGTGGAGCTATTCAATCGACTCGGCTACCCAATTTGGTTTATGAAGTTAATTGGGTTTGGCGAACTAGCGGCAGCAGTTTGCTTATTGTTTCCACCCACTCAACCGTTTTCAATTGGCCTTTCTGCCATCATTCTGGTAGGGGCAATCGTCTCGCACATACGCGCCAAGGAACCAAAGGAAGCCATGGCGCCAACTTTTGTTTTCTTGCACTTAGTTGCCATTTACATATTCACCTTCTTTTTATAATCGTTTTCCGAAAATCAATAGTCAAACTACTTAATTCAAAATTTTATGAATCAACCCATCATCAAACAAATCAAACCTATCAATTTTCTATTTCATCAAGCTGAAGTGAAGATAAGCGACCTCACTAATCAGATCCCAATCGCAAAAGAACTATTCAAAGAATCTGTTCGATTAGATCTCCATCCGAGTGGCCCCATACACTGGCATTATTTCGGCTTTATGGGCGATGAATCAAAATCGTTTATGTTGGAAGTGTGCTTGCCAGTTGCATCCATCCCCGCAGACTATGATGGCAAATTTCATTTCAAGCGTAGCGAAAATTTCAGGTGTGTTTCCTTTCTTCACGAAGGTGGTTGGCAAGAAATTCCAACAAGCTATGGCATATTAATGGAATACATGAAGCAACATCAATTGCCAGCGACTGGTGTTACTCGCGAGCTGTACATTAATGCTGATTTTGCGCATCCTGAGGCAAATATTACGGAAATACAAATGGGAATAAACTAACTCTTGTGCGTTGGAAAGAAAATTAACATTACCAATTCTTCTTCTGTTGGTCACCCTTGGAACATCGATTTCACAAACTCATGGTCAAAAAATGAAACTGAATGCAGGCATTGTTACATCGAAAATTAAGGAGACGAAAGACTTTTATGTCAATACTTTTGGCTTTGGTGTAACCTTCGAAAATGAATTCTACCTTTTGTTGCACACACCAAACAAAGAGGCAGAGATTAGTTTTCTTCTACCCAATCATAAAAGCCAGCATCCTCTTTTCCGACCAGCTTTTGGTGGCAAAGGTGTTTACTTAACTATTGAAGTAGAGAACGTAGACAAAGAGTATCAACGCCTGGCGGAAAAGAAGATACCGATTCAACTTGAGCTTAAAGATGAACCATGGGGCGATCGGCACTTTGTTGTTGTTGACCCCAACGGCATCGGAATTGATATTGTAACACATATTGCAAACTAGATGCAAGTATTGGTATTTTCAACTTCTGTTAAATCAATTGAAGAAGTCAACTTACTAAAACCGTTGATCGATTCGCTAGTTGGCAAAAATAACTGGAACTTTGCGCTTGACGATTGTGACCACGTTTTGCGCATCGTAAATAATAATGTCTCGGCAAAACACGCAATGGCGTTGTTGCATAGCAAAGGCTATCAATGCCATGAATTAGAATAAAACTTAAACAAAAAATTATGGAAACATTGACATTAGAAGTATCAACACCAATCAAGGTAACAAAAGCAGTTCTGTGGGAAGCACTTACTAATCCTGAACAAATTAAAAAGTATTTGTTCGGTACTGAAACCAAAACAGATTGGAAAGTAGGAAGCCCAATCACGTTTAGTGGTATGTGGGACGAAAAACCCTATATCGACAAAGGCACCATTCTTGAAATTGAAAAAGAAAAATTAATAAAGTATAGTTATTGGAGTTCCTTTTCGGGAACCGAAGATGTACCAGAGAATTACGCCAACGTATGCTACTCTATTTCTGACTGTGAGGGTGAAACATTGTTCACAGTAACGCAAGATGGACATAAAACAGAAGAAGCCCGTGAGCATAGTAAACAAAATTGGCAATCAATTCTCAACTCGTTGAAAGAACTTTTAGAGCATTAATTATCTTTGTATATGCCAACATCAAGACCTGCCTCTAAGAATAACGCAAGCAACACGATGCAACCTGGCAAAGGAAAATCGTGGAGCGATAAGCTGAATGATCCTTCCAAAGTACATCAGCTCAAAAGGCTCGATAAAGATTTTGCCGACATGCCAGCAAATAGCAAAATGTTAATTGCTACTCCGAAAATTATTGATGAGTATGTCCGGCAGATTCCGAAGGGGAGCAGCAGCAACTTAGCAACCATGCGGAGAGATTTGGCTAATGAATTTGGAGCAGACTATACTTGTCCGGTTACAAGTGGCATATTTTTGCGTATTGTTTCAGAGGCAGCACATGAACAACTCCAGACTGGCATTTCTATAAATAAAATTACTCCGTTCTGGCGAGTTGTGGATGAAAAATCACCGCTAAATAAGAAGCTTACGTTCGGAGAGAGTTTTGTGAAGGAACAGAGAAAGAAAGAAGGGATTTAGATCTAAAGCAAATTGATTTCGCGGCACAATAAAAATAGGAGATATAAGGTTTGTTCTTGAACTTTGAATTTTTAATTCATCGCTGAAATTGAATTCCATTCCAAACAAACTGACCAAATTTATCGACCTCGGCCTCATTGAATATCAACAGGCTTGGGATTTCCAAACTAATTTGTTCAATCAACTACTGGAAACAAAAAAACAGAACCGCGAGCTATCGAGCAACGAACAACGAACAACGAATAACTACTTACTCTTTTGCGAACACCCGCATGTTTACACGTTAGGAAAAAGCGGTAATGAAAACAATCTGTTGATTAAAAAAGAAGAGTTACACACCATCAACGCAAGTTATTTCCCTATCAACCGCGGGGGCGACATTACCTACCACGGCCCAGGCCAACTAGTTGCCTATCCTGTTCTAGACTTGGAAAATTTTTTTACCGATATTCATAAATACATGCGGTTGTTAGAAGAATCGGTTATACAAACCTTGCATGAATTTAACATTGAAAGCGGGCGCATTTCACGTTTAACAGGTGTTTGGATAGACCACGAGGACAAAACAAATCCAAGAAAAATCTGCGCCTTGGGTGTTAAAACGAGCCGTTGGGTTACGCTTCATGGTTTGGCCCTTAACGTGAGCACCGATCTCAAGTACTTCAACAACATTGTACCTTGCGGGATCAACGATAAGGCCGTAACGTCAATGGAGGCTGAACTTGGACGCAAAGTTGACGTTGTGCCGGTAAAGGAAATCCTAAAAGCAAAGATCAGCCAACTCTTCCAGATGGATTTTAGATAGAAAAATCAGTTGTTCCCTTTTACACTCCCTTCAAGTTATCTACTGGGTTAACAAACACCGCTCTCCACGTTTGAGAACCAATCGTTAAACCACTGAAAATAATCAACGCCACTATTATCCCTTGCCGAAGGGCTCACTTTGCAAGAAAAATTTGTGTACTATTTCGTTTCTCTCTTTACCAAAAAATAATAAATCAAAAACCCGAATGATATAGCTACAGCAAACAATCCGTAAGGCATTGGCGACTCAGGACTGACGGGCACGTACTCCATAATGATAAGTGATAGTCCTGCGAAAAAAGAGATTAAGCCCCATTTCAACGAAGAATATTTGTTGTCTGAATTTTGATAGTTTTTGAAGATGGCCTGCGTGTCCTCATTCACAAAGCCTTTGTCAATCATTTTCTTTTTCAGCATATAATCGGTCATTACTTTGGTAAAGAAATAAATAGAGAGGCCAAGGCTGCCTAAGATCGAAACGGGCATTAATAATTCGTTGGTATTCATAAGGTAGTATTTTAAATTTTTCTTGTTGGGGTGTGAGACATCAATGGTAGATTAAATGTTGCAGGCTGGTGATAAAATAATCTGCAACCATCCGCGGTTATGCCATCTATTTGATCCGCTTTATCATAATTATATAACTTGCTGCAACATCGGCACCTGTAGCTGTGTCTAACCGCAAAATGATGGATGATAGGGCTTTGGTATCGCAAGTATTAAGTGGCGACAGAAAGGCCTTTAAGCAACTCATTAAGCAGCACGAACGGTTAGTGTGGCACATGGTTGGCCGGCTTATTAATCATCAAGAAGACAGAGAGGAGCTTTGTCAGGATGTGTTCCTGAGAGTCTATGAGAAGTTAGGGGAGTTCAATTTTCAATCTAAGCTCAGTACTTGGGTGGCCACAATTGCTTACCGACAGGGGGTGAACCATTTGAGAAAAAAGAAAATAGAAATAAGTGACATCCCCGAAGAGGAAAGTTTCACAATTCACTTTGTTTCGAATGAAAACCTCGAAGAAAAACTAGAAGATAAAGAAATGAATGCGCTCGTACTGAAATTAGTGGATCAACTTCCTGCGCAATACAAAATGGTGCTTACCTTGTATCATGTAGACCAAATGAACTACCAAGAAATTGAAACCGTGACGGGCATGCCCGAAGGCACAGTAAAAAGTTATCTTTTTCGTGCAAGGCATCTGTTAAAAGAGAAAGTAAAGAAGTACCTTGGTAAAGAGGAATGGATATGAGCACACAAGACGAGGAATTGCAAAACAAATTTTTGGCAGGGGTTACTGATGACAGTTTGGACGGTATTGCTTATAAAAAAGTATTTGACGCAATCTCCACCGAACCTCATTTTAATTTGCCAATCAATTTTGCAGATAAAGTAGTACAACAACTTGAAACGAACGAAGCTAACTCTACTGCAAGCGAAATGCGCTGGCTGGCTGCTGGGATATTTTTACTTGTTATAGGAGCCGTAGTTGGGGCCATCCTTAGCGGCTTTAGGCCTAGCTTTGGTGCCTTTAAGTTTTGGGCGAGTTATCCGGGATTATTTGTGTTTGGCCTAATCTTCCTGTTTTTTATCCAATGGCTCGACAAAACGATCATCGGCAAGGGTCTAAAAATAGGGTAACCATGTCATATTTACTGCTGAAAATTGAGCTTTTGGTGAAAAATGACTTACTTAGGATTCCAATACCAAACAAAAACTCATATTCAAATGAAAAAACTGTTGACTTTAATGTTAGCCGCCACGCTTGTCTTTGCGGCTTCCGAATCATCTTTCGCCCAAAAGAAAAAAAAGAAAGACAAAAAGGGCAAAGTAACTGCCCATGGTGAAAAAGATAATGATGGAAAGTTTAATGAGCGGAAAAACAAGGGCGTAGGCGATGGGCCAGCGGGTAGTACAAAAAAGAGGAAAGGAAAAAAATCTAAGAAAACTAGTTTTGCCCCTTTAAAGGATGAATTTGATTTATTCTACTCCTATATCAAGAAGGAGGATGAAAGATTAGCGTAGACGTATCCAAAAAATAAGCCTGATCAAAAAACCGATCAGGCTTATTTTATGCTATGAGACTCTGAGGTGACTAGAATTTAACCTCTGGTGCTTTATCAGAACCTTCTGCTGCTTCAAAACCTTTCTTCACCGAGAAATCTTCTCCACCACCAAACCAATTCAAAGCCATCTTTTTAAAGTATCCTCTGACGTAAGTATTATAGTTTTTTATGGATTCATTATATCTCTCACGAGCCACTCCAATTCGGTTCTCACTGCCAGTAAGTTCCTTTTGTAAGTCAATAAAATTCTCAGTGGACCTTATTTGAGGATAAGCTTCAAACGCCAAATTAATTGCAGAGTTAATCTGTTTTCCAGCTCTATCAAGATCAGAAGGAGATTTAGCTCCAACTATCCCTGCTCTTGCTTGGGTAACTTGTGTTAGGATACTTTTTTCATTTTCAGCTGCTCCTTTAACTGTTGCAACAAGTTGAGGAACTAAATCAGCTCTCCTTTGGTACATTGTTTGAACATCAGCCCATTTCCCGTTCACTTCTTCTTGCAGCCTTACAGAGCTATCATAAACCCCACTACCCCAAGAAATAAATCCAAAAACAAAAACAACAACAACTCCAATAATTATCAATGTTACTAATAGTCCCTTTTTCATTTGATTTAAATTTTTTACAAAAATACTAATATTAATCCTAAGGAAAATCTTTAAGATATAAGTGTGGTTTCCATCATAAATTCGGCAATTTGCACCGCGTTGGTGGCCGCGCCCTTCCTTAGGTTATCGGCCACAATCCACAAATTCAATGTTTTAGGCTGCGACTCGTCTCTACGAATTCTTCCCACAAACACCTCGTCTCGGCCATGTGAATTTATTGGCATGGGGTAAACATTGTTTTTAACATCGTCTTGAACGATCACACCCTCGGTACGTTCCAATATTTCCCTTACCTCTTTCAAATCATATTCTTTGAAAAACTCCACATTTACTGCCTCCGAATGACCACCTACTGTAGGAACGCGAACGGTAGTTGAAGTGACCATTATGGATTGATCGCCCAAAATTTTACGGGTTTCGTTCACCATCTTCATTTCTTCCTTGGTATACCCATTGTCCAGAAACGAATCGATGTGTGGCAACACGTTTTTATCGATTTTGTGAGGATAAACTTTTATTCCTTCTATTCCCTCTCGCTCGTCCATCATTTGCTGCACTGCATCTTTTCCTGTTCCCGTCACTGACTGGTAAGTCGAAACAACGATCCTTTTTATTTTATACTTAGCGTGAAGTGGTGCCAAGGCCAACACCATTTGAATAGTTGAGCAATTTGGATTTGCGATGATTTTATCCTCGGTAGTAATCTCCTTTCCGTTAATTTCTGGCACTACTAACTTTTTAGTAGGATCCATCCTCCAAGCCGATGAGTTATCGATGACAATTGTGCCTGCCTGAGCATACTTTGGAGCCCAATCAAGTGAAGTGCCACCGCCCGCGGAAAAAATCGCTACATCGGCTCCAAGTGTGCAACCTTCTTCAATGCTCTTTATCGTGTATTCCTTTTGCTTAAACTTCATTGTTTGCCCTACCGATTTGGCAGAGGCGATTAAAAACAATTCATCAAATTGAACATGGCGCTCTTCGAGCACTTTTAAAACCTCTTGGCCAACCAAACCAGTAGCCCCAACGATAGCTAATTTCATTTTTTTGTTTAATTTAGAGTTGCAAAAATAATACTTTAAACAATACCGCTATGAAAATATCTGGATTCATAGTCCCTCTGCTTTTTTTCTTTTTACAAACGAATGCGCAAGTCACAGATAATTTTACGGACAGTGATTTTACCAATAATCCTATTTGGACACCCGATATTGCGGCAAATTGGACCGTTGCAAATAACCAGCTTCGATCTAATTCTTCGGTAGCCAACTCTACTTTCTATATCAGCACACCGTCCACGCAAGCATTGAACACTCAATGGGAGTTTTATACCAATCTGCAATTGAATACGTCAAGCGCAAATTTTGTAGACGTTTACTTAACTTCCTCCAACGCCACTATGTCTGGTACAAATGGTTATTTCGTTCGTATTGGCGGTACGCCCGATGAAATTAGTCTATACAAAACAACGGCAGGAATAAACACGATCTTAATCAACGGAGCAGATGGCGTTACAAATAGCTCCAACACAGTTTTGAAAATCAAAGTAATCCGTGACGCGGCAAATAGTTGGTCGCTTTTGCGCGATGTAAGCGGAACGGGAAATAGTTACGTTTCGGAGGGGACAGCTATTGATGCAACATTTACCACCAGTTCATTTTTTGGTATCCGTATAACCCAATCTACTTCCAGTTTTTTCTTAAAGCATTTCTTTGACGACTTCTACGTTGGTCCAGTTATTTTAGATACTACCCCGCCAACGTTAACTTCAGTATCTGTTTTAACCTCCACCGAACTGAGTCTTTCTTTCAATGAAGACTTAGCTATTTTGTCTGCCCAATCGACCGCGAGTTATACAGTTAACAACGAGATAGGCTCGCCATCAACGGCAGTTTTGCAACCTGACAAAAGAACAGTCAAGCTCACGTTTTTAACTGCGTTTGGAAATGGGATCGAGAACCAATTAACGCTCACCGCAATTACAGATGTAGCTGGTAATACCATTGTTCAAACCAGTATGTCTTTTTTGTTTTTCATTCCTGTATCCGAAAAGAGATCGGATATAATCGTTTCTGAAATGTTTGCCGACCCTGACCCAACTATCGGTTTGCCAGCAGCAGAGTTTATTGAAATCTATAATCGCAGTTCAAATCCGTTTGACTTAAACGGTTGGAAGCTTACAGATGGAAGTTCAACGGCCACCTTTCCGGCCCAACTAATTTTACCTAACCAATATTGGATTATAACTTCCTCATCTAATGCCGGTTTGTTTTCTTCCTACCAAAATGTAATTGGCGTATCCAACTTTCCTAGTCTCAATAATTCAGGAGATTTGGTTTTGTTGAAAGGCAGCTCAGGGTTAACGGTAGACTCGTTGAACTACTCGTTGAGTTGGTACCGCGATGCTGACAAGCAGCAAGGTGGCTGGTCGCTGGAAAGAATTGATTTGGGTAAATCTTCTACCGATCCGTTAAACTGGGTTGCATCGCAAGATGTAACCGGAGGGACGCCCGGAAAACAAAATTCATGGTTTGGTAAAAATCCGGACGTAAGCCCGCCCAAATTAGTTTCCCTCATCGTAAAAAGTGATTCTCAACTTGAATTGATGTTCGATGAGCCCTTACAGCAGTCTTCTTTGGATGTCACCAATTTCAGTGTAAACAATTCCATCGGAGCTCCAACCATTGCGCAGTTACTGTCCGATCAAAAGTCTGTATCTCTTTCGTTTTATTCTAAGTTCCAAAACGGAGTTGAGAATGCAATTTCAATAACTACAGTAAGTGATGTAGCTGGAAATGGCATCGGTACAATTACAGAAACATTCACATTTATAAGCTATTCCCCGTCTTTAACCAAAGACGTTATATTCAGCGAAATCTTGGCCGATCCCACTCCTTCTTTAGGTTTACCTGATGCCGAGTTTATAGAGCTTTATAATCGCAGCACGACTCCGTTCAATTTGGTCGACTGGAGTTTTCAGGCTGGTGCTTCTAGCACAACATTTATCAATCAAGTAATCTTGCCGAAACAGTACCTAATTGTGACAAACGCAAAGAATATAAATAAATTATCACCCTTTGGTAGGGTACTTGGCCTCTCCAGCTTTCCTGTTTTACCTAATGACGGGACTTCATTAATTCTTAGGAATGATAAAGGAGTGTTGATTGATTCCCTAAAATATTCTACCGCATGGTATCGGAACAGCGATAAATCGGAAGGCGGGTATTCGCTTGAATTGATTGACCCAGCTAGCCCTTGCGGAGAAGAAGATAATTGGATTGCCTCTGAAAGTACAACAGGCGGTACACCGGGAAAACAAAATGCTGCGTTTGCCAACAAGCCCGATTTAACAGGGCCAAAATTGACAGCAGTTCAAGTAGTTGGTAATAACGAATTGATTTTAATTTTTGATGAAAAGTTAGATGGTATTTCATTGCTGAAAGATAATATTGAAACGAATCCACAATTAGAAATTGCTAGCCTGCGCTTTTTAGATAATTCTAAACGACAGATAGTTGTTGTCTTTGTAAATGAATTTGAGAAAAGAACGTTGTACTCACTTACGTTAAAAAAAGTATATGACTGCCCAGGTAATATTATTCAAGATGCTTTCAGAAAGTTATCGTTTGCTATCCCTGAAGAAGTTGGCGCAAAAGATCTTCTCATAAATGAGCTACTATTTAACCCCAAGCCAAATGGCGTAGACTTTGTTGAAGTGTATAACAATTCTTCGAAGTTTATTTCCTTAAACGAATTAAAACTAGCGAACCTTGACGATGGTAGTGTAAAAAACATTGAGGCTCTTTCATCGAGTGCACCTGTTATAGAGCCTAATCAATTCAAAATATTTACTGTTGACCCAACTGTTTTAAAAAACAATTATCCTCTTGGCGATGAAAAAAACTTCGTCAAAACAAATTTACCAAGCTTGCCAGATGACGAAGGAACCATTGCTTTAATTAGTGCTTCAGGGATAGTAATTGATTCCTTTCTTTATTCGAAGAAGTTGCACTCCACACTGATAAAAGACGAGGAAGGCGTGTCCCTTGAGAGGATTTCGCTCGCGCAAAACACAAATCTTTCAAGCAATTGGAAATCTGCAAGTTCGCAAAGTGGTTTTGCAACGCCCGGCTTTACCAACTCTAACGCCAGGCCAGAATTGAACCTACTGGATGAGAATGTGACAATAGAACCCGAAGTCTTTGCGCCTAACTCGGGTAGTGAGGATTTCGCCAAGATCAATTACGCTTTCGATAAAAATAATTTTATTGCCAACATCAAAATTTTAGACCAGCAAGGAAGGCTTGTAAAAACCATCGCCAATAATGAAACGCTCGGTTATTCAGGCTTTTTTAGGTGGGATGGCAACCTAGAAGATGGCACGAAAGCTCGAATAGGTTATTACATTGTTTGGATCGACCTATTTGACGATACGGGCTCTGTTAATACGCTTCGCAAAAGAGTGGTTGTAGCCGGGCTTTAGCTAGTTGCTTTCAAATAGCGCCCTTGGCGTCTTAAAAGGCCGTATTTAAGTGTCAAATGGAGCCCTCAAGAAAGATTTTTTGTTTTAGCACATACCCCGTATTTTTGCACATCTTTTTTAAACCAGAAACATTCAGAAGTTATGGCAAAGTCAGCAAAAAAGTCAACCACAAAAGCAGCAAAGAAACCAGTAGCGGCAAAACCCGCGAAAAAACTAATAAAAAAGTCCTCGGCTGAGACTAAGCCAAAGAAGGTGGTAAAGGCAGTTGTTAAAAAAGCAGCGAAAAAGGTTATCGAAAAGAAAGTGCCCGTTGCAAAAAAACCTACACTTGCGAAGAAACCTGCTAAAAATATAGTTACGAAAAAGCCAGAAGAAAAAAAGGAAGAGTTAAAAAAAGTGCAAGTGGAAAAGAAAGCAGTCGAGCCAAAAGTCAAGAAAATAGCAAAAGAACAAGATGAATCATTTGGCTTATCGACTCCTGCTTCTCGCAAGCAAGAAGCGATGGCAATCCCAAAAGTATCACCCCAATTAACTATGTTTCAGATCCCAACAGTGCGCCCAATTGCACATAAATCAACAGTAGCACCATCAAATTCGCAAGATAAAACTCGGTATTCGGACGAAGAATTGAAAGAGTTTGAAATTCTCATTAAGTCTAAACTGGAAAAAGCAAATGAAGAGTTTAAAATCTTGAAGGGAACGCTTAATCGCACAGACGATGCCGGCACAGACGCCACATCTGGCGGAAACACTAAAGTGTTAGAGGATGGCGCTGAAACTGCAGAAAAAGAAAATCTTAGCCAATTGGCAGCTCGCCAGCTAAAGTACATGACCAATTTGGAAAATGCGTTGATCAGAATAAAAAACGGAACTTATGGCATTTGTAGTGTAACTGGGAAATTGATTTCAAAAGAGCGATTGATTGCTGTGCCTCATACTACCCAGTCCATTGAAGCTAAAATGATGAATAGAGACTAAACTTAACGGCACCTTGGACTTTCTAGTAAACCATATTGAAGCGCTAATTTTCTGCTCGCCCTCACCCGCAAAAGTGGCAGATCTAAAAGCGTGCTTGTCTGAAATGTTCAATGCCGAAGTACCGGATGAGGATATTCTTGGAGCAATCCAAAAGCTGGAAGAAAAATTTACTTCTGATGATTACTCTTTCCAGCTTTACAAAGCCGCTGGGGGTTATCAATTTTTAACTAAACCGGCATATCAGGCGAGTATTGCCATCATGCTAAAGCAGCAATCGAAAAAAAGGTTGTCTACCTCGGCAATGGAAACACTGTCTATTATCGCTTACAAGCAACCCATCTCCAAAACAGAAGTGGAGAATATCAGGGGTGTCAACTGTGATTATGCCATTCAAAAATTACTTGATAAGGCGTTAATAGAAATTCAAGGAAAAGCGGATACCATAGGTAGACCCATACTTTACGGCACAAGCCCAAAGTTTATGGAGTATTTTGGGATCAGTGAGTTAACGGAATTGCCAACACCCAAAGACTTTACCGAAGAGGTAAACACTATTGGCGAAACACCTGAAAATCAATAAGTTTTTAATTTTAGCATAAAGCAGTTCTCATTTATCGAGAAGCCTGCCTTCTCATAGAGTTTGATCACGCCTTTATTTGTTGGGTGAACTTCCAATTCATACCCCGCCACCGATTCTCCAAAAAGTTTATCGAGATCGGCTAGAAAACGAAGGGCAATGCCTTTGCCCCGATATTCCTTTTTTATGAAAAGCTCATCTAGGTTAACAATCTCACCCCCATATTCATTGCTCCAATAAAAAATAAAGTTCGCATACCCTACCACGCAGTTGTCCAAATGGAAGGTATAGATACAACAGGCATTCGGGAAATCATTCCAATGGCGGATTGTTCTTTTCATGTTTTGTGCTGTCACAGCTACACGGCTCTTATCTTCCGCGTAAAAATCAAAAAACATGGAGACTACCTCTTCGTGGTCTTCTTCTTTTAGTTTTCTGAAGTAGAGATTTTTCATATCGCCTATCTTATCTTCAAAACTAATCATTTGATCCCGCGATTTTAATTGCACTGCTATTGTTCCTACCTTTACGGGATGGCACGACCGCGAATAAACAAAACATCCAATACCAAAGGCAAGGGTACTTCCTTCGGCAAAAAATCAGAAGCAGAACAGTCTTTCCTGAAAAAGAAAAAATCATCTGGCAGAGGGGATGAATTTGAAGAAAAACGCTCTTATGGCAGTAATCCGCGCTCATCGGGTGCAAGGTTTTCAAAACCAGGCGGCTTTCGCAACGATAGTAAAGATGAAAGAAAGAGCAGCAGGCCATTTTCGGATAAACCCGCTTTTCGAAAAAGTAATAAGCCTTTTGGCATAAGGCCCGAGGGCGATCGGTACCCAAAACCAGAAGGTTTCACGTTTTCCAAAGGCAACAACCCACGAGACGATAGTAAAGATTCTCCTCGTTTCTCTAAACGACCGGAAGGTGAGCGTCCGTTTAGAAAAAGCTATAATTCTTTCGGAGATCAAAGAAAATTTGATAACCCAAGAAATCAGGAGGGCGATAAAAGACCTTATGGGAAAACTAACTCCCCTCCGTCATTTGGTGCTCGCCCCGACAAGTTTAAAAGTAGGCCGTTTGAAAGCGATGGTAACGCGCCAAAGCCACGTATCACTAAAGACGATTTTAAAAGGCCAGCAAAACAAACTTCTGATGAAGATGAAAATGTACCTCGTAAAAAAGATAACCCCTCTTTTGAAAGACCCTTTAAAAAATCTTTTGTTCAATCGCGGGTAGGTGCAAACTCAAATTATGTAAAGAAACGCTCAGCTGAACCTAAACTTGATGATGGACTTACCCGCCTCAATAAATTCATCGCCAACAGTGGCGTTGGCTCGCGCAGAGAGGCCGATGAACTTATTAAAATGGGTTTGATAAGTGTGAATGGAACAGTAATAACCGAACTGGGCACAAAAGTAAAGCAAGGCGATGTAGTGCGCTACGAAGATAAAGTATTGAAAGCCGAAAAACCGGTTTACATCTTACTCAACAAGCCGAAAGGATTTATTACTACCACGGATGACCCACAAGACCGCAACACAGTAATGAGCCTGGTGGCAGGTGCTTGCAAAGAACGCATCTACCCTGTGGGTCGACTTGATAGAAATACAACAGGATTATTGCTATTGACCAACGATGGAGAACTGGCCGACAAGCTTACGCACCCTTCTTATAAGGCCAAGAAGGTTTATAAGGTGGAGCTCGATAAGCCACTTACCAAAAATGATTTTATTAAAATTCAAGAAGGAGTGCATTTGCAAGAAGGCAGAGCAATGGTAGATGACCTTGCTATGCTTAGCGATGACAGCAAAAGTGTTGGCCTTGAAATCCATATTGGATGGAACCGAGTTGTTCGAAGAATTTTTGAAACACTCGGCTACGAAGTAGTAAAACTCGACCGCTCCGTATATGCTGGCCTTGATAAGAAAGATATAGGTCGCGGCCAATGGCGTTTCTTAAAGCCAGAAGAAGTGGTAAGGATGAAACATTTTAAATAGATCAGCATCACTTTGCCAAGCCACCGACTTTAATCTATGATCAAGGATATAAAAATCCCGCTCGTTCAAAACGTAACGCTTGCAGTTGCAAAAGAAGGACTAAAAGGATTAGAAGAATGGAGGGTTTACTTGATAAACAACAATGACGTAGAAATTGAAAATACACTAGTTGCAAGCCAAGGGTATGGCGAGAGCGAGGGGGAACGGCAACGTACTTCCACACTCAGGCATTTCTTACAAACAGTGCCTGCTCACAGTGTAGCTTTGGTTGAGCCCATTTTACCAAACGTGTTTCATCTTAACAACGAATATTGGGTGAGCTACTATATTGGACTTACCATCTACGATAAGCGATTTATCTTCGTGCCGGAATCCATCTGCGAGGAAAACCTACTCTTCATTAAAGAATTGGGTATGTATGGCGTATTGCACTCATAGTTCATTTAAGTAGCCCAACTCTAAGAGTTGTTCTTCATCCGTTATCTTGTATGTTTTCCCATGGGCTAAAACGTAAAGATCATCCGAAATTGAACGAATTGAGCGGTGAAGGTGATCGGTTATTATGAAACCCTTTTTACTTTTTTCTTCTTGAAGAATGACCATTAGTTTTTCAACATTTACTGGCGTAAGTCCAGAAAAGGGTTCATCCATTATGCAAAATGGATGATTTGAATAGATAAGCAAGAGTGCTTCAAAAAAACGCCTTTGGCCACCCGAAACTTCTGATGATTTTCGATCTATGAAATTTTTTATATCGGGAAGCTGCTTTTCTATTTTACGGTAGTCAGCACTATACAAGTCAATGGCTTGCGAAAACGTGATAAAAGCTGGCAATAGATTGTCTTGAGGAAGGTAACCAATAATCTGTTCTTTAATGTAATTGCCTTGCAATGTTTTGCCGTTGAATCGTATTGAACTACTTTCAGCTTTCATGCTGCCTTGCACAATACGCATCAGACAGGATTTGCCAGAGCCGTTTCTTCCTAGTAAACCTGTTAATTTACCGGTTGTGCATTTCATGTGAATACTCGACAACACTCGATTGAAACCAAATTCCAAATAAAGACTATCGAACTCTAGCGTATTCATAGGGTGAGTAACACAAATATGAACGAGGCGAGGGCTAACCCCACATCCACCAAAATCATATTTCGGTAGACGGCTGCATTAGAATATCCTAAATTGTTAAAGAAAAAAAATTGCTTACTTCTAAATGCATATACGTATGCTACAAGTAGAGACGTGGTGATAATCTTTGCCCAAAACACTACGATTATGAAAAAAACATTTCCTGAATTCAAGAAAGTAATAACAGATAGTAGAGTAATAATGGTGGATGGGATTGCTATAAATTTGAAACAGGAAATTACAATGGCTATTCTTCGCATCGGCCGACACCAAACAATTACCATACCATTTTTGGGGTAGTTAATACTTATGTCTATTTTTATAAACAAAAACAGAAATGAATCAAGAACTACGCGACATTCTCTTTCTTGATATAGAAACCGTTGGCTGCTCTGACGACTACAATTCGTTGGACGATAGACTTAAAGTACAATGGGCTCGCAAAGCTAATTTTTTCAAACAGCGCGATGATCAACATACGGATGAAATTTTGTTCTACGAGCGTGCCGGTATCTATGCGGAGTTTGGAAAAGTAATTGTAATTGGAATCGGTCGTTACACTGAAAATGAAAAAAGGGAGCTTGGCTTTAAAGTTAAATCGCTCTATGGTGAAGATGAGAGGAAGTTACTTCAAGAGTTCAAAGCCATAGTTGATAAAATGGACGCCTCCACCAAGCTGTGTGCTCACAATGGAAAAGAGTTTGATTTTCCTTACCTAAGTAGAAGAATGTTAGTAAATGACATCTCGCTGCCGAGTGTGCTTAATTTGGCTGGGAAAAAGTCGTGGGAAGTTCCTCACCTCGACACGATGGAGCTATGGAAGTTTGGTGATTACAAACATTATACATCTCTTGATCTGCTTGCCGCTATATTCAACATCCCCAGCAGCAAAGGAGAGATAGATGGCAGTCAGGTAAATGAAGTTTACTACAAAGAAAAAAACATTAAAAAGATTGCCGACTATTGCCAGCGCGATGTTATTGTGGTGGCCCAACTATACCTCAAGATGAAAGGGTTGGGCATTATACCCACTCAACATATTATTTCTTAGCCGCCTCTTTCGTCAGAAAAAATTATTCAAAACAGTGCCATGAGCAAAAAGAAATTCAAACAAGAAAAAGAGAAGAAAGTAAAAAAAGAAAAAGCAGGCATTAGAACAGTCTTGTTATCGTTTCTAGAAGAAATGAAGGGCAACGCCTATGCGCCAGATCAATTGATAAAAAAATTAGGCCTTAAAAAAAAGGAACTTATTAAAGATTTTTATCGATTGCTGGACTTGCTAGAAGAAGAAGGTGCCATTGAGCAACTAAGTAATGGAAGTTACAAAAGCAAGAAAAGGACAATGCCTGCCATTGCCCCCATCACTGGTATTGTCGATCATGTGAATCCCCGTTTTGGTTACGTGGTTACTGGGGAAGAAGGGAAAGATGTTTATGTTACTACTGATGATCTAAATACGGCCCTTCACGGTGATACAGTTGCGGTCGCGCTGTTTTCAAAAAAATCGGGCAAGAGTAAAGAAGGAAAAGTGGTGGAGATTATAAAAAGAAACCGAACCCGGTTTGTGGGCAAACTTGAACTTTCAAGCAAGTATGCATTTGTAGTTCCCGACTTCAAAAAAATATATCAAGATTTTTTTATCTATCCGGAAAATTTAAACAATGCGAAGACGGACGATAAAGTCGTTTTTGAAGTAACAAAATGGGGTAATGGCGACAAAGCACCCGAAGCTAAAGTAGTTGAGATACTGGGTAAGACTGGCGAGAACGAAGCAGAGATACATTCCATAATGGCTGAGTTCGATTTGCCCTTTCGGTTTGATTCAAATGTATTGAGCGAGTCGAAGCAAATTGACCATGGCATTACCAAAGAGGAAATAAAAAAACGCAGAGACTTTCGGAATGTGTTAACATTTACAATTGACCCCGAAGATGCCAAAGATTTCGATGACGCGTTATCATTTAAAATTTTAGACAATGGAAATTTTGAAATTGGGGTTCACATTGCAGACGTAACGCACTATGTAAAGCCCGAAACGTTGTTAGACAAAGATGCTTTTGATAGGGCCACCTCAGTTTACTTAGTGGATAGAACAGTGCCGATGTTGCCAGAGCGTCTTTCAAACGAACTTTGCTCGTTGAGACCCAATGAAGACAAACTCACATTCGCAGCCGTTTTTGAAATGAACTCAAAAGCACAAGTGGTGAACGAATGGTTCGGCCGCACAGTGATCCATTCCGACTTTCGGTTTTCCTACGAGGCTGCGCAAGAAGTAATTGAAAATGGCAAAGGTCAATTTGCCGAAGAATTAAAAATTTTAAATGAATTGCATCATAAATTGCGGAAGGAGCGATTTGCAAAAGGAGCCGTTAACTTTGAAACAACAGAAGTAAAATTCAAGCTCGATGAAAAAGGAAAACCTTTAACGGTAATCCCCAAAGTGAGAAAAGACGCGCATAAATTGATTGAAGAATTTATGCTGTTGGCAAATCGTGCCGTAGCCACCTATGTTTACAAGCTAAAAAAAGGCGCAGAAAAAAACACCTTTGTTTATAGAACGCACGACTTGCCAGATGAACAAAAAGTGCTCGACTTTGCCACCTTTGCCAAACAATTTGGCCATAAAGTCAACGTAGAGGGAAGTTCGGTTTCCAGGTCATTAAATACCCTCATGGCCGAGATTGAAGGTACGCCTGAACAAAGTGTGTTGCAGTCATTGGCCGTTCGCACCATGGCAAAAGCCAAATATACAACCGAAGCAAAAGGTCATTTTGGGTTAGCTTTCGATCATTATACCCATTTTACTTCGCCTATTCGCAGATATCCGGATATGATGGTGCATCGGCTGCTCCAACATTACCTCGATAATGGAAAGTCTGTAAACAAGAAAGAGTACGAGGAGAAATGCATCCATTCATCGGAACGTGAAAAACGAGCTGCTGATGCAGAACGAGCATCTATTAAATACAAACAAGTGGAGTTTATGAGCCTTACTACCACCAAAGTGTTTAAAGGAATTATCTCTGGTGTGATGGAGTTCGGCATTTTTGTGGAGATAATAGAAACCAAGTGCGAAGGCATGGTGCGCATGAGTGATCTGAAGGACGATTTTTATGAATTTGATGAGAAGAATTACCGCGTTATTGGCAGAAGAAGGAAAAAAATTTACCGCTTGGGCGATGAGGTAACCGCGCGTGTGAAGAAGACAGATGTAGATAGGCGTCAAATTGATTTAACCATTGAAGAAGATTAGTGCCACGCTAGTTTTGAGTTGCGCCACTACCACATTATTTTGCATCAAATTATCCTAAAATTAGTAATCGGAAACCTTTAGCTACACGCATAAATTTTTAACTCTTGAATTTTAAATCTGAACTTT
This sequence comes from Flammeovirgaceae bacterium, assembly GCA_027487845.1. Taxonomy (GTDB): domain Bacteria; phylum Bacteroidota; class Bacteroidia; order Cytophagales; family Cyclobacteriaceae; genus ELB16-189. The sequence continues at coordinate 278,734 of JAIYCV010000026.1, forward strand.
ATCTCTCTTGGATCGAATCCGAAATCAAAAAGCAAAAATTCGGAAAACAGCCAAAATCACTCTACGATCCACTTCATTATATTATGAGCCTCGGGGGCAAACGGTTAAGACCTATGCTTACGCTGATCTCATATTCTTTATTTAAGGAGGACGTAAAGAAAATAGTGCCGCAAGCACTTGCGGTTGAAGTATTTCACAACTTCACGCTGATGCATGACGACATCATGGATCGCGCACCACTTCGCAGAGGCATGCCGACTGTCCATAAAAAATGGAATGTTAGTACTGCAATACTTAGTGGCGATGTTATGCAGGTAAAAGTATATGAAATAATTTCAAAACTAGATGCCCCATTGTTTAAGGAGGTAGCACTTGCCTTTAATCAATGTGCGATAGAAGTTTGCGAAGGTCAGCAATGGGATATGGAGTTTGAATCGCTCACAAAAGTAAGCGAGGCCCAATACATAGAAATGATTCGCTTAAAGACTGCTGTGCTCCTTGGTTTTAGCTTAGAACTAGGTGCCATCTTAGCTGGAGCTTCAAAAGAAAATCGAAAAGCGTTGAGAGATTTTGGTGTCAACATTGGCATTGGGTTTCAATTGAAAGACGACTTGCTGGACGTTTATGCGGATCAGAAGAAATTTGGTAAACAAGTTGGTGGAGATATTATTGCAAATAAAAAAACATTCTTGTTGATAAAGGCACTGGAAAAAGCCAGAGGCAAAGAAAAAAAAGAACTCGATGGGTGGCTGAGCGCCAAGAAATTTAACAACAAAAAGAAAGTAAAAGCGGTAACCGCGCTGTACGATTCATTGATAATAAACACGATTACTGAAAAGAAAATCAACTCGTACTTTGAAGCTGGGTTTAAGTCGTTGAAAAAAATTGATGTCCCCGATAACAAACTGGATGCAGTTCGTTCTTTTACAGTTAACCTTATGAATAGGCAAATCTAGTAGCGGTTGTTTTTCATAAAAGTTAATATCTTTGAGTAGCCACGACTGCTGAGTTAAATATGAAAGCAAAAATTTTTTATTCTGTTTTTTTTGTTTTACTGTTTTTGCAAGGGCATGCACAGTCTAAAGTCGATTCAACAAAAACAAAAACGCTGCTTTTTGTTAATGGTGTACCTTCTCACGATTCTGTTAAGCACACCCATTTCGATAGGATCGATTTTATTAAAGGCAAGCAAGCAATTGAGCTTTTTGGCGCAAGGGCAAAAGAGGGCGTTTATCTTTTAAGTAGTGATGGAAAAATACCTGTGTATGGCGTTGTTACCAATTCAAAAGGTAAAATAATAGCCCACGCTGAAGTTACCAATAAAATGGGTGTTCTCATCGCGAAGACAAACAAATGCGGCAGCTTCTTTATTTCTTCACATCGACTTTATGAACATCTTTTTGTTCATAAAAAGGGATACATAGATTCTGATATTGAAGTAACCCAAACAGAAACAAAAATCACGTTAATTAAGAAAAAATAAATTCTGTTATGAAAAAGCCATTGTTTTTTAAAAGCTTCCTTATTGCCGCTTCTATTTTTCTTCTGACCTCTTGCAAAAAAGAGGAAGTTAAACCAAATGAATTTGAAGCAATAAATTCATGGATATTGGAGAATATGAAAGAGGCCTACTATTGGACTGATCGCATACCTACCTCCCCCAACAAAGAACAAAAACCAGATCTATTTTTTAATTCGCTGCTCGCTAAGCCAGACGACCGCTTTTCTTGGATACAAGAAAACTATCAAGATCTTCTCAATTCATTACAAGGAGTAAGCAAAGAGGCTGGTTATGAATTTGCATTGTATCGCGAGAGTTCTAACAACAACAATGTAATTGCGCTAGTACTGTATATTAAAAAGGGTTCACCGGCCGAATCAGCAGGGCTTTTAAGGGGTGACATAATCAACCAGATTAATAACCAACAAATAACAGTTGACAATTATTCAACCTTACTGCAAGGAATAAGTGAAAACCATACCATCTCTTATAGGCCTTATAGTGTTTTAACTAATTCGTACGGCAACTCAAAAAATCTATCACTTACGGTTGTTGAATATGCAGAAAATCCGAATTATTTGGATAAAGTAATTATTCAAAACAATAGAAAAATTGGCTACTTCGTTTACAACCTTTTTTCAACTGGCCCAACTAGTGAGAGTAACCAATACAATGAAGAGATGGATGCCGTTTTTGCTCGGTTTCAGGCAGCAGGTATTACCGATCTCGTGCTGGATCTACGGTTTAATAGTGGCGGTGCCGAAACAGCTACCATAAATTTGGCGAGTTTGATTGGTAAAAATATAGATGCTACTAAAGTTTTCGCCAAACGTCAATATAATAAAAACCTTACTAGTCAAATTCTAAATGACCCTGCCTATGGCGCTGATTTTCTTGTGAGCCGATTTAAAAATAAATCCCAAAATGTTGGGTCTATGCTTAGAAATAATCGCGTATATATACTGACGAGCGCGCGAAGTGCCTCTGCCAGCGAACTTTTGATTAATGGCCTAAGACCTTATATGGATGTATTTCTCATTGGATCAAAAACCTATGGGAAAGACGTGGGATCAATAAGTATATATGATTCCAAAGACCCAAAAAATACATGGGGTATGCAGCCCATAGTCGTAAAATCATTTAACGGCTTAGACGAATCTAACTACAGCAATGGCTTTACTCCAAACATTGAAGATGCCGATAGTGGATCTCAATTGCCCTTGGGTGATGTCAATGAAAGGTTACTTAGCCTGGCTCTTCAGCATATTCAAGGAAGTGGTGGAAGGACTTCGAAAACAGAAAATTTGAATAGAGAATTGATAGGTTCTTCATATGAGTTTAAACACAGAAACAAGGAACTCGTGATTGAAAGAATCGAGCTAAAGTGATCTAAAATAAGAGATAGTAAATTTTTTTAGGGACCCGTGGCGTTCGCTTCTTGAAATTTTTTTAGCTCCGTTTAGCCACAATAGCTGTGGAGAAATAAAATCATCTTCACCAGCTTGCAAAATCTTTTTATCTCTATGTCAATGGGCTTTTGATTAAATTGCTGGTTGACAAAAAAACATGTACGAGGAAGAGATAGAAGATCAACAAGATGACGAGCTCTTTGAACATCACCGGATCGTAGCCGACCCCAAGCAAAGTGCTGTGCGAATCGATAAGTTTCTATTAGCTAGATTACCAAATGTGACGCGTACAAAAATCCAAGGCGGCATCCACGAAGGATTTGTAAAAGTTAATGATAAGGCGGTAATCCCCAACTATAAAATTAGGCCGCACGATGTAATAACGGTTTCATTGCCGGAGCCTCCTCGTGATACCGATGTAAAGCCTGAAAATATTCCGCTCAATATCGTTTTTGAAGATGACCATTTATTGATAGTAAACAAGGCAGCTGGCATGGTTGTACACCCAGCGTTTCAAAACTGGAGTGGCACCTTAGTGAATGCGCTCACCTACCATTTTCAACAACTTCCGCAGATGCCGGGCAACGATGGCCGGCCCGGGTTGGTGCATAGAATTGACAAAGATACTTCGGGACTGTTGGTAATAGCAAAAACCGAGCTGGCCATGACGGGCATGGCTAAACAGTTTTACGATCATAGCATTGAACGAACCTACTGGGCATTGGTATGGGGCGAGTTTGATCCCGATCACGGCACGATAAACGTGAACCTTGGCCGAAGCCCAAAAGACAGGCGAGTGACCATTGCCTTTCCTGATGGCGATTTTGGAAGACGAGCCATTACCCATTATAAAGTGCTTAAGTCGTTTAGGTATGTTTCGTTAATAGAATGCAAGCTGGAAACCGGCCGCACGCATCAGATTAGGGCTCATATGAAGTTTAAAGGGCATCCTATTTTTAACGATGCCTTATATGGCGGCAATGAACCCTTGAAAGGCACGGTATTTAGCAAATACAAGCAGTTCGTTGAAAATTGCTTCAAGGTCATTCCTAGACAAGCATTGCACGCTAAAACCCTTGGATTTATCCATCCTATCACAAAAGATTTTTTGCAATTTGATTCAGATTTACCGGCCGACTTTGTAGAGGTGATAGAAAAATGGGAAAATTATGTGAAATACACCTAACAGAACAAAACGTTGGGCAAGTTTAAGGGTGGAAGATACGTTCAAGTACCCATAGGATACTCACATTAATTGTTACAAATCAGCTTTTAGAGAGCTAGGCTAACGCCTTTCTTCTTCCCTATTCGAAGTGCTTGCCGTATCTCTTTTAAGGCTTCACGCTTAAACTCTTTTGAGTTTATCGCACGAGTGGGCTGCTTTAGCACGTCCTTAATGTAAACAAGTACTTCGTCCATTTGTTGCTGATCCAAAGCATCCAAGCTTTGAAGAATAGCGAGTTTTGGTGAATGTAACATAGTCGTAGTGGTGGTTGACTAAATCAAAGAACGGAAAAATAGTACATTGGGTTCAAGCCCAGATTCGCTTATTCACGCAAATAAAACATTGAAGTAATGTTTTGATGAAAAATCAATAAGTTTTGAAATGCACCGTAATGGTTAATTAATATTGGGAAAAGACACACTGTTAAAATTGTTCAAGCTTTAAAAACTTAGCCCAGCCTAACATGCGATGGAACTCGTGTTATATAAAAAAATAGAAGAGTCATGTTTGGCTCCAAAAAATACTGACATTTTTTTGTTTTAGCGGAAAAACGAGGCCGATCAAGGTGTAAGCTAAATAATTTCTAGCGATGCCTTGGCATTTTGCCATTCAAACGAAAAGCGGTTGTCAACTAACTCGTGCCTTAAAAAGTAGCCCCCGCCCAGTCGGCTAATCAACCTCTGGCAAGCTTCCGATTCGCTTCCATTGCCAATAAAGATGACAGAGGTTTTACTATTTTGAGACATATTACGCAAAGCGCGAATCATCTCTAGGCCAGTGATAAGAGGTAACTCAAGTGCTGTTACGATCAAATCATATTCTTCCATACGCCCGGCAAATAATCCATCGGCTCCGTCAGAAGCATAATGCAGCACCGTGTGACCCAAAAAGGTTTTCACTTCTCCAATCAACTCTTGGTTAGGGTGTACCAAAAGAACTTTCAAATAATCGTACATAGAATTCTCTTTTTTATACCTCCAATATGGGCAAAAGAGAATTTATCGATTTTTAAAAACGAGGGCAAAAAATCAATATTTTTTATTAAAACCTTGTTTTTGACCTAAATTAGAAGATTTCATCTAGTGATATCACTATAAAAATCAGGAAATCACTAGATGGAAGCTACGACATAAAACCACTGTCGAAGGCAAATTTTATCATACTAACAGTATTTTTTAAACCTAACTTGCTTTGAATATTCGCCTTGTGGGCATGAACGGTTCTTTCAGATACAGACAGCTTTATGCTAATATCTTTCAAGCTTAATTCAGAACAGATCAGCATAAAGATTTCACGCTCGCGGTCGGTAAGCTCTGTCAATTTATTGAATGAAGGTCGCTCACTCTTTACTTTTACACTCCTCCTCATGGCGCTCACCATCATATCGTTATGATAGTATTCTCTATCAACTACTGCTGAGATGGCTTTCTCTAACTCATCGGGGTCGCAATCTTTAAGCAGAAAAGAATGAACTCCAATCTCAATCATATGCATCATATATTTTTGGTTATCGTGCATTGTTAAGATAATGATTTTCATCTCCGGATATTTTAACCTGATTGCCTCTGCGGTATCTACCCCGTTCATCACAGGCATATCAAGATCGAGCAGGACAACATCTGGCAGCCGCTGTGCTTTTCTGAGCAGGTCCAAACAAACCTTGCCGTTTTCTGCCTCGCTTATTTGTCCTATTCTTGTAAAAGAAGAAACCAACCTAATTATGGCCTTCCTAAAAAGGGTATGATCGTCTACAATACAAATGTCTATCGCCTCCATCTATTTGTTTGTCAGAAATTTACAATAGTAATCTCTGCATCGTTATTTTCAAAGAAAAAGTAGCGGTTAGGCGGTAAATCTTGCCTACCGTGCTTGATTTTTTAAGTGATTTAAATGATTACTTTTATCCATTAAAAAAATAGCATGGTTGTACGCTTGGCTACAAAAATGGATACTGCTACCCTTGCCGAATTTCAGTTGGCCATGGCGCGCGAAACAGAAAATCTTGTTCTTGACAAATCGCTTCTAGTAAAGGGAATTGAAAATCTAGTTGGTGATACAGCAAAAGGAAGTTACTATGTAGCAGAGGAAAACGAAGAAGTTATAGGTTGCCTAATGACTACCTATGAGTGGAGCGACTGGCGCAACGGCAATGTGATATGGATTCAATCTGTTTATATCGCTAAAGAACACCGCGGAAAAGGGGTGTACAAAAAAATGTATCAACACATTCAACAGTTGGTTACCCATTCTACCGACTTCAAGGGCATTCGTCTGTACGTTGATAAGACGAACGCAAATGCTCAAAAGGTGTATCAGCAACTAGGCATGAACGGAGAACACTACCAGGTGTTTGAATGGATGAAGAATTAGTGCTGGTTACCTGCGAGGCCTAAAAGGGAGACTATTCCACCTCCACAATCATTTCGACCTCTACAGAAAAATTAAACGGCAGCGCATAAACGCCTACTGCCGACCGCGCATGCTTGCCTTTTTCGCCAAACACCGCTACCATTAAATCAGAATAGCCATTGATTACTTTAGGCTGATCGGTAAATGTTTCCGTACAATTTACCATGCCAAGTACTTTTACAACGCGCTTTACTTTGTTTAGATCTCCCAGTTCTGCCTTAAGGGTTGATAACATCGAAATGCCAGTCGACTTGGCGGCCTCATATCCTTGCTCTATCGTTAACTCTCTGCCTACTTTCCCAGTATAACCAGAAACCGGGCCATGCCCCGATAGATATAGTAAATTTCCGGTTCTTACTGCTTTAACATAACTGGCAACAGGCTTGCTAGGGGCGGTTAGCTCAATTCCTAAGTCCTTTAACTTCTTGTCAAAGTCTATTGTTTGCGCATTCAATGTGGCGGTTGACAAAGCAAAAAGTATCAAAACAAAATAATTCATTTTCATGGATGTTGAATTTATGAATCAAGATAAACGAATTTTTGTCAACAATCCTTACTTTTAAAAGATCAATTTATTTACATGGAAAAGTCGCGTTGCCCTTGGTGTCTTTCTTTTGAAGAGTATGTGAAATACCACGACAGCGAATGGGGAGTGCCTGTTCACGATGATAAGATCCACTTTGAGTTTTTGATTTTAGAAGGGGCTCAAGCCGGCCTGAGTTGGTCAACCATACTTAAAAAGCGTGAAGGTTATAGAAACGCTTTCGCGGATTTTGATCCCACAAAAGTTGCCAAATTTACCGAAAACAAGTTGGAGAAATTGTTATTGGACACAGGCATTGTTAGGAACCGCCTGAAAGTGTACGCGGCAGTAAACAATGCTAAACACTTTTTAAAAATTCAGAAAGAATTTGGAAGCTTCGATAAATACATCTGGAGTTTTGTTGGCAATAAGCCTATTGTGAGTATCAGAAAAACCATGAAAGATGTGCCCGCTACCACAAAAGAATCGGATGCGCTAAGCAAAGATTTGATTCAGCGCGGGTTTAAGTTTGTTGGCAGCACGGTTATCTACGCACACATGCAGGCGTGTGGGCTAGTGAATGATCATTTAGAAACTTGTTTCCGATTTAAAGAAACACGGAAATTAACTTAGCAAATACCTGCCCATGGCATACACGCCAAGCGCTAGCAATGTTATCCCAGGTATCAGTTTCACTAATTTATTGTTTGTAACATAACCCGCAAATCGATTGGCGAGATAGGCAAACAAAATAAGCAACAGCAGTACACCAAAGGCGGTGCCAAGAACATACATATGCAAATGCACTTTCGTGGGAAATGATAACCAACGCTGGGCTTTAAGGTAGGCTGTAATTCCTATCCAAAAGGGAATTGCCATGGGGTTGAGAATACTTAACACGAGCCCCTTTCTAAACCCGCTGTCATTAAATTTTTCTATTGCAGGAACCGGTGAATTGCTCGTCCAAACGGTGAGGCCGCCCAACACCAGCATTACAATGGCGGTAATAAGTTGAAAGTTGTTGATAATGTTGGGGAAGGCGGTAATCCAATGTTCAAACTCAACACCAATCCAAGCATATGGATATTCAATGAGCGCCACCGCCAGCGTAAAGCGCAGCGCAATTTTTGTTTTTCGTTCCAACCCCAATTGAAGCACGCATAAATTCATCGTGCCCGGTGGTATTGAGCCTAAGAAACTAATGACAAACCCGATGGTAAATACGTAGACATATTCCATTATTAAGGAGACGTAAGCGCTTTAAATTTTTTGTAATGCGCCTTACCTTCCCGGAAGGAAATATACGGAATACCCCTTTTATAATTCTCTAAACTAATTCTATAAATAGTGTTCCAGTGAGTGAACAAAACGTTGACTGCTTCCACGAACGAAAAGGTTGGATCGTAAATATGAGCAGGTTCTGCCCCACAGCCGTTCAACTCCACAATCTTTACATCTCCATTTTCAAGAGCCTCCAAAGAAGAAGTTCGTAAATCAAACCTACCAAAATAAAAACCCTCTATTTGCTTGCTAATTCGATCAAAGGAAGCAGAAAGTCGCGGGGTTATGAGGTGATTAAAGTTGAGAAATTTGGTGCCTAAACAATGGTTGCCAATAGAAACAAGCTCTACCCGATCACCTTTTTTAACAACATTGTCTAACTGATTTTTATATGTCTCCCTTAGAATCGGCCACTGAAGTAGTGCTCTTTCGTTGCCCTCAATGAGTTGCGTGAGTGTCTGATTTCCATCGCCAATTACGTGAAGCATTTCTTTGCCTACAATGGAAACCACTCTCCCAGAAGATTCGCTAGGATACCTGACATAAAAAACACCAAACTCAAGAGGCAAATCGACAAACTCTTGAATTAAGAAATCAATCTTTATGGTTTTTAAATAGTTATCAGCGTCCGTATCATTTCTAACAATCTTTACCATCCAGCCGCGCTCGCCTAAATCAGGTTTGAAAACGAGGGGATATGAAAGCTGGTGCTGATTTAACAGCTGTTTGATCGAACAAAGCGTGGCTGGAATTTGAGCGATGATGGTTTTTGGCTTTACGTGGTTTGGTACGTTCTTCAGTACCTCGAACTTCGATTCGCCAAACATGCCGCCCATCAATATTCCTGGGTTTGAGGCTGTAAAAAAAAATAATGATCTCGATTTAATTGAAAGCCAAAGCCAGTATGGAAAAAGCGGAGCTTGTAGAATCCCGAAAGGCCAGTACTCCCAACTTTTTAATTTTATAAAAAAGCTAGACTTTTGGATTCTCCGCAAGTGTATCATTAAAATTACTTGCCAACGAAAGAAGTTGACTCTTTGTAACGAATAGTTGATGCCGCTACTCCAAAATCAGATGGCAAAACAATATAATTTGCTACCTGCTTTATACCTATTTTCATAATCGCCATGTGGTGAACAGCATGTTCAATATTGTACGATAGCTCACGCCAGAAATTAGTCTCGATTAGTATGCAATCTTCGCTATTTGAGCTATAGCCGACTTCAAGCTTCAATGACTTATCTATCTGCTGATTAGACACAAAATCGCTAATCTTCTGAATGGTGTCGAGCGCAATGTATTTGTCAGTTTCAATCAACTTATCGTGAATGCGTTGATCGTAATTTATAACACCTTTAGCTGTTCCGTTTTCCAAACAAATGAAAAATTCCAGCGTGTGCCGGAGGTGTTGCCCCAACGAAGCCCCACTTAATATTTCAGAAGGTGCGACAAAATCGTCATCCTTAACGCTGAGAACGAAATCCTGTAACTGACCAAGTATTTTAATGGCTGTTTCAGCTAATTGCATGCGATAAACTTAATTGGATAATTCGAAAACTCAAAATTTACTGTTGCTCTACTATTTTGCTCCATTGCTTGTCGGCCTTTTCCCTCAATCCTTTTTCATCTTTGTTCCAATCTTTTAAAGTATTGTTAGTCCAAAAATTATAAAAAAGGAAAAGCCTTCCGTCATTGATTTTGTACGTTTCTGGGTCAATTTTAACTTTTTCACCCGTTGCACCCATCGCATATGCACACCAACCACCATAGGCTGGTTCATACTTTTCAGGCGATGCCTTAAACTTATTCAGATTGGCTTCCGTAGCAAATTGGTAAATCACTCCTTTGTAAGTGAAACTTAAAGACTCTTTGCCTTCTTTGGACTTAGAATCGAAATAGCTAACAGGGTCATACCCTTGTATAGCAATGTTTTGTTTCGTGTTAAAATTTTTCTTCCTACTTGCATCTGTTTGGGAAAAAGAAAAAGAAGAGAAAAAGGTAAGAGCAATAACTAAAACGAGATTTTTCATAATTGTGCAATTTGCAACTATATACGGCAAGTTTTAGCTGCTGGATTTTTGAAAGTCTTCCGTTTGTCACTTTGGTTACATTTTCCAAAGCAAATTATTCGAAAAACGTCCTTTTCCTAAACAAATTAAGCTATCGAGCGGGTTAGCTATTGTGCAACATTAGCCAGTTTTAATAGTGGAATAGCATTAGCAAACTGTGTTATTTCATTTTCTGTGGTGTCGTTCACCTTCAGAGTAAGCAATGTGTTGTTAAAAGGAATCTGTAACTCAAAGTTGAGTTTGTTATCATCTGTTCCAACCTGTTTCCTTAGGATGCCTTTGTAGCCTTGTACTTTTACGCTTTTTTGATCACTATCACCCATACCAATCATGGGCATGTTTAAAAATGCATTAATAGAAGTGATAAATGGAGAGTTATTGACGATTTCGATAGACGCTGTTTTTGGATCATTCCCGAAAAATCTATTTACAAACAACCCGCCTGCGTAGCCAGTCGAACCGCCTGTTAACTGGTCCTCTTTCGGTTTGTAATCCATCGCACCTAACTTCGTGGGCAGCAATTTTAAAATTTCTTTAGCAATAGCTTCGTCCAAAATACCAAGCATTTGAGTCATGGCAAATCGGGCGTTGCTAAAGTCTTTGGATGCATAGGCAGTGCGTGCGCTGGTTAGCCTTTTGTCAAACTCTTGTGAAAAACCTGTGGCAACTGCGAAAAATAGTCCTATAGTTACAAATGCCTTTTTCATTTCCATTTTCAGTTATTATTGTTCTCCCAATTGCTTTTTGATCGAATCTGGATCGATCTCATTTGCTGCTTTCATAAAATCTGGTTCATTTTTAAAGTTTACCCCTTCAAAAACCAGCAAGGAAGATTGCCCAATTGGTACGCTCAATTTATATCCGCTGCTTTCCGAATATTCAATTATCGCTTTGTTTCCTTTATACTTGATTTGCTTCCAATTTTGTTGACCATTGGTTTGCTGCGCCATTCCTCCCATGCTCATATAGGCATTTATGGAGGCCATCCAAACTGCATTGTTGGCGATGGTAAACGTAAGTTGTTTGTCTTTATCGTCTCTATACTTTCTCATTATCGTTAATCCAGCCCAACCGTATCCGTTACTTGACACTTCATCCTGTGTTTCGTCTTTTTTCAATCCAGCGATCACATCCGGGAGCGATTTCAATAGTTGATTTCCGATCTCGAGTTCGACACCCAAAATAGCTTGTTGAACAGAATATCTTGCATCTCCGAAAGTCCCCTTTTTGTAAGCAGCTTCTGCATCCAAAAGATTTTGACCAACATCCGGTGGCGAAGAAACAAGCCCCCCACCTACATTATTGGAAGGATTGCTTTTGCCATACCGCGTAGAGCTACCTCCAGTCGCTCCCGAATTTCCTCCAGTATTTTGATTGTTACCTGTACTATTATTTTGTTCTTGGCCTAGGCCTAACTTCTCATCGAGTGCCCTTTCGGCTTTTTGTTCAGCTTTTTGCTTAAGCTTATTGAGGAACTGCGCAAAAGTATGCCCGCTTGACAATAGCATAGCTGAAACAAGAATAGAAAATATTCTCATGGTTGTATGATTAAGGAAAATAAAGTTAATTGATCCAAGTTTAACTTACTACCATTTTCCTAAGAAACCCGACTAACAGTCGTTTTTTACGTTTTTATAAGTTTTTGAAACTCCCATTTCTTATTCTCTTTCCAAAAAATAAATCTGTATGGAAAAAATCAAAATTTTACTACCCGTGTTCTTCTGGTCGATGATACTCTTTTCCTGCAACGAAGTCTCGTTTAAAGAGCCGCAACCAGCAGGTGTAAAATCCTTACGGGAGATTCCGCAAGAGCTTATTGGCAAGTATCAAGTGGTTGACAAAAAAAAAAAAAAAAAAAATGATTCTCTGATTATTGAATCTTGGGGTTATCATTTGAAAGATAAAGCCGAAAAAGATTGGCTGGGCAAAGGTACGTTAAGCGACTCTCTAGTCATTAAGTTTTATAAAAATTACTACTTCGTAAACTTTAGAAGTGGCGATCAATGGACGCTTCGATTAGTAAAAAGGAAACCCTCTGGTAATCTTGATTTTCTTTCAATTGATATTGAAGATGAGTCCAAGAGGGCGAACGTCATCAAAAAGCTTTCAAGCCAGTTTGAATTGAAAGAGATCAAGAAAGGAGACGATCGTTTTTATCAGATTAATCCCACTCGATCGCAGCTTTTGCAATTGATTAAAGACGGTTACTTTACCGGTAACGAACTTAAAAGAATAAAGTAGACCATTATAGAACGACCAAAGCAGGAAGGTGTTAACTAACGATTGGACTCAACAAATTAGTTCTTTTTCCGCTTAAGTAAGTTCTGCAACTTGTTTTGCAACTGATTGATTGGAGGTTCAGTTTTTGTTGTGTCTTTCGCCTTAGTGGTATCAGGTTTTGTTACACTATTTAAAATATTCTTGACGACATCCTGTGGTTTCTCTCCACTCAATACCTCCTTCACTGCTTCTTGAGCTTTTGTCTCAATCGCCTGGGTAACCGCCTCTTTTACTTGTTGCTTTTGCTCAGTAGTAACTAAAGACGTTTTCGGATTTTTAAATGTACCACCAACACCTATTGTCAAAGGTATCATTCCAGATGAGTTAGCAAATAAGCCTTGAAATTGCCCGCCAAGGCTAGCAGCCGGAACGTTCAACTTCAGCGTATAGTCAATCGACTGATCCAATCCAGAGCTACCTGAAATAGTAGTTACATAACTACCAAACTTAACGTCAAAAGGTTTTACACTCAACCTTCCATTCGAGATTGCGGCCGACATCAGTACATCTTTAAGCGAGACATTATCGGTGTCATTTAACTTTGTGAGCGCTGTGATACCAGACACCAACTTTGAATTTTTAACCGCGGCCTCTGCAATTTTTATCAACCCACCACCATTCACCGAATTTAAATTAGGCATCATATTCTGCAACAACTCTCCACTGATCTTAAAGTCGGTATTGAAATTTCCAGTTACCAACCCTGCTACGGGCGCATACGTTTTTACGACCGAAAAGGACGAAGCTGCTTGTTGAACAGAGAGATTATCAATCTTCAATGCAAAATCATATTTTGGATGTTTCAAATCTTTAGGGTTATACGAACCAGTAACGCCAAAGGCTCCGCCAAGCAGATTGAACTTTAGTCCGCTCATATTCACCACCCCATCCTTTACCAATATGTCGCCAACACCGTTTGTCATGGTGTATTCCATCATTTTCACTGTTTTGATATCTGAACTAAATAGGAAATCAATATTTTCAGGAATCTGAGTTACTTTCAGTGACGTAGTGTCTTTGCCTGCCGTGGTAGTAGTAGCGGTGGTTGGCATAAACTCATTTAGATCGAGAAGAGTAGAATTAAAGTTCACTTTTCCTTTAATTGTTTCCTTGTTTAAAACGAAACCAATATAATTGCTCACCAATCCAGTAACTGCAAAATCACTCCTACCCAAAGTACCGATCATCTGCTTTAAAGCTATCTTTTGAGGATCTAATGTTAGATCGGCCTGACTGATTGTAACGGCATAGGGCAGATCTTTGGAAGTAAATTTAAAATCTTTCAAAATAGCTGTTCCGCTTGTAGGGAGTTTGTCAAACCTTTTGGCCGTTACGTCTGACATTTTACCCTTGGTTTCTAAATTTGCTTTTACTTTTCCCGCCAGGGTCATACCTGCTAATGGAAATATCTTCGTCATTTTTTCTAAATCGACCCCGCCATTAGCTCTCAAATCCCAAGTGTAGTCTGCTAGGTTTTGCAGCGTAAGGCTAGCCTCTAACTTTTCACCATCAAGAAGCATTGAAAAATCACTGACATTAACAAGCGTTTCGGCCATTTTGCCGGAGGTGTTTAAAACGCTTGCACTCATTTTTACCTGCTCTAACGGCAACGGAAATTGCGCGGTTTTAGCATAACCATCAACTAACTTCATAGAGGCATTTACAGTAGGAATCGTCTTTTTAAGACTGTCATAAATCCCGTTGGCAGTGGCATTCACAGAGTAAATCCCACGTAGCTCCATCCCTTCCATCGGAAACATTTTAGTAAGTTCACCCAAGTTCAAAGCTGCTTTAAGGCTACCATTCATCTTATAGTTGGTTAGGTTTGCTATCTGCAAAGATGCATCTACCGGATTGGATCCAAAATCAAGATGTAGTTTTCTTAAATCAACCATTGTGTTGGCAATTACTCCATCTTTATTGTCGATGAGTAGATCCATATTGATATTATTAATCGCGGTTGGCAATTGAGGATATTTAAACATCGCATCTTTTACTTTTAACTCGACATTAAATGCTGGCATCTGTTTTTCGTTATAAGTACCTTTCACGAAACCAGTAAACATCAAATCGCCTTTTGTTTCAATTTTTCCAAAATCTTTGGTGTATACACCGGGCACGAGTGATAAGATACTCTTGAAAGAATTATCAGGGCTTTTGAAAGAGATATCCATACCAAAGTTATCCGGATTCATCTTAAACCAGCCATCCGCACTTAACGCGAAGTCATTTACTTTTGCTTTATTTTCTTTAAAGGTGAATTTCGTAATGTTTTCACTTACCGAAATCGTGCCGTCAATCTCTGCGCGTTTATTCGTTAGCAGTTGGTACGCTCCGAAAGAGGTAGTTACAGTATCCGCAACGGTATGGGTTGTCAGGTCAAAAACATCTTGCGTAAAGTCTCCATTGCCTGTATGATTTAAACCCTTTATTTCTAGAAAATAAGTTAGGGATTGGTCGTCATAAATAACCGAACCGTCAATGATTTCCCAATGGTCGATTCCGAAAGAAAATTTACTTGGTTCTTCAGCGGAAGAGGTAGCCACTTTTGAAGAATCGGGAAAGGTGATTAAGTAATTGGCTTGACCATCTTTTAATACTTTGATGTTGATTTGAGGCCGTTCCAGCGTGATTCCTTTGATTCTAAGTTCGTTTCCAAATAAAACATCCTTCAAATTAAGGTCTACTCCGAATCGATCAATCACAAAAAGGGGCATCCCCTCAAAGGGAGCGCGATTAAAAACACCGAGCTCTTTTACTTCAACTGTAACGTTAGGAAAGTTTCTGAATACCGTTAGACTGAAATTATTAACATCAAAAACTACATCAGCGTTTATGCTTTTGGCTATTTCCTTATCGATCGCAGCTTTAATATCATCCTTAAAAACGATCGGAATGATAATGGCAGCAGAAATCAACAATACAAAAAAAACACCCAATCCGATCAATATTCGCTTCAAGATTTTCATACTCTCTTTTTTTCAAAACAAAATTACTCAAATCAACAAGGTAAAAGACAAGCCTGAACAAAATACTTCTGCTAGAAATCCACCTTGTTAACAAAGAGCCCGATTTGAAATGTCTTTTTCCAATTTCCTGAAGAAGTAAGGCATTAACCGGCAATTCAAGGTTAAACGCTTGAAACCTTCAAAAAGTGTTGCTGACGGCTGGCCGTGTAAGTCAAGTTAACAACTCTTCAGATTTCAGCTTTCTCATTTTCATGAAATTTCGAAGCAATGGAAAAGCCTCCTTTCAAAAATTTATTGAAAAAAGAGAGACAATGTTACTAAAATGTTATTTTTGTTAACAAACAAATAACATAAATTTAATATTGAACCGATTTTTGATTTTAATAGTGCTTTTCGCGTCTGTTACCGGGCTTTGCCAACAGCAGCAGATAATTACTAACATAGCTTCGACCACTAGTTATGAGGCTGGCAAAACTCTTATTGAAAAAATTAATCAATTCACCAAGTCACTTGAAAGTAAACGGTTGAATTCAGACGTAAGATTTCTGCGCAAGGTTTTTTATGAAACACATCACACGTTTCTAAAAAAGTACGAAGCGTACAGTTCGTTAGATCAACTCGTATATAACGGGCAATATGACTGTTTGACAGCAACCACTGTATATTCCAGTGTTTTAGAAATGCTTGGTTTCGACTTTAAAATAGTTGAAACCAATTATCATATCTTTATTCTTGTAAAAATCTCTAATAAGGAAATTCTCCTTGAAACCACTGATCGCTTGAATGGTTTTGTGACCGATTTAGCTTCGATTAATACCCGAATTTCAACTTACAAATCGAATTCCCCTACAGTAAATAATCAAAAAAGAAAAAGCTTCGAGTACTCTTTTCATCTCTTAAAAGAAGTAAAAAAAGCGGATTTGGCGGGATTACTTTATTTTAATCAAGCAATAAAAGAATTCAACAAACATAACTGGACAGCCTGTTTAGACTTACTCGGAAAATCGAGAACAATTTACGATTCACCAAGAATAAAAGAAATATCGGACTTAGCAAGGCTAATGATAACCCAAGATGTATCTCATGAAATTATAGCCAACAAAGGCGAGCCTAAAACTGGGAACGGCACAAAACTGAACCCAAGTTACTAGTTTTTTAAAATCCTTATTTCCACACGCCTGTTTAGAGCGCGTTGTTTGGGGTCATTTCCTAAATAAATCGGTTTAGTACCTCCAAACGCCTTAGTGTCAACTCTATTTGATGCGATTCCTTTGGAAATCAAGTATTTTTTAACTGCAGATACTCGTTTTTTACTCAACACCATATTCTCACGGCCAACAGCACTGTTTGCGTCTTTCTCTGTATGCCCTTCTATTTGAATTTTCATGCTAGGCTTTTCGATAAGCGTCTTGGCAATTTCATCTAGTTCATTATGCGCGGCAGGCAAAATATCCCAGCGTTCTCTTTCAAATTTCAAGCTGTTTAACGCAATCACCTTGCTCAATTCGGGTTCTGGGGCTGCCTTAGGTGCCGCATACATTAATTCGACATCCTTAACCACCTTTCTCGATGAATTTGCCGTGGCCGGATCGAGTGTTGTTATGTATGTTTCGAATCCGTCAGCCTCAACAGTTATCGTATACTTATCATTATCAAAAAGTGGAAAGGCATATTCGCTCCCCATCCGCGAGCCGACCTTATTTCCATAAGGTAAACTTTGGAATGAAACCTTAGCAATCACAGCCTGCTTATTGGAAGCATTCATGATCTTGCCTTGAGCGAAAATGGTAGTATCTGACGATTGAGCCTGAATAAATCTGATCGACAGTAAAAACAACCCAAAAACCGTCCACTTTCTCATAGGCCAAATGTCATTAATTAAAGCTTAATAATCTTAAATTCGACCCTTCTGTTTTGCTGTCTTCCTTCAGGTGTCACATTTGTAGCCTTCGGTTTGCGCTCTCCAAAGGCCTTAACTGCTACTTTGCCCTTAGATGCACCTTTTTCGATCAGATATTGAGCAACTGAATTCGCGCGCGCTTCTGACAATTTCATATTATACAAGTCCGACCCGATATCATCTGTGTGACCTTCTATCTCAACCTCCATCGAAGGCTTCGATATCAACAGTTCAGCTATCCGATTCAATTCAGGGAACGACTCTTCACTTAGAGTAGTTTTCTTATACTCAAAAAATAAATTATTCAACGTTATTCGAACATTTTCCTCTGGTTTTGCAATTACGATGGACTTGAGAGCAACATCATTATTTGCTAGTGTCTTATCCACTTTTAAGTCGGATAAATCCAAATTTTGGTTCTCGCTCAAGAAGCCTTCCGCTTCTGCACGTACTCCATATTTTTTCCCTCCAGGCAAATGGATTTCATACTCCCCAGTGCTAGGGTCAGACTGCGTAACACCTACTTCTTTTCCGCTTGGTAACTCCTCGTAAATTATTTTTGCCGAAATAGGTTTTTGTGTTTTGGAATCCAACAGTTTTCCTTTAACAATTATGACGGGATCTGGAATAATGAGTACCGGCATCTTGATTCTAAAAATATCAGTATTTTCGGCTGTTACCCCTCTTGAATAATAAGCATACTCACTGGTAGATGGGATGTTGAAGAACAAATCATCAAGAGCAGAATTAATATCTGGACCGAGGTTTTGAGGAGAAGACCATTTAGTCCAAGTTTCATCTAACCTCTTTGTTAAATAAATATCTGCTCCGCCAAATCCACTAAACCCAGTAGACGAAAAGTAGAGTGATTTATCATCTGATGCTAAGAATGGACTGGTCTCATCGGCTAGCGTATTAACTACATCGCCCAGATTTAAAGGTTTTGTCCAAGTGCTATCTTTTTTAATAAAACTAACATAAAGATCTCGCTCGCCTTTAGAATCCTCTCTTTCAGCAGCCATCAAAAGAACTTTTCTCGTGTTTGCCAGAAAATAATTAGCTTTTTCGCTGTAATTGTATTCATCTTCTATCACAATGGGCTTCGGCTTCGTCCAGGTGTTTCCTACTTTCGTGCTTATGGAAACCCCCGCCTCCATTTTCCCCTTATCTAAATATCTGTTCCCCAATAACATAATAACTGCTTGCCCATCGGGAGTTGGCGAGGATATAGAATTTATGAAATTTGGTTTGTTGTTATTGAATTGTGGGCCAATATTTTTAGCCAACTGCCATTTACCATCACTACCAAGTTCAGAATACCAAATGTCTTCTGTATCTTTCACTCCACCTACGTTGTCAGGGTGGTTCTTCCTGCTAAAATAGAGTGTCTTACCATCGGGTGAGAGTAACGGATTTAATTCGCTTGCCTCGCTATTTACGTTTTTGTCTAATTGTTCCACTAAAATTCCTTTAGCCAACAATGCTGGAATATCAAGATTCGTGCTAATTGGAATATCCGAATCCGCTATACCAACCGCATCGATCGAAAAATAATCTGTAAGTGATTTGCCATCAAATTCTAATTTTATGGCTGCCACCTTGTAAGGTGTCATTTCCATTGAAACATATTGTATTTGTGACTTCAATGGTACCGCTTTAGGGTTAAAGGTTTTCACTAGATACTCTTTCCCAGACTCATCGTAGGTGTAAACCTTAAAGAGTGCGCCAGGGTTATAAGTCTCAGCGATTGCTATCTGTTGTATTTTCATCGGATTAGCAAAACCGAGCTTTATCCATTCACTTCTTCTTGGCTTTTCGGGAGTCCAAGCATTTGGATTTTGACCTCCCGCAGGCAAAACATTTGGCTTGCCAAGCGCCTGCTGTGCAGAATACTGGGTGGGTGTAAGTTCACTTGAAAAGCCAATCACTTTAGAAGCCCATTGCACTGTTTGACTAGCGGCATTAAAACTCAAAAGGGAAGCAATAATGGAAAAACCTATAAATCGTTGCATAAAACCTATTTTAAAATCCAATTTTGACCTAAAAATAAATAAAAAATACTATTATTTTAAAAAAATGTTCCGATAATAAAATAAACTTACTCAAGTTAGTCCATTGACCCTTTATTATAAAGTAAAAACCCCACATGAAGGAGCAACCCAAGTTGGTTTTTTGGTTGATCGTAATAATTTAAGCTTAACGAAACTGGCCCGATGGTGGAATGTAAAACCAACGCAGAGGTGCCTGCAAAATAAAACTGGGTAATGTCTTCTTCTAAAAATGGCTTTTGAGAGGAAGAGCGTATTGATTTTATGGGTTTAAAAAGATACCCCTCCAACCGGAAATCGAGATTACTTCTGAGTCGAAATATATTTCTCCAGCCACCGGCTAAATAATTGAAAGCCCTAAAATTCTCCAATATTAGTGTTGGGCTATCTTGGAGCGGAGAAAACGCTGGCGCATTTATTATTGTGCCATAAAAATTGTTAAACAGTGGCTGATTTGATAGAACGCCTTCAAAAAGATATCCGGAAGTGTAATTTCCAAGCTGGAAGTACTGCTGGATAGAACCTTTTAGCTGAATCCAGTCCCTTTTAGTATTCTCGATAAGCCCCTTTCTCAGCGTGCTTCCAGGTAAATAATCCTCACGTCCATTAAACCAATTGACTGAAAGTTCATAGGCTTCTCCTGAGCTAGCATATTGCTTTCTATTGAGTGTATTACTATTAAATGAAAAGCCAACTCTAGAGCCGCGCAAGGTCAATTGGTCCAATGTATCGGAGGAAACCAGAACTTTAGAGTCGATAAAATTGTCGGCATTGTTTATAAGATTAGTGTAAAAAACTATTTTCGATTGTCTTCCTACGGGTAAGCCAATATTAATTCCTACTTTCCGATCAATCCTCTCCAAAGTAGTTGGTGTTCTATTAAACAACAGATCTTTGCTATCGAGAAAACTTCGGCTGTTAAAAATAGCCTCTGGTTCCACATAAAACCGTCCGAGCAAAGGGACGTCAATTCTTGCCTTTAACTGGACTGATTTGTAAAAACTGCCCGTATAAAAATTTGCGGTTCCCTTAATTACGGCCTTATTGAAATAATAATAATTGAGACCCAGGTAAATGTTACTGATGTTTCGAGTTGCAATAACACCTCCAAAATCAACCTGAAAATTGTTTTGCGGCCTTTTTGACAGGAGAAATTTGAATTTTTTTGATTCTTGATCAAAAACAAAAGATGGATATATCGTTTTGAAATAATCATCTGAAACCAGCTTATAATACCCTGATTTAACATTACTGAAAAAAAGCTGCCTCTGCGCGTTCCTGAAAAAGAGATTCATATAGCTTTGTTGAGACTTGGTAAAGCCTGCGTAATTGATCTTCTCAATATCCATTGGCAAAGCCTTATCATTAAAGGTGTTTCTTGCCCTTGCCACTTCTTCGCAATTTCTTCGAAACGCCACCTTTGCTTTTATTTCATCCATTTGGCGGATGGTCTGGTTATATCCGCTGTCGATCATCGCCTTGGCATCACTGAAATCAAAGGCTGTATAGTTTCTTAAATTGGGCTGAATATAAACTCCGGTAGAGGGTATTTGAGAAGGATCAGATTTATCTAATAGCATGTAAAGCAACGAATATTTGATGAGTTTGTCGTCCTCACCAAAAGGATACGTCTCGTAGATTTTACTCGAAACATTTATGCCGATGATTACCGAGGGATTGAATTCTTTTTGCGCAACATCGACGGGAAAATTATTGTAGACCCCACCATCGTATAGGTATTTACCTTCAAGTCGTATAGGATTATAAAAAAAAGGAACTGTTTGCGTAGCGCGCAATGCGTCTGCTAGTGAGCCGTTCCGAATAATAATCTCGTTTTGTGTAAAGATATCGGAGGCCATAATCCGCAGAGGTACGAAAAGACTATCAAAATTATTTTTGGCAATGGCGGAGGGTTGAGCCATTCTCTCTGCCAACGCAAAATTTAGCGATAAATCACTTGCTATGCTGTTATTAAAGGAGAGGTTAAGTGTGGAATCTAGTGAGAGATTCAATTTGATGAACGAAGGGTGTATCTCGCTTTTATGATAATAATAGTTAAATCCCTTTTCCAACTTGCCATTTACCCAAGCGGAAAAATCTTCTGATAAGATCATCGCTTCAATTTGGTCGGGACTCATTCCGGCAGCATAACAGCCACCGATTAACCCACCCATGGAGGTGCCAACGATGTAGTCGATAGGAATTTCATTTTCTTCCAGTGCCTTCAAAACGCCCACATGTGCTAACCCCTTGGCGCCACCGCCACTAAACACAAGCGCCACTTTTTGTGAGACTGCGCTGTAGGAAACTATAGATAATACTACTACAAGAATTACCCCACGCATAAGCTGGAAATCAATCAAAACCGATTAATCATACTCCAAGTAATAGAAAATTGTTGTAAGCAAAAAACTTAGATCGGGTTCGCGCGCGCGCGTTCAGCCATTATTGGCCTTTCTTCTTCGAATTGGATTGAATTCAATCGTTTTATAAGTTCGACCTTTACTTTTGAAAACAATTCTATCTTGTTCGGGTCTACTGGCATAGAGGGAGGTAATTCTACGCGCAGGGCGTCTACTTGAACTCCATTTCGCCAAAATCGATAACAAACATGGGGGCCAGAAGCAAGGCCAGTGCTTCCCACATAGCCAATTGTTTCACCCTGCCGCACCCTCACGCCAGGCGTCATGCCGGTGGCAATTCGCGACATGTGCAAGTAGGCGGTTGTATAGGTTGCATTATGCCTAACCTTAACATAATTACCGTTCCCGCCTTTGTATTGGGCTTCTAAAACAATACCATCTCCTACGCTCCGAATGGGTGTTCCTGTGGGTGCGGCAAAATCTGTTCCTAGGTGAGCACGAAATACTTTTGCCACAGGATGAAATCGGTTTAAGTTGTAACGAGAACTAATTCTTGTGAATTCGATCGGATACTTAAGTAGGGCTTTTCGCAAGCTTTTCCCGTCTTCATCAAAATAATCAATACCATCTCCTTGATCAAACGGTATGGCGTAATAAGGGCTACCAAAGTGCTCGAAGTAAATTCCTAAAATATTTCCTATTGCATAAGCTTTTCCCTCCACCTGCTTTTCTTGGTAAATCAATTTAAATTTATCGCCTTTTTGTAATCGTTGAAAATCGACTTGCCAACCAAAAACATCGACAAACTTGTTTGTCAATTCGGGGGAGATCCCCAGTTCGTCAATTGTTTCATAGAGTGACGTTTCGATTTGACCGGCAACCGTCTTTTCAGCGATGGTTACTTCCTTTTCGCAGCTTTCAATAATTAGTGTGTCTTTCAAATGAAAGACGTAGTAATTGATGGGGCTGGCCTCGTAAATAATGGCTTTAGCTGATTTAAGCGAATCCATTTCCGAAACAATTGTGTATTTACTGCCCGCGGTAACTTTTCTGAAATCAAAAAACTTTCGCGGCAAGGTATTGAGCTGTTGAATAACTTCAGTAGGCACAAAATAGCCTTCTAACAGATCAACAAAATTTTGATCGCGTTTTATCTTTTTTTCAGAAACATCCTTGTCGTTGATCATCATCCCATAAAGGAATTTAGGTTCTTCAACCGCTTGAGTTATTGAATCAGGTAACTCATAATCTCCTTGCCGGGTAAAAAAAGTAGTGTTGTTGTCAACGAAAATGAAAGAAAGGTAGATACCTACGCCAACAACCGTTGCTAGAATAATTTTTTTGACTGCCTGTAGGTTCGCTTTTAACACTGGTTATTTTCAATAATAACTACAAGTTTAGTGGATAAAGTGTAATCAAAAAAATCCGCGGTTTTATAGACTTTAGAATTCTCCGTCAAAAAGCAACATGTAAGAAGGACAAGTAACCGTTGAAAAATTAGTTTTGCGCCTTTTGGAATGCTGTTATCCCTTACATTTGTACATATAAAAGCCCGATCGAAGCTTACCCGAAGGTTATATAGAGGATACCCGAAGACTACCCCGAGGACTAAAAATTACTGAACACAAGAAAATGATGACAAAAAGAAACATTTTGAGACTCAGCTTCCACGGTCAGACGCCTAAATTCTCTACTTGTACAGGTCTTTGTATTTAGACTTTCCTTTTTCCAAGAATTTAACAAATTTCTCGGGGCTGCGATCGAAACTGTAAGGCGAAACCAGCACTCGTTCATCTTCGCCAACTAACACATAAAAAGGCTGCGCATTATTTTTTAGTTTGTCTATTTGCAGATCGGCATTTTGTTTACCAATGGTTTTCTTTACTTTGTTATCATAGCTAGACGTATACCAATCTGCTTCGGGCAACTCAGTCTTATCATCTACGTAAAGTGCAACCACAACAAAATCATTTTTAAGTCTTTGTAAAACCTGCGGGTCGCTCCAAACCACTGCTTCCATTTCACGACAATTCGTACATCCGTGACCAGTGAAGTCGATGAACAACGGTTTATGTTGCTCGCGTGCGCACGCCAAGGCTTGCTTGTAATCGAAGTATCCGTTCAAGCCGTGAGGCAAATGCAAAAAGTCTGCATACTTGGGTGGTTCACAAATTTCGTTGGGCGTATCTTTTCTATTTACCGAAATCAAATCAAAATCATGTGTTGAGAGTGGTGGCAAATAACCCGCAAGTGCTTTTAGTGGCGCGCCCCACATGCCAGGAATGAGATAGACAACAAATGTAAAGTTGATGATTGCTAACATTAATCGAGGAATACCCACACGTTTATCTTCCGCATCTTTGCCTGTATCACCTGGAAGACGCAGACCTTTTAATAAGTAGATTCCGATCAAAGAACCAATCACAATCCAAATGGCGATATTGATTTCACGGTCGAGTATATGCCAGTGAAATGCTTGATCGGCAATACTTAGAAATTTAAACGCGAGGGCTATTTCTAAAAAGCCCAAAACAACTTTTACCGAATTAAGCCATCCGCCCGACTTGGGCAACGACTTCATAATACCTGGGAAAATGGCAAACAATGTAAAGGGAATGGCAAACGCCAATGAGAACCCAAACATGCCAACAATAGGTTTCAAAAATTCTCCACCTGCTGACGAAACTAAAATGCTGCCAACCAATGGCCCGGTGCATGAAAATGAAACCAACACCAACGTAAACGCCATAAAAAAAACACCCACAAAACCGCCCTTCTCTGCTTGTTGATCGACTTTGTTTATGAACGTACCGGGAAGTGTGATCTCAAACAATCCTAAAAACGAGAGACCGAATATTATAAAAACAGTAAAGAAGATTAAGTTGGGAATCCATTCTGTCGATAAATGGTTCGCTGTTTCAGGCCCCATCAATGGAGCTAGCAATGCTCCGATCAATGTATAAATTAAAACAATCGAAGCTCCGTAAAATAGAGCAAGCGCTTTCGATTTACCTGTCGTGAAGAAGCTCACCGTCATTGGTATCATGGGGAACACACACGGGGTAAGAAGCGCAGCTAGACCCGCCAGAAAAGCAAGGATGAAAAAGCCAAAAAATGATTCCTGTTTTCTTTCGTTTTTCACGAGAGCCTCTTCTAGAATGGGTCCAACAGCATCTTTTGTTAACTCAATAGGCTTGTTAACATCCGTTGTCGGGATTGGTGTCTCTTTTGTAGATTGCGGCAACGAAGGTTCGTCCGCAGCGGATTGCTGTACTGGCGCACCCGTTACTTTTAAATTGGTAAACGCGAAGTCTTCGTTTGATGGAATACAACTGCCATCTATATCCGTGCATACTTGGTATTCAATATCGCCTTCTATTTTTAAGTTGGTGGAAAGTATTTTTATTTTTTGCCTGAACTCACCCTGCTTTTTGAAAATTTTTACATCGCAGCCAAATACTTCATCGTGTTTTAAAATTGGATTGATTGGTTTTATTCCACCTACTAGCGCATAACTCTTATCTGCTTTAAAGTTATAAGCAGTAACCATGGGGCCGCAAGAGGCATCAAAATCGCTCGAATAGAGATACCAATTTTTATCAATATCCGCTTTAAAAATAAGGTCAATTTCATCGCCTACCTTTATGTTTTGGGAAGAAACAGCGGTTGACCATTTGGCGGGGTGAAGTATTTGACCTGAGGCCAAAAACGGAAATAGAGCAAATAACATCGAGTAGATAACCCAAACAACCTTAATTTTCCTCATAAGTGAAATAACGAAAAACAAAAGTAACGAACCTGGAGTTTGTTTAGTTGAACTAATTTTTAGATAATGTATTATTTCCGACAAAAATAGTCTGTAATTTTCCAGCAAAAACTGCAACTAACATCAGCAGTTAACGTCTCAACAAAACAAAATTAAAAAACTTAACCCCAATTCAATGAAAATGAAATCGATCCTAACTGTAATGGCCATTGTTTTTGCCCTTGCAGCCCAAGCTCAATCCGCAGATGAGATTATTGAAAAGTACTTTGAAAACACCGGAGGCAAGGCCAAATGGGAAGCGGTGCAAGGTTTGAAGTACACTGCCAAAGTAAAAATTCAAACTATGGAATTGCCAATGACCATGATTCAGTTAAAAGATGGTCGCCAAACCAGCAGTGTTTCTGTTCAAGGAATGGAGTTCCGTCAGGAGGTATTCGATGGAAATACCTTGTGGGGAACTAATCAAATGACAATGAAACCGGAAAAAAGTGACGCGGAAGCCACAGCCAATTATAAGGTTAACTTAGGAGGCGATTTTCCAAGCCCTTTTTTAGACTATAAAAAGAAGGGTTTTAAGGTGGAATTGCTTGGAAAAGAAACGGTAGATGGCTCTGAAACATTCAAAATTAAGCTAACCAAAAAGCCAATTAAAGTAGATGGAAAAGAAACAGAAAATGTTGAGTTTCACTATTTCGATACTGAAAATTTTGTTCCGCTGATTGTTGAAAATGAATTGAAATCCGGGCCGGGAAAAGGAACTGTTATGCAAAATAAGCTCAGCGACTATCAGGATGTGAATGGCCTACTTTTTCCTTTCAGTCTTACTGTCGGAGCTAAGGGTCAGCCAGGAGGTCAAAATTTAGTGTTCTCGGCCGTTGAACTAAATCCAAAAGTAGAAGCTTCTGCTTTTGCATTTCCAGAAGGTAAATAATCGAGTGTTTTGTAAAGCTTCAACCGAATAACAAGTTTGGTTGAAGCTTTTTTATTTTAAATCAAACCCCTTTTTATGAAAAAATCAATCGTTTTACTATTCATTTTACCCTCCTTAGCATCATTTGCACAAGATGCAGTCACAAAAGGAAAGGAATTGTTCGGAGACCTGCACGCGCGACATATCGGCCCGGCTTTAATGAGTGGACGCATTACCGATCTGGAGCTTCATCCAACCAATGACCGAGTTGTATATGCTGCTACCGCTGGTGGCGGTGTGTGGAAAAGTAACAACGGTGGAGCTACATTCAATGCTATTTTTGATGAGTATTGCCAATCCATCGGCTCCATTGCACTTGATCCAACCAATCCAGATAATGTTGCCTGGGTAGGAACCGGAGAAACATGGACGCGTAATAGTGTTTCCGTGGGAGACGGTTTATACAAAACGATAGATGGAGGCACCAACTGGAAAAAAATGGGCTTCGAAAAATCGGAGCGCATCGCTGGCATACAAGTAAACCCTAAAAACGGTAACGAAGTTTACGTAGCAGTGTTAGGTGCGCTCTGGAGCGATAGCGATGAACGCGGGGTGTTTAAAACCACAGATGGTGGGGCAACGTGGAATAAGATATTATTTGTAAACAATACCACTGGCTGTAGCGACATATTCGTTGATCCTAATGATCCTAATCTGGTTTATGCTGCCTTTTGGGAAGTACGTAGATCAGCCTGGAATTTCAACTCTGGCGGTGTAAACAGTGCCTTATATAAATCAACTGATGCCGGCAAAACGTGGAATAAGATTCACAAAGGTTTTCCTGGCGGCAAACTAGGAAGACTTGCAATTGCGGCAGCTCCATCAAATACAAACATCCTATATGCTGTCATAGAATCTGAACAGGATAAAGACAAAGGTCTATATCGCAGCGATGATGGTGGTGCAAATTGGAAACAATTGAACAATGATTTTGGAATTGTGGTGCGCCCATTCTATTTCTCCCGAATCACTATCGATCCAAGAAACCCAGATGTGATTGTAAAAGCCGGCTTGTCAGGTTCCATTTCCCGCGATGGCGGAAAAACCTTTAAAGATCTTGGGCCGATGCACTCCGATATTCATGATATCGTTTTTGACATCAAAAACTCTGATCGAATGTACTCTGGCACTGATGGTGGAGTCTATCGGTCGTGGGATGGTGGCACCACCTTTGAAATGGCGGAGAATATTCCGGTATCACAATTCTATCATGTAAGTGTAGATAACGAAGAACCCTACAATGTTTACGGTGGACTTCAGGACAATAACTCGTGGTATGGTCCATCCAGTTCACCCGGTGGTGTGGAAGCTCGTGACTGGAAAAAAGTAGGCGTGGGAGACGGCTACAGGGTATTGCCCCATCCTACAAAAAAACTAATCTACTCAGAAATGCAAGGCGCTGAAAATGTTTGGCGCTTTGATCCTGAAAAAGATCAGGCGAAAGCCATTCAACCTTTAGCGGCTAAGGGAGATCCTAAATTGCGTTTCAATTGGAATGCCCCAATGGCAACAAGTGCTATAAAGCCAGACCGTTTTTACATGGGTAGTCAATTCGTTCATCGGTCAGAAGATATGGGCGAAACGTGGGTAAAAATTTCTCCAGACTTAACCACCAACGACAAACTAAAAACCGAACAAGGAAACTCTGGAGGCCTATCGCGCGATAACTCTGGCGCAGAAAATTATTGCACTATATTCACTATTGCTGAGTCACCTCTTGATGAAAACATAGTTTGGGCCGGCACCGATGATGGGAATTTACAATTGACTAAAGATGGCGGGAAAACATGGGTGAACACAACACCAAATATTATTGGTTTGCCTAAGAACACAGCTTGCTGGCATATTGAGGCAAGTACGTTTGGAAAAGGCACCGCGTATGCTGTTTTCACGGGCTACCAAAAAGGCGACATGAACGCTTACACTTACAAGACTACTGATTTTGGCGCAACTTGGAAATCGATTATAAGCAATGATATTGTTGGTTTTGTGCGCAACATCCAAGAAGACTACGAGAATGAAAACCTTCTTTTCTTAGGAACGGAATTCGGGCTATACATTACCATTGATGGCGGAAAAAGTTGGCTTAAATTTACCAACAACATGCCTTCTGTTTCGGTGCACTTTATTGACTTGCATAAAAAGACGAACGACCTTGTGTTGGGTACGCATGGTAGGGGAATTATCATCATTGACGACATTAGTCCGATACGCCAATTGAACGAGCAAACGTTAAATAAAGACCTTCACTTCTTTACCTCGCGGCCAGCTACAATTCCGGAATCAAACGGATTTGGGAGTACAGCCACCGAAACGCAGTTTGTTGGAGAAAACGCAAGTCGTGCTGCTAAGATTGTTTACTACCTAAAAAAACGCCACACAATTGGTAAAATGACAGTTGAAATTCAAGATCAGGCTGGAAATAAAATCATTGATTTAGATGCGAAAAAATCAAAAGGCGTTAATGTGCTAGAGTGGAATTATAGAACAAAACCTCCAAAAATTGCAGCCGCTAAAACAATGTCGTTTGGTGGATTTACTTCTCCGCGTGTTCCAGCTGGAACTTACAAAGTTGTGATCCAAAAAGGTAAGGAAACCTACACCAATGATTTGGTTATTCAGTATGATCCTAAATCGACCATTCCTCTAGCCGATCGCAAGCAAAATGAAGAAGTAACCAAGAAGTTGTTTAACATGACTCAAGAATTGGCCTACATGGTTTATGAAGTAGATGAAACGTTGAAAGCTGCGGAAGATTTGAAAGCGAAGAATCCTGGTGCAGCTAAAACAGTAACTCCACTTATCAATGATCTTACAAAACTGAAAGAGACATTGGTTATTACGAAAGGAGATAACTATGTGGGAATGGGAGAGCCTCAATTACGAGAAGACCTTGCTGAATTGTATGCAAAAGTAGCTGGCACGGTTTTCAAAGCTTCGAAGGCGGAGACAGATAATCTAGAGGGAATCGATTCTCGTTTTGTTACAGCAAAAGCAGATTTCAAAAAAATCAAAGAGAAGCATTTGGCAAAATTTAGCGAAGTAAGAAGCAAGAATAAACTAGAGCCAATCATCATTAAATCGTTTGACGAATTCTTGCAGACTCCATAAAAAAAGAGTCAACCTCGAGTAAAAAACCCGAATTCATCATTCGGGTTTTTTATTTTCAAAGAAGTTAATGCGAATAGTGTTTATAAAACGCCACAATAGTTTCAATACCAATCAAAAAATTCTTAATGCCATAGTGTTCATTGGGTGAATGGAGCGCATCGGTATCCAATCCAAAGCCCATTAAAACGGTATCTAAACCAAGCTCCTTTTTAAATAAAGCTACGATAGGAATACTGCCACCATCGCGAGTGGGTATCGGTGTTTTGCCCCACACTTCTTCAAAGGCTTCCGCTGCTGCTTTAAATGCTTTTGAATCAGTTGGCGTAACGGCAGGTTCGCCTCCATGATGCGCAGTAACTTTTACTTTTACTGTTTTGGGTGCGATAGAGATAAAGTGCTTTGTAAATAGTTCTGTAATTTCATCAGGGCGTTGGTTAGGCACTAACCGCATAGAAATTTTTGCTGAAGCTTTGGATGGTAGCACTGTTTTTGCTCCCTCACCTGTATAGCCTCCCCAAATTCCATTTACATCTAATGTAGGCCTGGTACCTGTTCTCTCCAATGTTGTGTAACCCGTTTCGCCTGCTATTGCATCAATGCCCAACTCCTTCTTGTATTCCTCTAAATCAAAAGGAGCTTTATTAAGAGCATCGCGATCAGCTTGCGATAGCTCGGCCACGTTGTCGTAAAAATGGGGAATGGTTACTCTTCCGTTTTCATCGTGAAGCGAAGCAATCATTTTACTTAATACGTTGGCCGGATTGGCTACCGCTCCTCCATAAACACCCGAATGCAAATCGCGATTTGGCCCGGTAACCTCCACTTCCATGTAACTCAACCCGCGCAAGCCTGCGGTAATAGAAGGTTGATCCAATGAAATAATTGACGTGTCTGAAATCAATATCACATCGGCTTTCAATTTTCCTTTGTTTTCTTTTACGAACGTTCCCAAATTATCAGAGCCAACTTCTTCTTCGCCCTCAATCATAAACTTGATGTTGCAGGAAAGAAGATTGTGCTTCATCAGAATCTCAAATGCTTTAATGTGCATGTACATTTGGCCTTTGTCATCGCAAGCCCCACGTGCATAAATTTTTCCATCCCTAACGGTTGGTTCGAAGGGGGGCGTGTTCCAAAGTTCTAATGGATCGGGGGGTTGCACATCATAATGCCCATAGACAAGAACCGTTGGTAGTTTCGGGTCAACCATTTTTTCGCCATACACAATAGGATGGCCTTTAGTTTCACAGAGTTCTACTTTGTCTGCACCTGCGTCTTTAAGTTTTTGTACAATGTAGTCCGCAGCCTCTCTTACGTCTGCTTTGTGCCTGCTATCGGCACTGACGGATGGGATGCGAAGCAGTTCAAAAAGTTCGGCTAAAAATCGGTCTTGATTGGTTTGGATGTATTGGTGGATCATTAATTTGAATTTACTTTTCTAATAAAGAGCAGTTCTAAGATAGATCGGCAAGCAAATATAAAGGTTGTTTCATTCTGCATTAGGGATGATTTCAGTAAATTTGAACTTAACACTTTTAATTATGGGATTGGTATATGCTGATATTGAATTGATAAATGCCGATGATATCGCTCTTGCAAAAAAGTATATCATCGGTGAGGACGAGGTAAAAAGAATGCACGTGAACATGCTGGTGGATTCAGGTGCTTTTATGATGGCCATCAATGAAAGCATACAAGCGCAATTGCAATTGCCTTTCAAACAAAAACGCAAAGCGCAATTGGCGGATGGTTCGGTGATGGAATACGATGTAGTTGGCCCAATAGAAGTGCGTTTTAAAAACCGACAAGCTACCTGTAACGCATTTGTACTGAAAGGCGATGCTGAACCATTACTTGGAGCCATACCCATGGAAGAAATGGATGTGCTGATACACCCGAACCGACAAGAATTGGTGGTGAACCCCGAACACCCTTACTATGCAGTTTTAAAAATGAAGTAGCCTTTTCACCTCTATCGTTTCTTTTCAACCGATTTCGCTACTACTCGTTAGTGAGATTTTAAAATATTTTATTTCAAAATTCATTGATTTTACAAAATCAAATTTTTGATTTGCTAAATTTAACAGATTAAAAAGTAAGAAAAGCAGTGAAGGAAGAAATTACACAAGGTTTATATCGGCCAGAATTTGAGCATGATTCATGCGGAGTTGGGTTCATCGCCAACATAAAAGGAAACAAATCGCATCAAGTAATAGCTGATGCCATCACCATGCTTGAGCGCATGAACCACCGTGGCGCGTGTGGCTGCGAACCAAATACCGGAGATGGTGCTGGTATTTTAATTCAAGTACCTCATGAGTTCTTTACCGATGAATGCAGGAGGCTTGGCTTTAAGCTTCCTGCCTATTCGCACTATGGCGTAGGGTTAGTATTCTTTCCGCGCGATCCGAAAGTAAGAGAAGAGTGTAGAACTGTTCTCAATCGTAAGATTAAAAACATGAAGATGACCCTACTAGGTTATCGCGTGTTGCCAACTGGTACTGCAGATATCGGTGAATCTGCGCTGAAATCAGAGCCTGTAATGGAGCAGGTGTTCATCAAACGTCCCGACATGGTAACAGACCCCGAGGAGTTTGAACGAAAACTTTTCGTGCTAAGAAAATACGCAACACATATTATTACTGAGTCGGTGAAGGGGGTTGACAACCAATTTTATTTTTCATCGCTTTCTTACAAGACAATTGCTTATAAAGGAATGCTTACTTCCTTGCAATTGAAGTATTATTTTCCTGATCTTGAAAATGAAGAGATTGTTTCTGCGTTGGCTGTTATCCACTCACGGTTCTCCACCAACACCTCTCCTTCTTGGCGATTGGCGCAGCCGTTCCGATACATAGCACACAATGGTGAAATCAATACGGTGCAGGGAAACATCAATTGGTTGAAATCAAAAGAAGCGTTTTTCTCATCGGAATATTTCACAACCGAAGAGTTGAATATGATTTTGCCGATCTGCAATCCAACCCAATCAGACTCTTCTAATCTCGACAACACAATTGAATTATTAGTCCACGCTGGACGATCGCTGCCACATGTTATGATGATGCTCATACCCGAAGCGTGGGACGGCAACGAGCACATGAGTCAGGAGAAAAAAGACTTTTATGAATACCATGCCAACTTGATGGAACCTTGGGACGGGCCAGCATCCATTACGTTCACGGATGGAAAAATTGTAGGCGCTACACTCGATAGAAATGGGCTGCGCCCTTCGCGCTTTATTGTGACGAACGATGACATGGTGGTGATGGCATCGGAAGTGGGCGTATTAGACATCGATCAATCCAAAGTGATTACCAAAGGTAGATTGCAGCCAGGTAAAATGTTTGTGGTTGATTTAGAACAAGGGCGTATTATCAGCGATGAAGAGCTAAAAAAAGACATCTGCAATAGGCAACCCTACGGCAAGTGGATAAAGGAAAACAAACTGCGTTTACAAGACCTTCCCGAACCGGGTGGAAGCTTCCACAAGTATGATCCTTCTACACTGTTGAAGCGTCAAGTTTCCTTTGGCTACACTTCCGAAGATTTGAGAATGATCCTTTCTCAAATGTGCGAAACGGGTAAGGAAGCGTTAGGCTCTATGGGTAACGACACTCCGTTGGCCGTCCTTTCGAAGCAGGCGCAACATTTATCCAGCTACTTTAAACAACTATTTGCGCAGGTAACAAATCCACCGATCGATTCAATTCGTGAGCGATTAGTAATGTCATTGGCTTTGCATGTAGGTGGATCATTGAATTTATTGGAAGAAACGCCCGCGCATTGTGTTACGTTGGAATTGCCTGTCCCTATTTTGTCAAATAAGGATTTAGAAAAGATCCGTTACATAGACCATCGTCATCTTCAAACAAAAACCATTTATACCTACTTCAAGGCAGATGGAAAGCCCGACTCGATGGAGAAAGGGCTCAACAGAATTTGCCAGTATGTAACAGATGCAATTGAAGATGGATTCACGATCATCATCCTTTCCGACAGAAGTTTTGATAGCGGCCATGCACAAATTCCATCCCTTCTTGTAACGGCAGCTGTTCATCACGATTTGATACGAAAAGGACTCCGTGGAAAAGTCGGTCTGCTGATTGAAGCTGGCGATGTTTGGGAAACCCATCATTACGCTACGTTGATTGGCTATGGCGCTTCGGGCGTCAATCCGTACTTAGTTTTTCAAACTATTCATCAAATGATTAACAATAATCAATTGAAAGAAGGCTTGAGCGATGAAAAGGCGATCTACAATTACACAAAAGCAGTATCGGGCGAGCTTTTGAAGATCATGAGCAAGATGGGCATCTCCACGTTGCAATCGTACCATGGTGCTCAGATATTCGAAGCGTTGGGGTTGAGCAAGCAAGTGGTTGATTCTTATTTTACAGGAACAGTTTCTCGTATTGGTGGACTTAGTCTGGATGATATTGCTGAAGAAGCCTTGATCAAACACCGACTCGCATTCCCCAAAACAACCAACGCAACACAGAAATTAGAAGTAGGTGGAGTGTACCAGTGGAAACAAAGAGGCGAGGCACATCTATTCAATCCTCAAACCATCCACTTGCTCCAGCATTCCACCAAAACAAACGATTATTCTGTTTTTAAAAAATATTCTAAGCTTATAAACGAGCAAAGTGAACGGGCGATAACATTAAGGAGCTTACTGAAATTCCGGAAAGGAAAATCAATTTCCATTGATGAGGTGGAATCAAAAGAAAAGATCTTCAAACGGTTTGCAACAGGCGCTATGTCATTCGGTTCTATTTCTCATGAAGCACACAGTACACTCGCCATTGCCATGAATCGGATCGGTGGAAAGAGCAACTGTGGAGAAGGTGGAGAAGACGATGCGCGTTTCATTCGCAAGCAAAATGGGGATTGGGAAAACTCCGCCATCAAGCAAGTGGCTTCCGGCCGATTTGGCGTTACTAGTTATTATTTGAGCAGTGCTAAGGAACTTCAGATAAAAATGGCGCAAGGTGCTAAACCTGGCGAAGGCGGACAATTGCCAGGGCATAAAGTAGATGATTGGATCGGTCGTGTTCGGCATTCAACTCCTGGTGTTGGTTTGATTTCGCCTCCACCACATCATGATATTTATTCCATCGAAGACTTGGCGCAGCTCATCTTCGATTTGAAAAATGCTAACGAGGATGCGCGCATCAGCGTAAAGCTTGTATCGGAGGCGGGTGTTGGAACGATTGCATCGGGCGTTGCCAAGGCCCACGCTGATGTCGTACTAATATCTGGGCATGATGGTGGAACTGGGGCATCTCCAATAAGTTCGATTCGCCATGCAGGACTTCCGTGGGAACTTGGCTTGGCGGAAACTCACCAAACATTGGTAAGAAATAAATTGCGTGGAAGAATAGTTGTTCAAACCGATGGGCAAATTCGAACCGGTCGCGATTTAGCTATTGCTGCTTTGCTTGGCGCGGAAGAGTGGGGAGTGGCCACAGCAGCCCTTGTTACTGCAGGTTGCATTATGATGCGCAAGTGCCACTTAAATACATGCCCTGTTGGTGTGGCTACCCAGAATAAAGAGTTACGCGCCCTATTCACTGGCAAACCAGAATATGTGGTCAACTTATTCCATTTCTTGGCTGAAGAACTACGCGAGATAATGGCGGAACTTGGTTTCAGAACGGTCAACGAAATGGTTGGACAAATGGATCGTTTGGAAGTGCGTGAACTGGGTGACCACTGGAAATATAAGAATCTCGATTTGGCAGCTATGCTGTATAAGGAGCCTTTAAGTTTGGATACGGCACTTTACAAACAAGAAGAACAAGACCATGAAATTGACAAGGTATTAGATCTTCAGTTGATTAAGCACGCACAGCCTGCGCTTCAACATGCCGAAGCAGTTAAGGGCGAATTTGTCATTAGCAATCAGAACCGGGCCGTTGGTACGATGCTCTCCCATGAGATTTCCAAAAATTTCCTTGGCCTAGGTCTACCAAAAAACACCATTCATTTCAAATTTAAGGGCAGTGCTGGCCAAAGTTTCGGTGCTTTTGCTGCTCCTGGCATTTCATTTGAACTGGAAGGCGAAGCGAACGATTACTTTGGCAAGGGGCTTTCGGGGGCGCAACTTATTCTTTATCCCGATAAGGCAATTAAATACAATGCTGCTAAAAATATTATTGTAGGTAACGTAGCATTTTATGGCGCCACTTCAGGCGAGGGCTTTATCAGAGGTTTGGCAGGCGAGCGTTTCGCTGTTAGAAATTCGGGAGTTAAAGTAGTAGTAGAAGGTGTTGGCGATCATGGTTGCGAATACATGACGGGGGGTGTAGTGGTGATTTTGGGTGAAACGGGAAGAAACTTTGCCGCGGGAATGAGTGGTGGAGTGGCTTATGTGTATGACGCCTCAAAATTGTTTGTCCGAAATTGCAATATGGAAATGGTCATGTTAGATACGCTAGACGAAGAAGATGAGAAACTTCTGAAGACTATGATCAGCGACCACTACCAATTAACTCAAAGCGAAACGGCAACTGCCTTGCTAAAAAGTTGGCCTCACTCGTTTAGTCAATTCGTTAAAGTTATGCCGTTGGATTATAAAGCTGTACTGGATAAACGAAAGGCAGCAAATAAAAAAGAAGTAGTACAATAAGATTTTTCAGAAGTAGAACTAAGCACGAAGAATTTGATATGGCAAAGCCAACTGGATTTCTAGAATTTGATAGAGAGCTTCCAAAAAAGCGTGACCCAAAGGACCGGATCAACGATTACAAAGAAGTTGAAAGTGGTCATGATTTGAAGACCACTCATACGCAAGCTGCTCGTTGTATGGATTGTGGCATTCCTTTTTGTCATCACGGCTGTCCATTGGGTAACATCATCCCCGAGTTTAACGATGCCGTGTACCAACATAACTGGAAGTTGGCCTATGAGATTCTAATATCCACAAACAACTTCCCAGAATTTACAGGACGGATTTGCCCCGCTCCGTGTGAAGCATCCTGTGTGCTTGGCATCAATAAGCCAGCCGTGGCTATTGAGTATATAGAGAAATCAATTATAGAAACTGCGTTCAGCAATGGCTACGTAAAACCTCGCGTTCCTACTACGAGAACGGGTAAGAATATTGCTATTGTGGGCTCTGGCCCGTCAGGCTTGGCTGCTGCTGCTCAGCTTAATTTTGCCGGCCATTCGGTAACTGTCTTTGAAAGATCAGATGAAATAGGTGGTTTGCTCCGCTATGGAATTCCTGATTTTAAACTAGATAAGGACATAGTAAAACGGAGGATTGCGCTGATGGAAGAAGAAGGCGTTGTTTTTCAAACCAATGCCAACGTTGGGGTTAACATTCCCGTGTCGCAATTGCGAGAAGAATACGATGTAATCTTGCTTTGTGGTGGTTCAACTGTTCCTCGTGATCTTCCTATACCAGGAAGAAATTTAAAAGGTGTTCATTTTGCAATGGATTTTCTGTCGCAACAAAATGCCAGGGTTGGCGGAAAAGCGATTACCAAAGAAGAAATTTTTGCAACTGATAAAAATGTGCTGGTGATTGGTGGTGGCGATACCGGGTCTGATTGCGTGGGCACATCTAATCGCCACAAAGCGAAATCGGTAAGCCAGATTGAGATTATGCCGAAGCCTCCAAAAGATAGAACCGAGACGATGCCATGGCCTAATTGGCCGATGATTTTACGCACCTCCACCTCGCACGAAGAAGGATGTGAAAGAAGTTGGGCGGTGGTTACGAAAGAATTTATTGGCGACTCCAACGGAAATCTTACGGGTATAAAATTAGTAGAGGTAGAGTGGAAAAAAGCAGAGCCTGGTAAGCCACCCTTCGTTGAAATTGCTGGGTCCGAAAAAATAATTCCTTGTGAATTGGCTTTGCTTGCCATGGGCTTTCTCCATCCACAACACCAAGGACTGTTAGAACAATTGGGTGTTGAAAGAGATGAGCGAGGAAATGTAAATGCACATAAATATCAAACATCGGTAGAAGGCGTTTTTACCGCAGGTGATATGCGCAGAGGACAATCGCTGGTGGTATGGGCAATAAGTGAAGGCCGCGAGGCCGCAAAAGCGATTGATGAATATTTGTGTGGTGGGGTTTCTTACTTAGAGTCTAAGGATTTGAGTATGCTGGCTACGATCTCGTAAAAGGTTTGAATTAACTCGATCAATTTTTTATTCTGATTAACTTTTCTGAATCAATCGGAGATTCAAAGTAAAAGATAACGAAATTCTTTTGAAGTTCTTTTACATGGATAGACAAAAGAGGCGTTGAATCATGGAACAGTTCATTTTCATAAGCTTTTCGTTTTGTCAAGGTGACTATTTTTTTTGATGAGTCGTAAGACCAAATACCATCCTCAGTAATTGGCAGTTGTGGATCTGATCCATAACAAACATTAAGAATTCTGTAGGTTTTGTTATTGCCAAACTCAAACCGATAAGGGCATTCAACGTACTTACTGCCCTTAACCTCGCTTTCCAACCAATTTCCATAAAGCTCTTGGTCAGTCGGTTTAACTTGAAGTCCCAAACAAGAGAAAAGACACAAAAAGATAGCCATCAGATTTAATTGCTAAAGGTGCTTTTGTCAAGCTTCGGAAGTAAGTTCAACGCATTTTTATAATAAATCTTTTTCAACACCTCATCGGGCAAACCAATGCCATACATTTTCCAAAAAGCGTGGTAGCGCTTGTGATAAGGGAAATATTCGTCCTCACTTTCAAGCACTCTGAAATAGGTTGTGTATTCTTCGGGCACCCAACTGTCTTTTCCAAATAAAACCCTATCCTGATACTTTGTTAAGAATGCTTTAGCCACCCTGGGCTGCCTTCCAAGTTCAGCAATCACCGCTCCAATTTCCGTGTACATATTTGGATATTGATCCATCAATTGACCTAGTTTTTTTAAATCGTTGCCATGCCAACCAAGATGAGCATTGATGAATTTTGTCTTGGGATGTTTTTTAAAAATGTTGTGTTGCTCAGCAATTATTGTCTGCCAACTTGCTTCTTTTTCTGTATACCTTCTGCGTGGATGAAGCTTTAGCTCCAGCCAACGCTCGTTGTTCTTATCGATCGGATCCCAAAATTGTTTCGGATCGGCCGCATGAATAAGCACAGGTATTCCAAGCGCACCACACTTCGCCCATACGGGATCAATGCGAGGGTCATCCACGTGAATTCGGTTACCTGCCTTGTCTTTGTACTGTAGCCCCAAACTTTTATAAATCTTTAAACCCATAGCGCCCATTTTTACATCTTCCTCTAATTGTTTTACGGCTTTTGTTGTCCATTGTGGATCATCCATGTTTTCAAAATCCACATTGGTGAAAAGAACAAACCGATTAGGGTAGTTTTCTTTAATGCTTTGCAAGGAGTTTTTTAGACGCTCGGTGCTATAAGGAAATCCACGGCCACTTAGGTTTACCATCACAGCCATATTCAATTGATCCATTTTCGAAGTAAGCGTTTTCAGGGCTTCAGCATCCATCACACCTTGATGATTATGAATATCTATAAATGGAAACTTCGCTTTGGTAAGAACGTGCGATTCAACTTTTAGAGTAGATGGCGGCTCGTACTCTTCAAAATCCATTTTCATATCCAAGGGTTTCTCCTGAGCATGTGAAACCAGAGCTACTACCATCAAAAGAAACACTACTAAAATTCTCATATCACGTTCAGTTTTGTAACGCAATTTACGATTTGTCTGACGTTTGTTTTTGAAAAGATGATGAGTGGTTTGTACACATTACTCCACGAGCCTCGATAACAGATTAGATTGTGATGCTTTTGGTTACAGGCCATGAGTACATCAACATTAAATCTTCTTACCTTGCATCATCAACAAAAAATGAAATGCGCCACGTTATCTTAATCGTTTTTATTATCGGTTCATTTGCCCTAAAAGCTCAAAATGACGCGCTAGAGCAAGCTAAGAAAAAATTTAGCGGCAATGATTTCGCGGCTGCTAAAAATATCTTAAACAAGTTGCTAGAACCCACCGCAAAAAACAAAGAAGCATACGTGTTAAGGGGGCGTGCCAAAATGGCCTTAGGTGATTTATACGGAGCCATTGGCGATTTTAATTTTGCTTTAGACATCGACTCCACTCAAGCTGATGCGCTTAACTTTCGTGGCGAGGCAAAAATTAGTTTGGGAGACGATGAGGCGGCAATTGCTGATCTTGACAAAGCAGTTAAATACAATCCCAATTATTCGGAGGCTTATACAAACCGTGGGTTTGCCAAGTATAATTTAGAGGAATTGCAACCTGCCTATTTCGATTTCTCTAAGGTGATTGAACTTGGCAAACCAGATGCCGATAAGTATTTTAATCGAGGCGTTATCAAAGCCGAACTGGGTGAATTTATTAGCGCCATTGACGACTATTCAAAAGCAATAGAACTTAACAAAGCCGATGCAAGTTTGCTAAATCATAGAGGGGTTGCTCGCTATAATACTGGCAATTATAAAGAGGCTATTTTAGATTACAACCAAGCCATTTTGATCGATCCAAAAGATGCAGTAAAATACGAAAACCGTGCCTTGGCAAAATCTGCGATTGAAGATCTAAAGGGAGCCTTAGAGGATTATAACAAAGCCATCGAATTGGAAATTGATCCCGAAACACTAAACCTTCGGGGCGTTTTAAAAAATAATTTGCAGGATCATGATGGTGCCATTGCCGATTACACAAAAGCCATTGAGCTAGATGGCACCGTCCCTACTTACTTTGATAACCGCGCACTTAGCAAAACAGAGAAGGGTGATTTTGCGGGGGCCGCGGAGGACTATTCCACTTCCATTGAACTATATGCTTCTGACAGCGAGACCTACTACCAACGCGGATTGGTAAAGCTGCAACTGAACAATAAATACGATGCCTGCCTTGACTTCAAAAGAGCTGATGAATTAGGTTCTAAAGATGCCAAAACCGCCATCAAAAAAAATTGCAAGTAACAATTTAACCCATGCGGATTGCTATTATTCTTAACGGCATTTCGAAGAAAAAGCAATTCTTTCTTACAAAAGTTTATCCAGCACTGCAGCGCGAGTTTAACGTTACTTTGTTCGAAACGCTGTATACTAGTCATGCCATACAGCTAGCAAAGCAAGTCACGGATGAACTTTTTGATTTAGTGATAGCTGCTGGTGGTGACGGTACTTTAAATCAAGTGTTGAATGGAATATTGCATTCAGAAAACATTAGCCGACCAATGCTTGGGTTATTTCCTCTTGGCTCCGCCAATGATTTTGCAAGAACGATAAACGCTAGTTCATCAGTTGATCGGTTGATACAGTCCACAAAGGAACTTTCATTTCAGGCAATAGACGTAGGCCAAGTAAATTGCATCGGCAAAAACGGTAATCCCATTGCGCACTTTTTTATCAATGCTTGCAGTCTGGGCATGGGGCCTTTGGTAGTGGAGAGATTGGAACGCAACCGAAAAAGTCTTGGAGCTTCCCTTTCCTATTTGCTGAGCATACTGGTTACTTTTCTAACACACAAGCCACAATATGTAATCTGCACCGCAGACGAATGGCAATGGAAAGGCAAAGCGAGAGTCGCAGCATTTGCAAATGGCACCTCATTTGGCAACGGAATTTACATTGCTCCAGATGCCGTTATCGCTGATGGCTTACTAAATAGCTTTATTGCTGAAGACGTAGCGTTGCCACGCTTTTTGGTTTATCTTCAATCGATAAAGGCAAAAAAGAAAATTGTTAACAAAAAGATCCTGTATAAAACCACGGCAAGGGTAGAGTTAACATCGGTTGAGATTTGTGCGCTTGAAGCCGAAGGAGAAATCATAGGCTACCTGCCAGCAACAATCGTAATTAAAAATCAGCTAATCCGTTTTCTAAAGCACAAGTAATTTTTACCCTAGAATTTTATTTATACTAAACATAAATTTTTCGAGGGTAAATGGCTTCACTATATGATCATTCATTCCAGCTTCAAGGATTCCAACGGTATGTTCTTTCTTTTCAAAACTTGTAACGGCAATTATTGGCAGATTTTGATGATACTTATTGTTGATGTCTCTTATCCAACGCACCGCATCAAGGCCATCTTGAACAGGCATCTGTATATCCATTAACACGAAATCAAAACGCTTTTCTTTAAGTGCTTCAATCGCCTCGTTACCATTGCTAACAGCTTTAAATTTTACGCCTATGGATTCTAGTTCCTTCCCCACCATTTGGCGAAGAATAGGATCATCATCAACCACCAGCGCGGTTAACTTATCGAATTGAATCATATCAATAAATTACTTTTTAAGCACCAACGTGCTGGCAATCATATCGTGCAAGGCTTGTTTTTTATCTGTAAAACCGGCCATTATGTAGCCTATCAACAGAATGGCTCCGGAAACTAGCTTTCCAAAATTCCTCAACAATGCTTTTCCAAAATCGATTCTGTTTCCTTCCATGTCTGTCACAATTAAACCTAGCGCGAGTTTGCCAACACTTGCCTGGTATTTTGACGACTCCATGAATGAAAAATAAAGAATAGATATTACTGAAGAGATAGCTGCCGTTGCCATTAGAGCCCCAATAAAAGCAGCAGCCATCGCGATAACATCGCTTGAATCTGCCGTGTCTAAGTCTTGAATGTCACCAACAAAGCTAAGCCCTACGGCCGCCAAAATTGGAATTACTAGAATCGACCGAATGACACCAATTAGAATTGAATCGATAACAAGGGCTAAAAAGCGCTGCCAGAAGCCTGCATAATTTGTATTCATAAAATTAGATTTTTGGGTGTAGGTTAAAGGTAAAAAATATCTCGACTTAATTTCAATAATGCCATTCTTTAGTTGTTTTGTGTGAAACCAATTGCCAATATTTACCTCGCTGGGCAAATATCCGAACATACCAAAGCCCATAGTTCACAAGTTTGTCGTTATCCTTCCGGGAAATGGAAAGTTTGCCAACTAACATCGCGAAATCAGGATGGATTTCGACCGTGGTTGAATCATGGATCCGCGAAACAAATACTTGATCCTTCTTTGCTACGTTCGCAAGCCAGCTTTTTTTGGAATCAACGAAACCCGTGCCGTGTGTGAAAACAAAATCATCGGCATACAAGGTGTCTAGTGCGGCTATGTTTTTACCAATGATGCTCTCATCAATTGCTTTATTGTTGATTAATAACTTGGCCTTTAGCTCTTTTGGTTGAGCATACGCCTGCCAAGAAAGGAAGGCCAAGACCGACAATATCAAATTGCGTTTCATTGTTTAAGATTCTTTTTAAATCTACAATAATATTTATTTCAAACGATTGAATTGGATAATAAAAATAATGTAGTTTCGCTTCAAACATTGTTTTATGTCAACAAATCGCCCTTGGGTAGCTCAATATCCATCTTATTTACCAGCAGAGATTTCTGAAACATCGGTCCAATCCCTTGTCGAGTTGTGTGCGGAAAACAGTAAGAAGTTCGCGCAAAACACAGCCTTTGAAAACATGGGGCGCAAAATGTCTTATCAGGAGTTGGATAAGCTCTCAAGCGCTTTCGCAGCCTACCTGCAAAATAGCGCAAAGCTTAAACAAGGTGATCGCATTGCGATTCAGCTTCCTAACACGCTTCAATACCCTATTGCTATGATAGGTGCGCTTAAAGCTGGCTTAATTGTGGTAAACACGAATCCGTTGTACACACCACGCGAAATGCAGCACCAGTTTAATGATAGCGGGGCGATTGCTATTGTTATTCTTGCCAACTTTGCCAGCAACCTGCAAAAAATCGTTGGGCAAACTTCAATCAAAACTATTTTGGTCACCGAACTTGGCGACATGCTGGGAGGCTTGAAAAAAGTGATCACCAACTTTGTTGTGAAGAAAGTGAAAAAACTAGTTCCGCCTTTTCAACTGGACGGAGCTATTTCATTTTCACAGGCACTTGAAAGCGGCAAAGGTCAAAAATTTGCTGCGCCAACGATAAAAAAAGAAGATACAGCTTTTTTGCAATACACGGGCGGAACAACCGGCTTATCAAAAGGAGCTGTGTTGAGCCATCGAAATGTGATTTCCAACGTACTGCAAGTACAGCCGATTCTCAATAATAGCGCGAATGGAGTATTGGCTCCTGAAGATGTAGCCATCATTCCGCTTCCGTTATACCACATCTATGCACTCACGGCCACTTTCGTGTACATGAATGGCGGCCTAAATAATTTATTGGTCACAAACCCTCGCGACTTACCGGGCTTCATAAAAATTCTTAGCAAGCCGTTTCATACCATGATTGGCGTGAACACGCTCTACAATGGTTTACTCAACCATCCACAGTTCAGCGAAATCA
The DNA here is from genome assembly GCA_027487845.1 of Flammeovirgaceae bacterium. Classification (GTDB taxonomy): domain Bacteria; phylum Bacteroidota; class Bacteroidia; order Cytophagales; family Cyclobacteriaceae; genus ELB16-189. The sequence continues at coordinate 322,866 of JAIYCV010000026.1, forward strand.
ATACCAAAGCCGTTAAGTCTTGTTCTGCTGGCGGCATGGCGCTGCAAGAAGTGGTGTTTAAACGCTGGTTAGAAAAAACAGGCATCCGCATAAGCGAAGGTTACGGGCTGAGTGAAACATCGCCCGTGCTCACCTACCAAATCCCTGGAAAGGAAAAGATGGGAAGCATTGGCATGCCCATACCCAGCACCGATATTGCCATTATGGATGACGATGGGAATGAATTGCCCACTGGCGAAATTGGCGAGCTGTGCGCGAAGGGGCCACAAGTATTTAGCGGCTATTGGCAGAAAGATAATTCGTCCGTCTTCCATAAGGGTGTGTGGTTTAAAACAGGCGATATTGCCGTGATGGATAGTGAAGGCTTCTTTAAAATTGTAGATCGCAAGAAGGATATGATTTTGGTTTCGGGCTTCAATGTATACCCCAATGAAATTGAAGGGGTGGTAGCAAGCCATCCAAAAGTGTTGGAAGTAGCCGCCATCGGGGTAAGCGATGCCCATTCAGGAGAAGTGGTAAAAATTTGCGTAGTGAAACGCGATTCATCACTTACCGAAGAAGAACTTCGCGAGTTCTGTAAAGAAAACTTTACCAGTTATAAACGCCCTAAGTTGATTGAGTTTTTGACCGAATTGCCTAAAACCAACGTTGGCAAAATATTGAGACGATCGTTGAGAGAAAATACCGGAGTGGCAGCGTAGCTACTCTGGCAAATACTTTTTCAGATATTCGTAACTAAATGCTCCGCCCAAAGCGGCAAGCAATGTGGCTATAGTAACTAATGATCCGGTTCCTATTTGCGCATAAATAGGACCAGGGCAAGCTCCGGTTAGTGTCCAGCCAAATCCAAAAATTAAGCTACCGATGATAATGCCTGAATGGTAAACTTTCTTGGGCATTTCAATAGCACTGCCGTTTACGGTTTTGAGGTTAAACTTTCGGATGATGAATAACGATAGCGCACCGACTGGGATTGCCGTCATAAAAATGCCGAACATGTGAAAGCTCTCAAATCGGAACATCTCCTGCATGCGGTACCACGAAATGGCTTCGCCTTTGGTTAACACGAGGCCAAAGAATGTTCCAACGAGTAAGTATTTTAGATTCTTCATAAAACAGTAGCTAGTATCAAGTAGTAAGACATAAGACTAATGGAGGTCAAGAATGTAGGGAAGAACAAATCGGCAAAATAAAATGCCGCCTAAGAAGAAGGAAGCAGTTGCCGCCAAAGAAGGCCATTGCAATGCCGAAAGTCCGAGGATTCCGTGGCCAGAAGTACAGCCGCGGGCATAACGTGTTCCAAAACCAACCATAAATCCACCAGCAATCATCAACAAAAATCCTTTGATTGAAAAGAGCGATGCCCAATTGAAAAGTTCCTGCGGCATTAATCCTTGAGGGTGGGCAAGTCCGTGAGATTTAAAAAACTCGATAGTGGATGCTGACAGTTCCACCGGATTTGGATTGGCAAAAACGTATCCCCCTAGAAAACCGCCCAAGAAAACGCCTGCAACAAATAACAAGTTCCAGCTATCTTTTCGCCAATCATACTTCAAAGAAGTAATATTACTTGGAATACAAGCCGCGCAAATCTGGGTAAGTGTTGACGATATGCCTAGTTTTTTGTTTCCCAATAAAAGAAGAATTGGCACTGTAATGCCGATCAGCGGGCCAGCCACATACCAGGGCCAGGGTTTGTAAAGAATTTCCATAAGATAAAGTATACTCAATTAGTAGATTACAATTTAAAGTACTTTAATTGTGATAATAAAATTTAAGTTCAATAAATACTGAAATTATGAGTACAAAGCGTATTGCCATCATCGGGGGCGGAAATCTAGGAGCTGCTATTGCCGAGGGTTTGATAAAAAGTAAATTCTCGTTTCCCGAACAGATTACGATCACGAAACGCAATACCGAAACTCTTAAACACCTGGCCGACCAAGGCTGTATTGTAACAAGTGACAATAAGCAAGCCATTGAAACCAGTGAAGTGATAATAGTTGCTCTGAAGCCATACAATGTAAAAGAAGTACTTGAAACGTTGAAAGCTTCCTTCGACCCAAAACTTCACATGGTTATAAGTGTGGTGACGGGTATTTTCTTGAAGGATCTTTCTGCCATTATCGACAATGGTGTGCCCATTTTCCGAGCGATGCCTAACACGGCCATTGCTATTCAAGAATCGGTAACCTGTTTGTGCCAAAGCGGTGCTACCACTTCCCAAACAAAATATGTGACCGATCTTTTCAGTCAGCTCGGCATTGCTGTGCCAATAGACGAAAAATTGATGGACGCTGCCACGGTGCTTGGTGCATGTGGAATTGCCTATGCCTTACGTTTTATACGCGCTGCAACACAAGGCGGAATTGAAATTGGTTTTGATTCTAAGACAGCTAGCTTAATTGCCGCCCAGACCGTGAAGGGCGCTGCGGAACTTTTGTTGAAAGGTGGCCTCCACCCCGAAGCAGAAATCGACAAGGTAACAACGCCCAAAGGGTGCACCATTGCCGGCCTTAATGAAATGGAGCATCGCGGGTTTAGTTCATCGCTGATTAAAGGGATTGGCGCTTCGTATAACAAGATTTTGGGTTAAAGCGTATATTAATTGTTAATTTGAATTAACTTTAATTAAAATAAATTTATAATAGTATGCGATTGATATTGGTCTTAATCATAGTTTTTGGTTCTCTGTTTACTGTTTGTAGTGGCCATTGCCAGACCATTAATTTTGATGGAAAGAATGATGAGCAAGGAAAAATTTTCAAGCCCTACGTAACTATCAAAAATATAATTAACCTAAAAGAAAACGGCTTCCTTGCTATTACCGGTGTTTATCTAAATGGGACTGTTATGGGTAAGCTACCCGATGATATAATTTGGTATTTTAGTAAAGAAGGCAAATTGGTATGGAAAAACTCTGTTGATCAAGACAATCATCTTCTGGTTAGTCCTGATAATTCAACACTCTACTTTGTTAAGATAAATGAAAAATTTTATAGTAAGAAAACAAAGATTAGAAAAATAGACGTAAGTAGTAATAAAGAAACGGCCTTTGAAATTGAAGGTAAACAAGAATTTGGCAAGAGTTTACAAAACATACTGTGTGACAACAATTATTTGTATTTAGTGGCCACTCAGGAGGGCGATGAACTGCACGATAGAAAAAAAGTAAATGAGAAATTGTTATTAAATCGTTTTGATGCCCAAACATTCTCTTACACAAGATTTGTAATAGATACTCCGCCAATTGAAGAGGGCGAAGAGAATAGCTTTTGGTCGTTTATTGGACAAAAAGAAGACGTTAAATTTTTCTGTTCTAAACAAGCTTCAACAGATCTTAATACTTTTAACTTTAACATTATTGGCATTTTATCTAGCGGAGCAATAACCAGTAAGGTAAGTTTTTCGAGCAAGTTGTTGAACAATAAATTCAGGAGACCTGCAATTAATTATGCCAATCAATCGAACGATGTTTATAATTTTAAAACCATTGATTATGGCGAAAAGTTCATTAGAGACACTGGAGGTGGAATGGTAAGCACTTACACTAAAATCATATTGTTCAAAACAGCCTTTAGCCAAATTACCTACGATAATGTTACCAATAGCTTTTTGGTTTATGGCCTTTTTGGAGACAATCCCTTTGAAAAAATAGGTCGTATCGGATACAGCGGCCTTTACCTTGGCTCCTTCGATATGAATGGGCAAAAAATTTGGTATATTAATCACCCTACCAGCACGTTAGTTGATAACGCAAATTTGCGTGTTGATGATCGTTACATTCGCTTGTTTAAAACATATGACGCAAAAATCGGGCTTAACGTCTCTTTCAAAAAGACAGACGCGTCCTTCTTATTTTCAACTGAGGGCAAATTTATAGACAGTCAATTATTGAAAGACGCTGAAATCGATTTAGAGAATTTTGGTAGAAAAAAGGACATAAAATTAGCCAATTATTTAAAGCCTTTTGCTAAAGATAAAAATGGCATCATCAAGTCAATTGTTACGCCCGATGGCGAAATTGTTATTCGTTTTTCAAATAAAGAAAAAGTATTCCAAACGATTTACTCCCAGAGAAGTTAATTTAAAATTGTGGCCTTCGCCCCCAAAGCAGAAATCGACCAAGTAACAACGCCCCAGGGTTGCACCATTGCAGGCCGCAATGAAAGGGGAACATCGCGGGTTTAGTTCTTCGCTGATTAAAGGGATTGGCGTTTCGTATAACAGGATTTTGGGGGAAAAGGATTTTTGCTCAAATGTGTCAATTAAAATGGGGTCAATTTTTGAACTAATTTTTACTGGAGTTGGTGGATTTATTTGTTGGGTGCTCAATGGTTCTAAGGGAAGTATCAAACTAGAATTAAGCAAACCATATGATAGAGACTTTCGATATTACCGTAATTATTTCGTTGGCATTTCATTTTTGTTGTTTGTGATCTTCGTTTTTTATGGGATCTTTAAGTAGCGGTCTCTTGCGATGAATAAGGTAAGCCAAGGATACCAAAAACAAAATTTGAAATAGCGTCATTTAATTCGCATTGAGCTATCAAATCACCCGATCCTTTTAACATCCACTTTTACCGAAATACTTTGCCCGCTTGAGCTAGAGTTGAGCAAATTTTGTCAGCCTATTCTAGAAATTGTAGCACTGCTATATGTAGAATTTAAAAAAAACACTATTTTTCTTAAAACTTATTAGCCCAATGAAAACAAATATTCTCCTCTTGCTTTTGACTAGTTGCATTTTCAGCTATGCCCAAAAAGCACCAATTAAATTTGGAGACATCCCAATGGAGGACATGAAGATGAAAATCTACCCGTTGGATTCTTCGGCAGAAGCGGTGGTGTTGGTTGATTATGGAAAAGCCTATATTAACGCAAGAGGAGAAGGTTATGTACTAACTTATGAAAGACACAAGCGGATAAAAATATTAAAGAAAGGTGGCTTGTCTTGGGCGGATTTTTCAATCAGTCTTTTTCAGTCTGGTTCTACTGAAGAAACGGTTTCAAAGGTGAAAGCTGTCACCTATAATCTGGAAAATGGGGCCATTTCGGAAACTCCAATTGGCAAAGAGAGTATTTTCAAAGAAAAATTTAACCGCAACACCAATAAAGTCAAATTTACTTTACCCAATGTTAGAGAAGGTTCAGTTCTTGAGGTCAGCTACACCATAAATTCCGAATTTTTTACAAGCTTTCCCAATTGGAAATTTCAAAGCACAATACCAACGCGCCTAAGTGAGTATTGGGCTATTATGCCGGAAGATCTGCGTTATGAGAGATACATGCAAGGTTATGTTGCCACCAACTATGAAGTAGACAATCAGATGACAGCAGGCATTAACACGTTTGCACATCATTGGATCTCCAAAGACGTGCCTGCATTTAAACCTGAACCTTATATGACTAGCGAAGACGATTATGTATCAAAAATAAATTTTGCGCTGGCGGGGTATAAAGTGGGCGGAATTGAAAAGGACTATATGGGTTCTTGGGAAAAATTAAGCACCAACTTAATGGCAAGTGAAAATTTTGGTAAGGTTATCGATAAGTCAAATTTTTTAAAAACCAAAGTTGAAGAATTAACCGCTGGGCTAACCGAGCCAATTCAGAAAATTAAAATAATTCATTCTTACGTACGAGATAACGTAGAATGGGATGGAGATAAGGATTTTACAGCCGGTGATCTGAAAAAAATTCTTGAAAAAAAGAAAGGAACCTCTGGAGACATAAATTTGCTGCTCGCGTCCATGCTCGATAAGGCTGGGCTAACTGTTGATATGCTGTTAATTAGCACAAGAGACCATGGATTTGTTAGAAAGCAATATCCAATGGAACGGCAATTTAACTATGCTTTATGTATCGTAAGACTTACTGATAAAAATGTTCTATTAGACGCCACCGAAAAGAATTTACCATACACAGTGCTGCCTGAACGGTGCTTAAATGGCGAAGGGCTTGTGATTTCAAAATTGAGTAAAGGCTGGATGGAGGTAACCAGCAAAGCAAAATCAAAAACGATTATAAGCGGAGATTTTGCCTTGGACGAAAACGCAGAGTTAAAAGGCAAATTGACCTATACACTTGATGGATATGATGCTTTTGATATGCGCGAGATCTATAAAACTAAAGGTGAAGAAACATATGTAAAAGATTTTCTCGCATCGAAAAGCTGGAATGTCGAAAAGACTGCATTTTCTGATTTAAAAGAATTGGAAAAACCCGTGAAAGAGATTCACGAGTTAAGTATCGCGGATCATGCCGCGACTGCTGGCAATACCATATATCTAAATCCCTTAGTAACTTCTCAAATTGCCGAAAACCCCTTCAAATATGATACGCGAATTTACCCAGTAGATTTTGGAAGCGCGATGGAAAAAATGTATTTGTGCAAAATTGTTATCCCTGCCGGGTATGTAGTCGATGAGTTACCACAACCAAAAGTAATCGCCCTTCCAGGCAATGCCGGGCGCTATTCCTATAGCTTAACCCAACAAGGAAACATAATAAACGTAGTAAGTAACTTTCAAATAAATAAAAGCTTGTTTGCACAAAATGAATATCCCTACCTAAAAGAAATGTATAATCAGGTTATTGCCAAGCAATCCGAACAAATTGTATTAAAGAAAAAATAAAGTCATGAAAAATTCAATAATTTTTACGGTCGCATTGTTCGTATCGTTAAATGTTTTTGCCACTGACCTTAAATATCCGGTAAGCGAAATACCCGTTGAATTAAAAGAGAATGTTGATGTAGTTATCCGTGAAGACGAAATTAGATTTAAAATACTTGCCAAGAACAAGGCTACGCATTATGTGCATTATGTCGTAACTATTTTCAACGAGAACGGAAACAATTACGCTAGTCAAGTGGTGGGTTACAACAAGCTTACCAAGGTTATTGATTTCAATGGATATGTTTATGATGCGTTAGGCAAGCAAACTAAAAGATTAAAAAACAATGAGATTTATGATCAGGCCTCTTTTGACGGATTTAGTCTTTATAGTGATCATCGCCTTAAAGCAGCAAACCTATCGCAGGCTACCTACCCTTACACCGTTGAATTTGAATATGAGCTAGAACTTAAGTATTTGTATTCAATACCAGGTTCAGCCTTTGGTGGCGAGAAAAAATCAACCCAACATGCAACGTATCAATTAATATATCCTACAGATCTTAAACCTAATTACAAACTTCTAAATTTATCAAGCACCCCAAGGGTAGAAAAGACAATTGATGGATACGAATCCGTTACGTGGAATTTTCTCAACATTATGCCCATGAAATTTGAAGCGTATGGACCAGATCACGAAGAATTAATTCCGCAAATAATTGCGGCACCTAGCAAATTCGAATACGAGGGTTATGAAGGTGATATGACTTCTTGGAAGACTTATGGTCAATGGAATGCGCTACTGAATCAGCAAAGAGACGACCTGCCCGAAGCCACTAAACTAAAAGTAAAAGAATTAACGAAAGGGTTAACTACGAACGAACAAAAGGCCAAGGCGATCTATGAATACTTGCAAAGTAAAACTCGCTACGTAAGTATTCAACTGGGAATAGGCGGGTTACAGCCTTTTCCTGCATCAATGGTAGATCAAACTGGTTACGGAGATTGTAAAGCGTTATCAAATTATGCGATTGCAATGCTCAAAGAGGTTGGAGTTAAGGGTTATTATAGTATTATTCAGGCAGGTAGGGGCGAGGGTCACGTCCGCAAGGAGTTTCCTAGTCATCAATTCAATCATGTTCTTGTGTCAGTGCCTAATGGAAGAGATACCCTGTGGTTGGAATGCACAAGCCAAGCCAATCCGTTTGGTTATCAAGGTTCATTCACAGAAGATCGATTTGCTTTGCTCGTTACAGACCAAGGTGGGAAACTGGTGAAAACAATAAACTATTCACCCGAACAAAATAGCCAGTTAAGAACTGCAGAGGTTGAGCTAGATGCCACCGGAAATGCAAAAGCTAAAATAAGAACCACAAATAAAGGCATTCAATATGAGAACGATGGGCTAGATAACGTAATGAATAATGTAGACGATCAAAAAAAATGGATTCAGAACAATACTGAGATCCCGAATTTCAATATCAATTCTTTTTCAATGGTGGAGAAGAAAGACAAAATTCCTTCCGCGATAGTCAGTCTTGACTTGACGCTCAACCGATATGCAACAGTTAGTGGAAAACGAATTTTTGTAGTGCCGAACTTAATGAACCGACTAACCAGAATACCTGAGAAAATGGCGGAACGGAAAACGGATGTTGTACGAACCACAAATTACCTTGATTTAGATACGATTAAGTTCACAATTCCAGAGAATCTCTATCCGGAGTTTCTTCCCGAACCCATCAAAATCAATTCTAAGTTTGGCGAGTATGAAGCAAACTTTAAGTTCGATGCAGGCAAAGTAATCTATACCCGTAGAATGAAGGTATGGAAATGTCGATTGCCCAAAGAAACATACAATGAACTGGTCGATTTTTATAAAAATGTTAACAGAGCAGATAACACCAAGTTGGTGTTTCTAAATAAGACCTGATCTATTTTATCGGGGCGTTTGCTTCCTTCGCCATCACATTGTAAACAATCTTGTCAGCCAGGCGTGGAAGCCATTTGTTGAGGAAAACAATTAATTTTCCCTGGGTCGTTAATATCAATTGAGATTTTCTATTTACGGTAGCATTGTAAATATGCAAAGCACATTCTTCGGAAGTCATCATTTTGGCTTCTTCTCTGGGAGACTCACCCTGTGTTGTCCCATCTTTGGTAAGCGATCTCTTCCTGATGTTGGACGCGGTAAATCCCGGACAAGCTGTTAGTACATGGACATCTTTTTTCAAAAGTTCCGTGCGCAGCACTTCAAGAAATCCATTGAGTCCAAATTTAGAGGCGGAGTAGCCTGTTCGCCCGGGCAGACCTCTAAACCCAGCAATAGAAGAAATACCCACAATAGAACCTTTATTCTTCTCGATTTCTGGCAAACAATATTTTGTTGCATATAGCACGCCATAAAAATTGACGTCCATTACTTTTTTTACTACATCAAGTTCTACTTCGCTAAATAACGCGCGCATGGAAATACCCGCATTGTTAATTAAAACATCAATTTTGCCGAATCTATAAATAGCCTCCATGGCCATTTTTCTATTGTCTTCTTCTTTACTTACATCAGCTTGAAATCCAAAAACAGTAATTCCTCTTTTTGAAAGTTTATCAACTGCATTGTCAAGGTCTTCTTTATTGCGGCCAGTGATTAATATTTTAGATCCTTCTTTTCCAAACTGATCGGCCAACGCCAATCCAATTCCCGAAGAACCGCCAGTTATGACGACAACCTTGTCTTTCATAAGTTAATCTATGCTAATAATTGTTCGATGTCGCTGCGTGAGATGGACTTTACAATACTCTCCTCATTACTTATCAAGCCCTCCGATAATTTCAGCTTATTTTTTTGCAGTACAAGTATTTTTTCTTCCACACTATTTCTTGTTATGAACTTGTAGGTAAACACCTTTCTCTTTTGCCCAATCCGATGAGCCCTGTCAATAGCTTGCGCTTCTACTGCGGGGTTCCACCAAGGGTCGAGAATAAAGACGTAATCTGCCTCGGTCAGATTTAGTCCCAACCCGCCAGCTTTTATGGAGATCAAGAATACCTTCAAATCCTGATCTTTATTAAATTTTTCAACCTGATCTTGTCTGTCGCTGGTGGATCCATCCAAATAAGCAAAACGAATTTTTTTGGTTAATAAAACCTGCTTCACTATTTCTAAATGCTTTACAAATTGACTGAACACTAAGAGCTTGTGTCCTTCCGCAATAGCGCTTTCCAATTTATGAATAACGTCTTCCAGCTTTCCGGAAGTGCCTGTGTATTCAAGATCAACCATCTTAGGATGATTTGAAATCTGCCTTAACTTCGTAAGCCCTTCCAGAATAGTCATGCGGCTGCTGCCAATACCTTCTTTATCGATCAGGTCGAGTATCTTATGCCGATAGAATGATTTTGCTTCCTCATACTTCTCCGCTTGTTCTGGAGACATATCGGTATAATGAATGTTTTCTACTTTCTCGGGAAGCTCCGTTGCAACCTGCGATTTTAATCTTCGAAGAATAAAAGGTTTAATAATTGCGTTGAGCTTTTTTGTCTTCAATTCGTCATGCTTTTTTTCTATCGGAATTTGGTATTCGTTCTTAAAAAAAGTTTGGCCGCCTAATAAACCTGGGTTGATGAACGTCATTTGTGACCACAAGTCAAGTGTAGTGTTTTCTAACGGGGTTCCTGTTAACGTAACCTTGTAGCGCGAGCGCAATTGCATTACTGCTTTGGCGATATTTGAAGTGGGATTTTTAATTACTTGAGATTCATCTAGTATTATATAATTGAAATAGAAATTCTGGAGCAAATCAATATCCAATCGGGTAATACCATAAGAGGTAAGAAGAACATCATACTTCCCGAATTTTGAGGTGTCTTTACTTCGAAACGTGCCCGTATAAGTGAGTATCTTCAGGTTGGGTGCAAACTTTTTAGCTTCCATCTCCCAATTGTAGATCAACGAGGTAGGCATTACTAACAAACTTGTGCCTGTTTCACCCTTTTCTTTTTCAGATTGCAATAGCGCAAGTGTTTGCACGGTTTTACCCAAGCCCATGTCATCCGCCAAACAACCACCTAAGTGAAACTCATTTAAAAAACGGAGCCAGTTATAGCCTGCCTTTTGATAAGGTCGCAGCTTACCAGTAAAGTCTTTAGGAAGCGGATACTCTTTAATGCCGGTAAACGACTCAAGGTGACGAAGCTTATCGCTCATATGAACCTTTGCAAGATTACCTTCTTGAAGTTCTTTTAATAGGTTAAGGTGATGTTTTCTCAGTACCGGCTTTTCGTGATCGCCAGTGGTTTCGCTAAGGGCGAATAGATCGCCATATTTTATCAACCAAGCATCTGGAATAATTGCTATCTCGCCATTGGGTAGCTTGAACTCCACTTTCTTTTTCAAGATAAGTTTTCTAAGTTCCTTAAAGGAGATTTCAAATTCGCCAAAACGTATTTTTGCATGAATATCAAACCAGTCGATTCCTTCTTTTACTTCAAGTTCAATAACCGCTTTGCCAACGAAATATTTCTTATCACTTTTTTCGGGTTGGCTTACTTCAAATCCAAGATTGAGGAGGTTTACTCTGTTTTCATTGAGCCAAGAAAACGCATGCGCTTTTTCAACAGCCGTTCTAAATCCTTTAAGAGGAAGCCCTATTTTTATTAATGTTTGAGCAAATTTTTTCTCGAGATCAACATTTCTTTTAATACGATGGAAAACGTAATCGTTATCTTTTTTTTCCATCGTTACGCTTACCATTCCGAAGGCATCACCCTTGAAGCGGTGCTTTCCATACTTGAATGAAAGATCAAAAACTATCTTGCCTGTTTCATCCTCAGGCGAAGCCTGGTGTTCTTCAAACAAGGAAGGAACGTTTTTTGCACTCGCTGGCGCCAATTCAGAAATAGAAAGAATAGGATGAGGATCGAACGTGCTTTTTACTATTTCAAAACCTTGCGCTTCAATATCATCAAATGAAGCGATAAGCGGTGCAACAAAACGGTTATAATAAGTTTCTTCTAAATTTTTGGGAATAATAACAAACTTCTTGCTTAGAAAAGGCTGAAGTTTTCTGCCATCTACATTTTTCTCAAAACCGTACAACTTCCCATTGGCCACCATCCAGGCTGGGCTTTTACAGACCAAATAGGCGGCAGCGTTAGGCAATTCTATCTTCTTATCTCCGCACGTCAAAGTAGGGTAATACTGCGTGCTTTCTTCACCCCTGATAAAATGAAATTGAATAGATGCTTTCTTTTCAACTACTTCTACTCTTCTCCAAGTGGGCTCACCATCGTTGCCCATTTCAAAAAGCATTTTGCCTTTTATTTTTTCTAACACGGCAGATCTGCGTTTCTCCAGATACAGCTCTATTTGTTCTTGTACCAGTTCGTCTCCTTTGGCCTTGTTGAAAATTTTGCTGAAGTATTCTTCCGGCTTCATTACCTTTTTAGAAAAATGCCTCAAAACGGCATCTTGGCTCATGCTCGTCATGATGTCTACTAATTCGTAATCGCGGTCATCCATACCTTTCGAGAATTCACGCGCATTTTTTGTGGAGATATTCTGGTGTTGAAATGTAAGCCTTCCTTTTTCGTCAAGGTGCACAATGTAAGATTCAAAAATGAAGCCTAAATACTCATGCTGAAACACGGAGTAAACAATTTGAAACGGCTGCGCTGCAGATACCTTCATCGCTCTATTCTACCTCGGCTGTTATATTTTAAAATAGCGAGCTAAAGACACGCCAATTGACAACTTTAGCCTAATTTCAAAATTAGCCGAATGGCAATTTAGGTATTAATTATTAAATAAAATCTTGAAAAAGCGCGGATATCCTACATTCTAATTACCTAGCTTTTACTTAATGCTGCTTTTTCCTACTCCTTTCGAAGCTGTTATTGCAGGATAAATAGACACAACGAAAGTTATACCAACAATCAGTACCGACACATAAACAAAATCCGTCAGTTTCATTTTTACAGGGTAGTCGGAGATAACTCCATTTGCCACTCCCATTCCGATAAGCCCAAATTGATCTTGCGCCATGCAAACCAACGCCCCCACAGAAAGACCAATACCAGCACCTATAAAAGCAATTAGCGCACCTTCATTCAGAAAAATACTTTTTACCAAACGTTGACTTGCGCCTAACGCACCCAAAATAGCAATGTCTTTTTTCTTCTCAATGGTAAGCATCATCAATGAAAAGAAAATATTGATTGCGCTGATGGCAATCAAAAGGGCTAATGCTAAAAAAGTAAACAATTTTTCAAACTGCAAAAGTCTAAATATATCCTTGTGCTGTTCTTTATTTGTAAATACATTAAATCTATTACCGAGTATTTTTTTGATATCTGCTTGCACCGTTAACACATCGGTAGTGGATGTTGTCTTGATTTCAAGTGAAGTGCGTTTATTGCCATAGTCGAGTAACTCTCGCACGAAATCAAGTGGCATAAAAATATAGTTTTCATCGTAATTTTTTTCGATACTAAAAACGCCTCCCGGCAATATATTTCGCTGAGAATAAAGCTGTGATGGATTAATGGTCGAAGCTTTCAGGTTTTTGATGTAAAAGACCTGGAGTGGGTAAAGATTATCTTCCAGTGAAGCTGATAAAATATGTTTTACTGTTTGCCCCAGAATGGCATAGTTTACACCTTTATCATGAAACTTTAAATTCCCTTCTACGATGTTGCTATCCAACCGATGATGATCAATAAAATTGTCTGCGACACCCTTTATTATAACCACCATCTCAGATTCTCGATAACGGATGTAGGCGTAGTCCTCTATTACTTCTGTCACAATCTTTACACCGTTAATTGCCTCCAGTTTTTTAATCAACAGGCTATCTACTTCGAACGATTTGCCTCTTACTAATTCTACTTTGAGCTCCGGATCGAAGGAACTATAAAGCGATTGTAAAATTTCTTGAAGGCCGTTAAAAACGGATAGTACAATTACCAATGCGGCTGTTGCTACAGCCACACCTGCCATTGAAAGCAGAGAAATTACATTAATGAAGCTTTTCTTACGCGTAGAAATAAAGTAACGCTTCGCTATAAAAAATGGTAAGTTCATACCGCCAAGGCTATTCCCCTTTTTTTGTCGATTCAGAAGGGATTTTCAGGCTTTCGATGAGCGCGTCCATCTTGGTTGCTTGTTCCTGAAGTTCGTCAATGAAAAAAACTAAATCTGGAATTACCCTTACCTGTTTTCTTATTTTATCTCCCAGTGCTTTTCTTATTTCACTTTTGTGAGCATTAATTTTATCTAAAACTGCTTGCTTATCTTGCACGAGCATCATGCTAACGTAAACGCGCGCGATTCCCAAGTCAGGGCTAACCAGCACATCTGATATTGTAATAAAGGCATTTCCTAGAAAGCCTCGTTTATCCTGCTGAAAAATATCACTTAGTTCTTTTAGTACAAGCTTGCTAAACTTTTGTTGACGTATTGATCCGCTCATTTGGTAAAGATATAAGTTTAAATTATAAAGTTAAGGTTTCCCGATTGTTCTAACTTTGAGTTTTTGCTATTTGTATGCTGCGTTTCTTTAAGTTAAATGACCCGTACCGCCTTTTAGTTTTAGTTTTTATTTTAACCGTTTTTTCGTTGCCTACTTTGATTTTCCAGTCAGAAGTAACGATTCAAGAGCTAAAAATAATGTTGATTGGCGAGGCATTAGTGGAGGGTAAAATGCTCTACGCAGAACTTTTTGATTCTACAGGTCCATTGAGTTCCATCTTTTTTGGTTTTGTAAATTGGCTTTGCGGCCATTCTATTTTTGGCAGAAAGCTAGTCGCGCTTGTGCTCATTTTTGCAAAAGCATCATTCTTTGCCATAATTTTGATTAGAAACAAAGCATATACTGAAAGCACTTATCTCCCAGCTTTAATTGTTGGTATTCTCTGCTTTTTGTCTTTTGACTTTCTATCAATTACACCTGAATTACTAGGTTCTATATTCCTGCTAATGGCCATCAACAATCTTTTTAAAGAAATAGAATTTAAGATTCAACGAGACGAAATTGTTTTAAATCTTGGAATTTACATTGGGGTGGCCTCGCTCTTCTTGTTCTCGTTTTCAATATTTTTGATTGCCTCTATTGTTATCTTGTTAATCTATACGCGAATTGATTTTAGAAAATACGTTCTTCTAATCATAGGCTTCGGGCTGCCCCATGTGTTTCTGATCTGTTTTTATTTTTATAACAATGAGTTTGACATGCTCTTGCAGAACTTTTATTACCCAAATTTGACTGTTGGAGGAAGTGTTTTAGTGTCGCCTAAAACACTTATTATTCTTCTAACAATACCTTTTATTTTTCTTGTACTGGCATTCTTGAAACTCAACACCGAGGGGCGATTTACAAAGTATCAATCACAATTATCGCAGGTCATGTTTTTGTGGATGGCTTTCGCTTTGATTCACATTTTAATTGCAAAAGAATTGACCCCCCATAGCTTTATCATTTTCGTGCCAAGTTTCGCGTACTTTATTAGCCATTACTTTTTATTAGTTAAACGAAGAAAGTTGGCTGAATATTTACTTGGATTTTTTTTAGTCGGTGTTATTGGAATAGCCACCTTCGCCATGTTCAGATCAATACCTGGTGTTTCGTATGAAAGTATGTTTGCAAAAAAGTCCCAAGTTTCGTTCCAGAATAAGAAAATAATGATTCTCAAAGATGGACTAGAAGATTATCAGTCGAATAAATTAGCTGGATATTTTTTAGACTGGGAGCTTTCTAAAGTGGTGGTGGATGAGCCAGATTACTACGAACACGTTATTCTTATGAAGGAAATGTTTGACAGCGATGCGCCTGAAATAATAATAGATCCACAAGACAAGATGAAAGTTTTCTTTAACCGAATTCCGGCCATTTCCGATCTTTATAAACGAGATGGGGATGTTTACGTCAAAATCAACAACTAATTTTATTCACCCTTTTTTCGTGCCGACCGCCTTCGAAGGGTGATTGAATAAATTTATCCATAATAGTTGTGGCCAATTCAAGCGAAACATAGCGTGCTGGTATGCAAAGCACATTTGCATTGTTGTGCCCACGAGCAAGAATTGCCAAGCCTTCTTGCCAACAGATAGCAGCCCTAATGCCTTGGTGCTTATTGGCGGTAATAGCTACTCCATTTGCGCTTCCGCAAATTAAGATACCTAGATCAAATTCTTTTTTTTCAACTGCTTTTGCAACAGGGTGAGCAAAGTCTGGGTAATCTGCAGAGTCGACAGAATAAGTACCGAAATCTTTGAAGACATGATTATTCTTTTTTAACCAAGTGATAAGTGCTTCTTTATATTCGAATCCTGCATGGTCACTTCCAATAGCAATAGATGGGGTCATAGTCTCTAGAGTTGGTCAGCTCGTACTTCTTGTTCTTCTAATTTTCGCTGCTTTCGCACCACTATGGCAGAGATGATGATACTAATTTCAAAAAGGAAATAAAGTGGTGTTGAGATTAACATCATGCTAAACGGGTCTGGCGATGGTGTAACCACAGCTCCTAAAATGAGGATAACAACAATGGCGTGCTTACGGAACTTGCGCATAAATTGCGGAGTAAGCATGCCTACTTTAGTCATAAAATAAACAACCACCGGAAATTGAAATAGCAATCCACTGCCTATTACCATACCCACAACCGTAGACACATAGGAGGTAATGTCAAACTCGTTCTTAATCATATCGCTAATGGAATAGCTGGCTAAAAACCAGATCGTCATGGGCGATAAAATGAAGTATCCAAACGCTACTCCTAGCAAAAAAAGAAACGTTACCGCAGTGACTGCACCACTTGAGTTTTTCTTTTCATTCTGTTTAAGCCCTGGTTTTATAAAACTCCAAATTTGCCAAAAAACGTAAGGGAAGGCAACAATGAGCCCTATTACAACAGAGGCCGTAATTGACATCATAAACTGCCCCGTCATGTTTCTGCTTTGCACGATAAAGTCAAACGGTTGTGCACATAAAGATTCTTCAGCACCTACCAGTTTGCCAAACTGGCACATGTACTTGAATGTAGGGAAATTAATGCGGGCAGGCGCAAAAACAATGTTCTCAAAAATCCAACGAATATTGATGAACGCCACGATCATCCCAACTCCAATTGCAATAACCGATTTAACCACATGCCAACGTAACTCCTCTAAATGATCGAGGAATGACATTTCTTTTTCTTCACTCATTCTTTAAGTTAATGATTTTGGTTTTCTTGTAAACGGTTAATTGTACAAAGGAAATTTTTTCACAAACCTGTTTACTTTTCCCTTTACCGATCGCAAGTGTTTGGCGTCTTCGGGTTTTTGAAGTGCTTCGTCTATCAACTCAACGATTTTAACGACATCTTTTTCCTTCAAGCCTCGCGAAGTCATGGCCGGTGTTCCGATTCTTATACCTGATGTAACAAATGGTGACTGCGTATCGAAAGGCACCATGTTTTTGTTGATTGTAATATCGGCTTTGATTAATGCTTCTTCGGCAATCTTTCCTGTCAGTTTTTTAGAGCGGAGGTCAATCAACATCAAATGATTGTCTGTTCCGCCAGAAATAATTTGGTATTTTCTTTCAGCGAATGCTTGCGCCATGGCTTTCGCATTCTTAGCTACTTGCACAATGTATTCTAGGTATTCATCGCTTAGGGCCTCCTGAAACGCAATTGCTTTTGCTGCAATTACATGTTCCAAAGGGCCACCTTGAGTGCCCGGAAAAACCCCTGAATCCAACAGTGATGAAAGCTTTCTGATTTCGCCCTTCGGTGTGGTTAAACCCCACGGATTATCAATATTTTTTCCGACCATAATTAATCCGCCACGCGGACCGCGAAGCGTTTTATGGGTAGTTGTTGTTACAATGTGGCATTCCTGTAAAGGATCATTTAACAACCCGCGCGCAATTAAACCAGATGGATGAGAAATATCCGCCAAAAGAAGTGCTCCCACAGCATCCGCAGCTTGCCTTAACTTTTTATAGTCCCAATCGCGACTGTAAGCCGAAGCCCCGCAGATGATCATCTTTGGTTTCTCGCGCAACGCAATTTCAATTACTTTATCAAAATCAATTAAACCTGTCTCTTTCTCAACACCGTAAAATGTTGGCTGATACAATTTCCCTGAAAAGTTTACAGGAGAACCATGGGTTAAATGCCCACCGTGAGATAAATCAAAACCCAAAATTTTGTCACCCGGCTTTAAACACGCAAGCATAACCGCTGCGTTGGCCTGTGCACCAGAATGAGGTTGGACATTTGCCCACGAAGCGCCAAAAAGTTCTTTTATTCTATCAATAGCAATTTGCTCAATTTCATCTACTACCTCGCAGCCCCCATAATAGCGCTTGCCGGGAAGGCCTTCGGCATATTTATTGGTAAGCACACTGCCTTGTGCCTTCATTACTTGTGGCGAAACGAAATTTTCAGAAGCGATAAGTTCAATACCATCTTGCTGGCGATGCTTTTCTTTTTCGATAAGGTCGAATATGAGTTTATCTCTCTTCATATAGGGATTTACAGATTAAAGGATTGATCAGAATTTATTAGCGGGCAAAAATACGATTTGATAATGAAAAGATTCGATAATTCGGAAATTCGTTGATTGACATAGTCAAGAATTCAACCGTTCATTTTCAAATTTCGAAATTGCTTAATTTCAAATTAAGTTACCACGAGTCGCTCGATCCGCCACCGCCAAAGCTTCCTCCGCCACCAAAATCTGCGCCTCCACCACCTCCACTTCTTCCACCTAAGGCAGAGCCGAGCATACTTCCGGCAATAAAGCCGCCCATGCCGCCTCCGCCTCTCCTCGAGATTAAGATGAAGATTACAATCATTACCAAGATGCTAACCCAAGAGCTGCCTTTTGATCTTTTTCTGCGACCCACCTCGGTATTCTTATACTCTCCCTTAATGGCTTTAATCACAGCAACTACCCCTGCCTTTACACCATTATCATAATCTCCCATTCTAAAACGAGGAGCTATTTCGTTGCGATTGATTCGGCTCGAAAGCGCATCGGTCAAAACGCCCTCCAACCCGTGACCAACTTCAATGCGCATTTGCTTGTCGCCAATTGATATTAACATTAACACACCATTATCGGTATCTTTTTTACCGAGTTTCCACTCTTCGGCAACGCGAAGCGAATAGTCTTCCAAAGATGCCCCATCCAACGAGGGCACTATAAGAATGGCTATTTGATTGGTGGTAGAATCCCGTTCGGCCCTTAGCACATACTCCAATTGCGCCTTTGTTTCGGCTGAAAGCACGTTAGCTTCGTCATGCACCCAAAAGCCACCATGGGAAGGCACGGCTTTTTCTTGGCCAAAAACCAGTATGCTTGAAAAGAATAAAATAGATATAAGAATGGTTCGCATTTGCACGTAATTAAAAAAATCAGTTCTCTTCTACTCTAAGGTCGTCACGAAGTTCATTGATATCGTCTGGTGTTTGAACAAACCCTTTTTCCAATAGAATTTCTCCGCATCTTTTGATAGCGGCTTCAATTCCCTCGACAACTTTAGCTTGTTTCATGTGAGACGTTATTCCCCTTACTAAATTGTCCCATTCTTTTTGTTCCACCACTTTGCTAATTCCTCGGTCGGCCATTACAATTACTTCGCGTTCGAAAAATGAAACGAAAATCATAATGCCTGTGCGGTGTCTCGTATTGAAAACCTCCTCTGCCAGAAACGCACTTTCGGCACGCTTGCGGGTGGCTTGGTCTAAGTGAGCTTGGTTGAGAATCAATTTTTTAAGAGGTTCTACATAATTAATTAAGCCCGCACCAATCAAGCCTCCTATCACCACTGCCATAAACAAAAATAACGGGTCTCTATCATAGGCAGCCAAATCTGGTGCATATCGATCCAAAAAAATGGCGGCAATAAAACTAATGGTGGCACCGAGAATGGCGCCTCTAAAGTTGGCAATTGAGTAGTATCCGCTTCGTTCAACAAAAACAGGTACAATTTCGCCCGATATTTTACTCTCACCTTCCCGCACCGCGGCTTTAATCCGTTCGAGATCAGCCGCACTAAATCTTTTGTGGATGGACATGATAATGACTTTTAGAACTTCAAAGATAAGCGCATAATTATGATTTTGGGTTAGGATTTTAGAATAATCCCGTTCCAATCTGTTCGATAATAAAACCGACTGAAGAGTATCCACGAACTGGCGATAGCTAAAAGCATCATTATCAATAGTAGGTTAAACAAAAGCCCGATAAAAGAAAAGGTGAATACCCAGAAAACAGAATACAAGAACTTTTTCATATTGAGTTGATTTCGGTAAAGGCAGCTTCTCAAAAAAGAACAAATACCTATGCAAAATAACACCAATGCTAAGCCAGTCCAGTTGAAATAAAATAATATCCAGACACTTTCTGGCAGAAGAATAAGTGCTAGGGTAGAAAGCCAATTAATATAAATTCGGCTCTTGCTCCATGGAAAGTTTTTAATGAACACTAACTGCTCCCGTTCAAACCGTGCCGACTCAAATACCAGAAAAGCGTGTGCCACTGAAATAAACAGCGCAATAAATCCACCAAAAAAAGTAATGTTGGTATTCGTTTGCAATAGGTAAACTATACTGAAAATACTAGCAAAAGATAAGACTTTTGTGAGGGTAAGGGCAAGCGGTCTGTCTATTATGTGATAGATAAACAATGAAAAAAATGGCTTTTGCCAGTGCTGAGTTATCTTACCGAAAGTAGACTGTTGGAAACTTTCAATGTGAGTATAAAACCGAACAGTTAGGAACACTGAGGTGAGGCAATTGAGTAAGATTACAAACAAGACGATGACAAAGGCGGTGGTAAACTGATGATAGATAGCCCCCACAGTAAGCGCGAAAAGACCAAAGATTATTAGCGGGATAGAAATTAAGGTCTGAACAACGAACCAACTTTTGAACAACTCCTGCCTTTTTAACGCTGTGCCACTGTAGAACAAAAATTGATTAGCGGGCAACATCAATTCGGCCGCAATGTATCGGTAGCTTTTAATAGTAAACCCTATCCAAACAATAAAAACAATGGCCACTAAGGGTGGCGAGGAAAGCAAAGTGAGCACAAACAACAGGTTTTGAACAATTCTGTCGGCAGGCTCTAGATGGGTCTGGTTTAATACCTGAATGAAAAAGCAATAACTAAAAATGCCAACAAAGAAAAAAAGTAAACTGCCCGCATGATTGCGATAAAAACCCTTTACAAAAATTTTTATAAGAACTTTGGTAAGGGGGTAGATCATTCAGATTAAAAAGGAATTATCAATCGGAGGTTAACGTCTTTTGGATTGCAAAAAGGACTATCTCAAATCTTCTTACCCCTCCACTTGCCGTAGCGCATATAAAAAAACGCCATAGTAAACATTGAGATCCAATACACCCACTCGCTGCCCCAGCCCCAGACAATCGATAAGTTCCAATATTCCAACACCAGGTAGACATACACGATATAGATGACAAGGGTAACTGATTCGATAGCAAGGTTTATTTTTGTGTTGCCGGTGCCTGTAACAGAATTTAACCAAATAGTGCCAAACGACATCATCAATAAGGCGAACGACACCGTGCGCAAAACAGGTGTTGCTTCATTGATAAATTCATTTCCTTGTCCATAAAAAGACAAAAACATTCTTGGAAAAAGATTCAACAGAACAAACAAAACAAACGAGATAGAAAAACTGAGCTTTACCACTTTTCTTATTAGCGGTAGTACCTCATCGTCTTTTCCCTGACCGATAATATTACTTACCATTGTGTTTGTGGTGGAGGCAAAGGCCCAACAGAAAATGCCGAACAAGCCAAAAATATTTCTCATTGTATTGGAAATAGCCAATGCCCTATTGCCATGGTGTTCTACCAAAATGTAAAAATACTCCCAAGTAATTATGCTGATAGCATATTGAGCTATAAGAGGTGCCGATTGAACAAGAATGAGCTTGGCTAAAGTGCCGTCCAAGGTTTTATTTTCATAAAAAGAGAATCGTTTATGAATTTGTTTTGAGTGTACTACTAAGTAAATAACAATAAGACCTGTTGCTTCGGCAATAATGGAGGCATAGGCCGCCCCATTGAAACCTAATGCAGGCAGACCAAAATGACCGTAGATTAATCCATAGTCCAGAACAATGTTGACTAGTGCCTCTGAAAGTGTCCCCCAAACAAGCAACTTAGTTTGATTAGTGCCAACCAGAAGGGCATTGCGCATTACGTACAAGTAAAGAAAAGGCAGACCCCAAATCCGGATCAAAAGAAAGTGGATTACTTGATCAGCCGTAGAAACAGAATGGATAACACCTCGAAGAATGACCGGTGCCAATAGATACGTCAGGGCAATTCCAACGGCAGCGATGCCCAGGGCGATCCAAACTCCGTGGTAAAATATTCGCCCAATTTCTTTTGGTAAATTCTGACCAGCTCTTCTTCCAATAAGTGATTGGAGCCCATTATTCAATCCGTTGCCGATTACCGCAAAGATGAGGTAGTAAACACCAGTAATGCCTGCGCTTGCCAACTCTTGTTGCCCTAGGCCCCCTAAAAAGACATTATTGGTAATGAAGTTGATTTGAGGCACGAGCATAGCCAGCGAAATGGGTAATGCCATTTGTAATATCTGCCTATAGCTAGTCTTTACTTGTAGGGTCACTCGTAAGGTTAAAAATAAAAAGCCCCGAAGATAAGTCCGGGGCTAAAATTTTCGCAAAGTATTTTCTACGGAATGTAATTCCAAATTTTTAGCGTCACGTTTGGTTAGAGAACTATTAAGCTGCCTTCGACAGATTATCTTCTTTTACCTTATTCGTTCTCACTTCTTTCGATTCGAGATCAAACCATTTTACCTCCACTAAGTTTGTTTTTAAATACTTGAGCACCTCCATCACCTTACCATCAATTTTGCTGCGAACGCGCTCACCTTTTCTAAACAATCTTCTCATCTTCATAATCAAAAATTAAGATTAAAACCTAATTGCATAAATATACTCTCTTGGATAGTCTTCATAAATACCTGAAAAGGTCACTAAGTCACCCGTCTTCTTTTTCTTCAATAGCTCATTGAGTTCTTTGGCAGATTTCACTTCTGCATCATTTACGTGAGTGATGATAAAACCTTGTCTCATTTCTGTGTAGCGAGCAATTTTACCATTTTCTAACGACTTTACTTTTACGCCAGTATTAAGTTCTAGTTTTTTTAGTGTTTTGGCATCCAAATCCTCCAATTCCATACCTAACGAAGCGACAGCGTCCTTCTCCTCACGCTTAATAGTACCCAATTTGCCATCCTTATTTTTAAGAGTAACCGGTAAAGTCAGCAGTTTACCTTTTCTGTTGACTACTACGTTTACTTTATCACCTGGTCTTTTACGCCCAATGTACTCAATAAGGGCTGAACTTGATTTAATGTCAGTTTCATCAAGTTTAACAACTACATCTCCCTTTTCAATGCCTGCGGCTTTGGCGGCACTTTTATCGGCCGCATCGCCAAAGCCATTAACAAAAGCCCCATCATTTACCCCTAAATCTTCTCTTTTGGAGACTTCACTCGTTACGTTTTCTATCTGAATGCCCAACCAGCCTCTTTGAACAGTTCCAAAAGCAATTAAATCTTCCACTACTTTACTTACTATGTTCGAAGGCACTGCAAATCCATAACCACTATAGGAGCCTGTTGGGCTTGCTATGGCTGTATTTATACCCAGTAGTTCACCATTTAAGTTGACAAGCGCGCCCCCGCTATTCCCAGGATTAATTGCGGCATCGGTTTGGATGAACGACTCGATTGCGGTGTTGGGCTGATTTTCTTGTTGCCCTTGGCTATTGAACAAATTTGGCCTGTTTGAATTTATTATGTTAATGTTTCGTCCTTTCGCGCTGATAATTCCTGCGGTGACAGTGCTATTCAAGTTGAAGGGATTGCCTACTGCCAACACCCATTCGCCAACCTTTGAATTATCGGAATTAACAAATGAAAGGTAAGGCAATTCTTTCTCATGAATTTTAATCAACGCAATATCCGTGTCGGGATCAGTTCCAATAACCTCTGCTTTGAAGGTACGATTATCAGACAAAGTTACTTCTACTATGTCGGCACCTTGCACAACATGATTGTTGGTTGCAATGTATCCATCTGCATTAATAATTACACCTGAACCGCTGCTTTGGCTGGGTTGTTTTTGAATTTGATTATTAGGTCCAAAGAAAAACTGGAACGGATCATTTGGATTGCCTTTAGCTACCGTAGTTTCACTAGACGACTTTATATGAACTACTGCTTTTGTTACCTTTTCGGCAGTTGCAGTAAAATCAAGACCTACGGGTTGCCCCGCTGAATTTAGCGCTACCGTGCTGGTGGGAACGTTGGAAACGTGCTCAATTTTTACTCCATTATTATCGTTCCCTAACCAGTTATAAGCGGCAATGGTGCAGGTGCTACCAAGAACCGCAGCTAATAAAAGTTGACCAAACTGTTTCATTTTTTTTAAATTTAAGTTTTACGAATAATTTTTAGCCTAACAAAAGTTGTACCGACAGCATTAACACTGACAAATTGTTCACACAGTTAAATCGCTACCTGAAAAACTTACCTAAGCTTGTTTGTGGGAGAATAGATGTTAGATGTCCTAAAAAAGTTGTCATCTTTTTAACTTGTTCCTTCATCACGCCAACGCCACTTTTTTTATTAGAATACTAATACGTTGGATTTCAATAATTAGTTCTTTACAAGTTCACCATTCTTATAGGTGTACTCAATGGTTTTGTTTCCGTTTTGATCATACCACTTCGAAACACCTTCACGGGTTCCATTTACGTAGTTCCCTTCTTCCATTAGCTTCCCATTGTCATAATACAATTTAACAGATCCCTCTAGTTTGTCGTTTTGGTAGAAACGTTCTTCTTTTAAAGTGGTGTAATTGTATTCCATATAGGGGCCATGGCGGAGGTTATTTCGATACAATACTTTTTTTGTAAACTGGCCAGTACTGTTTAACTCGATTAGCCAGCCTTCCTTTTTTCCATTTACATAAGAGGTTATCTTTTTTGCCGAACCATTGGTGTTAAACTCAACCCAAGAACCAACTTTCTTACCATTCATAAGTGTTCCTTGAACGATGATGTTGCCTTGGTTATCAGTAACTGTAACATTTTCGAGCCCATCATTGCCTTCGTATTTTTGTCTTACCGCACCAGGAGGCAGATCGAGTGAGATGGTATCAGCAACGGCTACAGTAGGTTGGGGTTTAGATTCATTTCGGGTTTCGTTCGAGTTTGTTTCTGGACTTGAACAAGAAAGCAAGATTCCAAAAATTGTTACCGCAAAAAATTTGTTCATAATTTAAAAGGATCATTATCGCCCAAATATATTAAGTAACTTTACTTCAAATCAATACTTTACGATAACAAAATTTAATGAATCTAGCTGCCTCCATTGTATTAAAAAAAGATCGTGAACATTCTATAAAACGCTTTCACCCCTGGGTATTTTCTGGCGCTATCCATGCCATGGAGGGTAATCCCAGTCAAGGCGATTGGGTTGAGGTAAAAGATTTTAATAAAAAAACGCTGGGCTACGGTCACTACCAGAAAGGAACGATCACCGTAAGGCTGCTCTCGTTTTCCGTTGAAAAGCCAACGCCAGAAATCTATCATACAAAAATTAAGAAGGCCTATCAATTACGATTGGACGCGGGGGTCATCTCACAGCAAACAAATTGCTATAGGTTGACACATGGTGAAGCGGATAGTTTGCCCGGATTGATAATTGATGTTTACAATGGAGTCGCCATTATTCAGGCACATAGCGATGGCATGCACAACGATCGACACATCATTACTTCTGCATTGAAAGAACTATTGGGCGATCAACTGCAAGCAGTGTTTTATAAAAGTCATTCGTCCCTTTCGGGGAAAGTTGAGTCCGAATATCTGTTTGGTATGGCTGCGCTGCCTCATTTAACAACCGAGCATGGCAACAAATTTTTTGTAGATTGGGAAGAAGGTCAGAAAACAGGATTTTTTCTGGATCAGCGTGAGAACAGAAAGTTATTGGGTGAGTATTCTAAAGATAGAATTGTACTCAATACATTTTGCTATACCGGAGGTTTTTCGGTGTATGCCCTACAAGCAGGAGCAGGCCTTGTGCATTCTGTTGATTCATCCGCTAAAGCGATTGAGTTAACGAGAAAGAACATCGAACATAATGGGTTTGACAATTCTGTTCACCAAAGTTTTGCCATTGATACATTTGAATTCTTGAAAGACAAAAAAGATCAATACGATTTGATAATCCTTGATCCTCCCGCATTTGCGAAACATAAAGATGCCAAGCACCAGGCTATGAAAGGCTACCAGCGATTGAATACAGAGGCGTTTCGAGCAATTAAGCCCAATGGTATCGTATTCACTTTTTCATGCAGCCAGGTGGTGGACAGACAATTATTTTATGATACAGTCGTTTCAGCAGCCATTCAGTCTGGCCGAGAAATAAAAGTGTTACATCATCTTTCTCAACCTGCCGATCATCCTGTTTCAATTTACCATCCGGAAGGAGAATATTTGAAAGGACTTGTATTGTATGTTCATTAAAAAAACCTTTCTTCTATTATAATGAATCCAAGATTAAATAAACTTTTTGTTTTGCTAGAGGAAGACAGGATCTCCCTATTACAGCAAGTAGGAAGACTTTCGCAAGAGCAATTCCAAAATAAAGTAAATGGCAAATGGTCTATCCAACAAATTCTTTCTCACTTAATGACGGCTGAGAAATTGTCGTTGCAATACTTAAATAAAAAAGTGCAAGGGATAAATCAGGCAGAGAATACCGGACTGATTGAAGAGTTGAAAATGATAGCATTAAAGTTATCGCAGCGACTACCTTTTAAATTCAGGGCACCAAAAGGGCTCCACGAAATAACACCCACGCTGGATTTAGAACAATTAGAATTGCAATGGGGGCAAGAAAGGCAAGAGTTGAAAAAATTTCTGGAACAGATTAAAGACGATCAGATCAATAAGAAGATTTATCGACATGTGAGAGTCGGCTTACTTAACATTCAACAGACCTTGACCTTTTTTAGGGAACATCATATTCACCATTTACCGCAGATCAAAAAGTTAATGCAACTCAACTAATTGTTTTTACTTTGCGCTCGCAATTGAAAAATCTATCCATACATCATCTATGAAGTTAACTTCGTTCGCTGCTCTTTTACTAATTTCTTTTATTGGTTTTGGTCAATCAAAAATAAAAAGCCCATCAGAATTTTTGGGTTATGAATTAGGCGACCAATTTACCCGTCATCACCGTGTGGTAGAATACTTTAATTATATTGATGAACAATCGCCAACTGTAAAAGTGCAGCAATATGGAGAAACATATGAGCGCAGGCCGTTGATTTACGCAATCATTGCGTCCGCAGAAAACTTTCAAAACTTAGAACAAATCCGGCAAGATAATTTGAAGAGAGCAGGAGTGATAGAAGGAACGCCATCTACAAAAGTTGCCATTGTCTGGTTAAGCTATAACGTGCATGGCAACGAAGCCAACTCGACTGAAACATCGATGAAGACCTTATACGAGTTGATCAATCCGGATAATGCGAAAACCAAAGAGTGGTTGAAAAATACCGTGGTTATTTTAGATCCTTGCATCAATCCAGATGGCCGCGACCGCTTCGCCAATTTCTTCAATCAATATGGCAACAACCCACCCAACCCCGACCCACAAGCTCGGGAGCACAAAGAAATTTGGCCAGGAGGCAGAGCCAATCATTACCTTTTTGACTTAAACCGCGATTGGGCCTGGGAAACCCAGAAGGAATCACAAGCAAGAATTAAAGTCTACAACCAATGGCTACCCCATGTGCATGTTGATTTCCACGAACAGGGTTACAATACTCCTTATTATTTTGCTCCCGCTGCAGAACCATATCACGAAGTCATCAGTAATTGGCAGCGTGAGTTCCAAACGATCATTGGAAGAAATAATGCTAAGTATTTTGATGAGCAGGGTTGGCTTTATTTTACCAAAGAGCGCTTCGACCTTTTCTATCCCAGTTATGGTGATACCTACCCGACCTATTCAGGAGCAATTGGCATGACCTTCGAGCAAGGCGGGATTGGATCGGGATTGAATGTTACAACAGCCGAAGGCGATCCCATGACGTTGAAAGATCGCATTGCCCATCACTTTACCACAGGCATGTCAACCATCGAGGCCTCATCCATAAATGCTGCAAAGCTTGTTGATGAGTTTGAAAAATTTAATAAAGAAAACAGTAACAATTCAAGTTCTCCGTACAAGACGTATGTTATTAAGGCAGACAACAACTTGGATAAGTTAGCGAAGATAACTGCCTGGATGGATACCCACAGCATTCAATATGGCCACGCGGCATTGTCACGGCCAGTAAAAGGTTTTGATTATCAAACTCAATCACAAAATAATTTCACATTGTCCACAGAGGATATTCTTGTTAATATCCATCAGCCAAAGGGAAGATTTATTACAACTGTTTTCGAGCCAACCTCCAAACTTGTAGACTCGGCAACGTACGATATTACCGCGTGGAATTTAATGTATGCCTATGACTTGAAAGCGTTTGCCTTGACCGAAAAAATAATCGTAGCAAAAGCCTATCAATCAAAGACAAGTCAGACATCGACAATTCTTTCTAAGCCCTATGCTTATATTTTTTCGTACAAAAGCTTAACGGATGTGGAGTTTTTAGCTGCCCTTATAAAAAAAGGAGTTAAAGTTAGGTATGCTGCAAAGTCATTTACCCTAAACTCACAAACCTTCGATCCGGGCACGTTGATTATTACTAGGAGAAATAATGAAGGTATTGCGGATTTTGACAACACAGTTCAGGCCACAGCAAAATCTTTTGCCAGAAATATAAACACAACTACAACTGGTTTTG
Organism: Flammeovirgaceae bacterium; assembly: GCA_027487845.1. Lineage (GTDB taxonomy): Bacteria > Bacteroidota > Bacteroidia > Cytophagales > Cyclobacteriaceae > ELB16-189. The sequence goes on from JAIYCV010000026.1 coordinate 351,415, forward strand.
CCGATAAGGGTGCGGATTTCGGTTCAGGCGATGTTAGTTTCATCAAACCACCAAAAATAGCTTTGCTCGGTGGCGATCAAACCTCATCGTTAAGCCATGGTTCGCTTTGGCATTTCTTTGAGCAGCAAATTCATTATCCTGTTTCTGTAATTGGTACCGACTATTTTAAAAGCATTGATTTATGGAAGTATACCGTATTGGTAGTGCCCGATGGTAACTATAAAATTTTAGATGAGGGAACGCTAGATATGATTCAGCGTTGGGTGAGCGATGGTGGTAAATTGATTGTTCTCGCAGGTGGGCTCAACTCGATCGCTGATAAAAAAGGTTTTGCACTGAAAGAATATGCAACTGATGACAAGAAAAAAGATGCTGAGAAAAAAGACAAGGAGGCGAAAGAAAAAGAAGGTCTCATGAAATATGGAGAAGCCGAACGAAAAGAGCTTTCTAAAAATATTTATGGCGCGATATACAAAGTTGCGTTAGATAAAACTCATCCGCTTGCTTTTGGCTTGGGCGATTATTATTTCTCGCTTAAGACAAACGAACTTCATTATGATTTTTTAGAAACAGGCTGGAACGTGGGCACTATAAAAGGAAAAACAAAGCCACTCATCGGTTTTGCAGGTTACAAGATTAATAAGAAATTGGAGAATACACTTTCCTTTGGTGTGGAAGATAAAGGCAAGGGACAAATTATTTATTTTACAGATGACCTGTTGTTTAGGAGCTTCTGGGAAAACGGAAAATTACTTTTTTCTAACGCAGTTTTTTTGGTTGGGCAGTAAATCAGGTTATATACTAGCCTGACAATATCGATGTTAGTGGATGATAACTATTTTGGAGAAATTATACAAAACATCGGGGCAAAAATCAAGTGGTCCTGCTTTTTTGCTTCCATCAACATTTATGATTTCTGCGAGGGAGTCCCAGTAAAGGGTTCTTCCGTCTGTTTTTACAGTAAGAAATATTTCTGGTTGAAAGAGTTTACTAAATACAGACTTTTTGTTGAGTTCTCTTGCGAGAAACCTCTTAAAATCAATTGTTGTCACTTCTCCGTTTGTCCACTCTAGCGTAACAGAAAAGGGGTGTATTTCAATAATTGATTTTACTCTCGGGTTCATTCCAATGGTTTTATTTTTCTTAGCGTACCGAAATCTTTTTGGGTCTCTTCATAATTACTTTTCAATTCATCTCGATGCAGTTCAACCCATGCTTGTACTAGCCGTGTTTGCTTATTAGGTAGACTTCCAACTAATATATTACCTGTTTCAATTTCAATCTGCGCTTCCTCATCTTGATAAACCGCATGAAAATGAGGTGGCAAATGGTCTTTAAAATACATGTAGATAATTATTCCAAAAAATCTCGATAGCTCAGGCATGATTTGCATTTCTGATCACGAATATAATGAATATCCAATAATTTTTTTATTTGTGAGTTGAAGAATATCCCCTTGGAGTCTCTTGAATTAGTTTTCTCTCAACTAAACAAATTGTTAAGCTCTAGTTCAACCTTGCTAACAATGTGCGCAAAGTCCTCAGTTCTTTTTACAAAGTCCAAATCATTTACATCAATGATCAGCAATTTGCCCAATTTGTAATTGCTGATCCATTTTTCATAATGGTCGTTTAGATTTCGTAGATATTCAAGTTTAATATTGAACTCGAAATCGCGATTTCGCTTTTGAATTTGTTGTACTAACTTCGGAATATCTGCCTTCAGATAAATCAATAAATCGGGAGGCTTCACGAAGCCCAACATGGAATGAAAAATGTCCAAGTAGCATTGATAATCTTTTTCGCTCATGTGGCCACTTGACCTTAGATTATCAGCAAAGATGTAGGCGTCTTCGTAGATTGTGCGATCTTGAATAATTGTCTGCTCCCCCAGTCTAATTTTAGTTGCTTGTGTGAAGCGGCTATTGAGAAAATATATTTGAAGGTGGAACGCCCACCGCGGCATGTCGCTATAAAAATCTTTTAAGTAAGGATTATGCGCCACGGATTCATAAAGCGGAGCCCAGCGATAATGCTTTGCCAGCTTTTCAGCCAACGTAGTTTTGCCTGAGCCTATGTTGCCCGCAATAGCGATGTGTTTGGGGTATTCTTTCACCGAAATAATTTGTGCAAAGGTATGGTTTTAGTGCAGTTTGAAATCTTATAGCACGGTTTTCACCAAAAAAACTATGACATTTGTAGAATGAAAAGGTCGCTCTCTGTTTTCCTCCTTTTGCTCGGTACGTTAGTTTCCTGCTCTAAAAAAGATCAGGAAAAATGTGCATTCGTTCCTGACACGAAAGGGATCGTCATAGATTTAAAAATCGAAGCCTTAGAAGATTCTTTGCCATCCATCACTTCTAAGCAACAATTAGTAGATTTCTTTGCGCGGCATCCGGTGGTGAGAGATCACTTTTTTGGAAGAGACCTATATCCCAATGATTCGATTTTTGTTAATGAAATGTACAATCGATTTATCAATCCTCATTTGGACACGTTGCTTATGGAGACTCATCGGGTATTTGGCGATCTTTCTGAATTAAAGAAGAATTTTACCGAAGCATTCACCAACATAAAATACTACTATCCTCAGTTTAGAGCTCCTAAAGTTCAAACAATTATAAGTGGGTTTCAGACCGACCTAATGGTGAGCGATACACTCATTATTGTTGGCTTAGATTATTATCTCGGCAAGGGTGCAAAGTACAAGCCCCAATTGTATGATTACCTTTTGAGAAGGTATACCAAGGATTTTATTGTGCCCTCTGTTATGTTGCTTTACGCGATTGACAATAAAACAAACAAAACAAACCTGGCCGATCAGACCGTATTGGCTGACATGATCGCTTACGGCAAAGCATATTATTTCGCTAAAAGAATGCTCCCTTGTTTAGCAGATAGCATTTTGATGGGATATAAAGCGGATGAGATGAAAGGTTCGATGGATAATGAGGATAAAATCTATATTAGGTTAGTTGAGAATGAAGTCCTTTATTCTACAAGCCATAAAATAAAAGAAAAATATATTTCAGAACGCCCTAAAACATTGGAGATTGGTGAGAAATGCCCTGGACGAATTGGAACCTGGATCGGCTGGCGAATCATCGAAAGCTACTCAGAGAAACATCCTGACGTTGCTCTTCCTCAAATTATGGCCTTGCCTGATCCGGAAAAAATTTTCAAAGAAGCGAAGTACCGCCCCCAAGGCAATCGATGATATTGGGTTATGCGAACGGTCTATCAATAGCTGGACTTTGCTCTGTAAACCACTTTACTCCTTGTTCTGTCATGTAGGCACAATCTTCCAATCGTATTCCAAACTCGCCATAAATACAAATGGTGGGCTCAATGCTGAAACACATGCCAGGCTGGAGGGGCTGCTTGTTGCCGAGTACCATGTTTCCCCACTCGTGGCCTTCCATGCCAATGCCATGACCTGTTCTGTGCGGTAGGCCTGGAGTTTTGTAGCCTGGCCCAAAGGCCGCATCGGTAATTACTTTTCTTGATGCTATGTCAACATTCTCACAAGGATCGCCCAATTTTGCTGCTGCAAACCCAGCTGCTTGCGATGCTTTTTCCAGATCCCAAATCTCTCGTTGTCTTTTGGTGGGTTCTCCAAAAACGATTGTTCTGGTAATGTCAGAGGCATAACCGCCCACGTTGCAACCGCCATCCATTAAAACAACATCACCTTCTTTCAACGCTTGTGGCTTTTTACTGCCGTGTGGAAAAGCTGTCGATTCGCCAAAAGAAACGAGCGCACCACCTGAAGAGCCTAACTTCGAATGGGCTTGCGATATCAGCCCAGCAAATTCGACTTGTGTCATTCCAACTTTTAATAAAGGAATAACTGCCTTAAAGGCGGAAATGGTTACGTCATTAGCCTTTTGCATCAACGCAAGTTCGGCCGCACTTTTGAAAAGCCGGCAGTTCATGGTTACCACATCCGCGCTCAAATATTCTAAAGACGGAACTTCCTTTCTTATGCCATCATATAAAAAGAAACGAACGCGTTCTTCCATTCCAATCCTCCCGGTTTTAATTCCGAAATCAGAGAAAATTTGAGCAACAACTTTGTAAGGACTTTCATGCTCTTCCCAGACACGTACGTCACTTCCAATTTTGATCATTTCGCGCAGCCGCTCTTCCTCGAAATGAGGTACTACATATTTTACTTCGCCTTTCGCGGGCAAAATGGCCGCCATCATGCGTTCGCTATTTCCCCAACGAATGCCAGTAAAATAGTCCATGGCAGTGCCGCCATCAAGATAAATGGCATCCATCTTATTTTCTACCATTAATTTTTGAGCTTTCTCGATCCGCTTAAGTCTTTCTTCAATTGAAATAGGAACAATATCTTTTGTAAGTGAAGTCAACGAATCTAAAGGCGAAGAATTTTCCTTCTTCTTTTCCGGTTCACACGAACTAAGACCCGTTATGGAAGAAGCACCGATTGCTGATTGAACGATAAAATCCCTGCGATTGATAGGCATAAGTAAAGGGTTTACAAGCAATGTAGCAAAACCAGAAAAAAATCAGAAGAAATAGATTCAATTCGCTGAAAATTATTTTAACAGATTACCACTCAGATAAAAAATCTCATCCGATTTCGGATATTCCAAATAGGCTTTCTATATTGAATCTCTATTAAATGCATTCAAATGAAACCAGAAATTTTTGTCAAGCTTTCGCTAATGATGCTGCTCCAATATTTTATTTGGGGTGCATGGTACGTTACCATGGGCACTTATATGTCAACGTTTCTTGGTTCGAGCGGTGTACAAATTGGGGCGGCCTATAGTGCATTGGCCATTGCCACCATGATCTCTCCCTTTTTTGTTGGCATGGTAGCCGATCGGTACTTTGCAGCACAACGCATCATGGCCATATTGCACTTGGTCGGAGCAGTATTACTTTACTTGGCAACCCAAATTACAGACAACACAGCTTTTTATTGGATCATTTTGTTGTATTCACTTTTGTACATGCCTACCATAGCGCTTAGCAACAGCATTGCCTTTAGTCAAATGACAGACCCAGGCAAACAGTTTCCTTGGATACGAGTATTTGGAACGTTGGGGTGGATTGCGTCTGGCATAATGATTGGAGTTCTTTCTATTGAAAAATCGCCTTCTACTTTTTTTATGGCTGCTATCATTTCAGCCGCATTGGGGCTCATCTCTTTCATTTTACCGAACACTCCACCGAAGGCAGCCACATCAGCAAGTGCATCTACAGTATTGGGCACAGAAAGTTTTTCCTTATTTAAAGAACCTTCCTACTTAGTATTTTTCGTAGCGGCTATCTTAGTGTGTATCCCGCTTTCATTTTATTATGGTTTCGCCAATCTGTTCCTTAATGAAATCGGAATGGAAAATGCCGCGAGCAAGATGATTCTTGGCCAAGCCTCTGAAGCTATTTTTATCCTTGCCATTCCCTTTCTTTTCAATAACATTGGTGTAAAGAAAATGTTGTTGATCGGTATGATTGCTTGGATACTGCGCTACATCTTTTTTGCGTTTGGCGATGTGGGGGCCAATGGTTGGATGTTATACGCAGGCATTATTCTTCATGGCATTTGTTACGATTTCTTTTTCGTTACCGGATACATGTACACCGAGAAAAAAGCGGGCGAGAAAATTAAAAATGCAGCTCAAGGTTTATTCACTTTTGCAACCTACGGAGTGGGCATGTTCATCGGCACCTGGTTCTCAGGCTTTACAGCAGATTATTATACAATTGCCAATGGGCATGATTGGAAAGCCATTTGGTTTGTGCCTTCAGGTATTGCCCTCGTAGTAGTGATTTTATTCGCTTTTCTATTTAAAGAAAAACAAGTTATTCGCAACTAAAGGCTTGGCGCCAGAATCTATCTATTAAAAAACAAATTAACTATCAACGAATTATGAACATCGCTATGCTCGGTTCCGGTTTCATCGGAAGATTTTATGCAGACTCACTGCAAGGCTACAGAAGCAAAGACAAAATTGTAAGTATCTATTCGCGCAAGGAAGAAAGCGCAAAGAAGTTTGCAGCGGATTATAAAGTCAATCACTACACTACCGTAATGGAAGAGGCTATCAATCGACCAGAGGTTGAAGTGGTGTGTATTTCTTTGCCCAACAATTTGCACGAGGCCGCAGTGTTGCTTTGTTGCAAACACAAGAAAGCCGTTATCACTACAAAGCCGCTTGGCCGCAATGCCGAAGAAGCCAAACGCATGTTGCTCGCTGTAGAAGAAGCCGGCATTTTCAATGGCTATTTAGAAGACCTTGTGTATACGCCTAAGTTTATTAAAGCACATGAAAGCGTAAAGAGTGGATCACTAGGAAGAATATTGTGGGCGAAGTCAAGAGAAACTCACCCTGGCCCGCACAGCGATTGGTTTTGGGATATTGAACAAGCAGGAGGCGGTTGTATTCTAGACCTTGGTTGCCATTGTGTAGAGATAACCCGAAGCTATATAGGTAAAGACATAAAACCCATTGAGGTGATGTGCTGGGCAGATACCCAAGTAAAACCGATTGATGCCGAAGATCATGCCATTGGATTAGTGAAATATGAAAACGGAGCTATTGGCCAATTTGAGGTTAGCTGGACGTTCCGTGGTGGCCTCGACTTACGCGATGAAGTGATGGGTACTGAGGGGACTATCTGGATCAACAGCTTTTTAAGAACTGGTTTCGAAATGTTCACCTCGGGCAAAGGCGGAGATTATGTGGCTGAAAAAGCAGAAAGCAATACAGGATGGTTATTCCCTGTAGGGGATGAATTAAACGAGTTAGGTTACAACCACATGTTTATGGACATGTTCAATTCTATGGAAAAGGGAGTTCAGCCGCGTGAAACTTTTTATGACGGATATGTTGTAAACTCCGTGTTAGATGCTGCCTACAGATCAGCAAAAACAAAACAATGGGAGCCTGTAAAGCTAGATATTTGGCGCGGCCGCGAAGGTGTAAGCAAAGATAGCCACTTAGTTGAGTTTGATGCCGATCATTACTTGGTGAAAGAAGAAATGACACATTACGGCACCAAAAAACTAATCTTAAAAAATAAGAAAACCGGAAGAATAATTGAAAAGATTGTTTAGTCTCCGATGCATCAGGATTTTGCTGGAATCCTTTTTAAAAAGTTTCTGCTTCTTGAAGAATGAACTACGGCAATAATTGAAATTAGATTGGATTCTATTTTAAAAAGGATCTTATAGTTTTTTACAATAGCTTGGCGGTACATTTTTTTGATTGTTCTCCTTGCGGGACATTCAGGGTAGCGAAACGGATATTTTGGAATTGAAACTAAGATCGATTTTTGGATTGCATCAATAACTTGATTGGCAGTAATAGGTCTTTCGTCAATGTATGAAATGTAAAAGTGAATCTCCTCCAAATTAGAGAAGGCATAATTCGAAATCCTTACTTGGTATGCAGGAGGTTCTGGCATTTTTTTTTAAACTCCTCAGAAGTCATGTAGCCGCTTGATTCTGCTTCCTTTACGATAGAATCAAATGTGTGCGAATCAAGCTCAGCTCCTGGCTGAATATAGCTAGTTGATTTTTTGACTTCTTTCTTTTTCGATCTTTTCGTCAAAACCATATTTCAAATATAGCTGATTTTCTTTTTCGTCAATCGCAACCATAATTTTCATTGCGATGTCTAACGGGCAAACTCCCTCTTGTACTTTCTTATCGTCTTGCCGATTAACACACCACCAATGACTGAAGGTATAATCCAAAGAACCCATTGATAGTTGGGCAATTGAATGTTTACAACAATAAAAGCGGTGGTGGCAGCAATGTAGCTTCCACCCATGCTCGAAATATGAGTGTACCACCAATGCATTTTTTCGGTCGGTGGATTAACATAGCTCTTAATGTCATTAACCAGAAAGGTTAATCCGATCAATCCAAAAACAAGCCCCACTATTCCCATTCCAGAACCCTGCATCCAGGCCCATACGCCCCAAGTAATAAGTGTGAAAATAAAAATCGCGGAAACGCTAATGATGATCCAGTCTAGCGGGGCAAACTTTTGCCCGCGGTCTAGTTTTTTCAAGCTTAATATTCTGTAGCCGCGAACCGTCATGTAGTAGCTAAAAAAGCCAACCATTAAAAGAAAATCGTTTCGATGCGCAATGGCCACCACCACGGCTCCAATAAATACCGCTGTCATACCACCAAAATAGATTTTGCCGGCCAATCGGTGAGATCTTCCGCCTTTTTGGGTAAGCATGGCAACAAGTCCACTGAGTAATGAGGTGGCACCTCCAATAATATGAATGATCAGAAATGCAGAAATAATTTTTTCGCCCATAAAATAAATTAGACTGAAAGATATGTTCTTACGACAATGACACCAAACATGAAATAGTCAGCGGTTGGTGAACCCCAGTGAACTGGTAAAAAGCCGAATGAGTTAGAAAACTCACTCGGTTTAACTAAAGAATAAAGTTCGATTGGCTACTCTCGCAGATTCCTAGAGTAACTAAGAATATTTTGAATGGAACTGGCCGCGGGCTGCATTTGTGCATAGTCCAGCGTTCTAGTGCTTATTACCAACTCTTTGTATTGCTCCTGCAATACAGAGTCGCAGATCAAAGCTTTATTTATTTCCTTCGTCTCCTGCTCCGTGGTCTCTTTGTATAAATACCTGATCAAATCGTTTTGGGTAAAGATTTTTATCATAGGCTATCTTTTGTTTTTGAATTTTCTTTCTCAAGTTCATCAGCGCATAACGCATTCGCCCCAACGCTGTGTTGATACTTACATCTGTTTTTGCAGCAATTTCCTGGAAGCTCATATCCAGGTAATGACGCATAATCAATACCTGCTTTTGCTCCTTCGGAAGTTCCTTTATTAAATCACGTAAACGTGTTTTGTTGTCTTTTAGTATTTGTGCCGTTTCGTATGATTCTTCTGCAAAATCCATAGAATCAAAAATTCGGCTTCCATCTTCCAGCACCATCTCGGGGTGCCTTTTATCTTTTCGGAAACTGTCGATGGCCAAATTGTGTGCTATTCTGCTAATCCAAGGTTTAAATTTACCCTCTTCATTATACTTGCCACTTTTTATTGTATTGATCGCTTTAATAAACGTTTCCTGCAAAAGATCTTCTGCTTGGTACCTGTCTTTCACAATTAAGTAAATAGCAGTATACACTTTGGATTTGTGTCTTGATAAAAGCACTTCGAATGCTTTTTCGTTACCACTTTGATATTGCGTCACCAGTTGGCTGTCGCTTAATCTGTTCTCTATCATTCGTTCTCACATTTAGGTAACGTAGAGGTTTATATCGATAGTGTATGGGGTTGATTTTATAATTTGAAGTGAAAAGGTAAAAATATTATTGAAAGGCGCAAAAATTTTTGAAAAAATTCTTGCCTACTACCTAATTTCTTTTGCTAATTGAACCCGATTTTACTGTACAACCAAACCAATGGCCTTAACAAAGAAAAGAGTAATTAAAAGTTTAGAAAATCTTTCGGAAGATTTGCGAGAACTGATTCAGCATCAATATCCTACCGGATATCAATCAAGTATTCAGCGGATTTCCAACGCGAAAAATGAGCCCATATTCGTTTTTCCCTTGGAAACAGAAGACGCGGTGTATTTAGTGAAAGTACCAACAACAAAAAATAGTGACGGAGATTACAGTGTCCAATCAAATAAAAAACAAGATTTTGATGGTGAAGATGATTTCAAGACACCTGACGATGATGACGCAGATGCAGTTGACGGTGGTGATGATTTTGACGATGACGGAGATGGTGGCAAAAAAGATCCTAGCTATGATCCTGATTTTGATGACTAAGGAACTGATATAAAAACTTTATCTTTTAAATTGAACACCACCTGAAAAGTGGTGTTTCTTTTTTGTACTTCTTTTCGGCAGCTAACTGCTTTCATAGGATTGGCGTACCACTTTAATTATTTTTGCACTTCTCATGGTAAACAATCCCCTATTGACCGACTCTTCTTTGGATGAACTAAGCCCTAAAGAGTTCATTATCATTAAAAGAGCACGTGTAAACAACCTGAAAAACCTTAGCGTAGCCATTCCTCGCAATAAACTGGTGGTTATTACTGGACTTTCAGGATCTGGCAAATCATCGCTGGCATTTGACACTCTTTTTGCCGAGGGCCAACGCATGTATGTAGAAAGCCTTAGCAGCTACGCACGCCAATTTCTTGGCCGAATGGAAAAGCCTGAGGTCGATTACATTCGAGGGGTATCGCCCGCCATTGCCATCGAACAGCGGGTAAACACGCGTAATCCCCGATCTACCGTGGGCACCACTACTGAAATTTACGACTACTTAAAGTTACTCTACGCACGCATTGGCAAAACACTTTCCCCCATCAGCGGAAGGGAAGTAAAGCGCGATACCGTGCAAGACGTAGTTGACTACATAAATAAATTAAAAGAAGGAACTCGCGTTATGATTGCCTGCCCGCTCAAAATAGAGAAGGGCAGAAAAGCCGTTGACGAATTAAATTTATTGTTGAGTAAAGGCTTTACCCGCGTGTTAATAAACGGCAACGTGGCTTTTATTGAGGAAACGGTTGCAGCGGCAAAAAAGCTCGCAAAGAATGATGTTCTTGAAATATTGATCGACCGTGCCGCTGTTAACGCGACTGACGAAGACTTAACCTATCGCTTGGGTGATTCCGTTCAGACGGCTTTCTTTGAAGGTCATGGCGATTGTTTGGTTTATGTTGAAGGAAAAGACAAGACTCCTTTTTCCGATAGATTTGAATTGGATGGCATGTTGTTTACCGAGCCATCGGTAAATTTCTTTAGTTTCAATAATCCCTTTGGCGCCTGCCAAACCTGCGAGGGCTTTGGTAAAGTAATTGGCATTGATCATGACCTGGCTATTCCTGACAAAAGCCTTTCGGTTTATGAGGGTGCGATAGCCCCTTGGCGCACCGAAGCGATGAGCGAATGGCAAAAACCTCTTCTAAAAAACGGAATCAAATTCGACTTCCCTGTACATAGAGCCTACAACGAACTTACTAAAGCTCAACAAGAATTGTTGTGGACGGGCAACGAATACTTTCAAGGAATCACCACATTTTTTAAACACATCGAATCGCAATCGCATAAAATACAATATCGGGTAATGGTTTCGCGCTTTCGCGGACGAACCACGTGCCCCGATTGCCGCGGTACCAAGTTGAGAAAAGATGCATCGTATGTAAAGATTGAAGGAGTTTCTATTACCGACCTTGTGCTCTTGCCAATTGAAGAGGCGTTGGCTCATTTTCAACAAATAAAACTGCCTCCTTACGAGAAGAAAGTTTCCGAGAGAATTCTCACGGAGATAAAATCGCGCCTCGAATACATGGTGAAAGTGGGCTTGGGCTATCTTACTTTAAACCGAGTAGTATCAACACTCTCGGGTGGCGAGTTTCAGCGAATTAAGTTGGCTACTTCCCTAGGCAGTTCGCTGGTCGGCTCCATGTACATTATGGACGAACCCAGCATTGGCCTTCACCCGCGCGATACGGAGCGCATGATTGAAGTACTAAAATCCTTGCGGGATCTTGGCAACACCGTGATTGTTGTAGAGCATGAAGAAGAAATTATGCGTGCGGCCGATCAGATCATTGACATCGGGCCCGATGCAGGCTCGCATGGTGGCCATCTTGTTTTTCAAGGTACCATCAATCAGATGAATGGCAAGGTTAACTCTCATACAACCGATTACCTTACGGGAAAAGAAAAAATTGCCATTCCAACGCAACGAAGAAAATGGAAAGACTCTCTCCACTTGGTTGGCGCCCGCGAAAATAATCTTAAGAACCTTTCAGTAAAATTTCCGCTTGGCGTGCTTACGGTTATTACCGGAGTAAGTGGCTCTGGAAAATCTACGTTGATAAAAAAGATCATCTACCCAGCACTAGGCCGAATGCATGGCAGCGTTGCTGAAACGCCCGGCAAATATGACCGCCTGGAGGGCGACATCAATAAAATCACGCAAGTAGAATTTGTTGATCAAAACCCGATTGGTAAATCATCGCGCTCCAACCCGATAAGTTATGTAAAGGCGTATGATGCCATCCGTCAGTTATATGCTGATCAACCCTTATCACAACAACGAGGTTATAAACCATCGCATTTTTCATTTAATGTGGAAGGCGGTCGCTGCGAAACCTGCGAAGGTGAAGGCGAAATAAAAGTGGAGATGCAGTTTATGGCCGACATCTTTCTTACCTGCGAAAGCTGCCATGGCAAACGCTTTAAACAAGAAGTACAAGAAGTAGAGCACAATGGCAAGAGCATTGCCGATGTGCTCGACATGACGGTAGAAGAAGGGCTTGAATTTTTTAAAGACAAAAAACCAATACACGATAAATTAAGTCCGCTGTTTGAAGTTGGTCTAGGTTACGTAAAACTTGGACAGTCTTCTAATTCATTGAGCGGAGGGGAAGCACAACGTGTGAAGCTTGCTTCATTTCTCAGTAAGAAATCTACCGAGAACAAAGAACACATACTGTTCATATTCGATGAGCCCACCACGGGCTTGCATTTTCATGACATCTCAAAACTATTGAAAGCCATCAATGCATTGGTGGATGAAGGCCATACTGTTTTTGTCATTGAGCACAACCTCGAAGTAATTAAATGTGCGGACTGGATTATCGACCTTGGCCCGGAAGGTGGAGAGAAAAAGGGCGGCAATCTTTTATTTGAAGGCACACCCGAAGACATGGTGAAAAAAGGCAAAGGCTATACAACAGAGTTTTTGAGGGGGAAGATGGGGTGATTTGAAAATTGGAAAATTGGAAGATGAGCTAATTGAATAACTGCTTACAAAGGCAGCGGTGCTCAATGAATTAGCATTTAATGGGTGGAATCATTCGATTGCGCTTAAGTTCAACCATAAGCAACGGCTTTAATTATCAAATTATCAAATTGATACATTAACAATTTGGCTATATTTCATTTCCAAATCGTCATATTTTCAAATTGATCCATTAATCGCCATGTCCATAAAAGTTGCCATACACCATCAGATGAGCTATGCGTATGATCGCGTAGTAAACTTGTCACCCCATACGTTTCGGTTGCGCCCCGCTCCGCATTGCCGCACACCTATTCTGGCTTACTCTTTAAAGATTACTCCAGCCAATCATTTTATTAATTGGCAACAAGACCCTTTCGGGAATATGCTGGCTCGCGTGGTGTTCCCTGAAAAAACAACTCAACTCAGTTTTGAGGTGGAGGTGATTGCAGATATGATCGTTATCAATCCGTTCGACTTTTTTGTAGAGAAGTATGCAGATGATTTTCCATTTGCCTATGATACACAACTAAAGAAAGAACTCCTCCCCTATTTTGAAGTGACTGAGAACGGTCCATTGTTGCAGCAATGGGTAAAGTCAATTGATATTTCTCATAAGAAGCGGATCATCGATTTCTTAGTCGAGCTAAATCAACAAGTGTGGAAGAATACGCAATACACTGTAAGGCTAGAGCCAGGGGTTCAAACTTGCGAGGATACGCTTTCGTTGAAAAGTGGCTCTTGCCGTGATTCGGGTTGGCTATTAGTTCAAGTACTTCGTCACCTTGGTTTAGCAGCGCGGTTTGCTTCGGGTTATCTCATTCAGTTGAAGGCCGATACCAAAGCGTTAGACGGGCCATCTGGCACAGAAAAAGATTTTACCGACTTACATGCCTGGGCAGAAGTTTTCATTCCCGGTGCGGGCTGGGTTGGGTTAGATCCTACTTCAGGATTGTTTGCAGGAGAAGGTCATATTCCGCTTTGTTGTACACCAGACCCTGTAAGCGCTGCGCCTGTTACTGGTCTCACCGATGTTTGTGAAGTAACGTTCTCCTTTAAAAATGAAGTTACTCGAATTCACGAAGACCCACGTGTAACTAAGCCCTACACCGAAGAACAATGGGCACGGATAATTGCGTTGGGCAATCAAGTAGAAGAGGACTTGCAAAAAGGTGATGTGCGACTAACAATGGGTGGTGAACCTACCTTTGTTTCTGTAGACGATATGGAAGCCAAGGAATGGAATACCGGAGCAGACGGTCCGCAAAAAAGAAAATTGGGCGCTGAACTGATTAAAAAATTAAAAACTTCCTTCGCGCCTAACGGATATATTCACAAAGGGCAAGGCAAGTGGTACCCCGGTGAGCCATTGCCTCGCTGGCAGTATTCTGCCTATTGGCGAAAGGACGGTGAACCGATTTGGAAGAATGACAATCTGCTAGATCTAGATGAGGCGCCTTCCAACTACACAGTAGCCGATGCAAAAAGGATTGCGCACGAACTCACCAAGTTTTTGAATATCCCAGAAGAACATATCCATCCCGCAAAGGAAGATGTATTTTATTTTTTATGGGAAGAAAACAAAGTGCCTGTAAACATTGATCCATACAAAGCAAACCTGAATGATTCGTTGGAACGGAAAAAGCTTGCAGAGTTGCTAACCAAAGGATTGGCCGAGGATGCGGGTTACGTTATCCCACTGGAATGGAATCATTGGAACAGCCGATGGATTTCGTGCAAATGGCCCTTTCGTAACGATCAGCTTACATTGATTCCGGGCAATTCACCCATCGGTCTTAGGCTTCCACTAAAATCGCTGGCTTACACAAGCGAAACAAAACTGCAACGCAAAGTAGAGCGCAGCACATTTGAAGAGTTGGAAAAGCTCGAAAATTTCCAAACGAAAGCAGGAGAGCGATACGATAAATCCATACCCGAAGAAAATCTTCCCAAGGAATTTTATCAGCAACCTTATCCTGAAGATGAGCAAGTTGAAGCAGAAGGACAGCCAAAAGAAAAAAAGGAAAAGAAAGAAGAAGTAGAAACCACCTTTCAGATTTATACCATCAAAACAGCTTTGTGTATTGAAGCGCGTGAAGGCCGAATTTATTTCTTTATGCCTCCACTCACATACGTGGAACACTATTTAGATATATTGGCCTGTATCGAAGCAGCAGCTACAAAATTAAACTTGAAAGTTATCATTGAAGGATATGAACCTCCTTTTGATAATCGGGTCACCAAGCTTTCGCTTTCGCCAGATCCGGGAGTATTGGAAGTGAACATCCATCCGGCAAAGAGTTGGAATGAACTATTGAAAAATTATGACATCCTTTTTGAGCAAGCAAGACTTAGTCGATTAAGCACTGAGAAATTTAACCTAGACGGCAAGCACACGGGCACGGGTGGGGGCAACCACATCACCATTGGCGGTATAACGCCATCTGATAGTCCGCTGCTTCGCAGGCCTGATTTATTGAGAAGCCTGATTACTTATTGGCAGCATCATCCCGGCCTGTCGTATCTTTTTTCCTCTTCATTTGTTGGGCCCACCAGCCAGGCACCGCGCGTTGATGAAGGGCGCCAAGAGATGTTGTATGAACTGGAACTGGCTTTCAACCAAATCCCCGATAACGGTCAAATTCCTTTTTGGTTGGTCGATCGAATTTTTAGAAACTTATTGATCGACATCACAGGAAACACTCATCGTGCGGAGTTTTGCATTGATAAATTATACTCACCCGATAGTTCAACCGGAAGATTGGGCATATTAGAGTTCCGTGGCTTTGATATGCCACCAAGCAAAGAAATGTGTATTGTACAATTGCTTTTGATACGCACCTTGGTTGCTAGGTTTTGGAATAAGCCCTACAAACATAAGCTTACGCGATGGGGCACCGAGCTTTACGATAAGTTTATGTTACCTCATTACGTGCAACAAGATTTAGCCGAAGTTGTGCGCGATCTCCAAAAGCAGGGTTATCCTTTTCAACTCAAGTGGCTCGAAACATTTTTGGAGTTTCGCTTTCCCCTTTACGGGAAAATAAAAGTACAAGAGATGGAGTTGCTTGTGCGCATGGGCATTGAGCCTTGGCACGTGTTGGGCGAAGAAGCCGCACAAGGCGGAACGGCCCGGTTTGTTGATTCATCTGTGGAGCGAGTGGAGGTAAAAGTGAAAAACTTTAATGCCGATCGTTACATGGTAACCTGTAATGGTGTGCCAGTGCCATTGCAATTCACCGATGTGAAAGGCGAGTATGTGGCAGGTGTTCGCTATCGCGCCTGGACCCCTCCCTCAGCATTGCACCCCACGTTGGGCAAAGATGTGCCGCTCGTCTTTGATATTGTCGATACGTGGAATCATCGAGCCATCGGTGGTTGTACCTATCATGTGGCGCATCCTGGTGGCAGAAATTACGACAGCTTCCCGGTCAATTCTTATGAAGCCGAGGGCAGAAGAATTAGCCGTTTTTGGACACAAGGGCACACACAAGGAGCATTTACGCCAACGGAGAGTTTTAGCGTGGCAACAAGATATTTAGAGCCAAATGAAGTTCCTAGAAATTTTGATCCACCTCCATTGAGAATAAGTCCGGAATATCCACGTACTTTAGATTTGAGACAATTTTGAGTTTAATTGCCACGAATGCACGAATTAGGATTGTATTATTTGTGCATTCGTGGCAACATGGCGAGACAGTAAATGGAAAATATACTGCATAAAGAAGAGAGCTATAAAATAATAGGTTGATGTATGGAGGTGCACAATAACCTTGGTGCAGGATTTTTAGAAATAGTATATAAAGATGCATTGGAGTATGAGTTTAAGAGAGCAAACATCCCTTTTGAAAAAGAAAAAATATATGAGGTGACCTATAAAGGAATAATTTTACCTCATAAATTTTTCGCGGACTTTGTTATTTATGGAAACATTATTTTGGAGGTGAAAGGAGTTGCAGCAATAGCGGATGAGTTTATTGCTCAAGCGATTAACTATTTAAAGGTTTCTAAAAATCAATTAGCACTGATCGTAAACTTTGGGGAGTTGCGCTTAACTTACAAAAGAATAGTATTTTAAATGCCACGAATGCACGAATTATTGTTTTTTCCTATTCTTAAGAAAATAGTTCTATTCGTGCATTTGTGGCAAAACAATAAGAAATAATGAGCAATAGATTTCTGCAGACACAAATTAACAACCTAGCTTCAGGTTACTTCTCTGATTGGGGTGCATTAGATGAATGCTTTCAAAATAATGCAGGCGCAAAAGAATCATGGAAGCAATTGCTTACCAACATCGATACGTTAGGTGTGGAAGAACTCAAAACACGCCAACAAGAGCTACTGAAATTATTGCAAGAGAATGGTGTTACTTATAACGTGTATGGCGATACAAACGGGTTAAACAGACCTTGGTTATTGGATACAATACCGTTGGTGATTTCTGCTGTCGACTGGCGCATAATAGAACGTGGCATGAAGCAACGCGCATTTGTGCTTAATAAGATTCTTGACGATTTGTATGGCGAACGCACCTTGTTAAAGAATGGAATTATCCCACCAGAACTCATCTATTCACATCCAGGTTTTCTTCGTCCATGCGATAAAATAAAACTATCAGGCCAACACCAACTACCACTCTATTCGGCCGACCTTTCAAGAGGACCCGATGATAAAGTGTGGGTAATTAAAGATCGCGCACAAGCCCCTTCGGGCATGGGCTACGCATTGGAAAATAGAAGTGCATTGAGCCGCATGGTGCCCGAATTATTTCAACATCATCATGTGCCCAAGTTGGGAGGTTTCTTCAACAACATGATGCAAGCGTTGATTCAAATAGCACCTCAAGGAAAAGAAAATCCACGCATCGTTTTATTAACACCGGGTCCACGAAACGAAACGTACTTTGAACATGCATATCTCGCATCGTATTTGGGAATTACGCTCGTGCAAGGCGAAGACCTGATTATGCGCGATAGTTTTGTTTGGATAAAAACAGTTGACGGATTAGAGAAAGTTGATATTATTTTACGCAGAGTTGATGATACCTTCTGCGACCCCTTGGAGCTCCGTGAAGATTCGCAGCTTGGCATACCTGGTTTGTTGCAAGCTGTCCGCAAAGGCAATGTGGCAGTGGCCAATCCGCTTGGAAGTAGTATACTTGAAAACACAGGGTTGATGGCGTTTATGCATGGTGCCTTCAAGCATTTTCTCAACGAAGATCCCATCATTCCGATGATTGCCACCTGGTGGTGTGGGCAAAAAAAGGAAATGGACCATGTGATCGATCATATTGACTCGCTCGTAATCAAAAGCACACAACGGTTAAGTGGTTTTAAAACAGTTATGGGAAGTCACCTTTCTAAAGTTGAGAAAGAAGAACTCATCAGAAAAATAAAATTTGAGCCGTTTAAATATGTGGGGCAGGAAGAAGTGCAGTTTTCAACCTCACCTGTGTTCACAAAAGGTAAACTTGAACCACGCTTTACCGTCCTTCGGTCTTATCTAGTCGCTGGCAAAGATGAGGGTTATGAAATGATGCGCGGTGGCCTTACACGTTGTTCACCGGAGAAGGGAAGTTTCCTTGTCTCCAATCAGGATGGTGGTATTTCAAAAGACACCTGGGTTGAAGCTACCTACAAAGACAACGCGCTTTCGGGGAAACAATCTACGCCAGATATGAAACGCAAGGCCGTGTTGCCCAGTCGTGCCGCGGAAAATTTATTTTGGGTAGGACGGTATACACAACGAGTAATTCGTACGTCTCGTTTCATTCGCATTGTATTGCGAAACTTAACTCAAACAGGGTTTTCGAATAATGAAAACGATTCGCAATCGCTCCGTGTGTTATTACAAACCGTTACGCACGTAACCGATACATATCCCGGGTTTGTTGATGATGCTGATGACGAACTAAAAAATCCTTTACAGGAAATGCACCAACTGATTTGTAATCCCAATCGCATCGGCAGTATTCTTTTTACCTTGAACAACTTGCTGAAAGCAATGTATGCGGCACGCGATCGATGGACCGTTGATAGCTGGCGGATCATCGATGAAATAGAAAATATAAAGAGAAGGATAGCAGCGGTTGAACCGGATGGCATCCGTCATGTGTTTTCGTTGCTTGACCAATTAACGGCTGGTTTGCTTTCGTTCGCAGAGATGACGCGCACAAGCATGTACCGTAGTGATGGCCGAACGATGTATCGCTCTGGTCAATTGATTGAAGAAATGCTGATGGAGTTAGCGCAGTTTAAATCTATGCTGACCACACAGCACGAGGAGAGTGTTGAGTTTCAATTATTAGAATCTGTTTTGTTAAGCAACCAAAATCTTTCCTCTTACCGATCGGTGTATCGCACCACATTAAATGTGGTGCCAGCCATCGACTTACTATTTTTAAACAGTCAGAACCCGACCTCCATTTTTTCGCAATTAGAAGGCCTTTTAAAATATACCAGAAACTTGGCACAAAAGGAAGGAAACACAAACGACAATGAAATTTCGCGATTGGTGTTTGAATGTTACAGTCAAGTGCGTTTAATGAACATTGATACGTTGGTTAAGGCAGATGAAGAAAGTGGTTTGCGGGAAGAACTCTATAAATTTTGCGATCAACTACTGCTGCAAATTTCTGCGATATCAGCGAAGCTAAGCTCTACCTACTTTAGCCACACCACGTACAGTCACCAAAGCGATAGAGAAGGTTTTCAATTTGAAGTGTAGTATGCGATATAAAATAAAACATATAACCGAATATCGCTACCAAGAAATGGTAAGCACAGGCCACAATCGCTTGTGTTTAGTGCCACTTACGTGGGATCAGCAGAAATGTATTTCATACAATGTTAAGATTTCGCCAACACCCGATGAGCAAGTCTATCGAACCGATTTTTTTGGTAACACTGTACTTTTCATTTCTAACTATAAAGAACATTCACAACTTGAGATAGTATCAGAAAGTTTAGTTGATATTCAGAATCGCAGCAATGCCGATCGTGCATTTAGTTCAACCATTTTATGGAAAGACGTAAAAAACCTTTTAACGCAACAACCCGATGTATATGCCGATGTAGCACAATACACGTTGCCTTCGCTTCACGTTCCCTATAGTGAAGTGATAAAGAATTTTGCGCAAGACTGTTTTGCCGATAATGTTACGCTTTGGAATGGTTGCCAATTGTTGATGCAAAAAATTTATAGCGCCATCGAGTTTAAGCCAGGGTTCACAACAGTGAATACACCTGTTGAATCGGTTGTGAAATTGCGCAAAGGCGTTTGCCAGGATTTTGCTCACTTAATGATAGCAAGCTTACGCAACCTTGGTTTGCCAGCGCGGTACGTAAGCGGTTATATAGAAACCCTTCCGCCACCAGGCAAAGAAAAACTTGTAGGCTCCGATGCCTCTCATGCTTGGGTGGCAGTTTACTTTCCTGAGATTGGCTGGGTAGAATTTGATCCAACCAATAATTTACTTCCTTCTTATAAACACATAACCGTTGCCTTTGGCCGCGACTACTTTGATGTTGCTCCTGTGAAGGGAATCATCTTCAGCTCAGGCGGGCAGAGTATTTCGGTGAAGGTGGATGTGAATAGAATGGAGTGACGTGGAGGTCAGTAAAGACGTACCTGACCTTCTTACGTTGTTAAACATTGGGAGGTTACGAACACAACGTTTTTCAAAAAAGCCCTGCCGTTTTAAATTTTTCAAAAAACGCTCGTAAAAGACAAACCCAAAATGAACATCTCAAATACATACCTTTGCAATTAACTATGGCCAAATCTAAAACTATATTTTTTTGTCAATCGTGTGGATATGAATCAGCGAAGTGGTTAGGCAAATGCCCGTCCTGTAATGCCTGGAATACTTTCGTGGAAGAAACTGTTGTAAAAGATGAGGCTAACAA
The DNA here is from genome assembly GCA_027487845.1 of Flammeovirgaceae bacterium. Lineage (GTDB taxonomy): Bacteria > Bacteroidota > Bacteroidia > Cytophagales > Cyclobacteriaceae > ELB16-189. Next base: position 372,111 of record JAIYCV010000026.1, read on the forward strand.
AAATGAATGGCGGCAGGAATCTACCAAAAACCGCCAGCCTAAACCCAAAACGTTTTCTCAAATTGAGTCTACCAATGAGTTCCGAATTATAACCACAGATCAAGAACTCAATCGCGTGTTAGGTGGCGGCATCGTACCCGGGTCGTTGATATTGATTGGAGGCGAACCCGGTATTGGCAAGTCAACATTAATGCTACAAATTGGGTTGGCACTTACTAATTATAAAGTGCTTTATGTTTCGGGCGAAGAAAGCGAACAACAATTGAAAATGCGCGCGGAACGACTTACACAGGTTCACCCTAGTGAGGGGCAAGGGGTGAGGTCAGAAACTTTTTATACACTTACCGAAACGAACACAAAAAACATTTTTGCCTCCATTGAAACACTCGAACCCGATTTAGTGGTAGTAGATTCCATACAAACACTTCATTCACATTTAATTGAATCGGCAGCAGGAAGTGTTTCACAAGTGCGCCAATGTGCGGCTGAGTTAATGAAATACGCCAAGGAAACTGACACACCTGTTTTTTTAGTGGGCCATATTACAAAAGATGGTATGCTGGCTGGACCAAAGGTACTTGAGCATATGGTTGATACTGTTTTACAATTTGAAGGCGACCGCCATTTAACCTATCGGATTTTAAGAACCACTAAAAATCGGTTTGGGTCTACATCAGAAATTGGTATTTACGAAATGCTAGGTTCTGGCTTGCGCGAAGTTTCCAATCCATCAGAAATATTAATTTCACAAAAAGAAGACAACATTAGCGGCATTACCATTGGCGCCACGCTAGAAGGGAATAGGCCTTTGTTGATTGAGATACAATCGCTCGTGAGTCCTGCATCATATGGAACGCCCCAACGCACGCCTACTGGTTTCGATCAGAAACGGCTGAATATGCTACTGGCTGTTTTAGAAAAACGGTGTGGCTTCCGCATGGGTGCGCAAGATGTATTCTTGAATATGGCGGGCGGAATTACCGTAGAGGATCCTGCAATCGACTTAGCGATTTGTATTTCTATTATTTCTTCCATGGAAGAAGTTCCCATCTCTGATAAAATTTGTTTTGCCGCAGAGATTGGTTTGGGTGGCGAACTGCGAGCCGTTAATCGAATTGAGCAACGCATTTCGGAAGCCGAAAAACTGGGCTTTGAAGAAATCTATATCTCGAAGTTTAGTCATAAGGCACTTGATTTAGCTAAAACAAAAATCGAAGTGAGGTCGTTTGGCAAGTTGAGCGAAGTGTTTCAAGCACTGTTTAAATAACACTCGTATTTCCTTGTAAACCACCCGTATGAACGACCAGTATTGTTGAGCCGCGTTCAAAATAACCCCTCGCTAGCAAATCAAAAATGCCAGCCATCATTTTGGCGGTGTAAACGTGATCTAACGGAATGTGATATTTCGTTTCGAATGACTTTTTGAAATCTAAAAGTTGAGCTGTTGTCTTTGCATAACCACCGAAGTGGAAGTCGGTCATTATTTCCCAATTCGAAAAATCAGTGTCAGCATACTCTTTCAAATTTGCTTTTACATCCTTCACTAAAAAATCTCCACTTTTTAAAGCCGAAAAACCAACCACTCTTTTCGAGTTACCAACACCAGCAATAATGCCAGCCATGGTCGCACCTGTGCCTACAGGCAAGCATAAATAATCAAACGCAAACTCTGTTTTTAATTGTTCGCCAAATTCAGCACAGCCGTTAACGGCAAACTGATTGAATCCGCCTTCAGGTATCAAATAGAAATCCCCAAACTTTGTTTGAAGCTCATCTATAAAATCCTGTTCTGTTTTTTTGCGATAGGCCTCACGCGTAACAAAATGAAGTCGCATCCCCATTTCTTTTGCAAAAGTTAATGTGTGATTTAGAGGAAAAATTTCTTCGCCTCTTATCATGCCAATACTTTCAATTCCCAATTCATTCGCAGCCGCGGCAGTTGAGTAAATATGATTTGAAAACGCGCCTCCAAAAGTAAGCAGCTTAGAATGGCCAAGCTTCTTTGCCTCATCCAAGTTGTATTTCAACTTCCACCATTTATTGCCCGACACGTGCGGGTGGTTTTGGTCTTCGCGTTTAATAAAAAGTTTTATTCCTTTTTCGTGGAGGAATTCAGCATGTAGTTCTTGAATCTGAGTCGTGGTGTATGCTAGCATTTCTACCCCAATATTAGGCTTTCAAGAATGATTAATAAATTATTAGCAATTACTAAATAAATTAGCAATTTTGCCTAATGAACGAAAACTACTTCAAAGGCAGGGGTGCACAAATAAAAACCAGCAATAAATTTTTAGAGGCCCAATACGTAGAAGAACATATCGAAGGCTTGGATGAACCGTTACTGGAAAACGCGGCCACTCAGATTTTTTTCGAAAGCCCCAAGAAAATCGTCAATAAGGTGGATAGCCCCGATCTGGGTTTCGTGTTTTCAATGAACCCCTACCAAGGCTGCGAACATGGCTGCATTTATTGCTATGCCCGCAATACCCACGAGTATTTTGGATTTAGCGCTGGCCTCGACTTTGAAAGCAAGATCATTGTAAAACAAAATGCCCCTCAATTGCTAGAGCAACAGTTGTTAAACAAAAACTGGAATGCAGTGCCTATCATGCTCAGTGGCAACACCGATTGTTACCAACCCATTGAACGGAAACTGGAAATAACACGAAGGTTGTTAAAAGTACTTGTACAATATCGCCACCCCGTAAGTATTATCTCCAAAAATAGTTTGGTTACCCGCGATATTGATTTGTTGAAGGAATTGGCCAGCGACAACCTTGTGCATGTAATGATTTCCATCACAACGTTAGATGAAGAATTGAGAAGGCAACTTGAGCCACGCACTGCCAGTGCTATCAAACGGCTTAAAACAGTTGAAGCGTTAACAAAAGCAAACATCCCAGTAGGGATTATGAATGCCCCCTTAATCCCGGGGTTGAATCACCACGAAATACCTTCTATTCTGAAGGCCGCGGCCGACCACGGTGCGTTAACAGCAGGCATGACCATCGTGCGGCTCAACGGCTCTATTGGAACTATTTTTGAAGATTGGCTGCGCAAGAATTTCCCTGACCGATTCGAAAAAGTATGGAACCAAATCTGCTCGATGCATGGGGGCTCCGTAAACGACTCGCAGTTTGGCAGAAGAATGAAAGGCGATGGCAACTTTGCAGATGCCATCCATCAGCTCTTTCGCTCGTCTAAAAAAAAATATTTTGGCGATAGAAAAATGCCTCCATACGATTTAACAAAGTTTAGGAAAGGTGGAATGGAGAGTTTGTTTTAGTTTCATCAAATTCACCTAATCGAAATTCTTCTTGTCGTAGTTAGTAATCTTTCCATCCGCTAACTCAATCGTGCGGTCACTGGCTTTCGCAAAATCATTATCGTGAGTTACGGCTATGATGGTTTGGCCATGGTCGTGTGCGACTTGCTTAAAGATGTCAAATACGATTTGTGTATTCTTGCTATCTAGGTTTCCAGTGGGTTCATCACACATAATTATTTGCGGATTGTTGATGAGCGACCTGGCAATAGACACGCGCTGTTGTTGACCTCCGCTTAACTTAGATGTCGGTTTTAGTGCTTGATCTTTCAATCCCAGCATTTCCAATTTGTGATAGGCTTGTTCCTCTACTTCTTGATAGGAATGTTTGCCCAGTTTTAAAGCTGGTAGCATTACATTTTTAAGGCAACTAAACTCAGGCAACAAATAATGGAATTGAAATATGAATCCGATACTCTTGTTTCGCAAGGCAGCCAGTTCATCGGTCTTCTTACCCGTGATTTTTTCGTTCTCGATAAACAACTCACCTTCGTAAGTGGTATCCATCGTGCTGAGGCAATACAGCAAAGTAGATTTTCCACTACCGCTTTTTCCTACCAATGTTAAAAACTCTCCTTTGTACGCTTCAAAGCTGATGTTATCCAGCACTTTGAATTTGACAGGTTCATGAAAATACTTACCTATTCCTTTTGTGCGCAACACTACATCACGATTTATTGAACCAGCTGTTTTTTCTTGCTCGGTTGTTTTCAAATTTTCAAATTGATTCATTTTCAAATTGGGTTTATTTTCTAAAAATTTCTACTGGATCTACTTTCGATGCCTTGCGGGCTGGAATGTATCCTGCACCCAATGTTGCCAATATGCCCAGGAGAAAGCTGCTCATAAAAAATTGGGGACTGAAGTAGATAGGGAAGTAGCCAACCGGTGGCCCCATCCAAACGTTTTGCATAATGGCTATCAAAATGCCGCCCACTTCCAGCCCCATCAAGCAACCCAAAAAGCCCATCACTAATGCCTCTGTTACAAATATTTTGATTACGTCTCCGCCAGAGAAACCGGTCGCTTTTAGAATGGCAATGTCGTTTATCTTTTGCATCACAGTCATGTTTAGAATGTTATATATTCCAAAGGCAGCTACAACTAAAATAGATAATGAGATAGCGCCCATCATAGTATTTCGAACCAAGTCGCCAGAAAGGACATCAGCATTAGTTACTTGCCACGGCTCTACTTTGTATTCCGTTAGCTGCTGCAAAGCTTTTGCGTAATCAGGAGCCGCATCTGGATTAAGTGTATTTGCATAAATAGTGGTTACGTAGGAAGGACCTTCTTTCACAAACTGTTGAGCGGTACTTATGTTGATGTACGATTTTGATTGGTCTGATAGTGCACTGCCTGTACTGAAGATCCCTTTTACTTTCAGTGTCTTTGTAATTCCATACGATGATGAGACGGTGATGTTATCATTGAGGCGAACATTCAATTTTTCCGCAATGCCCTTACCAATCACAATGCCACCAAGATTACCTTGTAGATCTTTGAGACTACCGCCAACCATGTAACTGCTGATGTTGAACATTGCATCTGCTTCTAAAACATTTACTCCATTTGCTGTTCCCTTCAATTGTGATTTGCCGTTGTTGTAAAATACATCCACGTTTACCTGAGCGATAGCATGTGTTAAGAAGCCCTGCTTTTTCAGTTTATCAAGTAGGCCTTGTGGATTTACAAGCGTTTTGGAGAGTGTGGTAATCTGAGGATTTACGATGGCCACTAACTCATTTTCATTGGAAGACTCTATGAACGGTTTGCTAATTTTATCCTCCTTATAAATTTTAATGTGGGCTGAGTTCTTAAAGATTTCTCCACGAGAATAAACACTAAACCCACCCGACAATGAGTTCATAAAGAGATACACAGCCACACCCAATGTAACGCCTAAGCATGCCACTAGCGTTTGTTTCTTGCGTGTGAATATGTGCGTGAAAGCTATATCGATGTTTACACTTTTCTTTCTCATAGTTGTATAGTTTATGGTCGCATACTTGCACCTACTTCAGACGTATCAAGCTTGTTAGTGGAAATATTTTCTGTAACCAGTACTGTAGCTTCGGTGATGCCGCTCAGAATTTGTACCCAGTAAGTACTCACAAAATTGGTTACCACTTTGGTTGGTTGCTTTTCTCCTTTTATTTGCACTGTGCCATCAAAATTTAGATAGTTTCGAGGGATAAGCAGGGCGTTCTTTTGAAAGCCAACAATGATGTTTGATTGTAACTGCGTTCCGGAAATTTTGAAATCGAGCGAATCAGTGAATACCAACTTGCAATAAAAAGATTGCGAAGCCTCGTCAAAGGCAGGATAAACTTCTCCAACTATCGCTTTATATATTTTTTCTTTGTCGGTGTTCAATTGAATCAATGCTTCTTGACCCGTTTTGATTTTACCAATATTGCTTTCATCTACATTTATTTTAGCGTAGAGGTTGTTCGCATTTCCAATTACTGCTATCACATCACCTTTCCTTACAAAGTCGCCTTTCTGCTTCCTTTTTTCATATACTCTTCCGCTCACCACAGCCCGTATTTCATTGTTTCCAAAAACCACACGGTTCACTTCTTTCAGAGCCTTGTTGTTGATGAGTGATTGCTCGGCCTGTTGCTTTTGTAGCTTGTAATTTTCTTTAGAACTTTCATAGCTGGCTAAGGAAGTTTGGTATTTCAGTTGTGCATTTTCAAAATCTACTGGCGCAACACTTTTCGTTTCCAATAGTTTTTTATATCGGTGCCATTGTAGTGAGTCTTGCTGTAGATTGCGCTTAGCTACCACCATCGTGTTTTTTGCTTGCATTAATGCTGGTGCATTGGGCGATAAATTGCTTTGCGCAATGTTGTAGAGTGCGGTACTACTTTCCGTGTTGTATTTATTTTCTTTATTGTCAACAACAGCCAACACACTTCCTTCTTTTACTATATCTCCTTCCTTAAAGTTGATTTGTAACAAGTAGCCATCGGTTTGTGCAGTCAAGTTATACGTGCCTTCAGCCTCCAGCACTCCCGATGCAAATACCGTTTCGGTTACATCCTTGCGAATGGGTTTGGTCTCTTCGCTCCTCTTTCCACAAGCTGCCAGTAGAAAGGTGCAAACGATGATAGTTGTCAAATTCAAATTTTTCTTTTTCATTTTGGCGTTATTTAATAGTATTGTTGATTTCAATTTTGGCTTCTGCTAATAAAAGGCTGATCGCAGAAGTAATGAGACTATAGTGACTGTTAACCATCGCATTGAAACTATCCAATGTTCTGTCAGTACTCAGAAGACCTTGTTCATATAAATTTCTGTTTTTGTGGTAGCTGTCGTTTTTTAGTTTATAAATCTCTTTGTTTGTTACAAACTGCGACCACGCTTTATTGTAGTCTGTACTTAACTGTCTATTGTCTAGTTCTGCTTTGACCCGCGCATGTTCAGTATTTTTTTGTGCCAGAAGGTGGTTGTGTTTTGCTTCTGCGTTAGCGGATATTCTAGCTGCGCTGAAAGGCAAGGGCATTGCAATTTTAAACCCAATGGCAGTTGCATCATACCATTGCCAATTGCTATCAATCAGGCCTGCACTTGTGTTATACTGTGTTAGAGAGTTTGAAAGAAAGAGAGCGAGAGTTGGATGTTTTGAAGACTTGTTTTTTCTAAAGTTGGTAAAAGCTACTTTTTCTTTCGCAATCGTGCTAGCCAAATTAAGATTGTTGAAAACTACTTCTGGAGCTGTTGCGGAGGGCTCAGTTGACACGAGATGGCGTATGACAATAGAGTCTTTGTCTGAAATGTCTGCTAGTGCTTTGAGCGTCAAATATTGCTGTTCGATAATAAAAGTAATTTGTTTGGCGTTTTCTTGTGAGTTTAAATAGCTTACTTTGGTTTCATTTACATCTTGCTGTTTTAGAAGGCCTTGATTGAATTTATTCAACGCTATTTGCAATAGCGTATCGCTAACTTTTATGTTTTCCTTTGCGGATTCCAGCTGCTCCTGCAATTGCACAATATTGAAATATGTACTTGCGATATTATCATATAGTGTTTTTAGTGTCAGTTTGTTGTCGAAAGCAGTAGCATCAAGGTTTTGTTTGGAAGCCTTTAAATTATGCCAACCTTCCAAATTGAATAGTTTGATCTCCGCATAATTACTCAACGTTGAATTGTATCGTACGCCTAGCCGTTGCGCTCTAAACTCATTTGCCGGAGCGTTTGGATCACTGAAATTGGCCGGGAAAAGTGTCACAGGTAACGTTAAATTATCAGTATAGCTGAATGATGCGCTTCCGGTTGGATCAGGTATACTGGCGATTGCGGCAATCTTTGCTTTTTTTGCTTGATCCATTTTTATCTGACCTGACTGCAATGAAGTGCTTTTGCTATTGGCATATTTTAAAAATGAATCTAGATTGGTAAAAACCTGCTGAGCATTTGAGTTTACAAATTGTAAGCAGAATAATAGAATAAGTATCTCTTTCATTTCGGTTGTTTTTCGAGTTGCTTTATGCGTATAAGTTGTATCGTTTTACTCATCACCAGTTTCTTGGCTACAATTTTCAACTTGTCGTTGGTGACAATGGTCACAGTAGCATTCAATTCTAAGTTGGCATCGGGTGGAGACATCGTGCCTTTGAACGTCTTCGAGACTTCATCGAACTTTAATTTTTTTACCAGCACCTGGCCGTTAATCATTTCTTTCCTTTTGGAATTGATTGTTTTGGCATAGTATAGGCCGTCCTTATCCAAATAAAATTCCATTTGGCGGTCAGGTTCTTTTTCATCTTGCCATTGTCCGATAATAGCAGATGCTGATTGGGCACGCACTGCCAGCACAATGAACAGCGCAGTAGTCGTTAGAATGGTTCGTTTTACATTTTGTGTCATAATTCGTTTTGATTAGGGCACAAAAATTCTACAAAGCCATCAGCTACAGAATGAGTTTATAGGTGAAGTGGACAAAAGGAGAGGTGAAGTGGACAAACTAAGACAGCATAGACTATGGCAAAGCGCGAATTATCGCGGCATACCTACACAACTTTACGCCAAAACCTGTATTTTAGGCGGCTGATTCCTGCAGTTAATTATGAAGTAAGATTATCAAGCTTATGGACATCCATCATTTAGATGAAACGTTGAAGGCACTAAAAGGCCCAACCGAAGCACAGATTGTTCATAATAATCAGTGGGCTGCTGTAGCGTTGGATAAATTCCATGCAAACTCAAATGCTATTTTGCAATTGGAAGTAGATGGGCAGCCTACCGAAATCAATCTGCAGTGGGATTCGTCCTTTTCCAAAGCTGCAATGAAGGAAGAAGTTTATATGGCATTTCATGGTGGCGAAGCATTGGCTTGGTTTATAATGTCTGTAATTTGTAGATATGGCCATGCTGGACAAAGTGAAATTGGAACTGGCGTAGACTATTGGTTTATGAAAGAAGAGCCTAGCGATGATGACTTGAATTTCCTTGATAATTATCACTATGTTGAAATTTCTGGCATATTAAAAGAGTCTAAATCCAATACATTAAATGGTAGAATTAGGGATAAGCACAAACAAATTGTAGAGGGCGGAAAAGAAAACGAATCATCAGTTATCGTTACTTTGTTTAGCGAACCTAAAACGGTTAAGGAAATTCACAGATGAAACCAAAAGTAATACATCAGCAAGCAATGGATTTCTCTTTCAAAGGCAAGCAAGCTATGGAAGAAGGAAATTTTAGTGCTGCATTCGACTTTTACAAGCAAGCAGCGGAACTTGAAAGTAAAGTGGCTGAATTCTATTTCGACAAACCAGAACTTGAACCAACAAGAAGTGTTATTATCAGAAGTGCAGCCTTTCTAAACCTAAAGGCAGGGTTGATAGAAGAGGCTAAACGATTTATTTTTTTTGGATTACTAAATACAAACGACAAACTTATCAAAAGTCAATTAAACAATGCTCTTGAACTTGCGGTTTCATTGGATAACATGTCACCAGAGAACGCCAGTGGGGAATACAATTATTTAAATCTCCTAAGGCAAAGAAGCATACACTACGTTCTTGAACCTTCACTACCTCTTAATGGGAAATCTGTCAGCTTAGAAATGATAAAGGATTTTTCTGAAGGTTATCTAAAATCTTTGAAGGCATTTGCTCTTACCAAGTTTAAAAGGATTTTACATCTAGAAGGCGAAATAGAAGAATCAATCGCTAAGGACTTAGAAAAAATGGTAAATCCTTTGGTTACAAGTTCTGCCTATGGGAGCTTCAAATTTTCGATTGCAAATGATTTCCTCACACATGAGAATGAGAGGAAAGAATTGTTAGACCTAAAAGCAAATGTTGTTGCCAAGTTTCATACTGAGATTTTCTCAAATCCCTTATCAGATGAAGATATTAATTTAATCAAACAGAATTACGCTGACGAAGAAGTTAACGAAATATTCAGACCCTTAACTAGGATTAAGGCAAACAATACGTCTTATAAAATTGGCTACTACGACCCTGATACATTTGACAAGAAATTTGCTGGACGTATAGTTAACAAACAGAAAAAGAGACTGATAACAACTAAACCAATTACGCAAGAAGATATTGGGCAATTGGAAAGTTCAATTACTCACACAAGAAATCTTCAAAGTGGAAAAGTAAGTCGAAAGACAATTATTAGAGAACAATTGAAAGCCTGTGAATTCGATATCAAAACAAATATTATTGAGCCTTCAAATGATGCCGCAATTATTCTTATTGAGGAAATCATTATTACTGTAAACTTCGATTCAAGCACTGGCTTTACATTATCGTTCCCAGACTTTAGAGTTGAGTTTACTGGTACAGAATTTAGCAAAGCTAAGGAAGGGTTTTACAATTTATTCAATAGTAAGCTCAAGCATCTTGCAAATAAAGATTTGATTCAGGAAGACGAGCAAAAGGACTGGGAAGTGGTCAGCAAATTGATTGGTAACCCCGATGCACTTAAGAGTATTTAAGAATGGCATATTACTGAAAAATAGTTGGTGACACCCCGTTGGGGGCATTGACAATCATATAGTTACAAGGAGTTTAGTGAAAGTGGTTTCACTAAACTTTTTTTGTTTATGGAAAAGACAAA